>NZ_BNAH01000004.1 GCF_014653195.1 Thalassotalea profundi
ATGGTAGTGTGGGAGTTCCCATGTGAGAGTAGGACATTGCTAGACTTCTAATTAAAGAAACCCGTAGCTAAGGCTACGGGTTTCTTGCTATATGTAAGAAAAAAATAATAGCTGGCCGTTCATAGGCATCCATGCCTTCACGACATTAGCGCATCCTTGTACGTCATGGTAGTGTGACTTATGTTGCAGAAAAGCCCATGTGAGAGCGTAGCGAGACATTGCTAGATTTCTATTATAAAAGCCCGTAGCTATGCTTCTGGTTTTTTGCCATAGACGATTGAATAATCGTGTATGGCCATTTTAAGAGAGCTAGCTGTTTACGCTTATGTTAAATCGTTTGAGCACATTTATGTGTCTATGGTATTTGTATATCCAATTCATTAGTATAAAATTACATGACTTCAATTTAGCTTGCTCAATACCAATGATGACAGGCCTATGTAAGTTTTTAATATAAAATTTAAGTTTTGTTGCTGTAGTTCATCTTGTATTTAGAGAAAGGTGATTTTAGTAATCTAAGGCTTAGAGTGCCTCTATATGCTAATCTTTTAAATGGAAGTTTATCTGTAATTAACTTTAGAAGGCATTCATAGTGATCATAATCAAAAAGTTAAGAAAACTCTAATTGTTAACACTAAATAAAAAAGCCTAGTACAAAAGTAATAGGCTTTTACTACTATTTTAAATCGGTGATGCTATTATTTGCTGAAACGACGAGCACCCAGTCCAGCAAGCGCTAAAGCAAATATTGCTAATGTTGATGGTTCTGGCACATTAACCGTACCATATGTAACGTTGTCATAGCGTACTTGATAACCACCATCTGCAGACATCGTATTATAGCCGTTAAGAATAATACTGCCTAAGTAAGTACTTGTTGATGCAGCAGTATGTACTAAATTACCATTAACGAGATATTGATAGGTGTTATTAACAAGCATAATTTCAAGTTTATTAAATGCATCCATTGTAAATTGTGAGCTTGGTGGTACTACCCAACCTATACCTGATTCCCATTTGGCAACACCTGTTGCGCCGTTAGGATCATTTTGAAATTCTAAAATAGGATATTCATCAGCACGGGTAGTATCTGCGTTATAAGCCACAGCCCAAAGTCCACCGAATCTACCTGTAGCTGTCCAGCTTGAGTCAATCCACATGTCAACTGACATATAATTTGACTCGCCAATATCTAGTTGCATACCTTGGGTATTATAGAAGTTATCATCATCAAGCTCCCCTGCAACTGTCATTACTAATTCGTCATTTATAATTTCAAAACCAGAAGGTGTTGTTCTATCTTTTGTCCAATCTGAAAGTGAACTGGTATTATCAAAAGTAAGGGTCATTAAGCCTGCATTTGCAACATTTGATAAGCTAGTAGCTGCGAATAATAGCGCGCATGCCGTTGATGCTAAATATTTAGATTTCATTAAAATTCCTTAATTAATGTAAGCGTAGTGTTTTTGTACATATATACTAAGCAAAGGTTGTACCAGATAAAAAAAGAGCATATTTTCAATGAGTTGGTTATTGTTGAAAACCTTTAAAAGTGAAAATTGTAAAAAATCATGACATTTTTATCTATGCTAATTGATTGATTTGTTTGTGTTTTTGTTTCCTTTTTGTGAGTTTTTTGTTAACTGTGGTGGTTTGATTAACTATGATTGGTGGGGAGTATTGTAAACAAGTAAGTGCAACAGATAGTTGACAAGGTTATCGCTATGTAAAAATTTACAAACGTAGCGTTTAGTATTGGCATTGATATAATGCCCTCAATGGATAACGCATATATAAATTACTGCATATCAATAGCAAAACCAAATAAGTACGTTTAACTAGTCATATTAACTAGTAAACGATTAGGAGATATTTTTTTAATGACATCTACGCAAACAACAACGCAAACATCACATTCGACAATGCATTTATTAAACGAGACGCATGAACCATCTCTTAAAAGCTGGGTTGTATCTGCCAATTCAGTAACGACAGATTTTCCTATACAAAATTTACCTTTTGCTATTTTTAAACAAAAAGAAGTTAACCAAGCTTTTCGTGGTGGTGTTGCTATAGGAGATCAAGTAATTGATCTAGAGGCATTGTACGAAAAAAATATATTTACTGATAGAGTACAGGAAGCACTTAAAGCATGTGCTAAAGATCAGCTTAATGATTTTATGGCAATGGGGAAAGTAGCGTGGTCATCATTAAGGTTAGCCTTATCAAAGGCCTTAAGAGAGGGGGCTAGTGAACAAAAAGTTATTTCTGAATGTCTCGTCCCACAAACTGATATTGATTATGCTTTACCTTGTAGAATAGGTGATTACACGGATTTTTATACTTCAATTCACCATGCCACTTCTGTTGGAAAGAAATTTCGTCCAGACAATCCATTATTGCCAAATTATAAATGGGTGCCAATAGGTTATCATGGTCGTTCCTCTTCAATTGAAGTATCGGGTCAAACCTTTAAACGCCCTAAGGGTCAAACTAAAGCTCCAACTGCAACAGAGCCATCATTTGGTCCTTGTAAACGTCTAGATTATGAATTAGAAGTGGGTATTTTTATTGGCAAGGGGAATACGTTAGGTGAACCTATTTCAATAGAAAATGCTGAAGATCATGTATTTGGCTTATGTATATTTAATGATTGGTCAGCACGTGATATTCAAGGATGGGAATATCAACCATTAGGTCCATTTTTATCAAAGAATTTTGCATCTACTGTATCTCCATGGATTGTTACTATGGAAGCTTTAGCACCTTATAGACAACCTTGGACTCGAGATGAACAAGATCCTCAACCTATGCCTTATTTAGAGTCAACGCAAAATAGAAATATTGGTGCGTTTAATATTCAATTACAAGCCTTGCTTGAAACAGCGCAAATGCGTAGCCAGGTTGAACCTGCTGTGCAACTTTCTCAGTCAAACTTTAATGATTCATATTGGACAGTGGCTCAAATGGTTGCACACCACACAGTTAATGGTTGTAATTTACAATCAGGCGATATGTTTGGTAGTGGAACTCAATCAGGGCCTACACCTGATCAAGCTGGCTCTATGCTTGAATTATCTAACGCAGGAAGTGAGCCTATCTCATTACCTAATGGTGAAACGCGCACGTTTTTAGAAGATGGAGATAATGTGATTATGAAAGGATGGTGCCAAAAAGAAGGAGCGGCTAGAATTGGTTTTGGTGAAGTTTCAGCAATAATACTGCCAGCTGAATAACATTATCTACAATCATATACGAAACAGCCTAGTAGCTACTGGGCTGTTTATTTTATCTTCGCAAATAATTGTGATATGGCACTTCTTTACATTGAATTACTTCAAGCTCATTTTTGACATATTCTAACTACTACAGATAAACAGGCAGAGGCAGCATTTTATTCATATAATTAACAGCCGCGTAGTTATATTTTAAATTTTGCTATTTATGGGATTACGCTATTAGCTAGTTATATTTAAGCTTAGTTGTCTGGGTGAATAAATATGTTATTTTTTTTACTTTTTATGCATGTGGCTGTTGTCACTTTTATTAATATTAATTTTCAACTCTTAATTGTATAAAGTATCCATTTGTAAGGTAGAATTAAACCTATTCTTTTCGTTTAAAAATTGTTCATATTACAAAATTTTTTTTCCATTATTTATTTACTAAATATCATATTATTTTAGTGAACACATGTTACTTATTCAGACAAAAATCACTTTATACTCAAACACAATACTCCTATAGAGGTATTGCTTTTTCTAATCTTTATTGAATTTAAAGTTTATTTTCAGTCGTAAATTTAAAAATTGATAATTATATTTATGAAGCTAAGCCGTTAAATAAGTGATTATTTAACGCTTGTAATGCTTAGTATGCTGTTCTATAACAATAGAAGCTTAAGTAACATTTACTGCATATTTTCATTTATGCATAAATAGTTAAGCATAATAAAAATTAACATAATAAAAATTACATAAATAAAATAAATTTAGATCTAGGAAGGAAATAAAATATCGTACTGGAACGCTAGCTTTATCTATCGGTTTAGCGTTAGGTACCATCGCACCCTCGTACGCAGCAGAAAATAATGCTGTGAAGAAAGAAAAAGATGTTGAACGTATTGCTGTTGTTGGCTCTCGTGCAGCTCCACGTTCAGTGGCAGAATCACCAGTGCCTATTGATATTGTTGGTGGTGATGAATTAGGGAAAAATGCATCAAGTGATATGCTTGATATGCTTCAAGGAGCTATTCCATCTTTTAATGTTCGTCAGCAACCTATTAGTGATGCGGCATCATTTATCCGACCCGTTAATTTACGTGGACTATCTTCAGATAGTACATTAATACTGCTTAATGGAAAGCGTCGTCATCGAGCATCGGTTATTGCGTTCCAAGGTGGAGGTGTTAATGATGGTGCACAAGGACCTGATATCTCTGTTATACCAAGTGTAGCGCTTAAACAAGTTGAAGTGTTACGTGATGGTGCAGCGGCGCAGTATGGGTCAGATGCTATTGCAAGGGTTATGAACTTTGTATTAAAAGATGATGCCGATGGTGGGTCATTATCAGTACGAAAAGGTCAATATTATGAAGGTGATGGAGATCAGACAATTGTAGACGGTAATATTGGTTTACCATTTACCAAAGATGGCTCTGTAAACTTAAGCTTTCAATTAAAAGAAGCTGATGCAACCAGTCGGAGTGTTCAGCGTCCGGACGCTCAAGCACTTATTGATGCAGGTAATACCTCAGTAGCAAGCCCAGCTATGACGTGGGGTAATCCAGAAATTAAAGACGATGTTACATTATTTGGTAATGTAAAATTAGATCTAGGTAATGATAAAGAATTTTATATGTTCGGTAATTATTCTGATCGCACTGGTATTGGTGGTTATTATTACCGAAACCCTCAAGACCGTGGTGGTGTGTATACTGATCCTAGCAATGGAGAATTACTTGTAGGTGCATTGGATGGTAATGCGGCAGCATGCCCTAATATCCCGATTACTTCGGCTAATGTCTTAACACAGGCTGATTATATAGCAAATGTTGCTAATAATGATAATTGTTTTGCATTCAATGAAATACTTCCAGGCGGCTATACGCCAGAGTTTACTGGAGTAATTAATGATACGTCGTTAGTGATGGGGACGAAAGGTGAGATAAAAGATGGCTTTTTAGAAGGTGCATTCTTTGATATTAGCGGCTCTGTTGGCCGTAATAAATCTACTTATAACTTGGTTAATACAGTAAACCCATCAATGGGCCCTAACCAACCTGCGGGATACGAATTTGAAGCGGGTAGTTATATTCAACTTGAAAAAGCCTTTAATTTAGATTTAACTAAAAGTGTTGAAGTTGGTTTAGACGATCCGATGAATGTTGCCGCTGGTCTCGAATGGCGTCAAGAAAGTTTTGAAATTATCTCTGGTGAAGAAGTGTCATGGAAAACAGGACCTTTACGTTCACAAGGATTTTCAGCAGGCTCTCATGGCTTTGCTGGCTTTTCACCAGAAGCACAAGGTGAGAATAAACGCCAAAGTGTTGCCGCTTATGTTGATGTTGAAGCCTATTTAACTGAAGATCTTTTACTAGGTGCTGCATTGCGTTATGAAGACTTTTCATCATTTGGTAATACAACTAACTATAAATTAACGGCTCAGTATAGCATTAATGATAATCTTTCGTTGCGGGGGTCGCATTCTACTGGCTTCCGAGCACCAACAGTAGGCCAAGCTAATGTTGTTAATACACAAACGTCATTGGTAAGCGGTGAATTAGTACAATCAGCAACATTTCCTCCTACCCACCCTGTTTCTATACAAAAAGGTGGTTCAGAACTTAATCCTGAAGAATCAGAAAGCTTCGCGGTAGGACTTGTTTACCAAGAAGGCGACTTCTTTATGACAGTTGATGCTTATACGATTGAAGTTACTGATCGTTTGGCGCAAACAGATAAAATAGATATTATTCAAGCCGATGTTGACGCATTACAAGGCAAATATCCCAACCCTGAGCTATTATTAGGTAATAAGATTACTTTCTTTGCTAATGACTTTGATACTACAACCCAAGGTGTTGATGTAGTTGCAAACTATTCAATGGCATTATTTGATGGGGATACTAAGTTTAGCTTAGCGTATAACTATAATTCAACTGAAGTTGATGATCCGGGTAGCTTTACAACAGGATATAAAGTAAGACGTTTAGAAGAAGGTATTCCTGAGCACCGTGCAACATTTACCATGGCACAAAGCTGGGATTCAATGAGTATGTTTCTACGCGCCAATTACTTTGGTGAATGGTTTGCAACACATGCGGATGAGCCAGATGAATTTAGTAGTTACGGTTGGTCTGAAACGGCTGGTTCTTCATTTACAATAGATGCAGAAGTTAGTTACTTCGTTAACGAGAGTTTGACTTTATCGGTTGGCGCTAACAATATCTTTGATACTGAAGCGCAAAAACTTCAAGGGAATGGTGGTGCTTATGGAGTAGTGAGTGGTGTTTACTACGAGAGTGGGCCATTTGATTACAATGGTGGTTACTACTACGTGAAAGCAACTTATAACTTTTAGTTATCTAAATTAACAAATTTAAGTTAAATAAAAAACCACGTCAATTGACGTGGTTTTTTATTTAGATTATTTATTTGTATCGCTATGCTTTTCTAAGTGATGAAATCAAGGTTAAGCGCGCTTGGTAAATAGCCTCTTTAATCTCAATCCCTTTCAACCCTTGCTCTAGATACGGTTTTGCAGTTATTTTGGTGCAAGCATTGTAAAGTTCAGTTAAATATTCTGCTTGTGGATAAGCTGTATCCTCGTTACCTAATCGACCGTTAAAGTCAGCCTGACAGCTTAATAGCACTTGTGGCAAAATGGTTGGGTCTCGCCAAACGTTTATTTTATCAAACACGCGCAAAATGGTTTTTGGGTTTAGTTCAAACGCCTTATGGCAATGTAAATGAAATTCACTCACCAATAAGGCTAATTTTTTATACTGATTAGGCACGCGGTATTTTTTACAAAACTGTTCTATTAATGGTAAGCCTGCTTTTTCGTGTCCGTGGTGGCTTGGCCATAAATGCCCTGGTGTTACCGACTTGCCTAAGTCATGACACAGTGCGGCAAAGCGTATAACGGGGTTTTCTGTTAGTAAAGTAGCTTGTTGTAGTACCATCATTGTATGAATACCGCTACAAATTTCTGGATGCCATTTAGCGGGATTTGGAATGCCCCATAAGGCATTTAGTTCAGGCCATAGCTTTTCAAGCGCGTTACACTTTCGTAATACTTCGATGAAAACTTCAGGATTTTTTTCGGTTAAACTGCGTTCTATTTCTTTCCAAACACGCTCGGCTGATAAAACTGTTAATTCTCCGCTTTGGCTAATTTTTGTCATTAATGCCATTGTTTCTTCAGCGACAGTAAAGCCTAAATAATGATAACGGCTAGCAAAACGTGCAACGCGTAAAACTCGAAGTGGATCTTCGGTAAATGCGGGTGAAACATGTCGAAGCACGCGATCATCAAGATCATTCAGGCCATTATATGGATCGGTAATATTTCCTTGACCATCCATTGCCATGGCATTAATCGTTAAATCACGTCTTGCTAAGTCTTGTTCGAGGGTGACCTCAGGTGATGCATTACACACAAAGCCAGTATAGCCTTGGCCTTGTTTTTTTTCAGTGCGGGCTAAGGCATATTCTTCCTTGGTTTGTGGGTGTAAAAATACGGGGAAGTCTTTACCTACTTGTGTAAAACCAAGTGATAACATTTGCCCTGGCGTGGAACCAACAACAACAAAATCTTTTTCTAAAATAGGGCGCTTCAATAATTGGTCACGCACTGCGCCACCAACTAAATAGAAATTGAGCGTTTCGTTTATGAGTTGATTGTTCATTAAGGCTTACATCAGTTATTATTTTTTATTATGCTAGTTTATCATAACCACATAAACCTGCTATACGGGCTTTGACTTCTCTGGCATTACAAGGTACTTTCAATGCGTTATTTATGTCATCAAGAGCCTGTTCTATAACATTATGTACACTCAATATTTTGATTTAAAAGAAGCGCCTTTTACCATTGCGCCTAATCCTGCTTATTTATTTATGAGTGATCGTCATCGCGAGGCGTTAGCGCATTTAACTTATGGTTTAGGTGATACTGGCGGTTTTGTTTTATTAACGGGTGAAGTTGGCACTGGAAAAACAACTATTTGTCGCAGTGTCATGGAGCAACTTCCTGAAAATACACAAGCTGTTTTTATCTTAAATCCCACGTTATCTTGCTTGGAGTTATTAGCCAATATTTGTGACGGCTTAAAGATTAGATATAAAAAAGCGGGAGCAACACTTAATTATTTTACTGACAAGATACAGACTAAATTAAGTAAGAATCATCAAGATAATATTAATACTTTGCTTGTGATAGATGAAGCACAGCACTTGCAAGCAGAAGTGCTTGAACAGCTTAGATTATTGACCAATTTAGAAACTAATACAAAAAAGTTGTTGCAAGTCATTTTAATTGGTCAACCTGAATTGCAGCAGCTTTTGCAACGCAGAGATCTTAGGCAGTTAGCTCAACGGATCACGGCTCGCTATCATTTGTTGCCGTTAACCAAAGTAGAATTAAAGCAGTACATTCAACATCGCTTATCCGTAGCACAATGCACGAGAGCTTTATTTAGCGATGCGGCTATCTCTTGTATACATCAAATTTCTAAAGGGATCCCTCGGGTCGTTAATTTACTTTGTGAACGTTCGCTAATTATTGCTTATGGAAGTAATAATACGAAAGTAAGTAGAAAAATTGTCAAAAAAGCAGCTATAGAAGCATTAGGAGAAGAAGCTAAGCTTACTAGTTTTTGGTGGAGAACTCCGATGAAAATGGCCTACTTAAGCTGCATAATTGCAAGCACATTGATCGCGGGTTATTGGTTAGGTAATTCTTCCACTTCTCTCATCAGTAATAACAACTTATTAGGTGAGAAAATCTCACATGACCAGGCTATTCAATTACCACAGACTATCGCTGATACGTTGACAACGGCTGAAGGGTATAAACTTTCTGATAATAAAGCAGCAAACGTATTGGAAAATGGTGATGATTCGATAGAAGAAAAACCAGCTAATACATTTAACGAAAAAAAATTAATTCAGCCTAGTACGCTAGTCAAAAATGAGGATAAAAAGTTATCAGACGATAACATTGCTCCCTCAGGAGACTCTATTGATGTGCAAATAACTGACAATGAGCCTTTTAAATTAAAGCCAGATCCAAATGTTTCTGATGATGTGTTAGCACGATTTCAGTCGGCTATAGAGGCTACTGAAGAGCAGCCAATGGAAGATATTAATCCTGTTACATCACTAGATGACGTTATGCCATTGTCGCAAATGCCACTTTGGTTACAACAAGAGTTACCTAAGTTACAATTTGAAATGCACTTATACGCTACAGATGGTTTAGGCTGGGTAAGGGTAAACGGTAAAGACAAATATCAAGGAGATACCATTGCACAAGGGGTGGTATTAACTGATATTTTACCTCAGCATGTGATATTAACCTTTAGAGGGGAACAATTTTCTATGACAGCACTATCTTCTTGGTAGTAAGTTAAATTTTATACCTAGCTAAGAAAAGCTGTCTTGAAAAAGCCTAAAAGGTTAATGTTAAATTCCTCCGGTTTTATACAACAATCAATTTGATCTTTATACTTAGACTCACTTAAGTCCATCTCTTGTATAGGTATTGCTTGGTTAAGGCGGGTATTATAAAAAACTTTTACAAAAGGATGTAATGGTCGCCTTGGATTTAATTTACTGATTAAGCCTAATTTACCGCTATTAAGTTTCACCAGTGTGCCTACTGGATATACACCAATGCAATGAATAAACTTTTCAACTAACTCATCATCAAATAAATGTGGTGATTGTTTTACCAACGCTTTAAAGGCAGTAATTGGAGGAATGCTTTCTTTATAAGGACGTCCTGAGGTCATTGTGTCATAGGTATCTACAATCGCCATCATACGTCCGAATATTGATATTTCATTTTTTTGTAAACCAGCAGGAAACCCGGAACCATCTAAACGTTCATGATGTTCTTTGATCATTCTTGCGGCAATATGAGAAATACTTGGTGAATCATCTAATAACTTAATACCAAGTAATACATGACTTTGCCAAATTTTATCTTCTTTACTATTTAATTCCCTATGTTTATTCAATATTTCTTTAGGTAAAAGTACTTTGCCAATATCGTGTAGAAATGCACCTAATGTCACTTCTTGGATAACACGTTTATCAAACCCAAGTTTCTTAGAAAAAATAGACATTAAAATAGCTACATTCAGTGAATGCTCGAGTAAATAAGAACCTTTGGTTTGTAAGCGTGATAAGCAACTTAGGGCGTCTTGGTTTCTAAATATTGATTCTACAATATTATCTGTGGTTGACTGTATTTTTGATATTTGTATTACTTGCCCTAGCTTAACTTTTTCTAATAGTTGTGCTTGTAGTACTTTTGCATCCTCATATAGGGTATTGGCTTTTTTTATTTCATTATAAAAAGGCGCTTTCTTTATGGTTTTTTCGGGAGTGGGCTTTTTAGGTTTTGTAACAGTTATATTAGGAAAAACCCTGTCTATGGTTTCTACTTTTTTTTGTTTTTCGGGATCAACAATAACAAATTTAACTTTTGAGTTAATGAGTTGCTCTAAACTTTGCTTTGTTGAAATATAGCCTTCAGATTTCACTTCTTTATTATTACGATCAACGATTGATGTAACATACATACCGAGAACAAGTTCAGTTAATGGTATTTTCTGGTAGTGACTTTTGTTTAAAGTGCTTTCAGGCATAGTTTATTTTTAGGCAAAGCTTAATTATCTGTGTCTAATGAGTAAATAATACTTGATTCTAAAGAACAAGCGAAGTCACTTAATAAATTATTTTAACTACTAAGTGACTTATCAATTATTTTGAATTATTGCCAAGCTGGCATTTTAGCTTCGAATTCTTCAATTTTATCTAACTTATTTAAAGTCCAGCCAACACTATCAACACCTTGTTCTAAACAATATTGATGGAAGTCATCCAGTTTAAAATTATAACTTAAATTTTCAGATGTCACTTTATTATTGATTAAGTCTACGGTTAATCTCAATTTTCCATTTGAAGAATGTTTAAATAATTCATTAACCTCGTTGTCTGTTAATCTAATTGGCACAACACCAATGTTAATGCAGTTAGCGTAAAATATATCTGCAAAGCTAGGTGCAATAATTGCTTTAAATCCGAACTCTTGTAATGCCCAAGGTGCATGCTCTCGGCTTGAACCGCAACCAAAGTTTTCACGGGTAAGCAATATGCTTGCTCCTTTAAAAGTGGGAGAGTTTAAAATAAATTCTGGATTTTCTTGTTTACCGTCATTATCTAAATAACGAGAATCGTGAAATAAGTGCTGACCAAAACCAACACGTTCAGTTTTCTGTAAAAACTGCTTTGGGATAATTTGATCGGTATCAACATTAGCAATATCTAATGGCACGACTAAACCTTGGTGCGTGGTAAATTTTTCCATGAGTGTTCCTTAAGTGTTAATGTTAGGCGTTGATATCAACAAAATGTCCAGCTATCGCAGTTGCTACAGCCATTTCTGGACTCACTAAATGAGTACGACTACCTCGACCTTGGCGACCTTCAAAATTTCGGTTACTGGTTGATGCACAGCGATCACCGGGTAAAAGTCGATCATCATTCATACCTAAGCACATTGAGCAACCGGGTAAGCGCCATTCAAAGCCTGCAGCCGTAAATATATAAGCCAACCCTTCTGCTTCTGCCTGCTCTTTTACACGGTATGAGCCAGGAACAACAATGGCCGTTACACCCTCAGAGACTTTTTTTCCTTTAGCTATTTCAGCAGCAGCGCGTAAATCTTCAATTCTTGAATTGGTACATGAACCAATAAAGACATTATTAACTTTAATATCGGTAATTTTTGTGCCTGCAGTTAACCCCATATAAGCTAATGCTTTAATGCAAGACTCTTTTTCTACGGGATCGGTAAAATCATCAGGTGAAGGAACAGTTGAGTCAATAGCTGTAACCTGACCAGGCGTAGTTCCCCATGTTACTTGCGCTTTTATATCCTTTGCATCAAGCGTTAATACATGGTCAAATTGTGCGCCATCATCAGTTTTTAAGTTTTTCCAATCAGCAACAGCTTGCTTCCAAACATCACCTTTAGGGCTATATTCCTTGTCTTGTAAGTAGTCAAATGTGGTTTGATCTGGGGCTATTAAACCGGCTTTAGCACCAAACTCAACACTCATATTACATACTGTCATGCGTTCTTCCATGGATAAGGCGGTAATAGCATCACCACAATACTCAACGACATAACCTGTGGCTCCAGCGCTACCTGTTTTTCCGATTATAGCTAGGATAATATCTTTAGCGCTAATACCTTTACCAACTTTACCGTTAACCTCAATTTTCATGGTTTTTGCTTTGGTTTGACGTAAAGTTTGTGTAGCAAATACATGCTCAACTTCGGATGTACCAATACCAAATGCTAATGCTCCAAATGCGCCATGAGTAGCTGTATGTGAATCACCACATACAATGATAGTTCCAGGTAAGGTTAAACCAAGTTCAGGGCCCATTACATGTACAATACCTTGGTTTTTATGCCCCATACCAAAAAGGGTAATACCAAACTCTTTACAGTTTTTTTCTAATGTTCTTAATTGGTTAGCGGCACCCTCACCAGCGGCGTTTATTTCAATAGAACGAGTAGAAATATTATGATCCATCGTGGCTATCGTACGTTCAGGATGTCGTAACTTACGACCATGATATTTTAAGTTTGCAAATGCCTGCGGCGAAGTAACTTCATGAATTAAATGACGGTCTACATAAAGTAAGGGGGTTTCACCGGCTTTTTCTTCTACTAAATGTTGTTGCCATAATTTTTCATACATTGTTTTAGCTGATGTAGTTGCCACGATTACTCTGCTCCTATACTTTTTTCTTGGATACATTTATTTTCAATTATTTGACAAATATAGTCACCTACTTCACTGGTAGTTTTGGCATTTTGTCTTTGATTTGAAGGCAATAAGTCTGCGGTTAACACACCATTATCTAATGCGCTTGTTACAGCATCTTCAATTGATTGCGCAGCTTCATCTTGATTTAAGCTGTAACGTAACATTAATGCAGCAGATAAAATTTGAGCAATTGGGTTAGCAATACCTTTTCCTGCAATATCAGGAGCACTTCCGCCTGCGGGTTCATACATTCCAAAACCATCGGAATTTAAGCTGGCAGAAGGTAGTAACCCCATTGAGCCTGTGATCATGGCGCAAATATCAGACAAAATATCGCCAAATAAATTAGGGCATAACATTACATCAAATTGATTAGGGTCACGTACTAATTGCATTGCTGCATTATCAACGTAAAGGTGTTCGAAGCTAACTTCTGGATATTCGACAGCAACTTCTTCAACCACTTGTCTCCATAATTGACTAGTCGCTAATACGTTAGCTTTATCTACAGAAGTTACTTTGTTATTTCGCTTTTGTGCGGCTTGGAAAGCTAAATGAGCGATTCGTTTAACTTCACGACGAGAATAAAACATCGAATCGAAACCAGTTTCTTCGTCACCTTCACCTTTTCTTCCTTTGGGTTCTCCAAAGTAAATGTCACCAGTTAATTCTCTAATGACTAAAACGTCAAACCCTTTCTCTGAAATGTCATTACGTAGGGTTGATAAAGATGATAGAGCTGGTTGTAAAGTGGCGGGACGCATATTACAAAATAAATCGAAATGACCACGTAAACCGAGTAGAGCACAACGTTCTGGTTGCTGTGTTGGTGGTAAATTTGCCCACTTAGGGCCACCAACAGAACCAAATAAAATAGCGTCAGCTTGCTGGCAACCTTTCATTGTTTCTTCGGGTAGAGCATTACCATGAAGATCAATAGCCGCCCCCCCAACATCATAATCTTGAGTATTAATGTCGATTTTAAACTTTTTAGCAATGGTATTTAATACCTTTTTGGCCTCAATCATTACTTCTGGGCCGATACCGTCACCTGCTAATACTGCGATGTTTGACATGTTTTTAAACCTTTAATCTATTTTTATTAGTTATTAGCTGCACGTGCTTCTTTAATTTCTGCGATCGTTTGAGCGCGACGTATGCTATTTAGGGTATGAATAAGCGCAAGTCCAGATGCTTCAATGACATCAGTTGTTAACCCGTAGCCATGAAAATTTCTTCCTTGCCAAGTGACGACAATATCGGCTTTCCCTAAACCATCTTCACCAGAACCTTTATTGGATATTTTGTAATCGGTAACTTCAAAATCTATATCAACGGCAGTTTTAATTGCTCGGTATAATGCATCTACCGGACCGTTACCTGTTGCTGACGTTATTTGACTTTCCTCACCAGATCTCAGCTTAATACTCGCGGTAGCAAAATCTCCGCCGGCTTGGACATTCAAAGTTTCTAGATGGTAGTGATCTTGACAGTCTTGTTGTTGAATATTGAACAATAAGGCTTCTAGATCATCATCAAATACCTGTCCTTTTTTATCAGCAAGGGCTAGAAAGTCAGTGTAAAGTTGTTCAAGCTGATAGTCCGACTCTTGATAACCTAAACTTTCCA
The DNA here is from genome assembly GCF_014653195.1 of Thalassotalea profundi. GTDB lineage: Bacteria > Pseudomonadota > Gammaproteobacteria > Enterobacterales > Alteromonadaceae > Thalassotalea_B > Thalassotalea_B profundi. The sequence continues at coordinate 14,705 of NZ_BNAH01000004.1, forward strand.
TTCGGTGTTTAATAACATGACGTCCACTACGAGATGTTAAATTCAGTTTAGTTTTTGCAATGCCGACACTTTCTGGCGTCATAATTTCATAAGTGTTACTGGCTTTTAACATACCGTCTTGATGAATACCTGATGAATGGCTAAAGGCATTACCTCCGACAATCGCTTTATTTAATTGCACTGGCATATTACAAAGCTGACTCACTAACTTGGAAGTTTTAGCGATTTCTTGATGATTAATATTAGTGTGTACACCTAAAAACTCTTGGCGAGTTTTCATTATCATGGCCACTTCTTCTAAAGAACAATTTCCTGCGCGCTCACCTATACCATTAATGGTACATTCAATTTGTCTTGCCCCTGCTTGAACGGCTGACATAGAGTTCGCTACAGCTAAACCTAAATCGTTATGACAATGTACAGAGATAATTGCTTGGTCGATGTTCGGAACACGATTAAATAAATTGGTAATAATACCGCCAAATTCATTAGGTAATGTATAGCCAACAGTATCTGGAATATTAATAGTGGTTGCGCCTGCTTTGATCGCGTTTTCAACCATTCGGCACAAGTTATCAATAGGGGTTCTGCCAGCATCTTCACATGAAAACTCAACATCATTAGTAAATTGACGAGCATATTTAATTGCATGAATAGCCATGGCTTCTACATCAGAAAAATCTTTACGTAATTTTTGTTGAACATGCACGTCTGATGTTGAAATAAAGGTATGAATTCTAAATTGATCAGCAACGGATAAAGAATCCGCACAAGCTTTAATATCAGCCTCAACGGCACGAGCTAAACCACAAATGATTGAATTTTTTACTGTTTTAGCTATTTGTTGAACCGAGTCGAAATCTCCTGGTGAAGAAACTGGAAAACCGGCTTCAATAATATCAACTCCAAGCCGTTCTATTGCTTGTGCAATTTGAAGTTTTTCATGTACTGATAAACTAGCGGTTAATGCTTGCTCGCCGTCACGTAATGTAGTGTCAAAAATAATGACCTGATTGTCCATGTGTTTGTCCTTCAATTAAAGCGCTAATAATGTACATGCATAAAAAAACCCGCGATTATTAGCGCGGGTTTTAGTTATTCTGTTAAATTTACAAAAATAAAAATTATCCGCGTACCTTTGATACGAGGAGGAGGTTGTTAATACGAATGTTGCTAGTTAGTGTATTCATTAACGCTGTTTACTTTTGTTTTTTGTAATTTTATTACATCGATGTACTATTAATAGCGTACATCGCGTATTTATGTCAATTAAAAAATAAATACTATTTAAATCTAAATCATGTGCCTAGGTTATAAGTATTAGAAATGTTTCAGTTTATCTTGATGAAAGTTTATAATTTCCAATAATTTAGTTTTATTCTCGCTTTTAATGTTCTAACAAAATTATACGGTAAAGCTTTCGTTGCTCTCTTACCGTTAGTTAATATATGCTCAACAGCGTTAATAATTCTAACTGATGATTTACCGTCTTTATACGGGTGCAAACTCTGTGCATATTGTTCAATCGCGTTGAGTAGATCTGGAGTAGGAGCCAGTGCTGCATTTAATGCTTGCTTAAGCTCTTCTGGTGTAGATATATCAATCAAATAACTTCCTGGCTCCGAATTATTTAGTGTAACGACAGGCTTACCTAGTAACGAGAATTCACCAATGACAGATGACGTATCAGAAAGCATTACATCAGCACTTTGTAGTACTTGATTGATGTCTTCATCGTTAACTATTATGCAATTATTAGCGGTCAAATGTTGATACTTTTTAACCCATGATAAGTCCATTTTAGGGTGAAATTTTATTAACCAATTATAATCACCTTCTGTAATGAGCTTTTTAATTTCATTAAAAAGCTCAGGTGCTGAAGTCAGAGCAGGGGAGAAGGTAGGAGCAAATAACACTATAGGTTTAGAATTATTAAAAAAATTAAATTTATGTGTATTAAACAGATTGTCTAGTTTTGGCCAGCCTGTTTCTACCACATCAAAAAAGTTATGATTTTTTGCCAGTTGAGAGAATTTATTTGTAGTTGCCGCACCATGTGTACAATAAAGATCAAAGCAATCACGAATAACGAAATGGCCTTTCTTTTTCCATTCTAAACCATGAAATACCTGAACTTTTAAACCAGGGATAAATTTAGGAATGACATTGCCAGGCACAAAGCAAGCATGTGGTGCGTAATTAATTGCTTCATTAACATCAAAAGTATAGTCTTCGTCTTCTGTAAAGCGCGTACAGTTAACATCAGCACCTACAACTAACCATTTAATAGTATTGCCATTTTCAAGAATCGCGTCTTGTAGTGGCCTTAATATTTCAAAAGCATAATTTTGTTCGATATAAAATAAATATCGTTTATTATTGCAAGACATAACAACTACCTTTCAGTTTTTACTATTTCAATTATTTCTGTTGTTGATACTGAAGGGGTACGTGGTAAGTAAATGACTTTACAAATGTCATTGAGGTGATCAAATTTCCCTTGCCAATCATCTCCCATAACTAAAATATCCGCATTATAATACTTAATGTATTCACGTTTGAGCTCTAAAGACTCCTCCACAAAAACTTCATCTACGCACCTTAATGAACGAATAATATGCATGCGATCAGTTTCAGTATATATAGGAAATCTTTGCTTTTTAGACATATTTAAATTATCTGAAGAAACACCAACAATTAAGTGAGTACCATGTAACTTTGCTCGTTCTAAAATATTAACGTGTCCTACATGAAAAACATCGTAAGTGCCAAACGTGATCACTCTCATTTTATCTCCTTACTTTACACATTAAATTTTTTTACCAAGTGTAGTTGATGGCTACTCGAGAAAAGTTATCACCAAGAGTATCTTGACCTGCCCCAATGGTAAAACCAATAAAGCCGGCTTTGTAGGCATGTTTATAATTGAATTCTATCTCTTTGTGTCTATGTTGCTGTAGAGGATCGTCAGTTCGAATTTTGATTGTTTTAACTTGAATTTCAAGGTGGCTAATACCATTGATATCCCAATTTAACTTAGCGCTAGCAAGCGAGGCTCCACTGATATCTTTATTATTTTTTTCATTTGCCCACCAATGTCCCATTACATTACCACTATTACGAAAAGCATTATCGTAAATATGATGTACATACCAATGAGTATCATAATTCGCAGTTTCAACATATAAAGAGGTAGATTGGGTTAAATAAGGCAAAAATAGGGCGAAATTTAAGGAAACATTACCTAATTGAGTATTTTTATGACCTTTAGTATCTTCACCAGCAAGCTCGAACATAAAGCTTATTGGCATTTGATAGAGAGAAAAATCAAACTTGTTGGTAATAGAGGCTATTTGATTGCCAACTTCTTGGTTACTATCGGCACACCCTGTCTCCCCTGAACCACAATTATCTGAGTTCACAGGATCAATAATCGCTTGCCAAATATCATTACCACTAATTGAGCGCTGGCCTCCCGCAAACATTAAAATTCTATTTGCCCCAATAGTCCACCAACTAAAAGGCTGTGCACTTAAATGCATTGTTAAAAAACCTGGCTTACCAGACGTTCTCTTACCTTGGTATAAAATGCCATCCATGGTTTTAAACTTACCGAAAGATAATTCATATTTAAAATTAAAATCAGTAATGGGCGTAATATTACTGACAGTTATCGAAGGCATTGACTCTGCATTTGTTGATATTAAAGGGGCTGACATAATAGTTGGCGAATACCAATGTTCACGATACCCAATATCAACCTGTGCATATTCATAACCGAATGAAACATAACTATGGTGAGGGTTAAAGCCTTCGCCTTCTATATAACTTCCACCAGCATTAAAAATTAAATAACTATTGGCTTGGTAAAAATTAGCAAAACTAACCTGGAATAAGCTGTCGGAGTTTGTACCTCGCTTATTGGCAATTAATTTTTCTTTTTCAAATCCTTTGCTTAATGTTGCAGCAAAGTGGGTATTTGCAGTACTTTTTTTATAACGTTTTATATACGCCGTTAAACGTCGAAATAATAAGGGGTGTGAATCTTCAATTAACGGGAGCGCTTTAACGATAGTCACTATAGGATAGGGTTTTATTACATTAGGAATTTTAGCAATAGAAACTAAACGAGCTATTTCAAGCTCGATAAGCGGATCAATATTAAGGGGTAAATAAGGGCTAACACCATTTGTTACCCCTTTATTAGAAAATACTACAGACGTCACTAATATAGTGATAATTATGAATTTTTTAAGCACAATATTTCAATGGAAGTTCAAAAGAACATTATACGATAGTACTTAAAGACTTTAAAGTCACTAGCCCCAATTATCCATTGAAGACTTCTTACGTCCACTAATCTTAGGGATGATTAACCCCAATAGAAGGCCAATAACAAGAACGATAGCACCATTGAAGAACCATTCTTTTTTTAATTCAGTGTCTTGGTTCTTGATTTTCAACTTAGTATTTTCAAGCTCTTGATTAATTTGATTTACTTTTAACTCAAAGTTTTTAGTTTCTATGTTTAAGCGTTCAATTTCATTATGGGCTTGTGTTAGTTGAGAAGAGAGTCCATCGTTATTCTCAATATTAGAAGCAAGTTGAGCTTTTAAACGTTTTACTTCGTTACGCACGCCTGGCGTAGTGTTGATGTATCTATTTTCGACCCAAGTTTCGCGATTTTTACTATCAAGAATTTGTGTATAGTCATTTTCAGTTCTGCCGGTAAGCTTAACTTCTTCGCCCGCATTAATACTGCCTAAAATTCGGTAGTTATTTCCAGGACCAGCATGCATGTAAATAAAAAGATCGTCAGAAATATAGGCAGACGTTAAATTGTCTGTTGTTTCTTCTGCTAGTAATAAAGGACTAAAAAGGATAAAAGCACTAGCAAATAAACATTTTATTATTTTCATAACTTACCAAATTCTCTATGGATATTTTTACTAAAAATAGTAGGGTTTTGTGGCGACGGAATCAAGCTAAGTTTTCGCTAAATCAGGTATTTTTTCAACAATCTTATATAAAATGTGTTGCGAGTGCTCAATAGCTTTTGTATGGTGTGTTTTTGTTAGTCAAATTTAGGTTTATATGAACACTGAGATAGAGCTTAAATATCTCGTATTATCACAAGATGTAGAAGCAACAATCACATCATTACTTAATGCTAAAAAATTAACTTTCGAAAAAAATGAAAAATTATTGTCAAATTGTTATTTTGACACGCCAGATTTAGCGTTGAGAAAAAAAGATTATGGTTTGCGGGTTAGAGGTTGTAATGGTCATATTGAGCAAACAATAAAAACCGCAGGTAGTGTTGTTGGTGGGTTGCATCAACGACCTGAATACAATATTGAAATACAAAACTCATTTCCTGATTTGTCGTTATTTCCTACCAATATCTGGTCACAAGAAGACAATGTTACTCAATTACAGGAACAGCTTATTGCACTGTTTGATACTGATTTTACCCGTATAACGTGGTTGGTTGAATTTCAAAATAGTAAAGTTGAGTTTGCATTTGATTGTGGGACGATTAGCTCTGATGGACAAGAACTTGAAATCTCTGAAATTGAGTTGGAGTTAGTCTCAGGGTCAGTTGAGCATTTATTTGCTCTAGCGCGTGTAATTTTTAGTGGCTTGCTGCTACGACCTGGAATTAAAAGTAAAGCGGCTCGTGGGTATTCACTTTGGCATAAAAAAAACCAGTTGGATGAAAATACTAATTTACAAATAGATAGTAGCGGTAAAGATTTGAAGGAGAATTTCACCCAAGGAATTTCGCATTGTTTACAACAACTTCATTTAGCGATAGAACATTACATTGAGCAACCTAGTTATGAGCACTTAGAGCCCGTTATTGATGTTTTAGTGATGTTACGCCACGGCTTTTGGTTGTTTGATTTACGACTTAATGAGAAAGGGCACGAAATCAGAGAGCAATTAAGTTTATTCATTCAGTTATTTGATTGGCTTGATAGTGCGATATACCTGAGAGAGTTGATGAATAAAACGGGGAACTATCGTAAAAAATTAGATCTTAGCGAGCAATTAATTGAACAATTACGTATTGAAAAACAACGTTTCCCTGAGCAATCTCATGTGATTGAATTAATACATAGTGAGCGATTTAATACAATACAATTAACTTTACTTGAACTAATTTGTTCAAAAGCAGAGGATGTTTTCACACCGCTTACTACAGAGGTAGATTATCGTCAGTATGCAAAAGAAAAACTTTCAGCCAGTTTGAATGATTTATTGTCCGTGTTACCGGAAAAAAATCTCACTATTGAACAATACTTAGCGTTAAGAAAGTTGGTAAAAAGAAGCTTACTAACAGGGGGCTGGTTCGGGTTATTATTTGACGCTCAACTACGAGACCAATTTCGTATGCCTTGGTTAGATATACAGCAAGGGTTAGGGGAACTGCGTAGTTTATGGATTATCCATCAACAACTTGAACGATTAGAAGATGCACCTAAAAAATTAATTTCTTGGCACCAAAGTAAACTAGATAATTTACTATTAGCACTAGAACATAGTCGCCAAAGTGCTACAACACAACAACCTTATTGGCTGGAATAGCTTGTAATATGGCTTAATAAGGCATAGATAAGTTAAGTGTAAATGCTGTCTTAAGCCTTTTTAAGCCAAAATTAAATATGTTTGCTGTTATATTAACTTTTAGTTTTTTTAAATATCTTTTCAAAGGCATCATATATAGCTAAGTGTAATGTGTCACCATGACTTAATTTTTCAAAGTAATTAAAAAATATCTTGGTACTCGTAGGTGAACTTTTATTCACTTTTTGATACAAGCTTTCAGCAACTCGCTCCATAACGTCTCCTTCTTTACCTACTCCTATGTATACAGATTGTGGCGCCTTTAAATATTTTGGCGTTACTTTTAATAATGATTCATCATTCCACCATAAACTAGGGCTGATAATTATGTAATGATCGAATAAGTAAGGTGTTTTAAAGAGTATTTCAGTTGCTAATAAACCACCTAAAGATTGACCTATAAGTGTTTTGGTTTTGTTGGTTCTATAATTGCTATCGATTAGAGGTTGTAATTCATTAGCTATAAACTGAATAAAATAAGCTGAACCGCCACTTGTAGGTAATTCTTTTAAATCAATCGAGTTGGTGCTTTTAAAGGTAAAGTCTCGCTTTCTATCAATATTAGCAATACCCACTACAATGGTTTCAGGGATATTATTTATCCATGAGAATGAATTAAACTGAACTAAACCAGCGATATGGATAAAGTCTTCTTCTATAGAGCCATCAAGAAGATAGATGACGGGATATTGTTTAGTTGAGTTTTTTTTATAACTTTCGGGAAGGTAAATATTTAACACTCTTTTTTCGTTTAAAATAGTCGAGTGAAATTCAACTTTTTCACCTATCGATAACTCAGAGCTGGTGAAATTATTCGTATTGGTTATGGTGAGTGCGTTAGCATTTGTTAATAAGCAACACAGTAGATAAAAGGCGAGTATGAGTCTCATTACTTTCCTTGCTAAGAGATAACAGTAGTCGCTGATAATACGGTTTGAATATTAATAACTCAAATTTCTCAGTAAATAATATTATTCTTTATTTGTCACGTAGCTAATTAGATCATCCATTAATTTACGTTTTATTTCCAGCTGCTGCTCGGCATCAAGCTGATATTTTTCAGCAAGCACTTGGTAATCATCAAGAGATAAACTAACCGTTAACCTTGGTCTTTTAGGCCTCTTATTGGTGTCTAGCCCTAAAATGTCTCTAATTTTATCTGACGGGCTTAAGCCGTCCTCAAGTGCTTCTTTACGAATTTCTAGTTGTATTTTTTCATCCATATCAAAGGCAACTTGTGTTGCTTTAGCTGCTTTAACAGAAGATTGCCATTTTTCGGGGATTTTTCTACTCACAATTAACTTCCTGGGTACATATCAATAATGTCTGACGTTGGACGGTACATTGTGAGAAATACATCAGTATCGCCATCTAGCCATACTTCTAGCTCAACTCCATAATACTCATCTTGATCTAATAATTGGTAAAACTCAAATTGTTCGCCAGCATCTTCATCTTCGAACTGAGAAAGTTTTTCCTGACGGTGGTCTTTACGATGAAAGTAACCTACTTGGCAAAAAGCTCTTTGATGATAATATTCACCCGTCCAGCCATTTGTTACATCCGTATCATTTAAACGTTGTAATGTTGTATTGCCAGGCTCATCAAAAATAGTTGAGAATTCGTCTAAATCAAATAATGATTCGACATCAGCATGGGCTATTTTAATTGAAAACTTAAGGTAGGTTTTATCATCAACATCAAGAGATAAATAAAGTTCACTATTATTATTACCTGATAATACCCATTCGGTTTGCGTTTTGTGTTCAAATTCATAGCTATTAACTGCAGTGACTTGAAATTGTTGAGCACGTAAACTTTCAGGCAAAGCAAAGCTGTCGGTTAATGCTATGATGTCATTAACCATCAAGTCTTTAGCATTTTTGATTGTGCGTGGCGCTTGTTCTTTTTTGAAAATACTTTTGAGAAAACTCATCGTTTTTCACCATAAAATCGCTTGCTGAACATTAAAAGCTCAAACAAGCGATATTGTTATTATCTAGAGAAAATGTGTGGAACCATAAAGCTATTTTTGTTTAGCTTTTAATCGCTCAAGTACTGAGTTGGCGCTATTGTCACTCGAGCCAATACCCGCTTCTTTCAATTGAGCTGCTAACGAATTATCTGAGTTTTCAGATTCAAGTACTTCAGCAGCTTTCATTTTGTCATCAAATTGTTGCTGTTTAGCTTTAATTCGCTCTAGTGAGTCTTTCGCACTTAACAATTTTGAGTTACTTGATGAAAAGTTATCAGTGATAGCAGAAGTCGCTTTTTGTACACTTTCTGTTGTTTTCACCATAGATAACTGACGTTTGTATTCTTGAACTTGGCGTTCACTTTTCTTTACTAACTCTTTTAATCGATTAGCACTACCTTCGAAACTGTCTAACGCTTGTTGTTGGCTAGATAATTCAGTTTCTAATGTCGATATTTTTTCAGCTACGGCTAAAGCTAATGCTTCATCGCCTTTTTCTAAAGCTTGTACTGCGTAACCTTCATGTTCTGTTACATCTCGCTTAATGCGATCAACTTCTCTGCTAGCAGCCATTTGTTGTGCCATTACGCCGGTTAAATCACGTTTTGCTTTTGTTAAGTGATTTTCAGCATCACGAATTTCTTGTTCAAAAATACGCGTAGCGTTTGCATCTACAATAGATTCGCCAACTTCACTTGCACCACCTCGGATAGCGGTCATAATTTTTTTAAAAATGCTCATAATATTCTCCTAAGTGGAAATTAAATTAAGTAATCGCTCATGTCATCAATAATATCAATAGCATTGTTATTGAGAACGGCGAGTTCATGTTCGATATCGCTAAAAGTCGAGTTGATGGAAAGTGCACCAAAAAGTACGTATTTATCACCAATTTTTGAAAATGATGATAATGGCATTGGAATGTTCATTTCTAACATACTTTCATGCAAGTCATGTAAGCTCTCAGGCTTAACTTCATCACGACCCCATAAATAGGTAATACATAGTATTTGGTCATCAGTAACGGATACAAATATCGGTAACTCTTCACGGCCAATAACCGTGATCTGCAGAACATCAACTTCACCTGAAATTGGTTGGCAGTCGAATACCATCCCTGTTTCTGAATTATCAGCAAGTGCGTTTAAATGGTTAGCAATTTTATGAATATTCATATTATTCTTCTTCCTCGTTATTTTTAACACTAATTAATCATTACAGGTGTTTACTGATGACGATAATTAATGTGTTTCGACATATTATGTCGATGTGGATAATTTATCATCTGGACATAATATGTCAAGCTGTAATTTGAAATTTTTTATTTATTTTATTCTTGCAGGTGGGATTCATTTAAACCTTGTTGATCCCTCCATGCTTTTTGATGCAATTGATAAATTACATGACTACCTAGATAATTAACAGGAATTGACTCTTTTAACTTAAAAAATTGATGAGGAAATTCAAAAGCACCGTAAAGCATTGGCAAAGTTAGCCATTGTGGTTCAACTAGAAACTCATCTAATTTTTTTAAGCGACTCAGAGGGCTAGCTCCGTATTTACTGGCAATAGTCCAACCCCATTCACCAAAGCTTGGCACGTTTGCATGATACTGCTGAACGTGTGCAAATTCAGCTGCAGCAACAGTTTTACCTATGGCTATAAATGCCTCTTTAGCATGATATGGACTTGCAGATTGAATGGCAATTACACCATCTCCTGCTAGTAGCTGTTTTAAGCGAGCATAAAAATTAACAGAGTAAAGTTTATTAAGATCAGGGTGGCTAGGGTCGGGTAAGTCTACAATAATCGTGTCGAAGGTTTGTTTAGATGACAGCATTTCGTCTATAGCAAGAAAAGCATCTTGATATATTGGTGTAACTCTTGGATCAGAAAAACTTTTTTGGGTCAGTTTATCTATTTGATAAGCTAATGTTTGTGGAAGTTTTTCAAAAGGTTTTTGAAATAGTTCAATAAGTTCTTTATCTAAGTCTATTAGCGTAACTTTTTCAGGTGACCAAGCCAGTACATCACGAAGTGCTAAACCATCACCACCACCAATAATTAACACATTATCCTGACGAGCCGAAGCGGCGAGGGCAGGGGTAACTAAGTAGCTGTGATAAACATGTTCGTCAGCAGATGAAAATTGCAAACGTCCATTAATATAGAAATTGATGATAGGATCATGTTCAGCACCAATTTTACGTTCAGTAAATGTTAGTTGTTGATAATGGGTTTTATCAGTAAAAACCACATTATCCATATATAACAAATTACTCATGTTATTTAGCCATTGATTGCCATTTTGATATATAAAAAATATCAATGCGAGTAAGAGTAAATGAAGGGCTAATAATACTTTTTTCCACTTTAGCCTTTGCCAGTAAAATAGCATAAAAGCTAAACCTGCTGCTAAATTCAACGCCGCTGTTAATGCACTTGCTTTGCTAATATCAATTGACAATAAAAAAATCACCCAAATACCCGCGCCAATGCCTGCGCCAATATAATCAGCACCATAAATGGTACCTAAGTTATTCTTAAGATGTTTTTTATGAATATGCTCTCTTATTTGTGCAATAAGTGGGATCTCCATGCCAATAAAAAAGCCTAAGAGAAAACCAAAAAAGTAAGGGCTATTAAGCGTTAAAAAACTAATTTGTTTTAAATATCCACCACGAGGAGTTATATCTGGTGGTAAATAAAACATGTCTGCTAATAGTTGAGGAAACGTTTGGCTAATAGCGATGAGTCCGCCAATGATTAAAATTGAACTACAACCTAAAAAGGCGATGATTAATTCTAACCAAACAAAGCCATTGAATGCACAACGCACTTTTCGTGCTGCAAAAGCGCCAAGCCCCATTGCTACAATCATTAAGCCAATCATGGAGTAAATAGCACTTTCCATGACGCCTAAAACACGACCTGCATAATGAGATAATAAATATTCGTAGATAAGACCACAGCCGGCTAAGACGGCCATGGTTATTATTAATAGTATATCGTGTTTAAATAAACGCGATGAAATTGGTAGTTTCAAGGTCGTAGAGCAATATTATTTTATAGTTCTATCGTTTAAGCCATCAAGCCTGTGAGAATTAAGGCGATAGAAATACTAATAGCCATTTCTACACTAGCAACACCAATATTACTTTGATGATCTACTTCTTCAACAAGGTTGATACCCCATAAAATAAGGTATTTAGCTATCGTGGTTAAAAGTGAGACTAGTATTGTCATTACAATACTGAAAATTAGCCATGCAAGAAGGCTTGTCCATAACGTTTCTGGATTGTAAGTAAGAAAATAACTCGCAGCAGTTACAGCTAGTGCTGTACTGATAACTTGGCCAGCATAGCGAATTCCTAATGCAACATGTCCATTTTCTAACGCTTCTTGTAAACTATCATTTTGATTGTTTTTAGCATATTGATATTCTTTTATGCGTGTCACTAGCACTAACATAGCTTGAGAAACAATAAAGCCACTGATTATAGCGATAAAGGTGCCAATATCTAAACCATGAACCCACAGTAAAACGGCACGAATTATAATAGCAGTTGCTATGGTACTTGCCGCATCTACTAGGCCAATACTTATATTTCTAGCTTTAATTTGTTCATTTTTGTTTAAATGATTTAGTGCCACACGATCATGGATGACACGACCAATTTTAATTAAAATAAGTCCTAAAACACCATAGGTTAGCATACCAATGGCTTCCATTGTGTAGCTTTCGGCATTTTCGCCTGTTATTGCCCCTGTTAATACAATGCCTAATGCGGCTACACTTCCTGCAACGCTAATACCAAAAGCAAAGTTATCTTCTTTTGATAACTCATCCGTTGAGTTTACCTGTGCCGAAATACCTGAAACAACTTTCATGGCACCAAGTAAGGCAATCGCGATAGAAATATCAATAGTGAGATAAATAATTAAGTCTAAATTTAACCCTGTGATTTCAAATAATGTATTCATATTAATTCCTTGACTGCCTCTCGCTATTTGCCACGTCTAAAGCTACGAGAAGTGGTACTTTTACTGTTTCTAAAATTGCCGCCTTGAGCGTATGAAGATTTTTTAGCATAACTACTTTTTTTGGCGTAACTGCTTTTATTTGCGGTAGCTGAACTAAAACGTTTAGCGCTAGTTTGTGCTTGTTTACTTTGACCTGAAAGGCTAGAAGACCCTGTACGGTTTTTACTATAAGCACTATTAAATTTTTGACCTTTACTTTCAAAAGACTTACGAGTGCGGGTTTCTAATTGAGTCTGCTTTTGTAACTGTCCTGGAGAGCTGTAACGTGTGCGGCCATAGTCATGATAATAGCTGTAGTTACGTGAACTTCCCCATTGGCTATAAGAAACTCTACGTCTAGAATCAAGTAAGTTGTCCATCATGGCGTACATACCGTACCATTGCCAAAAAGACATACCATTACTACCAGTAGACCAGCTTCCATAGTTAGGATTTCCAATAAGCTGTTCACCTACGCCAAAGTCTTGTGCATTATTGGCTGCTAAACTTTGCGATTTCGATAATGAGTTTACTCTGGGCAACGTTCCGTTAGACATATCTGCTAATACATTTAAGGGATCACTTAATGCATCGGAATATAAAACGGGGTCGGCGGCTTGGTAAATATTAAGAATTTCTTCATAGCGAGCGTTTTTGCTTACAAAAAGTTCAGGACTGTTTTTAACAGTAGTAAGCCTTCCTATAATTGATTTATAAATAGGGCTTTCTGTCGTTGCTTCTTTACGAAATTCATTTACTAGTTCAGAAAAATCAGGTCTGAGTTCAATCACTTTGTCCGCGTATTGTTTTATTAAAGTGGCATTTCGTATTTGCCCACTGTTCAAAGCTTGTGCTAATTGCTGAACACGCTGTTCAGTGATAGGTAATTGCTTCTCAATTTGCTCAGCAACAGGATCTGAACACCCCAATAGTGCAAATAAAAAGCTAAATAATATTATTTTTGAATAGTGCATTTCTGCCATAGTTCCCTCAAAAATGCTATGGTTATCATTTATTAATAACATCGACGACATAATATGTCCAACATAAATTAAAAGATATTTAAAATAATTAATTATTTCACTTTGTTTAATTTAGATGTATTAATGCGTTCTAACAAAATTTTAACGTACTGTATCACATTGCACAATTAAGTTGAGGCTTAAATGAAACCACTTGCTCGTAAAAACTTTCTTCCTATTTTAATTGAGCAGCAGAATAAGCGTTGGGTAGAATTTACAGACCAACATGGTGAACAATACGCTAAGCAACTTAGTTTTTTCTCTGAGCAACAATTATCTGATTTTCAACGAGCGTTAGCGTTAAGTGACTTTATTTTTAATAGTGCGGTGCAAGCTCCCGAGTTAGTGATTGACTTATTTCGTCAAGAGCACCTCGATTGTTCACCTGATTACGTAGCACAATTATCATTACTTTTAGAAAATTGCGCAACAGAAGAGCAACTACATCGGGTGCTAAGACGTTTTCGGTTACAACAAATGGTTGCTATTGCAGTTAACGACTTCTTATGTGATGCGCCACTTGATACGTCATTAAAATGCTTATCGAGCTTAGCTGATGCACTGATTCTTTCTGCGTTAAATTGGCTCTCGCAATTTTGCTATAAGCAGTGGGGGGTGCCTAAAAATCAGGATGATGAAACTATGCCTTTACTTGTTTACGGCATGGGTAAGTTAGGAGGCAACGAACTTAATTTTTCTTCGGATATTGATCTTATTTTTGCTTACCCTGAATCAGGGAAAACCAAAGGAGCAAGAAGGGAACTAGATAATCAGCAGTTTTTTATTCGTCTTGCTCAAAAGTTGATTAGCGCATTGAATCAGCAAACAGTTGATGGTTTTGTTTATCGAGTTGATATGCGTTTGCGACCATTTGGAGATAGTGGTCCGTTAGTACTCACTTTTAGTGCTATGGAAGATTATTATCAAGAACAAGGGCGTGACTGGGAGCGTTACGCAATGCTTAAAGCGCGATTGATTGGCGAAGGGAAATATCATCATCAATTATCGAGTTTATTGCGCCCATTTGTTTATCGACGCTATATTGATTTCAGTGTGATCGATAGCTTAAGACGAATGAAAGGTATGATCGCTCAAGAAGTTCGTCGTAAACAACTTTCTAATAATATAAAACTAGGCGCTGGTGGTATACGAGAAGTTGAGTTTATTGTTCAAGTATTTCAATTAATCCGCGGAGGGCGTATTAAAGAATTACAAGAGCGTAATTTACTGACTGTTTTACCCTTATTAGTGCAACATGGAGAAATTACTGAGCAGAGTAAAGTAGTACTCGAAAATACTTATCGTTTTTTACGCCGAGTTGAAAATATTATTCAAGCGCTTGCGGACCAACAAACACAGACTTTACCGGACAATCCACTAGATCAAGCAAGAATTTTGTACGTTTTAGGTGATGAAAAATTTCCTTCCTGGCAGGCGTTTTTGGCGTATTTATCAGAGTTAATGCAAGGAGTTCATCAGGAATTTAACGTACTTATTGGCGAAGAAAGTCCACATCACCAAACAGAAGATCAACATTGGATAACGTTATGGGATGGACAATGGGATGATGAAGACTCTGTAGAGTGGATTACTCAATCTCAACCTGATTGGCCTGCGACAAAGATATGGCAGCTACTGAAAGACTTTTATGAAGAAAGTAAAAAAAGAAGTATTGGTACAAGAGGCCGCCAAGTTATTGATAAATTAATTCCATTAATGTTGTCATACCTAGTTGATTTAAAAGCCGATGAAACAGCCCTTGAACGTATATTATTAATTATTGAGAAAGTATCAACTCGTACGGCTTATTTAGAATTGCTATATGAAAACGAAGGTGCACTAAAGCATCTAGTTAAATTGTGCCAAATAAGTCAGTGGGTTGCAGAACATATTATTAAGTATCCAATCTTATTGGATGAGCTTATTGACCCCACATTGCTTAATTCACCTCCAGCATTAACTAGTTATGCACAGCATTTACGA
The DNA here is from genome assembly GCF_014653195.1 of Thalassotalea profundi. Taxonomy (GTDB): domain Bacteria; phylum Pseudomonadota; class Gammaproteobacteria; order Enterobacterales; family Alteromonadaceae; genus Thalassotalea_B; species Thalassotalea_B profundi. Next base: position 30,338 of record NZ_BNAH01000004.1, read on the forward strand.
GAAGGTTTGTTGCGTGTTCCTGAAGAAGATTTGGAAGCTCAGATGGAGTTTTTACGTCAGTTTAAGCAAGCTCAGCAATTACGTATTGCGGTCGCTGATATTGTTGGTGTGTTACCGATAACAAAAGTGAGCGATCATCTTACGGCGTTAGCACAAGCAATAGTAGGTGAAGTGATTAATATGGCATGGCAGCAAATTTCGATACGTTACGGTGTACCTAGTTCTGTTGCTGTCTTAGATCATAAGGCTTTTGCTGTTATAGGGTATGGTAAAATGGGGGGAATTGAGCTCGGTTATGGTTCTGATTTAGATCTGGTTTTTATACATAATTGTCCGATAGATGATACTACCAATGGCAGTAAACAAGTATTGGCTGGAGAATTTTATTCTAAATTGGCTCAACGGATCACTCATATTTTTAATACGCGTATGAACAGCGGTATCTTGTATGAATTAGATATGCGCTTAAGGCCTTCGGGGAATTCTGGTGTTTTAGTGATACATGTTGATAGTTTTGAACAATATCAAATTGAAGAAGCATGGACATGGGAACATCAAGCATTAGTTAGGACTCGTGCTATTTATGGGCATCAAGCACTTATCGAGCAATTTGAACGTATTCGAAAAAATACTCTCTCTAAAAATCGAAACGTAGAAGAATTAAAAAAGTCAGTGATTGAAATGCGAGATAAAATGCAAAATCATTTAGATAAATCAACATTAACTGAAAGTGATATTAAGCAAAGTAAAGGTGGGTTAGTCGATATTGAGTTTTTAGCTCAATATTTAGTGTTGGCGCATTATAATCAATTTACTGACTCATATTTACCCTCTGATAATATTCGAATCTTTCAAATGCTTTTACATTGGCAAGTGATCACGGACGAAGAATGCCAACAATTAATCAATCACTATTGTGAATTACGTGATTTTGGCCACCATTGTGTATTAAAAAATAAAGCAAACTTAATGCCTTTGAAAGAATTTACGAATCATGCGCAGGTGGTGATGAGTATTTTTAATAAATATTTATAATTAGTTTAGTAATGTTTCTTTAAAACTCGTTTCATTACTTTTGACTAATTATAAAGCTATTAAATGCCTATCGCTTTGATCCATCAAGCAGTATGCATTCCTCATCAAGGTATTCATACGATTTTTCGGTAATGATTAGTGTACGATGTTGATTGCAAAAGTAGGCTTTGATACCTTCTTCGAAATGGCCTTGAATTGCTTGGCTTATTTGGTAAGTCATTTGTACGATATCTTTATTTATTCTGAAGGGATCTTTGACTAAAAAGTCTTTATCAAGCCACCAAATTACCTCTAATCCACTTTCTTGTGCATATTCGGAAAGTTTTTGATTAAGTGTAAATCCAACACGAAAAGCGGCATTTTTATTATTACTACGCCAATTGCTTCTTAATGGACGTGTGACCATTTTTTTGGCAATTAAAATGTCAACTAAATCACCTTTAGGTTCCGGTAAATATACAACGTTATTCTTGACTCTAGGTCCTGATTCTTCATCTGTACCTCTTAAATTTGCATAAAATCGAGACAAGCCCTCAGCTGCTGCATTTTTTTGTTTTTTTATGATCTCAGGTTCTTCGGCCTCATTATGTAATGATTCATCAGCTTGAGCCTTATCAGCAAGCACTTCTTCCGTTGTAAGTGTTTCTGTTGCAACCTCAGTAAATAATACCTCTTTATTAGCAAAGAGATAGTATGCTAATACGACTAATATTAATGCTAAACCTACAGAGCGGATCCAAAACATCATAAACTTAATATCTATATAAACGTAATTAATTGTTACCTAAGTGTATACCATACTTAAAAAAGCTTATTTATACAATGATGGGTCAGTTTCGTTAGGTCTAGTTTTAAAGCGTCGATGTAACCACATATATTGTGCTGGATTTTGTAAAATAGCCTTTTCCAATTCTTGATTAATTCTTGTGACGTCAGCGTAGTCATCTTCGGTTGGAAAATTATCAAGTTGAGGGTTAATTGTTAACGTATAGCCACTACCATCTTCATTTCTAGTTGGGATCAGCATATGTGAAACGGTGTTTTTTTGTCTAGCAAATATTAATGTACCTGTGGTGGTTGCCGTTTTTTCTACTGCAAAAAAAGGCACGAATAAACTTCTATTTCTACCGTAATCTTGGTCTGGTAAATAAACACAAGATTCACCTTCATGTAATGCGCGTATTAGACCTTTTACATCGCGTTTACCAAGCATATATTTATTAGAGCGGCCACGGCCTCTGTATTGAAAATACTCCATTAATTGGTTGTTATGAGGGCGATAAAAAACGACCATTGGATGTTTTGTACCTATGCTTCTGCAGCTTATTTCTGCACTTAGATTATGCATGGCTAGCATTAAAATACCTTTGCCTTGCTGTTGAGCTTTTTCAATATGTTCAAGACCAATGACTTTACATTTACGTTTTACTCTCCAGTCAGGCCACCACCAACCCATTCCTGTTTCAAATAAAGCGATCCCTGTATTCTCAAAGTTTTTCACCAGTAACTGATGGCGTTCTTGCTCTGTGAGGTGAGGAAAACATAATGCTAAATTTGTTTGAGCGACACGTTTTCTACTCGAGCCTAACTTTAATAATAACCGGCCTAGTCCTTTGCCCATTAGAAGCTGAAGCTTATACGGTAGCCAAGATATGCTATACAAGATAAAGACACCAATCCAAGTGAGCCAATATTTAGGTAACAGGAAAGAAAATTTAAAATTTGGTTGAAGAACGCTATTTTTACTCACGGTATGATTTTAACTCGTTGAATTTCATGTGGTACACTATAACGTATTATATCTGTTATGGAACTGATGATGAAAGTAGATATTCCCACTTTTAATCAAGCTAGCGTTTTAGTCGTTGGCGATATTATGTTAGATCGATACTGGTACGGGCCTACTCAACGTATTTCTCCTGAAGCGCCAGTGCCTGTAGTTAAAATTTCTCAGGATGAAGATCGTCCTGGAGGTGCCGCAAATGTTGCTTTAAATATTGCATCTTTAGGAGGGAAAGTCACTTTAGTGGGTATTACTGGTGAAGATGAGGCTGCAAATACTTTATCTGCTAATTTAAATGGTATGAATATAAAATGTCGTTTTGATCGTCATAATAGTATTCCAACAATCACTAAACTGCGTGTTTTGAGTAGAAATCAACAATTAATCCGTTTAGATTTCGAAGAGTCACTATCACAAATAAATAAGACGACGTTATTTTCAAATGTAAGTGAAGAAATTGCCCAGCATGACGTGTTGTTACTGTCTGATTATGCCAAGGGCACCTTATCTGAAGTGCAAACATTGATTAACTTAGCTAAACAATTAAATATTCCTGTGATTGTTGATCCGAAAGGACACGACTTTACACGTTATCGAGGGGCAGATCTACTTACGCCAAACTTATCTGAATTTGAAGCTATTGTTGGGCATTGTTCATCAGAAGCTGAAATTGTTAAAAAAGGTCAACTATTATTAGCTGATTTGGATTTACAAGCCTTATTAATTACTCGTAGCGAACAGGGAATGACATTGATTCGTCGTGATCATGAAGAATTTCACCTTCCTACTCAAGCAAAAGAAGTGTATGACGTAACTGGTGCAGGCGATACGGTTATTGGGACACTGGCTCTTTCCATTGCAGCTAAAGCTGATTATCCACAAGCAAGTGCATTAGCAAATATTGCAGCAGGTATTGTTGTTGGCAAGCTTGGAACATCAACAGTAAGTGAAGCTGAGCTCTATCATCAAGTTGCTAGCGCCCAAGAATGTGGCTTTGGTGTAGTAAGCGAAGGACAACTTAAAATTGCCGTAGATCTCGCTAAAGCTCGTGGTGAAAAAATAGTAATGACAAATGGCTGTTTTGATATTTTACATGCCGGTCATGTGTCTTATTTAACGCATGCTGCAGAATTAGGCACCCGTTTAATTGTCGCTGTAAACGATGACCCATCAGTTAAGCGCCTCAAAGGTTCAGGTCGACCCGTAAATTCAGTAGAACGTAGAATGGCTGTGTTATCAGGGTTAGGTGTGGTCGATTGGGTTGTGCCATTTAGTGAAGACACGCCACAACGCTTGATTGCTAATATATTACCGAATACTCTTGTTAAAGGTGGTGACTATACTGTAGATGAAATTGCAGGAGGTCTTGAAGTTATTGCTGCTGGCGGAGAAGTTAAAGTATTAAACTTTGAAGAGGGTATTTCTACAACGGAAATAATTAATACAATTCGTTTAGAAGATTAAAGGCTAAGACCTAGGTCCTAGCCTTTAATAATGTTTAACTTTCAGATAAGCCTTGATTTATATCTTTAAGATCTTGTTCTGAAATTGTGCCCGCAGCACGTTTTAATTGTAAAATAGATTGCACATAATTATAACGTGTTGACGATAAATTACGCTTTGCATTATATAGATTACGTGTGCTATCTAGCACATCTACAATAGTACGTGTACCTACTTCAAACCCAGCTTCTGTTGCTTTTAATGCACTTTCGGCACTGATTACCGCTTGACTTAAGGCTTTAATACCAGAAACAGCTGCAATTACTGTGTTATAGGAGTTACGCGCATTACGAACCACGGTACGATGAGTTTGAGATAAATCTTGGCTAGCGGCTACATAGTTGTGTTGTTGTTGACGAACAGCACTTGAAATTGCACCACCAGAATAAATTGGTACAGTTAAAGTAATACCTATTGAGTGCGTATCAAGTCTTGGATTGTCGAATGTACCTGAAACTGTCGTTATTTCACTGTCTCCAGCAGAATATCGGCCAGATAAATCAATTGTTGGATAATGGCCTGAACGGGCAATATTGATATTTTCTTTAGCAACATCAACCCATATCTTTTGTGCGATAAGATCTAAGTTCTTCGCTTCTGCCATTTGTTGCCATTCGTTAGCGCTGTCAGGGATAGGACGAGATGCACTGAATTTTTCAGTATTTAACGCATTTAAATCTCGAGGGTATACATTGGTAATTACCCGTAAAGCTTCTTCGCTATTGTATACATTGTTCTCTGCTCTTATTTCAGCTGTTACTGCATTATCATATTGAGCTTGTGCTTCATGAACATCAGTTACAGCTGTTAAACCTACAGAGTAACGTTGTTTAGTCTGTTCTAACTGGCGTTCTATTGCTGTTTTTTCTGCTTTAGCAAATTCTAAGTCGTCTTTCGCACTTAACACGTCAAAGTAGGCTTGTGTAACACGAATAATTAAATCTTGTTTAGCTACTTGATAGCCAATATCGTAAGTGTGAGCAACTTTTTTTGCATTATCTAAGCGTAACCAAGAGTCATGATGATAAAGTTGCATATTTAACGTTGCACCATAATCTGATGATTCAGACTCCGTAGTAACAATACTGCCCACAGGTGCGTAAATACCATTTGAGATAGATTCAGATTCACCTTTTCCTATGCTAGCTGAAGCGCTGATTGAAGGTAATAATACTGAGCGTGCTTGAGTTATATCTTCTTGTGAGGCTAAAAATTGAGCTTGGGCTTTTAGCACTACAGGGTCATTTTGTTTAGCTTGTTCGTAAACCGAAAGTAAATCTTCAGCATATGAAATAGCACTGCTTGTTGCGCAAGCAATACCTATGATGATCGAAGTAATGGTTTTTTTCATGTCAGAGAAATTCCTTTAATGTCTTCTTAATATTTTGTGCTTTTGGTATTAATTAATTATTAAACTTGTTAAAAGCAAATAACTTGCCAATACGCTATTTAGTTAACTTTTTCGGTGTAAGTTATATGTATGATGATAAATAAAAAATTGTTTAAATCACATTACTTACAATATATATGCTGGCTTTAGCCTAATTATTTTAGCGTGCTACTTTAGCAGTACTGATAAATAAGCTAAATATAATCTGTAAAATTGAGCCTATTCTAGTGTAACAAAATATTTTATGCTAATGCTTTATATAGTGAATTTTCCTGTAAATTAATGGATTTGACTAAAAATGAATGAAAACTCACAAATAATGTTGCGTTATTCTGCAGGCGATATTGAGCTAAAGTCTAAACAAACGGTATACCATGGTTTTTTTAAGCTTGAACAATATCAGGTGCGTCATCGTTTATTTAACGGTGGAATGAGCGAGTTAGTTTCACGCGAAATATTCGAGCGTGGTGATGCTGTTGTACTGATGCCTTATGATCCAAATACTGACAGTATTGTTATGATAGAGCAATTTAGACCCGGAGCGATACGAAATAATGACACTCCGTGGTTATTAGAGTTTGTCGCAGGTATGTTTTCCGCAAATGAAAGCCCAATAGATGTTGCTATAAGAGAAGCTAAAGAAGAAGCTAATCTAGATCTTACTGAAAATGACATATCACCCATTATGAATTATTTATCTAGCCCTGGTGGTATGTCAGAACAAATTCATTTACTTATAGGAATTGTAGATAGCAAGGGGGTTGGTGGCGTTTATGGATTAGCTCAAGAACACGAAGATATATTAGTCCATGTGATTAAACGTGAAGAAGCAATGAGGTTATTACTAATAGGTAAAATAACTAATGCGTCTACGATAATTGGGTTACAATGGTTGCAATTAAATTATAAAAACCTGTAAACACTTTAAAAAAGAAAAGCCAATAAATTACGAGTCAGAGGATAAACAAAGCGTAAGTAACTAATAAAATATTGGTTATTAATTTTTGTTTAAAAAAGAAATGATGAAACAAGCGAGTTATCGACCTAATCTTCCTAATTTAATGAACCTATGTGAGGTAAATTATATGATGATATTGCGCTTGTTAGCGGATAAAGAACATGTTGGAGAGGAACGCGATTTCTTAATTTCCGATTTTTTAAGGTATAGAATAAAAGTTGATGAGGTCACTCGTTATACATCGCTTATTACGATGACTCAAAATACGACAGTATTATCGGACACTTTACCGGATATACTAAAGCCTAAAATGGTAGTGCGTTTGTATCACGATGCAAAAATGGCAGAGGTGATCAGTAATCAAGATATATCGAAAGTAAAACCTCGGTATGACTATCCGAATAAAAAAATGCACCTACCTGATGAAAAACAACAAATAAACTTATTTTTAAAAGAATGGTTACAGTTAAGTTTACAATTAGGACGAAGCAGTGTAACTCATCATTTATATAACTAATTCAGTCGTTAAGATAAGAGAATAATGAACTAATGCATGTTGACTTAAGTTTCGCTCAATTTACAGATTGTCATTTATTAGCCGATAAACAAGCATGCCACCATGGCGCTCCTGTCTATCAAAACTTGGTTGGCGTTTTAAAAGAGATTAAGCAAAACCCTCAAGTAAATTTTGCTGTCTTTACTGGTGATTTGACTCAAGATCACAGCGATGAATCTTATCAAAATTTTGTCGAAGCGATAGCGGAAAGCCAAATAACTATTCCTGTATATTGGTTAGCAGGGAATCATGACGATAGAGTGCTATTAAATAACTTCTTAAGCGAGGCTCCATTTAATAATGCAAAACAAATTGAAGCCAAGTATTGGCAAGTATTATTACTCGATAGTAAGAGTGAGACTCCTGCTGGAGAATTAACGAAAGAGCAGTTTAATGCATTGCATCAGACAATTAACCCTAAAAAATTTCAAATGCTTATGATGCATCACCATGCTGTTGATGTGGGCTATTTTATTGATCATCATGGTTTAAATAATCAAAATGACTTTTGGCAACATATTAATTTATACCCTTCAATTAAAGCCATTGCGTGTGGACATGTGCATAACGCATTAATGAAAAAGCATAAAAACAGTGTTTACCAAGTACCTGTGATCACATGCCCCGCTACGTCTATTCAGTTTGATCAAACAGCAAGTTCTGTTGTTAGTGCAGGTTTACCCGCTGGTTATCGTATTCATCAATTGTGTTCAACCGGCGAAGTGCGTTCGGTTTACCACTTTTTAGCGAATTAATACTTGTATGAAAAATGAAGTAATAGAAAAACATAAAAAGAATATTCTCTATATTCATGGCTTTAATTCGTCGCCACAATCACTTAAAGCTCAACAAACAAAGCAATATTTAAGTGAATACTTCCCTGATATTAACTTTTATTGCCCGCAAATTAAGTCGTCGCCAACAGCGGCGATTGCTCAGCTGACACAAATTTTAAAAAGCAACAGTGGCACATGGTCAATAATGGGCTCATCACTTGGTGGATACTTTTCAACGTACCTTAGTGAAAAATACCAATACCCAGCCGTTATTATCAATCCAGCAGTTAGGCCATTTGAATTATTAAATGATTACCTTGGTGAACAAACTAACCCCTATACCAATGAAGTATATACAGTAACAGAGCAATATATTGATGACTTGAAAGCACTTGAACAGCAAGAAATCACAAAAAAACACTATTTGGTGATGGTACAAACAGGTGATGAAGTGTTAGATTATCAACAAGCAGTAAATAAATATCAACAGTGTCAATTAATTGTACAACAAGGTGGCGATCACAGCTTTGTAAATTATTCAGAGCTACTACCGAAAATAGCACAATTTTTTAAACTGTAATATCAATCATTCTGGCCTACATGGCCTAATTATTATTAGAAAGAGTTATGAGCGAACAATATAATTCAGAATCTATTGAAGTACTTAGTGGTTTAGACCCTGTCCGACACCGCCCCGGCATGTATACAGATACAACTCGTCCAAATCATTTGGGGCAAGAGGTTATTGATAACTCCGTCGATGAAGCCTTAGCAGGGCATGCACAAAATATCACCGTTATTTTAGACAAAGATCAATCATTAGAAGTTATTGATGATGGCCGTGGTATGCCGATTGATATTCATAAAGAAGAAGGCGTTTCAGGTGTTGAGCTTATTTTCTGTAAACTTCATGCTGGCGGAAAATTTTCTAATAAAAATTACCAATTTTCAGGTGGTTTACACGGGGTAGGTATTTCTGTAGTTAATGCCTTATCTATGCGGGTAGATGTAGCGGTAAGACGCGATAGTAAAGTGTATGAAATGGCATTTGAGCATGGAGAAAAGGTCGAAGAACTTCGTGAAACAGGTACTGTTGGTAGAAGGAACACAGGTACTCGCGTAAAGTTTTGGCCTGATCCTAAATATTTTGACTCGGCTAAGTTTTCAGCTCGTCGGTTAATTCATTTATTAAAAGCTAAAGCGGTATTGTGCCCAGGCTTAACTATCAAATTTCATGATAAAAATGAAGACCAAAAATACCAGTGGTTTTATGAGGACGGCCTCTGTGACTATTTAAAAGAATCAGTTAAAAGCTATGTAAGTTTACCAGAACAACCTTTTGTTGGCGCCTTTAGTTCTCAAAGTGAAGCGGTAGATTGGGCAGTAACTTGGTTGCCAGAAGGTGGCGAGTCTGTTGGTGAAAGCTATGTAAACTTAATTCCAACCATTCAAGGTGGAACCCATGTTAATGGATTGCGCCAAGGCTTGTTAGAGTCAATGCGTGAATTTTGTGAATTTCGTAATTTAATTCCACGAGGCGTAAAATTAACGCCTGATGATATTTGGGATAAATGCTCCTATATTCTTTCAGTAAAAATGGAAGACCCTCAATTTGCTGGTCAAACGAAAGAACGCTTATCATCACGTCAATGTGCCGCGTTTGTTATGGGTGTAGTTAAAGATGCTTTCAGTTTATGGTTAAATGAACATACTGAAATAGCTGAATCATTAGCAGAGTTTTGTATTTCAAATGCACAACGACGCTTACGAGCCAGTAAAAAAATAATTCGTAAGAAAGTAACACAAGGACCAGCTTTACCAGGCAAGCTAACTGATTGTGGTAGCCAAGATATCGCACGTACCGAATTGTTTTTAGTGGAAGGTGACTCTGCAGGCGGGAGTGCCAAACAAGCCAGAGATCGAGAATTCCAAGCAATCATGCCCTTACGTGGTAAAATACTCAACACTTGGGAAGTTGATTCAGGGCAAATATTAGCCTCGCAAGAAGTACATAATATTTCGATAGCATTAGGTATTGATCCTGAGTCGGAAGACTTATCAGAATTACGCTACGGTAAAATTTGTATTCTAGCGGATGCTGACTCTGATGGGTTACATATTGCTACCTTGTTGTGTGCTTTATTTACTCAACATTTTCTCCCTTTAGTGCAAGCAGGGCATGTTTATGTTGCAATGCCTCCACTTTATCGAATTGATGTCGGTAAAGAAGTATTTTATGCGCTTGATGAAGCAGAAAAAGATGGTATTTTAGATCGTATTGAAGCAGAGAAAAAGCGAGGAAAAGTTAATGTTCAGCGCTTCAAGGGCTTAGGTGAAATGAACCCGCTACAATTACGCGAAACTACTATGGATCCAAATACTCGTCGTTTAGTACAACTCACCGTAGATGAGCATTCAGAAACCATGGAGTTAATGGATATGTTATTGTCAAAAAAACGGGCAGGCGACCGTAAAGATTGGCTACAAGCGAAAGGTGATATGGTTGAATTGATATGATTTATGTAAATTCAAACACATATAAAATACATAGCGTATTAAATTTGTAATATTTACCGTTTATGCTAATTTTTTATATAGTTTTTAGTGTTTTAAAGTAACAACTATACTTTAAAACAGTTTGAAGTTGAGGATACCATTTGTATATTGCCTCGTTGAAAATATTATTGTTAGTGTTGTCTTTATTATGTTCAAAGGCTATTCATGCCAAAGAAAATGTTGAATTTTATATTTATATCGACAAACCTCCTTTTATTATCAATAAAGAAAAAGAGATCGGTTTAAGCTACGACTTCTTTAATGCGCTAAATGAGTATTCTGACAAATTTAATTACGTTTTAAAGTATGTGCCTAAGCTAAGAGCTATTACTTTCTCTAAATCACAAAGTGGCGTCTTATGGACAACACCATTCTGGGTTGGAGATGAGAATTTAGTTAAATTTGACTGGATAAGCAATTTAATGTCAGATCGCGAACTCTATATTACTAATGACTCTGAATTAACCTATGAGGGAATTGAATCTTTATATGGTAAAGAACTTGTAGGTGTTAGAGGCTTTACTTATTTTAATTTAGAGGCTGCATTCAATGATAAAAAAATCACTCGAGTTGATGTTCATAATGAAACAATTATTCCGTTAATGCTACTGAATAATCGAGCCGATGTAGGCGTTATTGGATTACATGCATATAACTATTTAAAAAATACAATGCCTGAAGTTAAAAATAAGCTCTACATTTTAGAAGGTTACCAAAAAGAGTTTTTTCGAAGTATCCTTATTGATAAGTCAAAACCTGAACTGAAAGTCGACATTGAAAATTGGTTTAAATCAGAAGAAGGTAAAGCTAAATGGCTCGAAATAAAGGCTAAGTGGTTAGTTAATTTTTAGTTAGCCATTCTTTGAATTAAACTACTTTATCACTAACGTGTTATCACCTGGTATTAAGCTAATTTCTTGTTGATGTTTGGTTAAGCTTTGATCATTAAAGTTAATGATTTTTTTTCTCGAATCAGATACTACAAATGTCACTTTTATATTGGCGGGAATGGTTATTTCAAATTTTTGTATGTTATTTTCATCAAGTCTATAACGACCTTTAAATGATCCTCTCAGCGTTGGGAACTCTATTTCACTGTTTCGTAAATCAGCTAATTGCGGTGTGTAACGGTCAACCCAATTTAGAGACTTGTTTAGGCACTTTTTAGTAATCTCATTTCATATTCTACTGGTGAAATATTTCCTAATTTATAATGCCTCCTTTCTTGGTTATAAAACGGCTCAATATAATCGATTATATCGCCCATAGCTTCTCGCCTAGTTTGATAACGACGATAATTAACACGCTCTGATTTCAAACTACGGAAGAACCTCTCTGTAACAGTATTATCCAAACAGTTTCCTCGACGACTCATACTGGAAGTTAGACCATGTTCTTTCAATGCTTTTTGAAATGACTCACTCGTATACTGCACACCCTGATCTGAGTGAAATATTACATTATCATTCGGTTGTCGCTTATTAATTAATTGCTAACCGTAAAGCCCTTGTCGTTAGTTCACTATTCGGTTTGTCTGAAAACGCCCAGCTGATCACTTTACGTGAGCATAAATCCATAATGACCGCTAAATACAACCAGCCCTGTTGTGTGCGAATATAGGTAATGTCACCTGACCATAAAGTGTTTATATGCTCAGGATTAAATTGTCTATTTAAGTAATTTGGCGCAATAACCGATGCTTTAGCACCTGATGGGTAACGATGTTGTTTAGGTCGTTTAGCTACAAGCTTTAACCGTTGCATTGAAGTTCTGACTTTATGAATACCTAAGTGAAACCCCATTTATTGTAGCTCTGTTAACATTCTACGCTTGCCATAAGTGGCATCCATATCAACGTGAATTTGCTTTATCGCTGCTTCAAACTTTATTCGCTCAGCATCAATTATCTTAGGTTTGGCGCTATAATAAAACGTACTTGATGCGATAGACAGGCATCGACAAATCTGTTGAACATTACTTCCAACCTTTTTCAGTTTTACAGCTATTTGCTGCCGTTGTTCATTTGCATAGCGAAAAAGACGCTTTTTTAATAGTTGATTATCACTTTTTAGCTGTTTTACTTACTTTTCAAGTTCTTAGATACATATTTGCTCTGGTGTTAAGGCGCTAGGTTTAGGTGTTATACCGCGTTGCTTTTTTCTATATTGACTGACCCAACGTTGAATTGATAATAATCCAACATCCATCGCTGCGGCTGCATCTTTATGTTTATAACCATGTACAATAACTAATTCTGCACATTCACGTTTGTATTCTGATGATAATGTTTTCTTTGGCATTTTGACCTCGTTATTTAAAGTAATAATACCTCTAACGAAGTCTCTAATTAAATTATACCGTTACAAATAAAACTAAAGAAAATTCATTAAATACTCCTTTAAATTCATAAGGTAAATTTATACTAGGTTACCTTATATTAGGGTGACTTAATTTAGGTGTTGATAAATTAGCTTTTTCTAATATAATAAGAGTTGAAATATAAACGTTATTAAAGGTGAGTTATGACAATAAATGAAGCTTTACGCATGATTGCAGGTGCAATGATTTTAATCTCTCTTTATCTTGCTGTTACCTATAGTCAACAATGGCTTTGGTTTACTGCATTTATAGGTGTTAATTTATTACAAAGCGCGTTTACTAAATGGTGCTTAATGATGACTATTTTGAAAAAAATAGGTCTTAAAAACGGATAGTTAATTAAATACCCGTCAAAATTCCTCAAGGGAAACTTTCTTGTTTCCCTTTATATCAATTACTTTTCTTCAATTTAATTCTTAATTTTTTAACGTAAATAATAACTTATAATTCATTTTAATTATTTTTGAATATATTGTATACATTATATTCAGGTTGAGGTATTGTTTAACTGCTTAGATGTTAATCACTTGTAATAAAAAAATTAAAACACGTGAATTCTAGCAAATAATAAAAATAGAGAGAATCGTATGAACTTTAAAAATATAATCATTACCGCTGGGGCTATTGTTAGTAGCGCTTATGCGGGTAATGTTGTTGCTTCAACAGAAAAACCTAACAATATAACGTCGTTAAAACAGTCAGCAAGTTTTGAACATAGAACCAGTCATTTAAGTAAACAACCCAATGCGCCGAGACTAGTGTCTCCTGTGCAATATCAGCGCTTACAAAGCTTAATGACTCATGATGACCATGCACATAAGCCCTTACTAAACTTAAAAAAAATAAATAATAAGCCCTCTAAAGCGATTAAATCGTCTGATAGGATAAATTTCTCGTATTCATCTTCTAATGTTACTACTTCTGGTTGTAGCTCAGTTAGTGATTTAAATGGCTTAACAGGTGATGAATTAACAACAGCGTTAAAAAATGGCTCGTTATATGATTGTTTATATGGCTTATACAATAATGCATTAGCAGGAAGCGAGCTATTTTCGGATGCTAATTTACTTACGGTAGTTACTGAAATAAATACTGTGCTAGCAAACTATAATGCAAATGACGCAGGGCAAGCTAACGAATTAGAAAAGTTAGTGACTTATTTAAGAGCTATGCATTGGGTTGAGTCAGGCACTGGACGAACGTTCCAAAGTAATTATCAAACGGCATTAAATAATGCTTTTGCTGCGTACTTTGGTGGCGAGCATTTTACTACATTCAATGGTGATGCTACTCGTAATTTTATGATCAAATATGAGATGTTGGTTCTATTAACGAGTTCAAAAATAGATCGCCAGCCTTATTTACTGCGCTTTACAGAAGCGTTATTAGGTTATGCCAACACAGTAGCACGCGATGATAATTGGGGTGTTTATTATCAAGAACAATCAGTTACCTTATTATTAACACATTTATTTAATGCCAATGTGTCAGAAGAACAAGACTTCATCAACACCATAACAGCTAACCCGGCGATTTTGACTAATTTGATGAATTTCGTCAGTACTAATGGTACGTGGTTAATCGGCCATACTCGTGAGTATCAATGGTCAGATACAGTAAGTGAGCTAGGTCGATTATTAAAGCTTGGCGGTAATATTGCTGATACGGTTCGTCCAGCAATACAAACTATCTTATCAACATATTCTTACGAAGGCGCAGGAAGTTCAGGCTGGATCAACGCACAAAACATGGTGAAAAATTATGATAGTGCAAATTGTGCTTTATATGGTGAAGCCTGTAGCTTTGAACTTGAAAGCTATATTTTATCCGGTGAATATGAGTGTAGCTCAACGGTAAAATTACGTTATCAAGGTACATTGTCAAATGAAAACCTTACAGATACTTGTAATACTTTGAGTGCCGGCCAAAACAAATTCCATCAAGTGTTTGGTACATCACCTCAACAACCGGTTGCAGATGATTATAACGATACCTTGGAAGTTGTGCTTTTTAGTTCTTCAACACAGTATGAAAGCTATGCAGGGCAGTTTTTTGGTATTAACACTGATAATGGTGGTATGTACTTGGAAGGAGACCCTGAGGTAGAAGGTAATCAAGCTCGATTCATTGCATTTCAAGCGACATGGTTAAGTGACTTTGTTATTTGGAATTTAGAGCATGAACAATATCATTATCTAGATGGTCGATATAATAAATGGGGCGATTTCTCTGATTCACCTGCAAATTCTGTTTGGTGGGCGGAAGGACTAGCTGAATATCTATCGCAACCTAATGATAACGCCAGTGCACTAGCACAAGCGCCCAATAAAACGTATTTGTTAAGCGAATTGTTTCAAACAACTTATGCCAATGGTGATTCAACACGTGTTTACACATGGGGTTACTTAGCAAATCGTTTCATGATGGAAAACCATCGAGATGTTATTGATAACGAATTATTACCCACTTTTAGAGCTGCTAAATATCTTCCGGTGACTTTACCTGAAGAAAATAATGAAGGGTGTACCTTTGATTGGGGATGGCAAGCTAAACCTACCGCAGAAGAAAATAATTGGTTGTGGTTATACGATGATAGCCCTGAAAGTGGCTTTAATGGAACTGGTTATTGGGTCTGGACTTGTGGACAACCTAATACAGGCGAACAACCCAATCCTGAACCGGAGCCAACACCTGAATTACCAGAGTATACCCCGTACCAAGATATTCTGGCTAATTGGGGCACAAGTTTTGATGAAGAATTTAATCAGTGGTTAGACTGTATTGTTGCGGGCAATGGTGTATGTGACTCTCAATCAGTATATAAAGTTGAAGATATCGACCAAAATGGTGCAGTTGATCTACGTGATATTAATGCTTTTCAAAATATGCTTAGAAACAATCCATCATTAGGACTTGAATACGACTTTAATCAGGATCAAGCGGTAGATCGTCGTGATGTTCGCCCGATGATGAATTTATGTGACTTACCTCGTTGTGCAATAGCACCCGTGAATCAATAGGAATAAAATTATGTTAAAGAAAATATTATGCAGTGCGCTATTTATTAGCCAAGTGTTATTAAGCCACAATAGTTTTGCTGGATTAATTGAATTAGAAGTTGATCAAAGCAGTTATCAAGTTAATGATACGGTTACAGCGAAAATTATTGTAAGTGATTTTAGCCATTTATTATCAGCAGCTTATACTGAATTAGTCTTTGATGATAATGCGATATCACTAATAGATTGGCAATTTAGTAACGTGTTTGATGATGGGTTAGGATCATACCAATATGCTGATGATAGCGGTATTGGTACATTATTTTTAGAAGATTATGCAGATATTTTTGCAGATATTGCAACTTTAACCGCTCAGCAAGGAACAAGCTTTGTATTTGCTACTGTGCAATTTAAACTACTATCAGAAGGCTTATTCCAGTTAGGGTTTAACAGCGATAATTCAGGCTTATTATCAATAGATAATGACTTTGTGCAAACGTCTTACGCGGGAGCTATTATTAATGTTGGCCCTGTAACTAGTGTTCCTGAACCTTCAACACTTATATTAATGTTTTTAGGTGCGATAGGCCTTGTAACTTTACGAAAAAATTAAGTTTATTGTTATTTAAGCACATTAATAACGTATATTAAGCACTCATATTATATGAGTGCTTTTTTTTCTTTTTTCGAATAGGATTAGGGGTAATAACGACTTAAATTAAGAACAAAATGATTGAACATCGAGAACTTCGCTCTATTTGTCATATGTCTATTGGTACTAATCAATTAATAAAAGCGGGTAAATTTTATAAGGCATTGCTCCCTGTTTTAGGGATTGAGCTTGTATGTGAATATGAACATGCTATGGCCTTTGGAAAAAAATATCCTGAATTTTGGCTACAAATCCCTTACGACAAAAAAATAGCAACTCCTGGTAATGGTGTACATATTGGCTTTATGGCTAGTACTAAAAAGCAAGTAGATGACTTTTATAAAGTAGGGTTATCATTAGGAGCTAAATGTAATGGTAAACCTGGTTTAAGGCCCGAATACGGAGATCCTTATTATGGTTGTTTTTTGATTGATCTTGATGGAAATAAAATAGAAGCGAGTTTTTGGGATAGCAAAAAGTAGTTAAATAAACAGTGATTTATTCCTAAAACTTTATTATATTGGCTAGTTAATTATGCCGTTTATAGATTGTGTTAAGTCAACATAACCCTATTAAAGTCTACTCAAATCTTTAAAACTAACGATCTGAAAGAGGAAATAAGTTTGTTTGCTTGTCATGTAACAATAACACGCACTATTAACACGTTTCTTCTATGTTTGTTATTGTTAACCTCTTGTAAAACTTTTGCACTAAACTCGTTAACCAATGAGGGGTTCGAACGATTCGTCAATCAAATAAATATACTCAAAGATAACAATTCTAAAGAAGCTTATCTTTATTTACAAAAACATCTAGAAGAGGCCGAAAGCCTTGCTCTTGAAAATCGTTTAGTTTTTTATAAATATTTAGCTGAAAGCTATTCAGAACAAGCCCAATATCAGCAAAGTAAAGCGATTACAGATAAAGCGCTGCAATTGGCTAAGAATCTATCGAGTCCAAGTATTGTAATTGCTGAATTATATTATAGCAGGGGCTTTGCTGTTGAAAGCTTAGGTGAGTTTGATAATGCAATTACTAATTATCAAAATGGTTTAGAAATAGCCGAATCACTCAGTGATGAAAAAAATATAGCTACGGGATTAATTAATCTAGGCGCTATATACTATCTCACACAGAAATTTGAGCGTTCTTTGATTATGTTTAATCAAGCCTTAAATATGGCTATTCCCCTAAAAGACAATGAATTGCTTGGTTATATTTATAGCGAGCTTGGTATTTTATATGGCTTAATGTATGAAGAAGATAAAGCGATGGAGTTTTATCAAAAGTCCTATGAATACTTTCAAAAAGCAGGTAAAAATTTCTATGCGTACAATAGTCTGAGAAATATTGCGATTAATCACTCTCGTCGCGGACGTTTTGAAGAATCAATAAAAATCAATAAAGAAATCGTAGAGCATGCTAAAGAAATTGGGAATATTGAGATAATAGCTTCAGCATATACTGGGCTTGCGTGGGGGTATCTCAAAAAAGAAGATAGTAACCCTGAAGCGGCTTACGAATATATGAAAATATCCGAAGAATACGTGAGTCAAGCTGAGCAACATCAATTAGCGCTATCTTTTGGGCTTGATAAAGCCTTCCTCTTATATGATATGGAAAAGTATGATGAGGTGCTTGAAACTCTAGAAGAAATTGAACCTCTTTTACAAAGTGAGAATGCTAAACTCGATAAAAATAACCAGCTTAATAAACTGTTTTTAAAGGCTGATATTTATTATCGAAAAAAGCGATTTAAAGAAGCTTATCAATTACAAAGTGATTATCTCGAACTTGCGTTTGAAATAAGAGATAGTTCAAATTATGAAGTCGTTGAAGATTTGCGCATGCGTTACGAAAGTGAACAAGCAGATTTACAAAAAAAAATATTGGATCAGCAAAAGTCTTTACAAACTGTACGTTTAAAAGATTCTGAATATCAAGAAAGTAATAGAAATATACTGTTAGCGTTATGCGCTATTGCCGTTCTTATTATTAGTTGGTTTTTGTTAAAAATATTACGAGCACAGCAACGGTTAGTTACTTTGAGCCAAACAGATGGTTTAACAGGTGTTGTTAATCGTAGAAGATTAATGGAATTAAGTGACTTTTTCTTTTATCAAGCAAAACAAACAAAGATCACCTTTAGTGTATTAATGATTGATGTTGATGATTTTAAAATGATTAATGATAACTACGGCCACAAAGTAGGGGATAAAGTGCTAAAACGTATTGCTGAAATTGGTAGTAGTGCAATGCGTTCGTCAGATGAATTTGGGCGTTTTGGTGGCGAAGAATTTATCGCATTATTGCCTGAAACTGACCTAGAACAAGCTAAAGTTATTGCAGAGCGTCTATGTCAAAGTGTAAATAATCATTCGTGGGAAAGTATTGTTAACAGCCCTGTTTCTATTAGTATTGGTGTTGCGTGTGTTGATTTGAGTATGCACAAAAATGCTGATGACTTAATTAAAAGTGCTGATGTATTGCTATATAAAGCAAAAAGTCAGGGGAAAAACCAAGTATGCTTTTAACATTAAGGTTGATTCTATCGAAGTTATTTATGGGAATATCCGCTTGTAAACATGTGGGTATACGTTTGCCAATATGTATTGCCTTGGTATTGACCTGTTTGAGTGCCCAAGCTCTTCAACAAGCAGAAAATACTATAACCCATGATATAGATCAGACCATTCTCGATAGTAATGTTGAACTTGAAGTTCGACAATCGATATTGACATTAATTGATAAAATGGAAAGTAATGATGTTATATCAAATGATTCAATAAGAGCTATTGAAAATGAACCTCAACCACTAAATGCTGCGGAATATTATTTAATTTATCGTGTTTCAGCCTACATTTCATATCAAAACGGTAATATACAAAAAGCGATTAATTGGGCTAATAAGGCGATTGGATATCAAGAGCAAATGCTAAAAAGCCAATTAGAAACGCCTTTGTTTTTTGACATTTACCTGACTTTATCTCAATACCATAATGAGTTAGAACAATATCAACAGGCTTATGATAATAAAGAAATCTATATGAGCCGTTATAGTGCATCACGCAGTAAATTGAGGGATGATCGCATAGCTGCCTTGAACGAAAAATATGAGACAGAAATTAAGCAAAATGAAAATTTATTATTAGAAAGTCAAAATGAATTAAAGCGTTTGCAAATAAAAGAAGCAGAGAATGAAAAAAATGTTCAGCTGCGTAATTTTATTATTTTAATCTTAATTGCTATTGTTTTCTTGGGGTTACTTTTACGTCAAATTAGTGTACGTAAAAAACTTAAAATATTAGCTAAAACAGATGCTTTGACAGGATTGTTTAATCGACGTAGCTTATTTCGAAAAGGTAACCAATTAGTGACAGAAGCGGTTAAAGAGGGAAGAAGTGTTAGTACTATTTTATTAGATATTGATTTCTTTAAATCAATAAACGATAACTTTGGACATGATGTTGGTGACAAAGTAATTAGAATGGTAGCAGATATAGGCTGTGAAACTATTCGCTCTCGTGATTATTTTGCTCGGTTAGGCGGAGAAGAGTTCGCGGCAATATTACCTGATGCAACAATAGAAGAATCTAAAGCTTTCGCTGAACGACTGAGAGAAAAAGTAGAGCAACTCGACTTAAGCCCACTTAATATTAATCATAAGGTTACAGTTAGTGTTGGTGTGGCGAATTTAGAGCAGGTGTCTCCTGTATTTGATAATTTGTTACATGCTGCGGACGAAGCTATGTACAATGCAAAAGAACAAGGTCGTAATCGAGTGTGTTGTTATCAACCGAATAACGACGTAGCTTAAACTTCATTAATTATGGTTGCAGGAGATATCAAGCGTTGAATATATGTGCGATAAATGTTTTTTATCTACTTTTCGGTTTTTTCCCAAAGAATTATCAGATAAGCTTGTAACAAACAAAATCATATTAGCGTAAATCAGCCTGAATCCAGAGAGGATTGTGGCATTAATAAACTTAAACATACTTTAAGTTAAGGTAGGAAAATTTCATGTCTGACGTGCTTGAATATAGTCTTGATGGTGTTGAGCAACGCCCATTAAGGCAGTTTACCGAAGAAGCTTATTTAAATTATTCCATGTATGTCATTATGGACCGTGCTTTACCTCATATTGGTGACGGTTTAAAACCAGTTCAACGTCGTATTGTTTATGCGATGTCTGAGTTAGGACTTTCAGCATTAGCGAAATACAAAAAATCAGCAAGAACGGTGGGGGATGTTCTCGGTAAGTTTCACCCTCATGGTGATTATGCATGTTATGAAGCTATGGTATTAATGGCTCAACCGTTCTCTTACCGATACCCATTAGTGGATGGTCAAGGTAACTGGGGCGCACCTGACGATCCTAAATCATTTGCGGCGATGCGCTATACTGAAGCTCGATTATCTCGTTTTAGTGAAGTATTACTTTCTGAGTTAGGTCAAGGTACGGTTGATTGGATACCTAACTTTGATGGGACCATGAAAGAGCCTAAAACTCTACCTGCAAAACTACCCCATATACTACTTAATGGTATTACTGGAATTGCTGTGGGTATGGCAACAGATATTCCACCTCATAATGTCAGGGAAGTTGCTAATGCTTGTATTCATTTAATTGAGTCACCCAAAGCAGAGATGGCTGAGTTACTAGAATTTGTTAAAGGCCCTGACTATCCAACAGATGCTGAAATAATCACACCTAAAGCTGAAGTTGAAAAAATATATCAAACAGGACGTGGCAGCATAAAAATGCGTGCTGTATATGAAATAGAGCACGGTGAAGTAGTTATAACATCATTACCTCATCAAGCATCAGGCGGTAAAATTCTTGAGCAAATAGCCGCTCAAATGACCGCTAAAAAGCTACCCATGGTTGTTGATTTACGTGATGAATCTGATCATGAAAACCCGACTCGTTTAGTCATTGTACCTCGTTCAAATCGTGTTGATATTGAACAGCTAATGCAGCATTTGTTCGCGACATCTGATCTAGAGAAAAGCTATCGCGTCAATATGAATATGATTGGTTTAAATAATAAACCCGCGGTTAAAGATTTACGCAGTATTTTATTAGAATGGTTGGAGTTTAGACGTGAAACCGTTCGTCGACGTTTACAATACCGTTTAGACAAAGTGCTGGCTAGGCTACATATCCTTGATGGTTTATTGGTTGCTTATTTAAATATCGATGAAGTGATTGAAATTATCAGAACGTTTGACGACCCTAAAGCTGAATTAATGTCACGCTTTGAGTTGTCGGAGCGACAAGCTGAATCCATTTTAGAAATTAAGCTGCGTCAATTAGCAAAACTTGAAGAAATAAAAATACGTGCAGAGCAAGATGAATTAAATAAAGAGCGTGATTATTTAGAAAAAACGCTTGGCTCTAAAGCGAGAATGAATACCTTAATTAAAAAAGAAATAATTGAAGCGGCTGAAAAATATGGCGATGAGCGCCGTTCTATTCTAGTCGAACGTACAGAGGCTAAAGCGTTATCAGAAAAAGACTTAGTACCTAGCGAACCTGTAACCGTTGTAGTTTCTGAAAAAGGGTGGGCTCGTTGTGCTAAAGGGCATGATATAGAGCCTGAATCATTAAGTTATAAAGCGGGTGACGAGTATTTATGCTCTGCAAAAGGTCGTAGTAATCGCCCTGTAGTGTTTATTGACTCAACGGGACGAGCTTATACTACAGATGCTCATAGCCTTCCAACAGCGCGTAGTCAAGGGGAGCCATTAACTGGACGTTTTAGTTTAGCCAGTGGAGCTAACTTTGAGCATACTATCATGGCAGAAGATGATTATATTTATTTGCTAAGTAGTGACGCAGGTTATGGCTTCGTTGGACAATTTTCAGAAATGGTAAGCCGTAATAAGAACGGTAAAGCATTAATAAGCTTACCAGCGAATGCTAAAGTTATGTTGCCAATGCGTATTAAGAATATTGATACAGCACTAGTATTGTCGATTACAACGGAAGGAAGAATGTTAGTGTTTCCAGTTAAGGACTTACCAGTACTTAGTAAAGGTAAAGGTAATAAAATTATTAATATTTCATCGGCCAGAGCTAAAGCTAGAGAAGAGTATGTAACATTACTTGAAGTAATTGATCCTGAAGATGCTGTTACGCTTCATGCTGGTAAGCGTAAACTTACTCTAAAAGCTAGTGATATAGAACACTATCGTGGAGAAAGAGGCCGTAGAGGTAATAAATTACCACGAGGTTTACAACGTGTTGATCGCTTAGAAATTGAGTCACCAGCTACTAATGAGCCTGATGGCGTCACAGATACTCCTATTGAATAAGGGAACATTTGTAGCGAATTAATTCTGAATCATTAATAAAACAACCGCTTAATAGCGGTTGTTTTATTTTAGTCGTATAATTTTTCTTGAATAAGCCATTACAATTGCTAACTCAATTGTTTAATAAGCGTTGCAAGTTGAGTAATTTTTTGATTATTTAACTGTCGATAATCAAAATATGGACAAATGATAATATTGAGGGATTTATTTATAGCAAAGTAGGGCGTTAACCAATCACACTTTTCTGCTACTCCTAGCTTTGCAGCATAGCCTTTTCCCATAATTATTGTTAACTCGTTAGGTTTTTGTTGTAGTAATGGGGCAGAAAAAACCAAACATTGATCACTGCTTTTTTGAAGTAATGACAAATCTCGTAATTGTTGCCAGCTTTCATATGATTGGGGAGAAAGTTCAAATATTAACTTTGCATAAACATTAAATATTTTACGCCAATGGTTACCCGTTTCCTTTGCTATAGTGGCTATATCATTTTTCTCTAGTGGTAAACAGTAATTGAGTGACTGATAGGGTTCAAGTGGTGGTTGGTTTTCAATATAAACTTTAATTTTAGCGTTACTGTTACCTAAAGCTATCATTTTTGTCCTAGTTGGCAATAAAAAACCCAGCATATACTGGGTTTTTAAGTATTAATAATTGTATTTTTAGTTAACTTTTTCTGTTTTTGTTAGCTTAAAAATCCTCTAGCATATAATCTAGTGAATCTTCGTAGGCTTTAAGTTCCCTTTCTAGTTGAAACTTTTCCTTCAGTTGTTCTATCTCACGCCACTTACGTTTTTTATTGTTAGTTGAACCTGTTTTGGCTGGTGTTCCCAAAGAGTTCAATAATTCATCTATTTTATCCATGGTATGCTCCTTTGTTTACAACTGCTTCTTTTAAATATCATATTACTGAGCAAAATAGAACAATTTTATGAACATTTTTTGACAAAAAGATTAAAAAATGTTGGAGCACATCATGGTTAAAATTAATATTTAGGGAATTACAATAATTCTCCTAATTGCTGTTCAAGCTTAACTTGATCTATAGCAAAGTTTCGAATGCCTTCTGCAAGTTTTTCAGTTGCCATAGCGTCTTCATTCATTGCCCATCTAAAGTCTGCTTCATCAAGTTTAGGAGTAGCTGCTAACTCTGACTGTTCCGGTGTTAGTTTACGTACAACCTCCTCATTACTGCTGGCTAATTCATCAAGTAATTGAGGACTTATTGTTAGTCTGTCACAACCTGCGAGCTCTAGAATTTCTTCTTTATTACGGAAACTAGCCCCCATAACCACTGTATTATAGTTTTTCGCTTTATAGTAATTATAAATTTTACTAACTGACACTACACCAGGGTCTTCGGCTGCTGGGTAGCTGTCTCTGCCGGTATCTTTTTTATACCAATCAAGAATACGACCGACAAACGGTGAAATTAAATATACGCCAGCCTCAGCGCATGCTTGGGCTTGTGCAAAGCTAAATAGTAGGGTTAGGTTACAATTAATCCCTTCTTTTTCTAATTGTTCAGCGGCCTTTATGCCTTCCCAAGTAGAAGCTAGTTTAATTAAAATGCGATCATTACTGATGCCTGCTTCGTGGTACATTGCGATTAGCTTATGAGCTTTGGCAACAGATGCTTGAGTATTAAAAGATAAGCGTGCGTCAACTTCCGTAGAAATTCTGCCGGGTACGGTTTTTAAAATTTCCAAGCCTATTAAAACTGATAGCTTGTCAGCAGCATCAACCACTTGTTGATCAGGATTATTTGATTGTGCTTTTGCCCAGTCAACGGCTTGGCTTAATAGTGCTTGATAACCTGATAAAGAAGCTGCTTTTAAAAGTAATGAAGGGTTTGTTGTAGCATCTTCAGGGTGGAATTTTGCGATTGCTTCGATATCGCCAGTATCAGCAACTACTGTTGTCATTTTTTTTAGTTGTTCAAGTTGATTAGCCATAAATTTGCCTTGTATCTTGGTAATATGAAAATGTTAATGAATAAATATGACAAGGTAAATAATGCCGATATTTGATCTAAGTATTAGGTAATACTAACTGAGACGTTAGTCGTCTTATATAGTATAAATCTATTTGTATCAAAATAAATGATTTAAGCAAGTACTAGTATTACTTTTAATTAGCTTGAATTATTTTTTTATATAACAATCTAAAATAAAATAACCCTATGTTATAGTATATTTTTTAATTATTAAGCCTCGGAAAAGAAAATGCTGCTTGTTGTTTCTCCTGCAAAAAACCTAGATTATGAATCCCCACTTGCTACTGATAAATATTCACAGCCTGAATTATTAGATGAAAGCCAAATACTGATAGATAGGTGTGTGCAATTATCACCTGCTGATATTAGTTCATTAATGGGAGTAAGTGACAAGTTAGCGGGATTAAATGCTGCACGCTTCGGAGAATGGTCTCAGCCTTTTACCCCAGATAATGCGAGAGCTGCTGTTTTAGCTTTTAATGGCGATGTTTATACAGGACTAGATGCTAAAACATTAAGTGATGATGATTTTGATTTTGCTCAACAACATATGCGAATTTTGTCAGGGCTATATGGTTTATTAAAACCTTTAGATTTAATGCAAGCTTATCGTTTAGAAATGGGGTCTAAATTAAATAACGTGCGTGGTACGAATTTGTATCAATTTTGGGGCAATATTATCACAGACAAGTTGAATCAAGCCTTAATTGATCAAGGCGATAAGGTGTTAGTGAATTTAGCTTCTAATGAATACTTTAAAGCGGTAAAGAAAAAAGAGTTGAACGCTGAAGTAATTACTCCCGCATTTAAAGATTGGAAAAACGGTCAGTATAAAATGATCAGCTTCTTTGCTAAAAAAGCGAGAGGCTTAATGGCGCGTTATATTATTGAAAATAAATTAACGGATATAGAACAATTAAAAAGTTTTGATAGTGCTGGCTATCAATACAACGCTGATTTAAGCGAAGGGAATAATTGGGTATTTACGCGTAGGGAAGAGAATTAATTTTTTGATCTAATACCTATATATGAGATTTTATTTACCATTGATTGGCGATATGTAGGCATAGGATATTTAGCGTTTTTATATTTTTACAATAAGTTTCAGGTGATTAAAATATATGGATCAACAGTCCTATTTAACTCAATTGGATATGCTATTTACGCAATACTTTAAGTCGATATTAACAAAAACGCCTGATAATGAACTTAAATATCGTATTCAGGGGTTTATTCAAGCGGGCGAAACCTTATCGATCATAAGTAGAAATCAATCGACTCAAATCATGGAAGATGCTCACCTTCAAGTTTTTGGCGAAAGCATTGATGAACGAAAGAGTAAAAAAAGGGCATTTAAAGAAGCACTCAAAGCTAGAGATGAGAGCTATTTTGAAATGCCTGCTTACGAAAGACTAAATGATTAACGGGAAACCTTAATACTTCGCTGATTGAAGATTTACTCATAATTTCAATGAGTAGCGATTTATTAAGTTTATTATTGAAGTGTTAACACTATAGATGTAGCTATACATAATGGGGAAGTGCCATACGTCAGTTGTTCGCTAATTCACAATGTTTAATGTCTTTTACTTTATAGGTTGCATTATTTTGAAGACAAAAAAACCGCAATAAAGCGGTTTTAATCATAAATTAAAAGCAATTTATGGCCAAATCTAAAAGTTACTAGGTATAACGATTAAACTAAAACGGTCTTTATTTTGCGGGGGAGGCAGTCGAACAGGGGAGTTAAGTTTTTGATATTAAGTTGTTTGTTTTGGTTTGTTTTTTATCGTTGTTACTACTGGTGTTACTAAAATAAAAAGTCACTTTTCAAAATTTTCTTTATGAAAGTTTGATAAATACTAGCTCTACTTATTTCAATAAAGCATAACTTTTTACTTTTGTAAGATATGCTCAGACAGATAAGTAGCTAGATTGCGATGCCCTAATACAACACCTTTTTCTAAATAAAATGATTACGGTTTAGAAAGTAAGATAGCTATTCATCATATTATGCAGGAATGCTCTATATATTACATATAAAGCTTGAGATTTTTGAATGTTCATTATTCAAATGGAATGCGAGAATTGAAGTTATAGATTTAACAAGCAAGTCTTTTTTAATTATGAAAATTAAATATTTTATTTTTTGCACATAATATCTTTAAATTCTGCGCACTACGCAATTTCTGCGCACTGCGCAATTTTAAAAACCTCTTAATTATTAATGTATTAACTTGTTTTTTATACGTTTATCTTAATGTGTGCGCAATTTTAAAACGTTATTAAAACTAGAAACATCAACATCTTACTCATAACTCAATTGACAAATAGAAGTAAAAACTGCACTTTATACTTCATCAGGGACAATGCCGTACTAACAAGACTAAATTATGGATAAAAAGAAACTTTCTGAAACCGATATCATCACTAAATTCATCATGCCTGCGGTTAAAAGTGCTGGCTGGAATTTAATGACTCAAATACGCCAAGAAGTTAAGTTACGTGATGGTAAAGTGATTGTCCGTGGTCAGCTTGGTGTGCGCAAAACCGTTAAGTCTGCTGACATTGTTCTCTACCATAAACCTAATATTCCGTTAGCGGTTATTGAAGCAAAAGCTAATAAGCATGAAATAGGCAAGGGCATTCAACAAGGGCTTGATTACGCACGTTTATTAGAAGTTCCGTTCATCTTTGCCTCAAATGGCGATGGTTTCATTTTTCACGATAAAACTAATCTGAACCAGCTTGAAACCGAAATATCTTTAGAAGACTTCCCAACACCTGATCAGCTTTGGCAAAAGTATTGTGCTTATCGTGGATTTAAACCCGAACAAATACCGTTAATTACTCAAAGTTACCATGATGATGGCAGTGGTAAAGCACCACGTTATTATCAGCTACAAGCCATTAATAAAACCATTGAAGCGGTATCTCAGGGTAAAAACCGTATGTTGCTTGTTATGGCAACAGGTACCGGTAAAACCTATACGGCTTTCCAAATCATTTGGCGTTTATGGAAATCTCGCCAGAAAAAACGCATCTTATTTTTAGCAGACCGAAACGTGCTCGTTGATCAAACTCGTATTAACGACTTTCAGCCTTTTGGCCAAGCTATGACTAAAATTTCAGGGCGTAAAGTTGACCCAGCTTATGAAATTCACCTGGCATTATACCAAGCATTAACAGGCCCAGAAGAAAGTCAAAAAGCTTATAAACAAGTAGAGCCTGATTTTTTTGATCTGATTATTATTGACGAATGTCATCGTGGTAGTGCCGCAGAAGATAGTGCATGGCGTGAAATTCTCGAATACTTCAGTGCCGCTACACAAATCGGTTTAACAGCAACCCCCAAAGAAACAGAAGAAGTCTCAAACATCGACTACTTTGGCGAGCCTGTTTATACCTACTCATTAAAAGAAGGTATTGAAGATGGCTTTTTATCTCCTTATAAAGTAGTGCGTGTTGATCTTGATATCGACCTACAAGGTTGGCGACCAGAAAAAGGTCAGATAGATGACAACGGCGAAGAAATAGAAGATCGTATTTACAACATCAAAGACTTTGATCGCACTATCGTCATTAAAAATCGTACTGAATTAGTGGCACAAACCATTACCAGTTATTTACAACGTACCGACCCCATGGCAAAAACCATCGTCTTTTGTAACGATATTGACCATGCTGAACGTATGCGTCGTGCCCTTGTTAATTTAAACCCTGAACAAGTGGCAAAAAACGACAAATATGTGATGAAAATTACCGGTGATGATGAAATAGGCAAAGCCCAACTTGATAACTTTATTAACCCGAAAAAAGCTTACCCAGTGATTGCCACCACCTCAGAGTTAATGACCACAGGTGTCGATGCTAAAACCTGTAAGTTAGTGGTGCTTGATCAAAACATACAATCAATGACTAAGTTCAAGCAAATTATTGGTCGTGGCACACGTATAGACGATAAATACGGTAAGCTATGGTTTACCATTCTCGACTTTAAAAAAGCCACAGAGCTGTTTGCCGATGAACGTTTTGATGGTGTGCCGGAAAAAGTATTAGTCACCAAACCAGAAGATATCATTGAAGATGAAGACGATAGCTTTATTGATGATATCAATGGTGAAGAAGAAAATGAAACAGAAGCTCAAACGATAGCTGAGCCGCACCCAGATTTCACAAGTGATACTCAAACAGAAGAAACATCTGGCAACGCTGAAATAGACAGCGATTGGGGCGAAGATGAAGAAGAAAAGCGCTTCATCAAATTCCAAGTATCAGGTATATCCGTAAAAAAAATGGCAGAGCGTGTTCAGTATTACGATAGTGACGGTAAGTTAGTGACCGAATCATTTAAAGATTACACCCGCAAAACCATACAAAAGCAATTTACCTCGCTTGATGACTTTACCCGTAAATGGAACGAAGCAGATCGCAAACAAAGCATTATTGATGAACTCGCCAATGAAGGGGTTATTTGGCAAGCTCTGGAAGATGATATCAGTAAAGATTTAGATCCCTTTGACCTAATTTGTCATGTTGCTTTCGACCAACCACCCTTAACGCGTAAAGAACGTGCAAATAACGTGAAAAAGCGTAACTACTTCACTAAATACTCAGAGCAAGCGCAAACGGTGTTAAGTAACTTGCTTGATAAATATGCTGATGCTGGCGTGAGTGAAATTGAAAGTATTCATGTGCTTAAAGTTCAACCATTTAATCAAATGGGCAAGCCAATGGAAATAGCAAAGAAAGCCTTTGGTGGCAGAAAAGAGTATGATCAAGCCATTACCGAATTAGAAGCTGAGTTGTATCACGACGGTTCTCGTTCAGCTTAATTCTCACAATATTTTATCGGATAATACTAAGAAAATATGACGTGATTAGTCGTGATGATAAAATTCTTTTGAATACATAAATAATTAAATAAGAGAACGAGCAAAGTGAGTTTTTATAAAAAGAATGCAAGTAAATACGCAAGGGAGAAGACTAAAGTGCTATCCCTAGAAAGCGAAAATCCCCGAGGTATTCCCCGAGGATATAGCGCCGACCGAGCATTCCCAGTCCACTTATAAGTAAAGTGTAAGAACTCACCTCACATTTGTAAAGTATTAAACAAGATAAATTTAAAATAAGAGAAAAATATGTCAATTAGCTCAGTAATAAAATCCATTCAAGACATTATGCGTAAAGACGCCGGTGTAGACGGTGACGCCCAACGACTAGGGCAAATGTCATGGTTACTCTTTTTGAAAATATTTGACGCGCAAGAAGAAGAACTCGAATTTGAATTAGACGACTACCAAGAGCCAATTCCAAGCGAATACTTATGGCGAAATTGGGCTGCCGATGACGAAGGCATAACCGGTGACGAGTTACTTGAATTTGTTAACGACAAACTTTTTGTAGATTTAAAAAACCTTACCGCACCTATCAACCTTAACCCGCGTGGTTATGTGGTGCGTGAAGCCTTTAGTGATGCCTTTAACTACATGAAAAACGGTACGCTACTGCGCCAAGTCATTAACAAGCTCAACGAAATAGATTTTACAGACTCAAAAGAACGTCATCTTTTTGGTGATTTATACGAGCAAATATTAAAAGATTTACAAAGCGCAGGTAACGCTGGTGAGTTTTATACCCCAAGAGCCATTACCCGTTTTATTGTTGACCGTATCGACCCGCAATTGGGCGAAAGCATTATGGACCCAGCATGTGGTACGGGCGGTTTCTTAGCCTGTGCGTTTGATCATGTTAAAGAAAAATACGTGAAAACAGCGGAAGATCACCAAACCTTACAAAAGCAAATTCACGGTGTTGAGAAAAAACAATTACCGCACTTACTCTGTACCACCAATATGCTATTGCATGGCATTGAAGTACCGGTACAAGTTAAACATGGCAACACTCTTAATAAACCACTTTCAAGTTGGGACGATGAAATAGACGTTATTGTTACCAACCCACCATTTGGTGGCACCGAAGAAGACGGTATTGAAAAGAACTTTCCTGCCGACACCCGAACCCGTGAAACTGCCGACTTGTTTTTACAGCTGATTATTGAAGTGCTTGCTTCACCAAGCGGAACAGGTGATAACGCCAAAGCTGGCGGTCGTGCTGCCGTAGTATTACCCGACGGTACCTTATTTGGTGAAGGTGTTAAAACCAAAATCAAAAAGCTACTCACAGAAGAGTGTAATTTACACACTATTGTAAGATTACCGAACGGCGTGTTTAACCCGTACACAGGCATTAAAACCAATATCTTGTTTTTTACTAAAGGTCAGCCAACTGAAAAAGTATGGTTTTATGAGCACCCTTATCCAGCAGGTGTTAAAAATTACAACAAAACCAAGCCAATGAAGTTTGAAGAATTTCAAACAGAAATACAGTGGTGGGGTAATGAAGAAGACGGCTTTGCATCGCGCATAGAAACCGAACAAGCATGGCAAGTCAGCATAGACGAGATTATTGCGCGTAACTTCAACCTTGATATTAAAAACCCACACATTGAAGAAACCGTGAGTCATGATCCGCAAGAGCTATTAGCCGATTACGCCAAACAACAAGCGGATATTCAAGCACTGCGTGACCAGCTTAAAAGCATTTTGTCTAACGCATTGTCACCTGAAAGTAGTGAGGTGAAGTAATGGCATCTAATCGTCATTCCCGAGCAGGCGGTAATTTAGTTTCAGCATTAAACACTGATAACTTAATTACTGACAACTTAATTACAGACAACATTGATGTCTGGACGAGTGCGATCAAAAAGCGCAATTCACAAGGGCGTGGCAGTAATAGTAAGGTTGAACTAGTTGGCATTAAAAAACTACGAGAACTGATTTTAGAATTAGCCGTGCGTGGCAAGTTAGTGCCACAAGACTCCAATGATGAACCTGCTAGGGTGTTGCTTGAAAAAATAGCAGCAGAAAAAGCACAACTGGTTGCCGATAAGAAAATAAAAAAACAAAAGCCTTTACCTGAAATAACCGATGAAGACCAACCTTTTGAGCTTCCTAAAGGTTGGTCTTGGTGTCACTTACAAGATATCTCAATCTATATTCAACGCGGTAAAGGTCCTAAATATGATGAAAGTGGTAAAGTTAAAGTTATTTCTCAAAAATGTATTCAATGGTCAGGATTCGATCTAGAACCAGCAAGGTTTGTAAATAATGAGAGTTTAAGTAAATATCAGGAAGAACGATTTTTGCAGCCAATGGATTTATTGTGGAATTCAACCGGAACAGGTACAGCAGGTAGAATTAATTTACTTGAATATGTGGAAAATAAAACTCTTGTAGCTGATTCTCATGTCACAGTTATCCGTACAATATTGATTAATGCAGCTTTTATTAAAAATTATATATCAGCCCCAGGTATTCAATATCGTATTGAACCAGGACGTGAAAACTCGCTTGTTTCAGGTACCACGAACCAGGTGGAATTAAATACTAGTGCAGTTACAAGTATTGAAGTGCCGATTCCACCTCTAACCGAACAACACCGCATCGTCGCTAAAGTCGATGAATTGATGGCATTGTGTGATCAGTTAGAGCAACAAACTGAACAAAACCTAACATCACATCAAACCTTAGTGGAAGAATTGTTAAAAACATTAACCCAAAGTGTTAATGCAGATGACTTGACCGCCATGGATGGTGGAAATATCAGCTCTAATGAAGATAGGGCAGGAGCAAATTCCTTTCAACAAAGCTGGTTGCGCATCGCCGACCACTTTGATCTGTTATTCACCACCGAAGACAGCATAGAGCAACTAAAACAAACCATCTTACAACTGGCAGTCATGGGCAAACTCGTGCCACAAAACCCCAGCGACGAACCTGCAAGTAAACTACTTGAAAAAATCGCCGGAGAAAAAGCTCAACTGATCAAAGATAAAAAAATCAAAAAACAAAAGCCATTACCAGCCATCACAGATGAAGAAAAACCGTTCGAATTACCGAGTGGCTGGGAATGGTGTAATTTAGGCTTTATAACTGTAATACGTGGTGGTAAACGATTGCCAAAAGGGCAGCAGTTAACTACAAATAAAACCCCTTATATTTACATTCGTGTTACGGATATGAGAGACGGCAGCATAAGAGAAGATGATCTACATTATGTTTCTGGAGACGTTCAATCAAAAATTAGTAATTACATAATAACTAAAGATGATATTTACATGACGATAGTTGGTGCAACTATCGGCAAATGTGGTCTAGTCCCGCTTAGATTTGATGGTATGAATTTAACAGAGAATGCTGCGCGTATAACACCTTTTTACGGTATTGATCGTACATATTTATTCAAGTGTCTTGATAGCAAGTTCGCTCAAGAACAGTTTTTTGATAAGACTAAACAAGTCGGCGTTCAAAAGATGGCTTTGAACAGATTATCTAGTACAAAAATTCCATTACCACCACTAGCTGAACAACACCGCATCGTCGCTAAAGTCGATGAACTGATGGCGTTATGTGACCAACTCAAAACCCGACTAGCTGATGCCCAAACCACACAACTCCACCTTGCCGATGCTGTGGTTGAAAACGCATTAAGTGAGTAGTAATAATGCGCTATATTGTATTAATCGCTAATACACAGGAATACGATTTATGAAGCAAGATCTAACCTCATCGCTTGTAGCACGTCAGAATGTACTGAATAACCAATATGCGCTAGAAAAATTAGAAGAACACCTTGAATTGGGTGGGCTTGTGCATAATGGTGAAATTATTTTCACAAAATCGCAAGTGGCGGAAATATTGGCGATAGATGAACGCACTGTTGATCGGTATTTAGTGAAAGAAAGTGGTGAATTAAAGTCTAATGGTTATAAAGTGATAAAGGGTAAGCCACTGAAAGAATTGAAATTAAACTATGTCGACGACATGAATGTCGTCGACATACTTGATCCTAAATCACCTAGTTTAGGCGTGTTTAATTTTAGAGCCTTATTAAATATTGCCATGTTGGTTACCGAAAGTGAGCGAGCAAAGTCAATACGCAGTAGATTACTTGATATTGTTTTAGATGTGGTTGCCGAAAAAACAGGGGGGCAAACACGTTTTATTAATCAGCGAGATGCTGATTATTTACCTACAGCTTATCTGGAAGAGAGTTACCGTAAGCAATTTACTAATGCCTTAAGAGATTATTTAGATTTGGGACCTTATAAGTATGGTGTTTATACAGACAAATTATATCAGGCAATATTTTTAGAAAACTCTGCAGAATACAAAAAAGTATTGAGCCTTGCAGACAAAGATAAAACGCGTGAAACCATGTATGTAGAGGTTCTTAAAGTTATTGCTAGTTTTGAGCATGGTTTAGCTGAAGATATGAAAGTTTTTTTTAATAAACACGGGCGTAAATTAACACCTGCTGAATTAGATTTGTTAATTATAGAAGCGAAAGAGTCACCGTATTTAAAGCCAAGTATTGAAGATGCAAGAATACGTATGGCAAGCCGAGATCTTGGATTTAGGGCAGCGTTACACCAAAAACTTGAAGGTTATGTTCAAGCAGTACCACAAGGTGATTTTGATAAGTTTTTGGGTGATAAAAGTCGCTCATTGGAAGACCAATTATCAGACACTCGTACATTAGATGTGTTGAAAAGACTCAAGGATAGATAATTATGCTTGAAACGTTTTACTTTGATATAGCACATGCCATCGGTGTTCATGACTGGATAATTGAGCATTCTGGTGGTTTGGCGGGTACAAAAAATATTGGTCAATTAGAAAGCGTACTGGAGCACATTAAAAATGATCTTTATTACCCATCATTTCTGGATAAGCTAAACCACTTGGTGTTTGCTATTAATAAATTTCATGCTTTTAATGATGGCAATAAACGATCAAGTATTGTGCTTGGTTCATATTTCTTAGAGATAAATGGATACGATTATTGTGTGCAAGATTTTGTGATAAAAATGGAAAATATCACTGTATGGTTAGCTGAAAGTAAAATATCAAAAGAGTTACTCATCAAGCTGATTGATTGCATTATTATGGAAGAAGAATATCCAGAAGAATTAATGTTAGCGTTAATTACTGCTGTTGATAGATGAAGTGATACTTAAATACGGATGAGAATGGACGAACTATTAGAAAAATCAGAAGCACTAAACAGCGAGTTTAGCCGTATTTTTGATTATGGTCCTGCAGATGATAGTAAACGCGTTATATCTAGCTGGATAATGTGCTCAGTGGCTTTAGAGCATAGCGTAAGTGTTAGGCAGCTTTGTCTTCATGGTAGCTATACGTCAGCTATCTGTATTTGCCGTTCTCAATTTGAAGCGTTAACACGCGCAACATGGTTATTTTATGCAGCAAGTGATACAAAAATTGAAAATACTTTTGAGGAAGCAAGTAAACTCTCAAATACTGCAGAACAAAAATCAAGTAATGAAGACATGATTAAAGCAATGAAGGGGAAAGCGCCTGAACAAGCTGTATTGATGTTTAAAGAGTTTAGATATGTACAGTGGAAAGCATTAAATTCATACGTTCATGGTGGTATACACGCTTTACAGCGTCATGGTGCTGGTTATCCCGAACAACTAATTATTGATATTGTTAAATCATCAAATGGTTTGTTAAGCATGACAGCGATGATGGCAGCAATATTAACCGGCAATCAAGTTATTGCAAAAGATGTGTCTCAAATCCAGCGTCGACATGAAGAGTGTTTGCCTTCCTTATTAATTTAACTTCTTTGGCTTTAGTGACTACTATTTTTGTTAAAGTCTGTCATTACTTCTTTAAACTCTTCAGAGGTAAATGCTGCTTCCCAATCTTCTAGCCATTCATCGACAGTTTGCACTTCTGGTTGTTTATTTTTAATTAGTGGCTTGTTATTCGGGGTTTCAGTTCGATTATATTTATAACTATCTAAAGTACTTATATCTGCATTAGTAAACTCTTCTATTACTTCCTTCCTTATATACTTATTACCGTGGTTTGAGATACACGTACTTTTATTGGTCGCTAACCCTTTACTGTTAGGCTCTGGAGAGATACTCTTAGCGGTAAGAATTAGTGGTTGGTTAGCGGTTTTTTGGTGAAAGGTAAGAGATTGCTTAGCGGTCAAACTTTCAGTTACTTGAGCATTTTTAGGCTTCTTAAGCTTATTCAATATTTCATGATAGGTAACTTCAAGTAAAGTTAACTTTTTATCTTTAATCCTATCTTTAGAGTCTATTTCTCCAGTAAAAGTTAGTGGTTTTAATTTACTCATACACTCGTAAAACTTTGATAGTGAAGTAGGTAATGGTAAACCAGTAGAAAGCCAAAATTTATAAAAGTTACTTCTTTCACCTACAATAAACTGTTTATTAGGTAAGGGATCTCCTTTTTTACCATATTTACTTTTTCTACTTCTTTTTAGGTTAGCGTTAAAAATAATGTAAGCATTTTTGCGTGAAAGTAAATCAATAAACTGCAGTGTTACACCTGGGCTTTTATTTTGGCCGTAATTCCCCGTGGTGTAGCTGATATACTGTAGTGGAATACAATTTAATAACTTACAAATGTCATTTATCAGTAAAGTTCTATTTTGCTTTAACCAGCATACAGGAACGGGTAAACCACTATTAGGTTGCATGATTAACTTACCTTTGACAATGGATACCTCGTCCCCTCTATTTATTAATTTCACTAATAAACTGGAGCTACTATCAATAGTATTATTAAATTCAGAAGTCATGATCATTTATACAAGTGTAAGCGAGCTTTTAAGAGCTTTGCTCACAGTTCCTTAACCTAGTAAATTATGACGTTGTTCGATTAATTTTTGTACGAGACTTTTTAATTCCTGTTGTGTTTTTCCTGTAGCCATAGCTATTATCACAACAGCTAATTCATGTTTAAAATAACCGACAGAATTTGCGCCAAGGCTTATTCCTGAAGGTAAAAGTCCTTCGTTAATTTTTATGTGAAAATTGCTTTTAGATATACCAAGCATCTTTAATGCTTCAGGTTTACGAATTATTTGTAAATCTTGTGTAGCTAATTGAATTGTAGAGATGTGATGTTCAGTGTGGTTCATGATTCGCCTCAGTTGTTTGTGTTTGGATTAACTGAGAGAAATTTATAGACTTAGTTGTGTAGTTAGTGGCAATTACCAAAAATAATTGGCAATTGCCAAGAATAATTTAGATATCTTTAAGGTAGTTTAATCCTTTACTAATCCTTTCTCGCAAAGCTCTATCCTTTAAACCAGTATCATCATCTGGTAAATATTTTGATAATTCTATAGCAACCTGATTAATTACTGGCTTTTCCGTGTTACCTAATATATTACCTTTTGAATGAGTTAATGCTTTTGTTAAAAGTCCTATTGTTTTATAAAGGTTTTTACGTTCTTTACCGGAAAAGTCAACACAGCCATTTATGTGTGTTAAAGATAAGCCAAATAAAGCAAAATCAGTGCTATATATAAATACATTATGAAGTGTCACCTCTTGATATGACTTTTGATATGAATCAGGTGATGGTGAATAATTTGTACTGTCTTTTGATGATACCGAAATCAACCTATCGCCAATATAGTCACTATTTTCAGTTGAAAATGAAAAAATTTTATACTGATTTTCATTTCTTTCTATTAAATTGAAGTAAAAATTTTCTACTTGATGAGCCCACATTTTCAAGAAAGAGCTATGATAGCTTAGTGTGCATGGATTTGGACTGTTTATTATACGAATATAACCGCAATATCTTATATATGCAGGAATGTTTTTAGATTGAATGGTGTACAGTATGTCTACAGCAGGTATTTTCCAAAGATTAGATAGTTCATCTATTGAATAATATTCTTTCATTCGTAACCTCAACACAAAACCTCAATCAAATAATCAAACCAAAGCGGTGAGGTTACCGCCCGTTCGGGAGCTACCCTAGGCTTGATTAATTAGCATTTTAGCTAGATCATGTTTATTTCACCAGTGCTATTTATCCTTCATTGGCTGTGGTTGGTCAAACTAGTAAGCAATAGCGTTTCCATTGGTGGGCTAACGTAAGCTTAATCAATAGTGCTTAATATTAACATTTGTTATGTTTTGTACAGAATGTATACTTTAACTCTCATAAAAAAGTTTTCTTATTTGTTACACGTAAAAATTGAATTAAGAGGCTGACTAACAACACTACCTAACCTCAACAATTAGATAGCCCACCATTAATTCAAGGTGATCTGTACTTCCGTATTACAGTGCCTAGAATATCGGCCTGAATTGCAAACATACTTAAACGCTATTCATGTTTATTCTGTCTGCACAATACAATGTTCCCCTTTAGCTGTTCGCTTTGATGGCACATAAGCAATATTACCCGTTTTAATGTCGTTAAAATCGCTTAATATTTCTAGTTGGATTGTATTGATAAGATCTAGGTTGTGGTTAGTTGCTTGATAACCCATTATTTACCTATTTTAAATATAAAAGTTAACACTATACTTAAACTGCTTTTAACAGTTTAGTGCCTGATAATGAAAAACTACCCGTTGAACATTTCTCAATATGATCAGACCACCAATCCATCATTTTAGCTCGGCGTTTTAAATAATCAGCTCTGTTATAGGCTCGTCTAACTTCATTACTATCCACATGAGCTAGTGCGGCTTCTATCACGTCAGGATCAAAGCCTTGTTCGTTTAAAGTTGTACTTGCGAGAGCACGTAAACCATGAGCTACCAATTTTCCGTGGTAACCCATTCTTTTTATCGCTGCGTTTGCGGTTGATTCATTCGCATGACTTCTCGGGTTTCTATCTGCTGGGAATATATATTCTCTATGTCCGCTTATAGGTTTAATTGTAGTGAGTAAGTTTAATGCTTGCTTTGTCAAAGGTACGCTGTGAGGGCGTTTTCTCTTCATTGTTTCTGCGGGAATATTCCAAAGCTTTTGCTCAAAATCTATTTCTGACCATCTTGCTTTAACGGCTTCACCTGGTCTTATCATTGTGTGTAATTGCCACTCAATTATGTATCGGGTAACAATCTTTATGCTGGCAATGCTTAAAGCTTGCATGAATTGAGGCAGTTCATCAGGCTTAATAGTTGGCATACTTTTTTTCTTTGGTTTTTCAAAGGCAGCTTTAACGCCAGATAAAGGGTTGGAGTGAATAAGGCCTGTATTAACCGCATAGTTCATTATCTCATTTAGTCGTTGATTGATTCGTTTAACGGTCTCAAGGCTACCCTTTTCGGCAATAGGCTTTACGGTTTTTATTGCTATCGGAGCTGTTATTTCTGAAATAGGGCGTTTACCAATATAAGGAAAAACATGTAGTTCAAGAGAGCGCCAAATATCTTCAGCATAATTTGGTGTTACTGCTGACTTCTTTACTTGAAACCACTTCTTAGCAACATTAAGCAGAGTGTTTTCGATTTTCTCTTTTTGATGATTTGATATACTGTCCCTGTGCTCCATTGGATCGATGTTTTTAGCGAGCAATGTTCTGGCTTCCGCTCGTAATTTTCGAGCATCAGCTAAAGAAATATCAGGGTACTTTCCAAAACCTAAATTTACTCTTTTTTTAGTATATGGCCGAGAATAGTTTAGTAACCAAAGTTTAGATCCATTTGGTTTTATTCTTAACTGTAAACCTTCACCGTCTGATAAGTTGTATTCTTTATCTCTAGCTTTAGCCTGTTTAACTTCAGTATTAGTCAGTGGGGTAGTAATTCTAGCCATGATATTCTCTTTTTAGTAACACCAAATTTAGCAATGTTGCTCAGTGTTACAATTGATGTTACTAAAATTATAGGATTCTATCAAACTGGAAAAGACGCTATAGGTCAGTGTTTATGGATAATTTGTTGATTTTAGACGAAAAAAAAGACGCCGTAAGACGTCTTTAATTTGTTATGTGGTGGAGCGGGGGGGAGTCGAACCCCCGTCCAAAAAACCTACATCCTCGGTACTACATGCTTAGTCGATTATTTATTTAACCAATTAGACGCCAAACGACAGGCTTCGTCATGGTGAGCTTAATACTATTTCGCGGTTCAGCCTTAAGCGTGCTTCCCTCGCTATCCTATTTGGGGTGACCATCTATCCTCTAAACAACAGGACAATTTTCGAGGCGATGGCTAGCCTTAAGCGGCTAGTGCGAACGTTTCGTCGTTTGCAATTATAGTTTTGCGGCTTTTTACGAGGCCAACCGCCCCTCGGCATGCACCTTGGGTTTCGTGAATCTTGTCGAATCCTAGATCCGCCCCGACTAGTCGATTACCCTTGGTATCAAACATTACTAGTAAATATTTATTTATCAGTAATATCGTTATTCTACCTGCTATAGCTAGCTACAACAAGTATTAAGCTATATCTTTTTAGTTTTATACAATGAATGTTAAGCATCGAATATACAGGGTTGATTACTTTGGATTGTTTCAGAAGCAAACTGTTTTAATAATTGCTGTGAAGGCTCATCAATATCAATATTGTCAATATAAGGGAGTAGATCAGCAGGCTCTCCAGTAATAATTTCATAAAAAATATAAGAGGTTAACAATTTACCTAGTAACGATGCATGATTTCCGTCACTGCTGTGTAGCTGAAGTTGAGTATCTATTGCTAAGACGCTGTCCCATGCTAAACCAATAGGAGCAACACATGCTCTTTGAGATGCTGAGATACCCGTATGAATTTGATGCACCCTCATAGCTTCTTCCTTATTATCTTTTCTTGGGTGTTCAGGGAATAAAATTGGGGTGATGTTATTTTCCTTAGCTTTAGCAATCCACAGTTTAGTTGGTGCTGTGGGATAAGTATAACTGCCTGACTCAGAGTATTTTTGGCCTTGTAAAATAACATGTGTCCATGCTTGGTTGTCTAACAAAGTCTCTCTAGTTGACTGAGTATTTGGGTTGTCTAAAAAGCCTCCACCGGCGCTAACCACATTAACGGTTGCAAAAGGAGAACCCACCTTAATAAGGCTTGAGATTAAGCTATCAAGTCCAGAGATATGGCTATTGCCAAATAAAACAACTTCATAAGTATTTGAAAAACGGTTGTCAGGAATAGCTAAATTTGTGCTAGAAATTTCTTCGTTACTTTTGTCTTCCACTGCGATTTTTGTCGCATTGTCTGCACTACCGGAACAACCTGATAGATAAAATAATATAATAAAATAGTAGACTGTGCGCATAAGACTTCCTCGGTTAACATTTAATCTAATTTAATAATTACGCGTAAGTACTTCACCATTGCCTTTCATAAAACAAGTATTGAACTATTTGATATCGATTTTATGACTTTTTTCTAATAGTATACGTCGTAATGTTTGAGTCCGTAGTCTGCCATATTGCTGATTTTATGAAATAAAGGCGCAGTAATGGTTTCATAATGGTTTGATAATGATAGCTAACATATAGGTGATATATGCGTTTTCTCTTTGGTGATATTGTGGTTGACGCAGCTCAGGTAAAGTTAACTAAAAATAATCAACAGTTAGCATGTGAGCCTAGAGTTTTTGAACTTTTAGTGTACTTTTGTAATCATGCCAATAAAGCTATTTCAAGAAATGAATTACTTGAACATGTTTGGGAAGGAAGAGTCGTAAGCGATGCTGCAGTTAATAGGGCGGTTGGTGAATTACGTAAGTTGCTAGAAGTAAATCCATCTTCACCTCAATTGATAAAAACAATTAGCAGAGTGGGTTATTGCTTAGCTGTAACGCCGACTATAGTCACAGATCCGTTACCAAGCAAAGAGCTAATGAAAACAGAATCCATTCATGATTCAAGCTTTGTTTATTCAAAAATTACACGTAGTCAATTAGCTTCAACATGGCTTGGAAAAAGATTTTGGCTATTTTTACTCATAAGCTTAACCTTAGTTGTTTTTACTTTTTACCGTTACCAGCTTGATTTCATAGAAAGTAATGGCGGAACATTTCGATTATTAAGTCAAAAGCCTGTTACTATATCAAAGGGAAGCTCATTCAACCCTTTTTATCATTCTCAAACTGGCACTCTTGTTTTTCTTCATCGCAAAAATGCTAATGCTTATGCGCAAGTTTATATGAGAAAACAGGGTGAGCAAGGAAAGGTCATTTTAAGTGATGATTATTACTATACCGATGTTATTTATACAGGAGATGGTTTTATATATGCTTCTAGATTAAATAATTTGGAACAAAGACTTTGTGAAATTGTAAAGGTTGATCCTGAAACAAAAGAGCAAACACTAATAACAAAGTGTGGTGAAGGCGTTATTACGCAAATTGCGCTAGATGAGTATAAAAACAGATTAATTTACCAATCAAGAGCCAGTATATCTGAGCCTTACTCGTTATACTCTTATTTAATCGACACTGGACGCAAGCAACAGCTTACTCATCCTGCTCAAATAGGCAATAATACCGGAGATTACGCTTTTGCATTGTCACCTAATGGTCACATGCTAGCTGTTATTGAGTACCGTGGTGCAGACGTCGATAAGCTTAAATTATTAGACTTAAATACCCATCAAATAATTGTGAATAAAGCATTTATAAATAATGTTTATGGTTTGGTTTGGAATTTTGATCATCAAGTACTTGGATCAAATGGCGAAGGGTTATTTGAATTTGATATTAAAACACTTAAATTAACAAGCAAAGAACAAAGCGTTCAGTATGGCCGCCTTGCGTTAGGAGATAATCGTCTATCCCTACTGACAGAGCGTAGCCAGCAAACGATTAATATTTATAGTTATTTAAACGATAATACTTCGGTAAAGGCTTTAACTTCGAATAGAGGGGTTAATTTAATGCCAGTGTTTGGTAATAACTCTAACATCATGGCTTTTCGATCTAATAGTACAGGTATTGATCAAATATTTATTCAACCGGAGAATAAGCCCGCTTATATCGCAGAGTTTAATTCGGCTATAGAAAGTATTGGTGCGATGGCGTGGTCTGAGAGTGATGAGCAACTCCTAGCCAGTATTAATAACACTTTATATCTTTACTCTTTGGTTAATAAGCGGTGGACAGCATTAGCAAAAAATTTTAATCAAGTTCATTACGTCACTTTTGTTGAACATTCAATAATGTTTAGTGCGGAGGTTGATGGTCAGTGGAATATATGGAAGCTATCATTACACAATAATGAAGTAAGTCAGATAACCTTTAAAGGTGGTTATAGCGTTCAAGGTAATACTGATACAATTTATATAACAAAGTTTAATCGTAGTGGCTTATATCAGATAGATTTGAAGTTGGGTGTAGAGTCGGTACTTATCGAAAACTTTCCTATTGCTGGGTGGCGACATTGGCAACTACGAGATAATAAAATTTATTATTTAGAGGGTAAAGAATATAAGGTGCTAGATTTAAGTTTGAGCCTTAAGCAAACGTTACATTACTTTGAGGAGCGTAAACCTAGTAGCTGCAATATGAGTTTTCAGCATAAATTTTTTGCGTGTGAAAAAGTAGAATTAAGTAGTAGTAATATTTGGCAAATACAATTATCTGAGGGTAATGAGTACTAAGCTGTAATAAAAAGGCACTTCGCTTTAATGTTAAAAAAGCGTTTAAGCACCTATTTAAATTTGTGTGATAGTAGAAGGTTATTTATCTAAATTTTTGTTTTTCAATAATCGCCCTTTATCAACAGCCCATTCTCTGTCTTTAATATCAGCACGTTTATCGTGATCTTTTTTACCTTTACCTAAATAAAACTCTAATTTTACCCAACAAGCTTTCCAGTACATTGCTGTCGCGATAAGCGAATAGCCATCACGTTCAACAGCGCCAATAAGTTTATCTAATTCTCGGCGGTTAAGTAGTAATTTACGTGGGCGCACAGGATCACATACCACATGACTTGATGCCGCATTAAGGGGCATTATTTCAGCGCCGACAAGAAAAGCTTCGCGGTCTTTAACCATAACGAAACAGTCAGAAATATTAACTTTTCCGCTACGGATGCTTTTTATTTCCCAACCTTGCAAACTCATACCCGCCTCATACTTATCTGATAGCGTGTAGTTATGGCGTGCTTTTTTGTTAAGCGCTATGGTATTGCTGTTTGATTTTTTATTTTTTTGTTTTGCCATTATCGTTCCATATTTAACGGCGTTATTATACGTATATATGCAGTCTTTTAAATGGTTTTTCTTCAGAGAATGTATATATATTTCATTTTTCGTAATCTAATGTGTTTTTGACTTAGTTTTGCTATGATGCTGTCCATTATTAAGGAGAGAAAATGCCTGTTGTAAGTCGTAATGCGTTAGTAATGTATAATGTTGAACAAATGTATCAATTAGTGAATGATGTACTTGCATATCCACAATTTTTACCTGATTGCTCTGATAGCAAAATACTTGAGCAACAATCAGATAAAATGAAAGCCTCATTATTAGTGTCTAAAGGTGGTTTAACTAAATGGTTTACTACTGAAAATACATTAATTGAAAATAAACAAGTGTTACTAAAATTGATTGATGGGCCTTTTAAACGCTTACAAGGTAGTTGGAGCTTTACTCCTTTATCTGAAGATGCGTGTAAAATTAGTTTAGAACTTGATTATGAGTTTTCGAGTAAAGTTTTTGATTTAGCATTTGGGCGAATATTTAACGGTTTGACGAATAATATGGTACAAGCATTTTCTCAACGAGCAAAAGAGGTTTATGGCTAATATGGCTATAAAAACAACAAGTGTTTCATCTGAAAAGCTTGAACAAATACAGGTTGAAGTTGTGTATGGAACACCACAAAAGCAAGAGATTTTAACAATTTCCGTTGATCAAGGAACTACAGTTGAACAAGCGATTGAGG
This sequence comes from Thalassotalea profundi, assembly GCF_014653195.1. Classification (GTDB taxonomy): domain Bacteria; phylum Pseudomonadota; class Gammaproteobacteria; order Enterobacterales; family Alteromonadaceae; genus Thalassotalea_B; species Thalassotalea_B profundi. The sequence continues at coordinate 75,011 of NZ_BNAH01000004.1, forward strand.
CTTCAGGAATTAAATCAATTTTTGAAGAGATTGATTTGAATATTCATAATGTGGGTATTTGGAATCGTTCGGCAAAATTAACCGATGTGTTAACTGACTTAGATCGTATTGAAATATATCGCCCGTTAATCGCAGATCCTAAAGAAGTTAGAAAGCGCAGAGCAGAGAAAGCAAAACTTGAAGGCAGGGCTGATAAAGTAACCGGCGGTAGAGTAGATCCTCGTAGAGGAAAGTCAGAATAAAATTAATTATGCTCAGGCTTTTTTTTAAGCGGGGCATTTAATAATTGATAGCCGTTTTTGTCAAACTTTAGCCATGAGCCTTGTTCATACCAATCACCTAGTACAATTCGCTTAGCTTGTTTGCCATTAACATTCACATTATGAATGTTTGGACGATGGGTATGTCCATGAATCATTAACAAACTATTATGCTCACTAAGAGAATTTACCACTTCTGAATCAGTAACATCCATAATCTCTTGGGACTTCATAGCAGTCGCAGATGCACTTTTTTTTCGGTAATCTTCGGCTATTTTTCGACGAACGAATAATGGTAGGCTTTTGATCATTGCTTGCCACCACCACGAACGTGATTTTTTTCTAAATTTCTGATAGCCGACATCTTGAGTACATAACGTATCACCATGCATTATGATAATTTTTTGATCATGAAGGTTAATCGTATCTATTTCTGGTAATAAAATCATTCCTGCTTTTTGGGCGTATTTTTTACCTAACAAAAAGTCTCTATTACCATGAATAAAGTAAATGGCAGTACCATTATCGGCTAACTGCTTTAAACCTTGGGCTATTTCTGCAACAAAAGGTGAATCATCGTCGTCGCCAATCCAGTATTCAAATAAATCACCTAATATATACAGAGTCTGCGCGTTCAATGCGTCAGTTTTTAAAAACGATAAAAAACAGGCCGTAATATCAGGCCTGTTCTGTGCTAAATGTAAGTCAGCAATAAAGTATGTTACTGAATTGTTTTTGTTTGCTGTCATTACATGGTTATCATTATTAATCAATCAATGGTATTAGCTTGTTTTACGCTTCAACAAAAGCCGATTCAACTACAATTTCTTCTTTAGGTACATCGTCGTGAAAGCCCATACGGCCAGTATCAACTAATGTCATTTTATCAACAATATCCATTCCTTCTACTACTTCACCAAATACGCAATAGCCCCAACCTTGTACAGATTCGTTTTTAAAGTCTAAAAAGTTATTATCAACTAAGTTGACAAAAAATTGTGCAGATGCTGAATGCGGGTCTTGTGTACGCGCCATTGCTAATGTGCCGCGTTTGTTGCTTAGACCATTATTTGCTTCGTTTTGAATAGTTTCACGAGTATCTTTTTCTTCTAAACCAGAAGAAAAACCTCCACCTTGTACCATAAAGCCTTTAATTACACGATGGAAAATAGTGCCGTTGTAGAAGCCATCTTCAACATATTGTTGGAAGTTTTTAGCAGTAATAGGTGCGTTGTCAAAATCTAAAGCAATTTTTACATCACCTAATGTTGTTTTAAATATAATCATTAATCTATTCTCAAAGTGTTCACATATAAATTTATTGGTGAATTGTAACCTAAAGAGCGAATCTGTAAAGGGAAGTGATGACCCTTAGCAATTGTTACGCTACAATAGTGCCAATTTTTTGTATTAATTTAATTTATTAAGTAAGCTTTTACTCATTTACGTAAAAGACAATTATTAGGAGTCATAAAACCTCATGTTGCAGATCTACAATACCTTAACTCGTAAGAAGGAAGTTTTTACACCGATTAATGAAGGTAAGGTTGGATTGTATGTGTGTGGTTGCACTGTTTATGACTTATGCCATATCGGACATGGCCGTACTTATATCAGCTTTGACAATATTGCACGTTATTTGCGCTTTTCAGGTTATGACGTTAACTATGTCCGCAATATTACTGATGTTGAAGATAAAATTATTCAACGTGCTATAGCAAATAATGAGACCACTGAGCAATTAACTGAACGTACTATTGCTGCAATGCATGAAGATTTTGATGCTCTTAATATTTTGCGTCCTGATATTGAGCCGCGAGTAACTACACATATGGATGAGATCATTAGCATGATCGAAACCTTAATAGCGAAAGAGCATGCATATATAGCAGATAGTGGCGATGTACTTTTTGAAGTGTCAAGCTTTGATGATTATGGCAAGTTAAGCGGGCAAAATTTAGAGCAGTTGCAAGCCGGATCTCGTGCAGAAATTGATGAGACTAAACGAAATCCACTTGATTTTGTTTTATGGAAATTAGCCAAGCCGCAAGAACCAAGCTGGGAATCACCATGGGGTGCTGGTCGTCCAGGATGGCACATTGAATGTTCAGCAATGAATGCAAAAGAATTAGGTGCTCATTTTGATATTCACGGCGGTGGTTCAGATTTACAATTTCCGCATCATGAAAATGAAGTAGCACAAAGTTGTTGTGCGCTTGATACTCCATATGTGAATTATTGGATGCATACAGGCATGGTACAAGTTGACCAAGAAAAAATGTCTAAGTCATTGAATAATTTTTTTACTATTCGTGAGGTGTTAGCTAAATATGATGCGGAAACAACTCGTTTTTTCTTAACGACAGGGCAATATCGTAGTCAGTTAAACTATTCTACTGATAACTTAGAGCAAGCACGTGCGTCACTCGAACGTATTTACACCGCACTTAGAGATATTGATACACCAGTAGATTTTACTTTAGATAAAAGTAACCCTTTTGTTAAAGCATTTTGTGTCGCAATGGATGACGATTTCAATACGCCTCAAGCCTTATCGGTACTTTTTGAGTTAGCTAAACAATTGAATGTGGCTAAAGCTGAAAATAATGAAAGCATGGTTGAATTAGCTGCAACATTAAAAGCTTTAGGTGGTTTACTGGGGTTATTACAACTTGACCCTGCAACCTTTTTACAAGGTGATGTTGATGAAGTGGCTGAAATAGAGGCATTAATAGCGCAACGTAACCAAGCTCGAATCGACAAGAACTGGGCGTTGGCCGATGAAGCTCGAGATAAGCTAAATGCTATGAATATCATTTTAGAAGATAGCGCGGGTAAAACCACGTGGCGTAAAGGATAAATTTAACAAAGTCATTTGAAAGTTATTAGCAAAATAAAAAAAATGCCAATCAATTGATTGGCATTTTTATTTTTAAAAGATATCAGAGATAAGCTTAATGACCAAATTGCTCGCACGCAATTAGTGTATTTTCAATTAAACTTGCTACTGTCATTGGTCCAACTCCACCAGGAACAGGAGTAATAAAAGAAGCTTTAGTTTTAGCAATATCAAATTCTACATCACCCACTAAACGACCAGTATCCATACGATTAATACCTACATCAATTACTATTGCGCCTTCTTTAATCCAATCACCTGGAATAAATGCAGGCTTACCAACAGCAACAACAAGTAAGTCAGCATTACGAACCTTACTTTCTAAATCTTTTGTAAAACGGTGAGTGGTTGTTACAGTACAACCCGCTAACAGTAACTCAAGCGTCATCGGTCTGCCGACAATATTTGAAGCTCCAACGACTAAGGCATCTAATCCGTGAGTTTTTACCCCTGTAGAATGAATCAGTGTCATTATACCTTTTGGTGTGCAAGGTCTGAGGCCTGGTTGGCGTAACACTAACTTACCCACATTAGAAGGGTGGAAACCATCGACGTCCTTATTAGGTGCGATATGCTCGATAACTGAATTTGCATCGATACTTTCAGGTAATGGTAACTGCACTAGAATACCGTCTATAGCATTGTCATTATTTAATTCAGTTATTAAGTCAAGTAACTCGGCTTGAGAGGTAGTAGAGGGTAAGTCGTAAGAACGTGACACAAAGCCAACTTCTTCACAGGCTCGGCGTTTACTACCAACATACACCTCTGATGCTGGATTATTTCCAACTAGAATAACAGCTAAGCCAGGGGCTCTCTTTCCTTGCTCAATGCGAGTTTTTACTTTTTCTTGTACAGAAAGTCTCAGTTGTTGTGCAATTGCTTTGCCGTCTATAAGTGATGCAGTCATAATTCCTAGCGCGTAAAGTAAGTTAAAAAACAAGCTTATTTTCGCACAGTTTCACAATTGAGCATAGATGAAAATACGCTATGTAGATCAATTGTCTTTTATTATATTGTATACACAATGCCATTTTAGTGGTGTGTTATTATTTCATCATTAGCTGGCGTAAAAACATACTAAAAGCATTTGATTGTTTTAAAAGTAGACGAATAGCTATTTTTTTATAAAAAACGTTTGACGAGTAACTGCCAACTAGGTAATATCCGCACCCGTTGAAAGCGCTATGTTTTTAACTAGAAGTCGGTGATTAGCGCAGCTTGGTAGCGCACTTGGTTTGGGTCCAAGGGGTCGCAAGTTCGAATCTTGCATCACCGACCACTTTTTAATATATTTTATAAAGTGTAGTTTTGTGTTATTTAACTAAGTATAATTTTTAGTTTTATAGCACTATTAACTTATTTAGTTTCATTTAAAATAAGTTTAGCTTCAGTAGGTAATGTGCGCCACTAGCTCAGCTGGATAGAGCAACGCCCTTCTAAGGCGTGGGTCTCAGGTTCGACTCCTGAGTGGCGTGCCACTTATGACCTATTAACCTTTTCAAATGTTTAATTTCACCACATCAATTAATGAACCTCAGTTGCAATAACCCCCTTAGTGTTTAAATTCGTATTTACTAAATAATATTTTAATTAGATTGATTTGCTTGACGTAAAGTTTGTTTTAAAAATATTTTATGTAGGAAGATGATTCTACAAAAGCTAGATATTATTAAAATTGTCTGAATTATTAAATTAGTATATGTGTTAATTTATTGACTTTATTTCTGTTGTTTAGTGTTATTCAAGTTACAAAGTCATACGGCTATAACAAAGTTACTAGTCTAAATGTGATTGGATGTAATAATTGTAATGCTACAATGTATGAACAAACGGCTTATGAACAGGCTAAAAGTATAGGTTTTGATTATGAATTAGGAGAACCTGTACCGACAAAAGTTTATGTATTTGATTATACAAAAAAACAGGTAAAATCATACAATGTCACTGAGCAATTTAATCCGTTTACAGGGGAACAATATATAACTTCAGCTGCCGCAGTTGAACTTTCCGTTTCTAATGAATGGTCAAACATAGTGAATGTTTCTAATTCATTTTTTTCTGATCCCTTTGTATCAACATTCAACGGTTATGATTACCTACTCTCTACTTCTGTTAGAAATGCTGTTCACCAACAGATATTAAATAATTGGTACGGTGTTGTCTTGGGCATGTCTTCTATGGTTTTAAAGTTAGATAATGTCATTGGTATAATTCCTGATAGTTTAACCGGTGATAAATTGGTCGTTACGTTTGCAGATAATTTGGAGCTAACATTAAAGCTCAAAGATCCGAATAAAGCAGGACTTAATCGACTATTAGATGCTCAATTAGAATATCAACCCGACTCAGCGTATTATGTTGATGAAGATGGCAATGTAATTAAAATACCTGATGATGTTAAAGAGTGGACTACTCCTATGCAAAGAAACTTTGATTCTGATGATGCTTTGAACAACTTTACTGGTTATATGTTAAACTGGGGGTTCGTAATTAGCGGTTCTAGTATTAACCGAGCAAATATGTCTTGTACTAAGGTTGTACATCCTGCGACAGATACGCAGTCGGAACGTGTGGTTTTAACTTGTACTTTAACTGGAGGATAATTTTATGTTTGTTTTAGGACAATTTATAGCCCTTTTTATTGCAATAGCTCTTCCTATTCTTATTATGAGAAAGAAAGTTAGGTGTGCTAAACAGAGAAGAGTTTGGTCAATACTTTTTATAATTTTTCCAATTATTAGTTTTATTGCTTATCTTATATATCAATATATTTATTTGATGAATATCACTAAAACTTCAGTTTGATATCAGATTATTCGTAATGCCCAGCTATTAGTTATAATCTAAGCAGAGAGGTTGTAATTTATAGTCTGGGGTTTTCTTTAGATAAGTAAATTATTCTGTTTTAATTGGCTCTCTTTATATGTATAGCAAGTGTATTTTAAAGTGACTAACTAACTGAGTATAGGTAAATTAAGAGACTCAAGAGTGTCGAATAGACTATTTACTTTAGCATCACATTTAAAGTTAGTTAAGCCTTTGGCAATTAATAGTTCGAATTGTATTTGTAACCGATTTTTTTGCGTTATAGACCTACATATGTTTATTTATTTTTCACCAAAATATCAAAACGTTTAGTCTCGTATAATATAATGATGCTACCTCTATAACTTAGTAAAGCGCATCAATAGTTTGCTATGCTAAACTTTTCAAGTAGACCATACGTCTAACTTATTGGTTAATATTTATTTGGACGTTTAATGAACGATTTTGATAGGGTTAATTTCTATTGTTTACAATAAATTACCTTATTACTCGTCAATATGTTTTTTTTTGGCGTATTTATGCGTTTTAGTCATAAAAGTTGTTGACTTTGGTAAGGGCGATAATTAATATACGCCTCGTTCTGAGCAGGGTGGATACAGCATTTAGGTATTTGTTGTGATTTAGAATGTTAACGTCTTGTATTATATATTTTTTACTTTGCAGGGCGTGCCGTAAAAAAATATTATGGTGGCTATAGCTCAGTTGGTAGAGCCCCGGATTGTGATTCCGGTTGTCGAGGGTTCAAGTCCCTTTAGCCACCCCATTTTTTATTGGCAGAAGTCATATATGTATCGGTGATTAGCGCAGCTTGGTAGCGCACTTGGTTTGGGTCCAAGGGGTCGCAAGTTCGAATCTTGCATCACCGACCACTTCTTAAATGTTTATTAATTCATTAAAATTAAGCACTGTTTACATTTAGATAAGAACTTGCGAAGCAAGTCGAAAAAATTGTCTGGAACAATTTTTAACGCGTAGCGACCCGAAGGGCGAAGTACAGGATGTACGAAGTCATCTTGCATCACCGACCACTTCTTTATTACTTGCCTCTATTTACATATTTAAATTATCCATTACTCACATTTAGCATATAACTTGTAGAGCAAGTCGAAACACTGTATTCATATCGATCATATATGATTAAAACTCTCCTTATATCGATTATTTTCCTTTAGTATTCAGTTATTAAATTTGGATGGATTATTGGGTTATTTACTTGAATTTTATTGATATAAATTGAAATTTAGTTCGTGTAAAAAAATTAATTTGGATCTCTGCTCGACTCTTGCTAAAAGCGCCGCTATAATTCTGCGTCATTATTTTTAATCTGAATGTCTGTTTTTCGGATTTTCCGGGCTCTCCTAGCATTTGCTGATGAGCGAGGGCAAATATTTTGCTCGCTATAGATAGATTCATTATATAAGAGCGTAGTAACGCTAAGTATTGAGGTAATTAAATGCAAGTTTCATTAGAGACTACAAAAGGTTTGGAACGTCGATTAACTATTTCAGTTCCGGCAGAAAAAGTGGATGTTGAAGTAAAAAACCGTCTTCGTCAAATTGGTAAAACGCAGCGTATAAACGGTTTCCGTCCAGGTAAAGTGCCACCATCTGTTATTCAAAAGCGTTATGGCGCATCGGTTCGCCAAGAAATCGCGGGTGAAGTAATGCAACGTAACTTTGTTGAAGCTATCATTGCAGAGAAAATCAACCCAGCGGGTCGTCCACAATTCGTTGCTAAAAGCAACGAAGATGGCAAAGATTTAGAGTTTGAAGCGACTTTTGAAATTTATCCTGAAGTGAGCTTATCTGGTTTAGATAAAATTAAAGTTGAACGTGCTATTGCTGAAGTAACAGACAAAGATTTAGATGAAATGTTTGTTACCTTACAGAATCAACACAAAACTTGGAAAGAAAACAAGCGTAAAACCAAAAAGGGCGATAAGTTAACGATTAACTTTTTAGGCCGCGTAAATGGTGAAGAATTTGAAGGCGGAAAAGCTGAGAATTTTGAATTAGAACTTGGTGCTAGTCGTATGATCCCTGGTTTTGAAACTGATATTATTGGTATGAAAGTCGGTGAAGAAAAAACGATTAAAGTTACTTTCCCAGAAGACTACCATGCTGAAAACCTAAAAGGTAAAGAAGCTGAATTTGATATTTCTATTCTTAAAACAGAAGGTCCAGTTTTACCTCCGGTTGACGAAGAATTTGCTAAATTATTTGGTATTGAAGAAGGCGGTGTTGAAGCTTTACGTGAAGAAGTACGTAAAAATATGACTCGTGAATTAAATCAAGCAATTAAAGCTAAAGTTAAAGAGCAAGTGATTGAAGGTTTATTAGAAGCCAACGAAATTGATTTACCAAGTGCTTTAATCGCCCAAGAAATTGATGTGTTACGTCAACAAGCGATGCAGCGTTTTGCAGGTCAAATGGATCCTAAAAACATGCCTGAACTTCCAGGTGACATGTTTGAAGAGCAAGCTAAACGTCGTGTTAAAGTAGGTTTGTTACTTGGTGAAGTCATTAAAATTAACGAATTGAAAGTTGATGAAGCCAAAGTTAATGAATTAATTGAAACGGCAGCTTCTGCGTACGAAGATCCTCAAGAAGTCATTGAGTACTACAAAACTAATAAAGAGTTAAATCAACAAATGCAAAATGTTGCTTTAGAAGAGCAAGCAGTTGAGTTATTAGTTGAAGGTGCTAAAGTAAAAGATAAGAAAGCTAGCTTCAAAGATATAATGAATCCTGAAGGTAAATAAGCTTTTTCATTGACATTAGCTTAAGCAATAGCTTAAATGGCTTATATGGAAACATATAAGCCATTTTTTATAGTAAGGAAATAATAGTTGTTTACTTCTCAAAATAATTCTCACGATTTTACCAATATCACTGAAAGTGCTTTAGTACCAATGGTTGTTGAACAAACACCTAAAGGGGAACGCTCTTATGATATATATTCTCGCTTATTAAAAGAACGAGTGATCTTTTTATGTGGTCAAGTAGAAGATCACATGGCAAATCTTATTGTCGCTCAGTTACTATTTTTAGAGTCAGAAAGTCCAGAAAAAGATATTTATCTTTATATTAATTCTCCAGGTGGTTCGGTCACAGCAGGAATGGCCATATACGATACCATGAAGTTTATTAGACCTAATGTAAGTACTGTCTGCATTGGTCAAGCTGCAAGTATGGGAGCCTTTTTGCTTTCAGGCGGTGAAAAAGGGAAACGTTACTGCCTACCTAATGCTCGCGTGATGATTCATCAGCCATTGGGTGGCTTTCAAGGTCAAGCATCTGATTTTGAAATACACGCAAAAGAAATTTTGTATATTAAAGATAAATTAAATCGTTTAATGGCAGAGCATACTGGTCAACCATTAGAGAAAGTCTCAGTTGATACAGATCGTGATAATTTCTTAAGTGCTGAAAGCGCAGTTGAATATGGATTAGTTGATGCCATATTAGAACAAAGAGCTGACAAGTAAAATTGTCATTATTTCACAGTGTGATTTGTAGGTTTTACGAAAGATTAAAAGCTATAGATATTGAATTCAAACAGTTTAGAGGTACCGTATGACCGATATTAAGAAAGGTGACGGTGATAGTGGAAAATTATTATACTGCTCGTTTTGCGGTAAAAGCCAACATGAAGTGCGCAAATTAATTGCGGGCCCTTCCGTATTTATTTGTGATGAATGTGTTGAGTTATGTAATGACATTATTCGTGAAGAAATAAAAGAAATTGCACCAAAACAAGAAAGTGAGTCTTTGCCTTCCCCTATTGAGATAAGAAAGAGCTTAGATGATTATGTTATTGGTCAAGACCATGCCAAAAAAGTACTAGCCGTAGCTGTTTATAATCACTATAAACGATTACGTAATGGTGATATGCATAATGGTATAGAACTTGGTAAAAGTAATATTTTATTAATTGGCCCAACAGGTTGTGGTAAAACTTTACTTGCAGAAACATTAGCTCGTTTATTAGACGTACCATTTACAATGGCTGATGCAACTACCTTAACAGAAGCGGGGTACGTGGGTGAAGATGTTGAGAACATCATTCAAAAGCTTCTTCAAAAGTGTGACTACGATGTAGAAAAAGCACAACGCGGTATTGTTTATATTGATGAAATTGACAAAATTTCACGTAAGTCAGATAACCCCTCCATAACTCGTGACGTTTCTGGTGAAGGTGTCCAACAAGCATTGCTAAAACTTATTGAAGGCACTATTGCTTCTGTTCCACCTCAAGGTGGTCGTAAGCATCCGCAACAAGAGTTTTTGCAAGTTGACACGTCTAAGATTCTATTTATCTGCGGTGGTGCATTTGCTGGGCTAGATAAAGTGGTTGAGCAACGTAGCCAAGTAGGAACTGGTATTGGCTTCGGTGCTGAAGTGAAAAGTAGCGATAAAAATAAATCATTAACGGATCGCTTCCAAGAAGTTGAACCAGAAGATTTAGTTAAATACGGGCTTATTCCTGAGTTTATAGGACGCTTACCTGTAGTTGCTACATTAAGTGAACTTGATGAAGAAGCGTTAGTACAAATTTTACAAGAGCCTAAAAACGCGTTAACTAAGCAATTTACTGCATTATTCGATATGGAAAAAGTAGAACTAGAGTTTAGGAAAGATGCCTTACTTGCTATCGCGAATAAAGCTATGGTACGTAAAACAGGTGCTCGTGGTTTGCGTTCAATTGTAGAAGGTGTATTACTTGATACTATGTATGAGTTACCATCAATGGAAAATGTTAGTAAGGTGGTGGTCGATGAAACAGTAATAAAAGGTGAATCAAAGCCCATTATTATTTACGAAAATCCACAGGAACAAGCTGCGTCAGAAAATTAGTACACCAACCACTTATGAACAAACTAAAAAACCACGTTTCAACGTGGTTTTTTAGTTTCAGGCCTTAACTTATTTTTGAGCTGATATAATTCGAAGTTTCCTAGGCTTTTTTGTTACTCTTTCTTGAAAGATAAAAAGTATATCCCCATATACTTTTTATCCAAGTTGTAATAATACTATACTGACTAATTTATTAGTTCAGTTGGTATAGCATCTAATAAGATTTCCAAGAGAGAATCCATAATGTCTGAAGAATTAGTTGATGTAGCCACGAATGTTGCTGCTATCCCCGTATTAGCTTTACGTGATGTTGTAGTGTACCCACAAATGGTGATCCCATTGTTTGTTGGTAGAGAAAAGTCGATTCGTTGTTTAGATATTGCAATGGAAGGAGATAAACAAGTATTTTTAGTAGCACAGAAAGATGCAGCTGTTGATGATCCTAATACTGACGACGTATATGAAACAGGTACTGTAGCTACCATTTTACAGATGCTCAAATTACCTGATGGTACTGTTAAAGTGTTAGTTGAAGGAGTGCGTCGAGCTAAAATTACCGCTTTTGTTGATACTCAGGAACACTTCACAGCAGATATTGACTATCTTGCATTAGAAAATATTGATGATGACAATGTAGAAATACTTGTACGCTCTGCTATCTCGCAGTTTGAAGGGTATGTAAAACTTAATAAAAAAATCCCTCCAGAAGTTTTAACGTCTGTAGCAGGTATTGATGATGCAGAACAGCTTGCAGACACTATGGCTGCTCACATGCCACTAAAATTAACAGATAAACAGAAAGTATTAGAAATCACTAGTGTGACTGAGCGACTTGAATATTTAATGGCGCTCATGGAAGGTGAAATTGATCTACTACAAGTAGAGAAAAAAATTCGTACTCGCGTTAAAAAGCAAATGGAAAAAAGTCAACGTGAATATTATTTGAATGAACAGATGAAGGCTATTCAAAAAGAATTAGGCGATGATGAAGAGGGAAGTAACGAAGTTGAGCAAATTGAAAAACAAATCAATGAAGCTCAAATGCCCAAAGAAGCTAAAGATAAAACGTTAGCGGAATTAAAGAAATTAAAAATGATGTCACCAATGTCAGCGGAAGCGACGGTTGTTAGAAGCTATATTGACTGGATGATTAGTGTTCCATGGAAAAAACGCAGTAAACTGAAACGTAATTTAAAACTTGCTGAGGATGTATTAGCGCAAGATCATTATGGTCTTGAAAAAGTTAAAGAACGTATTATTGAGTATCTAGCGGTTCAACAACGTGTTAGTCAATTAAAAGGACCAATATTATGTTTAGTGGGTCCTCCTGGGGTTGGTAAAACCTCTCTAGGTCAGTCAATTGCTAAATCAACTGGTCGTAAATATGTACGCATGGCATTAGGTGGTGTGCGTGATGAAGCAGAAATTAGAGGACATAGACGAACCTATATTGGATCGCTACCGGGTAAGTTGATTCAAAAAATAGCCAAAGTAGGTGTAAAAAATCCATTATTTTTGCTTGATGAAATAGATAAAATGGCATCAGACATGCGTGGAGATCCTGCATCAGCACTGCTTGAAGTGTTAGATCCTGAACAAAATAGTAGTTTTAATGATCATTATCTTGAAGTCGATTATGATCTTTCCGATGTTATGTTCGTTGCAACTTCAAATAGTATGGATATTCCTGGCCCATTGCTTGACCGAATGGAAGTTATTCGTTTATCAGGATATACCGAAGATGAAAAGCTTAATATAGCTAAACGTCATTTATTGTTGAAACAAATAGAACGCAATGGCCTTAAAGAAAAAGAGATAGAAATTGATGACAGCGCCATTATGGGGATTATTCGTTATTACACTAGAGAGGCTGGTGTACGAAGCTTAGAGCGTGAAATATCTAAACTATGTCGTAAAGCGGTAAAAGCGATATTATTAGATAAGTCATTAAAAAAGGTTACGATTACCCAAGATAATTTATCGGAATATTTAGGTGTGCAACGTTTCGATTATGGTAAGGCAGATACTGAAAACAGAGTAGGGCTTGTAACTGGCTTAGCATGGACACAGGTTGGTGGAGAGTTGTTAACTATCGAAACAGCATCTGTTCCAGGTAAAGGCAAGCTTTCCTATACCGGTTCGTTGGGTGATGTAATGCAAGAGTCAATTCAGGCTGCAATGACAGTAGTCAGAAGTCGAACGGAAAAACTTCGTATTAATGACGATTTTTACGAAAAAAGAGACATTCATGTGCATGTCCCTGAAGGAGCTACCCCTAAAGATGGACCTAGTGCAGGTATTGGTATGTGCACTGCGCTAGTGTCTAGCTTAACAGGAAATCCAGTTAAAGCTGATGTTGCAATGACTGGTGAAATAACTCTACGAGGAGAGGTGCTTGCTATTGGTGGCTTGAAAGAAAAATTATTAGCGGCGCACCGTGGTGGTATAAAAACAGTTATTATTCCAAAAGATAATGAAAGAGATTTAGCTGAAATTCCTGACAATGTTAAAGCTGATTTATCCATTCACCCAGTTAAATGGATTGATGACGTATTAAATATTGCATTAGAGCAACCAGTTGAAAAATGGAAGAAAGCTGACTAATTAAGGTGAAATCGTTGTTTTTTTGTTAAAAAAGGCAAAAAAAACACAAAAAATTGAAAAAAATTGCAATAAAGGCTTTCCAAATAAATAAAACGTGGTAAGTTAATGGAGCTGAATCGCTAGACCCCAATGTTAATAAGGGGTCTAGAAGAGATAAATTAAATTATCTTTATTTGGAATTTCTTTAACTCAGCGCTTGATGTTCGAAAAGAAGCTTGTTATAAAGTCTCGGCAGGACGCTAAAAATAAAAGATAGCGCTGAATAATAAACTTTGAAGGGGAATATACTGTGAATAAATCTCAATTAATCGAGAAAATTGCTGCTGGTGCTGACATTTCTAAAGCTGCTGCTGGCCGTGCGTTGGATTCATTTATTGAAGCTGTAACGGAAGAGTTGAAAAGCGGTGAGCAAGTTGCTTTAGTTGGTTTTGGTACTTTTTCTGTACGTGACCGTGCTGCACGTACTGGTCGTAACCCACAAACTGGTGCAACAATTGAAATTGCTGCAGCTAAAATCCCATCTTTCAAAGCCGGTAAAGCTTTAAAAGATGCATGTAACTAATCACAGTTATCTGTAAGATTTTCAAAGGCCACCTATAAGGTGGTCTTTTGTTTATCTAGCCTTATATAATTTTATAATATAGGCTGTACATAATACTTTTTTACCGATTTTTATCATTGCTTACTTCAACCATAACTCAGCATCTGTTAAAATCGCGCGCAGACAACACACCCGAGTGTAAATAGAGAAAAAAATGTTAGAGAATATTAGAGAAAATTCACAAGGAATGATTGCTAAAGTCATACTTGGTCTTGTTATGTTAACGTTTGCCTTTGCTGGTATCGGTAGCTACACCAATTCGGTTGATACGTCCGTTGCACAAGTTAATGACGTTAAAATATCACAAGCAGACTTTGAAAAGGCCTATCAAAATCAACGTAACCGAATGGCTCAGCAGTTTGGTGATATGTTTGATACCTTATCAGCTGATGCGAATTACATGGCTAATTTCCGTAAAGGTGTTTTAGATAATCTAATTAACGAAAAATTAATTGATATAGCCGCTGATGATTTAGCACTGCGTGTTTCAGATGAGCGCATTAAAACAACCATTCGCGAAATGGAAGAATTTCAAGTTGATGGCAAGTTTGATAATAACCGTTATTTAGCGTTAATTAATCAAGCTGGTTTTTACCAATCTTCAGATTTTCGTGACTACCTTCGTGTTGAAATGACGCGTCGTCAATTAAACCAAGCTTTGTTAGCAAGTGAGTTCAGCTTACCTTATCAAGAGAAACAGTTAACGGCTTTGCAAAATCAGAAACGTGATATACGTTTTGCAAGTATCTCAGCTGAGCAATTTAAAGCGGATGTAGAAGTAACAGATCAAGATATCAATGAATATTATCAAAACAATCAAACTCGCTTTCAAAATCAAGAAAAAATTAAAGTTAACTATATTGCATTAAGTGTTGACGATATAGCTGAGAAAGTTGAAATTACACAAGCTGATCTTGAACAATATTATCAACAGAATATTGCTAAGTACCAACAAAAAGAGCAAAAACGCTTCTCACATATTTTAGTTGAAATTGGTGATGATGAAGCAGCAGCTAAGCAAAAAATTTCTGACGTATTAGCAAAAGCAAATGCGGGTGATGATTTTGCTATGTTGGCAAAAGAATTCTCGGCAGATACGTTTAGTGGTGAAAATGGTGGCGATCTTGAATGGATTGAACCAGGTGTTATGGAAGAAGCGTTTGATGAAGCTGCATTTGCATTAACTGAAGTTGGTAATATTTCAGATGTTGTTGAAACAGAGTTTGGTTTTCATATTATTAAGCTGACAGAAGTTAAAGCGGAGCATGTTAAAGCATTTTCTGATGTAAAAGATGAGATTGAATTAGTGGTTAGTAAGCAAAAAGCTGAAGATAAGTTTTTTGAATTACAACAAGAAATGGCACGTTTAAGCTTTGAGTTTCCAGATAGCTTAGAAGATGCTGCAGATGCTGTAGGATTAGAAGTTAAAACATCTGAGTGGTTGTCTCGCTTTGGTAATATTGCACCTTTTGATAATGCAAAAGTCATCGACGTTGCTTTTTCAGATTTAGTTGTTAAAGAGCGTTTAAATTCTGACATTATTGAAGTTAACGATTCATTAGCTGTTGTGTTAAGAGCAAATGAATACCAAGCAGAAAATATTAAACCATTAGCCGAAATATCAGAGCAGATTAAGTCAATGTTGATCGCAGAAAAAGCGACGCAAAAGGCGCAGAATGTTGCTCAAGAGTTATTAAATGCTTTTAATACAGGAACAGATATAACCGAACAGCTTGCCTCAGTTAATGCGAGCTTTGAAGTGAAAACTGATGTTGCTAGATATGGTGCTGAACTTGATTCTAATATTGTTACTGAATCTTTTAAATTGCCTCATCCAAAATCGGGCAATAAATCTGCAACAACGGTAACTATGAGTAATGGAGATATAGCCTTAGTTGAGTTACAAGCAGTTAAAGAAGGTGAGTCATCAGTAAGCCCTAACTTTTCACAACAACAAACACAACAATTAGCACAATCTGCTTATAAAAGTTTTGTTGATGTGTTACGTGAGCAAGCTAAAATCACTCAACGTGAATTGGTTGTTTCAGCTGAATAAAATTCAGCGGACTAACACTTTTTAACTGAAAATAATAATACAACAAATTATTTTCAGTTAATCAAAAAAGCAGCGATATAGTCGCTGCTTTTTTATGTGCACTATGACATTTCTTAGCGATGAATTAGTTGGTACTGTTGGCTCATAATAAGCTTTTTAGTGTATTTATGCTTAGGTTTATTGAGAACATTAAGTGTTTTACCTTGCTCTACAACTTGTCCTTGGCATAGGACGATAATATCGTCACTGAAATGTCTAACTATACCTAAATTGTGACCTATGAGAATATAGGCAAGCCCCATTTGTTGTTGCAAATCGAGTAGTAAGTTAATCATCTGTGAGCGTAAAGATGGATCTAATGCCCCTAGAGCTTCATCAAGGATAACAACTTGTGGTTTTAAAATAATAGCCCTTGCAAGTGAAACACGTTGTTTCTGACCTCCTGAAAACATATGAGGGTAAAAATTCATATGTTCAGCAAGTAATCCTACTTTATGTAATGTTTCTCTGATTAATTGCACACGCTCTTCTTCATTTAAGTCGGTATTTAAACATAAAGGCTCATCAAGTAGCTGTTGTATCGTTAAGCTTGGGTTTAGCGTTGTACCAGAGTCTTGAAATATCATACGAATATGTTGGCAGCGTTGTTTAAAGTTTCCTTGATGTAAACTTTGTCCGTTTAGCTTTATTTCACCGGTTGTTGTGGTTTCAGCGCCAACTAATAATTTGGCAAGAGTAGACTTTCCTGAGCCTGTTTCTCCAACAATAGCTAGGGTTTTATGTGCCTGTATTTGAAATGAGATAGGCTCTAAGGCATGAATATATCGTTTTTTAAACCACCGACTAGGTAATTTATAAGCTTTACTTATATTAGTAACTTCTAAAAGATCTGTCATATTAATAACTCCCTTTTAGTGAAAAATGGCAGCTAACTTGATGTCCTTGGTGATTCTTTGCTTTGGGTGAATTTACACATTCACGCTGAGCTCTAGGACATCTAGGCCCTAAACGACAGCCTATAGGTAAGTGCTGAAGTACCGGAATACTTCCAGGCAATGTCATCAACCTAGATTTGGTGGGAATATGAATATTTGCTGTGGGGCTACTGTCGATTAATGCACGAGTGTAAGGGTGAAATGGCTGCTTGAATATTTGATCAGTTGTACCCGCTTCAACAAATTGTCCTGAATACATTACTGTAATGGTGTTGGTCCAGTGGGTAACGTTTTCAAGATCATGGCTAATTAATAAAATAGACATGTTTTTAAGTTGATTTAAACTTGCTAATAAACGAAATATTTGCCCTTGATTAGTGCTTTCCATCGCAGCAGTTGGCTCATCGGCGATTAATAACAAAGGCTTTTTAGCTAAGGCCATAGCTATCATTACTCGTTGGCACAGAGCTTCTGTTAACTGGTGAGGGTAGCTTTTCAAACATTGGATATGATTTTTAATGCCAACTTTATGCAATAAATTAATTGCTTCAAGTTTACGCTGTTGACGTTTTTTCCAAAAAAAACCTTCAAATTGTTGTTGGTCTACAGCTTCTTCTAACTGTTCACCAATAGTTGCTGTTGGATCTAAACACGCCATAGGTTCTTGAAAAATCATCGCGACATCATTTGAAATAATGCTTTTGCGTTCTTCCGCTGATAAGCGCATTAAGTCATTACCTCGCCAATGAAATCGATCAGCATCTACATGCCACTTTTCATCTAAAACCCCCATAATGGCTTGAGCTAACAACGATTTACCTGAGCCAGATTCACCTACTAAACCTCTAACTTCTCCTTCTTTTATGGTTAAGCTAACTTTATCAACTGCAAGAATAGGCTTATTATTAGTTAGTAATTCTATAGATAGATTTCTTACGTCGAGTAAATTCATTAGCTTTCTTTTCTTTGTTTTAGTGCATGACGCATACCTTCACCAACTAAATTGGTTGCAACCACAGCAAATAAAATAGCTAAACCGGGTAAATATACTGTCCATGGCGCGATATAAAAATATTCTATACCATTTGCAAGCATTGCTCCCCATTCTGACATTGGAATTTGAGCGCCTAATCCTAAAAATCCAAGTGTCGCAATATCAAGAATAGCGGCAGACTGAGCTAATGTTGCTTGACTAATTAATTTCTCGATAATATTCGGGAAAATTGAATAATGTAAAATACGGATTGAACTTGCTCCGTCTAGTCTAGACGCTAATACATAATCTTTACTAAACTCTTCTTTAACTGCATTACGTGTAATATGAATAAATTGTGGTATTAATACCATCACAATTGCCCATAAAGTATTACTCAGGCCAGGTCCTAAAATAGCGACGATAACGATAGCAAGTAATAAAGAAGGTATTGATAAAATAACATCTAAAAAATGATTTAAGAAACTTGATTTTACGCCTTTGGTTAAGGCCGAGATTGAGCCAATGATAACCCCAATCGCTAATGATATTAATACAACAATAAAACTTAAACCGAAAGTTAAAGAGGCGCCGTGCATAAGCCGAGATAACATATCTCGCCCTAAATTATCGGTACCTAGTAAAAAGCTAACATCTCCATTTTCATGCCATGAAGGTGGTAGTAATAAATGATCTAAATGGTTTTCTATTGAAGAATAAGGCGTAATGATAGGAGCGAAAATAGCTAAAATAATTAAAAATAAATAACAGCCAAAACCGATCATTACAACGGGTGTTTGTTTAAAGTTGTACCAAAGCTGTAAAAGAGGTGTTGGGAACTCTTCTTCTTGATAGGTTTTTTCACGACCCATATTTTTTTCCTCTCGCTATAGGGTTAAGTCCAGCGTAGATAAAATCAGTCAAAATATGAACAATAAAAATATAGCTAGAAAGCACTAATAACCCTCCTTGAATAGCAGTAAAGTCACGTTGATAGATACTTTCAATTAACCAGCGTCCAATGCCAGGCCAACTAAAAATAACTTCGGTAACCATCGCAAGAGTGACTAAATTAGCAAATTGTAGACCCACATCTCGTATAACATTAACCATAGCATTACGAATAGCGTGACGATAGATTATTTGCCTAAATGAAAGTCCTTTTGCACTTGCCGCTTTTATATAATGACTTTCTAATACCTGCATCATCGCAGTTCGTGCCAGGCGAATGAAAATGGTAGCAGGCGCTAAGGCGACAACAACAGCAGGAAGTACTAGGTGAGCTAATGCATTTTGAAATGCTTGCCATTTAAAAGGATCATCGCTAAGCATAATGTCGATTAGTAGTAGGCCTGTTACGTGTTCTATTTCAAAAAGCAAACTTATTTGGCCTGAGGAAGGAAACCAACCTAACTGAATTGAAAAAATGAGTATGACTAATAAACCTAACCAAAAAACAGGGATCGAATATCCGAGCATTGAAATTGTTAAAACTGTGTCATCAACTTTACTTCGGTGTTTAATCGCAGCAATAAAACCTAAAGGGATACCAAAGGCCATCGCAATAATTAATGCGACTAAAGTTAGCTCTATTGTTGCAGGTAAATGGATTAAAATTTCATTAAAAATAGGTGTTTGGCTTGACATTGATAAGCCCATATCGCCACTAAGTATATGGCTTAAATAGGCGAAATACTGACTAATTAAAGAGCCTCCTTGGTTGTATGACTCACCTATGATGGCTAGCTGTTCATCGGTTGCATTGACTTGCCCTGAAATGTTAACTAATTGATTTCCAGGAAATAGAAAGCTCAGACTAAAAGATAATAAGGTGAGTAAAATGATCGTAAATAAGAATAGATTTAAGCGTCTAAGTGAGAATATTAGCATCTTAATTTTTACTCACATTGGTAAAGTCGATTCCACCAAAAGCATTTAATATTTCGCCTTTTACGATTTTTTTACGTGCTTGATAGCGTTTTGAGTGAGCAATCGGAATGAGTGGCATTTCATCGGCGAGAATACTTAATGCCTCTTTGTAATAGCGTTTACGTTGGGCTATGTCATTAATTAACAAAGCATTAGCGAGTATATTATCGAATTCACCATTACACCAAAATGTACGATTATTACCGGTAAGCGCTGAAGCACAACTTAATAGTGGCGTAAAAAAGTTATCAGGATCTGGGTGATCTGCAGACCATCCTAATAATACTGATTGGTGCCTACCTTCTGCAAGTAAACCTAGAAATTTAGACCACTCATAATCTCTTATTATATTAACTTTAATATTCACTTTGGCTAAATCGGCTTGGATTAGTTTAGCCATGGTTCGAGCGTCTGGGTTATACGGACGTTGAACAGGCATTGCCCATAAATCCATTTCAAAGCCACCTTCAAAACCGGCCTGTGCAAGTAATTTCTTTGCTTGTTCAATAGAGTATTCAGGTGTTTGAATAGTACTGTCATAAGCCCATGATGTTTTGGGAATGATAGTTGATGCATTCTCAGCTTGTGAGAAATAAACGGTTTCTAAAATAGCCTGCTTATTAATAGCGTGTGCAATAGCTTTACGCACTACTTTATTGTTAAATGGCGGCTTTTGGGTGTTAAAACCTAAATAGCCAATATTAAAAGATGTTTTTTCGTCTAAGGTGAGATCGGGGCGCTGATCTATTTTTTCATGAGCAATTGGGTAGGAAATAATATCACATTCTTTAGCTAATAGCTTAGTTAAGCGGGTGTAACTATTTGGTGTTATATCAAAAATTAATTGTTCAATAGTTGATTTGTTCCCCCAATAACTCTCATGAGGAACATATTTAATGTAAGAGCCGGCTCTATAGCTTTTTAGTTTAAATGGACCGGTGCCAATAGGCGAACTGTCAATATTTGTATGAAAGTTATATTGAGCTAAAGTATCTGCGTATTCTTTTGATAAAATTATGGCAAAATCACTGGCTAAATTCGCTAATATTGTACTATCAGCCTGATTCAAGTTGAACCTAACAGTATAGTCATTAATTCTTTCAATATTATTAATTAACTTACCAAACTCTACACTTTGAAAGAAAGGGAACTTACCACCAGCACTAATATAGTATGGATGTTCACTATTTAAAATACGCTCAAAACTAAAAATAACATCATCAGAGTTTAGTGTCCGAGTTGGGGTAAAGTAGTTAGTTTGATGGAAGTTAACATCTCGCCTTAAATAAAAAGTCACTTTTTTCCCATCTTTAGTTACATGCCAAGATTTTGCAAGTGCAGGAATTATAGTGGTTTCATCTTTATCATACGTGATGAGTCTATTGTAGAGTTGATTTGAAGTCACATCGATTGTTACCCCAGAAGTTACTGTTTGCGGGTTAAAACCTTCTGGCACACCTTCGCTACAATAAACAATACTTTTATTATTTAATGAAATGTTTTCATCATAACCACATCCATAGAGTGATAAAAAGCTAAGTAGTGCAAACAACGTTCGCACAGTCGTTTGTTCTTGTATTGACAAAAAAACGCCCATTGACGGTTACTCTTCCTCGAGTGGACTCGAGTCTAATAAGTTATATTTTTTTAAATAGCCTCTTAATTGATGATAGGTCAATTCTAACGCATCGGCTGTTTTCTTTTGATTATATTGACAGTTTTCTAATGCTGACTGAATAAGTTCTACTTCGTAATTTTGCGATAATGACTTTAATGACAGCGGAAACTCTAATATTTGTTTAGTAGAAACACTAGGAGAATAATTTGGCTCTGCTAGTGTTTCATTATCAGTTGCTGTTGAAGCATTTGTACCATTAGATGAAGAAACTTTAACGACTCGATCTTGCGTTTTTACTCGCTTACTAGGTCGGTAAGGTGATTCAAAAGGATCAATAATCAGTTCATGTACAGGTAAGTGAGGATTATTACTGCGATAAACGCTACGTTCAACAACGTTTTTTAATTCACGAATATTCCCCGGCCAATGATGTTCAAGCAAAGCGCGTTTGGCTTTTTCTGTAAATCCACTAAAAAGTTCAAACTCGAGTTCTCTAGCCATATTAATGGCAAAGTGCTCAGCAAGCATTAATATATCTTCAACACGTTCTCTTAGGGGAGGAAGAGTGATAACGTCAAATGCTAACCTGTCGAGTAAATCAGCTCTAAACTCTCCTGCTTCTGCCATAGAAGGTAAATCTTCATTCGTTGCAGCAATCAATCGAGCATTGGTTTTTAGGCTTCTTGAACCACCTACACGCTCAAATTCGCCATATTCAACTACACGTAATAACTTTTCTTGTATCAGCCCACTAGTATTAGCGATCTCATCTAAAAATAAAGTGCCTTTATCTGCCCGCTCGAAACGCCCCTCATGGCGTTTGTTAGCACCAGTAAAAGCGCCACTTTCATAACCAAATAATTCACTTTCTAGCAGATTTTCATTAAGTGCAGCACAATTAAGCTTTAAGTAACTTTGATCCCAACGCTTTGATAGGTAATGAAGGCGAGCCGCAACAAGTTCTTTTCCTGTTCCTCGCTCACCGATAATGAGTACCGGCTTACTTAAAGGGGCGACTTGCGAAATTTGCTCTAAAACCTCGAGAAAACTATTTGATTGTCCAATTAGATTATCTTGTTGACTGAAGCGTGACATGCTTGACCTAATTATTAGTATATTTCACTAACAAATAGTGTATTTTATTAATCGTCTAGTTTGAAGTATTTTTTAAAAATAAAATAAAGTCATTTAAAACAATAGATTATTATAAAATTAAAAGTTGGCGTAAAACATGAATAGTACAGTATAACCACTGACAAGTTTATTATTTTATAGAGGAAGAAGTTATGGGTGTTTTTTCAAGGTTTACCGATATTATTAACTCTAATATCAATAGCTTATTAGATAAAGCTGAAGATCCAGCAAAAATGGTTCGTCTTATTATACAAGAGATGGAAGATACATTAGTAGAGGTACGCTCATCTTCAGCTAAAACTTTAGCAGATAAAAAAGAATTAACGCGCCAAGCAGCACGTTTTGAACAAGAAGCAGAGCAATGGCAGGAAAAAGCTGAATTAGCCTTAAATAAAGGTCGAGAAGATTTAGCAAGAGCAGCACTGGTAGAAAAGAAAAAGTGTATTGAGAGTTCACAATCATTAGTTGATGAATTATCACATGTTGATGAGCATATTACTAAGTTACAAGACGAGATCTCTCAACTACAAGATAAGTTAGCCGATGCGAAAGCACGTCAAAAAGCGATTATTATGCGAGAAAAAACAGCAAGTTCTCGTTTAAAAGTAAAACGTAACATCGATAGCGATAAAGTTAATGACGCCTTAAGCCGTTTTGACAGTTATGAACGTAAAATAGATGACCTTGAAGCGCAAGTTGAATCATATGATTTAGGTAGCAAGTCGTTAGCGGATGAAATCGCTGAACTAGAAGGTGATGAGATTATTGATGAAGAATTAGCGCAATTAAAAGCTACAATGAAGTCTAGTAAAAAGACTAAGTAAATAATTGGGTCTGTGTTTATTTAGCTAACAAGAGCATAATATAGACCCTAAAAATTAATGTAAGCGAATTCAGCGCGATTTTAGGAGAAAAACAATGGAAGACTTTTTATTTCCGCCCTTAATCATCTTTTTGGTCATAGTAGCACCTATCTGGTTAGTTCTACATTACCGTAGTAAGAGTCAAATTAGCCAAGGGTTAACTGAGGAGGATTTTCATCGATTAACAGAGTTATCTGAATCAGCAGATAAAATGGCTGACAGAATTAAAACGCTAGAAGCGATTTTAGATGTGGAGACCCCTGATTGGAGGAACAAAGTATGAGTACTTTTAGTCGTGGTGAATTGTTTCGTATACCAAGTAAAGGAAAAATTGCAGGTGTTTGTGCGGGACTGGCAGATTACTTCGGCTGGGAAACTTGGTTAGTCAGAATTTTAGTTGTATCGGGTGTCCTTTTAGGTATGGGATGGTTCGTTGTTATTTATATTGCAGGCTGGTTTATTCTTGATAAAAAACCTGGGGAAAAAGGCAGTAACTTAGGTAAGAAAAACAGTGAATATTCGCAAGCTAATAACGCAACATCAGCGGAGTTTGTTAGTGAATCTATAAAAGTTAAATCACGAATATGGCAAGCGGGTGAGCCCCCCAAACAAGCCTTTAGGGATATTTCATCTAAATTTAACTCTTTAGAAAAAGAGCTACAAAAAATTGAACGTTACGTAACGTCACCAGAATTTACTGTCTCACGTGAAATAAATAAACTGTAATAAGATAGCATTAGTATTTAAGCGGTTCAGGCCGCTTTTTTATTAAACTAAAAATGCCTAAAATACTGTTATATTTTAACAAAAGTCGATATTATTTATTCTGTTTTGTCGAAATAGCTAAAGTTATTGCTATAAATTACGGATTATTACTTTGTCGTTATTATCAAAGAAAAAAATTGAAAAATTAAAACGCAAAGCAACGGATATCGTCAACCGTACCTTTGATCAACATATAAATTTGGCTGTTACAGGGCTTAGTCGTAGTGGTAAAACGGCGTTTATTACCAGTTTTGTAAATCAACTGATTAATGAAGGTAGCCATTCGCAATTAAGCTTTTTTAATGTGGTTCATCAAGGTAACTTCATTGCAGCGAAAAGAGTACCGCAGAAACATTTACATATTGGTCGCTTTGAATATGACAGAGCAATGCAAGCTTTTAGTGAACAACCACCTAGTTGGCCTGAACCTACTAATGGTATTAGTGAATTGCGTCTAGCATTAAGATATCAACCGCAGGACAGCTTGATTAAATATGCAACAGATACCGTGACCCTTACTATCGATATTACCGATTATCCTGGAGAGTGGCTGCTAGATTTACCTATCCTTAATTTAACCTATGAAGAGTGGTCAGAATTTACAACTGAGCTGTTAACTACTGCGCCAAGAGTTTCTTATGCCCAAGTTTTTTTAGATAAAATAAAGCAGCTTGATCCACTAGCACCTGTTGATGAACAATTATTAGCTGATTTAGCGCATGACTATACAAATTTATTGATGATTTTCCGTCATAAATTAGGTTTGTCAGTAATTCAACCCGGGCGGTTTATTTTACCCGGTGACTTAGCTGACGCACCTATTTTACAGTTTTTTCCGTATACCTGTTTTAATCAATTAGACAAAGATGACTATCAAAATGCTAAAGAAGACAGTTTGATAGGTATGTTGCGTGCACGATATATTGAATATAAAGAGAGGGTAGTTAGAAAATTTTATCAAGAACACTTTATTCATTTTGATCGTCAAATAGTGTTAGCTGATTGCTTAACACCGCTTAATAATGGTCCTGATAGTTTTCAAGATTTAACACAAGCTATTAACATGATTATGGAAAGTTTTAACTATGGGCAATCTAGTTTATTAAGGCGTTTATTTTCCCCTCGTATTGATAAACTTTTATTTGCTGCAACTAAAGCCGACCATATTACCCCTGAACAACATGGTAACCTGACCGCATTACTGAATCAGTTAGTCTATAAAACAAAGCATCAATTAAGTTTCGATGAAATTGAAATGAAAACATTAGCTATAGCCTCGGTTAAGTCTACAAATGTTGGCAAAGCACAACACCAAGGAGTTGATCTTCCTGTGATT
The DNA here is from genome assembly GCF_014653195.1 of Thalassotalea profundi. GTDB lineage: Bacteria > Pseudomonadota > Gammaproteobacteria > Enterobacterales > Alteromonadaceae > Thalassotalea_B > Thalassotalea_B profundi. Next base: position 100,669 of record NZ_BNAH01000004.1, read on the forward strand.
CAGGGAAATCGAGCGAGTGATGGTAAACTCATCACTTTATTCCCAGGTACAGTCCCTAACAAGCTCCCACAAGCTAATTATTGGCAAGAGAATAAATTTAATTTTATCGGTTTTTCACCATTAGCACGAGTAGATAGCCATGAAAGTTTACCACATTTAAGGATGGATCAGGTGTTGCAATTTTTGTTGGGAGATAAAATAAAGTGAGCGAAGATAAAACAAAATATCAACAGCAAATTCTATTTGAAGAACTAGGTAGTCAAACGAAAGAGTTACCAGCGACACAAGAACAAGTTGTTATTGAGAACACGGCTTGGCAAGCAGAAGAAAGTGAACCAGTAGATGAAAATATAAATTTAATCACCGTGAGCAAGCCTAATTGGCTATGGCGTGCTACTGGATTCGTTTTCTCTGGACTTGTAGTTTATGAAACTGTCGACTTCTTTATTCAAGGGTTTCAGCAAAGCCCTTTCTTAACGAGTATCTACGCTACATTACTTGGTTTGGTTTCGATTATTGCAAGCGGTTATCTATTTAGGGAGTATCGAGGCTTAAAACAGTATAAACAACGCCAACGTTTGCAAAAGCAAGCTGAGCATATTTATCAAGAAGACACGATCGATAGTGCTCATAATTTATGTAAAAAAATTAGTGCCCAGTTACCTTGTGACATTTTAAGTGAGCAAGAACAGCAATGGTCAGCGGATGAACATAAAGAATTAACAGATAAAGAAATATTGACTTTATATTCAAGACAAGTCTTATCAATTGTTGATCAAAAAGCTCTAGATAGAATTAGTAAACATGCTACAGAAGCGGCAGTATTAGTTGCTTTAAGTCCTATCGCAATTTTAGATATGCTATTAATGTTTTGGCGTAATACTAAAATGATTAATGAAATTGCCGCATTGTATGGTATGAAAATTAGTTATTGGAGTCGAATTAAACTGATTAAACAAACTTTTAAAAATATGGTTTACGCTGGTGCAAGCGAGTTGATTACTGACGTAGGAGCTGATTTACTCGGTGCAGATATGTTAGCTAAACTTTCAGGGAGATTAGCTCAAGGATTAGGGGCTGGAATGCTAACAGCCCGATTAGGACTAAAAGCAATGCAAGTATGCAGACCTATTCCTTTTCACGAAGAACAACCTAAATTAAAAGCTGTAAGAGCTAAAGTGATAGGTCAAATTAAAGGCTTATTAAATAAAAAATCGGCTCCGTAAGCTTTACCTAATATACCCTTGCCAAATTCTGATAGAAATAGCTGAATGTATGATGGACTGAGCATTTAGCTATTAACTTAAATTTACATATTTATAACAGAATCAATACCCTATCGATGGCATACATTTTAGTGTAATTTTTATGATACAAATTCATCACCCGCTTAAAAAACAACCTGTCTAGTGTTTAGTGCAATTTAATGTAATCTAGGATTATTATAGTAACTAATGTGACAAGTTTTCTTGTGTCTCAATAAAAATAGTCGATTCAAATAAATTTAACATTAATAAATGGATGGGGCTATATCTAGTTTTACTTAGTAAATTCTATTTAAGCATTACTAATTGAGTGTGAAATAAAAGGAAAAGTTTATGGCTAAGGCAACTCAATATGTTTCCAAGGTTGCGGATGAACACGGTAATATTGATTGGAGTGATGAAGAAAATAAAATATGGCATGAGTTGATTACACGACAACTAGCTAATATTAAAAACACCGCTTGTGATGAATATAATGAAGGGTTAGCAAAGTTAAATTTACCCACAGATCGTATTCCTCAATTGGAAGATGTCAGTAAAGTACTACGAGAAACAACAGGGTGGGAGTGTGCTCCTGTACCTGCGTTGATAGGTTTTGGGGAGTTTTTCCGTTTGCTATCAGAAAGAAAATTTCCTGTTGCTACATTTATTCGAACAAGGGAAGAGTTTGATTATTTGCAGGAGCCTGATATTTTTCATGAAATATTCGGGCATTGCCCATTGTTAACTAATTCGTCATTTGCCGACTATACTCAGGCCTATGGTCAAATGGGGTTGAATGCAACCAAAGAGCAACGCGTATTTTTAGCTCGCTTATATTGGTTTACGGTCGAATTTGGCTTACTAGAAACTCCAAAAGGTTTACGTGTTTATGGCGGTGGTATTATTTCATCACCTACCGAAACTGAATATGCGTTAACCAGTGACAAAGTTGAACGAAAAAAATTAGATGTGCTTGATGTATTAAGAACACCGTATCGTATTGATATCATTCAACCTATCTATTATACGTTAACTAAAGTAAGTGACTTAGATAATATTAGAAAATATGAAGTCGAAGATATATTAGCATTTGTTGAACAAGCAAAATCACTTGGTCTACACCCTGCTAAATTTCCACCTAAAGAAGAACAAATTGCGAGCTAAGGAATATATTATGTCAGAATTATCAACTCAACAATGTGAAGCTTGTCATGTTGATGCTCCTAAAGTGAGCGAGGAAGAATTGCACCAGTTAATGTCACAACTGCCTGATTGGGTGCCTGAAGTGAGAGACGGAATTATGATGTTAGAGCGAGTTTATACATTTAAAAATTATAAACTTGCTTGGGCATTTGCAAACAAAGTATCAGAATTAGCGGAAGCAGAATTTCATCATCCTGCAATATTATTAGAGTGGGGCAAGGTTACAGTTACGTGGTGGACCCATGCTATTAAGGGATTGCATAAGAATGATTTTATTTGTGCAGCAAAAACTGATCAACTTCTGTAATATTTACTTACACTCATTAAATAAGCCCCCTATAATAGGGGGCTTTTTTTTATTGTAAGTATTAGTTTACAATAGCCAAAATAAATAATATCACTTAGTGATATCGCTGTAATTTGCCGTTTGAGGATACTTCATGCGTTTGGAAATTGGTTGTCAAGATCGTGTCGGTATAGCCCAAGAAGTTTTGATGATATTTGTTGAGCGAGAAATCGATCTCAGAGGAATTGAATTAAAGCGTCCAGGAAAAATTTATATACACATTCCAGATCTTGAATTCTCTGAGTTACAGTCTTTTATGCCGCGTCTTCGTCTAATTGACGGAGTTATTGATGTAAAAACTACACCTTTTATGCCGTTTGAACGCGAACGTCATGAATTAGAAACTTTAATTAAAACTTTTCCTGATCCATTTATTTCAATAGATGCTAAAGGCAATATCCGTATGATCAATACGGTTGCTTCTTTAACTATTGGTTGTAGCGAAAAAGAATTAATAGGCGATCAAATAGGTAATTGGCTAAAAGGCTTTAACTTCCTTCGTTGGTTAGACTCTAAAGAAGTACTTGCTCAAACTCGTCGAGTTAAAATCCAAGAAGATGATTTTGTGGCTGATATTATGCCCATTCATGTTTCTGATAGTGATGGTGAAGAAGTATTAGCAGGCGCTGTACTTATACTTAAATCTGAAGCGCGTTTAGGGCAACAAATTAGTGCCTTTAAACAAGCTAACGAAAATAATTTTGCCGGTATTCAGGCGAGCAGTGGTGCCATGCGAAAAGTGATCAGAGAAGCTAAACGCATGGCACTACTCGATTCTTCAATATTACTCGTTGGTGAAACAGGCACAGGTAAAGAGTTAATTGCTCGTGCTTGTCATGCGGCAAGTGACCGAGCTGAACATCCATTTATGACCTTAAATTGTGCTTCTTTACCTGACGAAGCTGCTGAAACCGAATTGTTTGGTGTTGGTGTACCTGGGGGCGTAAATAGTAAACGTGGTTTATTTGAATTGGCGGATGGCGGAACAATATTTCTAGATGAAGTAGGGGAGATGTCTCCTAAGTTACAAATTAAGTTACTTAGGGTTATTCAAGACGGTATATTTCGAAGAGTTGACGATGAAAGCGAGATCAATGTCAATGTTCGTATTATTGGTTCAACCAATCATGACTTATTAGCAATGGTGTCTCAGGGTAACTTTAGAGAAGATTTATATTATCGTCTAAATGTTTTAGGACTCAATATCCCTTCGTTGAGAGAAAGGCGTTCTGATATTATTCCACTAGCAGAATACTTTACGGCTAAATTTGGGCAACGAATAGGCAAGAGCGCCGTGAGTTTATCTGATGACTGCCGAGACTTTATAGAACATTATCCTTGGCCAGGTAATGTTAGACAACTCGAAAATGTATTAATACGAGCGGTTTCGCTAATGGAAGGTAATGTTGTGCTGACATCGCATTTACAATTACCGGCTTACACACGTGAACATGGCTATTTAGAACAGGAATTTGAAGGGACATTAGATGCTGCAGTGAAAAATTTTGAAGCTGATTTATTGCGTAAACTTTATCCTGCTTACCCTAGTACACGCCAACTGGCTAAAAAATTAGGTTTAAGTCATACAGCTATAGCGAATAAACTTAGAGAGTATGATATTAATAAAAAAACCGTTAAAATTTAATTCAATGGCCTTTGGGTTAATGAAGTAGCCTAATTAACGTTGATAAATTTATTGTTTTGTAAACATTCAAACACAAAAGGCCATACTTAGCTGTTATTAAGTTTATAGATAAGTTGCGAGTTTATTTTAATCAGATAAAATTTATTTTACTTTTTATTAACTTATCTTTTGCTTATGAAACTCTATGGTTATTGGCGTTCTTCGGCTGCATATCGTGTTCGCATTGCTTTAAATTTAAAGAAAATACCTTTTGACTCTCTTTCAGTGCATTTGGTTAAAAATGGTGGTGAACAACATAGTGATAGCTATGTAGAATTAAACCCGACCCATCTTGTACCGACATTAGTTGATAATGATATTGTATTAAATCAATCATTGGCGATTATCGATTATTTAGATGAAAAATACCCGTATGATTCGGTTTACCCTCAAGCGTTAGAAACAAAAGTGCAAGTAAAAGCAATGGTTTATGATATCGCTTGTGAAATACATCCTGTTAATAACTTGCGAGTTCAACAGTATTTAGTAAATGAATTAGCAGTATCTGAACAGCAAAAACTGGCATGGAATCATCATTGGATGGCATTAGGGTTCACTGCGATAGAAGCAAAGTTAGCGAAAACATCGGGGCTATATTGTTTTGGTAATCAAATTACCTTGGCTGATATCTGTTTAGTACCTCAGGTTTATAATGCTAATCGTTTTGCACTTGATATGTCACCTTTTCCCCTGATAAATGCTATAGTAAAAAGGTGTAATCAATTACCTGCTTTTATTGATGCATTACCTGAAAATCAACATGATGCAGCGTAATTTACACATAAATACTGAATAAATGTATCAAAATATAAATTGCCTATTGCAACTGTGTTGAAAAAACGTTGCAATAGGCTTGGTTACACTATGAGTATTACTCTCGTTCAGCGAGTCTTAAACAAGTCATTTTTATATAAATTCTCGCCTTAATTTTTCATTTCAATTAACGAATAGGTAAGTATGGAAAATTCATCTTCAAGTAAACAGAATAATAATTCTTCGTGGGTTATCGTAGCACTAGTGTTTTTAGTGGCTATTGCTGTGATTGGTTATTTTTATCAAAGCACGACTCCAGAGCCCGAGCCAATAAAAGAGGTATCAGTGCCTGAACCGGTTATTGTTGAAGAAGAGCCGAAAAATATTGAGCCAGAAATTGAGCAACCAGTTATCCCTGAACAAACGGTGCAAGAAATAACGCCTGAACCTGTAGAAGTTGAGCCTGAAATTGTATTACCAACGCTCGATGAAAGTGATAATTGGATCAGAGAAAAACTCCCTACTATTACTTGGCGAAATGAGCTATTAAAGCTTATTGTTGACGACGATATGGTTCGTCGCTTTGTTGTATTTACAGATAACTTTGCTAAAGGTGATATTGCCTATCGCCACAGCATTTTAGTTCAACCTACCGAGAAATTCTCGGCACAAGAAAATACGGAAGATGGTCAACAAATTTTAAGATGGGATGAAAACGTTAGTAAACGTTTTAGCTTATATGTTGATTTACTACGTACAATCGATAGTGACTTACTAGTACAATGGTATGTTGAGTTGAAGCCTTTAATTGACGAGGCTTATAGTGAATTGGGCTATGTCGATGAAGAGTTTACAGACGTGTTGCATGATGCTATCTCTCGTGTTCTTGATATGGAAATACCTAAAGAACAACTAGAATTAGTTCGCCCAAGCGTAATGTATAAATATAAAGATCAAGATATTGAACAGTTAACCGATGCTGATAAATTATTACTACGAATCGGTAAAGATAATTTGTTAGTAATTAAATCTGTTTTACTTGAAATTAATGAAAAGTTATCTAGAACACGAGAGTAAGAGTGAAATGTCTTACGTTTTACCTAGTAATGTACCTAAACGAGAAGGCCAATATTTATATCGCTTTTCAACTAAATTATTGAAGTGGCTGGGGTGGCGCATTGAAGGGCAATTACCTAATCGGCAGCAATTTATTATAGCGGTTGCTCCTCATACTTCTAACTGGGATTTCTTTTTAGGGGTCTTAGTTATGTTCAGGTTGCAACTTAAGGTAAAGTTTTTAGGTAAACACAGTATTTTTGTTTGGCCGGTAAAAGGACTGCTTACACGCATTGGTGGTATACCTGTTGAGCGTAGTCATCGTCATGGCGTTGTTGGTCAAATGGTTGAATATTTTGACCGTAAAGAACCCTTAGTGTTAGCACTTGCGCCTGAAGGAACTCGTAGTAAAGTTGAACAATGGAAAACGGGATTTCTTCAAATCGCTTATCAAGCTAATGTACCAGTAGTACCAATAGGTTTTGACTTTAAGAAAAAAGCGATTGTTATAATGAAGCCTGTAGTTGTTGATGCCGATATTGAGCAAGCAAGAATAGACTTTCAACAACTATTTAGTCAGGTTTGTGCAAAAAATCCACACTTAGCTTAATATCTCCTAATTATCCTTGCAACCCGTTATTGTATTAGCGATAATCAGCGCGGCTATTTAGTGTAGCCAATCTATGGTGACCCTTTCGGTCCCTTCGCAATGATACTCTGTGAACTCGGCCAGGTCCGGAAGGAAGCAACCGCAGCAGACGACTCATGTGCCGGAGTGTGGCTGATTGGGTTGCCACCCAATCTCTTTAAAGCAATAACTTACACATCTTTTAGCTACTTGCTACATATTCACACCTGATCTTAATCCAATTAATACCATTATTAAAAATAAAAAAAGTAAAAACTTAAATCGCTATTTAAAAAAACAAGTGCTAACTTTATGCATAATAATTATGATTTAGCGATCAAGTCGCTTTATCAAAATCTCAATAATAAAAATAGAGTTTACAGTTTGAATATACCAGATATCCCTAATAATCATGCGCTTATAATGTTACTCATCACTGTTGTTGCGCTATATTTTTTTCGACGTGATGACATTCCACTAGAAACATCTTCATTAGCTGTACTTGTTGTTTTGTGTTTAGTGTTTACTGTTTTTCCTTTTGAAATAAACGGTAACCATTTAGAGCCTGCATCGTTATTTTTTGGTTTTGGTCATGAGGCATTAGTTACCGTATGTGCTCTAATGATTATTGGACATGCATTAGTTAGAACTGGGGCCTTAGTGCCTGTAGGGCGTAGTTTAGCTAAACTTTGGAAAATAAGTCCTACGTTGTCGTTATTAATTACTTTGATTATTGCCGCTACTTTAAGCGCGTTTGTTAACAATACGCCAATTGTTGTATTGCTTTTACCCATTTTAACCAATGTGGCTTTGCGAACTAATACTGATACCTCTCCGATGTTATTACCTATGGGGCTGGCTACTTTGGTGGGGGGAATGACGACGACTATCGGTACATCTACTAACTTACTTGTAGTCAGTGTTGCCAGCGATATGGGACTTCCGAGAATGGGAATGTTCGATTTTAGTTTACCCGCTGTTATTGCTGGGGTTATTGCTATTGCTTACTTATGGATAGTAGCTCCTAAACTATTACCGAAAAGATCTCCTTCATTACCAGATACTTCACCGAGATTATTTAGCGCCTATTTGAATATTAATGAAGATAGTGTCGCTAACGGAAAGAAGGTGTCTGAAATTTTAAAACTCACAGATGATCAGATGAATATTGAGTCCATTCAACGTAGCCCTGATTACCGTAATATAGTTGCTCTACCTGATACGATAATTAAAGAAGGCGATCGTATCCATGTTAAAGATTACCCAGATCAATTAAAAGAATTTGAATCGGTTTTACAAGCAACGCTTTTTTCCGGTAGTCAGAAAGTTGATGACGATAATCCTTTAAATGCTGAAAAACAAATGCTTGCAGAAATCGTCGTTATACAAGCATCAGGACTCGTGGGCAAAACCCTAAAACAAGTACAATTTGCTCGACGTTATGGCATTTCCGTAATTGCATTGCATCGTGATGGTAAAGCAATGGATATAGGTAGAAGAAGCATAGGGCATATTCCAATTCTTACCGGTGATGTGCTATTAGTTCAAGGTGACGGTGAACAAATTACAGAGTTAAAGGAGAGTAGAGGATTCTTAATTATAGATGGAGCGTCTGATCTGCCCCAATCAAAAAAAGCACCCTTAGCTTTACTAACTTTGTTCTTAGTGATTGCTTCCGCAGCCGTAGGCTTATTACCGATAGCGATTAGTTCTATGTGTGGTGTTTTAATTTTATTAGCCACTAAGTGCATAGATTGGAGCGAAGTATCTTCAGCTTTAAGTTCTCAAGTAGTCTTAATCGTAGTCGCATCATTAGCTCTAGGTTCCGCTATGATGCAAACTGGAGGTGCTGAATACATAGCTCAATTATTTGTTGCGCTCGCTTTTGATTTACCCCCTGCAGGAATATTATCAGCATTAATGCTAATGTTAGCGGTATTAACTAACATTGTTTCGAATAATGCTGCGGCAGTTATTGGAACGCCGATTGCAATTTCAGTGGCAAGTCAATTAAATGTCCCCGTTGAACCCTTTATTTTAGCGGTACTATTTGGTGCAAACTTAAGCTATGCGACACCAATGGCATATAAAACCAACATATTAGTGATGAATGCGGGGGGATATCAGTTTTCAGATTTTATAAAAGTAGGTTTGCCTTTGATATTGTTGATGTGGGTGACATTATCATTTTTATTAAGTTGGTTGTATTTATAATCTGAGGCATTGAAAAATGTTGCTTTAAGTATTTTTAGACATACATTTTTGCGATAATTTATCAAAAATAGGGATATTTACTGACTAAATCTTGCACTTTTATAGAAGTTATATATTTTTTATAGTTTTTAACTATAAAGCCTTATTTTAGTTATGGTTAAATACTACTTAATTGTCATATAATAGCGGCAAAGTAATAACATTAAAGAGATTAAAATGGCAGCATTTGGTACTGTTTTTATGCCGCAGATGATTCAAGCGCGCTTTTCTGACAATGCTTGGAGTGAAACTAGCGTTGTACCTTCGGATAAAATTGAATTACACCCTGGGGCACATGTACTTCATTACTCAAGCACGTGTTTTGAAGGGTTAAAAGCGTTTCGTCATGAAGACGGCTCTATCTATCTTTTTCGTATGGATGCCAATATTGCTCGAATGAAACAAAGCTCAGCTTTATTAAGCTTACCAGCGTTTGATGATGCGATGCTTAAAGGCATGATAATTGATATTGTTCGTCAGTTTGCTGATGAAACTCCATTACCCCCTGGTTCCATGTACATTCGCCCAACGCATATTGGCACTGAAGCAGCCATTGGTAAAGCGGCTGTTCCATCATTGAGCTCATTACTTTATGTCTTACTTTCACCTGTAGGAGACTACTTTGCCGGCGGTTCAACCGCATTACGTATATTGTTAGAAGAAAATGGTATGCGTTGTGCTCCGCATATGGGCATGGTGAAAAGTGGTGGTAATTATGCTAGTGCTTTAGCACCAATTTCAGCAGCTCGTGAAAAATATCAAGCCGATCAAATTTTATTTTGTCCTGGTGGAGATGTACAAGAAACAGGAGCAGCAAATTTTATTTTGATTGATGGTAATGAAATTATTACTAAAGCGCTTGATAGTACATTTTTGCATGGTGTAACTCGTCATAGTATTTTAACTATAGCTAAAGATTTAGGTATGACAGTTACAGAAAGAAACTTCACAGTAGATGAGCTACTTGAACGTTCAGCAAAGCCTGGCACTGAAGCGGCACTTTCAGGTACTGCAGCAGTATTAACACCTGTGGGTACTTTTATTCATAACGATAAAGAATACAAAGTGGGTAACGGTGAAGCCGGACCAACAACCATGCGTTTGCGACAAGCATTGAATGATATTCAATGGGGTAAAGCGGCTGACACGCACGGCTGGTTAACTAAAGTAGACGTTTAAATCCACTTCTAAGTATTACCATTAGTTAGCGCCTACTTTAGATTAAATGGTAGGCGCATACTTTTAATAAAGTTCAATAACTTTCCTACTGACTGCTATACTATATAGCTGATTTAATTCTTATTTCTTCAAATTTTTGAGGTTTAGTCTAAATGTCATTTTCAATGTTTACATTGTGTGATCCCTTATTAAAAGCTATCACCGAATTAGGCTACACCCAGCCAACGGCTATTCAGGAAAAAGCGATACCGAGTATTTTATCTGGCCAAGATGTTATAGCGGCCGCACAAACAGGCACAGGAAAAACTGCTAGTTTTGCTTTGCCTATATTACAAAAATTAAGTGCATATCAAACGGGTAAAGAACGTAAATTACGTGGCAAGCGTATACGTGCTTTAATATTAGCGCCAACGCGTGAGTTAGCGGTACAAGTTGAAGCTAGTATTTCGGCATACGGAAAATACGTAGAGTTATCTTCAATGGCGATATACGGTGGTGTTGATTCAGATGAGCAAAAACAACGCTTAATATGGGGTGTCGATATTGTTGTTGCAACGCCAGGCAGATTACTCGATTTAGCCCATCAACGCGCCTTACATTTTGATGAACTTGAAGTATTCGTATTGGATGAAGCCGATAGAATGCTGGATATGGGCTTTATTGACGATATTAATAAAATTATTGAGCGTTTACCTGTACAACGTCAAAATTTACTCTTTTCAGCCACTATTTCTGATGATGTGCGTGCGTTAGCCAGAAGGGCTATTCATAATGATGCCATAGAGCTTGCTATTAAGCCTGATAAAGCGACGAGTGCAAAAATTGATCAATGGTTAGTAACCGTCGATAAAGGTAATAAATCAGCTTTATTAAGTTATCTGATAAAAGAACGGCAATGGCAACAAGCCTTAATTTTTATCGAAACTAAACATGGAGCGGCGAAGTTAGTCTCACAACTAGAAAAACGCGGCATTCATGCTGAGTCAATTCATAGTGGCAGAACACAAGCGGTGCGTGAGCAAATATTGACACAATTTAAAGCAGGTAAAGTAAAGTTTCTCGTAGCAACTGCAATTGCCGCGCGTGGTATCGATATTAATGATTTAAGTCGTGTTGTAAATTATGACTTACCTGATCAACCTGATGACTACATTCATCGCATAGGCCGGACAGGTCGTGCTGGTGCTAGTGGTGAAGCAATTTCTTTCGTGGCAAAAGATAATTTTAGAAACTTATGTGCTATTGAAAGCCGTTTAGGTCATATTATAGAACGTAAAGCATTCGATGAATTTCCTGTTAAAAAAACGGTGCCTGTTTCTATTTTAAATTATGTACCTAAACATCAACGCAGTAACTAATATTCTGTTATATAAATCATAGTTAATCAGTATATAATTCTGGCATTATTTTATTTCCAATTAGATTTAAGGTGTATTAATGAACCCAATAATTGCATTATTAAAAGAACAAAATGTTAATGACAAACAAATTAAAGAAGTATTTGAAGCATTAACTGAAAACCCTATTATGGCGATGAACACTGTTCAGCAATTAGGTATACCTCAAGATAAACTACAAGCGCTTATGATGTTGTTGATGCAAAACCCTGATTTAATTAAAGAAGCGGTTGATGAACTAGGTTTGGATTTTAGTAAAGTAGAGCAAGCGAAAAAAACCTTACAACCTTAAATTCTTTTTGGGGCGAATGCTAATCGCCCTACAAGAAATTTTTTGATATACACTAATCAATTATAGTTTCCTTAGTGCCTTGCACTATGTTGCTATCATCAGTATCCTACGCGGCTTTCACTTAGCTTAATGGTTCTAAATTAACATGATAGGTTTTGATTACGGCACATCAAATTGTGCCGTGGGTGTAATGAAAAATGAGCAACCTGAAATAGTTACTTTAGGTGAACATGGTCGTTTTATTCCTTCAACTTTATATTCGCCAAGCAGAGATATCATTTCACATTGGTTATATCAACAACTACCTGAAACCGAGAAAGTTACTTTCAAACAACAGCGTTCTTTAGTCTTACAAAAAGGACAAAGTGTTGCTCGTGAGCTTAATTTAGATGGAATTTCACCTGAACTGTCTTTTGGAAAATTAGCCTTACAACAATATTTAGAAGAGCCTGATGAAGGTTACTATATTAAATCACCTAAATCTTTTTTAGGGGCTAGCGGTTTATTACCAGTACAAATTAACTTATTTGAAGATATTGTTGCCGCTATGATGAGTAATATCAAAAACTTAGCAGAACAAAATCAACAAACTGATATCACTAAAACTGTGATCGGACGCCCCATAAACTTTCAAGGCTTAAAGGGTGAAGAAAGTAACCGCCAAGCGATTGGAGTACTGACTAATGCCGCTAAACGTGTTGGTTTTAAGTCAGTTGAATTTCAATATGAACCGGTGGCTGCTGGTTTTGAATATGAAGCAAGCTTAACTAAAACACAAAAAGTATTAGTGGTTGATATTGGTGGGGGAACTACCGATTGTTCAATGTTGCTAATGGGTCCTGAATTTATTAATAGCATTGATCGAAATAAGCAGCTGCTTGCGCATAGTGGTATAAGGGTTGGTGGAAATGATTTTGATATTCAATTGGCACTCAAAGGTATAATGCCAAGCCTAGGAATGAATGATTTGCTTAAAACGGGGAAGCCGATGCCTGTAAATAGCTTTAATCAAGCAGTTGCAATTAACAATGTTAATGAGCAAACTGAGTTTTATCGCCCCAGCAATCGACGTTACTTAGAGCAACTACAGCGAGATGCTGCTGATCCTGATACCTTTGCACGTTTAATTAAAGTACATGATCATAAATTAAGCTATCGTCTAGTTAATGGCGCAGAACAAGCTAAAATAGGGCTAACGAAAAGTGATGTTCAGCCAATAGCGTTATTCGATATTGCTGATAATTTACAAGTGGATATTTCACGATCGCTTATGCTTGAAGCAAGTACTAGTCAACTTACTCAAATTGCTAATATGATGGAAGAAGCGGTTAATCAGGCAGGATGTAAGCCCGATGTGATTTTTGTTACCGGCGGTACGGCAAAATCACCCGTACTAAATCAATTTTTATCAGCACAGATGCCTAATACGCCAGTGGTGATAGGAGATCATTTCGGTAGTGTAACAGTAGGTTTGGCACGTTGGGCGAAGCGAATTTTTGCATAATATGATTGTTGTTTATCTACTACCGCTTTAGGGAAACAAATGAGTAATAAAGTATCAGATGAAACTAAAGAGCAAGCGATTAAAGTTGCCAAAGGCATTCAGAAAAAAGGACAAACAAAAGATCAAACTAAGTTAATCGCTCAAGGTATTGAAAAGGGAATTGCTGAGTATAAAAAGCAACAAAGTAAAAAATCTCGCGAAAGGGATAAGCAGCGTAAAAAAACAATGAAAACTCAGCAAGAACTAAAACCTGAGCTTTCTCAACCCAAATCCGTAAATAACGTTGTTAACTTGTTGCCTTGGGGACTACTTGTGTTCAGTTGGCTAGGTTTTATTATTTATATCAATTTGGTTTAACTATAAACAGATAAAACAACGCTACCAGTTAACTAATTTAGGAAATTTAATGTCAAAGTTCTTTTATAGAGGTACACCCGATGTGATGGGAAAGTACGGAAAAAGTGGTTACCAGCCTAAAAATAACGTGAAATTAGGCTCTAAAGCCAATCCACTTTCGTTAGTTGTGGCAACTGAAGAACGTAAATTAGCGGTTGAACAAATAATCACAGAAAATGAATTAGTTGCTATTATTAACGTTGATTCTGAGCAGGATGAAAATATTGAAGCATTAGACTTTGTGTTGAACCTACCTAAAACCCAACGTTTTGAAAAAGTACCAGAGCGAAATGCGCCTTGCTCATGTGGTAGTGGTAACAAATATAAAAAATGCTGTGGTTAACGCATAAAACAACCGTAGTAATCGTCAGTTAAAATAAGCTGACAATGACTTTGACAACTTTAGGAAACCTAGAATGAAAGCACCTTTATTTGACGACATTATTAGCTTATCTCAAAATATTGCTAATGCATCTGCAAACGAAAATGATAATGCGCGTGAATTAAATTACAAAGCACTTATTAAATTGTGTGCAAACAATGAAAACACACCGAAAGATCATCCGCTACAATGGGAAGCCTTAGCCGACTTTACTCTGGATAGTGAACAGGCAATAGATATTTATCAAAAAGGCTTAGATTGCGCACAACGTTTGGCACTTAACAACTCAATCGCCTCAATTTATTTATCGATGGCTATGCGTTATCAAGAAATGGAAGATGTAGAAAAAGCCAAATCTTACAGCCAAATGTCACTTGAGTTAGTTGAACAAGTGAGTAATGAAGATTTAAAAAACGACATTATAGAATTTGCAAATAGTCAAAAATAAACATTATTATTTTCTAATAAAAACCTATGATTTACAATTAGTTAAGCTGTTTTACTAACTGGTTGTATAATAACTTGTTTGAATTGATTAATTCTAATACAATCAATACCGATATATAAGGAAATGTATCGGTTGAATTCCTTTCTTGTTTCTTATTATCTCTAAATTTCGCTTGCTCTCTTATTATTAGTTAAAGGATTTAACGATGAATAAACAAGTAAAAGTATTAAGTTTTTTTGCATTTCTCCTTATTTTCATTAGTGACTCCTCCCTCGCTAATACCGTTAGCGACAAAGATATATACCGTTATTTGACTTTATCTGGTGCAGAAAAAGCATTAGCAAATATTCCTGCTCAAATAGAATCTATGGGGCAACTTATGCAGGTAACAGGTAAAGATACAGAAGCAAGTCAAAAAATAATGAATAGAATCATTTCTCATTGGCAACAAGATGAAATTGAAAAACAAGTATTTGATTATGTGAAACAAAATATTAGTACAGAGCAAATGAAACCTATTTTGATATGGTTAAATACTGATCTTGCTCGAAAGGTAAAACAAGCTGAAGCTCAAGCGTCTGAGCCCAATTTTAATCAAGAAATAATGAATTATTTAGTAGAGCTTGAAAGAAACCCGCCTTCTGCGACGCGTGTTACTGCTATTAATCAATTTATTGAAACAACACGAGTTGTTGAGCATTCGATAACACTGGTCATGAGCGTTGCCGAGGGTCTTACAAAAGGGCTCGTTATTGATGCTAATGAAAAGGGGAATATGGAATCGGTAAGTAAAATTAAAAAGCAACTTCAGGATATGGAATCTATGCTTAAACCTGCACTTGAACAGCAAATGATCATGGTGTCTTATTTTATTTATCGAAATATAAATGATAAAGATTTCCAGAAATATAGCGAGTTCTATCAACAAGAATTAGGACAAAAAGAAATTAGTCTTATGTATAAAGCTATGGGAGCGGCAATAGTCTATTGGGCTGATAGTATGTCAAAAGAAATGTTATTAAAGTAAGCAATGTATAGATTTTAATTTAGCGTACCAAGATGTCTTTTTATACATAAAACCAAATCATAAAAAAATGACAGGCAGCACCCGCTAATACAAACAAATGCCAGATTGCATGATTAAAAGGTATTTTATGATTGAGATAAAAATAGACCCCAAACGTATAAAAGCCGCCGCCAGCTGCTAATAAAATCAAGCCGCCCAATGCAAGCAGTTGATATAAGTCACTGATCACGATAAGTGAAATAAATCCCATACCTAAATAGATTGATACGGATAAAATTTTATATTTAGCGCCATACTTTAATTTAAATAAAATACCTGCAATGGCAATACCCCACACTAAAGCAAACATTCTTAAGCCGATGTCGCCTTTAAGGGTGATAAGAGTAAGCGGTGTGTAGGTGCCAGCGATAAGAACATAAATGGCACAATGGTCAACTAGTTTAAAAATTCGTTTCGCATGTTCGCTTTTAAAGCCGTGATACAGGGTTGATGCAAGGAATAGTAATATTAAGCTACTTCCATAAACAGCAAAGCTTGTTGTTTTTATCCAATCATCATCAACAATTGCCACATTAACCAATAATATTAAGGCAAGCACACTGAGAAGAGCTCCAAGGCCATGGCTTATGGCATTAGCACGTTCTTCAGCGGGTGAGTATTGTGAGGTTTGACTTGTCATTGTGAGTTACAGCTTAGAAAGTTTAGTGTACACGTGTAAGCTTAAATAATAACAGACAAGTCTTAGACAATAAAGCTAATGTGTTAGACAGAATAAATTGTGCATTTTATTTAGGTGCATTCTCGTATGGGTTTGCGGGAACTGAGGTTGATTTGTTACGTTCATTCTTTTTAAAATCTGAAGACTTTCTATCGTTCCTAGCACTTGAATGGTTAGTTTTCGAATGTTGATTATTAGAGCGAAAATTAGTTCGCTCTTTTGGCGTAGGCGCTTCGCCAAGAATCAGTACTATAGGTTCTCTCGGCTTTTGATGTAAAGGAATAACTCGTTTACGAGGTGTTATTTCGTATTGAGTATCATCAGCCTTAGGTAAGTTTTTATAAGTATATAAATAAAAACGCTCCATTTTTTCACGTGCCCATTCCGTTTTTTTGAGAAATTTTAGACTAGTGGCGATACTCGCTCTGTTTTTAAAACAATTAATATTGGTATATTCCGCTAAAATTTCAAAACCATAATGATCAACTAGCTCAGTTAAAAGAGTCTCTAATTTTAGACCATGCAAAGGGTTATTTAATTGTTCGTCAATAGTACTCATAAAGGCTTAACTGTTAATGCTGATAATTAGCAATTATATACTATTTTAATTGTTCAGGTGCTGTTGATGGCTAGGTAATTTAAAACCGCCTTATAATAAATCATTTTACTTGCTTAATGTTTTATAACCACTATAATACACGTTGCTTGTTATTTCTCCTCTCAGTATGATGAGCAACTATCCATCGCGATAGCATTGTGTATTGCCTTTCCTTGATCCAGTCAGTCATCACTAAAATTTGTCAGCTTTATTTATACAATTTTTAATCAATTAAATTTTGATCTTAGTGAATTAATTAATAAAGCTCTGTAAAAGCCAATTGGCTAGTTAAATGTGAGTTTTTATGTCTTATATATATGGTGGAACACAGATCCACATAGTACGCCCAGTGCGTTCAATTTCTGTAAACAAACAAAATGTGGTTGTTAGAGACCAATCAGGCTCAATGCGAGTGAAATTTACTAATGTAAATGAATCTAAGCAGTTCTTGGCTTGGTTATATCAAAGCTAATACGTTAATTTTAATTGTACCGATGCCAGTTAACTTCAGTTACTGGCATTTTATTTTTAACTTACAGTTCATTTTACCTTGAAAAACTAACAGATCTTAGCATTTACACATTTTCTTATTTACCAGCTTCCGAACATTATTATTGATTATTGCTTCGACATTCAACAGTTTTACTCTCGCACTTTTTTTATTTAAGAATAAGCAAGTTAGTCCTTTTTTAATATTTCTATCTAACCAGATGAAAAATAATACTAAAGCTAATAATAATAAAGGCAAATAAACTAAGGAATAAACGATCTCACCATGGTGGATTACGTTTAATACAATGGGGGTTAGTAAAATAGTGATGGCTACTATCCGATAAAATATCATTATAGTTCGAGATAACATGTTTCTTCCCTAAAATTTATAAGACGCTTTTAATATCGATATATTAATCATCGCTAAAGCTATCTTCAAAGGGATTATATTCACACTATTGGTGAATGATATTCATCTATTGGGTTTAGGTTGTTAATTATTTTCTAATGGTTTCATATTAGGAGATTGAATTAACCAACGTAAAAAACATTGTATGTCGTGTCTGTCTTTATCTTCTTCACGATAAATAGCATATAAAGACAGCTTAAAAGGAAAGATTTGTTTGAATGGATTGACAAGTATTTTGCGTTCAATAAGCGAGTTTTCAATTGGCATCATTGCGAGAGCTAAACCCAGACCTTGTTCTGCAGCATGTAGTGTGGCTTCGTAATTATCAAACGTTAAGTTGTGCTTAAAAGTCCTTTCTTTTATATCTGCAGCCTTTGCCCATGCTAGCCACATATCATCCATATAAGATAAGTCGATTAACGGGATCTCATTAATTTGACTTGCCTGTTTCAATTGGTATTTCTCAGCAAATTTAGGAGAGCATACAGCGGTAATATTAATATCTAGTAGTTTTTTATTTATGGTGTTAATTGCGTCACCATGACCAACTCTAATGGCTAAGTCAAATTCCTCATCGCGTAAATCTACAAGATTCATACTGGTTGCTAATCTAATGTCTATTTCAGGGTGTGCGTTTTGAAATAAACTGAGTTGTGGAATAATCACGTTACTCGCCATGGTAGGAAAAGTGTTGATCTTTAAACTAGGTGATGAAAATTTATTTTTTACCTTTTTAGTACCAGAATCAATGATTGTTAATGCTTGCTGTACAGACGAAAAATACATTTTTCCCGCTGAATTTAAACTTACGCCTCTGCTTTTACGTATAAATAATGGAAACCCTATGTGTGCTTCAAGTGTCTTAATTTGGTGGCTGACGGCAGAAGGCGTTATGAATAACTCAGCACTGGCTAGTTTAAAACTTTCGTGACGAGCACTTGCTTCAAAAATAGCTAATAAATGTAATGGAGGAATATGTCTTGCCATAATCTTGCTTATCAGTGTAATGCTTAATTTTATTATATATTCACCATAAACTATTTTTATAAATAGGTGAATAAAATTTATGTAAAGTGACCGTATATTAAATGTGAATTTGGCTTGAATATTATCTTCTTAGCGGCGAAAATAACGCTAAATGTTAGTAAAAATAAGCCGATATGAAAGAAAGTGCATACCCCATAGGTCGTCCAGGGAAAAAATGGGATACAAATGAGAAGCAGCAATGGCTGTCGCAACAACACATTAAACGTAATTACTTAGAAGAAGTTGTTGGTAAAATTCAAGCATTAACAGAATGCTTTGACATAGTTCAATATGGGGCACTTTCATATGATGAAGCTCGTTACCCATTGTTTGTATTAAGGTCGTTAAATTGGGATGTTAATAAAGCAACAATATTAGTGACTGGTGGTGTCCACGGCTATGAAACGAGTGGTGTACAAGGGGCTATTCGATTTGCTGAAACTCAAGGGCAACATTATAGTCAATTTTTTAATATACTTGTGGTGCCATGTATTAGTCCATGGGGCTATGAAACGATTAATCGTTGGAACCCTAAAGCTATTGATCCTAATCGCTCTTTTTATCAAGATAGCCCCGCCGAAGAATCTGCATTAATAATGCAATATATCGCATCACTTAATGTTGATATTAAAGTGCATGTTGATTTACATGAGACAACAGATACCGATAATTCTGAATTTAGGCCGGCTTTAGCTGCTCGTGATGCCGTTAGCCATGATATATGGAACATACCGGATGGTTTTTATTTAGTTGGAAATTCAACAAAACCTATGGCTGATTTTCAACAGGCTATAATTTCGTCTGTAGAAAAAGTTACCCATATTGCCCCCGCAGATGAAAGCAATAAACTCATAGGTGAGCCATTACAGCAATGGGGAGTTATCAACTATGCCGCTCGTGAATTAGGGCTTTGCATGGGGTTTACTGATGCTGCTTATGTAACTACCACAGAAGTTTATCCAGATAGTCCAAACTCTGATGATGAAAGTTGTATTTTAGCGCAAGTTGCTGCAATTACTGGCGCACTTAATTTTGTTCTTGATAAAGGCTAATTCATTAAGTGTAAAATCTTCGCTAATAAGTTAATCTTGCATTAATTGTAAGTCGTGTTATTTTCGCAATATAAATAAAATTTAAGGTAATAATTGTGCCAAAAGCAAGTGATATAAAGAAAAATGCAGCTATTGAATATAATGGCAAAGTCGTAATTGTTAGAGATATTGAACGTTCAGTACCACAAGGGCGTGCAGGCGGCAGTTTATATAGAATGCGTATGTACGATGTAGTAACCGGTGGAAAAATTGACGAAACCTTTAAAGCCGATGAAATGCTTAACTTTGCGGATTTAAGCCGTAGACCTTCGATGTTTTCATATATAGATGGCGAAGAGTATGTATTCATGGATAATGAAGATTACACGCCATACAACCTTAATAAAGACAGTATTGAAGAAGAAATATTGTTTATTAATGAAGAAACTCAGGGCTTACAAGTCATTATTGTTGATGGCACTCCGGTTGGTGTTGATTTACCGTCAAGTGTTGAATTAGAGATTGTTGAAACTGACCCATCGATTAAAGGTGGCTCGGCAACGGCACGTACTAAACCTGCAATTTTATCTACTGGTTTAACAGTACAAGTACCTGAGCACATTTCTGTTGGTGATAAAATTAAAGTAAACACCGAAGAAAGAAAGTTCATGGGGCGTGCGGATAAATAATCACGTAAGTTTAGCTTATCTTTGTTGATGTAAATTATGAAAGGGTCTGTTATTAATAACAGACCCTTTTTTTGGTTAAATTATTGCTTTAACTAAAGGTAGCTACTTGCTTCAGTTAAGGTTTAATGTTCGCAATACTTATTGAAAAATTTAAGCATAATAGTTGACATAGCTCGGTGTTAATTCAACCAATTTTTGATAAGTTTCAGGGGAGCCAAGGCCATTATTTCCCCAACGCATTGCCAGTTTATATGAATCTGATTGTTCATCATTTAGTTTTACAATATCCATTAAAATATCCTTGTCGCTTTGCCCCTCAGTTCGACCTTGGCGAATTAGTTCCTGTTCTTGATTCAGATAATTATTCATTTCTTCTGCCACTTGGCTGCTTAAACGCTTTACCCTTCCAAGTAATTCATTTCCACTTTCGTTATTATTGGCATTTATAATTCGGCTCATATCAATGCCAATTAATGATGGCATTCTTCCTGTTAAAGAGTTAACTCTTGCTGTTAGTCCTTCTGGAGTAGCGTTTTCAATAAACGAGAGTAAATTCTTTCTATTATCAGAATTATTAACTATGACTTCAGGTGCTTTAATGTTATTCACCGTAGTTTGTTCAACTTTACTGGTATTGTCATAGGTATATGAGGGGATTTTTTGAACGGCATAGTTTTGTTAACTAATTGAATTAATCATTTTATTTTCCCTAATATTTATTTGAAAAATTTGGCAAGCAACCTTTTACGTAAGTAATGAAGCCAAAAGTAGTTAACAGAAGATAAAGAGCAAGTAACATACCAAAGAGTCCACAGCTGATATTTCTAACCTTTGCTTTTCAGCAATGGGTATTTATTGGTTAATAATACGGCAAGAAGTAACGCAGAGTCTTTTATAGCGGCAATGATTTGCCAGTTAATTAATTACAGTTAGCTAAGAAAGCTAATGATTTTAGGTGCTTTTTAAACACTACTAGTGAGGAGTTGTGATGGTGCGCTTTTTGCTTTCTGTAGATATTCATCACTTAATCGCCAAGATTAATATTTACTGAGAGGGTAAAATGGAAGTCACTAATACCAGTTTTCAAGCCTATTCACAAAACGTAGAACAATCGAGTAAACCGAAAAGCAACAATACGTTTTCTGAAGTATTTGCCAGTTATAAAGCAGTGAATGCTGTTGCTGGGACTGAAAAAACAAGCACCGATGCTGTTTTTTCAATGAATACTAATAAAGGTAACCAAGAAGATATTAATTTAGATGAATATCTTACACCAGGACCACGAACAGAAAATGTGAGTTTAGGTGATGTGTCGATACTTCTTCCTACCGCGCATAATATTGATACTTTATCAAAGTACTCGCAAGCCGAGTTCAAACAGTTATTGGAACAATATAATATTCCATCACCAGCCACTATCGAGTTTGATAATCATGGCCAAGTTGTTTTACCTGCTGATTATGCTTATTCAGACCAATTAAAACAGGCTTTTACTGAAAACCCAAAAGTTGAAAATGCGCTACGAACCACTGCCGCCTTAGCGAGCCATTATGCTGGTATTATGGAAGGGCAACCCTTTCGAGATGAAATGTCTACGGCAAGAAGCCAAGCAGATAGAAATAGAATTATTGAAAAATACAGTTATCTATTCGACGATAATCGCCCAGGTAAACACATTGTTTTAACCTTCTTAGACGACGGCAATATGCTAGTAGGTGAAAAGAAAGTTTAAGAACTGAGTATGAGTAATTTGATTTAGAGATGATATCCATATCATTGTCCTATCTCTTAAGGAAGGTTGCTCGAATTTTGTCTTTTATGTTGTTTGATAATTACTTGAAAAAAGTAATAAAAACTGTCAGCTTATTATGATATTTTTATTGACGCTAAATCGAGCGGAGAGATATTTTGGCTGGTACAAGTTTACTCGCATTAATTGATGACATTGCAACCTTATTAGATGATATAGCGGTGTTATCGAAGGTAGCCGCAAAAAAAACAACAGGTGTTTTAGGAGATGATTTAGCCTTAAATGCAGAACAAGTATCAGGTGTTAAAGCTGAGCGGGAATTACCTGTCGTCTGGGCGGTAGCCAAGGGGTCTTTTTTAAACAAACTTATTTTAGTCCCTTCTGCATTACTCATTAGTGCCTTTGTCCCTGCACTTATTACCGTGTTATTAGTTATTGGTGGTTTGTTTTTATGCTTTGAAGGTTTTGAAAAGATCTCACATAAGTATTTGCATGCAAATGAAGACATTGAAAGTGCGCATCAAGAAAAACTGAAAGCCTATGCAGATGAAAAAGTCGATTTAGTCGCGCTAGAACAAAATAAAATAAAAGGGGCAATTCGTACTGACTTTATTTTATCGGCAGAAATAGTGGTTATTGTGCTTGGCACAGTCCAAACCGCTCCATTTATTACCCAAGTGTTAGTCTTGTCAGCTCTAGCTATTGCGATAACCGTTGGTGTTTACGGATTAGTTGCGGCCATTGTTAAATTAGACGATGTCGGGCTGTATCTATTAAGAAAGTCGGTAACAGGCCGCTTTAATGTTTTACAACGCAGCGTAGGTAGAGGTTTATTGATTTTTGCACCTTTTCTGATGAAAACTTTAGCCATTGTAGGCACTATCGCCATGTTTCTTGTAGGGGGCGGCATATTGACACATAGTTTTAGTTGGCTACACCATCAAGTGGAAACTATAGTTACAACAGCAAACGCATTTGTGGGAGAGTTGGCTAACATGATACTTCCTATCGTTGCAGACGGAATTATCGGTATCATTGCCGGTGGCTTAGTATTGTTGCTTATAACACTAATACAAAGGTTGAAGTTAAAAGTTACAGTATCATCATAAAATTAAAGCATTTATTAACGCATACTATTTAAAAACCTAAAATTAACAGACTTCAGAGTTGAGGAAATACAATGGCATTAACAGCACTTGATTACGCAAAAAAAGCCGAGCAACTTTGCGCTTTACCTGACGTGTATTTACGATTAAAAGAAATACTCGACGATGAAAAAACCAGCTTAGATGAAATAGCAGACATTATTATTTTAGACCCTGCTTTATCGTCTACTTTACTTAAATTAGCCAATAGTGCCTTTTTTAATTTTCCTCGTGAAATAGACTCAATCTCACGCGCTTTAATGGTACTTGGCATTAAAGAAGTGAATAACTTAATTAATACTTACGGGGTCACTCAAGCATTTGCCAATGTTAATGAACATATTATTGATATGGATCGCTTTTGGGAAGTGAGTGTTGATTGTGCATTACTATGTAAGTATCTAGCAAAGAAGAAAAATATTCCTGAAGCCGATGGCTTATTTTTATCTGGGTTGCTACATAATGTCGGTACGTTAGCCATGATGCAAAGTGAAGATAAAAAGCTACAATATTGTGAGCAATACGACAGTGACGAAACCCCGTGGCAGCGCCAACAAGATGTATTTGGTTTTACTTTCGCTGAAGTAAGTGCTGAACTTTTGTGTTTATGGCAACTACCTGAAAAAATTATTAAACCAATAAGAGAATACCATCAAGCTTATAGCCAAGAACTATCACCCACTAGTTCATTGTTGTATATCACGTCACGTTTAGCATTAATTAATTCACACCCAGGTATGTATTCAAAGAAAACTTTTTTAGGTAAGCATTTAATGGATGATTTAGACATTACGATGGATGAAATTAATGAAGCCATTGATTTTTGTAATGGTGAAGGTTTAGCAATTATGTCGGCATTAAAATTGAAAAAGTAAAAAGGAGATGGTGTTAAAGAAAAGGCTAGGCTCTATCGATCTCTTGTTTGATGGGGATATTCGTTGAAGAATTGATAATAGTCTTGTGCGAAGCGACCTTGATTAACTACGCCATAAGTAGTAATTATTTCTTTAATTGATTTATCCTTTTTTACTTTTAAATCATGATGAATTAATTGTAGCCTTCGCTTGATTATATACTGTTTAGGCGACATTTTTAATATTTCCATAAAGCTATATTCTAAGCTGCGAATACAGCAAAAACTTGCTTTAGCTAGCGTTGGGATTGTTATTTTGAGTGTACTATTGGAGTGAATATATTTTAATGCTCTATTAACTATAGCTAATTGCCTTGGCTTGTTTTTTTCTTCTATATTCAATAAAGGGCAACCTAAAAAACTCAGGGAGAGTAACTGACAAAGTGACGCTATTAGCCTTTCTTGAATATCAAACACAGCTTGATAACTTAATAATTGGCTTTGATTAAGTAAGTTTTCGATTATTAAACACAAATGCTGTTGATGATTTTTAGGGTTAATAAATTTTATAGGTTTAATCGCTTGTGTTTCTATTGTTTTTTTTAAAGTGTCTACATTTTCTCTTCCGTAATACTCAGCTAACTCTTCAGAATTGATGATAATTACATAATATTTTTGACTATTTTTAGGGACGTTGAATAACATCTCTTGGTTGTTAGCAAAAATAATAGGTTGATTAGCATCTATTAAGTGTCCATTAATTGATACATCATGATTATTGTTAGGTAATATAATATAAAAACAATCTTGCTTTAACATCGTATGAAGTCGAAGTCCCGTACTAATAAAGCGATCGCCAACAATTAATTTTGGTAATTGTAATTCTCTATACTGACACAAAAATTTTCCAGAGGTAACTTGCGTTGCATAGATATCTAATTTTTTCAATTTACTTAGGTATTCACCAAGGCAAGTATATTGTAAATCTAACAACGCTTATCTCCGCTTAGCCATTTGAGTTGAGTGATTATGTCATTCAACTAACCTAAGTCAATTCAATGTAGTGTACATTTTGCGCACAAAAACATCACTATAAGTAAGGTTATTTTTGTAACTTAATATTAATAATGTTTATGCTTTTAAATTTTTACGTTAGTACATATGAAATCTTTCAAAAATTTAGGTGAAAAATATCTTTTAATCATAAGGTAAATTAAACGCATATTGGATTTTTGTTCTTAATTTATAAGGAATTAGTGATTTAATATTGATATGTTATGAGAAATATTTGATTTGTTTTTTAGATCATTATTCTGATCATTTAATAATAATAAACAGAAAGTAAAGTAAAAAATAACACTAAAATCACAGCGCTATTAGAGGAAGTTTTAGTTTTAATGTGACTGTTTTTTAGACTCTTTTTACAATAAATACTTGGAATAAAAATGAGTACAGAAAAGTTTTTTTCAGCATCTGAAATTTTGCTATCTACAACCGATTTAAATAGTCATATAACTTATGCTAATAGTAATTTTTGTAATATTGCAGGCTTTACTTTAGATGAAATGCTAGGCAAACCCCATAACATGGTAAGGCATCCAGATATGCCTAAAGCAGCATTTGCCGATTTATGGGCTTATATACAACGCGGTGATTCATGGATGGGGCCGGTAAAAAACAAATGTAAAAACGGTGATTATTATTGGGTGAATGCCTTTGTTACTCCGATTAAAGATAAAGACGGTAAAGTTTATGAGTATCAATCTGTAAGAACATCACCTGATAGAGACGTTATCAATAGAGCAAATAATATTTATCCTCAATTACGTCAAAATAAAACCCCTACCGCTATAAAATACCATACAGATAAAAGTTTATGGGTATCTAATTTACTAATAATAACGACGTTACTTTCAGTCATTGGCTTTTTTTTATCAGACGATAATTCTCTTCTCCTACTATTTTTATCCTGCATGCTACTAATCAATACTCTAGTTCATACCTTATGGCGTCAACAATATAAAGCAGTGGTTGCTGAGTCGAAGGGCATTTTTGACAATAAATTAATGAGCTATTTATATTCAGGAAATAGCGATGACATAGGGACTATTTTACTTGCATTAAAAATGCGAAAAGCTGAATTAAATGCGGTAGTAGGGAGGGTAAGCGATGACTCAATTGCGATTACAGCCAAGGCGGAAAAATCGGCTACGCGTGGTAATGACATAGCAAGTATTTTAAAAGAGCAAAAAAATGAAACAGACCAAGTCGCCACTGCAATAAATGAAATGTCTGTAACCATTCAAGAAATATCCCAAGTCGTCACAAACGCTTCTCAGGCATCTCAGCAAGGTTTAACGATAACGAGTGAAGGACAAAAAGTGGTAACGGAAATGGTTAACTCTATTAATGAACTTTCTTCTCAATTAACTGAAGTCGATACAGCAATAACACGACTAACTGAAGGCATAAAGTCTATTGAAACAGTGCTAGATGAAATCAGTAGTATTGCCGATCAAACTAATTTACTTGCCTTGAATGCGGCTATTGAAGCTGCACGAGCAGGAGAGCAAGGCAAAGGTTTTGCAGTGGTTGCTGATGAAGTTAGAAGCTTAGCCATGAGATCCCAACAATCGACAGAACAAATTAGTAAGCTTTTAGAGGTATTACAACAAGAATCTGATTTTTCAATAAAGTCTATGAGTAAAGGTAATCAACTCTCTTCTCATTGTGTGCTACTTGTTGGAAAAACTGGAGCATCATTAACCCAAATAGCTAAGGAAGTGTCAGCAATTAGTGACATTACTCTTCAGATAGCAAGCTCTATTGAAGAGCAATCTGTTGTGGCAGAACAAGTTAATCAAAATATTGTAGCAATTAGTGATATGTCGTCAGAAAGTGAAAACTATGGGCGTGAAGCCGTTCAATTAAGTCATGGTTTACTTGAAAATTTAGCCGAGCAACAAAGTCTGGTTATCCAGTTTAATAATTGATTGAATTTAGCGTTTGTTATTAAAGCCAAAGTAGTTGGAAAGAAAGGTATGTGGGAGTAGAAAGTGTTGTCGAATGTGGAAAATTTACCTTACAGCGAGAATATGTACAGAAGTTTATTTAAAAATACTGCTGAAGCAATGCTATTGATTAAAGAAAATAAATATATTGCTTGTAACAAAGCAACTTTGAATATGCTTGGGCTAAATAGTGTGAAGAATATATGTTCAATTCACCCCTCTGATATTTCACCGCCTACTCAGCCTTGTGGTATGGAGTCAGAAAAAAAAGCTGAAGAGATGATGAAAATAGCTTATGAAAATGGCAAACATAGTTTCGAATGGTTACATCAAAGTTCAAGTAATGAATTCTTTCTTGTGGAGGTTATATTAACTGTTATTGAATACAATAATGAGCAACTTCTTCATGTGGTTTGGCGAGATATTTCTACATATTATGAGATGGGTAAACGGTTAAA
Organism: Thalassotalea profundi; assembly: GCF_014653195.1. Lineage (GTDB taxonomy): Bacteria > Pseudomonadota > Gammaproteobacteria > Enterobacterales > Alteromonadaceae > Thalassotalea_B > Thalassotalea_B profundi. Next base: position 128,644 of record NZ_BNAH01000004.1, read on the forward strand.
AATTACAGAATTAGTGTTTGAAAAAACAACGGATGCTATAATGGTAACAGACCAAGACAATATTATTATCGATGTAAATACTTCTTTTACTCATATTACCGGTTATACAAAAGAAGAAGCGATTGGCAATTTTGCTGGTTTTATGAAGTCAGGAGTTCATGATAAAAGTTTTTACCGAGGTATGTGGGAGTCTATTAATAATCATGGTTGTTGGAAAGGGCAAATTTGGGATAAACAAAAGTCGGGCATTAACTACCCTAAAACACTCAACATAAGCACAATTAAAAATAAATCAGATAGTGTCGAAAATTTTATCGCTATATTTTCTGATTCAACAGAACGCTTAAAGTATGAAAAACGGATTGAACGACAGGCCAATTTTGATTCTTTGAGTGGCTTTCCTAACCGTAGCTTATTACTAAGACTTCTTGAAGAAAGAATACTCATGGCGCGAGATAAAGAGAGTATGTTTGCATTAGCGTTTATTGATATTGATAGCTTTAAAATGATAAACGATTCCAAAGGACATGCTTTTGGTGATCAAATAATCACAAAAGTAATGCAATGTATAAATAGTTGTATCGATGAAGATGATTTACTAGGTCGAATGAGTGGCGATGAATTTCTTATTATTTTTCAAACCGATCAGCCGTTAAGTGTTGTAGAGGAAAAAATTAAGAAGATTATTACTTTTTCTGAAGTTGCTATACCAATTGATTCAAGTGATTTTTTTATCACGTTAAGCGCGGGCATCAGTTGTTTTCCTTCTGATGGGCAGGATGTCAGTTCATTAATCGCTAATGCTGATATCGCTATGTATCATACTAAGCAAAATGGGGGAAAAAGTTATACGGTCTATGATTATCATCTCGGAAGAAAATTTCAAGATAATAACGAATTAGAAGAAGAGCTAGTACGGGCGATTAATGATCAAGTTATCACATCTTTTTATCAACCTAAGTTAGATTTGTCTACAGGAAAACTTGTTGGATGTGAGTCACTGGCTCGTTGGCAGCGCTCAAATGGAAAATATGTTCCCCCCGATCTTTTTATTGAAATAGCAGAAAAAAAACACAGAATTAATCAATTATCTACTAGTTTGTTTACGAAAACATTCAAATCGATCTCAGACATGAATTTACCTTCTGACTTCATTACCTCAGTAAATGTATCGGCAATGGTTTTACTTGATGATAATTTTCAAAGTAATTTTATTGAATATATTCATCAGTCAGGTTTAGCATTAAATCAAATTGAAATAGAGATAACTGAAACCTGCTTAATAAAAGATTTTGAAAAAGTAAAAAGTACCTTATCTAGTTTGAGAAGTCAGGGCATAAAGATAGCCATTGATGATTTTGGTACTGGCTTTGCTTCGCTCAATTACTTAACACAATTGGATATAGATACCATAAAAATAGATAAGTCATTTGTTGGACAACTAGATAACAAAGGTAAATCAAATCGAGTTATTGTTGAATCAATTATTATTATGTCTCATAAATTAGGTTATAAAGTGGTGGCAGAAGGGGTTGAAACAATCAGTCAGCTAGAGATATTAAAAGAGTTAGAGTGTGATTTAGTTCAAGGTTATTTAATTTCGAAACCAGTAAATAACTTTTTTTTCAAAAGCTTTATTAACGAGTTTGATTACATGAAAATTTTAGAATATGTAAAAAGTGACTTATTGGCGTAAATAGCAACTGACAAAAGTATATTAATGTAGGTGACTATTTACGCCGATATCTATGTTAAGGGCGATCTTGTAAACGGCGATTCTTAAAGTCTGACTCAGCCTTCCATTTTGGCCAATCGCCATTGTTAGCAAGTTGTGTTGCTATATCAATGATTAACTCTATATCTTGTTCAACACCACCAAGCGACCAATTTTCAGAATAATCATCTGCTTCTTTATGGTATTTATGGGTGATATATTCAGGATCGGTATCACCTAAACTCATAAATAGTAAGCTTGGTACGCCTTGTTTTGCTAGAGAAAAGTGATCAGAGCGGAAAAACAAACCGTTTTGAGGTCGTGGATCCATTTTTACTTTACGTCCTTGAGCTTTAGCAGCTTTAGCAAGGTAGTCTTCCATCTCAGATAAGCCTTTGCCATATTGTAAAATATAGTCAACACTGTCTAACACATTCATGCCATCTATATTTAATAAAGCGACCATTTGTTTGGTCGGGATAATATCGCCATTTGCAAATTGTTCTGAACCGATTAAACCTGTTTCTTCTGCGGTAAAATTAGCAAAAATGATTGAACGTTTAAAAGGTTTACTTTGATGCATTTTCGCCATGATTCGGGCTATTTCAACAGTGGCTGCGGTTCCTGACGCATTATCTACAGCACCATTAAAAATTTTAGGTCCGGTTTCTGTTTCACTCGTACCAAAATGATCCCAGTGTGCACTAATCACAATATATTCATCGGGGGCTTCACTACCAGTTAATTGAGCAACCACATTATGCGATTTAGCCATAGTTAACTGGTTTTCTAACGTTAAATTAGCTGTACTTTTTAATGAAACGGCTTTGAAGTCAGGCTGTAATGCTTTTTGTTTTAACTGGTGATAATCTAAACCTGCTTGTGAAAAAACTGCTTCTGCTGCTTCCACATCGATCCAGCCCATAATTGGAATTTGTGAGGCATTTTTATTGTTATCTATTAAGGTGTATTTACTTCCTGTATTAGAGCTCTCTACCACGCTCCATGGGTAAGCAGCTGGGGCTGTTTCATGAACTATAAATACTGCTGCAGCGCCTTGGCGAGCAGCTTCCTCATATTTATATGTCCAACGACCATAGTAGGTCATGGCATTACCAGTAAAAAGCGTGTTATCTTGGGTCGCAAAGCCAGGGTCGTTAACTAATACGACTAAGGTTTTCCCTTTAACATCAATGTCTGCAAAGTCGTTCCATTGATATTCTGGTGCATTGATACCATAACCAACAAAAATCACATCAGAATTATCGAGCTCGATAATTGGCTGAATTTGCTGAGTACGGGCAGTAAAATCACTGCCAGCATTAAAGTTTAGATCTCCAATGGTTAATGTCATTTCTTGATTTGGTGTTAATTTAGCCATTTCAACTGGTTGTAAATATTCACCATTGAAAGCGCCAGACAATCCAATTTTCTTATACTGATCAGCTAAGTAATTGATCGTTAAAGTTTCCCCTACTGTTAAGGGGCCGCGACCTGCAAATTTATCAGAAGCTAAAATTTTTATGTCTTGATGGATATGTTGTAAATTAACTTTTTGTTCTAAATTATCTTCAACATTGTTAGCTGTGGTTGTTTGAGTTGTATTTTCAGAGCAGGCGACAAGAGCCAGACTCAATAATAAACAGCTGGTTTTAAACTTTATCATGGGCATATTTATTCCTAAGAATTGAATTTTTACTATAAAGTATTCTGTAGTGAAACTAAAGGTATACAGGATAGGTGAGAGCTTAATTTCCAATCAAGCCTTTAATGTGTTCTACCACGCTTCTGCCTAAGGCACTTAAAGCATAACCACCTTCTAACATAGATACTATTCTGCCTTCAGCGTAAGTATCGGCTATTATTTTTAGCTCGTCGGTGATCCAACGATAATCAGCTTCTGTTAAGCTAATACTCGACATTTCATCTTCTAGGTGAGCATCAAAGCCTGCTGAAATGAAAATTATTTGTGGTTTAAATTTATTAAGCGCGGGTAGCCAATGCTCGGTAATTGCTTTTCTAAAATCCGGCCCTTTGCTTGTTGCCGCAAGTGGTGTATTTATAATGGGAGGAGTATCACTTTCTTGCATTTCAAAAGGATAAAAAGGATATTGATAACTTGAGCAAAATAAGTAGCCTTCTTTATCTTTAATAATGTTTTCAGTGCCATTACCGTGATGTACGTCAAAGTCTACAATGGCAACGCGCTCTAAATTATATTTCTTTTTGGCGTATGCGGCGGCAATAGCAATATTATTGAAAAAGCAAAATCCCATACCTTTATCATATTCGGCATGATGTCCTGGGGGACGAGTAGCACAAAATGCTGCACTTAAGGTTTTATCCATCACCATATCTACAGCATTTATAGCCGCACCTGCTGATAATAGTGCCGCAGGTAACGAAGCGCTATTCATCGCTGTATCATCGTCTAAACGGAAGGTGCCTTCATTGGGCGCATTGTTAAATATATAATCAATATATTTCGGGCAATGGGCTAAATAAATTAATTCTTTATCTATTGGTGTAGCATCAATTTGCCTGACCACATATTCAAGACCACTTCTGATCAATTGGTCTTGAATTGCAGCCATACGTTTAGGACTTTCTGGGTGATAATCCCCCATTTCATGTTGACTACATTTATGATGACTTATTACACCGACCGTCATGTGTTTTCCTTCTTTTCACTAGTTTTGGTTTCTTGCGCATCGCTAAGATCAACGGCTAAGTTTATTTCGTCTAATTCTTCTGAGTAAGTGCGAATAAAGCCAGCACTTTCAAACACTTTTAGCATAGGGGCATTATCTCGTCTTACACATGCTATTAATTTATTGAGTTTTCGTATTTTGGCTATTCTTATCATTTCATTTAATAAAGCCTTTGCCATGCCTTTACCGCGTTTAGTTTCACGAATAACAAAGGCGACTTCAGCGCAATTATTACTTTCGATATAGTAATAACGTCCAACGGCATGTATTTCTTCACCTAATGCATTACGTTGCGTAAAACAAAGCGCTAAGTCTTTATGTTGATCAACGCTAACAAGCTTGCATGAACTTTCCCTTGTCATTTGTCTAGCGTAGTGGTTATAACGCATGATCAAGGTTTCTTTGTTATGAGAATAGAAAAATTCCTGTAATTTACGTTCATCAGCCGGACTTAATGGCCTTAACGTGTATTCTAGCTTATCAAACGTGAATTTTTTTAATTCGATAGCACCTAGTTCTGGTACTGACGTTGGACTATTGTCTTGATATGTTGGTACCCAATAATGTTTGCGTACATCTTCTAATAGTTGTTTTCTAAATTTGGGGTGAGCAATACGAATGAGTTCCAGTGCTCGCTCACGAATACTCTTGCCGATAAGTGAAGCAATACCATATTCAGTGACAATATAGCCGACATGACCTCGAGAGGTAACAACGCCACCACCTTCAGTTATATGAGCAACAATTCGAGATATTTTTCCATCTTTAGTCGTTGAAGGTAGCGCGATAATAGGTTTTCCTCCCTTACTGAGCCAAGCACCGCGAATAAAGTCAACTTGTCCTCCAATGCCAGAATAAAATTGATATCCAATTGAATCTGAAACAACTTGTCCGGTTAAGTCGACTTCAATTGCGCTATTGATCGACACCATATTGTCATTTTTAGCAACATTGACCGGAGAATTGATATGTTCAGACGGGTAAAATTCAACATGAGGATTACCATCAACAAAGTCATACAGTCTTTGTGTACCTAAGCAAAAACTAACAACGGTTTTGCCTTTGTGAAACGTTTTTCGGCGATTGTTTATTACTCCTGAAAGCATTAAATCAAGAATACCGTCGGTGATCATTTCACTATGAACACCTAAGTCTTTATGGTTGGCAAGATAATGTAAAACAGCAGAAGGGATTTTACCTATGCCTATTTGTATAGTTGCACCATTTTCGATAAGCATAGAAGTATACTGGCCTATTTGTTCAGATACTCTATCCATTACAGGTGCGGGAAGTTCAGGCAATTGTTGATCTACTTCAATCCAGGCATGAATTTGATTAATATGTACGAAACTGTGGCCATTAGTGCGAGGCATTTTATGATTGACTTGTGCGATTACATATTTAGCTGCTTTTACAGCCGATGAAATAATATCTACACTTACTCCTAGAGAACAGTAGCCATACTCGTCAGGTGGACTCACCATGATAAGTGCTGCGTCTAATGGCAATATATTTTCTTTAAATAGGGTAGGTATCTCAGAAATAAAGCAGGGAGTATAATCAGCACGGCCTTCAGCGACTGCTTCTCGAACATTATTACCACCGATAAAGAAAGCATTCACTTTGAATAGGTCTTGGTGTTCCGGTTTAGCCCATTTATTTTCAGATAGCGTTAATATATGTACCGCTTCAATGTCGTGCAGTTGTGCGCTGTTAGTAATTAAGTCATCAATAAGTGCATTAGGAACTGCCGCATTGGAGCCAATAAAGATACGATTACCAGATTTGAGATAATCTTGCCAACGTGTTTTTTTGCTATGACTTTGAAGTGACATAAATAAGTATTCCATAATTATATTTAACGCTATTTTGAACGTATTAAAATATCCAACTATTGATTAGAATCAAGTAGTTGAATATTTCTACTGTAAAAGCATAGTGTCAATCATAGAAAATTACACTTTATTTGTAGGTGCATCTTACGTTAACTAGTAAATCTTTTTAATTACACCTTAGTCGAATAGTCTATGAATAAATAGTAATAAAATAGAATAACTCCGGAATGTCATTATTATTTATCTATTGAAGTAAATTATAAGTTTGAATTAGCGTTTTGAATTTCTTGGGCGATACGCTGAACATCATCTAATACTCTGAGTAAATTTCCACCCCAAAGTTTTTCAATATCGCTTTCGGAGTAACCACGTTTTACTAACTCTATTGTAACGTTTTGGGTTTCCGAGGCGTCATTCCAACCGAAAACACCGCCACCTCCATCAAAATCAGAGCTAATACCTACATGTTCGATACCTATTAGCTTAACCATATAATCAATATGATCGACTAGGTCAGCTACATCAACCGGTTGAACTGTTTCACTAAGGGTGTTAATTAAAGGTTGTGATTTTTCTTTAATCAGTCCCCAATCGTTGATCATTTTTTCTTTGCCAGTTTCATCAAGAGCAGAATATGCCTTTCTGTTAAAGAGTGCTAGGCCAAGTTCATCGGCAGTTTGTTGATATATACTTTTCGCTTTTTCTTGGAATATGTTGTGCTTATCAGTATTTAAATAACTTTGAAAGGCCACTGTTTGTACAACACCGCCATTTTTCTTAAGCATTAATAACTCTTCATCATCCAAGTTACGACTATGATCATTCATTACTCGACTTGATGAATGTGAAGCAATTACAGGCGCTTTAGAAAGTTTCATCATTTCCATATTTGCCACTTTAGAAGGATGAGAAATATCAACCATAATTCCCCACTTGTTCATTTCTTGTAATACTTCACGCCCTAAATCACTTAAGCCGTTATGTAACCATTTTTGGTCTTTATCCCCTGTATTTGAATCACTTAATTGGCTGTGACCATTATGAGCAAGCGACATATAACGCGCGCCTAAGTCATAAAATTCTTTAACTCGGCTAACATCTGTTCCTAAAGGATAACCATTTTCAACACCTATCATGGCCACCTTTTTACCACTTTTTAGGATGCGTCTAACATCGTCTGAGGTTAGCGCTAATTCAATTTGGTCAGGGGCTATCTCTTGTGTTAAACGATGAATAGAATCAAACTTTTTCATGGCATTTGCATAAGCGTTGGCATAACCTTCTTCGGTTAATTCGCCTTGGCCTGTGTAAACAATTAGCCATGAAACGTCTAAACCGCCTTCAACCATTTTAGGGAGGTTGACCTGGCTTTTTAAGCGCATTGTGTAGTTTTTATCTTCAACAAAATTAGCATTACTAAAGTCATTATGTGTATCAAGTACAATCACACGTTTGTGTATAGCTTTGGCACGTTCAATTAATTGTGCTGTTGATTCTGTTTCTGAAACGGTTTGTGTTTTTGGGGTTTGAATATTGGTATTATCACAGCCTAGAACAAAAGCTAAACTTAACGCGATAATTGATAATTTAAATTTCATTGTTCATTCTCATTATTATTGTTAGATAAACAGCATAGAGTGTTTAGAAAATAATTACCTACTTTTACGATGAAATAACAATAAACACTGTTGAAGCGTTCCGATTAAATACAAGCTGCTTAGTTAATTATTTGCTAAAATATAGGTATGACTCTTTAAGAATTATGACACATGAATCGTAAGAAAAAAATTAATGAAACGCTTAAAAAGCGTGCAAAAAAAGCGAATGCTAAATTACAAAAGTCCAATAAGCCTAAATATGTAAGTAAAGCAGAAAGAGCTCGGTTAGCCATTGAAAGTGCTGAGGGCAGCAACTCTTTAGAAAGCTAAGCATCATAATTTTTGAGTGGTGAAAAAGACTAATAACTTTTATTTTTCACAGAAAAAATTGTTTTTTATACTATTTTATAATTTTAATTTATATTAACCTTATGAAAAATAAGCTTATTTAATATCGGTTTGATTTTTGCTTTAGTCTAGTTAATTAATGAATTTATAAGAATGATAAATTAAAAAGGATTCGAGATGTCTGTTACGATAGAAGATAGACCCATTGAAAGTTTACGTGAAGAAGTTATTGACCAACTGATCATGAATTATAGTCACGGAAAATTATCATATGAGGCGTTTGAGCGTCGATTAGACGTGGCAATGGCAAGCAAGAGTAATGTTGAAATTTTTGCGTTAGCTGAAGATTTAGATCTAAAAGTTGATCCTGCCTACGTAGAAAGTAAGAAAAGAGACTTTTCTACGCAATATACTACTAAGCCCCCAGAAGAAAATGATCTCATGATTAATATTTTTGCAGGTAGTAACAGACAAGGGCGCTGGACTGTTGCCAAAGAAATTAGATCATTAACTGTTTTTGGTGGGTCTAAAGTTGATTTTACCGATGCACAATTTAGCCAACCTGAAGTGAGAATGCGTGTTTTATGCTTGTTTGGTGGTGTTGATATTTATGTACCTGAAAACGTTAATATAGTCTCAAAAGCATTTTGTGTTTTTGGGGGAGTTGATAATAGTGCTCCTTGTATTGCTGATAGGCATTCACCTACAATTATCATTGAAGGTTTTGTGATGTTTGGTGGTGTAGATATTAAGGTGAAACGCACTATTAAAGAAAAATTTGTGGCCTTTGCTGATAACATGAAAAATATGTTCAATTAGCATTGCGAAAGACTCTGTTCATTAAAGTTTATTGATTTTTAGTACGATTATGAGTAATGTCTTCTGGTCTGACCAATAAGGACTTACCATGAATCAACGATCACTTTTTATAAAAGATGGACATCATCAATTACATTTACGCCATATTTGGAATAAACCTGATGGCGTACCTGTACTTATGCTTCATGGCACAATTGAAAATGGAAAGATTTTTTATACCGAATCGGGTAAAGGGTTAGCCTGTTATTTAGCAGAGCAAGGTTTTGATGTTTACGTAGCTGACTTTAGAGGTAAGGGCAAGAGTACACCACATATTCATCAAGACTCAGAACATGGGCAATTTGAAGCCATTACTCAAGACATTCCATTATTTATCGAAGAAGTTGCTAAACGTAATCCTAAAAAAATGCATGTTATTTGTCATTCGTGGGGCGGTGTTTTATTTGCTAGTACGTTAGTTCGTTACCCTGAAAAGTTAACGTATATTGCCAGTAATATTTGTTTTGGTACTAAGCGAAGCGTACTAACATCAGGTATTGAAAAAACACTGAAAGTTGATTGGTTATGGAATCGAATTGCTCCTAAAATTGCAAAACGTAAAGGCTATATAGACGCTAAAAAATTAAAATTTGGCGCAGAGAGTGAAACGTCGTTATTTCTACAAGATAGTATAGATTGGGTCAAACCTAACGCATGGCTTGATCGCAACGATGGTTTTAATTACCAAGAAGCGGCTAAAGAAATACAATGGCCGCCTACCTGGCATATAACAGGTATTCGCGATAAAGTGCTCGGCAATGTAAAAGATGTGCAAGCGTTTATCGATGAAAGCAACAATACGACTGCGAAATTAAGTTTATTATCTAAACAAAGTGGCAATGCATTAGATTATGACCATATTGATATATTAACGCATCCATCTAATATTGAAGATCATTTCCCTCATGTTGTTCATTGGCTAAATGAACAACATAGTTAAATCTCCTGACTATATTACTTTACTTAGGATTTCCTACTACTCAAACCAATGATTATTTTTAGCTTTCTTAGCCAAAAATATAAGAAAAATAGCAATAATAATAACGAATATCGGCATAATAATGGCCTGAGCGCCATAAACAGAAATAGTATCAATTACCAAGAAAGAATGTATGTCTTGAATTATAACGGCGATTAATGAGGTTATTAGCAAGGGCAAACAAAATGCTTTTTTGAGTAATAACCCAATACTACCTAATAACCCTGTCAATACAGCAGTAGCGAAAGCTAACGTTGCCCATAAAGGCATATTTTTATAAAGTTCTTGCTCAGCAAGGGGCAAGGTTGCCAACATGTCTGGTGTCATCATTATATGGCCTACAAATGCAAGCAGGCCTAAAATATTCCAGATAACTGCAATAATAGCGATTATTTTATACCATTTAGGAATTACACTAGAGTTATTCATTTTTAATCCTTATTTATTATATTGTTGTGGATCATTTATTTGTTTTACTTCTATACTTTAATTTGTATAGTTAACATAAAGTATAAATGAATAATAATTATAGAAAAGTCGATAGTTCATTTATTTTAATTCTCAGTGTTTTACTTAGAATACCCCGTGAAAAAATGGAGTGTAGATGAAAGGCGGTTTTTTTACTTTGTTAATAGGGATGATAAGTTTTTTTTGCTATTCAAGTGAGCAAATTAAGTTAATGGCTTATGACATTCCTGCTATTCTTCAAGCAGATAAACAAGGAGAATATGACTTAGTTATTGAGCAAGTTAGACAGCTTCAACAAGAAAAATGGTTTTATACCGTAGCCCCACCTGCAAGGGTAGATAAAATGTTTGAGCAAAAAGTGGTTGATTGCATTTTACCATTTGATAAAGCTTTTCACCCTAATAAAAATACGATCAATTCTGTTCCATTAAATATTGCAAAAGCACGTATATATTCTATTAGCGGTCAATTTGAGTCTTTGAATGCTTTAGTAGGAAAAAAAGTAGGAGCTAGAACGGGTATGCTTTACGGACCTGAATTTGATTCACTAAACCTTGATGTGAAACTTGTTGGCCATATCGATCAAAATATTGAAAAGTTATTATCTCAGCGAATTGATGCCTTTGTGGCTTGGTCACCTGATATTGATGCAGCGCTAAATAAAAAAGGCTTAACTTTTATCCGTAGCGACGCTTTTATTGTCCATAATGAAGCTTTTTTGTGCCATGACACTCCCATTGCTAGGTCTTTTATAGAAACTTTTAATAAGGGCATGAGCCAAATTAAGTCTGAAGTACAGTCTGACTAGGCTTAATGTGTTGAAAAGCACTGATTTAATATGAAGAATCGGTGCTTTTCCCTTGATACACATTAGGTCGTCTTGGAGCTAATTTACTTTATAACCTCGAATAAATAACAATCCAAGAAGTAACATGATTACTCCGACTGAACTTGTACCACCATGCTCATGTACCACAATATATTCAGGATCATAATCAGTACTCTCTAGCGGCAAAGCATATAAGTCATTGGTATCATCACTACTGTAACTCGCCACAATATCATTATAACCTACTTCATAAAGGTCGATCAGTATGTCATATTCGTCAGTAGGGTAGCCTTGGTCGAGCGTAGTATAAACTTCATATATATCGTCTTCGCTTTCACCGAATAGCGTAAAATAGTCTGTCGTATAGTAATGAATCCAAGGTCCACCATTTTTGCTTAAGTATAGCTCAGCATAAACATCAAATTCATAGTCGTTACTTGTCGTCAATACGTCTGCGTCAAAAGTTACACTAAAAGTTTGATAATACCCGTCCTCGTCAAAGTCTTCTATTAGCTGCGCATACCCTTGATAAATTGAAAAACTATAATAAGCACTATTAGATAGCCTTGGCGAACTTGCATTTTTAGTGGTTAATTTTTGTTTATTTACTAACACGTTGGTATTTAATTTTTGTTTTTGATGCTGCTCGCGGGGTAAATATTGCGTTTTTTCTAAATTCTTGTCGCTATGTAAATTCTCCACTTTATTTTTTATAAGGCTGAGTATTTCTTCTTTAGATTGTTTATCTTTGGTTTGCTCTAAAGAAAAGCTTAATGGTTTTTCATTAGCTAAAGTAGCGCTACTGATTATTAATGTGGTAACCGTTGAAAAAATTGTTAATGCACGCGTAAATGTTGTCATGGCTAAATCCTTATATGAATAACTTGGTGCTATTAAAACCTAATAAAACTGAACTAAAGCTGAACACTTTTATCTCAAAGGTTGTGGATAAAGAGTGATTCGTGTGTTCAGCTTAAATTCACAATTAAATGTTAGTATTTAATAAGATCTTAGTTTCTTTAATAGGTGTGATCTTTTACACTGATATCAGTGTTCATATGTGTGGCTCAAATTAGTTAGGTGGTTAAAATGAAGTCGATTATAGGATTTATCAGTTTAGTGTTTATAGGTGGCTTACAGGTTGCTATGGCAGATAATCTTGGGCTTACTACTATTAATTATCAGTCGGACGATAAAAGTAATAAAACGGTAAAAAGTTCACAGCAGGCAGCCAGTCTTGTAAAAAAACAATACGGTGGCAAAGTGCTTAAAGTTAATAAGCAAAAATCTGATTATAAAGTAAAAATACTAAAACCAAATGGTCATGTCGTATCAAAAAAAGTTAATGCGACTACAGGTAAAATAAACAAGGATTAACCATGCGTTTGTTACTCGTCGAAGATGATCTTGTTTTACAGCAGCAACTTTTTAAGCAACTTACCAATGAAAATTATTCCGTAGACGTAGCTGATGACGGTGAAATAGCCTTATATCAAGGGCTTGAGCATGATTATGATGCTGCTATTATAGATTTAGGTTTGCCTAAAATTGATGGGAGTACTGTGATTAAAAAATTAAGATCACAGGATCGTGAATATCCCATTTTAATTTTAACTGCTAGGGATCGTTGGCAAGATAAAGTTGAAGGTTTAGACGCTGGCGCTGATGATTATTTAACAAAACCTTTTCATGTTGAAGAATTAAGCGCTCGTTTAAATGCTTTAATTAGACGCAGTGCTGGAAAAGCAAGTACTGTGATTAATAATGGCCCATTCTCACTAAATACTGCTACTGCAGAAGTATCGGTTGATCAGCAAACAATTAGTTTAAGTTCACATGAGTTTAAAATCTTTAAATATATGATGTTGCATATAGGGGAAGTTATCTCAAAAACAACATTGACTGAACATATTTATGATCAAGATTTTGATCTTGACTCTAATGTGATTGAAGTTTTTATTAGACGTTTACGTAAGAAGTTAGATGCTGATAAATCATTAAACTTTATTGAAACATTACGTGGCCAGGGTTATCGCCTTATTAGGTTTGATTAGTTTGAAGCGCGTATTTAACTTATTTTCTCGTTCTTTAAAAGCGCGTTTATTTTTAAGCTTAATTGTTATGGTGATCATTGTATTGCCTAGTATAGGCATGATTATCACCAATGCGTATGAACAGCATATGAATAATAGCATAGAAAATGAATTGAGCGCTTATATCTATTCAATTTTAGCTGTTGCTGAAGTTGAAGAGTCGAAATTAATAATGCCGGAGGTGTTAGCTGAAAACCAATTTAATGTCAGCCAATCTGGTTTGTATGCAGTAATAAACACACTACAAACGCCTATTTCTAATGATTTATGGCACTCTCAATCTTTGTTAACTATTGAACTACCTGATTTTAATTCTATGCTGCAAGTAGGCTCTAGCTCTTTCACTACAATTAATATTAGTCAACAGCCTCATTTTATTTATAGTTATGCGGTAAGTTTTGGTGATGAAGATGAATCATTCCCTTTCTCTCTACATATCATTAAAGAGAAAAATGAATTTTTACAACTAATGACAGAGTTTAAGCAGCAGTTATTAATTGGTTTGTCATTATTAATTAGCTTGATTTTAATTATTCAGTTTATTTGGTTAAAGTGGACACTGAAACCGTTACTTGTATTAGAAAAAGAAATTAAAGCCATAGAGCAAGGTAAAGTAGCTCAACTTACGGCAAATTATCCGCAAGAGTTGGCGAAGGTAACCACTCAGCTAAACAGTTTATTGGCGACAGAGTTACAACAACGAAAACGTTATCGTAATGCTTTATCCGACTTAGCCCATAGCCTAAAAACACCACTTGCTGTGCTACAAGCTGATCCCAATATAACGGAGCAGAATCAAGAACAGATTGATAGGATAAATTTTACTATTGAACATCAATTAAAACGAGCTCAAAGTGCAGGGCATACGTCTTGGTTGCTTGGTATTAATGTCGCATCAACGGTTAATAAACTGATAAACAGTTTAGAAAAAATATATAGAGATAAAGCGATTAATTTAATTATTACTATAGATAAAGCACTGGTGTTTAAAGGTGATGAAGCTGATTTGTTAGAGCTACTAGGTAATTTATTAGATAATGCATTTAAAGCCGCCAAACATACTATTAAGTTAACAATTGTTAAACATGATAATTGTTTAACGATGACGATTGAAGATGATGGTGTGGGTATCGATGAACAACAGAAAAAAACTATCTTTGATCGTGGAGTACGAGCTGACACTTATGAGCAAGGTCATGGGGTTGGTTTAGCTATCGTGAGAGATTTAGTACAAAGCTATAACGGTAAGCTTGAAATTAGTAATAGCGATACATTAGGGGGAGCTAAATTCACTTTAATATTTTCTTCTTAAGCCGTTCTAGTGCCCACCAAGTAAGTTATTTAGTATTTTATCCATAGATTGATCATTTATTTAAATTGTTTTATTTCCTGTTCAGCTTTAATTCAGTTTTCATCACGTAAGCTAGCGTTAACTTCAAATAAATTGAGTTAACAAGGTGAATGTATGAATACTTTCCTACAGAAAATCAATATGAAAAAATTACTGATCTCGATTATGCTACTTATGACAAGTATGAGTTCGTATTCAAGTGAAGATCAAGAAATGCAATTTTCAGATGCTGAGTTAGCACAAATGCTTGCGCCTATTGCACTTTATCCTGATTCTTTACTTACTCACATATTAATTGCATCAACATATCCACTTGAGGTAGTCGAGGCTGAGCGTTGGTTAACAAAGCAAGGTACTTTATCTAAAGAAGCACTCGAATCTGAAAGTGAAGCGCTACCATGGGAGGCAAGTGTTAAAGCCTTATTAGCTTTTCCTTCAGTTATATCCAAGCTCAATGAAGATTTAACATGGATGCAAAACTTAGGGGATGCTTTTCTTCAAGACGAAGCTAACGTGCTTGAAACTATACAAGTGTTGCGCCAACAAGCAGAAGAGGCGGGAAGCTTGGCGACAATGGACAATGTTCAAATTGTAAAAGAAAAGACTACTATTATTATTGAACCGGCAGAACCAGAAGTTATTTATGTGCCATATTATGATACTAGAGTTGTTTATGGTCGCTGGGGGTGGTCACATTATCCACCTATTTACTGGAATACCCCAAGATACTATGGTTACAACAGAGGGCCATTTTATTGGAACACAGGTATTAGTATTGGTTTTGGTTTTTCCTTCAGTCGATTTCATTGGCATGACCGTTACATTGTAGTAGATCATCGTTATGCACGTAACCCTCATTCTAGAAAAAGAGTGTCAACCAGTAGCCCTGCAAAACGTTGGTATCATAAGCCTAGTCATAGAAAAGGTGTAGCTTATAGAACTACACATTTAAAACGTAAGTATTCAAGCAGTAGACCTGTGGTTCCAGCAACGAGAAAAGTAAGTACGTCTACTAGGGTGACTACAGTAAAATCAATTAATAATGAGCGAAAAGTTACTCATAAAAGTGTAAGTAAACATGAGCGTAAAAATAGTAATACAACTGTTGTTAAACGTAATCGGGTTGAGGAACCTCGTCATAAAGTTTTTAAGGAAAAGTTACAAGAGCGTCCATCAATTCAAAGAGTGAAAACTCAGACACAAGTTGTTAAACATCAACCTGTGCGCTTAAAAACCAATAATGGTATACAGGACTATAAAGCGAAAAGTAACACAACCGTTACAAGTCAAAAAACATACACAACAAAAAGTAATACTCAAAAAATGGTGACACCGAAAAAATATGAAGTTAAAGAACGTAAAACGTATAGTCAACCTAAGGCTCAAGTTCAGCGTCAAAGAGTTAGCCATAGCAGTCAGAATAAAAACCGCTCTAGGGTAAAAGAACATTAAAGGGCATTTGATTTAAGGATCTACAATTGTTGATTTTTGGGCTATAATTTAAATATTAATCATATGTTTAACTTTATAATGCTCAAGGATCAACATGCGCTTTTTAACTCGTCGATTAGTACTACCTAGTGATTTGAATTATGGTGACTCTTTATTTGGTGGTCGAGTGCTACAATGGATAGATGAAGAAGCTGCTATTTACGCTATTTGTCAGTTGGAAACGAATTATTTAGTCACTAAACATATTGGTGAAATTACCTTTGAAGCCCCTGCATTAAAAGGCGATGTCATTGAGTTTGGTTTAGAAACTAAAAAAGTGGGAAGTTCATCTATAACGATTAGTTGCTTAGTTCGGAATAAAGCAACGAAAAAGACCATCTGCTTTGCTGATGATATTGTTTTTGTTCAGATCAATCCAGAGACTAGAAAACCCGTTGCCCATGGAAAAAACTTAGAGCAATTAGCTCAAGCCACAGCAAAAGAAATTGAAACATTAAATGTGTCTGTTTCAAATCGATGATTAAGATGTTTTTAACCAATATTGTATTTGATATAGTTAAACTTTAGGATTTTGTTTGTAGTTATATAACGGTTATTATACTTTCTATAATGACTGAGAATTTATGGAAGAATCAATTTATGAAATTTATAAGGATATTATTAATTATATTTAGCTGTAGTACATTTGCAAGCGACGAAATTAAGCCGACTACTGCTGAATTAGAAACCCAAATTAAACATCTTCAAAACCGACTATATTTTATAGAACAAAGCGTTTTAGATAACAGCTCAGCACTTAGGAATTTATCGCGAACGGCTCAGGATAATATTCTGGTTTTAGTACTATTTGCTTTTTTTTGTGCTTGGTGGGCAAAAACAACAGACAGAAATTCAGTACTCTGGTTCTTTTTAGGTCTTTTATTTAATGTATTTACGGCTATAGCTATTGTATTAAAAACAGAGCCGAAACCAAGATATAGATAAAATTTAATTATTATTAGGTAGCACTAACTCATACTTGGCTATAAGTACGCCATTTTCATCTGCATATAACCAATCGTTAGGACGTATATTAACGCCAGCAATGTTTACAGGTGTATTAAGGTCACCTAAGCCACGTTTTTCAGTTTTAATTGGCGTTGTTCCTAAGGCTTTTACACCAATATTTAATGAATTTATAGTAGCAACATCTCTAATAAAGCCGTTAATGACAACGCCTTGCCAGTTATTTTTTATCGCACTCTCTGCGATTAAATCACCAAGCAATGCTTTTCTTGTTAATGCGCCCCCATCAACCACTAGTACTTTTCCTTTGCCATCTTGAGCTAAGATTGATTTTACCAATGAATTATCTTCAAAACATTTAATAGTCACTACTTGACCATGGAAAATTTTAATTTGTCCATAATCATTAAACTGTTGGGCAAGGACCTTTGTATCATCTGGGTATAAATCACATAAGTCGGGAAGTAGATCAAGCGCTGGATAGGCGAAAACGTTAGCCATTAATAATCCTTATCTTTCTATAGATTAATGTTTATATTGCTCAGCAAAACTATTAATGTCACTTATTTATTGATGATAGTGATTATAACTCTGACTAATATACAAAAAATTTAACTAAGCTTTTCTCGTTATTAATTTAATTACGAGGGAGAACTTTTCATCTAACTGTATTAGAAATGTAACCTTTTTGTCATTTATACCCGATAACGTAATGGGTATGACCATGTTAGAAAGTATTTATCAGTACGATTTAAAGTTATTACTTTGGTGTCGTAAATCACGTTATTACCCAACGTTTTTAACTTTCATTCGTGCAATATCCAAAACAGGGGATGGCTATATGCAAGCCCTAGTTCCCTGCCTATATTTTTTGGTTAATCCTATTGATGGTTTAGTCTTTATCAAACTTGCTGTTATTGCTTTTACAGTAGAACGTTTAATTTACTTTATTTTAAAAAACAAATTAAAACGCCGCCGACCTCCCGACATAGTTCCAGATTTTACTAGTGTTGTTAAAGCTTCCGATCAATTTAGCTTTCCTTCAGGACATACAATGGCCGCATTTTTACTTGCAGGGCTACTGATGTTAACCATTGGTATTGCTGCTTGGCCCTTATATTTATGGGCAATTACGGTGGCATTTTCGCGAGTTGTACTTGGTGTGCATTTTCCAACAGACACTATTGCAGGCGCACTTTTAGGCACTTTAATTGCAATTATGGTAGTAAACAATTGAAAATACTTTACGGCATTCAAGCCACTGGTAACGGCCATATTTCACGTGGTCGCGTAATGGCAAAATATTTAGCACAGTCTCAAATTGATGTGACTTATTTGTTTTCAGGAAGAGAGCAACACAACTTGTTTGAGATGGAAGCTTTTGGTGAATATATTCATCGAAAAGGCTTAACATTTGCTACGGTAAATGGTCAAATTAATCATTTAAAAACCTTTAAGGATAATAGCCTTATAGATTTTATAAAAGATGTAAAATCATTAAACGTCGACGCTTATGACCTGATAATTACAGATTTTGAGCCAATTACGGCCTGGGCTGCAAAAAGAGCTAAAAAACCGAGCTTGGCTATCGGGCATCAGTATGCTTTTGATAAAAATACGCCATTGGCAGGAGAGTCTTTTATTGCCAAAGCTATCATGCGATATTTTGCTCCTGCTCAAGAAAAAATTGGTTTACATTGGGCTAAATACGATGCCCATGTTTTACCGCCAATTATCGACAATAGTTTGGTTAAACAACCAAAAAATAATGCACATAATGCGATTTTAGTTTACTTACCGTTTGAAAATCAGCAAGAAGTGTGTGATTTACTCAATCGTTTTCCACTTTACAATTTTATTCAATACTCTTCAGAGTTAACAGAGCAACAACAGGGTAATGTTACCCAAAAACGGGCATCTTTAGTTGGTTTTAAAAATGACCTATGCCAATCAAGTGGCGTGATCTGTAATAGTGGCTTTGAACTGAATAGTGAATGTTTGCATTTAGGTTTACCTATTTTGACAAAACCTATAAAAGGACAAATGGAGCAAGAGTCAAATGCCCTAGCATTGGCTTCTCTTGGGCTAGGCCAGGTGATGCTTTATTTAGATGAGTCAATTATAGAGCAATGGTTATTAACTCAACATCAGGTAACGAAAAAAGAAATGCCAGATGTGGCCAAGGCTATAGTTAATTGGCTTGTTGATACTCCTAGATCCCCTGTGTCTGAGTTAGCCAATCATCTTTGGGTTTGAATTAGCGCAATCGAAAATTAACCATACTTTATTATTCCATAGATTTATTTTAATCAATCAAATTTTTATATATTTCAGTGAATTAACTTTAATCAATACGCTTGATTGTTGGGTATTTATTGATTTCTTAATAAATATTGTTTGTGTTTTGGTGTGCTGGTGATGTATAACACTGTTTGGGTTTGGCTTGGTTAAAGGAAAATATATATGTTAACTCATTGGAATAACGATATTCCTATTTATATTCAGCTTCACCAACAAGTGATTGATCGAATACTCGATGGCTACATAAAAGAAGGTGATGCATTACCGTCTGTTAGGAAAGTTGCATCTGAATATCAACTTAATCCTTTAACAATCTCAAAGGCTTACCAGATGTTGCAGGATGAAAATATTGTCGAAAAACAGCGTGGTAAAGGGCTTTTCGTTAAGGAAGGGGTAATAAACGTAGTGTTAACAAAGGAAAGAGAAGTATTTTTAAAAGAAAAATGGCCACAAATTTTAGTACAGATCACTCGACTAAAGTTATCACCAGAACAATTATTAATGGGGGAGGAAAAGTAATGTCACCATTAATTTCAATTGCTAATTTAAATAAATTTTATGGTCGTACAAAGGTTGTAAATGATGTTAATTTAACTGTATCAGCAGGCCAAATACTAGGCCTTGTTGGTCCTAATGGCGCGGGAAAAACCACTTGTTTACATGCACTGCTTGGCTTAGCTGATTACGAAGGCGAAATAGATGTTTTAGGCCTTGATCCTCGTAAACAACGTGAAGAGATGCTAAAAAAGGTGAGTTATATCTCTGATGTTGCGGTATTACCGAAATGGTTAAAGGTGAGTCAAGCAATAGATTATATGGCAGGGGTTCATCCTAACTTTAATCGAGAGCAGGCATTAGTATTCTTAGCGAAAACAAATATAAAACATAGCGCTAAAGTTAAAGAATTATCAAAAGGTATGGTCACTCAACTCCATCTTGCCTTAATTTTAGCAGTAGATGCCAAAGTCTTAGTGTTAGACGAACCTACCTTAGGTCTCGATATATTAACCCGACGTCAATTTTATACACATCTGCTGGAAGATTTTTATCAAGAAGATCGCTGTATTATTGTGACAACTCATCAGATTGAAGAAATAGAACACATATTAACTGATGTGGCATTTATTCAAAATGGTCATATTGTCTTGGCAGAAAGTACTGATGAAATTAAGCAGCGTTTTAAAATGCTTGCAGTTACATCAGAGCATATTGAACAAGCTCAGCAATTAAATCCTTTATATTCTAATAGTATAATGGGCGTAACCACGATGTTATTTGATGGCGTGTCTATAGAGAAATTAAGTGAATTAGGACGAGTAAATTCGCCAACATTGGCGGATATATTTGTAGGTGTTATGACCAAGGAGACAAATTCATGAATATTTTACAATGGAAAACCAGCTTTATAAAAGAATACTGGGAATATAAAAATTACTTGTTTTGGTTACCGTTAATCATGTCAGTATTAATGATTGTTATACCAACGGTGTCGTTTATATTAAAGGATACTTCTGGCACTCAATGGTTAGAGTTATTCAAAAACTTGTCTATGACAACAGACTCGCCGCAGTTGGCTAGCGCTTTCTATAAATTAACGATGGGTATATTTGTGCCCTTTACGGCAGTCGCTATCATTATACAGTTGTATTACTTTTTAGCGTGTTTATATGATGAGAAAAAAGACACTTCTATTTATTTTTGGCGTTCTTTACCGGTAGCTGATAGCACAACGGTGATAGTGAAATTATTAACGGGGATGTTATTTATTCCGGGTATATTGTTATTTGCAGCTACCATAACATTGGCTGTATTTTTATTAGCCGCTTTAGTGTTGACTATTGTACTCTCAATTGGTTTTGATATTTCATTGTGGGCGGCGTGGTTAAATGCTGAAATTATTTCAGCGATCTTTTTTGCATGGCTAAACTTAATACCAGGATCACTTTGGTTATTACCTCTATTTGCGTGGTTAATGTTAGCTTCTGTTATTGCCAATAAAGCGCCTTTTTTATGGGCTTTTTTACCTATTATAGCGTTATTAATAATCGAAGTTGTATTAGTTAATTACAGCCTTTTACCTGATTTTTACTTAGCAAAATCACTGAAAGAATACTTTGCTATCTCTGATGAGCTATTATTACAGTATTCAAATGGTGATTTTCAAGTAAGTAACATTAGTGTAAATGTATTATTGGCTAAAATAAGTGTTGTTGGTTTATTTTTAGCGGCTATTTTCCTATATGCCACTTATTGGTTAAGAGCTAACCGAAGCCATGCTTAAAGTCATGGGTTTTTTGAAGTAGTTGAGCTTATTAAACTCATTAAATAGTAGGAACGGGCATTATTTATCATGCCCGTTTTTTATTGCCTTGCTATTGTTTTTATTCGTTTTAGGTTTTATCAGTAAGATATTGTTGATAGTTAGGCGCACCAAAGTAGCGTACTGATTTTTTAAGCGTCACTTTTTTAGCGATGAGTATGCCATCACAATATATTTTAATGACTTGCTTATCACCGTTGCTATCAGAATCATAGCTATGGTTTTCATTTAATCGAAGATCATCGAACTCCGTTTTCATGATGAGTTTCAAAAGGAAACCCCCAGTTTAAAGTTTGTTGATTTCTTTTTGTACGTTATAACCTTCATCAGTAACAATAGCCTCTAAAACTTTAATCCGATCTTCTAAAGAAGATACTTGTTTTTTCAGGGCAATATTACTTTCGTCAGTTTTGCTATTATGCTTGAGGGTACGTTCTTTAAATTCAAGATGCTTTTTGTACATATCAATCATTACACCAAAGCCAACTGAAATAAAGACAATGAGTACAACCATAGTGGTACCAGTCATCGTTCGTTCCTTTTATTGTTTTTTATTTTAGAAATTAGTTTAGGATATAGTTTATTGCATTATTTAATCAAGTTATTGAGTTCAAATTTTGCTAAATAGTTATCCATTGTTGAGCGTAGAAGCTTATAAAGCAAAATAGAGCCATCTATTTCTTCTTTTCGGTTTGTTAAGCTTTCAATATTTAATCCTAGGGGTAAGTTATATGGCAATACTGCATCAAGTATTTGTTTTAAGCTGTTATGACAAATACGGATAGACTCAAATAATGGTTTTTCAGCATTTAAAATTCGTAAACTGGTTGCTTCTGGCACACTTACACCAAGCCATTCAATAAATTCGAGGGTTTTAACACTACCACATGGTGAAAAAGTTAAAATAATACGTTGGGGTTTCAGCCCTTGCTGTTTACATTCAATAGCATAACGAGTTAACAGATCAATTGTCGCTTGTGAGTCGTAAATAGCTTGAGAGATGAAAAAGTTACAACCTTGTAAGTGCTTTTCTATTAAACGTTGATGTTCATTACCTTTGCTGGCATGTCGCTCTGCGATGGTTACTCCGCCAATAAAGAAGTCATTTTTGTTATGAACTAAGGTGTGATACGCCTCCGCTAAAGGTAAACTAACCTGATTATTTTTAGACGGGCTGCCCACTAATACAATATCTCGTACTCCGTATTGATCCCACGCGTCGTCTGCCCATTGATTAAAGGTAGCCGCGTTAGATTGTGTGACACTTTTATAAGTGATTACAGGGCGTGAAGATTTTTTATTAAGTAATGCCGAGTAATGACGAGGATCATGTGTTGATTTAAAAGGAAATGGGCGAGGTTTATTAGTGCGTGAATTTTCATCTTGAATGTCATAAACAATTAAACCATCAAAGTCGATATCACTAACACGCTGTAGTAATTTATCGGCAATAGTGTCAACTTGCTCTAGTGGTGTATCACTTTTAGGCGGGGTGGTGCCAATAAAGTATACGCCACGGGTATTGTCGTTATATCGAGCTCTAAGTTCTGAATCGTTAATCACTGTTGTCTTCTGTATGCTATGAACGTCTAGATGGCTATACTAGCATTTAAAATAATAAATGGTACGTCTTTTTTATAATAAATTGACGTATATATCATTAATTAGTAATTAAAAACGGGATTAATTAGCTAGGATTGTTAATAGTTACCGAGAAAAATTCAACGATAGAAACTTATTATGCGTGGTGAATATTTTCGATGGCTCTTATTATTTCATCCTTATTTTTAAGGAGCTTTATTTGGTTAAATAATTGCTCAGCTTCAATAAATCTTAGCTTGAGATAACGTAACCATTGTTTGACACGACTTGAGAAATAGTAGCTTTTGTCTCCACTAAGCTCTAAAACAGCAAAGTGTTTAATTAATTCGCATAAATCAGGCCATGTCATTGGTTGATGATTGAGTTTAATAACATTTGCAAGGTTTGGCATGGCTAAGGCCCCACGGCCTAACATTAAATTATGCGTACCAGACTCTTGAATGCATTGCTCTGCATTCTCTTTTGTCCAAATTTCTCCATTAGCGAATAGCTCTATTGGGTATTTTTTACTGATTTCTCCAATTAAGTGCCAATATGCAGGCGGACGATAGCCATCTGATTTTGTACGTGCGTGTATTGTTAATTGATCAGCTGAAGCAGAAACTACAGCACTCACAATTTCATCAAGTAAACTATTATCATCAAACCCTAATCGAATTTTAGCTGAAACTTTAGTACCCAAAGGAACCGCTTGTTTTACGGCTAACACTATTTGATAAATCTCGTCAGGTGTTTTTAATAAAATAGCCCCACCTTTACTTTTATTTACCGCTTTAGCTGGGCAGCCAAAGTTTATATCAATACCATGAGAGCCCAATGATATGGCTTTAATCGCATTTTCTGCCATCCATTGCGGGTGTTGTCCCAGTAACTGCACTCTAATCGGCGTATTATTGCGGGTAAATCCATTATTTTTTAGTTCAGGACAAATTTTATGATAAATATGAGTAGGTACTACTTTTTCAACGACCCGAATAAATTCAGTGATACAAAAGTCGTAACAATTAATTGAAGTAAGCATTTCACGCATTATTGCGTCAGCCACACCTTCCATAGGCGCAAGTACAAGTTTATTAACTTTGGGCATTGTGCTTACCGATACAAATAGGGGTATTAAACATATTAGTCGCTATAGAATGGAATTATGTATTACACTTGTACTAACTCTTAATAAATTTCAGGTGAAATTTATTTCTTTACAGAAAGGTCAATATAAGAAGCTATGAATTTCATTAGTGATTATATTAAAAATTTAAAAGGAAAACATGATGAATATGATTAAAGTTACAAAGTCTTCACTTGCTGTTTTATTAAGCGTTTTTGCATTAGTTACAACGTTAAGTACTTCTGCTCAAGCTGAGACTAATCCATTTGAATCTCAAGGTATTATGACAGTTGCCAGTCAAGAAGACACAGCAAAGAGTAAATGTGGCGAAGGCAAATGTGGCGAAGCTAAAATGAAAAGCAAAGCTAAAGAAGCCAAAGGTAAGTGTGGCGAAGGCAAATGCGGCGAAGGGAAAATGAAAAGCAAAGCTAAAGAAGCCAAAGGTAAGTGTGGCGAAGGCAAATGTGGTGAAGCTAAAATGAAAAGCAAAGCTAAAGAAGCCAAAGGTAAATGTGGCGAAGGTAAATGCGGCGAAGGGAAAATGAAAGCAAAAACTAAAAAGTGTGGTGGTTAAGCTAGTCGCTAATTAACGTATGAAATTAATTGAAGCCATCTGTAAACAGATGGCTTTTTTGTTTATAAAATTGATATTTATGGTATTGCCCTAACATAGTATTGAAGAATTCTAGATATTAAAGGTAAATTATGAAAAACGTTGTCATTACAGGTGCTAATAGAGGAATAGGCCTTGCGCTTGCCAAATTATTTAAGCAACAAGGGGACAATGTACATGCACTTTGTCGTAAAAATTCAGCGGCGTTATCTGACTTAAATGTTAATGTGATCACTGATGTAGATGTAACTCAACCTCAAGGTTTAAATAAAATGGTTGAATCGCTAGAAGGCATTAATATAGACGTATTAGTGTGTAATGCGGGAATATTAAGAGATGAACAATTAGGTACTATCAACTCATCTACGATAAGAGAGCAATTTGAAGTTAATGCCTTAGCACCTTTACTAATAGCTGAGGCTTTGTATAAACAAATTCCACCGTTAGGTAAAATAGCGATGATTACCTCACGCATGGGCTCAATAACGGATAATACATCAGGCGGAAGGTATGGCTATCGTATGTCTAAAGCGGCTTTAAACGCGGCGGCTATGTCACTTGCCAATGATCTTGCTCCAATGAAAATTTCCGTTGGTATTTTTCATCCTGGTTATGTTCAAACTGATATGGTTAATCATAGCGGTGATATAAGTGCAGATGATTGTGGACAACGCTTGGTTGGCCTTATCAATCAACTTTCTCCGAACGAGACCGGTGTATTTAGACATTCTAATGGTGAAGTCTTACCTTGGTAAACGTTTGATATTTAAAGCTCCTTTTAAATATCATAAGATACAAGGAGCTTTTAATTTTGCTATTGATTAAACAGGCGAACGATTAAGTCAGTTTCTTTGCAAAAAAGTCTAATGTGCGTTGCCATGCTAAATCAGCACTTTCTTTATCAAAACGTCCTGTAGAGTCATTATGAAAGCCATGATGCGCATTTTTATACATATGCATTTCATAAGGTACTTTATATTTTTTTAAATCTTTTTCATATTTAGGCCAAGATTTGTTAACGCGCTCGTCTAACTCCCCTAATTGAATTAAAAGAGATGCCTTAATGTTTTTTCTAAGATCTTGTGCTGCCGGAGTCCCATAAAAAGGAACACCTGCTAATAACAAATCTGACTCTACTGCGGCCAAATAATTAACCATATAACCACCAAAGCAAAAACCTACTGCGCCAAGTTTACCATTACTTTTAGGATGACTTTTTAGATACTTAGCTGCCGCAACAAAGTCATGTTCAATTTTTGGTCGCTCTAATGTTCTTTGCATCGCTCTGCCTTCGTCATCATTGCCTGGGTAACCGCCAAGTGGAAATAGGGCGTCGGGTGCAAATGCGAGAAAACCGGCTTTAGCTAAACGTCTAGCTACATCTTTCACATAGGGGTTTAATCCACGATTTTCATGAATAACTAAGACAACGGGTAAAGGACCTACTTTATTTTGTGGGGTAACTAAATAACCTTGGCATTTACCATGGCCTAGAGGTGAATTGAATGCTTCATAGGTGGCTTTTATGTCATCATCATTAAATGATACCTGTTCTGCGAGTGCATAATTGGGTAATAGCGCGGCGGTTAGTACACTCATCGAATACCCAACGGCGACTAGTGTGCCCAATTTTGTCATAAAAGATCTGCGATCCATACCACCATGAGCATAAGCATCGTACCAATCAAAAGCTTCTTGCGGAATATCTTGTTTTAATTTTTGTGACATAGTGCTTCCTTTAATTAAAAATTATCATGCTAAGTTACTATCAGTTTAGCGTCTATTTGCATTTTTTAAATAGAGATTTTAGTTATATTATTGTTAACATTAAGTATACAGATACCGAGCAGCATTTAATTCTAAATTGGTATAAGCTGAGCTTGAAAATATAGGGTGGATTAATTGAATACAAATTATCATCAAATCTGGCAAACAGTACAACTAATTCCAAAGGGAAAGGTCGCTTCTTATGGGCAAATAGCTGACTTAGCAGGTTTGCCTAATCGAGCAAGATTAGTTGGGAAAGCATTAGGCTTTGTACCTGACAATGGTTGGAATAATAAAGCGGTTCCTTGGTATCGAGTCATTAATTCACAAGGAAAAATATCGCTTCCAATTGGAAGTGATGCTTTTGAACGGCAAAAAAGTTTACTTCAAGACGAGCAAGTGGTGGTAATAGGAGCAAGAATCAAACTAGCCGAATTTCAGTGGCAGCCTGACCTTGCTGAACTCTTATTTCAATTAAAGTTTTAGCCTTAAATTAACGCGTTTATAAGCAAGAGGTTCTTCCACCATCGACTGGGAGATTAATACCGGTAATATAGCCAGCTGAAGGTGATGCTAAAAAAGCGGCCGCATAAGCAAACTCTTCTGGTGTTGCAAAGCGCCGCATAGGGATAACGGCTTTTTCATTGTTGGTTGCTTGTTCTACAGAAATATTTTGTTTCTTTGCTTTACCTTCAATAATGGCATCGAGTCGGCTGGTAGCCGTAGCGCCTGGAAGTACATTATTAACGGTTATACCAAACTCTCCTAATTCATTGGCAAGTGTTTTTGCCCAACTTGCGACAGCACCACGAATTGTATTTGATACACCTAACCCAGGTAAGGGCTGTTTTACTGAGGTTGAAATAACATTAATGATTCGGCCATAGGCTTGCTGTTTCATATATGGAAGAAGCGCTTGAACTAAATGGTGGTTTGAAACTAAGTGTAGGTTAAATGCATCGATAAAGTTTTCAGCATCAGCAACGTTCGCTAGGCCAGGGGCTGGACCGCCGGTATTGTTTATTAATATTTCATAACCACCGCTTTTTCTTACTTCAGCATTGATCGCTGATTTAACTTCTTCAGGCTTACTGAAGTCTGCAATTAATATTTTATGTTGCTGATTTTTTGAGGTATCTAAAATAGTTAAAACTTTTTCAAGTGAAGCTTTGTTGCGGGAGAAAAGAGTCACATTTGCGCCTAATTGTGCAAGTTCTATTGCACAGGCTTTACCAATTCCTTGGCTGCTTCCACAAACGAGCGCAGATTTATTGGTTAAATCAATATTCATTTTAATTGCTTCTTATATTTACTTTCTACCATGCGGTAGTTTTAACACAATTAAACTCATAATGTCAGAAGCTTAAATAAAAAAATTAAAGAGCTCATAATAAGTTTTGACAATTCAAACAGGTGTTTCATAATGCTAGTCTTAAATGTTAAAAATCTTAGTTTTACTATCGGAGTAGTTGAATTTTATGGCAACCTTACCATCGGGCGTATATGTTAAAGGTTCAGGACCTGCTGTTGTTTTTTTGCATTCATCATTAAGTACCGCCAAGCAATGGGTGCCACTGATTAATATAATAAAAGATAAGTTTACTTGTATTAATATTGATATTTTAGGTTACGGCAATGCAGAAAAGGTAACCGATGAAGCTAATTATAATTTTGATGTCGAGGTAACACGCATTCGACATATTATTAAAACTTGCATTGGTGATGAGAATTACCACCTTGTAGGGCACTCTTGTGGTGGTGCCATTGCTTTGAAGGTAGCCTTTGAAGCACCGCAGAAATTATTGAGTTTGTCTTTATATGAGCCTGTTGCATTTCATCTTCTCGCTCAAGGGTCAATTGAGAGACAAGAGGCGTTTAGCTTTTCAGAGAAAATAGCCGGCCTTTCAAATGAAAACGCTGCGCAAGTATTTACAGATTTTTGGAATTATGATGGCTTCTATCTAAGCTTACCGTCTAAAGTACAGGAAATGATGGCTACAGATATGCAAAAGGTTAATTTAGATTTTAAAGGACTTACTTGTGAACAATATCAACTTAATGATTTAAGTGTTATTACTTGCTCCGCTGTTATTTATTCCGGAACACAAAGTCCACATTTAACCCAGTTTCTCGCAAAAACTATTGCAGAGGCTTTGCCTAAAGGAACACTATGCGAACTAAAGGCAGGGCATATGGGGCCTATTGATAAAGCGGAATTGGTATTAACAAAAATCGCTGAAAATATTGTATCAATGAATTGATAACATAAAAAAGCCCAACATTACTGTTGGGCAAAAAACATATAAGGGAGAGAAATATTGTGAAGGTTAATTTTTTCTTTCTAATAAACTTTTACCGTTAATTGCTATTTTTCTTGGTTTTAAAGCTTCAGGTATTTCTCTTTGTAAATCAATATGAAGCAGGCCATTTTCCATAAAAGCACCAATGACTTTTACATGGTCACCTAACTGAAATTTACGTTCAAAGCTTCGTTCTGCAATGCCTTGGTGTAAAAATTTTCGTTCAGATGTGTCTTTGCTAGCGGCTTTAGTGCCAGTAACAATCAGGTTGTTATCTTTAGATTCAATTTCTAATTCGTTTTCAGCAAACCCTGCTAAAGCCATGGTGATACGGTATTGATCATCGGCTAGTAATTCAATGTTATAAGGAGGGTAAGTTGATTGTTTGTCAGCACGTGAGGCTTTATCCATCATACTAGCTAAGTGATCGAAACCAATAAATGAACGGTAAAGTGGGCTGAAATCTGTATTTGTACGCATAATTCATATCCTATTTGTTTAGCAATATAAAATGTTATTTATATCCGTTAAACCTAAATTAGTGTCCAACATCAATTAGTTGCGACGATTATGGTTTACTGAATATAAAAATTAGTGCCTTTCATTACGAACAGGCGGTTAATGTAATCCCACTAGGGCGACTACATAATTAAAGATGGGATTGAACAATAAAATTTCAAGAGAAAAATTAAATTTATTTTATTTCTTTTTTTATCTTATTGAATAATAAAGGTAAATAATTACCTTTATTATGGGAGATTTTGTTGATTAACTTTCTGGGGATTCGAGTGTCTCAGATGAATTACTACTTTGATCCGGACTTAAGGCTTTTAATGTGGCTAACGCCATATCGTAATCTGGATGGTTTGATATATTAGGCACTAACTCTTTATAGGCTATTTTTCCTGATTGGTCGATGATAAAAATGGAACGAGTTAGTAACCCCATATCTTTTATAAGAATGCCATATTTAGTGGCAAAATCACGCCATACACTATCAGAAAGAACCGTGATTTTATCTATGTTTTCAGCCTTACAAAATCGTTTTTGAGCAAAAGGTAAATCATTACTGATGGTTAAAATTTGAATGTCTTTGGGCAGTTTTACGACTTCTTCATTAAAGCGTTTAGTTTGAATCGAGCACACACCAGTATCTAGACTTGGTACCGCAGAAATTAGGATTATTTTGCCTGTATAATCGGATAAATTGACAGGAATAAATGATTCATTCACCACTCTAAACATAGGGGCGTCATCACCTACATTAACTTGATTGCCTAGCAGGGTAATAAACTTTTCTCCCGCTTTAACTAAGTTGTTAGTTTGCGGCAGATCTTCATTTAACAATGAGCCTGCTA
Source organism: Thalassotalea profundi (assembly GCF_014653195.1). Lineage (GTDB taxonomy): Bacteria > Pseudomonadota > Gammaproteobacteria > Enterobacterales > Alteromonadaceae > Thalassotalea_B > Thalassotalea_B profundi. The sequence continues at coordinate 159,251 of NZ_BNAH01000004.1, forward strand.
AAGCATAATTACAGCAGAGAGTGAAATAGGTGAGTGACAATAATTTAGATATTTTCATAAAGGGTACTATGTTTGTTGTTTATTGATTTAGCTTAACGCCCAATAAAAAAAAATGCTATATAATAGTGTCTTATTTCAAATTTTAGCTATTGTTATAGTTAAGAAAAATATTTTTAATAGATAATTCATTTATACGGTTTTAAAGAAGTTATAACTATGCCAACACCGCTTTTAATTTGTGATGATTCCAATATGGCGCGAAAACAAGTCGCGCGCTCTTTACCTGACGGCTGGGATGTCGATATCAGTTTTGCTACTAATGGCTTAGAGGGAATTGAAGCGATTAAGGCTGGTAAAGGGGATGTGTTATTACTGGATTTAAACATGCCCGTTATGGATGGCTATCAAGTCTTAGAAACGATTGTTGCTGAAGATTTACCTACATTGGTTATTGTTATTTCTGGTGACATTCAACCCGAAGCTCATCAACGAGTGACAGGATTAGGTGCTTTAGACTTTATTAAAAAGCCAGTTAATAAAGAAAAGTTAACCGAAATATTAGCCGCTTATGGCATTTATAATGCGGCAAACATTACCGAACAAGAACAACCTAAAGATATAAAAGTCCCTGACATTGTTATTGAAGATAAAACCGAAGAAGGAGTTTTAAAACCATTAATTAAAGCAAGCCCGCCGATAGTTGAGGAACTACATGATAAAAGACCACAGTTGGAACAGCTTGAGCCAGATATACGTGATTGTTATCAAGAAATAGCTAATGTAGCTATGGGCCAAGCAGGGGATTTATTAGCGAGATTACTGAAAGTTTTTGTGGTGTTACCAATTCCTAATGTGAATTTAATTGAGGTAAGTGAATTAAGTATGGCGCTTTCTGCTATTGAAATGCATGAGAGTACATCAGGTATATGCCAAGGCTTTATCGGTGCGGGTGTGTCTGGTGAAGCATTATTAATTTTAAATGATTCAAGTTTTAAAGATGTTGCTTCTTTGATGAACTATCAATATGAGGTTGATGAAAGTACTGAACTTGAATTATTAATGGATCTAGCGAATGTGTTAATAGGCGCTTGTCTTAATGGGGTCTCTGAGCAACTTGATATGCCATTTAGCCAAGGCCACCCAGTGGTTTTAGGGCAACACCGAAAAATATCAGAACTGATTGCTTATAATGCGAACCGATGGCGAAGAACCTTAGCTATTGAAATTAGCTACAGTATTGAAAATTACTCGATAAAATGCGACTTATTGTTGCTTTTTACTGAAGAGTCTATGAACACTTTAAATAACAAATTAGCGTACTTGTTGGATTGATTAAATATGTCGTTAGAAACAGAACAAATTAATGAGTTACATTGGTTGATGGAAATGCTGCACACCATCGATGTAGGGCTAGTTGTATTAGATAGAGAATATAATATTCAAATCTGGAATGGTTTTATGGAAAACCATAGTGGCTTATTACCCAGAGAAGTAAAAGGTAAAGGTGTATTTAATTTATTTGATGAAATTCCAAAAGATTGGTTTATAAGAAAAGCTGAATCTGTATTCTTATTAAAAAATAAAGCGTTTACTATTTGGGAGCAGCGCCCTTACTTATTTCGTTTTCAAAATTATCGCCCCATTACTGGGACGGCTGATTTCATGTATCAAAATACTACTTTTATCCCTTTAATGTCAGCGACAGGAGTTGTTACGCATTTATGCTTAATTGTTTATGATGTTACTGATATAGCAATCCATAAAACCGAATTAGAAAGGGCCAATAAAGAGCTAGCTATATTAAGTCAAACAGATGGATTAACAGGGTTATTTAATCGCACTCACTGGGAAAGTTGTTTGCAAGGCGAATATAAACGTTGGTTACGCAGCCAGCATGCTAGTTGCTTAGTAATGATAGATATAGATGGCTTTAAAGAGGTAAATGATACCTATGGGCATATGGTAGGAGATGAAGTTATTCGCCATATATCAGGTCTTATTCGACACCATGTAAGAGAAACTGATGTGTCAGGTCGATATGGTGGTGAAGAGTTTGTGATTTTACTAGCTGATACCACATTAGAAAACGGAAAAGTATTTGCTGAGCGTTTAAGACAAGAGATAGAGGCTTCTGTTGTTAAATATAACGATATTGAGGTGAAATATACGGTGTCTTTAGGGATTGCTCAAATAAACCCTAGTATTGATAACTATGAGGCATGGATTGAGTGTGCTGACGCCGCTATGTATATGTCAAAACAAGCGGGTAAAAATACAACAACACTATACCCAAACGCAACTTCGTAATAACCACTTATCGGCAGACATAAAAAGCTCATACACCTTTGCCTTATTGGGTGAATGAGCTTTTGGTTATTTATATAAATAAGTTGTGATTAATTGTAGTTAATTAATATTAAATACTTGTTTGCCATTGACCCAAGTACCTAATACTTTTATTTTCCAAATGTTTTCCTCTGGCATGTTAAAATAGTCATCTTCAACTAAAATAAAGTCCGCTTTTTTACCTTCAGCCAAACTGCCAATAATATTTTCCTGATGTCCTGAATATGCTGCATCTATAGTGAAACTTTTGAGTGATTCAAGCCGTGTCATTTTTTCTTCTGGAAACCAACCATTTTCAGGGGTGTTAGCATGGTCTTGACGTGTTACTGATGCGTGTAAACCAAAAAATGGGTTAGGAGATTCTACAGGGAAGTCGGACCCTGCGGCTATAACTGCATTGGCATTTAATAATTTGCGCCATGCATATGCGCCTAAGATACGTTTATCTCCAATTCTTTCTACAGCCATATTTTTATCGCTTGTTGCATGAGTCGCTTGCATAGAAGCGATTACGCCAAGTTGATCAAATCTTGGAATGTCTGATAATTGTAATATTTGTGCATGTTCAATGCGATGGCGAAGTGCTTGACTCTCAGTTTTATCAATTAATTTTTCATATAAATCAAGTGTTAATGTATTTGCATTGTCACCTATCGCATGAGTATTTACTTGAAACCCTGCCGTCATGGCTGTTTCAATATATTTTGATAAATTAGCTGAGCTATGGAGCAAAAGGCCTTTATTTCCTGCATGATCAGAGTAATCCTCAATCAATGCTGCGCCACGACTCCCTAATGCGCCATCGGCTTGAATTTTTACACTATTAAATAAAAACAAATCATCTTGGCTTTTATAAAGCCCTTTATCTAGCGTGTCTTGCCATTCAGGGCTAGGAAGGTACAACATGGCATTTATGCGAATTGGCATTTGATTACTTTGAGCTAATGACTTATATAAAGCTATATCACTACTATCAACCCCAGCATCATGTACGCTTGTTAACCCCATAGAGACTAGGCTGTGCATTGCTTTTTTAAGTGCAATTTTTTTATCTTCAGAGGTTAGTGGGGGGATCGCAGCCCCAATTAAAGCCATTGCATTATCAATAAATACACCTGTTGGTCGTCCTTTAGCGTCTTTAATTATTTCGCCACCATCAGGAGAAGTTGTTTTAGCTGTAATTCCAGCTAATTCCATGGCTTTGCTATTGGCCCAACCTGCGTGACCATCAATACGTTTTAACCAAACGGGTTGGTTTGGAAATACAACATCAAGAGTTTTAGCTGTTGGAAAAGTATTTTTTTTCCATTGCACTTGATTCCAGCCTCGACCATGTATCCAATCTAGGTCAGGGTTCTTTTTAGCATATTCTAGAGTGCGCTTAACTGCTTCTTCTTCACTTGTAGTGCCAACCAAATCAACGTTAAGTAAACTGAGGCCGTAGCTTAATACGTGACCATGGGCGTCGATCAAACCAGGTAATAAGGTTTTACCTTGACCGTTAATAACAGTTATATTTTCATCTATTATTACTTTGTCATTTTCAAGATATAACTTGTCAATTTTATCATTGGTAAATTGAAGAGCATGAAAAGATTTTAGTTGTTTATTTTCTATTGAGTAGCCTTTGATATTACTAATAATAGTGGTATTTGCTATTACATTGGTAATATAAAAAAGTAATAATATTGGAATTATTTTTGATAGCGTCATTGTTTTAGCTGCTTTTATTTAACGGTATCTTAAATATTAGCATGGAATTAAAGTAAATAACGTTTTAGTACAATAGTTATGATTTGTCTGTGTTTAGTCGACTAAAGAAAAATAAAACCAGTAAGTACATTAATACCAATAACCATGTAATGTAAGGGGCTATTACTAGGTAAGGCGTTTTTCCTTTTACTAGCTCAACTTTTCCTTTTAATACTAACTCTTGAAATTGAGGTATTTGATTTTGAATATTCCCTTGGTGATCAATAATGGCCGTTATACCATTATTAGTACTTCTTAATACAGGGCGAGCAAACTCTAGCGCACGCATACGAGCAATTTCTACGTGCTGATGAGGACCATGAGAGTTACCAAACCATGCATCATTACTTACGGTTAGGATCATATCTGTTTGTTCTGTAAAGTTAGCTGCAAGTTGTTCAGGAAATGCTATTTCAAAACAAATTAATGGGAGGATATATAGATCTTGCGCGATAAGGTTTTCTTGAATATAGCTGCCCCTAGAAAATGAAGATTGAGCTAAGTTAAATAATGGCGCAAGGGGGCGCAATATATCTCCAAATGGTACAAATTCACCGATGGGTAATAAATGATGCTTGTAATAACGATTATTGTTGTTATAAAAGTAGCTTCCTTGAGTATCAGACCTTTGTTTTTTTCCTAAAACAATCAAACCGTTAAATGACTCTCGTGATTCAAAGTTGTAATTAAGAATACCAGTAATGATAGTGCTTTGATTGAGTGCAGCAGAACGATTAGCAATATCTAAAAATTCTTGTGTTGTCACAAGAGGCTCAAGGCCTGTTATTGCTGATTCAGGCCAGATAATTAAATCTGCATCATAGCTATCTTTTGTTAAGGTGAGATATTTCATCATAGTTGGCCATTCTTGATCTTTATCCCACTTTAAACTCTGTTTAATATTGCCTTGTACTAACGCAGTATTAATAGACTTTCCTGTTAATAGCCCCCATTGTTGGAAGTTACTCCAGCCTAGAAATGAAAGCATGATTAATAAACTAATGCTAACCTTAATACGATAAACTGATTGAAACCACTTAACGGCTAATACACTAAATAATATGATGAAAAAGCTTATACCTACTTCACCTATAATAGGTGCTAGGGGGGCTAAAGGGCCATCTATTTGGCTATAACCTATTGATAGCCATGGAAAGCCGGTAAGAAAGTTGGCTCGCATCCATTCAGATAATAACCATGCTGCGGGAAATAGAAATAAATTGAGGGTATTATTTTTATTGAGCTTAGCGCTAATGTAGCATGCTATGGCTGGAAAAATCGCGAGATAAGCCGCAAGTAACAACATGAGTAATAAAGAAATAAAGAGCGGTGTGCCACCAAATTCATCAATACAAACAAATACCCAGCTAATACCGCTTAAAAACCATCCTAATCCGAAATAAAACCCATGTTTTAATGCGGGTTTTGTAGAAATAAACTGTATTTTATATAGCCAAAGTGGAAATATAATTAATGTTATCCACCATTGAGAGAAAGGGGCATAAGCAAATAATAAACAAAGTCCTAAAATAAAGCTTTGTCCGTAAACTTTAAGCTCAGAAAAGGAAGGTAACTTTATAATAGACTTTGTCATTATGTATATTCTTAAAACCTAACAATAAATTAAGGTTAGTCAGTAATTCTACCTAATATTTGATGGTCTTTAGGAATAGTGACTTGAATGGTTTGAATTCTACGATTGTTAGCCGATGTGATTTTAAACTCAAAATCATCAATTACAATTACTTCACCTTTTTGAGGCATATGTCCAAATTTATGTAAAATAATTCCACCTAAAGTATCTGCATCATCTTCATCGAGTCCGCAGCTAAAGTATTCGTTAAAATCAGGTAATTCAATTAAGGCTTTTACTTGATAAACATTACCCGCTAACGGCTTTATGCTTTCTTCACTTGCGTCATCAGTTTCATCTTCTATTTCACCAACGATTAGCTCTAGTATGTCTTCAATGGTAACTACACCTGAAACTCCGCCATATTCATCGACAACAATCGCCATATGGTATCTTTGTGAACGAAATTCTTGAAGTAAAGGCTCTACTTTCTTACTTTCAGGAACAATGATCGCAGGGCGAATAACTTGTTCAAGTGAGAACTCTTCATTTTTTTGGTTAAAACCGTAAGCAAGCAAGTCTTTGGCTAGTAATATGCCTTCAACATGATCTAGATCTTCTTTAATTACTGGAAATCGAGAGTGCCCAGACTCAACAATAATCGGTAAAGACTCTTCAAAAGGGTCGTTAATATCAATAGTCACTATTTGCGAGCGCGGTATCATTATATCCCGTACACGCATATCTGAAACTACAAGTACACCCTCAATCATGAGTTTAGTTTCAGGTTTTATTAAGTCTCGGTCTTCAGCGTCGTTTAATACTTCAACCAGTGCATCTTTCTTTTGCGGTTCTCCTGTAAATAATTCAACAATTTTATTTAAAATTGATTTATTCGAAGAACCGTTACTAGAGTGAGGGTTGTCATCGCTCATAGAGCTTTTTATCTTCCTGTTATTGAACAATAGCTGTTTAGTTTGGAACTTAAACTGACTATTTTCAAGTTATTTTCAATAATTATCATCTAAGCCTGTTTAAGTGGTTTAGATGGCGTATGGGTCATTAATATTTAGCTGTGAGAGTAAAGAAACTTCTAATGATTCCATTTCTTCTGCCTCACTATCTGTTATATGGTCATAACCGAGTAAATGCAAGCAACCATGTATAACTAAATGAGCCCAATGATCTTTTAGATTCTTATTTTGTTCCATTGCTTCTTGTTTGACAATATCCGCACAAATAACTAAATCACCTAGTAAATTAAGCTCTATACCTTCTGGTACTTCAAAAGGGAAGGACAGCACGTTAGTGGGTTTATCTTTTTGGCGATATTGTGAGTTAAGTTGTTGACTCTCTTCAATATCAACGATACGGATAGTTAGTTCAAATGCTTTATTGTATTGTGTTAACGCGCAGGAAACCCAAGTTAAAAGTTCATTTTTGCTGGGTAAATCTAAGGTATCTGATGCAATTTGAACATCTAGGTCAATGCTCATGTTTATTGCCTTGGTGGTCTTTTTTTGCCTGTGCTTTAAGTAAATTCGTCTTTTTTTCGTAGGCTTCGTAGGCGTCAATAATTCGGGCTACTACAGGATGTCGAACCACATCTTTTGATTGAAAAAAGTTAAAACTTACACCTGGAATTTCTTCAAGCACTTCAATTGCGTGCCTTAACCCTGACTTTTGCCCTCTAGGTAAATCAACCTGAGTAACATCACCTGTAATAACTGCTTTTGAATTAAACCCTATGCGTGTTAAAAACATTTTCATTTGTTCAACAGAGGTATTTTGACTTTCGTCTAAAATAATAAAAGCATCATTTAAAGTTCTACCACGCATATATGCTAAAGGAGCAATCTCAATTACGTTTCGCTCTATTAGTTTTTCAACTTTTTCAAAACCTAACATTTCAAATAAAGCGTCATAAAGAGGTCGTAAATAAGGATCTATTTTTTGGGATAAATCTCCTGGCAAAAAACCCAACTTTTCACCAGCTTCAACAGCTGGTCGAGTTAATAGAATACGACGAATTTCCTGTCGCTCGAGTGCTTCGATAGCACATGCTACAGCAAGATATGTTTTACCTGTTCCTGCAACCCCAACTCCAAAACTAATATCGTTTGTTAATACATTATGGACATAGGCTTGTTGATTAGGGTTACGTGGCTTAATTACACCTCGTTTGGTTTTAATGGTCACCATTTGTTGGTAGTCAGTATCAACTTTACCTGGAGCTTGCTCAAGTATATTGGTACTTAAGATTGCTAGGTGCACCATTTCATCAGTGATTAACTTGGCTTCGCCTTTTACCGTTGCCGTTTCAACATATAAATCAGTTAATAATTTTGCAACTGCAATGGTTGCATGGCTTAGACCAACAATTTTAAATTCGTTACCGCGATAACTTATTTCAACCCCTAAACGTTTTTCTATTGTTTTAAGGTTGTCATCCATAGGGCCGCACAAATTGGCTTGTCGATTATTATCAATCGGCTCTAATGTGATTTTTTTATGAATATGCTTACTCAAATTATTATCCAGTATTTTTCATGCTATGGTGTTTTTAAACTTCAACATTAAGGTGTAAAAGTTTCTACACCTAAGCTATCTTTATTATCTTCAGGTGTCCGGTGGTGATTGTTTGCTAAAATATCTGCAGGTGAAAGTGCTATTCGTAATCCCATTTCATTTTCAGTACGAACTAATGAACCACGGAGCGAGTTTGCATAAACATCAGTGATTATTACATCAACAAACTGTCCAATGACAGAGTGCGGGGCTTCAAAGTTAACAATGCGATTGTTTTCAGTTCTGCCTCTTAATTCCATTGGGTTCTTTTTAGAAGGTCCTTCAACTAAAATACGCTGTTCAGTATTTAACATTTGTCTAGCAATACGCAAGGCTTGCTGACTTATACGGTCCTGCAATAATTGTAAGCGCTGCTTTTTAGTTGCTTCACTAACATCGTCGGGCATATCTGCTGCGGGAGTTCCTGGGCGAGCACTGTAGATAAAGCTAAAGCTTAAATCAAAATCAACAGCTTGGATTAAATCCATTGTAGCTTGAAAATCATCATCTGTTTCACCTGGAAAACCAATGATAAAGTCAGAAGACATACAAATTTCTGGTCGAGCTTTACGCAGCTTACGAATTTGTGACTTATATTCTAAAGCAGTATGCCCACGTTTCATTTGTACAAGAATTCGATCAGAGCCGCTTTGTACCGGTAGGTGTAAATGACTGACAAGTTCAGGAACATCTTTATAAACATCGATAATGTCATCAGTAAATTCAACAGGGTGAGAGGTGGTATAACGAATTCTATCAATACCATCTATCGTGGCTATTAAACGAATAAGATCAGAAAAACGACAAATGCTATCATCGTGCATTTTACCGCGATAAGCATTTACGTTTTGTCCTAGTAAATTGACTTCACGTACACCTTGCTCCGCTAATTGTGCTATTTCATATAACACATCATCTAAGGGACGGCTTACCTCTTCACCACGTGTATAAGGTACTACACAGAAAGTACAATATTTACTACAACCTTCCATGATAGAAACGAAAGCCGTTGCTCCTTCAGCTTTTGGTTCAGGTAATCGGTCGAATTTTTCAATTTCAGGGAAACTTACATCAACAACGGGGTTATGATCTCCAGTAACTTGTTGGATCATTTCGGGTAAACGGTGTAAAGTTTGTGGACCAAAAACCATATCCACAAATGGTGCGCGTTGACGGATAGCGTCGCCTTCTTGAGATGCAACACAACCCCCAACTCCAATTAATAAATCAGGATTTTTATCTTTAAGGTTTTTCCAGCGACCTAATTGGTGGAATACTTTTTCTTGTGCCTTTTCTCTGATAGAACACGTATTGAGTAAGATAACATCCGCATCTTCAGCTTCTTGTGCTAATTCAAATCCATGGGTGGAATCTAACAGTTCAGCCATTTTTTGCGAGTCGTACTCGTTCATCTGGCAGCCCCAAGTTTTGATGTATAACTTTTTACTCATTAATACTTGCCTAAAATTTATTCGATAAAGATAAAAAAGAGGCGTATTTTACTCTTTCTTCTTCCTTGAGGCTAGTGAAACTAAAAATAGTTAATCAATATTAAGAAATTTGCATTAATGGAATAGAAATGACGAGCTGACTGCCTTGATTATTTTCAGTAAACGTATTAACTGATGCTGAATGTTTATTAGCGATTTGGCGAATATAATACATTGCCATATCAAAGCTAACTTTACTTTTGAAGTGCGTAAAACTATCACCGTCATCAGTAATGGTCAGCCATATTTTTTGTTTAAACTCTTGAAGTGATACTTTAAAGTTTCGACCATTTCCATTTAAGATCGCTGAGATAATTGCTTCGTAAATCATAGTGTAAATGTCAGACTGTAATTCATAACCGAGTTTTTCTTCATTAAGTTCATGATTTACATTTATATTGATATGATATTTTTTATGAACAAAATCAGAAAAATATGGTAATGCTATGGTTAATGAGTTTCCATAAAGGTTATCTGGCACTTTAGTTTGAGACTTATCTGAAAGCTCGTTAATTGACTCTTGCAATAGCTCTTTTATTTTTAGCTGTGTTTGATTAATTTCTACTTCGCTATTTGGCGGTATTTTCTCACATAGACTTAATACATGAGATAAGTTTCGACTAACATTTAATGCGCTTTTTCCTCGTAGTTTAATATCATCTGTTAATAGCCTATGAATATGGCTGATTGATCTTCCTCTCAAATACAATAACCAAAACGAAGTTAAAATAAATACAGCAATACATACTGCATAAAGTACCCTTAATTTTGGTGTCCAGTACCAAGGATAAGCTACATGAATTTGAGTAAATGCCTTTTTATTACTCCATTGACCTAGGCTATTTGTTCCCATGATTGTGATATAATAGCTCCCAGAAGCTAAGCCGGTAAGTGTTAATTGGTGTCCATTAATTGGATGCCAAATACCATTGTTGATTTGATACTTAAAAAGTTTGCTTTGACCTGAACGATAATCTAATGAAGCAAGATCTAGTTGAATTACATCGTTTGCTGATTCAATGTTAATTTCTTTATTGAGTAAAGATGACAGTCCTGAAACAGTAGTCTTACTGATAAAAATATCAGGATCAAAGTTAGTTGTACTTTGAAGAGGAATAGAAAGTACTCCACCATAGTGAGCAATATATACCGTATTTTGAAAAACGACAGGCTCACTAGTAAAACTAAACTTTTCAGTATTTGGGGCTAAAAGTATTTTTTGTGTAGTTGGCGTTATCCTAAATAATCCCTTTCTCGATGGCGCCCAAATTTCTTCATCGATAAGCTTTGCTTTACCAAAATTAATGCCTGTGCCAAATTGATTTAAAATCTCTCCAGAGTAATTTAGAACAAACACACCATTACTTTTTGAAAAAGCAAACACCTTATTTTGTGTATTAATTAGCGACACTATTTTACTTGAACCGGGCAAGTTAATGCTGGTGATAGATTTTGTCATTTTGTTGTAAATATCAATACCTGCCGCTGTTGCTAGCCAAATATTATTTTGTACACCTACGCTACCTATAATTTCTGCAGAGCTAAAATTATATGACTTATCAATAGCTTGAATTACTTTATTCTTAATATGATCGTAGATAATAAAACCATTTCCATCTGTGGCTAAATATAAGAGATTATCAATTAAGCTGATATCAAGTAATAGCTGGTCATTTTCTTCGAAAGGTAGCTTGAACAGTGAGTTATTTTTAGTGCTGTATTTCCACAAACCGCCGAATGTTGCAATGAATAAATCGTCGTCGACTCGTTGTAAATCAGTGATACGTCTATTCTTACTTTTTAATTTAGCTTTAATCCCATCGGAGAATAATTGACTAGTATTATCAAAAGTATGTAAACCATCGCCATAGCTACCTAGGACAATTTCATTATTGTATCTTTCAAGCTTTATAGAGTTAATTTGGGTATTAAAATAAAACGACTTATTACTAACATGTTGTGATGATACTTTATTAACTCCTGAGCCACTAAAGTACCAGATAACATCTGAGTTATCATGAAATATTGTATTAACGCCTAAAGCGAGAATTTGCGGAAAGTCATGTGTTATTTGTGCTAAATTTGGGGTGAATTTATGAATATTGCCATGTTCATCTAGTATAAAAAAATCATCATTATTGTGTGCTTTAGTTATCGCTTTAATATGATAGTCTAGACTTTGTTCTTTTATTAAAATATTGTCTTTATAAGTGCTTAACTTTTTGTTGCCAGCAATAACCAATGTCTCTCCTATACTTTCTACATCAATTATTGGTTGTTGTACTATCGTTGTATATCCTTGGCTTGTTAACCTATTTAAAGATGTGTTGTTAAAAAAATAAATAGAATCTGTTGTTTTTACAAAATCTCGTACTTTAGGGGTATTGACTAAAATAGTTGTATCTTTAGTGAATTCATCAAAAAGATAAATATTGTCTGAAAAGATATAAAACTTACCTTGAAAATACGTACTACGATAAACGCTATTATCGTTAATTGTGACATTAAGTTGTGTTGAAATACCTGAATTGGGATCAAACCACCAGACACCTTTAGATTCTGTGCTTATTAATAATTTATTATCTAACAGTTCAATATCATGAGTCCAAGTAAAAGGAAGCTTCCACTCATTGCTGTGATTAGAAAAAGTTAATAATTCTTCTCCATCGTAGCGAGTTAACCCTTGTTGGCCTGTTAACCAAATAAACCCATTACTATCTTGGCTAATGCTTTCTACATTTGTCAGAGTTGATAGCACAGAATGTTCAATAGCATGAACCAATGAGGCATTGAGAACTAGTGGTGACAAAAGCCACCACAATAAAATATGTTTAATTTTATGTAATACTTTTAGGTGCAATATCTTTTGGGTGTACTTCGCCCCCACACTTTGCATAAGTATTTGGTACTGAGTTATTATCTTCTGGTTTTTGAACCAAGATATAAGTCGGTTTACGTGGATCATTTTCTTCTTGTTTTTCGTTCCATGCTTTTCTGATGTTATCTGCGTGAATTTTGCCATATTTAACTTCAAAAGCTGTAGCAATCATTTCAACGCCAAAATCGTCCATGACCATTATAGAATTGTTATGGTAGCCACTATTGGTATCAAAATCTATATCAACGGTTAATATTTTATCGCTTGGTAATACTAAGTCGGCACGTAACTTAGCAACCACAGCACGATCTTTATGCGCTTTTAATTGGGTTAAATTTGGTTTTTCGGTGAAGTCATAAATTAAATTAATATCTTTTTCAACGCGTACTTCTTTATGTAATGCAGACATAATCTTTCCTTAATTATATTGTTGCGCTTTCAATTTAAGCGGATTTTAGTATAACTAAAAATTTATTTTTGGCTAGGGCTATTTATTTAATTTAAAAGTGATTTGTAAAGGATAATCAATCAAAGATATATTGGCTTTAATCTCGATAATGAGTGAAAGGTTCGTTAGAATGAGCTTAATTTAATTGATTATAGATCTATATAGAGATGGCGTGAATGAAAACCTTTGATTGCATTATTATTGGCGGAGGAATGGTTGGAGCATCAAGTGCCTTATCTTTAGCTCAACTCGGGTTAAAAATCGCTGTAATAGAAAAAGTTGAGCCTTTTGCTTTTAGTATAGAACAAGCATTTGATTTACGCGTTTCAGCTATTTCATTATCTTCACAATATCTGTTAGAAAGCATAGGAGCTTGGCCTTTAATTAAGGGGATGAGGAGCTGCCCATATCAACGGCTTGGTGTTTGGGAACAAGAAAAATCTTACATCGAGTTTAATGCTGAAAATATTTCACAAAGTTATTTGGGGCATATAGTTGAAAATAGAATTATACAACTGGCTCTATGGGAAAAAATTAAAACCAATGAGAATATTGAATTATTTTGCCCTGAAGCTGTGAATAAATTTGATCAAAATGAAAGTGAGGTTTTAGTTAACTTAGAAAGTCAGGTAATTAAAGGCAAAATTCTGATTGCTGCTGATGGCGCTAATTCTGTTATACGACAGCAAACAGGGATAGGCATTACTGGGTGGGATTACGGACAAGCCGCAATGTTAATTAATGTTGAGACAGAATATCCTCAACAAAATATTACTTGGCAACAATTCAGGACAACAGGCCCAGTTGCTATGCTACCTTTAGCAGGAAATAATGCATCTTTAGTTTGGTACAATAATAAGTCAGAGGTAAATCGTTTATCTTCATTGTCCAATTCTCAATTATGCTTAGAAGTTAATCAGCAATTTCCAGAAAAACTAGGACATATTAAGCAAGTAATAGCCAAAGGCGCTTTTCCGTTAACACGACGACATGCCAACCATTATCAACAGGGACAGGTAATACTTATTGGTGACGCTGCACATACAATTAACCCTCTAGCAGGACAAGGTGTGAACTTAGGTTTCAAAGATGTTTTAGCGTTAAAGAATGTTATTGCAGAAGCCATTGGAAATGGTGAAATGTGGCATAGTGAGCTGGTTTTATCTCGATATGAGCAATTGCGCCGTCCAGATAACTTATTAATGATGACAACTATGGATGCTTTTTATGGAGTATTTAGTCATTCATCTAATTTTGTTAAATCATTTCGTAATGCAGGATTATCTTTTATCAATAAATCATCACGTATAAAAAATAAAGCGCTAGCATATGCATGCGGAATTTGATGTGAAAATATAAATAATTATGCGTATTTGAATATATAGATGTTATTGGGAAATTCAAAAGAAAGTGGCAGGGGTAAGAGGATTTGAACCTCTGAATGACGGGATCAAAACCCGCTGCCTTACCGCTTGGCTATACCCCTACAAGTAAACTGTAGTCATGTTACATTAAAAACTTTCATGATATATCAGAAAAAGAAAGTGGCAGGGGTAAGAGGATTTGAACCTCTGAATGACGGGATCAAAACCCGCTGCCTTACCGCTTGGCTATACCCCTGCAATGTAACTTACTTTCACAACTTTCGTTGTNGCAATGTAACTTACTTTCACAACTTTCGTTGTGTTGAAATGGTACGGGGTGAGAGACTTGAACTCTCACATCTTGCGATACTGGAACCTAAATCCAGCGCGTCTACCAATTCCGCCAACCCCGCATTATTCATACTACTCAGTTGTAATGGTGGCTACACCGGGATTTGAACCTGGGACCCCATCATTATGAGTGATGTGCTCTAACCAGCTGAGCTATGTAGCCTTTCCAACTCGCCTCTCAGCAAGTGGCGCGTATTATGCAAATCTGCTTAGCTTACGTCAACCGTTTTTTTCTAAAAAAGTAGACTTTTTATCTGTTTGCTTAAAGTCTCACCATTTTGCGCGTATTATACACGAAAATGGTGAACATTATGGTGAGTTTAGTAAAAATGAAATAAGCCTAGCAGGTTTATTTTACTCGTTCTTTCGCTTTTTCTTCTAAATGTTTTGAGTATTTTGCTATTTCAGCGATGTTAGCTGTTACTTCTTTTACCGATGTGTTGCCAATTACAAATTCACCGGTTTCTAAGGCCGAATTACTGGCTGAAAATACAAGTAAATTTTGTTCGTTACACATGATTTTATCGTATACATCTCGTAATTTAAGTTTATTTTGTTTTAGATACGACCGTAAACGACTTTTGTCGTTGGCTGCAACATATTCACAAATTCGTAATGAAATGTTGTCATCAGCATAAGTCATGGGGGCTAAAACGATTGAGTGAACTGCTAATACGCTAATTAAAATAATTTTTTTCATATTTAAGCCTTTCTAGTAAAGATAATAAGTAATTATTATCGGTAGTAGTATAATTTTAATGTGGCTATGTGCTTGCCAATTTAAGTTTGGTCTATTTTTTAATAATTACAAGAAAAGTAAAAAGGCTTATGAATGAATCCATAAGCCTTTTGTTGAGTTTTAAAAGGAGGGGGACTATTTATTAGACATTAAATCTAAAATGCACCACATCACCATCTTTAATCAGATAGTCTTTACCTTCTAAGCGCCATTTACCGGCGTCTTTGGCTCCAGACTCACCATTAAATTCGATAAAATGCTCATAGCTAATGACTTCAGCTCTGATAAAACCTTTTTCAAAGTCAGTATGAATAACGCCAGCAGCTTGCGGTGCAGTTGCGTTTTGCTTAACAGTCCACGCTCTTACTTCTTTTACACCAGCAGTGAAATAAGTTTGTAGATTCAATAAGCCGTAA
Organism: Thalassotalea profundi; assembly: GCF_014653195.1. Taxonomy (GTDB): domain Bacteria; phylum Pseudomonadota; class Gammaproteobacteria; order Enterobacterales; family Alteromonadaceae; genus Thalassotalea_B; species Thalassotalea_B profundi. Next base: position 175,176 of record NZ_BNAH01000004.1, read on the forward strand.
CCTGAATTGATTACTCTATTTAAGCCTGGCTCTTCTAAGCCCATTTCTGCCATGAATTCATCGCGATCTTCTTCATCCATTTCTGAAAGTTCGCCTTCAATTTCCGCACATACCGCTACTACAACAGCGCCTTCGACTTCAGCTATTTTATGGACGACATCAAGATATGGATTATTTTCAAAACCATCATCATTAACATTAGCGATATACATGGTAGGTTTTATTGTTAAAAAATTTAAATAAGCGACTGCAGCTTTTTCTTCTTTAGATAAATCTAAAGAACGTACCATATGACCGTCTTCTACATGCTTTAATATTTTTTCTAAAACAGGGAGCTCAAATTTAGCGTCGCTATCACCGCCTTTTGCGCGTTTAGCTTGTCGAGTAATGGCACGCTCAGCGGTATCCATATCTGCTAACGCAAGTTCGGTATTGATAACATCAATATCTTCAGCAGGGTCTATTTTATTGGCAACATGAATGATATTGTCATTTTCAAAACAGCGAACAACATGTCCTATTGCATCTGTTTCACGTATGTTGGCCAAAAATTTATTACCAAGACCTTCACCTTTAGAAGCACCCGCAACAAGGCCAGCAATATCAACAAATTCCATAGTTGTTGGTAGAACACGCTCAGGCTTTACAATTGCGGCTAATTTATCTAGTCGCGGATCAGGTACAGGTACTACACCTGTGTTAGGCTCAATGGTACAAAAAGGAAAGTTTGCGGCTTCAATACCCGCTTTAGTTAACGCGTTAAATAGAGTAGATTTACCAACGTTGGGCAAGCCAACAATACCACATTTGAAACCCATGATTATTACCTATAATTGTTACGCTCAGTGCTTATGCTTGAGCCTTAAATGAGTGTAAACGATTTTGTGCTTTCTTTAAGTCGTCTTTTTGCCATATATCAAAACAACGACTGGCTTCATCGATACTTTGTTCTATTAAATTTTGTTCATTTGCAGGGGCTTTACCTAAGACATGTCCTGTTACTCGGTCTCTGTGCCCAGGATGTCCGATGCCTATTCGCAAACGGTAGAATTCTTTATTATTTGCCATACAGGCAATAATGTCTCGTAATCCATTATGACCACCGTGGCCACCGCCTTGCTTAATTTTACATATACCAGGTTCCATATCTAGTTCATCATGTGCCACTAAGATGTCTTCGATAGGAATTCTAAAGAAATTTGCTAGGGGAGCGACAGCATGACCACTACGATTCATAAAAGTGGTAGGCACTAATAAGTGGACATTTTTACCGCCAATAAGTCCTTTACCGTATAGGCCGGAATATTTTTTTTCGGGTCTTAAAGTAATGTTATTTCGCGAGGCTAGTTCGTCGACGAACCAAACACCGGCATTGTGGCGGGTTTTTGTGTATTCGGGGCCTGGATTACCCAGGCCCACAACTAGTTGAATAGTCATTTAAGGAATAAACTTTAAATTATTCTTCAGTAGTTTCTTCTTCTGCTTCAGCGTCGTCAGCTTTGCCTTTAGGAGCATTCGCAGTTACAACAGCTAAGTCATGACTCTCACCTTTAGCTAGTTCATCAGATGTTACACCTTTTGGAAGAGCGACATCAGATAAATGAAGAGTTTGACCTACTTCTAAATCTGCAACATCTACTTCAATGAACTCTGGTAAGTTCTTTGGTAAACATGAAATAGCAATTTCAGAAACGTGATGTGCAACAATAGCGCCTTTCTTAACAACAGCTTCTTCATTAATGAAGTGAACTGGAACGTTAGTATGAACGGCATGAGATGCATCAATACGCATAAAATCTAAATGCATGATCACTTGTTTGAACGGATGACGTTGCATGTCTTTGATTAAACATTCAACAGGTTTTCCGTCAACATTTAATGTTAAAACGTGAGAGTAAAAAGCTTCTTCTTGTTGAGCACGGAATACTTTATTGTGTGCTAAAGTTAAAGAAACAGGCTCTTTGCCTTCACCGTAAAGGATTGCTGGAACTTTGTTCGCGTGACGTAGGCGGCGGCTCGCACCTTTCCCTAAATCAGTACGTACTTCAGCATCCAAAGTAAAAATATCAGTCATGGTTTTATACCTAATTTTAAATAAAAGTTGCGTTGTTTTTTGCGACCAAAAACAACAAGTAATACCTTTAAATACCTAGTGGGTTTAACTACCAGATAAAAAAGGCGCGCAATATTACCATTTCATTGATAACAATGCCAATAATTTAGAATACCTAAATGCAAAAAAGTAGCTAACATCGTTAAATATTAGCTACTTTTGTAATACGCTAGTTGATTAGAAATAAATTTTCTAACTTAATTATCAAACATCGCTGAAATAGATTCTTCGTTGCATACACGACGAATGGCTTCAGATAACATACCGCTTAATGTTAATTGGCGTACTATTTTCAGCTTTTTGATTTCTTCAGTTAAAGGAATAGAGTCTGTAACAACAACTTCATCAATGACTGAATCTTTAAGGTTTTGCGCAGCATTTCCAGATAAAACCGGATGAGTAGCATAAGCAAACACGCGTTTAGCGCCATGTTCTTTGAGCGCTTCTGCTGCTTTGGCTAATGTCCCGCCGGTGTCAATCATATCATCAACGATGAAGCAATCTCTACCTTCCACGTCACCAATAATATGCATAACTTGTGCAACGTTAGCTTTAGGGCGTCGTTTATCAATAATAGCTAAATCAGCATCATCTAATAACTTCGCTACTGCCCTTGCGCGAACAACACCACCAATATCTGGAGAAACAACCACAGGGTTTTCAATGTTCCTTGCCAGCATATCTTCAAGTAAAATTGGTGTACCAAAAACGTTATCGACAGGAACATCGAAAAAGCCTTGAATTTGTTCAGCGTGAAGGTCTACTGTTAGTACTCGGTCAACACCTACACTTGATAAGAAGTCAGCAACTACTTTTGCAGTAATAGGAACACGAGCACTACGCACTCGGCGATCTTGGCGAGCATAACCAAAATATGGCATAACTGCTGTAATGCGGCCAGCTGAAGCACGACGAAGTGCATCAATCATGACGATTAATTCCATTAAGTTATCATTGGTTGGCGCACAGGTAGACTGTATGATAAATACATCAGCACCACGTACATTTTCAGTTATTTCAACACTTATCTCGCCATCGCTAAAACTACCAACCTTGGCTTCGCCTAAGGTGATATATAGACGGTTCGCTATTTGTTTGGCCAGTTCAGGGGTGGCATTACCCGCAAAAATCTTCATGTCAGGCACAATCAGTTCCTCAGAAACTTATGACATTTAAATTACAACACAGTGATAAATTTAGTACAAATTATAACAATGCATTGGGTTGAGTATTACCAATAGTAGTTGGCAAACTTGATAATTCCTAATTTATTTTGGTGCGAAATTCAATGCAACCTTTGCTAATTGTGCATGCAAAGTTGATTGGTTAACACCTTGAGCTACAAACGATTCAATACCTTGCGGTAGTTTGGATTGAACGAGCACAGCCTCTTTTTGAGTGGTAAAACGTGAGAAAATACAAGCGCCAGTACCAGTCATACGAGACGGCGCGTATTCTACCAACCAAGTCAGTAGCTTGGCAACCTCAGGATAGCGATTTATTACCAGAGTTTGACAATCGTTTCGGCAACTTTCTACTTCAATATCATTACTACTTAATTTTACTGTATCTCTAGGAAGTTGAGGATCGTTAAAGATAGCGGCTGTTGATATATGGACATTAGGTTTAGTGATTAAATACCAGTATTCTTTAGGGTTAATAGCACTAAGCTTTTCTCCAACTCCTCGAGCTATAGCGGCATATCCATGAATAAAAATTGGTACATCAGCGCCGAGTGATAGTCCTAATTGAGCAAGAGTTGATAGTGGCAAATTAAGTTGCCAAAGTAAGTTTAATGCAAGTAATACCGTTGCAGCATTAGACGAACCTCCACCTAAACCTCCACCCATGGGCAATATTTTATCTATCTTTATATTAGCGCCTTGGCTACAGTTAGTGTGCTTTTTTAATAATAAAGCGGCTTTTACGATTAAGTTGTCTTTTGCTTCAACACCAGCAATTGGTGTAAGTAAATTAATTTCGCCTGATTGATTTATCGCGATTTCAATTTGATCGTTATAATCTAGAAACTGAAATAATGTTTCTAATTCGTGGTAGCCATCATCGCGTCGCCCAACAATATGTAAAAATAAATTTAATTTAGCTGGTGCAGGAAAAATATAAAAGGGTTCAGTCACATCAACCTCGTTAGAACATCCACTGATTAATTACTATTTTAATTGTTAACTGGTCTTGTTTTATTGTTAATTGTTTAGGCAAGGGGATATTGTTAACGTTAATATATTCTTTATATAAGATATCCCATGTTTGGTTATTATAACTCCCTATAATTGATTCGGGGAGCTGGGTTTTACTATGGTATGTGATCTTATCATTTACAGAAAAAGGTATCGCTTTAATCCAACTTTTAAGTGCTTGGGAAGGCAGTTGATAACCAGTAAGAGACATTAAAATATGATCAATATTGCTATTTTGATAGCTATTTCCATCAACTTCAATCGTATAAATACCTTCAGCAAGGTTAACTTCTAGTACATTTATGCCCAAATAAGTGGTTAAACTTAATTGCTCTGTATTTTTATTTGGGTTATTTTGCCAAAAAAGCGTCGCACTTTTTCTTTCTTTATCATCTAAAAAAGCAATTTTTCCATTTATTTGCCAATTGTTGATGGTAGTCAAATAATCCACTCTGTTTTCAAGGCTATAATTAGTTGGAAGTGATTGCTGATTTAATTTAGGCATACTACTGCAGCTTACTAAAAATGCTACTAAACACAGCGTAGTTAATTTAACCGCGAACATTGAGATTGATCGCTTATATATGTTTATAACGCAAGTTAGCGCTAATGCTGAAGAGTATCTACTTTCAATCATGATAAATATTTCGTAAAATTGCGCTATTGTTTAAATAATTAATAAATTTGTGTGTCGTTGTTGATCTTGTACACAATACGTTGATGTCGATTATATCGGTAACATGACACTTCTGTCATGCCTACATGATAATTAATCACTAATTAGGCTAAAAACTTTATATGTCCATTGTTGCTGTTGGTATAAATCATAAAACTGCGCCAGTTGCTGTTCGGGAAAGAATTTCATTTAATCCTGATCAGTTAAGCATGGCATTACAGGAAATGTTACAACACGTTCAATGCAAAGAAGCGGCTATTTTATCAACGTGTAATAGAACCGAATTATACTTAGTACAAGAAGGAGATATAGCATCAACTAAAGAAAGGGTTTTAAGGTGGTTAGAGCAACATCATAAGGTTCCTGCATCTACGATAAGTCCTAGTTTATATTGGCACAATGATCACAATGCTGTAAATCACATGATGCGTGTTGCTTGTGGCTTAGATTCGCTAGTTTTAGGTGAACCGCAAATTTTAGGGCAAATGAAACAAGCTTATAGTCAAGCAAAAGCCGCGGGTTCTATGTCTTTAGTCATGGACCGTTTATTTCAACGAACCTTTGGTGTTGCTAAACAAGTACGTACTGAAACCGAAATTGGTGCAAGTGCTGTATCTGTTGCATTTGCTTCTGTTAATTTAGCTAAGCACATTTTTGCGGATATTGAAAAAGCGAAAGTGTTACTGGTCGGTGCAGGTGAAACTATTGAACTAGTGGCTAAACACTTGTACGAAAATAAAGTGAATAAAATTACTGTTGCTAATCGCACTTTAACTCGGGCTGAAGGTATGGCTAAACAGATAGGCGCTGATGTAATCACCTTAGCGCAAATACCTGAGCGAATGGCAGACGCTGATATTGTTATTAGTTCTACCGCTAGTACTCTGCCTATTATTGGAAAAGGCATGGTAGAACAAGCATTAATTAAACGTAAGCATAGACCTATTTTTATGGTTGATTTGGCTGTACCTAGAGATATTGAAGAACAAGTCTCTGATCTAGACGATGTATTTTTATATACGGTAGATGATTTACAAAGTATTATTGCTAAAAATTTAGATAAACGTCGAAAAGCAGCTGTTCAGGCAGAATCTATCGTTACTAAACAAACAGATGGCTTTATGGCTTGGTTACGCGGACTTAATACGCAAGATACGGTGATTAGCTATCGTAACCAATGTATTGAAGAGCGTGATATTTTACTAGAAAAAGCGTTATTACAACTTAATACTGAAAAACCGCCAGAAGCAGTAATTGCAGAATTAGCAACTAAATTAACGAATAAGTTTATGCATGCGCCAACGAGTGCTATACAAAATGCAGCACAAGGCGGTGAACTTGATAAAATTGTTTACTTAAGAGAAATTTTTAATCTTGACCAATCTAATTAAGGTTTTCGCCTACTATAAGATTAATTGCAACTAGCGTTATTAATCTTTACACTGCCGTCAATTTATCATGTGATAATTGTTCAATGTATTGAATCTTTATCGCCCATAATTTTATCTATTTTAGTAAGTTAATTTAATGAATAATTCTGTTTATCAAAAGCTTGAAGGTTTAGTAGAACGCTTTGAAGAAGTTCAAGCTTTATTGTCTGATCCTGAGACCATATCAAATCAAGAAAAATTCCAAGCATTATCAAGAGAGTTTTCACAGTTAGAAGAGGTTACCCAAGCCTTTCATGCTTATCAAGGCGCCGAAGAAAACTTTGCGACAGCAGAAGAAATGCTAAAAGATGATGACCCTGATATGCGTGAAATGGCGCAAGAAGAGTATAAATCAGCGAAACAAGCTGTTGAAGACCTTACCCATGAATTACAAATTCTTTTACTGCCAAAAGATAAAAATGACGACAATAACTGTTTTGTTGAAATACGCGCAGGTGCTGGCGGTGATGAAGCTGCAATATTTGCTGGTGATTTGTTCCGTATGTATAGCCGTTATTGTGAAAAGCAAGGCTGGCGTATTGAAGTAATGAACATGAACGACAGTGAACAGGGCGGTTTTAAAGAAGTTATTTTTAAAATAGTGGGTAATAGTGTTTACGGTCAAATGAAATTTGAATCAGGTGGGCATCGAGTTCAACGCGTGCCAGAAACTGAATCTCAAGGGCGAGTCCATACATCTGCTTGTACTGTGGTTGTTATGCCTGAAATTCCTGAATCAGAAGCGATAGAAATTAATAAAGCTGATTTGAAAATTGACACTTTTAGAGCATCCGGTGCGGGTGGTCAGCATGTTAACAAAACTGATTCAGCTATTCGTATTACCCATATACCCACTGGGGTTGTGGTGGAATGTCAGGATCAACGTTCTCAACATAAAAATCGTGCGCAAGCTATGTCGGTTTTACAAGCTAGATTACAAGCTGCAGAAGATGAAAAACGTAGAAGCGAGGAAGAGTCGTCTCGTCGAAATCTAGTGGCTAGTGGTGACCGTTCTGAGAGAATTCGCACTTATAATTATCCACAAAGCCGAATGACAGATCATCGTATTAACCTTACACTTTATCGATTAGGTGAAATTATGGAAGGTAATTTACAGTTAATACTTGATCCAATATTACAAGAAAATCAAGCTGATTTACTTGCTGCATTAGCTGAACATCAATAGCTCTTAACTTGTACTATTCATCATAATATGATGGCAATTTCAACGATTAAAAAACTGATTCATTTGGGCGAGGTTACACTTGCCCAAATTTCTGATAGTGCCAAGCTTGATAGTCAAATTCTACTGAGTTTTGTTTTACAAAAACCGATCAGTTATTTTTATACTTGGCCTGATGAACAGGTTAGTCAAATACATGAAAAAACCTTTTTAGCATTATTAAATAGGCGAAGTAACTATGAGCCAATTGCTTACATAACTGGTGAAAAAGAGTTTTGGTCAATGATGTTTAAAGTTGCTCCTAGTACTCTTATTCCAAGACCTGATACCGAAGTTTTAGTAGAAACGGTATTAAAGCATCATAATAATGATAAGTTATTATGTTGCGATCTGGGAACCGGAAGTGGGGCTATTGCTCTAGCATTAGCTTCAGAGAGGCCTAGTTGGTTAATTGATGCGTTAGACTTTAATGTTGAAGCGGTCTATTTAGCACAAGAAAATGCAACAACATTAGGTTTCTCTGACGTAAATATTTATCAAAGTCATTGGTTTTCTCAAGTGTTATCACAAAAGCGTTTTGATATTATTGTCAGCAATCCACCTTATATTGATAAGGAGGATCCTCATTTAACCCAAGGTGATGTACAATACGAACCGTTATCGGCTTTAGTTGCTGATGATAAAGGAATGAAAGATATTCAAAATATTGCACAACAGGGGCGTAATTATTTAAAAGCAAATGGTATGATATATTTCGAGCATGGGTATAACCAAGGTATGCAGGTGCGAGACTTATTACTTGATTTAGGTTACCAGAATATTGAGACTGTTATGGATTATAATGGGAATGAACGAGTTACTTTTGGTCGTATATAAATTATCCCAGTAATACCTTTAATAATAACTAAAAATGAAGAGAGTAGTAACACATGTTTAAACATTTACATATGACACTAGCTGTTATCAGTGTTTTATTATTTACAATAAGATTTATTTGGACATTAATTGATTCACAACAATTATCAAAAAAGTGGGTTAAAATTACTCCGCATATTATTGATACATTATTGCTAGTCTTGGGTATTGTAATGGCCGTGAAATTGGCAATTAACCCATTAGAACAACTTTGGTTAGGTGAAAAAATTCTAGCAGTTATCGCGTATATATTTACAGGCTACTACACATTAAAATTAGCAAGGAACCGTATGTTACAAGTCATTGGTTTCTTAGGCTCTATTGGTTGGATTATGCTTGTGTTTCGAATTGCGATGACAAAAGAAAATATTATCTTTTAGCGTTTATTACCTTTAAATTTCTAAATTCTCCCTTATATAGGGAGAATACCTTTTCCAATTACTACAGATAAGTTGTTGCTATTTTTATCCTATGAATGATTTGTTGTTATCTGAAATTAATGCTCCGCGTCGATCTTTATTGAATCAACTTTCATTACTTGAAACGTCTATTTTTGGTCAATCTACTGATATTAATAAAGCGTTAGCACCTTTAATTGATAGTTGTTCACTTGCTATGAATGATCATGAAAATTCCATGGATAGAGCGGAAGTTTTTATTAACGAAATTTTTATTTCACAACTTTTGATTGATAATTCGCGTGCTCTATGGCCCGTGTTATCGTATCGAATTGCTGAAAGTGTTAATTTTAAAGTGATTGCACCGGTAGTAAAAGCTGCTGTAATCCAGTATGTGGCAAATAAATGTGAATTAGAAACAGAGATCGTTTATTTACCTGAAAAAGTGATGATACGAATTTTATGTGATGATATATATTCAATTATTTTTGATCCCATCACTGGAGAATCTCTTAATTGGCAAGAATTAGAACAAGGCTTAGATGATCTGGGCGGTGACCCAAGTCGAATGCAGTTAATACCCATGGAGCAAGAATCTATTGTTGTGGAGTATTTAACTGGGTTGAAAAACAGCCTAATTAATGAAAGTAGCTTCGAAAAAGCGTTGAAATGTGTTGATTTGTTATTATCTATGCGCCCTGATGACCCTTTCGAGAGAAGGGATAGAGGTTTTTTATTACATCAATTGGATTGTTTTAAAGTCGCATACGACGATTACCAGTACTTTGTTGCGCAATGCCCTAAAGATCCCGCGGCCCAATTATTAAAATTACAACTTGATAATATCTCAGTAAAAGATACCGTATTACATTAAATAATAAAAAGAACATGGAGATTATATGACTGATGCACCATCAGAGGCGCTAATCCATAGCCCAATGCTTACCAATGACGCTACAATTTTAGGAATTCTTGCCATTATGCTAGGGGCTGTATTTTATACAGCACAAAGTGGCCATTCTTTTTGGAAAAAGTTTTATAGTATAGTACCAGCTGTACTTGTTTGTTATTTTCTCCCTTCTTTACTTAATACCTTTGGCGTTGTTGATGGTGAACAATCTAAATTATACCATGTTGCCTCGCGTTATTTACTTCCTGCCTGTTTAGTCTTATTAACCCTGAGTGTTGATTTAAAAGCGATAGCAAGATTAGGTAATAAAGCCATTATTTTATTCTTAACAGGGACTGTAGGTATTGTTATTGGTGGGCCAATTGCTTTATTAACCGTTTCTGCATTTGTACCTGAGCTTATTGGCGTTGATGGCCCAGAAGCTGTATGGCGCGGCATGACAACGGTTGCGGGTAGCTGGATTGGTGGCGGGGCTAACCAAGCATCAATGAAAGAAATTTATGGCGCCGGCGACCAGATATTTTCAGCAATGGTAACTGTTGATGTTATTGTGGCAAATTTATGGATGGCAGTGTTACTTATTATGGCAAGTAATGCTAAAACAATAGATGCTAAATCAGGAGCTGATGTTTCTGCTATTGCTGATTTAAAAGAAAAGGTTGAACAATTTCATGCAAAACATGGTCGTATTGCAACTTTACCTGACTTAATGATTATAGTGGCTGTAGGCTTAGGCGTAACAGGATTTGCACATTTATTTGCTGATATTGTCACGCCATTTTTTGTTGAAAATTACCCTGATAGTGCTCGATTTAGTTTTCATAGTAAGTTCTTTTGGTTAATTGTTTTTGCTAGTACTGTTGGGGTATTTTTATCATTTACTAAAGCGAGAAAATTAGAAGGAGCGGGAGCTTCTAAAGTAGGCTCTGCATTTTTATATATTCTTATTGCGACTATCGGCATGAAAATGGATGTACGTATGATTGTTGATGCGCCAATATACTTTATTATTGGTGCTTTATGGATGATTGTGCATGCTAGTTTGATGTTGATCGTTGCTAAACTTATTAAAGCGCCACTTTTCTATATGGCAGTTGGAAGCCAAGCTAATGTTGGTGGGGCAGCATCAGCACCTATCGTTGCGAGTGCATTTCATCCATCGTTAGCACCTGTTGGTGTTTTACTTGCCGTACTTGGTTATACTTTAGGTACGTATATGGCATGGTTTTGCGGACAAATATTACAAGTTATCGGTTAAAAAGCTGGTAAAGGAAACAATATGACAATTTCAAAAATCGAGCTCGGTAATATTACAGTTGCCAACGATACTGCGTTTACATTATTCGGTGGTATGAATGTACTTGAATCAAGAGACTTAGCCATGAAAATAGCTGAGCATTATGTTCAAGTTACACAAAAACTTAATATCCCTTATGTATTCAAAGCTTCATTTGATAAAGCTAATCGATCTTCGGTTAATTCCTATAGAGGGCCGGGTTTAGACGAAGGTTTAAAAATATTTGAAGAAATTAAATCGACTTTTAATGTACCTATCATTACCGATGTCCATGAACCTTATCAAGCTAAGCCTGTTGCGGAGGTTGTTGATGTTATTCAATTACCCGCATTTTTAGCTCGACAAACAGATCTCGTTGTCGCTATGGCTGAAACTAACGCTATTATTAATGTTAAAAAACCGCAATTTTTAGCCGCTCATGAAATGCGTCATATTATTAAAAAGTTTGCTGAAGCAGGTAATGAGCAAGTCATGCTTTGCGAACGAGGAAGTTGTTACGGCTATAACAATTTGGTTGTGGATATGTTAGCGATGGATGAGATGAAGCAATATGCCCCAGTCATTTTTGACGCAACACATGCGCTACAAAAACCAGGCGGTAGAACCGACTCTGCTGATGGAAGAAGAGCTCAAGCCGCACAATTGGCGCGTAGTGGTATGGCACTAGGTATTGCAGGACTTTTTATTGAAGCTCATCCAGATCCTACAATCGCTAAGTGTGATGGCCCATGTGCACTACCACTTGATAAGCTTGAGCCGTATTTAGCTCAAATGAAAGCAATTGATGAGTTAGTAAAAAGTTTTCCTGCACTTTCTACAGATTAAGTTAAAAGGATAAGCTTAAACAACCATAAAAAACAAAGGGTGCTCTACACAATAGAGCACCCTTTTTTATTAATTCTAGAGAAATTAATAATATTGTTTATACGTTTAGTATGTTATTCCGCATTATAACTAATATTAGCAAGTGTCATCGTTTTACGCTTTTCTTGCTGATCTGTATTTTTTAACACGGTAATAATGGGTAGCTCATTATTAACGATAGAAATGCTTGAAACAGCCATAGTTTCTTGTAACTGTACTTTTACAGTTGCATGTAATTTATCGAGGTTGATTGGTTCAGCTTTTTCGATTTCAAGTGTTTGAGCACTTGCTGTGCTTGCGAATAAAATAGTGCTAATGGTTATGCTTAAAAGAGTGTTTAATAGTTTCATGTTTGTCACCTGTATATACTACGATTACTATCTATATAGATGCTTTGGGACTTTACTCTCGCGTTGTGAGTTTTGGTTGGGAGTGAAACTAACAACTTGCTACATTGAAACATTAGGAAAGATGATGTCCTTCATCTACGGTTGCTATAATAAGGTAATGCTGGCTTTATTTAAAACGACATTTTATAATGTTTTTCATTAGAAAAACTAATGAGTTGCTTTGTGTGTATTTAATTACGTCAAACGATTTGTTTATTGTGATAAATAATTTTATTTATAGGATTGATTGTGGCTGCCAGACTCCCACCACTAAACGCTTTGAAAGCTTTTGAAGCATCGGCAAGGCAGTTAAGTTTCACTAAAGCTGCTGAAGAATTGTTTGTAACTCAAGCAGCTATTAGTCATCAAATAAAATCCTTAGAGGAGCATTTAGGCTTAAAACTATTTATGCGAAAAAATAGAGCGCTTTTACTTACGGAAGAGGGGCAGTCTTATTTTTTAGATATTAAAGATATTTTCACATCACTCCAGGAAGCAACGGAAAAACTATTAGCAAGAGGCTCTAAAGGAGCAATTACTGTAAGTTTACAACCAAGCTTTGCTATTCAGTGGTTAGTCCCTAGGTTGACGAGTTTCAGTGTACAGCATCCTGAAATTGATGTTCGTATCAAAGCGGTTGACCAAGATGATAACTCGTTAACAGAGGATGTTGATGTTGCGATATATCATGGTAGAGGAAGATGGCCAAAAGTTCATGCTGATAAGTTGCATACAGAATATTTAATTCCAGTTTGTTCTCCTATGTTATTAACCGATAAAAAACCATTAAATACAATACATGATTTAGCTCATCATACTTTGCTGCACGATACCTCTAGACGCGATTGGAAACGCTGGTTTAAGGAAGCAAATGTTAAAGGCATGAATGTTAATCATGGACCTATTTTTAGTCACTCAGCTATGGTTGTGCAAGCTGCAGTACATGGACAAGGTGTGGCCTTAGCACAAAGTATATTGGCGAAACCTGAGCTTGACGCAGGCAGATTAATTAACTTGTTTGATCTACATTTAGTCAGTAAAAATGCATTTTATATCGTGTGCCGCGAGCACCAAATGGAAGTCGGTAAAATTGCAGCGTTTAGGCAATGGGTACTTGATACAGTAGCGGCAGAAGAAGAATAAGATATGAGTAACACCTCAATAGTCAGTCAAACAGTGACTCATGCTAAAGCCACTGTGATTTTTGCGCATGGCGCAGGAGCAGATAAAAATAGTGATTTTCTTAATTTAGTATCAGCGCAGCTTTTACCACATGGCATAAATGTACTGCGTTTTAACTTTCCTTACATGGACAAGCGTTTGCAAGATGGTAAGCGAAGACCACCTGATAGAATGCCAAAGCTTATAGAATGCCTAGCACAAGTTATTGAGGAACATAAAACAAGTCTCCCGTTATATCTTATGGGGAAGTCTATGGGCGGGCGTGTTGCTGCAACTTTGGCAAAAGATCATAGTGAGCATATTCGAGGCGTTATTTGTTTGGGGTATCCATTTCATCCGCATAAACAACCTGATAAATTGCGTCTTGAACCGCTACAAAATATCACTAAGCCTGTATTAATTATTCAAGGTGATCGCGATGCATTAGGTAATAAGTGTGAGATTGAACGTTACGAAATATCAACGCGTTGTCAGCTTCACTTTCTCCCTGATGGTGATCATGATTTAAAGCCAAGAGTTAAATCTGGCCATACACATCAACAGCATTTACACTCAGCTATAACGATTATCAATGGATTTATTAATGAAAATAACGAGAATTGATCGCTTTTTAGTGGTTTTTATTGGTATCAGTGGCTGTTTTTCAGTATTATTCGGCGCTTGGTTATCACATGCCGCTCAAGGCTTAATCGCAGAGCAAATGCATAGGGTACAAGTCGCTCATCAATATCAAATGCTACATACTTTAGCGTTGTTAGCTGTCGTTGTGTGGTATCGAATAGATAATAGTAAATTATTGTTATTTTCTGCGTTATCTTTCACCGCAGGCATTATGCTTTTTAGTGGTAGTTTGTATTTAAAAAGTTTTTTTTCTATTACTGGTATCAGTAATTTAGCACCATTTGGCGGTATTTTATTAGCGCTTGCATGGTTGCTATTAATATTTGTAGGTAAAAATAAGCTATGACAGCCGTTGTTTTATATTGTCGCCCCGGGTTTGAAAAGGAATGTGGGGCTGAAATTCAAGAAAAGGCTTCCTGGAACGAAGTTTATGGTTATCTTGAACTTACTAAAAACCAAGGAATTGTTTATTTCCATTTAAACAATTCAGAGGAAGGCGAAGTGTTAATGCAACGCATTCCTTTGAAGCGTTTGATTTTTACAAGGCAATGGTTTGTTACGTTAACCGATAAGATAGATTTACCTGATTATAATCGTGTTGAAGCAATAGTCGAATCTCTGGGTAAAGAGTGGCAATATGCCGATTTACGAATGGAAACTGCTGATACTAATGACGGTAAAGCACTGTCAAAGTTTTGTCGAAAGTTAGCGGTTCCATTACGTCAGGCATTAAGAAAAGAAAAAATTCTTACAGAAAAGCATGATAACGAAGGGGCTGTGCTGCATGCATTATTCTTTAGTGGCTCTGAAGTGATTTTAGGTTTTTCATTAGGCACGAATACCTCACCTCATGTTATGGGGATCCCGCGACTTAAGTTTCCAAATCAAGCACCAAGTCGTTCTACATTGAAACTTGATGAAGCCTTCTTATATTTTATCCCTAAAGATGAGTGGGAAACTCGACTCACTTCAGGGTTAAATGCTGTTGATCTAGGTGCTGCACCTGGTGGTTGGACTTATCAATTGGTGCGTAGGGGAATGATGGTTACATCAATTGATAATGGGCCCATGGCTGAGTCCTTAATGGAAACGGGTCAGGTTAAACATCGGATGGTTGATGGTTTTAAATATATACCGCAAAAGCAAAATGTTCATTGGTTAGTGTGTGATATGATAGAAAAACCTGATCGTGTTGCAAAATTAATGGCGCAATGGTTACTCAATGGCTACTGTAAAGAAGCGATGTTCAATCTGAAATTACCGATGAAAGGACGTTATGCAGAAGTGGTAAAAGACTTACAAATTCTTAAAGATGCTTTTTCAGAATATAATGTGAAATATGAATTATTTGCCAAACACTTATATTATGATCGCGAAGAAGTCACTGTTCATGCAAGACTGCTATCTCCAGTGCCAATTTTTTAATGAGATAGACAGGTTCTAGATCTTAGGATCTAGAACCCAAGTGCTATCTTACAAGCGTTCTAATACGGCATCTGTAAAGTCTGTAGTGCCATGAGAACCGCCTAAATCACGCGTTGTTCTATCGCCAGATTCAATTACATCTGTAATTGCTCTTCGGATATTTTCGGCTTTATCACCCATTTCTAAATATTCTAACATTTGAATTGCGGCTAAAATAACGGATGTTGGGTTCGCTAAGTTTTTACCTGCAATATCAGGTGCACTGCCATGTACGGCTTCAAAAATAGCACAATCTTCACCGATATTAGCGCCAGGAGCCATACCTAAACCGCCGACTAAACCAGCACATAAGTCAGATAAGATATCGCCAAATAAATTAGTGGTAACAATCATATCGAATTGTTCAGGATTCATCACCAGTTGCATACAACAGTTATCTACAATCATTTCAGTTGATTCAATATCAGGATATCGCTGTGCTACTTCACGAGCAACTTTTAAAAATAATCCTGACGTTGATTTTAAAATATTGGCTTTATGAACGGCAGTAACTTTTTTACGCCCTTCTTTTCTAGCGGTTTCATAGGCAAAAGTAACGATACGCTCTGCGCCTTCTCGCGTCACTAAACTCATTGCTTCGGCTTTCATACCATCTTCAGAAAGTGTCTGACCTAAACCTGAATACATGCCTTCGGTGTTTTCACGAATAGTGATGATATCAATATTGTCGTAGCGTGCTTTTGTGCCTTTAAATGAAAGAACAGGGCGAACATTAGCATATAGTTGAAATTGTTTACGTAAGGTGACATTAATTGATGTAAAACCTTCGCCAACAGGCGTTGTAAGAGGACCTTTTAATGCTATTTTATTTTTTTTAATGAGTGCTAATGTTTCTTCAGGAACTAGCTCACCGTGCTTTTCTAATGCAACAAGGCCAGCATCGGCATATTCATATTCAAAATTACATCCAGCTTTATCAAGAACTTTAATCGTTGCGTTGATTATATCAGGGCCGATTCCATCGCCAGGGATCACAGTAATTATTTGTTTAGCCATTAGTTGTACCTTTAGGATTGTCTATTTAGATCAAATACGAGCTGATCTTGTGTTTAATAGTAGGTTTGTTTGCAAAGTAAAATATACTCTAAGCTTTGAATGAACATTACGCTTTTTATAATAGATTTATTACAATTTAAGCGTTTTGTTATTAATTATACCTTTTTTATCTACTGTTTGGTGGGTAAATAGTATAAAAATTTCAGAAAAGTGCCATTCGACATTAGTCGGTAGCTGTAGTTCTCTTTTGATGTTGCAGAATTACCTCATCAAGGCCATCATATTGACTAGCAATGGCATACTCTTGTAAAACATTATCGATAAAAAGCAAATAGGAACATTCATCTTGCGTAGTAAATCCGTCTGATTTCATATGCTGAGTACGATAAAATAACACTTGGTAATATCGACCATCGACTGACTTTGCTTCGGTAATGTCAGGTTTACCTAATTTTTCAATAGCTTGATCAAAATGAAACTTGTTAATTTGAAGTTGATTAATAAATTGACGATTAAACTCTTCTCTGTCTTCCCACTTCATATTTGATGGGTTATCGTCGTAGAATTTAACAACTAACAATACAAATAAGCCATAAAGACCTAAAGCAAAAATAATACGAAAAACAACTTTTTTGTTCATTTTTATCCTGAAAAGTAAGGTTCGGCCATTAATGTAATAGCTGAGTGCTTTATTGTTTCTCATATTTTATAGCACACAAAAAACAAAGCTTATAATAAAATGCGATGAATGGTTTATTAAGAAAGATATTATTAGGATTATTAATCTAAGTAATATTGCAAACCTAAAATTTATTGTAATAAATGCTTAGGCTAACTAATTAATCTTGTTGAGAAAGGCGGATATCTTTTAGATTGAACCCTAAGGGAATATCTATTTTTAATGTAAGTAATGTTTTACTTAAATGTATTTGTTCACGATGCTGCGCTAATTTTTCTCTTAAACTTGCTTTAATATCGGTGGCATTTAGTAAAGCATTTAACGAACCATACTGATTCAATAAGTTAGCTGCAGTCACTTGCCCTATGCTTGGCACACCTGGTATTTTATTTGTGTTGTCTCCCGTAAGTGTCCATAAATCGAGTAACTGTTCTGGTTTAACGTTAAACTTTTCTTTCGCATATTGGTGGTCAAGGTAACGACGATTAAAATAGTCATATACGTGTATATTTTGATTTAATAAAGATAAATAACATTTATCAGTAGAGATGATTGTAACTCTTTGTCCTCGTAGTGCGACTTTAGTTGCTAATGTGGCAATGAGGTCGTCTGCTTCATCTGATTCGGAATCAAGGGAATCAACATTACGCTTCAAAAAAACATCTTGAATATCATTTAGCTTTTCGGCTAAATGCTCAGGCATTTTTTTTCTACCTTTTTTATAGTCAGGATAAAGTTGATAGCGCCAACATGGATTTTTACTGTCAAATACGGCTAAAGCATGTGTGGGCTCTTGGCTTTCGAGTATTTTTAAAAGCGCATTTTCACAGGCTTGAACGGTATTAAATAATACTTGTTTTTTGGTGTTATCAGCAAGCTCGCTGTTATGTAAAAAAGGGCGCTCTTGGACTGCGTATATTCTACGAATTAAATTAAGAGCGTCGATTAATACTAAATGTGCAGACATCTATTGCTCTCGGATGACTTTATAACAAGGAATATATTCACTACCAGGTAGTTTCATACGTTGTTGAGTCACAAAAGAATTAAGTAACGTATCAATAAGTGCCATAATTTTTGTGTCACCAGTAATTTTAAATACACCGTGCTCTCTAATTGCTTTAATCCCTTCTGATTTTACATTACCTGCAACAATTCCAGAGAAAATGCGTCTTAAGTTTGCGGCAAGTGTTGCGGTGTCTAATTCATAGCTTATTTCTGTGTTAGCCATATTTTCATGGTTAGGTTCAAAAGGATGCTGAAAATCAGGCTCTATGGCTAATGACCAATTAAAATGGTACGCATCACCCATTTCTTTGCGGTAATTCAGTACATCTTCTAGTCCTTTCGACATAGTTTGTGCAACAAGTTGTGCGTCATCAATAATTATTTGATAAAGCTCTTGTGCCTCTTTGCCTAGTGTCTCACCTATAAAGGCATCAATTTGCTGAAAGTATTCAGCACTTTGTGCGGGGCCTGTAAGAATAATAGGCAGTTTTTGTGCTTTATTTTTTGGGTGTAACATTATACCTAATAGATAGAGTAACTCCTCAGCAGTGCCGGCACCACCAGGAAAGATTATAATCCCGTGCGATATTCTCACAAATGCTTCTAAGCGTTTTTCTATATCTGGCATGATAACCAATTCATTAACAATAGCATTAGGGGGTTCAGCAGCAATAATACTTGGCTCTGTTAAGCCAATATATCGCCCATTATTAATGCGCTGTTTCGCATGGCCTATGGTTGCTCCCTTCATTGGGCCTTTCATAGCACCAGGTCCGCAACCAGTGCAAATATTAAAACTTCGCAGGCCTAACTGATAACCGACCTCTTTTGTATATTTATATTCATGTTCTTGAATTGAATGCCCACCCCAACATGTAACAAGGTTAGGTTCACTATCTGGAATTATAATTTCAGCATTTCTTAGAATATCAAACGTTTGATGAGTAATACTGGCAGATGAGTCATTATCTGTGTAGCGATTGTTAATAAATAAAATATCACGTAAAACAGCAGAAAGGTGTTCTTGTATCCCTCTGATAATTTTACCATCAACAAAGGCATGCATAGGAGGGTTTTCCAATGCTATTTTTACACCTCGTTCTCGACGTAATACCTGTATATTGAACTCTTTATATTGTTGATAGATTACTTCAGCGTCATCTGTGTGACTACCTGAGTTAAGCACCGCTAATGAGCAATTACGGTACAACTGATATAGCTGACATGTTGCTGACTGCTGTAGTTGCTGAACTTCCAAAGGAGACAATAAGTTCATATTTCCGACAGGGTTTAATTGAATTTGCACAAGCAACTCCTTTACGACGAAGAATAATTAAGCGTAAATAATTTGGTTTTTACCACTTTCTTTAGCTTTATAAAGAGCAGCGTCAGCTCGTTCGAACGCCAGATGAATATTATCGTTTTCAACAATGTGCGTTACTCCAATTGATAAGGTAATGCTGACACTGTTGTTTTTAAATTTAAAAGGAAGTTTAGCGACTTTTAGTCGAATTTCGTTAAGCTTTTCAATAAGTTTTTCTTTATTGTAGTTACTATATATCATTACAAATTCTTCACCACCATAACGACCAACAAACTGCTCTTTATCAACAGACTTAGCTAGAGTATTAGCAATAACTTGAAGCGTTTTATCGCCGGCGGTGTGCCCATAAGTATCATTAATACGTTTGAAATTATCTAAATCTAATACAACAATTGCCAGTTCAAATGGTGAGTGATGAAAACGTACCATTTGCTTGGTGAAATAGTCATCAAAGGCGGCCCTATTACCTAATTTTGTTAACGCATCTTGATAACTACGCGCTTGTTGTTCTTTAATTTTTTTCTCAAAAGCGCGCCCTTGAACCTCTAATATATTAACCTTTTCCTGCATGCTGTTTAATTGTTCGCTTAAAGCCTTAAATTGTTCAAATTCGAAAGCTGTTTTTTCTTCAAGTGAAGTAACTATTTGCTTAAGCTTTTCATTAATATCAATTTTAATTCCAGCGAGTGAGTTTGCATTTTCTACACCTTCAGCTAATTCCGTGATATTTTTCTTTAATTGTTGGTTAAGTTCACTATGTTTAGTTTTTGACGCTTCATTTGAGCTAATTGTTGTTTGAACTGCTGTTTGCACGGAAGATAAAGTTGCGCTTAATGTCGACAGAAAAACTTTAGCAGTATTACGCTCTTCTATTAGATCTTTATTAATTATTTCAAAGACTTCAAGGAAGTCATCTAATAATTCTTGGTGCGAAATTTTATCTGATAATTCAGACTTAATTTTATTGATAGCTGGTTTGTATGGTTTAGAAACGTTTAAGTGTGTTAGGAAAAAAGTAAAACGCTCAATCACTACTTTATCTACGTAGGGATTTTGGATCGCTTTAGGGGGAGTAACATTACTTAACTCATTACTAGGTAAATTTTCCTTTGCTATTAATGCTGCCTGGTAGAATTCAATTAATTGACTTAATGGCGATACATATTGCACGACAGAATCTTTTTTATCTGTTGTATCTGTTAACAACGTACGTAACTCTCGACGTAGAGAGTCAGGTAAGTTTCTAATTTTTTGTAATAAAGCCCCAGCTTGATGAAATTGTTGATGTAAATGTGCAATGTTATTATCATTTTTAATAGAATGCTTTTGTAACAACTGAGCTATGTCATTAAACATTGCTTGTACATCTTCCCAAGATGATGACTTAGAAAGCATTTTTCTTAATTTTGCTAATTTATTATCCAGTAAAACATCAATACCTTTAGCTGTTTGTGATAACTTACTGATAAATTGAACAAAAGCTGATGATTGAATTTCTAGATCTTTTTGTAACTCTAAACGAGCATGAATGGCAGAATCCAACTTCTTTTTTAATGCAATAATTTCTTTATCTGCGCTAGTTGGTTGATTCATAAAAACGTCATTCCTTTATATTTTAAAAACGACTTTACGCTAAGTCATTGTCTAAACTTTCTTTTAATTATGTAACAAGATCAATAATCATTTAACAATAGTATACGCAAGATTAATAAAAGTCAGTAATGATGATTTAAAAAACCGATAACAAATATGATTTTATCAATCGTCATTTAATCGGTTGTTAAATTTACTGCCTTAATGTTCGCAAGTTAGGAGCTGAACTGTGTTTAGTCGAACGATAAGGATTAATGTCTAGTCCACCTCTTCTTGTGTAGCGAGCGAACACAGTGAGTGACTCTAGCTGACAATAATTCATTAAATCTATAAATATACGCTCTACACATTGCTCGTGAAATTCATTGTGTTGGCGAAATGAAATTAGATATTTTAAGAGGGCTTGATGGCAAATTTTGTTGCCTTGGTATTCAATATAAATAGATGCCCAATCAGGTTGATTGGTTATAAGGCAGTTGGATTTAAGCAAATGACTCACTAGTTTTTCTGACACGGTATTATTCGTTTCGGGGAACTTAAGGTGCTCAGGATCAAGTTGGTAATTAGTTATTTCAATATCTTGCTCATCAATACAAATATAATCATTGGGCATAATCGCTAGAGCAGGGCACTCTTCTACATTAAATAGAGTTACTTTTACATCGCCCTCAACAATGTTTGTTAAATCTTTAATCATTACCGCTTGAACATCTTGCCACGTACTAAAGCAACTCTGATTGAAGCTATTAAGGTATAACTTGAAAGATTTTGATTCAACAATATTAACGCTGGTACAGGAGAATCTAAATTCAGCAACTGCAACAACAGGCTTACCTTTGTTATTTAGCCAAGATAATTCATAACCGTACCAAACATCTTCACCGTAAAATGGTAAACTGTCGGCAGTAATGCTTAATTGCTCTCTGTTTAAAGTACGGGGTACGCCCTGTAGTAAATTAGGATCGTAACATTGACTATAGTCTGTAGCTTTTCCTAAAGTCAGTTTGCTTAATATTGAATTATTACTGTATTGACTCATACTTATAATTAATTGAGTATTTGCCTTTTATTTTACTTTATTTCGTTCGGAGAAGATATTGTTAAACAGCAGTTTATCCTCATCACTTTGTTTATTCAGCCAACAATATGTTGCAGCTTATCAAAAGCAATTTAATCATTTACCGCTAACTGAAGTTGACGAGCAGTGGCCATCGCCGTGTATTGTAAATTCTTTTGACGAGCAGCTAAATGAGTGGCAACCACAAGTTATCGCTAATCCATTGTCTTTTACAAATGTAGAGCAAGCGTTAGGTGTAGAATTACATGAGGATATTTGTCAGTATTTCACTACCCTCTTTAGTGAAAGTATGCCTGCAAATTGTGAGCATGGTGAATTGTCATTATTATTTGCTTGGAGTGAGGATGATTTTGTTAGGCTGCAAGAAAATATTATCGGTCATATCTTAATGAAGCAAAAATTAAAGCAAAAAATAACCGTCTTTTTTGCCGTCACTGATGACGATAACTTTCTTTTATCCGTTGATAATAATGATGGTTCTGTTTGGGTTGAACGTATTGGTTGTGAACCGCATAAGAAATTGGCTGATTCACTTAATGAATTCATCAAAAGCTTAACACCATTTATCTATATAGAAGAATTACATAAGAAAACCTAGTAAAAACTTACTTATCTATTTGAGATTTTAAGTTTTCTAATTGTGTTCTTAAGGCATTAATTTCTTGGCGAAGTGGTTCGATAGCTTGAGATATCATCAGCTCAATTTTATTCTCTTCGGTTTCCATTGTGAGGGGAGATTCCTGCGCAGTTAATGGTATTTCGGTATTATCTGGTTCATGTTGCCAATTCTTAAGCGTATTAATTAAGAGAGCCAAAGGCACAGATTGACTTAGTCTAGATTTTACTAATGCCACAGTGGGCTTTTTTCCGGAGTTGGCTAATCTGTTAGCGATGATTAAAATTTCTTCAGAAGTCGTCATATTAATAAAATCCATGTGTTTAATTGACTAGATTTTAGCTAAATTACCAAACAAAGTCTTTACAATATTTATAATTTAACTTGTAACTTATTGTATATAAAAGAATTAAAACAATTGGCTTATTGATTGCTAATTTAAATAAAAATTAATAAACCGATTTAAAGGAATATAACATGAAAAAATCATTAATAGTTTTAGCTCTTCTTGCTCCATTAACACTAACTGGTTGTGTAATTGCGGTTGACGGGGATCGTGATGGTCACAATATCAATTCAAGTTTCGATGATAGAGAATACGATAACCGTAAAATTATTACGGCATTACCTCTAAAATCTAGCATTATCGATGTTAAAACTCGCTTAGGTACGGCTGATTTTACAGAATCATATGAAAGTGAAGGTAGCACGATTAATGTATTGTATTATCGCACGCATAGGGTTCATAAAGATGGTTTAACCACTAAAGATGAATGTACTTATTTGTATTTTGTTGATGGCGCTTTAACGGATACAGGTAATGGTGCTGATTTTAACCGAAATATGAGAACGTAAACTTTAAACATGCCTAATAAACTTATCTTCAATATTTGATCTTAATTTAATTTACCTGTTATTGTAGAAAAATAATAATTAAAAAATTAAGTAAGGATTTTTATGAATGCAGAATTACTGGTAGATGATAAAGTTGATATTAGAGCCTCGTACCTTGTTGCAGAAGATTTAAAGGTTGCAGCCTCGTTATTATACCAAGCTTATCACGATGATCCTGTGTTCCTCGAAATTTTTGATGGTGATAATATTGATTATGAACAGCGCTTACGTACTTCTATTCGTGAAGAACTAGGCGCTTTTTGGCATGCTAAACAACCAATAGTTGGTCTTTATTTAGGTGAGACTATGGTTGGCGTTGCTTGCTTAAATAAGTCCAATGATGGAGTTACTTCTGGTCGTTTTTGGCATTGGCGTTTGAAAATGCTATTAGGAGCAGGATATTTTAGTACTAAACAAATGATTGAAAAAGAGGATATTGTTATCTCCTCTGTTCCAATGAAAAACTTTCATATGCTGTCATTTATTGCTATTCATCCTTTGCATCAACATCATGGTTTTGGCCACTACTTAATGGCCGCTGTAAATACGTTATTAGATGAACACCCAGATAGTGAAGGAGTTGCTGTATATGCAACGACAGAAAAGTATCAAAAGTTTTTTAGTGGTGTTGGCTACCAATTAGTTAAAAATGTAACGGTGGGTAATATTTCTGGTTCACTAATGATTCATTATCGAGAGTGAGCTATTTTATATTGGAAGGCTTTTGAATATGTAAAGGGGCCATTTCTTATACTAAGTTGAAATGACGCTGCTTATACAGCAAAGCCCCTTTAGTTCATAACGTTAATAGCGTTATTAGAAAATGTAGGAATATAAGTAACCCGCACCTATTGCCATTGATAAAATCATTATTAAAAATGCAATTATCATTGGGTTTTTGAATATAGATTTTAGTAATACAACTTCTGTTAAACTAGCCCCTGCGCTACCTATGATTAATGCCATAACTGCACCAAGACTCATCCCTTTTGCAGCTAAAGCTGCACTTAATGGAATAACTGCTTCAGCCCGAATGTATAGAGGGATACCAATCACAGCTGCAATAGGAACGGCAAAGGGGTTATTGTCACTTGCTACACTAACAACAAATTCTGTTGGCATAAACCCGTAAATCATTGAGCCTAATGCGATGCCACCTATTAAATAAGGTAGTACACTTTTAAAGTCTGACCATGTGCTACGCCAAATTTTAGTCCATTTACTAACAGGTTTGATATTATTACCACAGCTACTTGTACAACCCTTACTTTCAGGTGGGATATAGGCTTCAGGTTTAATGTATCTTTCAAACCCTAACTTTTCTAATGAATATCCTGCAATAATTGACGCCCCCATCGCAATAGTAAAGTAGAACACAGTAACTTTTATACCAAAAGTAACAGCAAATAAGCCAATAATTATTGGGTTAAGTAATGGGCTAGCAAACAAGAATACCATCATAGTGCCAAAGCCAGCTTTTGCTCTAAGTAACCCTTTTAAGAAAGGAATCGTCGAGCAAGAGCAGAAAGGTGTAATGGCTCCAAGGAAGCCGGCTACGATATAGCCTCTGCCATTTTTACTACTTAATATACTTTGTATTTTACTTGGCGGAATATATTCTTGAAGAATACCAACAATATAGCTAATAAGTAAAAAAAGGATAGTGAGTTCGACGGCTAAAAAAGCAAACATATTTAAGGTATCAAAGACCATTTGTTGTGTAATATTCATAATAAAAAAACAATTAATTCCATATTTCTAGATTATTCGAATTATAGGTAAAAAAGTATCCTTGTCAATATATTTCTAGTAATATCGAACTATTAACAATTAAATTTATTTTGAGAAAAAATTATGGATATAGAAGTTGTTGCCAAAGCTTTGAAAGAATTAGGCCATCCAACTCGGTTAGCGGTGTTTAAGCGTTTAGTTAAATCCGGTGAAAGTGGAATTTCAGTGGGGGTAGTGCAAGAAGAACTAAAAGTGCCAAGCTCTACATTGTCACATCACTTAGCTAGTTTAGTTTCTGCGGGCTTAATTAAACAACGGCGCGAAGGAAGAGTGCTTTATTGTGTTGTTGAGTATGAAAAGCTATTATCTGTTATTGCATTTCTTCAAGAAGAATGTTGTGCCGATGAGCAATAAAATCTACACATGTGGATCTTTAAATAAAATGAGATTTATTGTTATTTTATTCTTGACTGTAGAGAGAAATGGACAATAACTTGAAGATTCCACGTCAAAAGTCGTGAGAAAATCATAAAAAACTTCACAATTAATCATAAAGCTCTTTCCGTATATCTTCGAAAGTTTTAGTGTCAATTAAATATGTAGCTAACTCCACATCAACTTTGGTTAACTAATGCAAATTTAACACTTACAACCGGAGTTCTAGCATTTGTCTTTTTCGTGTGCATTGTTAACCTTAGTTTTTGGCTATTATTTAAGGCAACTGATAGCCAAAAACTGATATTGGCTTTTGTAAGACATTAAACATATTAGTGGCAATTTTGACTAAAAATAAATACATGTTTAAGGGGCTTTTGTAAGTTCATACTTGCCGTTGATATTTTTACGTTAAGTTAAGTTGGCACCTAAAAACATTATGAATTTTTTATCAAAGCAGTAATTGTATAAGACGGTATAACTACGTTGATTTGATGGCTAACTGTAGTTGTTTTTGAGTTTTTATGGTTTGCATCAATAGACATAGTAATACTAAAGCGACACCTACCCAACCAATTACCTTAAACCTTTCGCCAATGATGAAAACAGCTAAAACAGTTGCAACCAATGGTTCAATTAAAGTTATGAGTGTCGCTTTACTTGCGTCAATAAAATTCAAGCCAAAACCAAATAATAGATACCCTAAAAACATTGGAATTATTGCCATATATAAAGATACCAACGCATTCGTTGAGCTTGAAAATAAATTATCACCCGTAAACCATAATGAGGGGAGTAACAATAGTGCGGCACAACCGAACAGCCCTGACATGGACGATGTTGAATGAACGCCACTTTCGATTAAACTCCTTGCTGCCCACGAATAACCTGCATAAGTTAATCCAGCAATACAGCCCAAGAAAATCCCCAAACTCTGTTGATTAACACTATAAGCAGTATTATTACTCTGGTCTTTACCTAAAGTTAACAACGTAATACCTATAGCCCCAACGACAAAGCTCAATATCCATTGTAACGATATGTACTTTTTACTAATAAGACGCTCAAGGATTGCGGCAAAAAAAGGTGCTGTAGCGATAGAAACCACAGTGCCAATGGCAACACCCGATAAACGCATTGAGGTATAAAAGGCTAATGGATAAATAGCGACAGAAGCGGCACCTAAAAGTAATATCTTAGGTTGTTTGAGCATCACTTTATAATCTATAAGTAGCTTTTTTCTACCTGTGATCAGAAGTAAGACTCCGCCTATACCCATAGAGAACGCACCAATCGCCAAAGAGCTTATATCAGGAGTATAGCTTGCTGCGGTGCCTGTCGTTCCCCAGAAAAAACTGGCAATAATAATAGCTATAACACTTTTAAAATTTTCGTGATTATTTTCCATAATGAGATCTGTTTATGATAACTTTATTACAGAAATAGTATGCTAATTATGGAAGGCATTTTTAACAATTAAGACGCAATCGTTAACAATTCAGACTAAGTTTACTTTTTGAACTTAGTTGGTGATAAGCCAAAGTATTGTGAAAATCTTCGGCTAAAGGTGGATGGCTCTTTATAACCTACTTTTTCACCAATAATTGCTAACGGGTAATCTGTATGCGTAAGTAAAGCTTGGGCTTTTTCCATTCGAAGTTTTGTTACGTACTTCATCACAGTCAACCCTGTTTGTTGTTTAAAGAGTTTCTTAAACTGTGTCTCACTTAGGAAAGCAGACTCAGCTAAACGTTTGATTTGGAGTTGCTCTGCAATATTTTTTTCGATAAAAGATATTGCTGTACCAATACGATTATCTACTTTTGGCAATAAAGGTTGCTCTGCAAGCAGTAAACTAAACATTTCAATCATTGCTTGCTCTAATTGAGCATTAACTTTGTTTTCTAGTTGGTTTTCGATGAAAGTTAAGTAACTTTTAAGAGATGAATTAATTGCAAAAACAATACATTGTGAAGATGAAATGTTTAGGGGGAGGTGTTCCATATCCACGACTACAAACCTAGCTTCAGTATCAGCAGCGAACAAGTGCTCTTCGTTGGCTTTAACTACAACACATTCACTGGGTGCAACTCTACCATTAAAATTACCAACACATATATTTATGACACCACGTAAAGGTAAAACCAATTGATTAAAGTGATGTGAGTGACGCGCTGGTTTTGTACTGTAGGAGCGAATGGATAATAGGTTCATCATAATAAAAGCAAATGTATGGTCTTACTTCATTCTAGTTCTGGTTATACATAGTAGAGCAATGGATGATAAAGTGAAGTGTTACTTTTTATTGATGCTTTACTTTCAAGTATCTATGACCGCTTTGGTAGCCTGATTCACACTCAAGCTGAGCCACTTACTTGCAAAAGCCATCATCAAAGCCTCAAATACTTATGTGGAGAGCGTCTGCTTTCGTATCAAATGTGAGCATAAACCTAAGTGTGGTTTTTACGAATCAATTAGGTCTACTGTATGACATTATTTATCATACGTGAGGTATATTTCCAAGCTAGGAGCAATAATAAAACGTAACTAATATGTTAAACTTTCATATCTGGTGAAGTTTTTCTCACGCTTCACCAAGATCAACACACAAAAATACCCAGTCATATCCCTAATTGTTGAAAACAATGTAAGACATATCTTACATTGATGTGCGATATCGCAGAATTATTTAGTATAAAATATTTACATTATTATTTAAGTTGTTGTTAATATTATAAATATATGGACTTTGGGTTGTTATCAAAATGTTACATTAACTTTGTTTTTATTTTACATCTTCGAAAACGTTGAGCTTAGCGTATTATAACGATCGTCAGGATGACAAGGTTAGGAAGACTTTGTATAAGGATATTAAATAAGGACAGCTTTAGGATAAGGCTTGGATATTGGATTTACCTGAACTAGCCAAGGATGAATGTTCATGGAAGATATAATCAGGATGGTAATAGGGAAGTTAGAAATTCAGGAAGAATTTCAACAAGGATTTGTTTATGGACGATGCATGATGCATATAAGGGAACGCTAAGGATAGCTTTTAAGGATGAAACGGGAACACCAATTATGCAGGATGCATAAAAGCTAGTTAAAGAAATGCGGCTCATTTTTATATGAGCCGCGTTTTTTACATTAGGCTATTTGATTTCTTAATTGATTTTCCTCACTAGCCTATTCATTTAGAATATCTCTCCCACTAAATTTCAATGTAATTATTCTAAACGGTTAATCATATGTTTTATCCTTTATGGTCGCCTTATTTGTAAGAGATAACCCACATTAGTGTAGGTAAATACTTAAATAATTGTAATAAAAACCTTTTTATTGCAATAAATCACTTTAATTTCAATAAATTAACTTTTTGTTGTTGTTTTGAATATAAATTTTCAAAAAGTCATTTATTTTCAACTCTAGCGTTTAAATAGATAAATACTAGAATTGTAATTGTCAGGATGACATGCGTTATGGATAACAAGATAAATTATATTTATGGAATAAAAATATTTATCGAACTCATGGAAACAAGGAATAAAGGATAGTGCAGGATGCACGCGTTAAATAACAATGTTAATAGTTTGCTGGATGCAAAACATACTCGGAGTATGTGAATAAGGATTTTGTTATTTGGGTCGTTAAAGGATTTTACTTAAGGATAAGTACTAGGAAGTATATGGGGTTGATGATGGATCATCTAAGTTAAGAAAAAGCGACTTTTTAGTCGCTTTTTTGCTATAACAATATTGCTAAATTCGGTAAGGAGGTAAAAATATATCACGTAATTTGTAGCCTTCTAATGTTAATATCCCTTGGTATTGTGATACACCATCTCCGCTAAATTCAAATTCAAATTTTGTTAACCAGTAAATTCCTAATCGCTTACTAAAATTAAGGCGGTTTGATATTCGGGCAATGGCAATAAATTGTAAGCCTTCTTTTTCACAATATTTTTGAGCGTGATAATTGGCAGTTTCAGCAACTTTGCGTAAGTAAATAAAATACCAAAAAACTAAACATACGATTAATAATAAATAAATATTTTCCATACTATTGTGGGCTATTAAATAAGCTTCCTATTGCTTTGGCTAATGCAGGACTTCTTTTTTCATCTCGCATACAGGCAAAAATGATCATTCGTAATGTAGGTAGAGTAACAAGATCTTTAAAAATAGCATCAAATAAAGCTGTATTATTATGATGTACTAGGTTTTCTAAGAAGTTCATCATGTGTTCTTGCTTTTGAAGTGATAACCAGTTTCTTCCTGAGATCACGATAAAATGCTCATCTAAAAGGCTAGGTTGGTTTAATATTTCCTGAACTAAAGCTATTACCATAGGGTGTTCGCTAGTTGACGCAAGTGCTCTTAAAAAGGCTTGCTGCATATCAGAGTTTTCTGTAACCCGATAAAGATCCGTTATTTGTTTTACTAAAGACACGGGTAGTTCAATATTTTCAACTGCGCAGCATAAGGGATTTAACACCTCAATAGGAAGATGTGCTAATGCGTTAATCATTATGGTTTGATGTTCTGAATCGTTAAGTCTACAAGCAAAGTCACTTAATCCTTGTATCCCTATTTGAGGCCAATTATTCCAGCCTATATCACCTTTCATGTATTCAAAGCATTGCTGATAATATTGGCTAGCTGCTTGATTAAGGGTTATTTTTAATAAGCTATTTAAACTAGCGAGTTTATACTGAGCCGGTGTAAAATTATAAGGGTTAGCTTTTAATAATTCTTCTTGTTTTTCTGTTGGGTCAACGGTTAAATCGGTTCCCAGCGCTTCTATTATTATGGCAATAAAATGATTTCTAGCGCCTTGATTAAGCAAACCTCTTTCATCTAGTGGCAGCTTAACAAACCATAAATAGGGATGTTTATTTTCTTTTTGCCAAAACGCTATGGCTATATGAGCATGTCCTTGTGAAGGGTATGGATAAGGCACTTGATTAGATTCGATTTTATTAAATTGCTCTTTTGAAATTTTATCTATTTTTCGCCCTAAGTCATAAATACGATATTGAGACTTTGATAGCGTTAGTAAATCAGAAATAGTGTCAATGGTGGTCATAGTTATAATAGTTTTTCAATAGTGTAGGTATTATAGGGACAATACTTTATTAACTCCACACCAAGACAGGCTTTACCTTATAATATATCTTCTGTAGTAAAGTTAATTAGCATAACGTTAAATAAAAGTAGTAGTGAATGACGATAATATTTAGTGAGAAACCTGAGTTAAAAATTTTATATCAGGATGAGTATTTAATTGCAGTAGATAAGCCCGCAGGGCTATTTGTTCATCGAAGTTTTTTGGATAAAAATGAAATTTATTTTGCCCTTCAGTTAGTCAGAGATCTTGTTGGCCAATATGTTTATCCTTTACATCGCTTAGATAGACCAACTTCAGGCGTTTTACTCTTTGCTTTAAATGAAGATGTCGCGAGAATAATGGGGCAAGCTTTTACTGATAAAACTATTCAAAAAATTTACTATGCATTAACTCGTGGGCATTTATTAGGTGAAGACACTGTAGATTATTCCTTAACTGTAAAGTTAGATAAAATAGGGGATAAGTTTTCCAATACAAGCAAAGAGCCGCAATCAGCGATAACCCATTATCAATCTATAGCAATAACTACGATAGATGAACCTTTAGGCAAATATGATAGTGTTCGTTATTCGTTAATTAAATTACAACCTGAAACAGGGCGTCGCCATCAATTAAGAAGGCACTTAGCACACCTTAGGCACCCCATTATTGGTGATATAAACTATGGTGATAATAAGCAAAATCCATTTTTTATTAAACGCTTTGGTTATAAAAGGTTGATGCTAATCGCTAAGAAACTAGAATTTATTCACCCAATTACTCAGGTAAAGGTAGCGATTGAGGCTGAGTTTGATCAACAATGGCAACAATTATTTGAAGCATTTGACTGGAAAATTAACATCTAATCACTCTCTTAAAAAGCATTCTTTTTGTGTAAGGGCGATATAAATACAAAAAAGCAGAAGTAAAATAACTTCTGCTTTTTAGAAAATTATTCTATTGTGATTTATTCGTCATCGACTGAGCGAAGTAGGGCGTTAATACCTATTTTGGCGCGAGTTTTTGCATCCACTTTTTTAACGATTATTGCAGCATATAAACTATAGCCACCGCATTTAGACGGCAAATTACCAGGAACGACTACAGAACCAGCAGGAACACGACCATAGTGAATTTCTCCTGTTTCACGGTCATATATACGGGTACTTTGACCAATATAAACGCCCATTGAGATGACTGCGCCTTCTTCAACTACTACACCTTCTACAATCTCTGAACGCGCGCCAATAAAACAGTTATCTTCAATAATGGTAGGTCCGGCTTGTAAAGGCTCTAAAACTCCACCAATACCTACGCCACCTGATAAATGTACATTTTTACCAATTTGAGCACATGATCCTACTGTAGCCCAGCCATCGATCATACAACCTTCATCTACATATGCACCAATATTAACAAAACTTGGCATTACCACTACATTTTTGCCTATATAGCTGCCAGTTCGCACTGAAGCTCCAGGTACAACTCTCACACCATCAGCTTCAAAATCTGCTTGCTTATAGTCACTATACTTCATTGGTACTTTATCAAAATAAGTGCTTTCTGCGCCGTCAATTACTTGGTTATCCCAGATACGGAAGGAAAGAAGCACGGCTTTCTTTAACCATTGATGAACAACCCATTCTCCTGCTACTTTCTCAGCCACACGAGCACTACCATTATTAAGTGCTTTAAGTGCATCTAATATAGCTTGTTTAACTTCATTAGTTACGGTTGAAGGGGTGATGCTCATGCGATTTTCGAAAGCGTTTTCAATAATATGTTGTAGCTGAGACATTATTTTATTCCTGATCTTTATATTAGTTATACATCTTCGCAAAGTTTTTGCGATAAAATCATTTGTTGTTGTTCAGTTAATGCTTGATTGTCTTTATTTGAAACCGTGAATACATCTTCTGCTTTTTCACCAAATGTTGTAATTTTTGCTGAGTGTATTGTGATCTCACAGGCAATAAATACTTTAGCAAACTTAGCTAGTAGGCCTGGACTATCTAAAGCAACAATCTCAAGTAAGGTTCTGTTTTTACTAGAAGACTTTATAAAACTCACTTGTGTCGTCACTTTAAATTGCTCTAAACGTTTGGTTGTTGAAGGTATTGTGAATTTAAAATTAGGATCTGATAAAGCTTCAGTTAACGACTGTGCTATGTCTAAGGCTCGGTAGCTATCACTAATAGCATGGCCTTGTTGATCTAAAATAACGAAGGTGTTTGTCGTAAAGCGTCCTTTGCTCGTAATAATTTTAGCATCATGTATCGATAAGCCTTTAGCACCGAGTAAGGTTACTATTGTGGCAAATATTTTTGCATTATCTCTGGTATAAACAAATACCTCTGTGCCGCCACGATAAGCCTTAGGACTTATTAGCACCATAGGTTTAGATTTATCATGTTGCAAAATATGTTCACTATGCCAAGCTATTTGTTCAGGGGAATAACGCAAAAAGTAATCTGCTTTAAACTCACGCCAAAGTATGGCAAGTTTTGCTAGGTCAAGTTTATTATCGAGTAATAATTTAGCTTGATCTTGGTTCTCACGAATTTTCGCACGTAAATCAACAGGTTTTTCTAATCCGCGCCTAAAAGCACGTTTAGTATTAAAGTAAAGTTCTTCTAATAAATTTGCCTTCCAGCTATTCCATAAGCTTTCATTAGTCGCTCGCATATCCGCAACAGTTAAACAATAGAGATAGTCAAGGTGAGCTTCGTCACGCACAATGCTAGCAAACTCTTTAATTACTTCAGGATCGGCTATATCTCTACGTTGAGCGGTTACAGACATTAATAAGTGATATTTAACTAACCATGCGATCATTCGTCCATCGTGATCATTTAACTGATGGACTTTACCAAAATTAAGTGCATCTATGGCGCCTAGTTTAGCGTGATCACCACCGCGGCCTTTAGCAATATCATGAAAGATGCCTGCTATATAAAGTACTTCAGGCTTTCTTATACGTTGAACTATTTTGCTACATAGTGGAAACTCATGGTCAAACTCTGTCTGACTAAAACGATATAAATTCTTTATGAGTCGGTAGCTGTGTTCATCAACTGAATAGGCATGAAATAAATCAAATTGCATTTGTCCAACAATATTACGCCATTCGGGCAAATAGGCGCCTAAAATAGAATGTTGATGCATTAAGGTAAAAGTTAAACCAAGACCACGTGGATGACGCATTATTTGCATAAAAATACGACGACAGTTAGCGTAATCTAACATTCCTGAAACAAGTCGACGTCGTGAGTTACGCAGTAAACGGAGCGTATCTGGGTGTAAGTCAATTATCTCTTCACGCTGAGCGATAATTAAAAACATTTCCATGATTTTAGTGGAGCGCATAAAAACACGTTTGTTAAGTGCTTTTATTAATCCGTCAACTATAATGAAATCTTCATTAACTTGGATTTCTATATCTGTTTTATTATTCTTTAAAATTGTAAATTCAAAATGCTGTAATAGCATTTTATTGAGTTCAGCAACACGCCCAATGATACGGAAGAAACGTTTCATCATACGTTCAATTGCAAATTTACCTTGATCACCAAAGCCCATTAAAGTTGCAACGTCCGCTTGATAATCAAACAATAGACGATTTTCACTTCTACCAGCAATAAAGTGCAATGCACAGCGCATTCGCCAGAGGTATTCTTGACATTCAAGAAGTTCAAAATATTCGTTATTTGTCAGGTATTTGTGCTGAACAAGTTCTTCTAGTGAGTCGGCCTGAAAATGTCTTTTTGCCACCCAACCAATTGTTTGAATATCTCGTAAACCACCAGGGTTAGCTTTTAAATTAGGTTCTAGTGTGTAAGCTGCACCATGATATTGTTCGTGGCGCTGTTGTTGCTCTTCTCGCTTAGCAATAAAAAACTTTTGAGAGGTCCAAAAGTCATCTTCATTAATTGATGAGTGCAATTGTTCGGCTAATATTTTATTGCCAGAAATTTGTCGCATTTCCATTAAATTGGTAGCGATAGTGACATCATTAATTGCTTGCTTTAAACATTCTTTTACGCTGCGGACACTGTGTCCAACATCGAGCTTTACATCCCATAGCTGTGTAATAAAAGCTGAAATTTTTTCTTCGAGCTCAGGCGTTGTTTTATCTTGAGTCAGTATTAAAATATCAACGTCAGAATAGGGGTGTAATTCACCACGGCCATATCCGCCGACAGCAATTAATGCTATTTGGTATTCATCAAGTTGATGTTGACACCAAAGCTTACTCAATAAAGTATCAACAAAAGTTGCGCGAGCAGCAACAATATTTACGATATAGTCAGTTGAAAATTGCGACTTTTGCCAATCTTGAAAGTCACGACTTATTTGACAAATCTCCTTAATTTCAATGTTAGGAGATGTCATGGAAAGCGGTACTAAGAATTGATCTGGTACAAACACTGAAGTAAGCAATTGCGTTTTCTCATATTGATGATTTAATTTAAATAAGGCACTTATTTAATTATGAAGTACTCTTGCGATTGTTTCCTCACTTCTAAGTGTTAATATTTCACACCCAGTTTTTGTGACTACAATAGTGTGTTCCCACTGCGCAGATTTTTTACCATCAATGGTGTAAACCGTCCAATTATCTTCTTTATCTAGTACTGTATTTGCTCGTCCTAAGTTAATCATGGGCTCAATAGTAAAGCACATGCCTTCTTCCATTTTTGTTTTATCATTATTTTTATAATGAACAATCTGAGGTTCTTCATGAAACTCTTTGCCAATACCGTGACCACAATATTCTTTTACAATAGTATAACGACCTGATTTTTTAATAAATTTTTGAATAGTTGCGCCAATTTCTCCAAATGCTGCACCAGGTTTTACTTTTTTTAATGCAAGATATAAAGACTCTTGGGTAATTCTACATAAACGCGCATCTTCTGGAGATACTTCGCCAATTAAAAACATTTTACTGGTATCGCCATGGTAACCATCTTTTATTACCGTAATATCGATATTAATGATATCACCATCTTTTAACTGCGTGTCGTCAGGAATACCATGACAAACGACATGATTAACTGAAGTACAAATTGATTTAGGAAAACCATGATAATTAAGTGGGGCAGAAATGGCTTCTTGAACATTTTCAGTGTAATCAGCACAGATCTTATCTAATTCTGCAGTGGTAATACCTGCTTTAACATGGGGAGTTATCATTTCTAATACGTCAGCAGCTAATTTACCTGCAATACGCATTTTTTCAATTTCGTCTTGGCTTTTTATTTGGATCGACATTAATGCCTCAAGTTTCTATATTTTAAACACATTAATATGCGTCGGAAAATAGTGATAATTCTACATGATTTTCACTGATTTCCCAATGCTGTTTTGATCAAAAATCCTTATTGCTACTTAAAGTGGTTATTTGGCTAACTCAAGCTTTATGGCTTCAACAATTGTTTGAGGATCCTTTAAATAAAGATTATGGTTCAGTAAAACTAAGTCATCATTAACAGCAAGCAATAAGGCAGGAATAGCTTGTGTTTCAATTACCTCTTGAATTTCTTCGATGTGAGCAAAAGTAAATTCGGCGTCTTTGGTAAATTTATCACTTTTTAACACTTTATTAGGGGGAGATAATTTAAATTCTTTAATTAAACTGTCAAAATCATCGGTGGTTTTTAATGAATTACCTTGCTCAAAGTGCTGTTGTTGAATAGCTGTTAATAAAGGCAGGGTGACACTAGGCATTTTATTGGAAACCCATGCGAGTATGTTTGCAGCAATAGTTGAATCAACAGCATTCTTAAGTTGTTTTTTATAAGTAGACGTAAAGGTAACGCTACTATCTAGTTCAACTTGATCTAACGTTTTATTACTTATTTGTTCATCACCTTCATATCTTGCGCAGTGCCATAAATGTAATTCAATTTTTGGAAAGGCTTGATGGATTGCTTCTACTAATGGTGTGGTTGCATAGCTCCAAGGACAATGAGAATCGTAAATAAAAAATAGTTCTGCAGACATAAGGTTATTTATAAAGTTTAGAAATAGATGATGCAGTATTTTACCTTGCAATTATTCTTTCGCCTACTACTAAAATTTAAACAGTAAAGATCGGTTGATGACTATTTGAGCCTGGTAAATGGTCAAATGATAAATTTTAGGTGTTTATACTGAAACTATTGGCTAATTTTTGAGTTATGTGGTATAAAGTGCGCCGCTGAATTCTGTCGTAGCCTTGTCTTCGATGATATTTAGCAATAAAACTGGTGTTGAAATCAACATTAAACAATAAACTCACATACATTTAGTAGCAGATATACCGGGGTGCCGCGCTCAATAGAGCAATTAAGGTCGTGTGTATCGAATGTATGGACGCTTAACCCCAAAGGAAATTAATTATGCCAAACGTATCAATGCGCGATATGCTTAAAGCCGGTGTTCACTTCGGCCACAAAACTCGTTACTGGAATCCAAAAATGAAATCTTACATTTTTGGTGCTCGTGACAAAGTTCATATTATCAACTTAGAACAAACTGTTCCTATGTTCAACGAAGCTCTTGCTTTTGTTTCAGGTGTTTCTTCGAAAAAAGGTAAAGTATTATTTGTTGGTACTAAACGCGCAGCAAGCGATGCTGTTAAAGATGCAGCGATCAAATCTGACCAATTCTACGTTAACCACCGTTGGTTAGGTGGTATGTTGACTAACTGGAAAACAGTACGTCAATCTATCAAACGTTTAAAAGAATTAGAATCTCAAAGTACTGACGGTACATTTGAAGCATTAACAAAGAAAGAAGCGTTAATGCGTACTCGTGAGATGGAAAAACTTGAGAAAAGTCTTGGCGGTATCAAAAACATGGGTGGTTTACCTGACGCTTTATTTGTAATCGATGCTGATCATGAGCACATTGCTATCAAAGAAGCGAATAACTTAGGTATTCCAGTAATCTCTGTTGTTGATACAAACTCAAACCCAGATGGTGTTGATTACATCGTACCTGGTAACGATGATGCGATTCGTGCAGTAACATTGTACTTAGACTCAGCAGCTAACGCTGTAATAGAAGGTCGTGAAAAAAACATCGTTGTACAAGCTGAAAAAGACGGTTTTGTAGAAACTGAGTAATCCTTAGTTTTTAACATAACAAACGTTTTATTTTGCTGATGCCACATTTGTTTAATACAAGTGTGGCAATCTGATTGTATTAATATTTATCTGAATTTGAGGAATTAACTCATGGCAATTACTGCTGCACAAGTTAAAGAATTACGTGAACGCACAGCTGCGGGCATGATGGATTGTAAAAAAGCACTTCAAGAAGCTGATGGTGATATGGAACTTGCGATTGAGAACATGCGTAAGTCTGGTCAAGCTAAAGCGGCTAAAAAAGCAGGTAACATTGCTGCTGAAGGTCAAATCATCATTAAAGATGGCGCATTAGTTGAAGTTAACTGTCAAACTGACTTTGTTGCTAAAGATGCTAACTTCTTAGCATTTGCTAATAAAGTTGCAGATGCTGCAGCTGCTTCAAAAGCAACGATTGAAGAACTTCAAGCACAGTTCGAAGAAGAGCGTATTGCATTAGTGACTAAAATTGGTGAAAACATCAATGTTCGCCGCGTAGCTTATGTTGAAGGTACTACCTTAGTTTCA
The DNA here is from genome assembly GCF_014653195.1 of Thalassotalea profundi. Lineage (GTDB taxonomy): Bacteria > Pseudomonadota > Gammaproteobacteria > Enterobacterales > Alteromonadaceae > Thalassotalea_B > Thalassotalea_B profundi. The sequence goes on from NZ_BNAH01000004.1 coordinate 213,937, forward strand.
TACAAGCATGGTGCTACTATCGGTGTTGTTGTTGCTGGTGAAGGTGATGCTGAGTCACTTAAGCATATTGCAATGCACGTTGCTGCAAGCAAGCCAGAATTCTTAACTCCAGAAGACGTTCCAGCTGATGTTGTTGCAAATGAAAAGCGTATCCAAATTGAAATGGCGATGAATGAAGGTAAACCTGCAGAAATCGCTGAAAAAATGGTTACTGGCCGTATGAAGAAATTCACAGGTGAAGTTTCTTTAACTGGTCAAGCTTTCATTATGGAACCTAAGCGTACTGTTGGTGACATTCTGAAAGAGAAAGGCGTTACAATTTCATCATTTGTTCGTTTAGAAGTTGGTGAAGGTATCGAAAGAAAATCAGAAGATTTTGCTGCTGAAGTAGAAGCACAACTTGCTGCTGCTAAAGGCCAATAAATAAGCAATTAATTGCTTAAAGAACTTCTTTTTTCAGTTTAGACTTTCGATAGTTAGCTAAACGTATTAAAATAGCCGCGGTTAATTTTGACCGCGGCTTTTTTACATCTACAGGAATGTTTATTATATGAGCATCAATCCCAAACCAACATATCGTCGAATTTTATTAAAACTCAGTGGTGAAGCCTTAATGGGCGCAGAAGGATTTGGCATCGATCCAAGTGTCCTTGACCGTATGGCTCAGGAGATTAAAGAGTTAATCGAAATGGGGATCCAAGTTGGTTTAGTGATAGGTGGTGGTAATTTATTCCGCGGTGCAGGGCTTGCAGAAGCTGGCATGAATAGAGTAGTAGGTGACCAAATGGGGATGCTTGCTACTGTAATGAACGGATTAGCAATGCGTGATGCTCTACATCGTGCATTTGTAAATGCTAAGTTAATGTCGGCGATCGATTTAGCCGGTGTTTGTGATACTTACAATTGGGCTGATGCAATTGGCTTGTTAAAATCAGGTAGAGTCGTTATCTTTAGTGCGGGAACGGGGAATCCATTTTTCACGACAGATTCTGCAGCTTGTTTACGTGGCATCGAAATTGAAGCTGATGCTGTTTTAAAGGCGACGAAAGTTGATGGAATTTACTCTGCTGACCCTGTATCTAACCCTGATGCTGAATTGTATACACACTTAACATATCAAGAAGTGTTAGAAAAAGAATTAAAAGTAATGGATCTTGCTGCATTTACGCTAGCGCGAGACCACAATATGCCTATTCGCGTGTTTAACATGAATAAACCTGGGGCATTAAAAGCGGTGGTTATGGGTGACTCAGAAGGCACAACAATTAACCATGCTGAAAATTTAGAAGAATAATAGACTGTTTTTAAGGAAATATTAAAGTGATAGATGATATTAAACAAGATGCCAAAGAGCGCATGGCAAAAAGTATTGAAGCTTTCAAAACAAACCTAAATAAAGTGAGAACAGGACGCGCGCATACTTCGTTGTTAGATAATATAAGTGTTGAATACTATGGTATGGCCACACCGTTAAATCAAGTAGGAAATATTTCTATTCCTGATGCGCGAACTATCGCGATAACTGTATTTGATAAAGCGATGATCTCTGTTGTAGAAAAAGCGATTTTAGCATCAGATTTAGGTTTAAACCCATCATCTCAGGGCACGTTAATTCGTATCCCTTTACCACCTTTAACAGAAGAGCGTCGTAAAGATCTCGTTAAAGTAGTAAAAGGAGAGGGTGAAGGCGCTAAAGTTGCTATACGTAATATTCGACGCGATGCAAATTCAGATATTAAATCCTTGAATAAAGAAAAAGAAATTAGTGATGATGAAATGCATCAAGCAGAAGATCAAATTCAAACGATTACAGATACTTTTGTAAAACAAGTAGATGCTATTTTGGCTGATAAAGAAGCCGAATTGATGGAAATATAACAACATATAGTTGATATTACGCTGTAGTATTAAGTTATTTTTTAACTAGCTACAGCGTTTTTGTATTTATAAAAGATAAGTTTGATGGAGTTTTTGTGAGCGATACGGAACCTAAGACCAATGAGTTAATTAATATACCTCAACATGTCGCGATTATTATGGATGGCAACGGTCGTTGGGCTCAGTTACGCGGAAAAAAAAGAGTTGTAGGCCATAAAAATGGTGTAGAATCTGTTCGCGCTGTTGTATCAACAGCGAGAAAACAAGGAGTTAAAGCATTAACGCTTTTTGCCTTTAGTAGTGAAAATTGGCAACGTCCAGAAGGCGAAGTGAGCGTATTGATGGATTTATTTATGTATGTGTTAACGCGAGAAGTTAAAAAGTTACATAAAAATAACATACGCTTTCAAGTGATTGGTGATATATCTCGGTTTTCAGATAAACTCCAAACAATGATCAAATCGTCCGAAGTACTAACAGAAAATAATAATGCTATGGTACTGTCGATAGCAGCTAATTATGGTGGTCGATGGGATATTGCCAATGCGGCAAAAAAGATAGCCGAAAAAGCTGTTGTGGGTGATATAACAACAGATCAAATAAATGAAGATGTATTAGCTCAAGAAATGAGCTTAGCTAATTTACCAGAATTAGATTTATTGATCCGCACAGGTGGTGATTATAGAATCAGTAACTTTCTATTATGGCAAGCAGCGTATGCCGAATTATATTTTACTGACGTGCTTTGGCCAGATTTCCAAGACGAGGAATTATTAAAAGCAATGAGTTGTTTTGATAATAGAGAACGTCGATTTGGTCTTACTGGCGAACAAATTAAAAATAATAATAATTAAAATAGAAAAGGGTTAGCGTTTGTTAAAACAGAGAATAATAACAGCAGTTGTCTTAGCGCCTTTAGCGATTTCAGCAATATTTTATTTACCGCTTGCTAATTTCGCCGCTTTAATCATGGCAATTATGGCGATAGGTGCTTGGGAGTGGGGGCCTTTAATGGGGTTCGACAAAAATAATCGTCGAATGGCGTTTGTCATAGCTACAATCGCTTTAATTAGTCTTTTATGGCTTAAATTCCCACTAGAGAAACTATGGCATGATCACACTATTTTACAGACGGGTGCTGTCTATGTACTTTGGTTGGCTATAGCGTGGTGGTTGCTTTCTGCTACTCTCACTTTTTTGTACCCACGTTATAGTAAGTTTTGGTCAAGTCATCGTTCCGTTAGAGGCGTTTTTGGTTGGTTGACCTTAGTACCGACTTGGCTTGCTTTTATGGTCATACGTAGCAACGAATATCAATCAGACCCATATCATGGTGCGCAATTAATCATGTTTTTATTTTTAATGGTATGGGGTGCTGATATTGGAGCTTACTTTGTTGGTAAAGCAATTGGTAAGCGTAAACTCATGCCGAATGTAAGCCCAGGTAAAACGATAGAAGGTTATATTGGAGGGGTAATTTTTTCTTGCTTATTAGTCAGCCTTGCGGGATATATTCTTGGCTGGAATCAGCAACAATATATATTAGTCATTTGTGTAACCGTATTAATTACAACTATTTCTGTGTTAGGGGACTTAAATGAAAGTATGTTTAAGCGCCAGGCAGGTATAAAAGACAGTGGCACCATTTTACCTGGGCACGGTGGAATATTAGATAGAATTGATAGTTTAACTGCTACGGCACCTGTGTTTGCATTATGTTATGCCGTTATTGGCTGGTAGGGGATGATGCAAAATATTTGTATATTGGGCTCTACAGGCTCTATTGGTATTAATACTTTAGATGTTATTCGTCTTCACCCTTCATTATTTAATGTCGTTAGCTTATCTGCAAACGCAAGTGTTGATGTGATGTATGAACAATGCCTTGAATTTAAGCCTAATGAAGTGGTTATGGTGTCTGAGATTCATGCGCAAGCGCTTAAAAACAAACTTAAGGAAAGTGGTTTAGAATCTATTCAAATTAGTTCTGGTGAACAGGCTCTTATAGCGCTAGCTAGTGCTGATGATACTGATACGGTTATGGCAGCAATTGTCGGAGCATCTGGCTTGTTACCTACCCTATCTGCTGTTAAAAAAGGTAAACGTGTCTTACTTGCCAATAAAGAAGCGTTAGTTACTTCAGGTGCTATTTTTATTGAGGCAGTAAAAAAATCTGGTGCTGTACTTTTACCTATAGATAGTGAACACAATGCTATTTTTCAATGCTTACCGACAAAAGCACAAAACCAAATAGGTTATTGTGCTCTTTTTGAACAAGGGGTGAGTAAAATACTACTTACGGGCTCTGGTGGTCCGTTTAGAGAATTACCTATTGAAGAATTAGGCAATGTTACCCCTGAACAAGCCTGCACTCACCCTAATTGGGATATGGGGCGTAAAATATCAGTCGACTCCGCCACTATGATGAATAAAGGCTTAGAATTAATTGAGGCTAAATGGTTATTTAATGTTGCCGTAGAAGATATTAAAGTGGTGTTACATCCACAAAGTACTATTCATTCAATGGTGCAATATAAAGACGGCTCTGTTTTAGCACAAATGGGTAATCCAGACATGCGAACCCCCATTGCACATGCACTAGCTTACCCTGAACGCATAGATGCTGGCGTTCAACCACTTGATTTTTTTACCACGCCTGCTTTCGAGTTTTCTGATGTGGATTTTAATCGTTATCCAAATTTAAAGTTGGCTATAGAGGCCTGTAAATCTGGACAAGCGGCTTGTACAGCGCTTAATGCAGCTAACGAAATTGCTGTTGATGCTTTTTTAAACGAACGTATAAAATTTACTGATATAGCAAAAATAAATGAAACTTCTGTGAAAAAATTTGTCTCAGAAAAGGTAGAAACAATTGATGATGTTATTAATATTGATAAATCAGCACGAGTTGTTGCAAGTTCAGTAGTTCAAGAACTTAGCAATCAGGGTAAAGGTAAATAAGTCGTATGTTTGAATTTTTATGGAATTTATCTTCCTTTATTGTTGCCTTAGGTATTTTAATTACGGTGCATGAGTATGGGCATTTTTGGGTTGCCCGAAAAAATGGCGTAAAGGTTGAACGTTTCTCAATTGGTTTTGGTAAAGCGCTTTGGCGAAGAAAAGATAAACTCGGTACTGAGTATGTGATCGCACTTATTCCTTTAGGTGGCTACGTTAAAATGTTAGATGAACGTGTCGATGATGTTGCTGAAGAAGACAGGGAAAATACCTTTAATAGTAAAACAGTATATCAGCGTATTGCTATTATTGCAGCAGGGCCATTAGCTAACTTTATTTTTGCCATATTTGCATTTTATTTAATGTTGATTATTGGCGTACCTTCAGTAAAACCAATTATTGGGGAAGTTGAATTAAACTCTATTGCTGCCCGTAGCCAAATACCGGCTAATAGTGAAATTATTAAGATTGCTGGACAAAAAACACTTAATTGGACAGATGTTAATTTAGCGCTCGCTGCCCAAATCGGTGAGGATAGCGTAAGTGTCTCGATCAAAGAAGAGGGTAGTGTGAGCCCTAAAGCTTATTTATTGGATACTCAAACGTGGACTTTTCAGCCAGATAAAGAGTCAGCTTTTCAGAGTTTAGGAATTATACCCTACCAAGCTAATCCATTAAATGAATTAGCTACTGTGATAAAAGAATCACCTGCTGAACAATCAGGATTAAAAGTAGGTGATAAGTTTATCGCGATAAATGGAGAAACTAGCGGTAATGATTGGGAATATTTTTCGACAGAAATAAAAAAATATCCTAGCCAAGAGGTAACATTAACGGTACAACGTAATGAAGAAGTACTTAAGTTATCAATTACACCTAATAGTACTGAGCGAAACGGACAAGTGATAGGTACTATTGGCGTATTGCCAAAAGTAGAACCTTATCCAGAACAATACCTGATTAACATTGTTTATGGACCTCTTGAGGCCATAGGTAAGAGCATAGAAAAAACATGGGACTTAGTTTGTTTAAGCTTCGATATGATTGGAAAGCTGATCACCGGAGATGTGTCAGTTAAAAATTTAAGTGGTCCTATAGGAATAGCGCAAGGAGCAGGTGATCACGCAGGTTATGGTTTTGTTTACTTTTTAGGCTTTTTAGCCTTAATTAGTATTAATTTAGGCATAATTAACATTTTACCGGTACCAGTACTTGATGGTGGCCATTTAGTTTATTACCTTATAGAGCTTTTGACGGGGAAACCCGTACCAGAAAAAATTCAAGAAATTGGGTTCAAGTTTGGTACACTAGCGCTCTTAGGGTTAATGAGTATCGCAATATTTAACGATTTTTCGCGATTATAAAGAAAATTAAGAAGTATAAAGTAATTATTATATGATGATTAAAAAAATAGCCCTTGCGGTATTATTAGGTGCCTTTGGTAGCACAGTAGAAGCTGCTGAAGTATTCAAGGTAGAAGATATAGAAGTTAAAGGATTACAGCGCGTCGCTTTAGGTGCAGCGTTGACCCATATTCCTTTTAACATAGGCGATACTCTTAACGATTTTCGAATTTCTCAGGCGATTAAATCATTATATCGTTCAGGTCATTTTAACAATATTGTTGTATCTAAAAGTGGCAATCGAGTTATTTTTCGTGTTCAAGAACGTGAAACTATTAGTGCTATTACTTTTGAAGGTAATAAAGACTTAAAAGATGAACAGCTCAATGAAAGCTTAGATGGCAGTGATATTCGTGTAGGCGAGACACTTGATAAAACGGTTATTTCTGGCCTAGAAACTGGCTTAGAAGACTTTTATCACAGTGTTGGAAAATATAATGCAGATGTTAAAGCTGAAATAACTCACTTACCTCGAAATAGAGTTGACTTAAAATTTATTTTTAGTGAGGGTGATGCGGCAGCTATTAAACAAATTAATATTGTTGGCAACGAAGTATTCTCAGATGAAGAGTTACTTGAGCATATCGAGTTAACGTATGATTCACCCTGGTGGGACTTTATGGCGCAAGACCGCTATCAAAAGCAGACCCTTCAAGGTGATATGGAAACTATTGAGAGCTACTATCTTGATCGAGGCTATCTTCAATATAAAGTTGACTCTACTCAAGTGTCAATGACACCAGATAAAGAGTCTGTTTACATTACTCTTAACGTTACAGAAGGCGAGCAATACAACGTAAGTGAAGTTGACTTTATTGGTGATATGGCTGGTTTTGAAAAAACGATTCGTGCAATAAATCCATTAAAATCGGGTAAGCTTTATAATGGTGCTGAAGTTACTTATACAGAAGAAACCATTAGTAAATTTTTAGGTAGATTTGGTTATGCTTATCCAAAAGTTACCACTATCCCAGACATTAACGAAGAAGATAAAACGGTTAAACTTTCTATTTCGATTGACCCTGGTAAACGGGTTTATGTAAATAGAATAAACTTTAAAGGTAACAATGTTACCGCAGATAACGTATTACGTCGTGAAATGCGTCAAATGGAAGGTGCGTGGTTATCTAACAGTTTAGTTGAAGGCTCAAAAGCTTGGTTATCACGCCTTCCTTATATGGAAACCGTTGAATTTGAAACCAAACAATTGCCAGGTGAAGATGATTTAGTTGATGTAGATTTTACTGTAAAAGAGCAAGCATCAGGTTCATTTACGGCCGGTATTGGTTATGGTTCAACAACTAAGTTAAGTTTAAATGCAGGAATACAGCAAGATAACTTTTTAGGCACAGGTAACCGTTTAGCTTTTAGTATTAATACTATGAGTTACTCTAAAAGTGCTAATATTTCATATACAGATCCCTATTTTACCAAAGATGCCATCTCATTAGGTGGTAGTATTTATTACAATGAGTTTGATGCTGGGAGCGCTAACCTTGTTGAATATAATAATAAAACTTATGGTGTAGGCGTTAATTTTGGTTTCCCCATAAATGAATATCTTCGTTTGAATTTTGGCCTAGGTTATAAGAGTAACGGTATTACACGTTTACAAACTTACGAACAAATACAAAGATTTTATGAATTATACTCTGATCCTAATAACCCTGATGGAGGATTAGAATTTGAAACCTTTGATGTATCGGCAGCTATTTCTCGATCTACCTTAAACCGAGGAACATTCCCAACTGCGGGTTCACAACAAAGCTTAAGCTATAAAATGACTACACCGAACTCTGATGTAAATTATTTTAAAGTTAATTTAGATACTAAATGGTACTTCCCTATTGCCAGAGGATGGAGTGTTTTAACTCGCATGCAATTAGGCTATGGTAATGGCTATGGTACGATTAATGGAAATGATCAAGTATTACCGTTTTGGGAGAATTTTAGAGCCGGTGGTTCTGACACACTACGTGGCTTTGAAACAAATACTGTAGGCCCTCGTGCTATTTTCAGATACCCAACGACAATTACGGGAACACCTGATCCTATTTCAGGGACAAGTTGTTGTTTAGGACCAGATCATGATGTAGTACAGGCATCAACACGTTCAGTAGGTGCAAATGCTATTGCTCTTGCTGGTTTGGAATTGATAGTGCCAACGCCATTTATCGATGAAGGATTTGCAAATAGTGTCAGAACAAGTTTATTTATTGATGCCGGTAATGTTTGGGATACAGAATTCCAAATAGAAGATTATAAAGATCTTGCTGCTCAAGAATTTGCTAAAATTCACGATTATGCTGATGTTGGACGCTTTAGAGCATCTGCTGGTTTATCAGTACAATGGTTATCACCAATGGGACCTATGATTTTTAGCTTTGCTAAAGCATTGAAAGAAGAAACTGGTGATGACACGAAATTTTTTACCTTTAATATAGGTAAAACCTTTTAATTTTAAAACTTGATCCCAATATAAATAAAAATGATCAAACATCATATAAGTAGGAGAAGACATTGAAAAAGTTATTTAAATCTATTGCCATTGCAACAGTAGCTTCTGGCGCAATTTTATCAAGTGCGGCTATGGCGGCAGATCAAAAAATTGGCGTTGTTAACTTTCAGGAAGTGATGGGTACTATCCCTCAAACAGCCGCAATTATGCAGCAGTTAGAATCTGAATTTAAAGATGAACGTGCGGTTGTTGCTCAACTAGAAAAAGACATTAAATACTATCAAGAGAAAAAAGTGCGAGATGGTGCTTTAATGAGTGCAAAAGAAAAAGAAGATCTTGATAAGCAAATTGGCGACTTATATGGCCAATATCAAGAAAAAGGTAAAGCATTGCAACAAAAGGCGGGTGCGCGTCAAAATGAAGAGCAAAACAAGTTAATTGCTTTAGTTCGCCAAGCAATCGACAATATTGCTTCAAAAGATAAATTTGACCTTATTTTACAACAACAAGCGGTTGCATTTTCTAAGCCTGATGCAGATATTACTAAAAAAGTTGTTGAACAAGTTAGTAAACTTAAATAACAACCTTTAGAGCGTAAGCTCAAGTAAAGCTACGATAAATTCATTGTAACCTACTTATGCTTTTCTGATCGTCTATACTTTATAGCTGATCAGAAAGGCAAGGATTGTTCTTACAAAGATACTAAGATAAGTAGCTTTGTAATATTATCCCTAAAAGATAGGTTATTATGAATTACACCCTTCAAGAAATTGCCGATAAAATTGGCGCTTCAGTTCATGGCGATGGAAATTGTCAAATTACGTCACTTGCTACTTTAGCTGATGCAAATATAGGCAATATAGCCTTTTTATCAAATAGTAAATATAAATCACAATTAACCAATACCAAAGCTAGTGCCGTTATTGTAAATGAAGAATGCTTAGCTGATTGCCCATCAAATGCTCTAGTAATGAAAAACCCTTATATTGGGTATGCCATTGTTGCACAATTATTAGACACCACTCCTAAGCCAGCAAGTAATCTGCATCAAAGCGCGGTAATTGACGAAAGTGCGACCTTAGGCAGTAATGTCACTATTGGCGCCAATTCTGTAATAGAGTCAGGAGTTACATTAGGAAATAACGTTAGCATTGGAGCAGGGTGTTTTATTGGTAAGAATGCTGTTATAGGTGAAAATACATCATTATGGGCTAATGTCACTGTTTATCATCAAGTTGAAATTGGCAATAATTGCTTAGTTCAGTCTAATACTGTTATAGGTTCTGATGGATTTGGTTACGCCAATGATAAAGGCCGCTGGGTTAAAATTCCTCAATTAGGTACTGTAATCATTGGAAATAATGTTGAAATTGGTGCAAGTACTACCATAGATCGCGGTGCGTTAGGTAACACAGTTATCAATGATGGTGTTATTTTAGATAACCAAATTCAAATCGCTCATAATGTAGAAATTGGCTCTGGTACGGCAATGGCGGCTTGTAGCGTTATCGCTGGAAGTACAAAGATTGGTGAAAATTGTACAATAGCAGGGTTGGTTGGTATTAATGGCCACATTGATATTACTGATAATTGTATGTTTACGGGCATGACCATGGTGACTAAATCAATCAAAGAACCAGGCGTTTATTCATCAGGAATGCCTTGTGCACCTAATAAAGAGTGGAATAAATCTAACGCTAGAATTAGGAAGTTAGACACAGTTAATGTTAAAATAAAAGCACTTGAACAAGCTCTCAATGAGCTTAAAGCACAAATGCAAAATTAATATTAAAATCTAAAAGGAATGACAATTGGATTTACAAAAAAACGTAATTGGTGTTGAAGAAATTCAAAAACTTATCCCGCATCGTTACCCAATGCTTTTAGTGGATCGCGTGCTGGATTATCAACCTGGTAAATGGTTGCACGGAATTAAAAACGTCACCATTAATGAACCTATTTTTACTGGGCACTTTCCTGAACTTGCTATCTTCCCTGGTGTGTTAATTTTAGAGAGCTTAGCACAAGCGACTGGAATTCTAGGTTTTAAAACCACAGAAGGGCGTGAAGACGATGAGATGTATTTGTTTGCTTCAATTGATAATGCCAAATTCAAACACCCTGTAGTTCCCGGTGACACTATGCACTTGCATGTTGAGTTTATTAAAGAACGTCGTAATATGTGGAAATTCTATGGTGAAGCTAAAGTTGATGGCAAAGTAGTTTGTTCTGCTGATTTAATGTGTGCTCGACGTAAACTGTAAATAGAGGTTGGAAAATTTGATCCACGAACAAGCAATCATAGAAGAAGGTGCTAAAATTGGCAAAAATGTCACTATTGGGCCTTGGACATATATTAGCAAGGATGTTGTCATAGGCGACAATTGTCATATTAGCTCTCATGTTGTAATTAATGGTCCTACGCGAATAGGCAAAGGAAACCGTATTTTTCAATTTGCTTCAATTGGTGAAGATTGCCAAGACTTAAAGTATGCAGGCGAACCTACCGAATTAGTGATTGGCGATAATAATACTTTTCGTGAATGTTGTACTATTCATAGAGGTACTATTCAAGATCAAGGGTTAACGGCTATAGGCTCAAATAATTTATTCATGGCATATACCCATGTCGCTCATGACTGCATGGTAGGAGATCATTGTATAATGGCTAATAATGCGTCTATTGCGGGGCATGTTCATCTAGGTGATTATGCTATTTTGGGTGGAATGAGTGGTATACATCAGTTTTGTCATATTGGCGCGCATAGTTTTGTTGCTGCTAATAGCCTAGTGGTTAAAGATGTTCCGCCTTACATAATGGCATCTGGAGATGGCGCTAAACCGTTTGGTTTAAATAGTGAAGGCTTAAAACGCCGCGGCTTTAATGGGGAAGTAATTTCTTCAATAAAAAAAGCTTATAGAATATTATATCGTCAAAAATTAACGATTGATGAAGCATTAGACAAAATTAATAATGAATTACCTGAGAGTTCAGAGTTACAAGTGTTTATCGATTTTATTAAATCTTCTAATCGAGGCATTATCCGCTAAACCATTATGGACAATGAATCTACAGCTCAGAGTGTTCAGTCTGATTTAGCACCAATTTTTGCTATCATTGTTGGTGAACATTCAGGAGATACCCTAGGCGCAGGCTTGATGTTAGAGCTTACCCGCCATTACCCTAATGCTAAATTTATTGGTATTGGTGGCCCAAAAATGTTGGATTTAGGCTTTGAAAGCCTATTTGCCATGGATGAACTTTCAGTCATGGGTTTGGTTGAGGTGCTTGGTCGAATCCGACGATTACTTCATGTTAGAAAAACAGTTACTCAATACTTTATTAAACATCGCCCTGATGTGTTTATTGGGATAGATGCTCCTGATTTTAATTTAAACCTTGAAGAAAAGCTAAAAAAACAAGGTATTAAAACTGTACATTATGTTAGCCCGTCAGTGTGGGCATGGCGAGAAAAGCGTGTTTTTAAAATTGAAAAAGCCACTAATATGGTACTTTCGTTATTACCTTTTGAAAAAAAATTCTACGATAAACATCAGGTACCTTGTACATTTGTCGGTCATCCGTTAGCTGATGATATCCCACTCAATTCCAATAAAGAAGAAGCAAGAGCAGGGCTTTCATTAGCCAAAGACAATAAGATAGTTGCTTTAATGCCGGGGAGTCGTGGTGGCGAACTTGAACGTCTAGTGCCGCCGTTTTTAGCAAGTGCACAACAGTTAAGAGCTTCGGATCCAACACTGACTTTTGTTGTTCCAATGATCAGTGAAAAAAGAACTGCGCAATTTAATCAAATAAAACAAACCATCGCGCCTGATCTTCCCATCACTGTTATTACGGGGAAAACTCAAGAAGTCATGGCGGCGAGTGATTGTTTATTAATGGCATCAGGCACAGTTACTCTAGAGGCTGCATTAATTAAACGTCCTATGGTTATTTGTTATAAATTTAACTTAATTACCTATTGGTTAGCTAAATGGTTGGTTAAGTTACAATGGTTTTCATTGCCGAATTTATTAGCCAACAAAACCTTAGTGCCAGAATTATTGCAAGATGAGGTTGAACCTGAATATATAGTGCCTTTAATCAAAGAGCGCCTGTATAACGATCAGAATAACCTTACTGATGAATTTACTAATATTCACTTGCAGTTGAGGCAAAATGCTAGTGAAAAAGCTGCAAAAGCGGTTGTAGAGTTATTATAAAATGGCAAAAGTTAAGCATGTATTCCCTCCTTTTGAATATCCGATCGCTTATTGCATAGCTGGAGTTGATGAAGTAGGTCGCGGACCTTTAGTAGGTGATGTGGTGACTGCGGCAGTAATTCTTGATGCTGAAAACCCAATTGAAGGTTTAATGGATTCAAAAAGATTATCTGAAAAAAAACGAGATCACTTTTTTGAAGAAATTAAAGAAAAAGCAATAGCATGGTCTATTGGACGAGCAACGCCTGAAGAAATTGATACATTAAATATATTACATGCCACTATGTTAGCCATGCAGCGAGCTGTACAAGGTTTAAGTGTTATTCCTGACTATGTGTTGGTTGACGGAAATAGAACGCCAACCTTTGGTTGTGAACAAGGGACTATTCCTAGTCAATCAGTTGTAAAAGGTGATGATAGAGTTGCTGAAATTAGTGCCGCCTCTATTTTAGCAAAAGTTGTGCGAGATCGAGAGATGATCGCTTTAGACAAATTATATCCAGAATATGGTTTTGCTCAGCATAAAGGTTATCCAACCAAACTTCATTTGGAAAAAATAGCGCAGTATGGTGTACTAGACTGCTACCGCAAAAGTTTTAAGCCCGTTGCAGCAATTATTAATCAATAGAGTTAAATAAATAATGTCAGAAGTAGCGCCAACAGAATTACAGGTTATTGAGGCGACCACTCCCCCGAAGTTTATTCATTTACGGGTACATAGTGATTTTTCAATGTCTGACGGCCTAAATAAAGTTAAGCCTATTGTAGCTAAAGCGACTGATCTTAAAATGCCAGCCTTGGCATTAACTGATCAAACTAATTTATGCGGTTTAGTTAAGTTTTACCATGCAACACATGGTGCAGGTATTAAACCGATAATAGGTAGTGATTTTTGGGTTAAAAGTGACGAATTAGATAATGAACTATTTCGCTTGGTAATTATTGCTACTGATAATGTTGGCTATAAAAACTTAACAGAATTAATCTCTAAAGCATATCTTCGTGGTCATATTCAAGGTCGAGCTGTTATTGATAAAACTTGGTTAATTGAACATGCTTCAGGTTTAATTATTCTCTCAGGTGGTCGAGAAGGAGATATAGGTAAAGCGTTAATAAAAGGTAATCGAGACCTTGTCAATCGAATGGTTAGCTTTTATCAACAATACTTTACTAATTGCTTCTTTCTTGAACTTATTCGTACAGGCCGAGAAAATGAAGAACATTACTTACATCTAGCGGTTGAATTAGCAGAGCAAATAGAGTTACCGGTAGTTGCAACTAATGAAGTGGTTTTTTTATCGGAAGATCTATTTGACGCTCATGAAATTCGTGTTGCTATCCATGATGGTTATACGTTAGATGATAAGCGACGTCCGAAAAAATATAGCCCACAACAGTACCTTCGCAGTGAAGAAGAAATGCTTGAGCTATTTTCTGATATCCCTGAAGCACTTGAAAACAGCGTTGAAATTGCGAAACGCTGTAATGTAACGGTACGTTTAGGCGAATATGTGTTACCTGACTTTCCAACAGACGGTATGAGCATTGAAGATTATTTAGTAAAAGTATCAGAGGAAGGCTTAGAGGAACGTCTAGAATTTTTATTTGATAAAGACGCTCCAGACTTTGCAGAAAAACGTAAGCCCTACGACGAAAGACTTGCTGTTGAACTTGAAGTTATTAATAACATGGGATTTCCTGGTTATTTCTTGATCGTAATGGAATTTATTCAATGGAGTAAAGACAATAATATTCCTGTTGGGCCTGGTCGAGGCTCTGGTGCAGGTTCATTAGTCGCTTACGCACAAAAAATTACCGATCTGGATCCGTTAGAATATGACCTACTATTTGAACGTTTTTTAAATCCAGAACGTGTCTCTATGCCAGATTTTGATATTGACTTTTGTATGGATCGTAGAGATGAAGTCATTGATCACGTTGCTGAGCTTTATGGCCGAGACGCCGTTTCACAAATTATTACTTTTGGTACTATGGCGGCTAAAGCGGTAATACGCGATGTTGGCCGAGTATTAGGGCATCCCTATGGCTTTGTAGATCGCATTTCAAAATTAATTCCAGGCGACCCAGGCATGACATTGGCTAAAGCCTTTGAAGTTGAACCTAAGCTACCTGAAGCTTATGCACAAGACAGTGAGGTACGTGACCTGATTGATATGTGTCGCATTCTTGAAGGCACTACAAGAAATGCTGGTAAGCATGCTGGTGGTGTTGTTATATCACCTACTACTATTACTGATTTTGCGCCACTATATTGTGATGATGAAGGGAAAAACCCCGTAACTCAGTTTGATAAAAATGACGTAGAAGATGCAGGATTAGTCAAGTTTGACTTTTTAGGGTTACGAACACTTACCATTTTACAATGGGCCATTGAAATTGCCGATGAGAAGCTAATTAAAGCAGGGAAAGAGCCGATTAATATTGCGGCGATTCCTTTAGATGATAAAAAATCATTCTCAATGTTGTTAAAGTCGCAAACAACAGCGGTATTTCAGCTTGAATCTAGTGGAATGAAGTCACTGATTGACAAACTAAAACCTGATTGTTTTGAAGATATTATCGCATTAGTAGCACTCTTTAGGCCCGGACCATTACAATCAGGCATGGTTGATAACTTTATTGAACGTAAGCATGGTCGAGAAGAAATCTCTTATCCTGATTCAACCTGGCAACATGAAGACTTAAAACCAATTCTTGAGCCTACCTACGGTATTATTTTATATCAAGAACAGGTAATGCAAATTGCCCAAGTACTTGCCGGTTATACCTTAGGTGGCGCAGATATGCTCCGCCGAGCAATGGGAAAGAAAAAGCCTGAAGAAATGGCAAAACAGCGTGCTGGCTTTGAACAAGGTGCAATAAATCGCGGTGTTGATGGCGAACTTGCCATGAAAATATTTGATTTAGTAGAAAAATTTGCTGGCTATGGTTTTAACAAATCACATTCTGCTGCTTATGCATTAGTTTCTTATCAAACATTATGGATGAAAGCACATTTCCCAGCGCCATTTATGGCCGCGGTAATGTCTGCGGATATGGATAACACCGATAAAATTGTTACCTTAGTTGATGAATGTAAAAATATGGGCATCGATTTGTTACCACCTGATGTAAACTGTGGATTGTACAAGTTTACAGTCAACGAGCAAGATCAAATCGTTTATGGTATTGGTGCAGTAAAAGGGGTAGGGGAAGGTCCTATTGAAGCGATAATTGCTGCACGTGAAAGCGGTGGTCCATTTACTGATTTATTTGATTTTTGTGCCCGCTTAGATCTGAAAAAAACCAATAAGCGTGTACTGGAGCGTTTAATTAAATCAGGAGCAATGGATGCTTTAGGACCTCAACTTGAAAAAGGCCCACATCGTGCTGCGCTATTTGAAACATTACCAGAGGCAATAAAAGCAGCTGAGCAACATGCTAAAGCACAAGCATTAGGACAAAATGACTTATTTGGCTTAATTAATGAAGAGCCTGAAGATACCCGACAAGCTTTTAAAGACGTTGCTCCATGGCAGGAAGAGGTCTGGTTAGAGGGTGAGAAAGAGACCCTTGGCTTATATTTAACGGGTCATCCTATTGATCGCTATTTAAAAGAAATTAAAAGATACTCCACAGGGCGTTTAGTTGCTATGCAACCAACAGGAAAAGACCGAACCGCGACAGCAGTAGGTTTAGTTATTGGTGTTAGAGTTTTAGTGAATAAACGTGGGCGACGATGGGCATTGGTTACTCTTGATGATAAAAGTGCACGAATGGATGTTCGCTTTTTTCCCGATGATTATGATACCTTTGCAGACTTACTGGTAAATGATGCTATTTTAGTCTGTAGTGGACAGGTCAGCTTTGATGATTACTCTGGTGGTATTACAATGACCGGCCGAGATGTTATGACAGTGGCTGACGCAAGGGAAAACTATGTAACATCTTTAGATATTCATGTTGAAAAATCCAGAGTATCGAATGACTTTGTAACACAGTTAGAAAAAATATTAACACCCTATAAAGAAGGCACTTGTCCGGTACGTGTGTATTATCAAACGGACGAAGCTCAAGCTATGTTAGAATTAGGTGTTCAATGGCGGGTGAGCCCAACAGATGCGTTATTACATCAATTAACAGTATTATTGGGTGAAGATAAATTAGCATTACAATTTAAGTAGTTTTGGATATTTTATAAATTTAAACGTAATAAAATATAGCGACTACACAGTTAAAGAATTCATTGATTGTGCGAAAAGCATAATTAACTATAGATATAAGAACCTAGGTAATTAAAAGATATGTCATTAAATTTTTTAGATTTTGAGCAGCCTATTGCTGAACTTGAAGCGAAAATTGAAGAGCTACGTTTGGTTGATACAGGCCAAGAGCTTAATTTAGATTTAGAAGAACAAATTACTCAACTTCGCGAGAAAAATAATGAATTAACTAAGAAAATTTTTTCGAACTTAGATCCATGGCAAACGGCTAGAGTAGCCCGTCACCCATTACGTCCATACACGCACGACTATCTTGAGCGAATTTTTACTGATTTTGATGAATTAGCCGGCGATAGAGGATATGCGGATGATAAAGCAATTGTAGGTGGTACTGCTTATATTGATGATAAGCCTGTGATGATCATAGGACATCAAAAAGGTCGTACTACTCATGAAAAAGTAAAACGTAATTTTGGTATGCCTCGCCCAGAAGGCTATCGAAAAGCTTTACGTTTAATGAAAATGGCTGAACGATTTAACATGCCTATTATCACTTTTATTGACACACCAGGTGCATACCCAGGGATAGGGGCAGAAGAGCGTGGACAAAGTGAAGCGATCGCAATGAACCTGAAAGTTATGTCACGATTAAATGTACCTATTATTTGTACTGTTATAGGTGAAGGTGGCTCTGGTGGTGCTTTAGCTATTGGTGTAGGCGACCGAGTCAATATGTTGCAATACTCTACTTATTCAGTTATTTCACCGGAAGGCTGTGCATCAATCTTATGGAAAACGGCTGAAAAAGCTTCTACCGCGGCAGAAGCTATGGGGATAACAGCTAAGCGTATAAAAGAATTAGGCTTAATCGATAATGTTATTTCTGAGCCATTAGGCGGTGCGCATAGAGATGTTGATACTATGTCTGCTATGCTTAAACAATCAATAAAAGAAAATCTAGCTGAGTTAGAAGGGTTATCTAAAGAAGAGTTAATAGAGCAACGCTATCAACGCTTAATGTCTTACGGTTATTGTTAATTAGATAAGTGACTTGCATTTATGTTCTGCAAGTCACTTAATGCTAAAACCACTATGCATAGCTCATCATTTCAGCAAACATTGCAGGCCCACCTTCGATGTTACCCTAACCAACCATTAGTTATTGCTTGCAGCGGCGGTGTTGATTCTATTGTTTTATTACATGAGATCGCTAACCTGGTTAATTTTCATAAAAACATAAATAAGAATGAGGGTGTCGCTCTGAATAATAGAGTGATGGTGTGTTATGTTGATCATGGGTTAAGTCATAATGCAGTGCAGTGGCATAATTTCGTTAAAAATCAATGTATAAAACTTGAGTTAGCTTTTGTTGGTAAAAAAGTAAAACTCGATAAAAGTTCAAACCAAAGCCTTGAAGCACAAGCAAGAGAAGCCCGTTATAGTGCTTTAAAAGAAGTGGCAGGCGAAAATGGTGTGGTATTTACAGCTCACCACCAAGACGATCAAGTGGAAACGTTTCTACTGGCGTTAAAACGTGGGTCGGGTATAAAAGGCTTAAGTGCAATGACAGCACATAGCTTATTAATAACAGAAAAAGGCGCATTGCAGGTTGTGAGGCCTTTACTTAATGTTAGTCGCCAAGCAATTGAGTCAAGAGCTAAAACCCTGAAACTTGAATGGATAGAAGATGAATCTAACCTTGATCAACTATTTGATCGTAATTTTTTAAGACAAACCATTGTTCCTTTATTAGAGTCACGCTGGTCAGGAATCAGTAAAGCTATTGCACGTACTGCTTCGCATTGCCAAGATGCCCAAGCATTGATTGACGAAGTCGCAAGCGTCGATTTACAACAATGTCTAGTTGATGACAACACTTTAAATATTGATGCTCTTTTGAGTCTGTCTAACAGTCGATTTAATTATGTGCTGCGCTATTATCTTGCTCAAAATGGTGAGTTAATGCCAAGTAGTCATGTACTAAGGCAAATTAAACAGCAATTGTCTGCAGACGGCGATAAAACACCTCAGGTAAAAATAGGTCATAAATGGTTTAGACGTTTTAAAAATAAACTTGTTCTTACTGATAATTTTGCTGATATTTCAAACTGGCAACAAATTATTAAATTAACTACTTTGAACGAAAAGCCAGTGACAATAGTATTACCAGATAATCTTGGGCAGTTAGTTTTTGCATCTGAAATTTGTGATTTATTAGCAACAAATATAACTAATGAAGACATTGGAAGTATTTCTGATGGTTTAACCTGTTTATGGTTACCAGAAAAAATTTCAGAATTAAGGCTTACTTTTACTCATGTGAACCCAACGTGTTTACCTGATTATAGAAATCATTCCAGAGCGCTGAAAAAAATATTACAAGAGTTGGAAATAGAACCTTGGCAACGCAAGCGAATTCCGTTGTTGTTCCATGGGGAAAACTTAATCAGTGCTTTAGGCTATTTTGTTTGTCAGCCTTTTAGCATTAAAAATAAGCAACTGAAAGAAACGGGTAAACTAGATCGCATAAGAAAAGTTAATGTTCGCTGGCTTGCGAGTAATAACTCGGGTTAAACTTGACGTCAAATTGATAATAATGACATATAAGCTAAGTCGCTGTTCAAGTTCAATACCTTAAGTCACTTATTCATTATCTTAGAACCAGTAGCATCCAAAACTATTATAACAAACGGAGAAATTATGAATTTAGTATTAAAATTAATTGCTGGCATTTTAGCGGGTATATTAATTGGTTTATATGCACCAGACTTATTAGTGCAATTTACCTTTACGGTTCAAACATTAATTGGTCAATTAATTAAATTTACCATCCCATTAATCATTCTTTTTTATATTGCAAGTGGTATTGCATCATTGCCTCAAGGCTCGGGTGCACTGCTTGGTAAAACAGTAGGCTTAGCCTACGGTTCTACCATTGTTGCAGGAACTTTAGCTTTTATTATTGCTAGTAATGTTTTACCTGGTTTAACAGCGGGTAATTTAGTTGAAATGGCTGAAGGTGAGAAACTAAAAGGCTTTATTGATATTAGCATTCCGCCGTTATTTGACGTAATGTCTGCGCTGGCTATTGCCTTTATATTAGGTATTGGTATTAGTGCAACCAATGCAACTTATTTACGTACAACACTTAATGAAGCTAAAGACGTAATAGAACTCTTATTAAGTAAAGTCATTATTCCAGCACTACCTTTTTATATTGCAGGTGTGTTTGCTGAAATGACGGTAGATGGAACTGTATTCTCAACCTTAAAAACCTTCGGCGTAGTATTAATATTAGCACTTGTCATGCACTGGGTATGGATCACTGTTCTTTATGTTATAACAGGTAGTGCATTAGGTCGTTCACCAATACAATTATTGAAGAACATGATGCCTGCTTATTTCACCGCCTTGGGGACTATGTCAAGTGCGGCTACTATTCCTGTTTCTTTAAAAGCGACCAAAGCAAACAAAGTTAGTGATGGAGTCGCCAACTTTACCGTTCCTTTATGTGCGTCTATACATTTAAGTGGTTCTACTATTACCATAGTAACTTGTGCTACGGCCGTTATGTTACTGTCACCAGAAATAGCTATGCCAGGCTTTACTGCTATGTTTGGTTTCATTTTAATGCTAGGTATCACCATGATTGCTGCGCCCGGTGCGCCCGGTGGTGCGGTAATGTCAGCCTTAGGTTTATTAGTTAGTATGCTTGGGTTTACTGATGCCGCTGTTGCCTTAATGATTGCACTTTATTTAGCACAAGACAGCTTTGGCACCGCTTGTAATGTGACGGGAGACGGCGCTATTGCATTATGGGTTGATAAATTTGCAGGGGAAGAGGGATTATCGGTGGAAAATAAAAGCGAATAGTCACACCTAATCTATCAATAAACATTATAAAAGGACAAGCAAGCTTGTCCTTTTTTCTTACTTATTTGCTTAATTCCCTTATAAAAATAATGGTTAAATTCCTAAAAAAAGCGCATAATAGCGCGCAAATTTATTGAGGGAATATATTCTATGGCAACTGAACAAGCGTTAAAAACACGCAGTAATAATCAATGTGAGTTATGCTCATCTTCATCCTCTTTATCTGTGTATCAAGTACCACCAACAAGTGACGGTAGTGCTCAGCAGTGTGTTTATGTATGTGATACTTGTTTATCTCAAATATTAGGTGAGACACCACTAGACAATAACCATTGGCGTTGTCTGAATGATAGCATGTGGAACCAAGAGCCTGCTGTGCAAGTTATGTCGTATAGAATGCTACATAAATTATCAACTGAGTCATGGGCGCAAGACGCACTTGATATGATCTACCTAGAAGATGAAGTAAAAACATGGGCTGAGCAGGGGATAGCAGCAGAGCAAACCAATGGACCTACACGCGACAGCAATGGTGCAGAATTGCATGACGGCGATAACGTTACCTTAATTAAAGATTTGAAAGTAAAAGGTGCTAATTTTACTGCGAAACAAGGCACTATGGTGCGAGGTATTTCGTTAACCGATAATCCTGAACATATAGAAGGTAAAGTGAATGGTACTCGTATTGTATTAGTGTCAGCCTATTTGAAAAAAGCTTAAGTTATGATTCTCGCTTTCTGTGCTGAATGCGAGAATTGTTCTCCTTTAACTTGATCTCGATAAGGAAACTAGGCTGCTTATTACTACTCGAAATATTACCCGTATATTAGTGATGTCTGTTGTTATGGCGCCACCTTATTTTTCATGCGAATCTTATAAGCGGAAATAGAATTAACTCTAATTGATATAATACCGTATTTAATGTCTGCTTTGTTTGGAGTGATATCGGTTTTCTTGTATTTATGCGTTTTTCCTAGTCAAAGAAAAGATAAATTTTTTACATTCTTCAACCCAGCTGTAGTATTGATGGTCATATTAATTACCATAGGGCTGTCTAATTTATGGTTAATTGATGAACAAATGTTTATGTTAAGTTTCATCTTTGGTGGTCAAGAAATTTCAAAGCCTATAAATAAAGAATAACAATAAAACAATAACGCCGAGGTTAGATAATATTTTAGGCTTGTTGGCGCTTTATTGTACAACCTAGCAAGCTGTTATTTTGTTGTTTACTATGGTGTTAGATTTTTAACGATGGATTATTTATGGAAAGAATTATTAAATTACTATGGAATTTCGGTGCTGCTATTTTTTGGGGCGTATTAATTTTAGGGGTTCCTTTGTTTTTTTTACCTTTTTCCATGTGATCTGGTTGCGATATAATTGAGCATCAATCGTTCACATCACCTGATAATGAAAAAGAAGCTGTGGTTTTAATTCGCAATTGTGGCGCTACAACTCATTGGGAGACACAAATAGTCGTAAGAGAATTAGCTGATAAAGGAAATCAAAATATATTAGTGAGATTAGATGGGCACCCAGAAAGCATAGAGTATAAAGTGTTATGGAAACCAGATAATACGATTGAAATAACAGGATTTAATTTCAACGACCTACTTAGTTTTCACAGTCGAAATTTGGTAGGTGATATCGCAAAATCCATCATACAACCAAAGCCTCGCTAATAATGTTTTGCGCTTAGTGACTTTCAAATAGACAGGCATTTAAGTGGTGACTTTGCTATTTTATAGTAAATTATTTAGCTTGCTTGTTTAAGATAATGATTCTTGAAAATGGAGTTTCATTTCCAGCTGAAGAATATTTCTCTTACCTAGTGTATAAAATGCAACAGGAGATTGTGCATGAAATCTAAAATAATTTTCTCAATATTTATTCTTTTCATTTTCATATTAGGCCTTGCTATCGGTTTGTATGGTGGAGTTAAAGTTGGCGCTTCACGTTCTGTCACTGAACTTTGGGCAGGGGCTAAAATAATGCAAGGTGCAATCTCGTATATTGATCAACAAAAGCCTGATAAAGCACGCTCACTTTTATGTAATTCTATAAAAACAAGAGTAGAGATTATGGATTTTGTTCAGCCGATAAAAAGTCGTGAATCGTCAAATGAAATTGAAGAGCTGGAGCACTATGTTTTTGGGCTAATAGAAGAAGATAAAAGCATATTGACTGCTACCTGCCCATGACGTTGTAATTATGAGAGATTACAGCTATTTTTAGCCATCTACTAGTTTGGTCTAAGCTTTTAGATACTGGCGTTATCAATTATTTGTGGGTTTGGTTCGTTATAGGACTTATTATGTCTTATTTGATGTGTAGAAGAACAGTGAAAGCATTGAATGAGCTGTTAGTAGATGCTTTTAGGCCGTTTTGCAATAAAAAAGTATCTGTTCAGTAATTAACAAGGCCAATTTCTTGTAGAAAGGGAATTAATGTAAAACAACGTATTAAATTATGGAGGCGTATATGAAATTAACCGGAGAGTGTTTTTGTGGTGAAGTTAAATATGAGATAAATGGCTCATTACGAGATGCTAGGTCGTGTCATTGTTCTCGTTGTCGAAAAGTATTTAGTTCACAAGCATCGGCGTATGCGGTAATTGATGCATCTGAATTTCGTTGGGTTAAGGGAGTTGAGTTGTTAACTACATTTAAAAGTCAAAAAGACTTTGGTTTTCAATTTTGTAAGCGCTGCGGTTCTACGCTTTGTGGTACTTATAAAGATCAGGTTCATGGCATAACGTTAGGCTGTTTAAATGAAGATCCCAACATTGAAATTGGTCGACATATATTTGTAGGTTCAAAAGCAAGTTGGGAGGTTATACCTGACAGTATTGTACAATATGAAAAAAATTCACCGGAAGATTCATAATCAACAGCTTTCATTGAAATACCATTTATTCTGTTAACAAACGTTTATATTTTGGCTTAATGATGTAGATCATAAAACAGCTAAAAAGGAATATCACTTTATTGTTTAACTTATAGGTTGAAGGTAGAGTATTTCGATATTTTGAATATATAAGTTGTATTTGTTTTACCAATTAATGCTGAGTAAATGCGATGAAAATAGTAATAACGTTATTGTTAATGACAGGTTTATTTGCTTGTAGTAAGTCGATAGATATTAAGTTGGAGCCTGAAGTATATTTAGTGCTAAGCCAAGATGCCAAGCAAAGAATTTACATTAATGAAAAAGATGAAGCTTATGTAACACTCTCTCAATGGTTAGATGATAATAAAGATGGGTGGTACGCCACATCGGGTCATTATTCTGGTGGTGTTTATGTTAAATCTGGTGAATATGGTGTGCTGATCACTGATTTGAAAGTTATTATTTATTCAACTTTAGGCAAAGCGCCAAAAGCTATTTATGCTAAAAACATTAACAGGGGAGAACTAGGTACGCTATTAAATTTTTCGAAATAGGCTTTAATTAAGTGCTAGTTTATATTTTTAGTTATAGCTTAGTCATGGCTATAGAACCTATAGAGGCAATAGACTAACTTCCCCATTCTATTTCATCTAGTACTTTTCTTGCTTGGGCTACAGTACAGTCTGTTAAGGCCATTAGTTCGTTTACTGTGGTAAGGTTACGCTTTTTGGCCATTTCAAATAATGTTTGATGGGTAAGGGCTTGACGGTATGATGTTAAATGTTTTGCCAACCACAACCAGCTGTCCTCATTTGCTTCTTCTATTAAATGAATAACGCTACTAATTTGCTCAGGGGTCGCTTTAAGTCGCCAATTACGAGAACGACCAATACGGTTTAATTCACAGCCTTGCGATCTAATTTGCGCTTTTAGCGCGTAAGCTTTAAGTACGCGCCTTAAGAATGACGGTAGGATAATTTGCTCTACTTTGGCCATAATAAAATAAGTTGAGATAATCAAAAAATAAAGCCAGCAAATGCTGGCTTAGTTGAATTATGTAAAGGCTTACCATTTCTTTTTTGGTTGAAAAAGTAAATCCAAGTCGTCTTCTTCTGCTTTGGCTTTTTTGGCCGCGTCTGCTGCATTTGTACTTTTTAATGCTTCGGTAATATCAAGTAACTGCTCTTCTAATTCTGCGGTTTTAGCCGTTGTATATTCACTTTGCTTAGGGTGATCTTTTAACGTCTGTAATGCCTTTTCAAAGTATTGTCGAGCAGAGCCAAGCATTTCTTTTTGGAATGCTTGTTTTCCACGCTTATGTAAACTTTCGATATTAATCTTAAGTTGCATTGCATCAAGTTTAAGGTCTTCAGCCATGAAGTTTTGGGCATCGAGCGCACCTTTACTTTGTTCTGAACGAAGAATAGCACGTAATTTTTTTATTGTTTGCAAAATGAAGACTAGTTGTTGTTCATTGTCGGGTAGGATAAAGGTTTCGGCAGTTTGGGTATTAGCGTTAAGGTCTTTGGTTGCGCTTAAGCGGGCCTGCATTTCTTGAACACGGGTTTTGAAGGCTTTTGTTTCAGGAATAATCGCCAACATTGCCTTGGCGGCATTAAGACTACGCTGATGCAAAATTTCTGTCAGTTTGGGATTAGGTGGTATATGAGCCATATTAACGAGTAGCTCTTCAGTTTCATCGATAATTGCTTTTTGCTTGGCCGCTTTAGCTCTTTTTTCTTGTTCTATTTTTGCTTTGTGTTGTTGAATAGCGTTTACACCAACTACGATAACAATCAACGCAACAACTAAGCTTATAATTATACCCATGTATATATTCCAATTAAGAATTTTAAACTGCATTACCAGTCTACAAAAAATGTAGGACTAAGCAAAGTGTTAACTATATTTTAATTTATTAACTATAGCTTATTCAGTAAACTTAGTACCTGTTGTAATTTAATTACATATTTATAAGTGACAAATAACAAATGTTACTTTTTTTACCATAATTGATGTAATAAACCGCAAATAGGCTTGTTTATTAAACTTAAATGAAATTTTTTTACAAAAAAAGTAAAATTATTATGGAATATATGTTCGATTAAGTATATATTTTTGATATAAGCCATTTTTGTTTACTGCTATGAAACTGCAACAACTCCGTTATATCGTCGAAGTACAAAACAATAACCTTAATGTTTCTGCAACTGCTGAAGCGTTATTTACCTCACAGCCAGGGATAAGCAAGCAAGTTAGAATGCTTGAAGATGAATTAGGCATTCAAATTTTTGGTCGTAGTGGTAAACATTTAACACATGTAACTTCCCCTGGCCAAGAAGTTATAAATATCGCAACTGAAATTTTATCAAAAGTTGAAGCTATTAAAGCGGTTGC
The DNA here is from genome assembly GCF_014653195.1 of Thalassotalea profundi. GTDB lineage: Bacteria > Pseudomonadota > Gammaproteobacteria > Enterobacterales > Alteromonadaceae > Thalassotalea_B > Thalassotalea_B profundi. The sequence goes on from NZ_BNAH01000004.1 coordinate 240,243, forward strand.
TCGGGAGCATACACAACCTGATGAAGGTAAATTGCGCATTGCAACGACTCATACTCAAGCGCGTTATGCATTGCCTGAAATAATTCAAGGCTTTATGAAAAAGTATCCTAAAGTTACTTTGCATATGTCTCAGGGAACACCATCACAAATAAGTGATGCTGCCTCTAAAGGTGAAGCTGACTTTGCTATTGCTACTGAGTCATTTCATTTGTATAACGATTTAATAATGCTGCCGTGTTATCACTGGAATCGCAGTATTATTGTAAGAAAAGATCACCCTTTAGCTGTCAGTAAAAATTTAACCATTGAGGATATCGCAAAATATTCTTTGGTTACTTATGTCTTTGGTTTTACTGGGCGTTCAGAATTAGATAATGCATTCTCTAATGCAGGTGTTACACCAAAAATAGCATTTACAGCAACTGATGCTGACGTAATTAAAACCTATGTGCGATTAGGTGTCGGCATTGGTGTGATTGCCACAATGGCTATGGATAAAGAATTAGATAAAGACTTAGTCACATTAGATGCCAGTCACTTATTTAAAGCCAGCACTACAAAAATAGGTTTTAGGCGTGGTACCTTTTTACGCGGTTACATGTTTGACTTTATTGAACGCTTTGCACCGCATTTAAATCGTGATTTAGTGACTCGCGCAGTATTATTAAAAAACAATACTGAAATTGAAGAAATGTTCGCAAATATAGATTTACCTGTTCGTTAATATATTAGTAATAGTTAATAATGAGTTAAATAAAAACGCCAGCAAGTGCTGGCGTTTTTTGTGGTTATTACAAATTAACATTCAATAATATTTACCGCTAAGCCGCCACGCGATGTTTCTTTATATTTGGTTTTCATATCGTTACCTGTTTCCCACATCGTTTTGATCACTTTGTCTAAAGATACTTTTTGCGTACCCGTTCCACGTAAGGCAAGCCGAGAAGCATTAATTGCTTTAACTGAACCCATGGCATTACGTTCAATACATGGGACTTGTACAAGTCCTCCTACCGGATCGCATGTTAAGCCTAAGTTATGCTCCATGCCTATTTCTGCCGCATTTTCTACTTGTTTTGGGCTACCCCCCATAATTTCAGTAAGTGCCCCCGCTGCCATAGAACAAGCGACACCGACTTCTGCTTGGCAGCCACCTTCAGCGCCAGATATTGTTGCATTGGTTTTATATAAAATACCAATTGCAGCAGCGGTTAATAAATAACGAATACAAGTATCGTCATCTACTTTCTTTATAAATTTGTCGTAATAACACAAAACGGCAGGAATAATTCCCGCAGCACCATTAGTAGGTGCGGTAACCACACGACTACCAGCAGCATTTTCTTCATTTACCGCTAAAGCAAACAAATTAACCCAATCCATCGCTGATAAAGGATCATTATTATTTTCTATAGATAACGAATGAAATAATGCAGGGGCACGACGATTAACTTTTAAGCCGCCGGGTAAGATACCTTCGGTTTTCATGCCTCGACTCACACTTTGATACATAGCTTCCCAGATCGCTACAAGTTGTTTTCTGACTGTAGCTTCATCATTTAGGCACTTTTCGTTATCCATCATAATAGTGCTAATGCGAAGTCCCTTTTCTTTGGTAATACTGAGTAATTCATCTGCAGTTGAAAACTTGTGAGGTCTATCTATATTTGAATGTAGTGATAAAGCCTTGTCTTTTTCTTTTTCAAAGTCACAATCTTGAACAATAAAGCCACCACCAATGCTGTAATAGGTTTCTTCAAATAGTAACTCTTTGCCTTGATAAGCAAATAATGTCATTGCATTAGCATGGGCAGGTAATGTTTTTCGGCGATGATAAACAATAGCATTCTCTTTTGGAAAACCGATTTCTTTTTGATGCATCAAGTTTATTTTTTCACTACTGACCACTTGAGCCAGTATTTGGTCGATTGAATCAACCGCGATATCTTCGGGTGTTTCACCTGACAATCCTAAAATGACGGCTTTACCTGTACCATGGCCGATACCTGTTTGCCCTAAAGAACCAAAAAGCTCACACTTTACTCTATCTGTCTTCGATAATAGATTATTTTCAACCAAATGTTCGGCAAATAACTTTGCCGCTTTCATTGGTCCTACAGTATGAGAGCTGGATGGACCAATACCAATAGAAAACATATCAAATACACTAATCATGGGGTAAACCTGAATTATTGTCAGCTATTAGGTGACTGTTAAAAATTATTTTCGGTAATGGTAACTGAAAGTTATCGAACAGTTAAACAAAATATTTTCATATTATAGTTTGAATTGGTTAAATAACCGAATTTAGGGTTGTAATTGTTCTGCTAATTTTTTTAAGATTGAGGCGGTTACCCCCCAAATGTTGTAATGCTTGTATGGCATGAAGTAGACGGAGTGGGTGGTTAAGTTATGATAAAGATTTAACGCAATATGATTATTGCTATTGAGGAAATGGTTTAAAGGTACATGAAAAATTTCTGCAACTTCATTGGTATTTAAACAATACTGACAAGGGGGATCAATAAAGCCAAGAACAGGAGTTATATGATAACCTGTTGCTGTGTGATAAGTTGGCAATGTACCTACCACTGTGATGTTGTTCTCGCTGACGCCTATTTCTTCTTGGGTTTCTCTAAGCGCAGTGGCTATTTCATTAATATCGTATTCTTCAACTTTACCGCCGGGAAAACTAATTTGTCCGGCATGATGTTTTAAATGACTAGCTCGTAATGTAAGAATAACCTCCAGTTGATCGTTTTGTTCAATAATTGGAATTAACACAGCGGCTCGGGTTAAGTTTTTCCCAAGCACAAAAGGGGGCTTTTGACTCGGCATTAGCGAAGCGGTGTTATTGAATAAAAATTGCGTTAAAAACGTTTCTTTTCTCATTTTATAACTGGGCGAGTATTGGTAGTATTTTATTTACTTTATCTAAACTCTCTTGATATTCAGAGTCTACTTGCGAATCAGCAACAATGCCACCACCCGCCCAGCAATGTATATTTTTTTCGATACACACCAATGTGCGTATGGTAATGCTAGTATCCATATTTCCACAGGCTGAGATATAACCAATAGAACCACAATAAATTGACCTTCGTTGTGGTTCTAATTCATCAATAATTTCCATTGCTCGTATTTTAGGTGCTCCTGTTATTGAGCCTCCAGGAAATGCTGCGCGTAATAAGTCGTGTGCACCGTATTGCTCAGATAAAGTCCCCTCAACTGTACTAACTAAGTGGTGAACGGCAGGGAAGCTTTCTATTTCAAATAGCTTCGGGACTTTGACTGTTCCGGCTTGACAAACTCGGCTGATATCATTTCGCAGTAAATCAACGATCATTAAGTTTTCAGCACGATCTTTCTCTGAGTTTAATAATTTCTCGGCATTTGTTTTATCTTGGCGTGGATCGCTACTACGTACTTGGGTACCTTTTATTGGCTTACTTTCTACTTTATTGTCATTTAATTTTAAAAAGCGCTCAGGTGATACACTTAAAATAGCTCTATTATCAAAACGCATAAATGCCGAAAAAGGTGCTTGATTTTTTTCTCGTAAGGCTAAATAGGCCAAAAACTCATTACCTTGATAAGCAGCCGAAAAGCGCTGTGTTAAATTAATTTGATAACAGTCGCCAGATAATAGATATTGCTGAATCCTATCAAATTTATCATGGTAGTCTTGTTTGCTGATATTAGTTTGCCATGAAGTGTTGAGTGTGAAAGCTTGCTTGTTAGCTGATGTTTTCGTGTCTCTTAGTAAATTATTTATTTGATTCGTTATAACGCTTCTTTCTTGTTCAGGACAAATAAGGTAATAAGTTTTTTCTTTGCGATGATAAATTATCGCTTGGTTATAAATCCCCACTGCCATTTCAGGCATATTAATGTCTTGCACTGCTTGGCTGGGTAGCGTTTCAAAACACCGGCCTAAGTCATATGAAAAATAACCTAAACTGCCACCATAAAAGGGTAAGTCCCCCTGATTTATTTGATACTTTTCAAAGATATTTTGTTGTGTTTGCTCAAGTAAGGTAAGGGGATCATCGTTACTTTGTGTTGTTGAATTTTCCTTAACATGGCTAATCGTTGTCGTGGTTTGCTTACTAATATTGCAAATTTCGGCTACAACCGTAGCAACGGGCTGCCACACCATGATATCGAACTGGCTGTCGATATGATCACTATCGCACGAATCTAACCACATTGCCCACGACTGGTTTTCTAAGAGAGAAAACACTTCACTAGGAAGTAAGCTTTGACTAAAGTGCAAAGGCATCGCACTTATTTTTTGTTTATTATATTCTAACAAGATAGTTACCTTAGGTTTGTACTGGCAGGCTCGTTACAAGCAGGGTATCATATCGGCAAATTTATAACTTTCAACAATAGATTGTTCAATAGAGCAATTCTAACGCGTCCCAAGGGTAGTTATGGCTATTATAAAACAACAAGACTTAATTGAAAGTATTGCAGATGCGCTGCAATACATCTCTTATTATCATCCATTAGATTTTGTTCAAGCATTAGAAAAAGCATATTACAAAGAGCAAAGTAAAGCGGCAAAAGATGCAATAGCACAAATCTTAATTAACTCGCGTATGTCGGCTCATGGCAAACGTCCTATATGTCAAGATACTGGAATTGTTACTTGTTTTGTAAAAGTAGGTATGGGAGTTCAGTGGGATAAAACAGACATGACTGTTCAACAAATGGTTGATGAAGGTACTCGCCGCGCTTACCTTAATCCTGATAATCCTTTAAGAGCGTCTATTGTTGCAGACCCTACTGGGGCCAGAAAAAACACTAAAGATAATACGCCTTCTGTCGTTCATATTGATATGGTTGAAGGTAACGAAATTGAAGTGATGATTGCCGCAAAAGGCGGTGGTAGTGAAAATAAAACTAAAATGGCAATGTTAAATCCAAGCGATTCTATTGCTGATTGGGTAGTGAAAACCTTACCCAGTATGGGAGCAGGTTGGTGTCCACCGGGTATGTTAGGTATAGGTGTTGGTGGAACGGCTGAAAAAGCCGCAGTACTTGCTAAAGAAAGCTTAATGGAGCCCGTAGATATTCAAGAATTACTTGATCGTGGCCCTCAAAATGCAGAAGAAGAGTTACGTTTAGAAATTTATGATCGTGTTAATAAGTTAGGTATTGGTGCACAAGGTCTTGGTGGTTTAACAACGGTAGTTGATGTCAAAATTAATTCAGCGCCAACGCATGCGGCGTCTAAACCAGTAGTTATGATCCCTAACTGTGCAGCAACACGCCATGTACACTTTCATTTAGATGGTTCAGGACCGGCGGATCTTACGCCGCCTAAATTAGAAGATTGGCCTGAAATTACCTGGGAAGTTGGTGAAGATGTTCGTCGTGTGAATGTTGATGGCTTAACTAAAGCCGATATCGCGCAATGGAAAACTGGAGAAACGGTCTTATTAAGCGGCACTATTTTAACGGGTCGAGATGCGGCACATAAACGTATTCAAGAAATGTTAAATAATGGCGAAGAGTTACCGGTAGATTTTACCGATAAATTTATTTATTACGTTGGCCCTGTTGATGCTATAGGTGATGAAGCGGTTGGCCCAGCGGGACCAACAACAGCAACCCGTATGGATAAATTTAGCGAACTTATGCTAGCTAAAACAGGCTTATTAGGTTCTATAGGTAAATCTGAACGTGGTGCGGCAACCTGTGAAAACATTAAAAAACATAAATCTGTTTATTTAATGGCAGTAGGTGGCGCAGCTTATTTAGTGTCTAAAGCAATTAAAAAAGCAAGAGTTGTTGCTTTTGAAGATTTAGGTATGGAAGCTATTTATGAATTTGTTGTTGAAGACATGCCGGTAACGGTAGCCGTTGATTCTACTGGAGAATCGGCTCATGTGACAGGGCCTCAAATTTGGCAGAAAAAAATTGAAGTAATGGACAGTAAATAACGTTTGCCAATTGAAAAATACTATCGTTAACTCATTAAAAAGCCTGCATAGCGCAGGCTTTTTTAATTTTGGAAATGTCCTGTTGAGCCGTTATAAAACCGATATTTTATGAGTCTTGAACTCTGCGGTGATTAACAATTAAGCCACCTAAAAGCATTAATAACAGTAAACTTAATGTGCTAGGCTCAGGGACCGTTGCCACGTTACCTACTGTTAATTGCGTATTTGATGAAGTAATTCGTGAAAAGCTATTACCCAAATCATCGGTCAATTGTATATTACTTAACGTTATATCAGACATGCCAGACATAAGCGCTGTAAAATTAATAGTCACTAAGTTAAATGATGCTAAGCCGTCTTGCGCAAAAAATAAATCATCAAAGAAAGCGAATGAGGTTTCTCCAACATTCAATGTACCTGGTGCAGGTTGGCTAATGTCTTGAAAACTTGCAAAAACAGGATCAACATCTAGCTTGTTGCCAAAGGTAATAGAGTCGAAGGCTAAAACACTTTCATCAAAGTTAATATCAACATTAAATATCGCTAATAATTTTTGAAAGCCAACGTTATCGTATTCAATCTCGTTAATATCAATGATTAAAGCGATGCTATCGCCCACTTGATAATTAGATTGTGCACTTTCAGCAGTAATTAATGTGGCTTGAGCATTAGTGGCGGTTAATGCAATTAAACATAAAAGTGAAGCGAGTAAAACATTTTTCATGGTTATTCCTATTATAAATTTTTAAATGTAGGTCGGTATTTATGCCGACAATAATTTTTAAATCTGATACAAAATTCTCTAATCTAGGTCCGCATTTATGGCGACAATAGTAGCCCTTAATAGTTGATATTTTTAAGGGCTACTTATGATCTAAACGTTACCTACTGATTAACATTAATTAAGCGCACAGCGACTTCTAGTACAAAGTCCCATTAATGCGCGGACATCAGCGGTGTTGACTACTGTGTCATTATTGAAGTCGTATGAACTATCAAAAACAACGCCTTCTCTTAGCTGTTGGTTAAAAAGTCTAATGTCATTCATATCAATGTCATTATCATTATCTAAATCACCAGTTAAGCTTGCTGTATTGGTTAAGTTTAATGACACAATGATCGGGTCATGATCAGAGGCTCTGAACGGGTCAGCACGATAAAAACTCTCTAACTGTGCGTCAGATTTATTTTCAGTGTTGTAGTCAAATGCACGTGGTTCATCTGCATTAATATGCCAAACTGTAACGTCTTCAACTAAAGATGACATTGCTGCATTAGCAATTGCATGATCTAAATAACCAATTTCGCCACCAAAAGAATAAGAATAAGCTGAGTTACCTAAGTAATTAGCTAATAAATTTTGATAGTTATTGTTGGTAAATTCACGAATGGGATCTTCCTGGCCATAAGCGTTTAAATCACCAATTATTAATGTGTTTTGTTCACTTACATTCGTTGGGTTTGACTCAAGCCATGTCATCAGCTTTGCCGCTGCTTGTGTACGTAACTCATTCCAACAGCTTTGTCCGTCATTTAAATCCATGTTATTACCTGTAGCACTGCCACAACTACCTTTTGATTTAAAATGATTTACCGCAACGGTAAATACTTTGTTGTTAGCAATAGAGTTAAATGATTGAACAAGTGGTTGGCGGTTTCCATAATCAAATGGCGCGCTGTCTAATGTTACGGCATTATTAACCAAACTCACTTTACTTGGCTTGTATAATAGGCCGACGGTAATTTCGTCTGAACCTATGTTATTTGTATCCATAGACACATATTGATAGGTATTAGCACCTACTGCTTCATTAAGCTCTTGTGTTAAATTGGCGATAGCTGAAAACTCACTAAAACCATCATTTTCAATTTCCATCAAACCAATAATATCAGCGTCAATTTCAGTTAATGCGGCAACTATTTTACTACTTTGGCGGCTAAACTCTAAGGCAGTTGTTGCGCCTCTTGAAGTAGGAAAACCGCCACCTTGTCCATTACCATTGAAATAGTTAAGTACATTGAAGCTTGCTATTTTAATATCAGCAACGTTGGCTAATTGTGGTTGAAGCTTTCTATCATTGCTCTGCTCAATTAAAGGTGGTGTGCTTGGTAATAATTGGTAATTACTATAACTAAAATCAATAACCCCCATTAAATTACGAACAGTGTCGCCTAGTCGAACTGTATTTTCATGAGCTAATCCATCGCTTGGGAAAAGCACAGGATCAGGATTTTGAGCACTACTTATATCATCTACTAGTAAGCGATTTTTAGCATTTTTTTCTGCTAAAGCAATGGCTTGAGGACTATTTGCCGTAAAGACATTGGTAGGAATGATTAAACGTCCATTAGACACAGTAAACTGGCCAAAACGCGCTAAGTTATAGGTATCGGCAACACTTAACACTTGAGAATTGCTTACTAACATTCCTTCTAGCGATTCAAAGGCGTCTAGTTGCTCAGAAGGTAGTGAAAACTCTGTGGCAATAATAGGGCTAGTTGCACCGCAGTCTAATAGTGCTTCATCTAGTGTAAGCTGTGTGCGTTGATATTCTTCTTTAATCGTGCCTTTAGCTCGAATTAACTGTCCTACACTCGGCATTTGATCTTTATTATTTAATGAAATAAACAGACCTTCTGAAGTGCTACTATCATTGTCAGAATCACTAGCTTCTTCTTGGATAAAAAAGCCAGATAAATTTTCTGCTGTTAAGGTCACAACGGCTTCAACTACCTTGGTTTCACCGACGAATGGTGAGCTTTGTGAATGACCTTGTATCGCGCTAATTAACGTTGCTTCGTCGTAACATGCGCCTAATGTAGAGGTAGGAGGTGTTTCATTACCACCACCTTCACCATCGAATTGATGAGTACCTAGAAAAGTAAATGTGTCGCTTGCATGCTCATCCCATTCAATTGTTCTATCGAAAGTATCATTTACAACAGTATCACCTTGAACAACTGACTCTTTACGAGTTAATGTTACATTTGATCCCCAAGATTGACGGACGCCTTTGGTGCCAAAACTATCAACTACATTGCCATCATAAGTTAATTCAACATAATCATCACCATTGAAGTTAACTGTACTTGAAAATACGTCGATATAGGGTTTTAAAGCACTATTATCAGTAATTTGACTCGAACCTAATACAAGCACATCGTTAGCTAAAATTTCACCTGACAGGGCTAGAGTAGAGTTAGGTTCACTACTTCCATTAGAGTAGAGCTTTAACTCCCAATTAGTTAATGAAATTGTCGCTGAAGTAGGATTAAAAATCTCAATAGCTTTATTGTAACTACTCCCCTCTACATACTCAGAAATAAACAAACCGCCATTGCTTGTTGGAGGTTCAATAGGATCTGTTGGTTCTGTAGGGTCCGTTGGATCAGTTGGATCAGTGGGTTCTGTAGGGTCCGTTGGTTCAGTGGGTTCTCCTGAGCAATTGTCAGAGAAAACGCTATTTACCCATTCTGGGTGATCAATAAATGGATTACGATTACCTTGAAATTCATAAATGGCATTGTTTCTAGATTTTTCAATATTATCAACGGGATCTGCTGCATGCCATGTAAGTAAGGCACATAGTTTACCGAGCTTGGCCTCTCCAGTATTGGTTAAATAATTAACTAACGTTAAATCTGGTGTTTGTGCATCTAAGCCTTGGTACCTAACATCCATATAAAACATCATACGCGCAACATCACCTTTGACCGAATCTCTTGGTTCGAAAGAGTTACTGTCATATTTATTTGCTGGAGCTTCAGGTAATACGTTATCGCTGTAATCAAAATCTAAATTACCGCGTGAAGCGTTAACTGAAATATCTGATGGGCGAAGGTGATGTATATCTGTATAAGCTGTTGTACTTGAACTTGGAAAACCGTGGCTTTTCGCCCATACGTGCTCTCTGTTCCAATTGTCTTGGTTAGTTGATTGTGAGCCACTTCCATTTGAGAATTTAGCGATTGAAGTGCCTTTATATATTAGTAATACATTGTCGCTATTAAATGGATCTTCATCAGTTTGTGTTAATGCAGTCCAAACTTCTGAATACGTTAGGGGTTGATGACCAGTAGAAATAATGTTCGATAAGCTGTCTTTAAGTTGATTTTTGCTATAATTTGCATCTAAGGCTGCATACATATTTGCATAATAGCTTGTATCATCAAATGTTTGCGCGTCAGCAATTTTCGTTAAATCTGGACAGTTATAACACGCATTGGTGATTGTTGTTGGCTCATTATTAGGCTCTTCTATTTCACCTTCACCTTCATCTGGTTCTTCACCACTTAAGGAGCCACTTAACACTAAGTCATCAAAACTAATATACTCATCACCGGCGTTATTAAGCATACTAATTCTTATGGCTAATGTATTACCACTTGGAATGTCGACATTAATTTGTTGTGAGGTAAAATTCCCTGTTAATGGTAATTGTGCTGTACCTGCATTTTGTGCCGCGACGAACTCACCACCATTAATGGAGTATTCAATATTGAAAAAATCTAATCCTTCATGCGTACCATCTTCTGATGCTACAAGACTTAACGATAGTTGTTGATAATTGCTAATATTGATTGTTTCTGTTTGCCAATAGGCGACACCATCTAAATCGCGCCCCTCAAATTTTTGATTGGTGACTTTAAACCAGTCACTTGAAGCCGTTAATTTGGCTGAACTTACATCAATTGACCATTTGGTTATGTTGGACATGTTTAAGGTGGAATTTACTGCACCTTTTCCTTCAACAGCTGGATCATTAAAATTTTCTTGCCAAACGACATCAGCATAGGCTGAAGCTGATAAAAAGCTAGCGATTAAAATACTTGTTATTTTGTTGAATTTATTGGTGTTATGTTGGTTTTCTTTATTTTTATTTACTACAGGTATACGTAAATTGTTTTTCATTTTATTGCATCCATAAGTTTATGATCCTCGCTATAATGGCCCAACACTGTTAAATATATGTGACATTTTTTTAACATATTTAAAAAACATAACCATTTGGTTTGTTTTTGTAAGTAGGTGTATTTTAATGATTGAGATTATCGAAAATGAACAAATAAAAGGCGTAATAAAATTATAAAGTTAGTTACTTAACGATGAAAAAATGATTTAATAGCTGTACAAATACACAGTTCAATGTTTTTAATATACATTTGATGAAAAGTGTCATTTTTAATTACAAACTAGGTTAGATAATGTAATGGATAAACTCACAGCACTGACAACATCTTCGTTAACAAACTCTACTATAAATGAACAGCTTTTTTGGATTCTTACTATCGGTTTGTCGGTTATTGCATTAATAGTGTTAATTATTTTATTTTTATTACTTAAATATAAAAGTCACAATCAGCAGCTTTTACAGCTTTTAAATCAGCAACAAGAATTAACAATACGAGCTAGTCAATCAGAGGCTGGCTTTCAGCAACAATTAATTTCGACACTATCTTCAAATCATCAAGTGATTACTAACCATCAGTTTGAGCTTAAAAACTACTTTGAGCAGCAGTTAGCTGAACTTAAATTAAAACTATTACGACAACAGGCAGACTTATCTGAGAAACAAGGGCAGGGAGTTTCTACCTTAAATGAAAAGCTATTAACTGTATTACACCAGCATCAGCAGCTATTTACTGATAACCAAAATAAAGCGCTTGAGCAATTAATGAAACACCTAAACGATAATCATCAAGTAAATAGAGAAGAACAAAGTAAATCAATGCTTGCTTCTAGCGAGCAAATGACAAAAAAAATTAATGAACTAACACTTTCAACTGACAATCGCTTGAAAGAAATTAGTGAACAAGTAGAAAAACGCTTAGCTGATGGTTTTGAAAAAACCACTAAAACCTTTAACGATATTGTTAAGCGTCTAGCGTTAATAGATGATGCGCAAAAGAAAATAACTGAGTTATCAACAAACGTTGTGAGTTTACAAGAGGTATTATCAGACAAACGCTCTCGAGGGGCTTTTGGTGAAGTACAACTGAATGGCTTAATACGCAATGTTTTGCCTGAGCAAAGTTTTAGCTTACAACATACATTGTCTAATGGAAAAATAGCTGATTGCGCGTTATTTCTGCCTAAGCCAACGGGTACTGTGATTATCGACTCAAAGTTTCCTTTAGAAAGTTATCGTAAAATGACAAATATCCATTTAGGCGATGCTGATAGAAAAGCAGCTGAGCGTCAATTTAAACTCGATATTAAAAAGCATATTAAAGATATTAGTGAAAAATATATTATTGAAAATGAAACCTCTGATGGCGCCATTATGTTTATTCCTGCTGAAGCCATTTTTGCAGAAATACATGGCCACCACAGTGATTTAGTTGAAATAGCTAATCAACAGCGTATTTGGTTAACATCACCAACAACATTAATGGCAATATTAACAACAGCCCGTTCTGTGTTAAAAGATGAAGCGACTAAAGAGCAAATACATATCATTCAAGCGCATTTAGGTGAACTTGCTAATGACTTTAGTCGCTTTAGAACGCGTTTTGATAATTTAGCTAAACATATCGACCAAGCCGCTACAGATGTTAAGCAAATTCATACATCAGCCAATAAAATATCAAATCGCTTTATTAAAATAGAAGAAGTAGATTTAACTTCAACACATAAAGTAAAACCTTTGAAATTGAATGAATAAACAAAATAAAGCGCCATTATTTACTGCTTTATTAATTTAGGTTTTAGATCTTCAGGAACCTTTCTACGTAACATTATCCATAGAGGCCAACCAAATAATATGGTTAATAGCCAAGTAAAGTAGTCAATTAAATAGAGTTCATTACGTTCTATGCCGACTTGGCGTATTAATTTACACCATGCAAAGAAACCAAATTGCGGTTTATATTTATATACTTTGTTATCTTTTATTCCCCATAAGTAATTATATTTAAAACAAAAATCGTGAATAATAACAGGAATTAATAATAGTCCTGTGGGTGAAAAAAATATCCAAACAATTGCAGGGTATGAACTACCATCAAAAATAAAACCTTTAGGAAAGATTATGCTTCTATTATTAGGTAATTGATAATGCCAATTTTCAGTTAATTGCCACTGACGTCTTCTAAAAAGTAACAACCATACTTTGGTTAAAAAGTTGCTCTTTTGGGTTTTTATCGCAAAAGGCTGTAATATAGGCATTTCCATGGCGTTGTTAATTAAATTAATTGTATTTACTGTATTTTATCGTTAAGTCACTAGAGTAATAAAACGCAAAATTTTATTACGTTTGATTGAAATATTTGATTAAAGATTTACAAACGTTAGTGTTATTTTATTAAGTACACACGCTCAGCATTACCATTTATAAAGTATTCAAGAAAGGAAGTACGATGACGTTAGATATACTCTCAGATTACATTGAAAAGTTAGAGCAACACCTTGCTGAGGAGTTGTCTCTAGATTTACTCATTGGAGAGTTAGCTGAGCAACTTCAACCTGAGCAAATAGCAATTTTATTAGAAGCGTTTCCAATTAAATCTCGTTTAATTGTTTGGGAATTATTACCGAGTGATTGCCAAAAAGACGTTTTTCTAGAAATGAAAAATGAGTCTCGGCAGATGCTGTTAAATGTACTTAGCGATGATGCATGCTATTTGTTATTAGATAAATTAGACGCAAGTAGTTTACTTGATTTTACTGATGATTTAAGTGATCGTTTTGTTGAATACGCTGTCGCTCAAATGACCGCGAAACAACGTGAGCACTTTAAAGCGGCCCAAGATTATAAAGACGATGAAGTAGGGCATTGGCAAACGTTTAATGCAAAACAAATTCCTCAGCAAATAAAAGTATCTGCCGCCAAAAAGTTGTGCTCTAAATCATTACCACAGTTGACGGAAACAGTTTACGTTACTGATTCACAATCAAAATTAGTGGGTGAAATTGCGATTAACCGCTTGTTAAGCTTAGATGATGACGCGTTATTAGTTGATGTTATTAACCATGATATCCAGTTTTTACAAGCAAGCAGTGATATGGATGAGGCTGCCGAAATTGTTATCATGTCAGGTAAATCAGCGCTTCCTATTGTCGATGATAATGGTCGTTTAATGGGGAGACTTGATTTGTTTTCTGCTTTTAAACACCAAGAAGAAGAAAGAGACAATCAATTAATGCAATCAGCCGGTTTAGTTGAAGAGGAAGATTTATTTGCTAGTGTGTGGTTAAGTAGTAAAAACCGCGCTATTTGGTTAGGAATTAATTTAATAACGGCCTTTTTAGCTTCTTGGTTTATAGGTTTATTTGAAGCAACATTACAACAAGTGGTCGCATTAGCAGTACTTATGCCCGTAGTAGCTTCTATGGGGGGGATTTCAGGTAGTCAAACCCTTACTTTAATTATTAGGGGGTTAGCGTTAGGGCAAATTACTGATGCTAATAAAAAAGCAATTATTAATAAAGAGCTTAAAGTAGGTGCTATTAATGGCATATTATGGGCACTGGTAATTGGGATAATTACCTATTTTTGGTTTGAAAGTCCCATGCTTTCATTCACTATTTGTATTGCGATTTTAGGAAATATAATTGTGGCATCATTATCAGGTGTTTGGGTGCCTTGGGTGCTTAATAAATTAAATATTGATCCTGCATTATCAGGTTCAGTCATTTTAACAACAGTCACTGATATTTTTGGTTTTATTGCCTTTTTAGGCTGTGGTACTTTATTTCTATTGTAGTCATTAATGCTACTTGGTGTTTTTTAGAAAGGAAAAAATAATGAGTTCGAAAGAGTTTGTCTATGGCTACTATTTCAATAACGATGCTAAGGGTGAGAAAATTCTATCACTAGAAACCCTTGATACATCAAGAAAGTATTGGCTACATTTCGATTATACAAAAGCAACGACTAAAGAATGGTTTGAAAATCATAGTCAGCTTAACCCAGCGGTAATCAACGCATTATTAAATGAGGAAACCCGCCCAAGAGCAACGCCTCTTAATGAAGGCGTATTAATTTCTTTAAGAGGCGTTAATTTAGCACCCGATAGTAACCCTGAAGATATGGTGTCGATCAGAGTATGGTTTACACCAAACTATATTGTCAGTACAAGAAGACGCACTTTATTGTCAACAAAAGATATGGCGGATGACTTAGAACAAGGTATAGGACCTAAAAGTCCTGCTCAGTTTACGGTGTCTTTAACAGGCCGTTTAATCGAACGCATGACTGATACAATTAATGATATTGAAGACAAGGTAGCCGAAATTGAGGAAAGTATCCTCACATCAAGCACCTATGAGCTAAGAAATGATGTTGCTGGTTTACGTCGACAAATTATTTCACTAAGACGCTATCTATCACCTCAGCGAGAGGCAATGTTACAATTACTCAGTGAAAAAATAACGCTATTCTCATCGGATGAAAAAATTCAATTACGTGAAACCACAGATCATTTAACACGTTTTATTGAAGATTTAGATTCTATTAAAGACCGTGCAGCTGTTACCCAAGAAGAGATAAATAATAGACTGGCTGAACAAATGAACAATCGAATGTATGTTCTGTCGATAGTTGCTGCAATATTTTTGCCTCTTGGTTTTTTAACCGGACTTTTAGGAATAAATGTAGGAGGGATACCAGGTGCTGAAAACACAAACGCTTTTATTATTTTTAGCGGTATTCTAGTTGTTATAGTGGCACTTCAAGTGCTTATTTTTAAAAAGAAAAAATGGTTTTAAATTGATTTTTATATTACTTTTAAGTGAGCTCATCTACTTCAAAGTTCTTCAATAAATCCCCTTGAATACTAACCCCAACTTAATTGTTTGCGGTTAGTATTGTTATGCCAATTATTAAACTTCTCACCTTTTATTTATTATTTTCAATAATTAATACTTTCTGTATTAGCCTTGTGTTTAATCAAAAATATTGATTAATAAAACGAAAATATTTCGCTTTTCTTTATTAAATATTGGGAACATTATTTACGAAATCCATTGTTAGTTTTGAAAGGGTGAGTAAATGAACATTGATTTATACGACGATAACGATATCGATATTGATGATGATTTAAACCTTGATTCTGGTATTGCTGGCTTTGAAATTGCCTATGGTACGCCAAAAAAAGCGATGATTAGAAGAACAGTGAAACAAAAACATCGAATTAGAGAGAAGTTAGAGTCGCTTTGTGAAAAACGTCGTTTTGATCGCGAAACAAATACGTTAAGTGATTATTGGGATAGACATTAATCTAGGGAGTTCCTAGGTTTATTTTAGATTTAACAAAAGTAATGAAAGAGAAAATAACTATGAAAAAAACACTTATTGCCTGCATATTGTTAACACTTGTTTCAAGTTCAAGCTTTGCACAAGAAGATGAAGTTGAATTAAAACAAGCATCTAAAGAATATGTCTTGTCATTATTAAAAATGTGTCAAGGTTATGCCGTTGAAGATGAAACACCTAAAGATGAGTTAGATGCATATTTGTTAACATGCATTAATGATGAACTAGAATCTGAAGATTATTATCCAATTAAAGCTTTACCGAAAGCCTAAGGATTAATTGTTAAGTTTAGAGCCAGGTTCAATGTGGATATTTATCTGGCTCTCACTTTTCATGTTAGTTTTAAATAGAATCGGATTAACTTTATGTTTTTAAGTGAGGAAATAATTGTAATGCTTGTTTTATTACTTCTGATTTCTGACTTTTTGCTAAATATATAGCATAAACGTCTCGTGTATATATCGGTGTATTCTCAACCATGTATAACTTTTCACTTTTTAAATAATCAAAGATCATTTGTCGAGGTAAATAAGCGCTGCCACCCGCATCAAGTATAAAATTTAAGGCTACTCTAGGTTGACTCATATAATGCTTAGCTGGTGGGGCATCATGAAATTCACGTAAATGTTGAGCGTTAACAGATTCACCGTAATCAACCATTATATAGTTTTCAAGGTTAAATACTTCATTACTATGACATGGTTCTGTTGATACTAGATGTAGTGGAACAGAAGCAATTTTTTCAGTCACTAACTCTTCCACATAAGGAGGTTCAAATAAAAAAGCAATATCTACAATTCTATTTAATACGCTTTTACGTAATTCAATCGGTGAATAAGTACTGGTGAATAGACTTACATCATCAATGTTTCGGTGAATTTTTTGTAGCCAGCCTTGTAATATAATATCCCAAATAGACATCATAGAACCAACAACAAGTTGTAAAGCATCGGTTTCAGCTATACTGATATCTTGTTTGGTTTTTTGCCACATTAACAGTAACTCATTGGCATGTTTTATTAATCGATGGCCCTCAGGGGTTATTTTTAAATGTTTTTGGCTACGATCAAATAATAAAACACCTAAGTCTTCCTCAAGTAACTTAATACGAGCACTTACAGCTGACTGAGTAATAAACAAGTTCTCGGACGCTAGCCTAAAGTGTAATGTTCTACTAACCTCTAAGAAGGTTTTTAATAACTCTATTTTCATAAAATCTATCTCAATATCTGCTGTAATCAATATTTTTGATTGAACTAAGCAAAATATAGCGTTTTATTGTCTTTAGCGTTGACTATACACTTTACATATATTTTTACATTAATTATTTTATTTCATCATTTAATAGATGAAATTAGGGTTTATCATTTATGAAAATTGCTATTTTATCAAGAAATTCAAACTTATATTCAACGCGTCGCTTAAAAGAAGCCGGAGAAGCGAAAGGACATGAGGTTGATATTATCGATACACTTCATTGTTATATGGATATTACCAGTAGTAGACCAACGGTACGTTATCACGGTGTAGAGTTACCGCAATACGATGCAATTATTCCTCGTATTGGAGCTTCAGTTACTTTTTATGGCACAGCGGTTGCGCGACAATTTGAAATGATGGGCACTTTTAACGTTAACGAATCTGTAGCTATTAGTCGCTCTAGAGATAAATTACGTTCATTACAATTATTATCAAGAAAAGGCATTGGTTTACCTCGTACAGGCTTTGCTAGTAAGCCAGATAACATAAAAGATTTGATTAAAAATGTTGGTGGAGCGCCCGTAGTAATTAAATTACTTGAAGGCACACAGGGTATTGGTGTGGTGTTAGCTGATACAGCAAAAGCTGCGGAAGCAATTATTGAGGCTTTTATGGGCCTTAAAGCTAATATTTTAGTGCAAGAGTTTGTGAAAGAAGCCGGCGGGGCTGATATTCGATGTTTAGTTATTGGTGGTCGTGTTGTTGCTGCTATGAAGCGTCAAGGTGCTGAAGGTGAGTTTCGCTCGAACTTACACCGTGGTGGTAGTGCTGAGGTTGTTAAACTTTCTAAAGCAGAAAGAGAGACTGCGGTAAATGCAGCAAAAGTTATGGGACTACATGTCTGTGGCGTTGACTTATTACGCTCTCAAAATGGCCCTATGGTCATGGAAGTTAATTCGTCTCCTGGTCTTGAAGGCATTGAAAAGGCAACAGGTAAAGATGTCGCTGGTATGGTTTTCGATTTTATAGAAAAAACGGCGAAACCACATAGTTCAAAAACAACAGGCAAAGGATAATAGGAAAATTGATGGCAGCATTACGAATTGGTGAGTTTGATATTTTACCGGGCGAACAGCGAAAAATTAACTTACCTGTAGCAAAGCTTTATACAGATGCTAGTGTTTCTTTACCTGTACATATTATACGCGGTAAAAGGCCCGGACCTACTATTTTTATTAGTGCCGCAGTACATGGCGATGAATTAAATGGTATTGAAATTATTAGACGTTTGATAGGTCAGAAAAAGTTTTCTATCACTAAAGGGACGGTAATTGCTGTACCAATGGTTAATGTATATGGTGTTGTAAACCAAAGTCGCTATATGCCAGACAGACGTGACCTTAACCGTTGTTTCCCAGGCTCAGCAAAAGGGTCTTTGGCAGGACGTGTAGCTCATATTTTTCTTAATGAAATAGTTAAACATTGTGACTATGGCATTGATTTACACACAGGCGCTATTCACCGTTCAAATTTACCACAAATTCGTGCTGATATGGATGATGAAGAAACTAAAAAATTAGCACAAGTTTTTGGTGCGCCAGTAGTGTTAAATTCTAACTTAGTTGATGGTTCGTTAAGAGAAGCTGCTGTTAAGAATCAAACTAAAGTATTGCTGTATGAAGCGGGTGAAGCATTACGTTTTGATGAATTTTCAATACGTGCGGGTATTAAGGGTATTCAAAACATTCTTCGTCACTTAGGAATGATGAGAAAATCAACATCGAAGAAAAAAGTATACGAACCTTATATAGCGAATAGTAGTCAGTGGTTAAGAGCTAATGCGAGTGGCATTTTTCATAGTATGGTTAATTTAGGTGATCAAGTAAACAAAGGCGATATTTTGGCTGAAATTGGCAGCCCTTATGGCGATATTATTGATGTGGTTAAAGCAACACGTTCGGGGATTTTAATTGGGAAACAAAATATTCCATTAGTACAAGAAGGTGAAGCTATGTTTCATGTGGCCTTTTTTAGTGAAGACGATGAAAATATTGCAGAGCAAATAGAGACAGTGCAAGAACTTCTATTACCCGATGTGAATAATTAAAAGAAATAAAGTTATGGAAATGATAAATAAAAAAACAATAGGTCGACTTGAAACCATTGCTTTACCTGATTTAGGTATTGAAGATTTACAGGTAAGAGTTGATACCGGTGCCAAAACATCATCACTACATGTTGATAATATTTGTAAATTTAAAAAAGGCGGTAAACTTTGGGTTAAGTTTGACATTCACCCAGATGTTCATAACGTTAAAACTATTGTCAATTGTAGTGCGCCAATAAGTGATATTCGTAAAATTAAATCATCTAATGGTACGTCTGAGCAGCGTTATGTGATCACAACACCAATCACATTAGGAAGTGACACTTGGCCGATTGAAATTACCTTAACTGATCGTTCTGATATGAATTATTTGATGTTATTTGGAAGAGAAGCCATTGGTTCACGCTTTTTAGTTGATCCTTCAGGTGTGTTTTTAAACTCGTAATGAATATTACCTTTTTGAAATGAAGAGATAGTGAGTTAAATACAATATGGTTGATGAAAATTTTAATAAGTTAATTAATTTCACTGTATTTAGTATAGATAGCCAACCGATAACTGTAGGGGAGATATTACTCATACCTGCTATTTTGTTTGTAGGGATCTTATTAACAAAATGGTTTGTAAGAATAATGACCAAACGTTTGTCAGCTAAACAAATAGATCCTAACGTTATTCAATTGTTACAGCGGGTTTTTTATGTTGTTGCTATCGCGATACTTGTAATTACATT
Source organism: Thalassotalea profundi (assembly GCF_014653195.1). GTDB lineage: Bacteria > Pseudomonadota > Gammaproteobacteria > Enterobacterales > Alteromonadaceae > Thalassotalea_B > Thalassotalea_B profundi. The sequence goes on from NZ_BNAH01000004.1 coordinate 260,490, forward strand.
GCTTGATTTAATTAAAGTTCCACTGACAGCATTTGCATTTTTATCAGGTGCTATAGCCATAGGGTTTGGTTTTGGTGCTCAGAATATCATTAATAATTTTATTAGTGGCTGGATTTTAATGTGGGAAAAACCAATACGCATTGGTGATTTTCTAGAAGTTGAAGAAGCGAAGGGGATTGTTGAGCAAATTAATACCAGATCCACTCGTATTCGACGGGTTGATGGTGTTCACATATTAATTCCTAATAGTAAATTACTTGAAAATACTGTAGTAAATTGGACTCTAGTTGATCGTTTAATTAGAACATCTGTGAGGGTAGGGGTTGCTTATGGTTCACCGGCCAAAAAGGTGGCAGATATTATTTTACAGGCCACTGTAGAGCAACCTGAAGTGTTACCTAACCCTAAACCTGTAGTCGTATTTGACGATTTTGGTGATAACTCATTAATCTTTGAAGTTAATTTTTGGATTAACTCTAATGTGGAAGGAGGTTTGCGAGTTACTCGAAGTAACATACGCTTTCGACTAGATGAGCTATTTGAAGAGCATAATATTGTAGTTGCATTTCCGCAACGCGATATTCATGTAGATGGTTCATTGGTTATTAAAAATAGCTGATCTCTAGCGTGTCAATAATTAGAGAGATAATGCCACTGCTTTGGTTTTATCTCTCTATTAATTTTACTAGGCAGGTTTAATTTGCTGACATTTAGCGAACCATAATGTCATAAAATCAGAAGTTAACTTTTGTTCAATTTCTAGTGCACGATCTGTTGGGCAGAATATAGTAAAAAATACTTGAGTATCACCTAAGTTAGAGGTTGCCACTTGGATATGTGGCTCAGGACCCGCAATATTTACATCTAATCGACTTTCAATTAACTGATTATAGCGAATAGCGACATCTCTAAAATCTTCACAATACTGGTTAGCCTTTACGGTTAATTCATCAATAAATTCAAATGGGTTTACACTGGCGTCACGGACAATAGTAAAATGATGCATAGTGTAACGTTTTAAAAAGTTTAAGTTTTTAATGGTGTGCGTAATTAGTTGGCTGTTAGGTAAATAAAGTGTTTTACCTGTGTATTGGTAATCGTCAATATTTACTTCCAGCAGGGTTAGTTTAGCCCAGTCGTTAGAATGTACCTCGCCAAAGTAATTACCTACCTGTACCCAATCGCCAATTCGAAAAGGGCGGTTAGACAATACATACAAAAAGCCAATAAAACATTGTATAAATTCACGAGTGGCTAATACTATTGCCACGATAAAAGCGGCAATTGAAAAAGCAAACTTTTGAATTTCTTCAGACCAGATATTAAAAACGATCACAATAAGCACCAAGGTAAAAATATTATTTACCATATTGATTTTTAGGCGCCTTTCTTGTTTCGATTTACGCTTTATTATTTTAACGAGTAAACGCTTAATTAAAACAAAAAAACCTAAAAGGATTAGCGTGACGATAAACTTATTATTTAAAATAAACTGATAAGAATTGATTATATCTGCCGATATGGTTGACCATATTGTCATAAGAATTGTTGAACCTAGGTTTTAAGTTAGTAGCTAAAAGCTATGAAGTGCTTTGATTAAGTTTTTTCAGTAGTAATAATGTTTCTTCAACCCCGATTTTATTAATACTTGCGTTGATCTCATTTTGTTTACTTTGAAGTAAGCTGATACCTTCTACCACGATATCAAAAAATTGCCAGTTGTCATTTTCTAGTTGTATTAATTTTACTATCGCTTTATTTGTTTTTTCTAGACCAACAATTTCTATATTGACCATTGCCATTTTTCCGCTTTTAGACAACGTACTTTGAGCAACCTTTATCGCTTCATTATTGTATTTACTTAATAATTGGCTATAAGAGTTTATTAATTGTAGAGATAATTCGTTAATAAATTCAGCCTTTAAATTTTCTGATAGTTTAGTTAAATTTTGGCCTAATACTTTATAGGTAAAATAACGTGTATTTACCTCTGGTAATAAGTGTTCAGTGAGTAATATTTTTATTTCAGCTTTGTTGAAACGATCACCTTGTTTTAATGCAATAAGTGATTGTTCTATATGAGTAAATACCTTCGTCACTTTTTTATCTGGTGATAAAGTACCTGAAGTTGCGTTATCAGCCATCGCAAGAGAAGAAATAAGTAGAGTCAGTAAGATAAAGATAAAAATCAGAGAGTTCACTCTATTATCTTTAGAGTTTTTCATAGTAAAACCTAATTCGAACATATATTTAACCTTAAAAGTAACGTTATTCTAACGTTTGAAATTAGTCTGACAACTGTATTAATTTTCTCATACTAATCAAAAAAAGTGATTAGCGTATCAACTCATATTTAATTCACCTATAGCGTACTAAGGTTTAACAAATAATGCCATTGTTTCAATGTGTTTAGTGTGTGGAAACATATTCATTAATGCGACTTTATTTAAAGTAAAACCAGCATCAGTGATCAGTTTACTGTCTCGAGCTAATGTTACAGGATCACATGAAATATACAAAATTCGTTTAAACTTTTTTAAAGGTAATTGCTGTAAAATGTCTAATGCACCAGCTCTCGAGGGATCTAAAACTAAGACATCGTATTCTTGTTGATACCATAACGCTTTTGACATGTTTTCTGTGAGATCTTGACAGTAAAAAGTAGCATTTTCAATTGCATTTAATTGCGCATTACTTCTAGCGACTGCAACGGAACTTTCAACGCCTTCAATTCCAACAACATTTTGAGCCGATATGGCCATAGCTAAGCTAAAGTTGCCTATGCCGCAAAAGAGATCTAATACGTTTTCATTCTCTTTAAGCGCAAGCCATTGAAGTGCTTGAGTGATCATCTTCTGGTTAACGAGATTATTTACTTGAATAAAGTTATTAAAATTAAATTTAAATACTAGGTCTTGTTGGTTAAGTTGATAACGAGGTAAACTCTCTTTTTGTTGATCAATAAAAATAAAGTTTTCTGTTTCACCTTCTAATACCAACTTCCATCCATTTTTTTCGCAAACTTTTTTTAATAATTCAACATCACTGGCAGGTAATGGCTTTATATGACGAACAATAACAAATGCGTGGTTAACACTACATAGTTGAATATGAGTGATGGCTTTGCCATTTTTTAATTGCGGTAATAACTGGCGAAAAGCTGTAAATATATTTTGATAACATTGTTCTAATATCAAACAATGTTCAATATTCACAATCTTTTTAGCGCCTTGCTGGCGAAAACCTAGTTGAAATACTTTTTTTTGTGGTTGGTAAAGTACTGCTATTCTTGCGCTTCTACGATAATGTAAGGTGTCTGATTCAATCGGAGTTTGCCAATTTAATTCATTTAATTGAGCAAATTTAGTAAATAATTGCCCAACCGCTTTTTGTTTCTCAACTAATTGTTGCGGTAGTTGTAAATGCTGTAATTGACAACCACCGCAAAGGTCAAAATGTGGACAAAAAGGTTTTATACGAAAAGAACTTTCATTTATAACTTTATTGGTAGTGAAACGTTCATAGCGTGATTTTTGTTGTACAGAGGTCGCTAATATTGTCTCTTTTGGAAGTGCGCCTTCAACAAAGCACACCTTATTGTCTATACGGGTAATACCAACCCCTTCATGGCTCAGCGAATCTATGGTTAATTTGCGCTGTGATTTATGCTTGGTCGTTTTATTTTTAGGCGGTTTGAAAAATGTAACCAACGTATTAACCTTTCTTTTTATCTATGAGTATTTTCAAATACGATAAGTCATGCATTATTCCTTTTTAAAAGAAAAGTGACTCGTGTTAGAAATCTCTATATTATTGAGTTATATCATTATTATTTTGCCTATCCATAAATGAAACAAAATAGATAATATTGGTAATATTATCTCATATAGATTCTTTTAGTGCTGATTAATTTTTTTTCATTTAAAAAGGTGGTTGTGCATACATGATTAATACAGAGGTCACTTTTTGATTTTTAAGTTAGAAGGTTTTAAAACCACTCTTTGGAGCGCTTTATGCTCATCGTTAGCATTTTTTCTCGCATTTTATTCCTTTAATTATTGGCAGAATAAAGTTTACTTAATAGAGCAAGTATTATTGGGATTATTTCTTGTCTCTGTTGTATTTTCCGCTCAGTTTAGCCGTAGTCGTTTTTCATTACTCACTATTTTATGGTTGATATATTACCTTGTTGAAAGTCAATGGTTACCAGGAAAAGCATATTTTGAAAGTGAAAATGAATGGGTTTACCTCTCAGGTATATTCAGCTTAACGTTACTTGTATTTATCAAAGATAGAGGATTGTTATCACTACATGGTTTATTACGAGTTTTCTCCCTAGTAGTTGTTATTTTAGTAGCTAAAGCATGGCTCTTTATTAGTGTTTGGCTGTTTGCTTATTTACAGCCTCTAACTTTACCTTATTTAGATATTTTATTGATAAAAATAGAGGTTCCCTTATATATTTTAGGCATTGCAATCTTGTATAAAAGCCTGAGCACGCCAAATCTACTTGTTTCTTCAATACTAACCTCGTTTGTTGTTTGGTCACTGTTATATAAGCAGCAAATAGAACTGCCTTTAAGTGTGACAATGACATTGCTATTGTTGCAATATATTTTAGTGGTAGTTATAGACTCTTATTACCTTGCTTATAGAGACGAACTTACTGGATTAGCATCGCGTCGATCTTTAAATCAATTGGCTTTATCATTAAGTCGAAAATATACGGTAGCTATGCTTGATATCGATCATTTCAAAAAATTTAATGATACTTATGGTCATGATATTGGCGATCAGGTATTGAAACTTGTCGCAGCAAAATTAGCGCAAGTAAAGAATGGTGGTCGGGTATTTAGGTACGGCGGTGAAGAATTTACAGTGGTCTTCCCACGTAAAGAGTCGGCAGACACGCTTGGTGAGTTAGAACGTTTACGTCAAGCAATTGCTGATTATAAAATCACCATTCGACATCCCGTAAGAAAAACCAAAAAAGAGCGTGATAGTAAGCAATCTACAACTTATAAAACGGTTAGTGTGACTATTTCAATTGGTGTAGCAACTCGTCAAGCAAAAGAAAGTTTTGAACAAACCTTAAAGCGAGCAGATCAAGCATTATATCGAGCCAAAAAAGCCGGCCGTAACAAAGTCAGTGAGTAATAGGGTAAAATATTTTAAATATAAAAAAGCAGCGATATTCGCTGCTTTTTTTGTATTCTATTACAAATAGAAATGATTAATGAGGGATGTAGTCGGCGTTAAATCCCATACCGAAAAGTACTGCGCTCGTAGCCATCAAGGCAACAATTAGTACTAATCCACAGGTAACAACTGAGCTTGAATATATAAAACCTTTCTCTTCTGGAATATTCATCATTATAGGTACGCCTGAATATAATAGATAAATAGAGTAAGTTAACGCGGCTAGCCCCACTATTGCGACAAACCATAGTACAGGGTATAACGCAGATAAACCTGACATGAGTAATGGTGTTGCCGTGTAGGCTGCTAGTTCCAATGATTGTGTAAAATCAGGTTTAGCATCAAATGTTGTAGCCATCCACTGAATTAAGTAGGCAAGTGCTAATACACCAACTATTAACCCCGCATACATAGCTATAGACATTGTTATTGCACTAGTTTGTGATAACTTGATGACGTCTCCTGCTCCAATTGCCCAACCCAGATGCGCGGTAGCATAATAACTACAAATAGCAGGAATTAATGCGATTACTAATATATGAACCATACTGTACATCAAGCTTTCATGACGTTTTTCGATTGTCTGCCATTCTTCTTTTGGGTGAGCATAAAGCCCCCATATATGATTTAATATCATAGTTTATCCTCTTGCAGTCCCCAATTACGCTAACACTAGAATACTCTAATCATTAGCATTGATTTCAACGTTATTATTTTTTTTGTTGATAATCTATTTATGTAAGATGTTGAAGAGTTCGTCAAGGATTGATTGAAAAAATGATTAATTATAGGGCAAATTGTTTATTTTTATAGCTATAATAACTTAAAATGATAATCAGTAGATTGTTTTTATATATTAAGCGACTTTGATCCTCACCACATTCATAACTTCTATTTCCATTCCAGCAATATTCTCAGTTGCTGGGTAATAAGTCATATTGACGAGGTTACCTGCAAGTGATTGATATTTCTTACGGCGTTTATATTTAAATGGAACGGCAATATTTTCAATCATTATCGTATTAATCAGCCATTCATCATGCTCTCTTTGTACATGAGAGGACACTTTTAAATTTTCGCTATGAATAAGATCTTTGTGTTTTTCAACTAATTTTTTAATGACATTCTTTGACATATTAACCTTATGTTTTCCATTAGGAATATTACTCGGTATTGTTTTTTATATCTGTTATTGGGCTTTGTACTACAAGACTGAACACATTTTATTAAATATTTCTACTCTAAAGCTTAACAGGTGAATAGAAGTGACAAAAGCCTTACTCTGGGATTTTCTTAACACTCTCTGAGCTGGGTTACTAGGAATTTACATAAAACTACTATGATACATATTACTAGCGCCTTGCTCAGACAGTGCTCCAACTGATAACGTTTTAGTACGACAGGCAACAGAGCCTAAGTCATGTTATCATTTTTATTGAATATTAACTCTGATAACTTTATTGGTACTACTTTGATGAATTAACAAATTACCATCTAAGGTTGGGCGCATATGCCTAATGATTCCAGCATAGACCTGATCAGAAGGTATCGCCCAGCTTTGGAAACTCTCGTTAATTGGATTAAATTTAACTAAGGCATCGGGTCTCATACCTGACTCGTTGTACCACACCATATTATCTACAATAGCGATAGCATAAGGGTGTGATTTACTACCACTGGGTGATGGCCATTCTTTAATTTCTCCGTTGTTAGGGTTATATCTTCCTAGTCGCCCTTGTGAAGAGTTGACATACCAAATCATTCCATCATCGGCTATATCTAGCCTACGTACTCTTGTTGCTTCATTAGGTAACATTATATCGGTTAACTCCATGGTTTGAGGGTTAACCTTTACTAAGCAGTTTCTCCCGTTACATGCGACCCAAGGGGTGCCATTAGCATCAATTTTAATACCATAAGGTTTAGATTTTGGGGAGTTCATAGTAACTAACTTTATGTCACCAGTATTAGGGTTTAATCTGCCGATCATATTACTGTGCTGTAAAGTAAACCAAAGTATCCCTTTATCATCAAAAATAGCGCTGTGGGGATCTTTTGCCTCCTTGTTAGGCATCTTAAATTCGGTGATTTTTTCTGTTTTAATGTCTAATTTACCCACACTGCCATTTTTATTACCGGTATACCAAATATTGCCATGACGATCTGTGGTTACAGTATGAGGCATTGAGTTTTCAGGCAATATGTATTCTTTCATTTCACCAGTGTTTGGGTTTATACGACCTATAAGGTTTGCTCGTTGTCCAGCCCACCAAATAGAACCGTCAGCCGCTTCAATAGGATCGCGTGAACGCTGTCCAAGGGTAGGGGTATGCCATTGGGTAAAGCTTATATTGGTTTCGCCAGAAATAAGCGTTGGAGAGCGTAACGTATTTGGTGAGTAGTTTTCAGCAAGATAATTAAAAATATGTTGCTCAACTTCAGGTTGTGTCGATAAGTCTATCATGGTTCTTGTTAAAGTTTTCCAACCATTAGCGGTGTAACCTGAACTACGCGTGATTAAGTTTGTTTGATGGCAAGCTGTACAATATTGTTCTACCAACTTTTTACCTTTGTTATTGTTTTTATCTTCAGTTAGTTCAACGCCTGAACCCTAAGCAAAGCTTGCCGTGGAATGGATGCAGGTAATAATCAAAAGTAATAACTTTATGCAATTATGTTTAATCATTGTCTTATTCCTATTTTTTAAGCTTAAGCCTAATTTCTTTTAGGGAAATTAGAAGAACCTAATATTATTCTCAGGCTATATAAGTTTCGCGGTAATAACATAACGTTCATTTGTGTTATTACCTACACTGCTAAAAGGATAACAAGTAATTAAAATTAAGCTACTATTGTTTGTAACAATAGGTAATTGCCCAGAAGAAGCGTCAATAATATCAATAGCTTCAACTTGATAAAGTTGGCTTTTACCGTATTGGTCCGTCATTGAAATAACATCTTTCATTATTACATCCTCTAAAAAAGAAAAATGACTATCATTATGCCCCGCAACTACAAATGCACTGGTATGGTTAGCTAGATTAAATGGAGCTATAGCTCCTGCTGAAAATGCTAAGGTGGTGGGATCGCCTCCATTTAATACCACAATATCTTTTTCTATACGTTTAAAGGACAATTCAGCAATTGGAAAAGTATCAGCCCAAGGCCATGGTTTTATTGCTACTTTCTTACGATATAGTTTTTGTTGGTCAATAGACTGGTGCCAGCTATAACTAATTAACTGTTGCGAAAGCCAAGCTTTTGCGGGCAACCAACTGGCATGAATGCAAAGTAGCCCTCCTATGACGAATAAAATATATATAAAAATTAATTTCATATTACTTAGATTTTACTCGTAAGATGAGTAACCCTAGTGAAACGAGTATTAGCCCAATTAGAAATTGCTGTTGCCACCCTAATGCAGTTTTAGGAACGGCTACCATAAAACTGTTGTGTGAATTTTTAGCAGTATTCATTTTTTTAAGTGTGGATTCATGCGCCTTCTCCGCTGCTTTTTCTACGGCAATAAAGCTGGTGTAAGGGGAAATTATTTGATGAGCGAGTGAAACCGAGATAACGTGTCCCTTAACCTCGCCTTTATCAACACCCATGACTAAACCATCGAGTAAATCTTCAATTTTATTACGTGCCCAAATACTTGATATTCCTTGAGAAGGATAGGTATCGTCAATAAAAAGTAGTTTTTGCCATGACTTTTTAGCTGTATCTCCCGTTAATTCAATACTAGTAATAGGGTGTTTGGATTTTATTGCGACCTGCATCGGTTCGCCTAAATATAAGTCAGCTATCTTTTTTGGATATATTTCAATGTTCTGATGAATATTATTGTCAACTTTTAGCTCAATATTACTGAGTGCAGGTTGGCTGATTTTGGTCATTAATGCGGATATTTTATTTCGTACCTGATTTATATTTTGGATATAAACAAAACTTCCCCGACCAAACTGTGCGGCTTTTTTCATGAAGTAACCATTGGGTGCCGCACCAATACCAACCGTAAACAAACGAAAGTTATTGTGTGCTCCGGCAAGCAACTTCATTAACTCAAACTCATTTGCAACGGCGCCATCGGTGATAAATACGACTTGACGAATAGCTCGTGTTGATTGAGCCGTATTTTTTGCCATTACTAATGCTTGGCTTAAAGGTCGGTACATTTCGGTACCGCCATCGGCATTTAAGTTGTCTATAAATTGGTGGGCTTGACTAATGGTGGTTTCATTTACCATCTGTGTTTTCGTAAACAATAAATCAACCGTATGATTAAAGGCGATAATATTAAAACTATCGTTGTTATTAAGTAGCGCTATTCCTTGTTGTAAACTATGTTTTGCTTGTGCGATTGAAGCGCCTTGCATTGAACCAGAGGTGTCTATAATAAAAATCACATCACGAGCAAAAATTTCAGTGGCTTTTGTTTGCGGAGGAAAAAAAGTTAACAGTGTATAGTGCTCATCGTCGACCTTTTCTGTATAGCTACTTATTTGTGGTGCTTGCATCGGCTTAAGTTGCCAAGTTAAATTGAAGTTTTTATTAGCCAGTGTTTGTGCTTTAGAGAGGGTAATTAGATATTGTGAGAGCTGATTATTTAACGGTTTGGTGTTAATTTTATGACTGGCACTGTGTATGGTTGAAATTTCCGCTCCTGCATCAAGTTTAATATCAATAGATGCTTGGCTTTTAGCTAGCGTATTTGAAGGTGATGCATTCAACGTGAGAAAAGGGTGCGATAAGCTATATTGCGTAGATTCGTTAAAGTCAGGCACATCTAACTCTACGACTTGATTATCTATTTCGGTTATTTCTGCAGGTGATTGTTGAAATTGGTGCGGGCTATATCGAGTGGTCATAGCTAATGGCAAGTTAATCGCTAGTTCACCGTCAGAATATGCTACCGGCATAATGAAAGTAAGGGTTACTACAACAGTTGAATGAGCAGGAATGTTAGCTATATGGTTAGTAAATAAGTTTGCACGTTGTTGCTGCACTAAGCTGGCTTTTTTACCTTGCTGTTTAGCATGTTGATATCGCTCTTTAGCTATTTTTTTCTCCATAATTTGACCAACAATTTCCTTATCCCCAATTTTTATCACTAAGTGCTTAACTGCAGAGTTTTCAGGTAATGGAAATTGATACTTACCTTCTAACTCAGCAGCATAAGGGTTGATAAATACTTGTTTAATTGTTGTGTATGCAATTAAACCACTAATCTCTACATTGGCATTTATATCAATTGGAAGTCCTATGTGTTGATAATTATTAGGATGATCAAATATTAATTGCGGACTATAAATTAAATTATTATCGTGATTTGTTCCGTTTTGAGAGGGGATTGTTTCTGTTAATGACAAGTTAGCCGCTTGAATATTGATGTGTTGACTTTGTGCTAACGGCACAATGACGGTAATTAAAAAAACTAAAAGTGTCACGAGGATAATCAGCTTCAGCCATTTTCGCCGTTGTTTCTTACGTTTTTGTTGATATATATATGAGTCTTGATAATCAATAAATTGAATTTTTTTATATGAATTAAACACCTGTACTCTCCAATACTTTGTAATAATGTTATTGAAACAAACAAAAAAGTGCTTTGTGGGGTGGAATTAAGGCAATGTAATGAGCAATAGTGGCAAAATTATGGCTCAACTTTGATTAGGTAAATTTATACCGACTTAATTGTTAGCAACAGTATTGATATATGTCGGTTAATTTGAAGCAGCAGATGTGATGTTCACAATAGTTTACTTTTTCAATGAATAGACATGTTTGGATACACCTTTCGTTATTAACACATATTGTATCGTTCAAAGGCATCGTTTATTCTTGAATGAATAGTCTTTGCGCTACACGCGTTTTTTAGGGCCCGCAGTTGGGCCTAATTACTTAGAGAGGTATCAATGCGATTCACTATTTTAAGCCGTAAACTGTTACTTAGCGTTTCAAGCGCTGCGTTAATAGGTGCAGCAGCAACTCCAGCATTGGCTGATGATCATACAAAGAAAATGACCACAGACAAATTAAATAAAGTTAGTGCAATTCATGCAAACAGTGATGTTGCGAAAAAAAATAGCATATTACAAACATGGACAGGACCTTATGACGGCGTACCAGCATGGGATAAAATAAAAATAGCTGATTTCCCTAGTGCTTTTCAATTTATCATGGATAAGGTTAAGTCTGAAATTAATACTATTCGTGATAACCCAGCTCCGGCTACTTTTGACAACTTCACGTTACCTATGGAACTTGCTGGCAATGCTGCGGATGAACTTTTTTCTATTTGGGGCGTTCACTCAAGTAATTTATCTAATGCAGAAATTCGCAAAATTCAAGGGGAATGGATGCCTAAGGTTTCTGCTTTCTTTAACGAGTTAACATTAGATCCTAAGTTGCTAGAAAAAACCAAAACTGTTTATGAAAATAGAATGTCGGCTGGTTTAAATGCACAGCAATTACGTTTAGTTGAACGTAACTATGAACAACTTGTTCGCAATGGTGCTTTGCTAAAAGGTGAAGATAAAGAAAAACTTATCGCGCTAAATACAGAATTGGCAAAGGCTTTTAACGAGTTTTCTAATAAAGTACTTGCTGATGAAGAAACCTATATTTACCTCACTGATAAAGCGGATTTAGCTGGGCTACCTGAGAGCTTTATTGCTTCTATAAAAGCGGCTGCAGAAGCACAAGGGAAAAAGGGCTGGGCATTGAAAAATACACGCTCGGTAATGCAACCATTTCTTCAAAACTCTACGCGTCGTGATTTACGTGAAAAAGTCTATAACGCATACATAAATCGCGGTGATAATGGCGATGCAAATGATACTAATGCCACGATAGCTAAAATTTTAAAATTACGTGCTGATCGCGCTAAAGTATTAGGCTTTAAAACTCACGCCCATTACCGTATGGCAGACACTATGGCGAAAGAGCCAGAAGCTGCTATGGAATTAATGATGAAAGTTTGGCCTGCAGCTATCGGACGTGTAAAAGAAGAAGTTGCTGATATGCAGGCAGTAGCAGATGCAGAAGGTGCAAATATTACCATAGCTCCTTGGGATTATCGTTTTTATGCAGAAAAAGTACGTAAAGCAAAGTATGATCTTGATGAAGCTGAGATCAAGCCTTACTTCAAACTTGATAACATGGTGGATGCCATGTTTGATGCTGCAGGTAAACTCTATGGCATGGATTTCACTGAAAACACAGGTACTGTTCCAGTATTTGATCCTGAAGTGCGAACTTTTGAAGTGAAACGTGGTGATAAAGTTATTGGCTTATTCTATCTTGATAACTTCGCAAGAGAAGGTAAACGTTCTGGTGCATGGATGACTACATATCGTAGCCAGCATGAATTAGGTGGTAAAAACCGTTATGTACTTGCATCAAACAACAATAACTTTGTTAAAGGTGGAGAAGGACAACCTACCTTGATAAGTCTAGATGACGCGTCAACATTATTCCATGAGTTTGGACATGCGTTGCATTATCTTAACTATGATATTACTTATCCTGGTTTAGGCGGAACACCAAGAGATTTTGTAGAATATCCGAGCCAAGTAAACGAAAATTGGTTATTAACTCGCTACATATTAGACAATTATGCAAAACATGCCGAAACAGGTAAACCAATGCCACAAGCATTAGTGGATAAAATTAATAAGTCGAAAACCTTTAATGAAGGTTTCTCTACTGTTGAATATTTATCTTCAGCCATTGTTGACATGATGCTACATAATCGTGAAGAGCCGGTAACTGATCCTGATGCATTTGAGCGTGAAACGCTAAGTAAAATTAAGATGCCAAAAGAAATCGTAATGCGTCATCGTTTGCCACATTTTAATCATTTATTCTCTTCTGATTCATACTCAGCAGGCTATTATAGCTACTTATGGTCTGAAACTATGGATGCAGATACTTGGGCAGCATTTGAAGAGACTGGCAATGTATGGGATAAAGAAACTGCCGAGCGTTTTCGTTCAATTATTCTTGCAACGGGTAATGAAACTGACCGTAAGGAAGCTTATCGTAAGTTCCGAGGTCGTGATCCAGAGGTTAAATATATCCTTAAAAAACGTGGCTTCCCCGTTCCAGGTGAAGGTGATAAAAAATAAAGCTAGCCAATTAATAAGTTAGTTGAATTTTTAATAGGGGAGTGCATCAGCACTCCCTTTTTTATAACCCTTACATACATTTAAGTATGAATGATTTTACGTTAATAAAAATTAGCCAGATCATTATTAAAATGACTATGATAAAATAAACACAATATTTAATGTAATTATTTGTAGTTTTAGCAATGCCCGTTGAAAAATTATTAGCACCTATCAAGTCTTTTCTTCTTTGTGAAACCCCTCAAGCGTGGATAGATAAAGCGGTGAAAAAAGAAAATTTACCGATTATTTTGATTGATCACTTAATTTGTGAATTAAAAGCCGCGCAATCGGCAATGTTTTTAATCCGTAAATATGCAGTTGATAAAGATAGTGGTGATGCTTTGCTTGCATGGTTGCAACCTTTTGAAACCTTTATCTATAAAAGAGAAGGTGATTGGCGCGAACTTCCTACTAAAAACAATTTAACTAAGTCAGTGATACCGCGTTCAGATTCAAAATATGGCCAAGATCTAATTGATAAAATGGTTCTATTGATTAAAGAAGAGCTACACCATTTTTACCAAGTACTTGAAATCATGGATGAGTATGGCGTTGAATATAAAAGTATTACGCCGTGTCGTTATGCAAAAGGGATGTTGCGCCATGTTAAAACTTTCGAGCCTGATGCTTTAGTCGATAAATTAATTGTTGGGGCTTATATTGAAGCTCGCTCATGTGAACGTTTTGCTAAACTTGCTCCACATGTGGATAAACGTTTAGGTGATTTTTATATTTCGTTATTGCGTTCTGAAGCACGGCATTATCAAGATTATTTATCGCTTGCTGAAAACATAGCAGGCAAAGACATTACCGAAAGAGTTAAATTCTTTGGTCAAAAAGAATTTGAGCTTATTTCAACAACAGATACCGACTTTAAGTTTCATAGTGGTATACCTGTTTTATAGCTATTTGACTATTTTCTGTTTATTCTCTTACAGGTAAAAACAATAAATTAAAGAATAAAATTAGGAATTTCTTTTATGAAACTTATACTAACACTTCTTGCAGCGTCGGTTTTGACTGCATGCCAACCTGATTCATCGTCGAGTGAACAAAATAATAATACTGCTAGTACTCAAGCACCAGTAATACAAAAAACAGAGCAAGCTCAACAGTCTGAGACTCAGCGTTTAAATGAATGGTTTGCAATAAAATATGAAGAACAATTGCAAATGAGCCCTATGAGATTGACCTTTTTGGGACGAAAAACTAAGTATGATCAAATTGATGATATGAGTGAAGCGGCTGAGAAAAAGCAGCTAGCATGGCAAAAGCAAACGGTTGATGAGCTTAGTAACAAATTCGATTATCAGTTGCTCGATGTAGAAGGCAAAATATCTTACGACATATGGGTTTATCAATACGAGCAAGCCGCAGCGGGACAAGCTTTTAATAAAAACGCTTATATATTTACTCAGTTTAATGGAATCCAATCTTTTGCAGCTCAATTTTTAATTAACTTTCATAAAGTTGAAGAAGAAAGTGATATGAGTGCATACAACAAGCGAATTACAGGGATAGCTAATGCCATAGACCAGTTACTTGTACGCGCTAAAGAAAATGCTAGTGCTGGTGTTCGTCCGCCAAGGTTTGCCTATCAAGGTGTTATTGCTGAGGCTAAAGGTTTAATTGCTGGCGCACCATTTACTGATAGTGAGATTGATTCACCTCTTTGGTCCGATGCTAAAAGAAAGGTCGCGAGTTTACTTGATAGTAGCAAAATAGATCAAGCTAAAGCAGATGAACTTAAAGCTAATGCAAAAGCCGCATTACTAAATGACTTCCTCCCTAGCTATAAAGCTTTAGCCGCTTGGTTTGAGGCTGACATTGTAAATACTGATGAAATTGCACGAGGCGTATCTAGTCACCCTAACGGTGATGCATTCTATGATCATCAATTAGCAGCATCTACAACAACTGAACTAACTGCAGATGAAATTCATAATATTGGTTTATCAGAAGTGTCTCGCATTACTACTGAGATGCTAAAGATCAAAGATAAAGTGGGTTTTGAAGGTGACTTACAAGATTTTTTCACATTTATCAAAACAGATAAACAGTTTTTCTTTAGTAATACCGATGAAGGTAGACAAGGCTATATTGATGAAACAGAAGCTCATTTAGCTGAGATAAATAAAAAACTACCAGAATTTTTTGGTGTGTTACCTAAAGCTAAATTAGTGGTTAAGCGTGTTGAAGCGTTTAGAGAGCAAGATGGTGCTGCGCAACATTATTTCCCTGGAACGCCAGATGGTTCACGTCCTGGTGTTTATTACGCTCATTTATCTGACATGTCAGCAATGCCGAAAAATGAAATGGAAGGTGTGGCATACCATGAAGGTAATCCGGGTCATCATATGCAAATTTCAATAGCGCAAGAGCTGACTTCTGTTCCTCAGTTTAGAACCCAAGCAAACTTTACAGCATATAGTGAAGGGTGGGGGTTATATGCTGAACTTTTGGCAAAAGAAATGGGCGGTTATCAAAATGATTTTTCTGATTTTGGTCGATTAGTAAATGAAATGTGGCGAGCAGTTCGATTAGTGGTAGATACTGGTTTACATTCTAAAGGTTGGACTGAAGAGGAAGCCATTGCTTATTTCAAAGAAAAAACCCCTATTGCTGAAGAAGCGATAGTTTCCGAAGTTAGACGTTATTTAGTTCTTCCGGGACAAGCTACTGCTTATAAGGTTGGAATGCTTAAAATTATGGAATTACGAGCTACAGCTGAAAAAACTTTAGGTGATAAATTCGATATTAAAGGGTTTCACGATACAGTGCTAGGTGGTGGAGCTATGCCATTATCGATTCTTGAAAGGAGAATTAAAGCCTGGATAGATACTCAGAAAGCTATTTAATTCGAGTCTTTAAATGTAAAAGCCAGCTTGATTGCTGGCTTTTTAATATTTAAGACTAGAACCAAGATTAATTAATCATTGGCGTATTAAAGCTTTCAGGTAACTCGAAGTCACCCTCTGCAGATATTAATTTGTTGTCTTTAAACTTTACAACAAATTTTTTCTCAGCATCAAAGTCTGAATTTCGACCTGATTTAAAACGATAGACATAATGCCATACATCAGAATCAAAACTATCTACAACTACAGGGCTTCCAAGTACGTACTTAACTTGCTCTTTCGTCATTTCTATTTGAAGTTTATCAATATCTCTCTGTTCTAAGTAGTTACCTTGTGGAATGTCAATGCGATAAACCCAGCTTGAACACGCACTGATAGATAAACATAAAACTACGGCAAATAATCGAAATAACATGGTATTAGTAGACACCCTTTAACAAATGAAGTGGGATAATAACTAAGCAGGCCATGAGATACAAAGAAATTTTACAATTTCATGGTATTTAATTTTACCCAGCAAGTAATTCTTGGGCGTTAGCTAAGCTATTATCAGTAATTTTATCACCCGCTAATAAGCGAGCAATTTCTTGGACTCTACCATTTTCAGTAAGTTCCGTAACGGTTGTTTCTGTATGTTCACCATCAGTTAATTTAGCAACAAATAGTTGCTGTCTGCCTTTGCTTGCTACTTGAGGTAAGTGAGTAACACAAATTACTTGTGTACTTTGAGATAACTGTTGAAGTTTTTTTCCAACCATTGAAGCGGTTGGCCCACTAATACCTACGTCTACTTCATCAAAAATAAGCGTGGGAGTGATTACTTTAGCTGACAATATTACTTGCATGGCTAAACTAATGCGTGAAAGTTCACCACCGGAGGCTACTTTATTCATAGCTTCTAATGCTTGGCCAGGATTTAAACTAACAAGAAACTCTACATTGTCAGTGCCGGAGCTGCTGATCTTTTCAGTGCTACTATAGTTTACATTAATTGCAAATTTGCCATGTGGCATATTAAGTTCATTCATACTGGCGCTGATCAACTGACTCAATTTGTTAGCGGATGATTTTCTTGATGTAGATAGTTGTTCTGCTGCTTGTTGATAGGTAATTTTAGTTTGTTCTATTTCATCTGCAACACTAGTTAACCTTGATTCGTCCATGGTCATTTGTTGTAACTCAGTATTCAATTGTTGATGAAGTTCATAAAGTTTGTCAGGTGATATTTGATGCTTTTTAGCTAACTGAATGATTTGAGAATAACGCTCTTCAATGACTTGGTAATTTTGTGGGTCTAATTCTAGTCGCTCGTAATAATGAGTTAGTTCGCTGGCAGCATCTTCAACTTGAATTAATGAACTATTAATTTGCTCGGTAAGCGGTTGTAAGGTTTTATCAAGTAAACTTAAATTTGTTAATTGATCTTCTACCTTGCGAAGTTGATCAACAATATTATAGTTTTCGTCATTACTGAGAATTTGTAATGCTTGTAAGCTTTCGTTAAGGATATGTTGACCGTTACTTTGCTTTTTATATTCGATCTCTAAAGTCTCAAATTCTCCTTGTTGAACAGAAAATTCATTTAATTCATTGACTTGATATTGCAGTAATTGTTGTTTGGCTTCACGTTGTGTTTTGCTTTCAAGTAAAAGGTCGTACTCTTTAGTAAGCTCTTTATACTTATTATAATAATGTTTTACATTTTCTAATAAGTCATCATGATTAGCATATTGATCTAGAATATTTCGTTGCTCAAGTGCTTTAGTGATAAGTTGGTGATCATGTTGGCCATGAATATTAATTAATAATTGCCCCACTTCTTTTAGCTGAGCTAAAGGTACTTGACTACCATTTATATAAGCTTTTGAACGACCTTCAGCAGAAATTACTCGTCGTAAAATGCATTCATTATCTGAATGTAAATCATGTTGATTTAACCAATGAAGTACTTGCGGATTTTTACTCACATCGAAGGTAGCAGCTAACTCTGCTTTTTTGCAATTAGGTCTAACTACATTTGTGATGGCTCTATCGCCTAAACATAAACCTAACGCATCAATGGCTATTGATTTACCTGCACCAGTTTCGCCAGTAATAGTGGTCATGCCTTGCTGCCAGTCAATATCAAGGGAGCGAACGATAGCAAAATTTTGAATATTAAGTTGTAAAAGCATAAGTAAAAACACTGTATATAATATTAGGTGTTAATTTATACAGTGTTTTAAGGTTTTGCAATAGCTAAATAAATTTAATTGTTAATTTTTTTTCAGCTTATCGTTAACCTTAGTTAATAGGCGATATTATTTTATCAAAAGACAAGGGAAAACTTGCCTTTGATAACTACTCGGTTGTTATAACGTAATATTTTTTTAATGTTAGAGATTGCTCATTATCATTAAAAATAAGATATCAGTTAAATTGCGTATAACCTCCATAGTTCCTTTAGTAAAGTTTATTACCCCAACTTAACTTATTTCTTAACACATTAAAGTAATTATGGTCTAAAGGGTGAATTAATCGAAGGGTGTGTTCACTTTTTCTAATAATAACTTCGTCACCAGGTAATACAGCTAATATTACATGGCCATCACAACTTACTTGTAAGTTTTCGTAATTTTCATTAGCTAAGGCGAGTTTTATTTCACTGTTGCCATCAACGACAATAGGGCGGCTAGTGAGTGTATGTGGAAACATAGGCACTAATGATAATGCGTTTAAATTAGGTGTTAAAATAGGGCCACCGGCAGACATTGAATAAGCAGTCGAGCCTGTGGGGGTAGAAATAATTAAACCGTCAGAGCGTTGACTAAACATGAAGCTGTTATCGATATATACTTCAAATTCAATCATGCTGGCAACTTTACCCGCATGGAGCACAGCCTCATTAACAGCGGTATTGCTGCTTTTTAATTTTCCATGGCGATAAACTTCAGCTTCGATCAGAAACCGTTGTTCAGATCGTGATTCTCCCTTTAAAATTTGCTCTAAAGGCGAAATTAAGTCATTAGGTGATATATCAGTTAAAAAGCCTAAATTACCTCTATTGACTCCGATCACGCCAATATTATAACAAGATAGCACTCGTGCTGCGCCTAACATATAACCGTCACCGCCGACAACAATAGCTAAATCAGCAAGTTCACCTATGCTTGTTAAGTTCTGTACATTCATTTCAGGTAGTTTAAGGGAGCTAGCTACAGTGTTTTCAATAAGCACGTTATAATTATGATCGAGTAAATATTGATAAAGTGCAGTTATCGTTGCTTTGGCACCTTTATGATTGGGTTTTCCAATTAAACCTATAGTGGAATATAGTTTGCTCATGCTTAACGTCTTGTTACATTTCGGTAATACTGCCAGTTTCGCTGTATTTTATCTTGATGTAAAGACAGCTTTTTACGAAATGTTATCAATTTGAACTTGAATCGTAATCACTAGCCCCCATAATTAGCATCAGTAGATTTTAAGTTGGAGCTTTTCATGACAACACAGTCAAACGAAAATAAAAATGAACAAGAGTTAACCCCAGAAGAAATAGCGGCTCAAGAAATTATTGATCAAGCGGAAGAGCAAGTAGAATCACAATTAGATTTTTCTGCTAATGCTATTGGTGAAGACCAAGAAAAAATTAATGAATTAGAGCTTGCTCTTGCTGCTGCTCAGTCAACAGTTGCAGATCAGAAAGATTCTGTTATCAGAGCAAAAGCTGAAGTCGATAATGTTCGTCGTCGTGCGGCACAAGATGTTGAAAAAGCACGTAAATTTGCACTGGAAAAATTTGCCAGTGAATTATTACCTGTCGTTGACAATTTAGAGCGTGCTATTGCCAGTGTCAATGCCGAAGATGAAACTCAAAAAGCGATAGCCGAAGGGGTTGAACTTACTTTACAAAGCTTGTTATCGGCATTGGGGAAATTTGGAATTAATCCGGTTGATCCACAAGATCAACCTTTTAACCCTGAATTACACCAAGCTATGTCAATGCAAGAAGTAGAAGGTGTTGAACCTAATACAGTTATTGCAGTGATGCAAAAAGGCTATGAACTTAATGGACGTTTAATTAGACCAGCTATGGTGATGGTGTCAAAAGCTTCACCTTCAGTTGATACCTCTGCGTAAATTAACTGGCATAAATATGGGCCAGCATTGTTGCTGGCCTTTTTATTGGGGAAATATTTTGTAACATTTTAAAATTTTTTTAATTTTCTCTATTGAAAAAGTTTTTACTGCCCCCACTAATTAATCAACAACAGATTTATTATTTATTTTAGTATTCGGAGATCCTCAAGATGGGCAAAATTATAGGTATTGACCTAGGGACAACAAACTCTTGTGTTGCTGTTTTAGATGGCGACAAAGTACGTGTTATTGAAAATGCTGAAGGCGATCGTACAACACCTTCAATTATTGCATATGCAGAAGATGGTGAAACGTTAGTTGGCCAACCAGCTAAACGTCAATCAGTAACTAACCCAAAAAACACATTATTCGCAATTAAGCGTTTAATTGGTCGTCGCTTTGAAGATAAAGAAGTTCAACGCGACATTGATATTATGCCATTTGGTATTGTCAAAGCTGATAACGGTGATGCTTGGGTAACAGCACGTGATAAAAACGTAGCTCCACCACAAGTTTCTGCTGAAGTTTTAAAGAAAATGAAAAAAACTGCAGAAGATTACTTAGGTGAAGAAGTTACTGAAGCGGTAATTACTGTTCCTGCTTACTTTAATGATTCACAACGTCAAGCAACTAAAGATGCTGGTCGTATCGCAGGACTTGAAGTGAAGCGTATTATTAACGAGCCTACGGCTGCTGCGTTAGCATACGGTATGGACAAGCAAGAAGGTGACAAAGTTGTTGCTGTATACGATTTAGGTGGTGGTACATTCGATATCTCAATTATTGAAATTGATGAAGTTGAAGGCGAGCACACATTTGAAGTATTAGCGACTAACGGTGACACTCATTTAGGTGGTGAAGATTTTGATAACCGTTTAATTGATTATTTAGTTGCTGAATTTAAGAAAGACTCAGGTATGGATTTAACAAAAGATCCATTAGCAATGCAACGTTTGAAAGAAGGTGCTGAAAAAGCTAAATGTGAACTTTCTTCTGCACAATCTACAGATGTGAATTTACCTTACATTACTGCTGATGCTTCTGGTCCTAAGCACATGAACATCAAGATCAGCCGTGCTAAATTAGAATCATTAGTAGAAGATATGGTTAAAGCAACATTAGAGCCGCTTAAACAAGCGCTTAAAGATGCGGATTTATCGGTAAGTGATGTTAATGATGTTATTTTAGTGGGTGGTCAAACACGTATGCCACTAGTACAAAAAACTGTTACTGAGTTTTTTGGTAAAGAGCCTCGTAAAGATGTTAACCCTGATGAAGCTGTAGCTGCCGGTGCTGCCATTCAAGGTGGTGTATTATCTGGTGATGTAACTGACGTATTATTGTTAGATGTTACACCTTTATCATTAGGTATTGAGACTATGGGTGGTGTGATGACTAAAGTTATCGAGAAAAACACAACTATCCCAACTAAGCAGTCTCAAACATTCTCAACAGCAGACGATAACCAAGCTGCAGTAACGGTTCATGTTGTACAAGGTGAGCGTAAACAAGCATCAGCGAACAAGTCTTTAGGGCAGTTTAACCTTGAAGGTATTGATCCTGCACCACGTGGTACACCACAAATCGAAGTGACTTTTGATATCGATGCTGATGGTATTTTACATGTAACAGCGAAAGATAAAAATACAGGTAAAGAGCAAAAAATTACTATTAAAGCCTCTTCTGGTTTATCTGATGATGAAGTAGATCAAATGGTACGTGATGCAGAAGCTAACGCTGATGCAGACGCTAAATTTGAAGAGTTAGTTACAGCGCGTAACCAAGCTGACGGTATGATACATGCTACTCGTACGCAAGTTACTGAAGCTGGTGATGACTTACCAAGTGAAGATAAAGAGAAAATTGAAACGGCTATTACTGAATTAGAAACAGCGATCAAAGGCGATAGCAAAGAAGAAATTGATGCTAAATCTCAAGCATTAATGGAAGCTTCAGCTAAGTTAATGGAAATTGCTCAAGCGAAAGCTCAAGCAGGCGCTGCACCAGAAAGTGAAGCTCCAGAAGCTAATGCACAACAGTCAGGCGATGATGTGGTTGATGCTGAGTTTGAAGAAGTAAAAGACGACAAATAGTTGTTTAGTTTAATTCGCGCTAGTTTAATTGTAAATTATCCGGATTAACAATACTGTAAACGAAATATAGAGCGTCGATTTTATCGGCGCTTTACTATATAAAATCTATAGAAATTATAGATACTAATTTTCATAATGGTTTAATTTGTTAGTGAATTAATCATGTAACTAAAGTCATTGAGCAAATTGGTATCATTTGATGTGAAGTATATAAACTATGTCTAAAAGAGATTATTACGAAGTTCTAGAAGTGGCTAAAGATGCCAGTGAACGCGATATTAAAAAAGCTTATAAACGTCTAGCGATGAAATTTCATCCTGACCGTACAAAGGGTGATAAAGCCAAAGAAGAAACTTTTAAAGAAATTAAGGCAGCTTATGAAGTCTTAAGTGATGATCAAAAGCGCGCAGCCTATGACCAATACGGTCATGCAGCCTTTGAGCAAGGTGGCATGGGTGGCGGTGGCTACGGCGGCGGTCAAGACTTTGGTGATATTTTTGGCGATGTTTTTGGTGACATTTTTGGTGGTGGTCGTCGTGGTGGTGGACAATCTCGTGCTCGTAGAGGTTCAGACTTACGCTACAACTTAGATCTTAGCCTCGAAGAAGCCGTTAAAGGTAAAACGTTAGAAATTAAAGTGCCTACTTATGTTAGTTGTGAGCCTTGTGATGGTAGTGGTGCTAAAAAAGGCACTAGTGCTAAAACATGTACGACTTGTCATGGGCATGGCCAAGTACAAATGCGCCAAGGGCTTTTTGCGGTACAACAAACGTGTCCGACTTGTTCTGGTAAAGGTCAAGTTATTAGTGATCCTTGTCCCGTATGTCGTGGTCAGGGCCGAGTTGAAAAAACTAAAACTTTATCAGTTAAAATACCACCTGGTGTAGACACTGGTGATAGAATTCGCCTTTCAGGTGAAGGTGAAGCTGGCGAGCATGGAGCACCAGCGGGTGATTTATATGTACAAGCTAATGTAAGAGAACATAAGATATTTGTTCGAGATGAGAATAATCTATTTTGTGAAGTTCCTATTAGTTTCACTACAGCAGCGTTAGGTGGAGAGATTGAAGTACCGACACTTGAAGGCAAAGTGAAGCTTAAAATACCTAAAGAAACACAAACAGGCAAAATGTTCCGTCTTCGTGGCAAAGGTGTTAAATCAGTTCGTAGTGCAACTGTTGGTGATTTAATGTGTAAGGTCGTGATTGAAACACCGGTTAACTTATCAGGTGATCAAGCGGATCTTCTTCGTCAATTAGATGAAAAAA
Source organism: Thalassotalea profundi (assembly GCF_014653195.1). Classification (GTDB taxonomy): domain Bacteria; phylum Pseudomonadota; class Gammaproteobacteria; order Enterobacterales; family Alteromonadaceae; genus Thalassotalea_B; species Thalassotalea_B profundi. Next base: position 284,201 of record NZ_BNAH01000004.1, read on the forward strand.
TGGGTAAAAGCTCAAAGAAACATAGCCCAAAAGAAACAGGCTTCTTTGATGGTGTAAAAAAATTCTTTGATGACTTAAAATCTTAAGTATTAGAGCGTTCTTGATTTAAAAGCCTTGCATTGCAAGGCTTTTTTATTGAAGTAATTTTTATTTTCATTGGCTTTTATCTACAAATAGCGCTTAACTTAATGTGTTGCTGGTATTAAATAGGTATTTATAATGTTTAAGAAAATCACCGTATTAGTCGTACTATGTTTATCTGTTGTTTGCAATATAGCTACCGCAGAAGAAGCAGAGTTACCGCCGATAAACGATCAATACAATAGCGTGCATGGTATGGTGCTTTTTACTAAAAGTTCAATGGTCTACGCTTATAACCTTTCTAAGTATCAATTACCGAATAATGTCCAATTATTATACCAACTTGATATTAAAGATGTTGCGCTATTGCAAATGATTAGAGACGCACAATTAGTGACGATAAAGCCTGAAGCTTTTAATATACAGAGATTAGTACGTGGTGAGGAATTAACCATCAATGCCGATATTTATATGGGGAATTATGAGCGCGATGGTATGTTAGTACACAAAAGTAGGCCGTTAATTTTTGCGAAAAAACTCTATTCACGTTATCTGAATGATCTTGATGAGTCGAGCAATATCCAAGAATATGACGTGGTTGATTTAAACAACAATTACAAAATTTATATCCATAAAATTCAACAAGCGCCTAGTTATGATCATGTACTTTACATTGATGTTGAAGCGAGTTGTTTATCAAGATTTAACACTCGTTCACCAGTCCCTAAGCGCAGTGAATTACAATATAAATTTATTAATTGCGGAACCATGACACCGTTGTATTTTGAAACTCAAGATTTTCAGTAAATAGAAATTTTTTTATCAAATGCCATCATCATCTTCAAAACAAGGTAAAACACCACTTCGGCTATATTCGAAGATTAACGATGTTTCAACTGTTTGCACTTCATCGCGTGAAGTGACAGCATTAAAAACAAATTGGCGTAAATGCTCGCTGTCTTTTACCGACATATGGATAAAATAATCATAATTTCCCCCCATATGGTAAAGGCTCACTATCTCAGGCAATTTTAATAAATCATCTCTTAGCTGATTAACTATTTCTTCAGAATAAGGTTGTAGTCTAATAGCTGCAATTGCTTCAATATTACCGCCAATACTTTTAAAGTTAATTGAGATATGTGAGCCTTTGATGATCCCTTTGGATTTCATGCGCTTTACGCGTTCTAAACATGTTGACGGAGCAATGCCAATTTGAGCGGCTAATTCTTTGTTGGTGATATCAGCATCTTTGTATAATATGGTTAAAATTTGTAAATCTATACTATCGAGCTTTTTCATTGGTCACCTATCATTTGATTATTGCTTGATTAATGTAAATACTACACTTAATACAGGTAGTGAAACCAGTATAAAATACGTATAATTTGAATTTTTGACGTAATTAATTTTATTAACCGAATTTTTTCTCTGCCTTTAGATGTATTTAGGTGGTAAAGTCGTTAATAATTTTACTGTGATATAGTTTGCAAGTGATGTGTCATTTGACATATTATGACTATCTATTTTGGTTCAATCGCTTGTCGTTATAAAAATAAAAAGGTTTATTCTATGACTTTGCTTTGGATACCCCTGTTATCCTTAATTGGCAGTATTATTTCTTCGATGACGGGTAAGTTAACGCGTAATCAATCGACTAGTTTATCGTTATTAATGCCATTTATTGCATTATGTATCACGATTAGTTTTGCACCTGCTGTATTCTCCGGTGAAGAAGTTCGTGAAACCATTTCTTGGATACCATTACTCGGTATTAATATTGCCTTTCGTTTAGATGGTTTAGCACTACTGTTTGTGTTCATGATTATCACAATAGGTATTTTAGTTATTTTCTATGCGCGTTATTACTTAAGTAGTAAGGACTCGATGCCCAAGCTCTATTCTTATTTAATGTTATTTATGACAGCAATGCTTGGCATAGTGATGTCAAATAATGTGATTCAACTTTGGTTCTTTTGGGAACTTACTAGTATTAGCTCATTTTTGCTAATTAGTTACTGGTGGTATAAGTCTGAGGCGCGTAAGGGCGCGATAATGGCTTTAACGATCACTGGTGGTGGTGGTTTAGCGTTATTAGCTGGCTTATTGATAATAAGTAATATCGTGGGTAGTTATAGCTTAGATGTGATTTTAGCGAGCAGAGAACTTATTCAATCACATAATTTATATGAAGTCGCATTAATTTTAGTGCTACTGGGAGCTTTTACTAAATCAGCTCAATTTCCTTTTCATTTTTGGTTGCCACATGCTATGGCAGCTCCAACTCCTGTTAGTGCTTACCTGCATTCAGCTACTATGGTAAAAGCAGGGATATTTTTATTAGCGCGTTTTTATCCTGCGTTAGCTGGAACCGATATTTGGTTTATTATCGTTAGTTTAACTGGGATGACTACATTACTATTTGGCGCTTATGTCGCTTTGTTTAAACATGATTTAAAAGGTTTGCTTGCTTATTCAACCATTAGTCACTTGGGGCTTATTACCTTATTATTTGGTTTAAATACGGAACTTGCTACGGTCGCGGCTATTTTTCATATAATCAATCATGCAACCTTTAAGGCGTCATTGTTTATGGCCACGGGGATCATTGATCATGAAACTGGAACCCGCGATATGAGAAAAATTAACGGTATGTGGCGATATATGCCTTATACCGCGACTTTGGCTATGGTTGCAGCTGCCTCCATGGCGGGTGTGCCATTATTAAACGGCTTCTTGTCTAAAGAGATGTTTTTTGCTGAAACGTTACATCAGCAATTACTTGGCTCTATGTCATGGATTATTCCGGTACTTGCAACTATTGCTGGTGCATTCTCTGTCGCTTATTCCGCACGTTTTATTCATGATGTGTTCTTTAATGGTGATCCCATTGACTTGCCAAAAGAGCCGAGTGAGCCGCCGCGTTATATGAGGGTACCCATTGAAATACTGGTGGCTTTGTGTTTATTAGTTGGTATTTTCCCTAATTTTATTGTTGATGATATTTTAACATCAGCGTCTTTCGCTGTTTTAGGTGGCTATGTACCAGAATTTAAAGTGTCTTTATGGCATGGTTTTAATTTACCTTTATTGATGAGTGCTTTTGCGGTTACAGGTGGTTTATTTATGTATACGCAACGACGTCATTTATTTACATTCCAAGCATCACTTCCCCCTTTAAATGCTAAAAAAGCTTTTGATAACAGTATTTATGTCATGATTAAATGGTGTCAACGTAAAATAGGGGCGATAGAAAATGGCTCTTTACAACGTTATTTAATGCTGATGTTTTTAATTGTACTGCTTGGCGCAGGTTGGCCCTTATTTGAAATGCATGAGTTAGTAGGCACCAAAGAGCTTACGCCTGTTAGCATGCATAGTGCAGTTGGCGCTGCATTATTAATGATAGGTGCAATAAGTACTGTTATTTGGTATCGCACCAGAATGGTTTCTTTGTTGATGATTTCTGTGGTGGGTTTGATGGTCTCAGTGGCTTTTACTCGCTTTTCCGCGCCTGATTTAGCATTAACACAATTAACGGTAGAAGTGGTTACTATTGTTTTACTTATGTTAGCGTTGTTTTTCTTACCGCAGCGTTCGCCTAAAGAGTCAAGCTCTATGCGTATTATACGTGATATAAGTATTTCAGCAGGATTAGGTATAGTCGTAGGTAGTATTTGTTATGCACTAATCACTCGCCCATTTGAATCTATCTCCAACTTTTTTATTGCTAACGCTAAAACAGGTGGTGGCGGCACTAATGTTGTTAATGTTATTTTGGTTGATTTTCGTGGGTTTGATACTTTAGGGGAAATTTGTGTATTAGGGATTGCAGCATTAGGTATTTCTAAATTATTGATTAATTTACCACTCTTTATGCCAGGTAGTGACAGTGAAGGGCGACCTTGGGCGAGAGAGCGTTATCCTATTTTGTTAGCAAGTATTTCTCAATCATTATTGCCATTAGCATTATTAGTTTCGGTATATATATTCTTACGTGGCCATAACCTGCCTGGTGGTGGATTTATTGCGGGCTTAATAACGGCTATTGCTTTTATTTTACAATATATCGCTCATGGTTCGAATTGGATATCAGAACGCTTAACCATAAACTATAGAAAAATTATTGCATCTGGCCTTGCTATTGCACTATTAACAGGTGTTGGTAGTTGGTTTTTTGGTAGACCTTTTATGACAACCTGGTTTGATTATTTCGATATTCCTTTTATTGGAAATATTGAACTAGCAAGTGCTTTAGTTTTTGATCTCGGTGTTTATATTACGGTAGTAGGGGCAACATTAATGATATTAGCACACCTTGGTGAATTAACTGCTAATGCGCCTAAAGAAGAGGTGAATATTTAATGGAATTACTTTATGCAGCTAGCGTTGGAATTTTGGTTTCTTGTGGCGTATTTTTAATTTTACGCTCAAGAACATTCCCCGTAGTGTTAGGGTTAACCATGCTTTCTTATGCGGTTAACTTATTTTTATTTTCATCAGGTAGGCTAAGTCTCAATAGTGCTGTTGTTCTTGGGCACAGTAGTGAATATGCTGATCCATTACCGCAGGCTTTTGTTTTAACTGCAATTGTAATTGGTTTTGCTATGACCGCATTTGTGGTTATTTTAGCGATAAGAGGCCGAGCTGATTTAGGGAATGACCATGTTAACGGACAAGTGCCAGAAAATAAGGTGAAGAGATGATTCAGCATTTGACTTCATTACCTGTATTACTGCCTATGTTGGCAGGCATCCTTTTATTAATGCCACCTTGTGGAAAAAACCAAAGTCTTAGACGTTTTGTTTCTGTTACGCTTAGTGTTGTCACATTTTTAATTTCAATTGTTTTATTATTAAAAGTGCAAGCAGATGGTACCCAGGTTTATGCTATTGGTGACTGGAGTGCCCCGTTTGGCATTGTATTAGTTGCAGATCCTCTCTCTACGTTATTAACTTCTTTAACAGCATTATTGGGCATTGTATGTGTTTTATATGCAAGTGCTGGCGATGATGCAAAAGGTAGTTTTTTTCACCCGCTCGTGCACTTTTTAATTTTTGGTGTAAATGGTGCATTTTTAACGGGAGATGCTTTTAACTTATTTGTATTTTTTGAAGTATTACTTATAGCTTCATATGCTTTATTAATGCATGGTGGAGATAAAAAAAATACTCGGGCTGCATTACAATACGTAATAATGAACCTTGTAGGTTCTGCGGTGTTCTTAATCGCTCTAGGTGTACTATACGGCGTTTTAGGCACTTTGAATATGGCTGATATGGCACAAAAAGTAGGGCTTTTACAAGGAGATGATGTTTATCTTGCGAAAATTGGTGGTTTATTATTACTAGTCGTTTTTGCTTTAAAAGGCGCTTTACTACCTTTACATCTATGGTTACCTAATACTTATGCCACTGCGATACCTATTGTTGCTGCATTATTTGCGATAATGACCAAAGTAGGTGTGTACTCAATGATGCGCGTTTATACATTGATTTTTGGCGATGATGCAGGCGAATTAGCTCATATGGCGCAAGATTGGTTATGGTGGTTAGCACTTGCTACTATTGTTATGGGAGCCGTGGGCGTGCTAGCAAGCCAAGATTTACGAAAACTAATCGCTAATTTGGTTATTGTTTCTGTAGGCACTTTAGTTGCTTTAGTTACAGTACAAACAGTGGAGGCTAGTTCGGCTGCTATATATTATCTAGTTCATTCTACTTTAGTTACCGCAGCACTTTTTATATTAGCCGATTTAATTGGTCGTCAACGAGGAAAAGTTGCGGATAGGATCACTGTTGGTACGCCAGTTTCTCAGCCTAAACTATTAGGAACCTGTTTTATTATTGCTGCTGTAGCTGTTATCGGTATGCCGCCTTTATCTGGTTTTATTGGTAAAGTATGGTTGCTAAAATCAACCGTTAATTATGAATACAGCTTTATATTTTGGCCTTTATATTTACTGGCGAGTTTAGCTGTTTTATTTGCTGTTTCTAAAGCTGGAAGTACGGTGTTTTGGCACCATCAAACTAAGTTTGAGGGTAAAGTAACTGATAATAGATCGCCGGAAAGAATACAACAAGAGCGTGTTCAACCGGCTGAATTAGCGGCATTATTAATTTTAATTGTTAGTGCGCCATTAATGAGTATTTTTGCCGGACCATTGAGTGAATATGCCATAGATGCAGCTACTCAATTACATGACTTTAATAATAATATTAACATTATTCTTTCGGGAGACCAGTAATGCGACTAGAAACTCGATTTAAATGGTTACCTACTCCTATTACCAGTACATTATTGTTCCTTGTTTGGTTACTTTTAAATAATAGTGTATCTACAGGGCATATTGTTTTAGCATTGATTCTTGCTATTACTATTCCTTTGATAACCAGTCCTTTTAGAACTAAACAACCATTAATTATTAAACCAGTTTTAGCTATTCGTCATTTAATGTTGGTTTTATACGATATTATTACTGCTAATGTTCAGGTTGCCATTTTAATTTTAGGCCCAACTAAAAAGTTGACTCCAGGTTTTGTTAAAGTTCCTTTGGACTTAACGCATAGTATGCCCATTACCATTTTGGCCAGTACAGTATCCTTAACGCCAGGTACCGTTAGCGCCGAAGTTTATCCATGGCGTGAATGTTTTGTAGAAGGTCAAAAACCACAACAACGCTACTTATTAATCCATGTTTTAAATCTTACCGATGAGCAGGAATTAATCAAAACAATTAAACAGCGTTACGAAGCACCTCTTAAGGAGATATTTCAATGCTAGATACTGTTATATTAATTGTCTTCGCGATGATAGGACTGTCTTTGTTATTAAATGTATGGCGCTTATTAGTAGGACCATCTGTTCCTGATAGAATACTTGCACTTGATACTATGTATATTAATAGTATAGCGCTGATTATTTTATACGGCATGAATATGGGAACGGAATTATATTTCGAAGCGGCTTTATTAATAGCAATGTTAGGCTTTGTTAGTACTGTTGCTGTATGTAAATATTTATTACGCGGCGATATCATCGAATAAAGGGCAAGTTATGACTGAATGGATTATTTCAATATTATTATTAATTGGTGGCTCCTTTGTACTTATTGGCTCTATAGGTTTAGTGAAAATGCCTGATTATTTCATGCGCTTACATGGGCCTACGAAGGCAACAACTTTAGGTATGGCATCTTTGTTAACAGCTGCCATGGTTTTTTTTAGTACGTCACAAGACGCCTTAAGTGTAAAAGAAATTCTAATTTCAATTTTTTTATTATTAACCGCACCTATTAGTGCTTATATGATGATTAAATCAGCTATTCATCATAAACTTGACAGTATTGAGCGTACTCAGGGTAAAGATAATATAGAGGATGATGTTTAACTTTTATAACCTATTAATATACAGCTCAATAACATATACCTAATTGCCTTTACTTTTTACTTTCAATGAGGTTTATTTCTTTGGTAAATAACCTCAATGACAATGTTATTGTTGTCATTTTTCGTTAGAATATGCGCCAAATTATTTAACTTATGTTGCCGCTTTCAAAATAATGCCACATCATTACCAAGATTTAATGACCTTATTTGAAATTACTTTCTATAGCCAATATCGAACAAAATTGGTGAAAGGCGAAAGTGAGCCGGTTTACTTACCTATAAATGAAGAATGTGATTACCACCAAGTTATCTTTGCTCATGGTTATTATTCAAGTGCTTTACATGAGATTGCTCATTGGTGTATTGCAGGGCAAGCTCGCCGCTTATTGGAAGATTACGGTTATTGGTATCTACCTGATGGCCGTGATAAAGAACAGCAAAAGCAATTTGAGCAAGTAGAAGTAAAACCTCAAGCGCTTGAATGGGCATTTTGTGTAGCGTCTAATAAGGCGTTTAATGTTTCCGCTGATAATTTAAACGGTTATGAAGCTGACCATACAAGTTTTCGTTTGAAGGTTTATCAACAAGTAAAAAAATATTTAAAAGAAGGCTTTCCTAAGCGGGCCCAACAGTTTATTGATGTATTAGCTGATTTTTATCAAGTGAATACACCATTGAACTTATCACAATTTGAACTAGATTCTGAGTTATATCAAGATGTTTAAACTAGGTTTAATTATAAATCCTATTGCAGGAATTGGCGGAAGTGTTGCGTTAAAAGGAAGTGATGGTGAAGGCCTTGCTGAACAAGCTTTGTCTTTAGGTGCTAAGGCAAAGGCAAATGAACGAGCTCAACTTGCACTTGAAATATTAAAACCATATGCGGCTCAGATACATATTTATACAGCAAGCGGGCCAATGGGAGAAGATACAGCTAAATCATTAGGCTTTAATGTCAGTGTTGTTCATCACTTAGGGATGCCAGAGTCTGGTGGTAAACAAATAAGCTCAGCTAAAGATACTGAGAATACCGTGCAAGCACTACTCGATGAAGGTATTGACCTGTTGTTGTTTGCTGGTGGTGATGGTACAGCTCGAAATGTATGTAATAAAGTGTCAGATCAATTTCCTGTTTTAGGTATTCCTGCTGGCTGTAAAATACACTCAGGTGTTTATGCTGTTACACCTAAGGCAGCTGGACGTGTGGTAGAGCTTATGGTGACCAATCAATTAGTAACGCTTACAGATGCCGATGTAATGGATATTGATGAATCCCTTTTTCGAGATGGCATTGTTAAAGCAAAACGTTATGGTGAGATGCAAGTCCCTAGTGAATTGCGTTATGTACAGGCAGTAAAGTCAGGCGGAAAAGAGTCTGATGAATTAGTCTTGCAGGATATTGCGGCTGATGTGATTAACCAAATGGAAGAACAATTATTTATTATAGGCTCTGGCTCAACAACAGCATTTTTAATGGAAGAGCTTGCTATTAACAATACGCTTTTGGGGGTTGATGTTATTCAAGAGCAGCAACTTATAATGAATGACGCAACAGAGCCTCAATTGTGGCAATTAATTGAATCTTCAAATCAACCGGTTAAGTTAGTGATCACATTAATTGGCGGTCAGGGTCATATTTTTGGGCGGGGTAACCAGCAGTTGAGTCCGCGCATTATCAACAAAATAGGCAAAGATAATATCATTATCATAGCAACTAAAACTAAATTAATGGCGTTGAATGCTCGACCATTAATTGTTGATACGGGTGACAGTGAAACTGATAAAATGCTATCGGGCTTTATGACAGTAACTACTGGTTATAATGATCAAGTACTTTATCCAGTAGCAAGTCCGCAGTAGTTGCAATTATAAAACTCATAATTACCTAAGTTGGTACAGAATATATTTGGAGAGTAAATCTTTGGAAAATAATTTGAAATTTAATAACCTAACGCAATTGTATCAATATTTAGATGATTTAGTTGCTAATGACGCTAGTAGCGATGAACTGTTTGCAAGTAGCTATTTACGGGGCTTTATTAGTTTATCCGCAAGTCAATTTGGTGATGAATCTCAGGCATTAACAACAGCTTTAGCTAATGATATTACTGAAAAAGTTCAAGCGGCTCGTACTGAGTTGTCACCGGATGATCGCATTATTGTAAAGCAGTATTGGGCTGAATTAAGCCAAGCGTTTACTGCGTAAATTTACAAGGCATTATTATTAATAACCCGCTCATATTAATATTTGGTTAAACATTAACTTGGCGCTTTATTATATCGCGGATAATAAAGCGATTAGGCGCCAAATTAAATAGCATCTGGTTATCTACAGGATAAGGTTGACCACATAAATCCGCGGCAAGAATTTCAGCAAGCAATGGCGCTGTGCATAACCCTCGCGCACCTAAACCCGTTAAAGTATATAAATTATCGATACATGGTGCTGGGGTATTAAAACGCCAGTTTTTATCTTTTGCTAAATGCGCATATGTCTTTTTATGGGCGTCAATATCGGGCATCGCACCTACTACGGGCAGATGATCTGGTGTCATACACCTTAAACGAGCTTTACTTGATGCCACATGATTTAATTGCCAATCGGTGAGACCAGGTAAGCATTTATTAAGCATATTCAAGTTATATTCATCATCAATTTCCTTTTCTTGCATATCAAATGAATCTTTATCAAAGGTTGCTCCAATGCAATGTAGACCTTTATTTTCAGGCGTTAAATAGCCTTTATGACAAATAACTGTCGATAGTTTTCCTATGTTTACATTACTATGCATCGCGCTTATTTGCCCTCTTACCGAGGTTAAAGGCAAGGTTTTATTTACATTTAAAGGAATTGCTTCAGCACCGCCTGTAAGTATAACAACATGCGCATGAATAGCCCCTTCATTGGTATTAATTTGCCATTTTTTATCATCAAGTTGTGTTAATTCGGTAACTTCAATATTGTTTTTTATTCTTAGATTATTAGTGTCATTGGCCGCTTTAAAAAGTTGTTTTACAAGTTCAGCAGGAGCGATCCAACCAGCGCGTGGCATAAATAAGCCACCGTAAGCTAAGGGTAAATTAGCTAGCTTACTTGCTTGTTGGCTATTGACACTATGTATTAATGACTTTGGCCAAGCTTTATTTTGGCTAAATATTTCTTGCCTTTTTATTAAAGAATCTTTGTAAGCAATGTCTAATAACCCACACCAACTATGACTAAAGTGATATCCGTTTTCTAGTAACTGGTGATAAAAACTAATCGCATATTCAAAGGCTTGATGATAAAAAAGGCTTATATCGTCTTGCTGCTGATGTAGTAATGGAAATAATGCACCTATTTTATTACTTGAAGCGCCTTGAGCTACCGTTGAGTCTTTACACAGCAGGGTAACTTTCACACCTTGTTGTGTTAAAGCGTATGCGGCACAAGCAGAAGCAATACCACCACCAATGATTGTTGCAAACTGTGGTTTAACAATTTTTGGGCGAAGTTGGTAAGCCTTACCTAAGTTATTACCTTGTTGAAAAATGCCTATTAAAATTTCTTTCTTCTGGCCTATGTAGGTTTTTCTTGCAAGCCTAAAACCGGCATCAATTAGCTTTCTTCTAACGTGTCCGGCTACGGTAAATGTACTGATACTCGCTTGTGGCTTGGAAAGCCGAGCAATTTGTTCAAATAACGCTACTTGCCACATTTGTGGGTTTTTTGCAGGGGAAAAACCATCTAAGTACCAAGCATCGACTAGTCCGTTTCTAGTAGTGTGAAGTTGTGAAAAACCACTGGTAGCATCTTGAAATAACAAGGTGAGTTTTACTCTACCACCTAATAGTTCAATTGTGCATTGGGGTGAAAATGTCTCGGGGTAATGCTCAAGTAGCAAAGCTGCTTCTTTAGATAAAGTTGGAAAACTGGCTAATGAACGTTGTATTTGTTCCCGAGTTAATGGGGTAATCTCTGCGCTAATAAAATGTAAATTAGTTTGTGGTAATTGTTTATATAGCGATATAAATAGCTTTAAAGTGAGCAAAAAATTTAGTCCAGTACCAAAGCCTGTTTCACCAATGGTAAAGGTGCCTATACTGTTGAGTAACTTCTGCTGAATGTTATTGCCTTGAATGAAAACCTCACTACTTTGTTGGTAGCCAGATTCTGTATCAAAATAAATATCACTGAATTCTTCTGAGTAAGGGGAGCCGTCTGCTCTAAAACTTATGTTTGGGTTATTGATCACAACTTATACCAATTGAACTAATTTATTGATCACTTAGCGAGAATTAAAAGGCTTAGAGGCAAGGCATTGATTGTAGGTAATGGCTGTTCGCTTGTCAAAATTAATAACACAGTCTGTAAGCCTTTAATACTCAGCTCTGAGAGGTTTTTTGTCCACAGATCACAGTACCCAATAAATGAAATATATAATTGAACGGATAACAAAGATACAGCAAGTAAATAGGTAAACTTCAATAACCAGATTAACCTTCGTTTGTTTGTTTAACGCTCACGAATACAACTTTGATTTGGTTAATAAATAGTCTGTTTAGTATTAAGACAAATTTTACTATATCACTGTGATTATTTTACCTATAATTGAGTTTCTTTGTCATGGTTTGCGAAAATCAGTGTACAAGTGTACGCTGGACAGACCAGTATGATGGGTAAATATCTGTATGATACGCCCGTATTTTTTAAAATTTATTAGATGGTAAGTTGAATGAAACGTGTCGTAATCACCGGTTTAGGTATTGTCTCTAGTATTGGCAACAACGCAGAAGAAGTATTAGCCTCATTAAAAGCAGGGCGTTCAGGGATCACAAAATCTGAAAGCTTTGAAGAAAAAGGACTTCGTAGTCAAGTTTGGGGTAATCCAACACTTGATACAAAAGAACATATTGATCGTAAAGCGCTTCGCTTTATGGGTGATGCAGCAGGTTATGCTTATGTTGCTATGCAAGAAGCTATCACCGATGCTAAATTAACGGATGATCAAGTATCAAATTTTAGAACAGGTATTGTCGCTGGTTCTGGTGGCGCTTCATCGGATAATGTTGTTCAAGCAGCAGATACTTTACGTGAAAAAGGCGTAAAGCGTGTAGGTCCTTACGCGGTGCCAAAAACTATGTCGAGCACATGTTCAGCATGTTTAGCTACTCCTTTTAAAATTAAAGGGGTTAATTACTCTATTAGTTCAGCATGTGCTACGAGTGCGCACTGTATTGGACATGCGGCAGAACTAATACAGCTAGGAAAACAAGATATTGTTTTTGCTGGCGGCGGCGAAGAAGTAGATTGGTCATTAGCCATGATGTTTGATGCCATGGGGGCATTATCTTCTAAATATAATGACACACCAGAAAAAGCTTCTCGTACTTATGACGCTAATCGCGATGGTTTTGTTATCTCTGGCGGCGGCGGTATGGTTGTTGTTGAAGAATTAGAGCATGCATTAGCACGAGGTGCACACATTTATGCTGAAATAGTGGGCTATGGTGCAACTTCAGACGGTTACGATATGGTTGCTCCAAGTGGTGAAGGCGCCGTTCGTTGTATGCAGCAAGCAATGCATGGAGTTGAAGGTAAAGTTGATTATTTAAATACGCATGGTACATCGACACCTGTTGGCGATGTTAAAGAGTTGGGAGCTATACAAGAAGTATTTGGTAAAGACTCGCCAGCAATTAGTGCAACTAAAGCCATGACAGGTCACGCATTAGGTGCTGCAGGCGTGCACGAAGCTATTTATTCATTATTAATGATGGAAAATAATTTTGTTGCCCCTTCAATTAATATTGAAACACTCGATGAGCAAGCTCAAGGTTTAGATATTGTGACTGAAATGCGTGAAACTGAAATTAACATGGCAATGTCAAATAGCTTCGGTTTTGGTGGCACCAATGCAACCCTCGTGATGAAAAAATATAAATAACCGTTAACGGTTTACTTAATATTAAGTATTAAAGCCGCTAACGAAAGTTAACGGCTTTTTTTCTATGTGCAACATTATAATAACGTAGTAAATGAAAATTAGATGAATATATTTTACGATGAGAATATGCCATATGCGGCAGATTTTTTTAAAGACATTGGTCATTTACATCCGTTTGCTGGCCGTACATTATCTGCTGAAGCTATCAAAGAAGCAGACGTATTATTGGTTCGTTCAATCACACAAGTAAATAAAACGTTGCTTGAAAAAAATACTCGTTTGAAATTTGTTGGTACTGCAACTATTGGTGTTGATCATATTGATCAAGCTTATTTACAACAACGCGGTATAGGCTTTTCATCATCTCCTGGTTGTAATGCTATCTCTGTTGCAGAATATGTCCTGAGTAGTTTAGTGATATTAGCAGAGCGCTATTGTTTAACCTTATCTGAGATGACAGTTGGTATTGTTGGTGCAGGTAATACAGGCAGCAGACTAAGTGAAAAGTTGGATGCATTAGGAATAAAGTACTTGTTATGCGATCCTTTGTTAGCTGAGCAAAGTTCTGATAAGCGAATCTTTTCCACTTTAGATGAAGTGCTTGCTTGCGATGTAATTTCTTTGCATGTACCTAAAACGATGACAGGTGAGTATGCGACTTATCATTTGCTTGACCATGGTCGATTAAGTCAGTTAAGTGACCAGCAAATTTTAATCAATGCATGTCGTGGTGAAGTTATTGATAATAAGGCATTGTTAGCTTTAAAAAATTCAGGTAGAGAATTCAAATTAGTGCTGGATGTTTGGGAAGATGAACCTAATATTTTGCATGAACTGATCCCTTTTTGTGAAATTTCAACTGCTCATATTGCTGGTTATAGCTTAGAAGGAAAAGCTCGTGGCACAGAAATGCTCTATCAGGCATTATGTCAACAGCTCGAAATAACACCTAAAAAGCAATTGAAAAATTACTTAATAGAAGCAAATATCTCTGGTTTAACAATTAATCAGCCATTTAATGAGATATTACTAAACCAATTAGTGAAATTGGTTTACGATGTGCGTCGAGATGATGGTATATTTCGTCAACAAATTTTTAGTCATGGTTTTGACCATATTCGGAAAAACTATCCTGCTCGTAGAGAGTTTTCCGCAATGAAAATAAGTATGACTGAACAGGCAAAGAGTGATGTTTGGTATCACCTTGGATTTAATAACGTTTAATGATGAAAAACGTTTAAACACAGTAAAGAGAAGAGAGAGGGGCATGGCACAAAAATTTGATGTTTGCGTATTAGGAGCAACAGGACTTGTCGGTAAAACCATTATTGAAATTTTGGAACAAAGAGAATTTCCAGTAAATAAATTATATCCATTAGCCAGCGCTAGAACTGCAGGTGAAATTATTGAATTTAATGGTGAAAGTGTTGAAGTTATTGATGCAGATACCTTTGATTTTAGCTTAGCTCAAATTGGTTTCTTCTCAGCAGGTGGCGATATTTCAGCTAAATTTGCCCCAATGGCGGGTGAAGCAGGTTGTATTGTTATCGATAACACTTCTGAGTTTCGTTATGACGACGATATTCCATTAGTGATCCCAGAAGTTAATCCTCAAGCACTAGCTGATTATCGTAATCGTAATATTATCGCTAACCCTAACTGCTCAACAATTCAAATGTTAGTGGCACTTAAGCCTATTCATGAAGCTGTAGGTATTGACCGTATTAACGTGTGTACTTATCAATCGGTTTCTGGAGCAGGTAAAGAAGCAATGGATGAATTAGCTAAACAATGTGCTGATTTATTAAGTGGTAAGCCGGTTGATCCAAAAGTATTTTCTCGTCAAATTGCATTTAACGTTATTCCACAAATTGATGTATTCCAAGAAAATGGTTACACCAAAGAAGAAATGAAGATGGTTTGGGAAACGCAGAAGATATTAGGTGATAATAGTGTTCGAGTTAACCCAACGGCTGTTCGTGTTCCTGTATTTTTTGGTCATGGTGAAGCGGTACATATTGAAACGCGCTCACCTATTTCAGCTGATGAAGTGAAAGAATTATTAAAACAAGCACCAGGGATCGAAGTTTGTGAAAATGATGAAGATTTCCCTACACAAATTGGTGAAGCAAGTGGTGTTGATGCAACATTTGTTGGTCGTATTCGCGAAGATATCAGTCACAACAATGGCATGAATATGTGGATCGTTGCTGATAACGTGCGTAAAGGTGCAGCAACAAATAGTATTCAAATTGCTGAATTACTAATAAAAGATTACTTATCTTAATCAAGTTAGCTAGGTTCTTTAGCTAAATACCAGATATATTAAAGAAAAATTAAAACTCGTCGTTAAAGTAATGACGAGTTTTTTTTATTTATTTCTTTACTTTTTTAAAAGACTTTCTGTGCTAAATTGTTATTATAGATACAGTTGGAATAAACATTGCTTTAAAATTTAAAGATTACTGGTTGCCAAATAATTGGCGACAGTTTAAGAACTGTTAGGAAAACTTAATGCAGCGACTGTTATGCCTGTGCCTCTGGCAGGCTTTATTTATCAGTATTAGCGTGTTTAGCGCAATCACATATGCTTATGAAGAAAGTGGTGTACGCATTCGTGGTGCAAAATCCACAGATGCTTTCGCTTTCAGTCAATATGGACCTATTACTTCGCAAGACACCTTGTGGAATATTGCTATTCAAACTCGCCCAGATCCTAAATTTTCTGTATATCAAGTTATGCAGGCAATACTCACGAAAAACCCTCATGCATTTAATGACAATAATATAAACCACATGATTGATGGTGAAATATTATTGTTACCTTCAATTATAGAAATCGGCAGAATTGATCCGCTTACGGCAAAAATAAAGTCGGAAGAAGCTGATACTAATTGGAATAAAAATACTAGTGGTCAAAATGCTAAGCCTAAGTCGAAAACTCAATCGGTTCAAAAACAAGACTTAGATGCTGCCAAAACAGAAATAAATGAAAAACTACAAAACTTTGGTAGTGATCAAACCAAAAAATTAGAAACTATTCAAAATGATGTGCTTGATTCAATAGATGGCTTACAAGCTATTCTAAGAGAAAATGAAGCACTTAGAGAAAAACTCAATGCTTTTGATAATCAACTTACTGAAATGAAAGAAGAAGTTGCTAAAAGTAAAGAAGTTGAAATACAAATGAACAATGCGAATGCTAAGCTTCAAGCATTGTTAGAGAATGATGATGAACGTAAACAAGAACTTTTATTAGCGAAGCAACAAGCAGAGCTACAAAAAGGAAGCTTTTTATCGAGCCCCGCATTTATAATTTTGAGTGCGTTAACAACGATAAGTTTATTAATAGGTGGCGCATTTTTATTTTTCAAACGCAAAAAATCTGAAGAGCCTAGTCCTAAGCAAGAAACAACCGCTGAAACTATACCCACACCTAGCGAAGACGTTGAAGTAAAAGTACCTGAAAATGAATCTTTATCCCTTGATGATGAATTATCACTAGACGATGAGCTATCTCTAGATGATGAATTATCTCTTGATGACGAGTTGTCTATAGACCTTTCTGAAAATTCAGAGGGTGATGATAGTGACTTATTCGCTGATGACTTAGATGCGTTAAGTGAAGAATTACTTGAAGATGATGTTATCCATTTAGATGATGATATGGGAAGTCTAGATGATTTAGACGAGCTTGATGATTTAGAAGAAATATCACTAGGAGAAGACGGAGAGCCGCTAGAAGGTGGTGCATTAGATCAAAGCGATTTGGATTCATTATTATCAGGCTTAGAAGAAGAGCCTGAGGAAGAAAGTGAAGCACTTGAAGGTGGCACATTAGATCAAAGTTTACTAGATGATTTGTTACTTGATGCAACTGATATTGACGAAACGTTGGAAGATATCCAAGAAGAAAAAGCAGAATTAACCGACCCTGATGATATTGATGCTTTAATGGATTCAATGGCTTCCGGCCCTGCAGATGAGTCTTCTGAAGATGAAATTATCGATGTTGCAAGTGAGTCTGATGACGATAATGTCGAATTAACCGATCCCGATGATATTGATGCATTGATGGATTCAATGGCAGCTGAGTCAAACACAGAAGCACCATCGGAGCCAGAGCCAGAAGATGATAACGCAGAAATAACGGATCCCGATGATATTGATGCATTGATGGACTCAATGGCAGCTGAGTCAAACACAGACACACCAGCCGAGCCAGAGCCAGAAGATGATAACGCAGAAATAACGGATCCCGATGATATTGATGCATTGATGGATTCAATGGCAGCTGAGTCAAACACAGAAGCACCAGCCGAGCCGGAACTTGTTGCGGATAACGCAGAAATAAACGAGCCAGATGAAATAGATAACAGCAACGATGAACAGGATGCTAATAGCGGTGAAGAAAACGGCAACAAAGCATTAATAGATAATTTCACCGAAGAATATGTTGCGCCATTCTTAGCCGCTGATTTTAGCGATATTTTGGCAGGGCATAAATCAGATGAAGCCGATAATAATGAAAACGGGACGGAAGACTTTGATGCGTCGGATATTGATCTTGATGCTCTTCTTGCAGAAAGTGAAAGTAATAGTGATGTCGCGGATGATAAACAAGCTGAAATAGAAGATGAAAATGCTGAATTATCTGAAGATGATATCGATATTGAACAGATATTAGCTGATGTTGATAGTGCTTTACCTGATGCTGCAACAGATGAAGATTCATTACTTGAGACGAACTCGTCGGGTTCTAAAGACATTAATTTAGATGATATTTTTAATACAGTAGAAAGTGACGATGCTGATGATGGTATAGATTTAGCAAGTGAAGGTCTCTTTGGTGATTCAGAGCCAAATGAAAATATTGATGATGATATTTTAGAGGATATTTCAACTGAGTTTGATGAATCTACCTTAACCGATTTATTAAATGATGAAGAATTAACCGATGAAGCAAAGTCAGATGAACCTATTGAGCTAACCCCAGACTTTACCGATAGTAATGTTTTAGCTGATTTATTGTCAGATGATGATAATTCACCTAATAACACTCATGAAGTATCAGAGGCCAATGAGCTAACTGATATACAAGAGTTAGATAATTTAGACTTCGATGAGTTACTTGCTAACATAGAAGAAGAAGCTCCTGTCTCGTCAGATGATGATTTTGATGTAGATGATGCACTTGATATTGGAGATGATCTGAGCACCACTCCTGATGCAGTTGTAAATACTAATGATACAATTAGTGAAGATGAAAGCGAACCTGAACAAGATTTCATTTCTGTAGACTCACTTTTATCAGATAGTCTTGACTCGGATGAAATAGAACCTTATGACAGTACAAATATTGATGTTGGTCTTAATGAATTCCCTGAGTTTTCAATGGGCGCAAATGAATTAGATGTTGATGATGAAGATGATAATGGTGCCGCTGCAAAACTTGACTTAGCGAAAGTTTATATCGAAATTGGCGACAATGAAAATGCCGAAGTTATTTTAATGGATGTTGTCAGTATTGGTGATGCACAACAGCAGTTTGAAGCTCAGCAATTACTAGATAATTTAAATAGTTAAAAAGCTAAACTGCTAACATATAGCTATATTAAGTTAATACAAAAACAAACATAAAAAAACCTCATTTAATGAGGTTTTTTATGTCTTAATTTCGCCTTGTGATCTAGCGAAAATAACTCTCCGAATTACAATCCCGCAGCAGCTTTTAATGCGTCTGCTTTATCTGTTTTTTCCCAAGAAAAGGCAGTAAAGGTATCATCTCCAACTGTCATTTCATATGGTTCACGGCCAAAGTGTCCATACGCTGCAGTTTGACGATACATAGGATGTAGCAGGTCTAACATCTTAGTTATGCCGTAAGGACGTAAGTCAAAATGTTCACGAACAATTTTTACTAACTTCTCTTCTGATATCTTGCCAGTACCAAAAGTATCTACTGAAATTGAGGTAGGCTCTGCAACACCAATGGCATAAGACACTTGAATCTCACAGCGATCTGCAAGTCCAGCCGCAACAATATTCTTTGCAACATAACGACCGGCATACGCAGCACTACGGTCAACTTTTGAAGGATCTTTACCTGAAAAAGCGCCGCCTCCATGACGAGCCATACCGCCATAAGTATCAACAATAATTTTTCGACCCGTTAAGCCACAATCACCTACCGGACCACCAATAACAAAACGTCCTGTAGGATTGATGAAATACTTAGTATCTTTGGTTAATAAATTTGCAGGTAATACCGCTTTAATAATATTTTCCATTACGGCTTCATGTAAATCTTCTTGAGAAATCTCAGGGTTATGCTGAGTTGATAGTACAACGGCATCAATAGCAACAGGCTTGTTATCTTCATAAATAAACGTTACTTGAGATTTTGCATCAGGACGTAACCATGGCAATACACCTGATTTACGCATTTCTGCTTGACGTTCTACCAAACGATGCGAATAGAATAGTGGAGCAGGCATTAAGGTTTCTGTTTCATTTGTTGCATAGCCAAACATTAAACCTTGATCACCAGCACCTTGCTCTTCAGGTTTAACACGATCCACACCTTGTGCAATTTCTGGGGACTGTTGACCTATTAAGTTCATGATGCCGCAGGTTTCACCGTCAAAACCGACATCTGAAGAGGTGTAACCAATATCAGTGATTACTTTACGTGTGAGATCTTCTAAATCAACCCAAGCGGTAGTTGATACTTCACCTGATATAATCGCAACGCCAGTTTTTACCATAGTTTCACATGCGACACGGGCATTTTTATCTTTAGCAATAATAGCGTCTAAAACGGCATCAGAAATTTGATCAGCAATTTTATCTGGATGGCCTTCAGATACAGACTCAGAAGTAAAATAATACCTAGACATAAAACCTCAATTTAATAATAAAATAATGAAAACAGACGAAGCAAATATTTTGCCACAATCGTTAATATGATAATTCTAACGGGATTTTAAAATATTGCTACCTTTTTTACGCCTAGACGTCTAAATGGCTTAAAGTGTATTGGTGATTTAATTAGTTTTATGTTTGTTTTTTATTTTTATATCAATTAGATAGTTATGTTTCTTAAAGTTATGCTTTTTCGCCATAAAAGTGAAAAAACTTTCTCTTGCTGCTTAGTAGCACTACTTGAATAGAATTTAAAAGTGGCAATATGTCCCTTTACAGCATTTAATTGCCGCATTAGTAACTGTCTTTCAAGTTGCTTAGCCACAGGCATAGAGGTTTCTATTAATGTTACGTTATCTCCAAGAAGAGAGATAATTTTTTCACGTAAAAAAGGGTAATGTGTACAACCAAGCACAACAGTATCTATTGTTGTTTTAGTTTGGTGTGCTGGATTAAGCATAGGGGTAAGATATTGCCGCAATAGATCTTGGCAGTGCTTACTATCAATATTATCATTTTCCACAATTTCAACTAACCCAGGGCAAGCTTGAATATAAACCTCAGCGCCTTGCTTATACCTATTGACTAAGTTGATAAAGCGATCATTGTTGGCTGTAGCTTGAGTCACCATAATGGCAACATTATTCGATTTGCTTTGAGCAACAGCTGGCTTTATTGCAGGTTCCACACCAATGATAGGAATTTTAATATTCAGGCGTAATTGCTCGATTGCATTTACCGTAGCGGTATTACAGGCAATGACTAGTGCTTTAACATTTTTGTTGATAAACCATTGCGCAATTTTATTAACGCGCTCAGTTATTTGTTTAGGTGTTAAATTACCGTAAGGGGCATATAAAGAATCAGCAAGGTAAATAAAGGATTCATTAGGCAAAAGTTGATGAATAGCTCTAGTGATAGATAAGCCACCTACACCAGAATCAAAAATACCAATTGGTTGATTATTTTGCACAGTTAACAAGTGACTGACTTATATGTGAAAGATGTTTTGGTATGCTATCAAAGTAGTAAAAAGAATAAAATTTATAAATAACAAATAAATAATTTATGAAGGATAATAAAGGTAAGACTTCCAGAATGCCGCAGTCAACTTTAGTCCTGAACACCGTGTGTTCAGGGCGGAAACTGCACATTTGCCGTAGGCTTCCCAGTACTAGCTGGGCTTGCTCAATAGCGAATGATAAATTTCCTAAGGTAAAACTTATCGGCTCAGGGACATAGAAAACATACAAACACCCCAGAAGACTTAGTTTAATTATAGCTAATCTAACCCAGAGATTTAAGGTTTTTTATTGATTAAAGTACTGAATGCTTACTAACTGAGCCAAGTGGTTTATTTATATGCAGTTATTCTTGGGTTTTGATAATTCTGCCGCAATGAAATGATTAAATTCAGTAGTGTGGCCATTGTGAAATTGGGCATGGTTGGTAGTTAGGGTTTTTTGAGAGTAATATCGCTTCGCTTACTAAGAAGTCACTCGCGCTGGCTTCATTGTATTCCAACGCAATATTCAGCCATTGCTCTGTTAAATGGTTATCATAACTAAGTAAATTTGCAGCTTTCATTAAGAGAGTAAAATCATATATTTGGCTAGTTTTTATGGTCAGTGCTTCGACGGTATCCTGATTACCTTGGCGATCATGATAAATTCGTTGTAAGCTCAAACCTAGCCCTGTATGAAACCTTGTTTTACTTGATTGTTCCATCGTTAGCCCAATTTGTAGGCATAGTTCTTGTGTTTTTATTAATTGAGCCGTATTACAGTATTCTAATGCATGGCTATAACCTAGCGGAAGAGCGGCGGCATAGCCGACCCCTGAAATTAACTGTTCATTAATGCTCTCTGGCGCATATTTTTCTATTGTGTTTCTATGTAATTTTATGGTGTCGAAATAATAGTCATTAAAGTTTTTTGCATAGCTGGCTTTTAATAAAGCTGATTGTACTAGTTCAATTTTGTTTTCTTTAATATATATACTGGCTAATGTTAACCACAAGCTCCCATTATCTTTATCTATTGTTGTGATTGAATCATAAAATTCCTGATTGCAATATGAGTAACTAGCTTGGGTACATTGCGTTAATAAACGATGAAATGATAGTGGTTCATCAGGGGATTTTCTAAAGTAATTGATTAAAGCGTTGTTTCTACTATTTTTGTTTTCTGCATGAATACTTAATTTGTTGTTGAAAAAAAGTATTGAGGCTAACTGCTCATCAGGCTTACTTATATTAAGTTGGCTGTTTATCTCTTTATTAAATTCAGTTACTGATTCTGGATCGTTTTTTACATCGAGATTGCATTCTACTATGTATGGTTGATCAGAGCTTTCAGTAGGAGAATCAGCTTGACTAAAATGATTGCTAGCTAACGCAAGAGGTTTGTCGGTTGTGTTTTGAGAGTTATTTACGATTTTTAATGAGGTGTTTGAGTGTTTATTTGTATTTAAACTGTCAATTTTTATAGCATTCGATATTAAAGAGTTATCTTTAATTGTAAAATATAAAACAATTGTTAATAGACAAAGAATAATAACGCAGATAAAAATTTTGAAGGTTTTCATGTTTCCGTCCTTTGTAACATGAATGGTTTACGCTTTTTTCTTATTTTGTCCTACTGCTTTTTGAATAGTTGATTGCAATAAATCAATTTGATTCTGCATCGCTATTTTTTCTTGGGCTTGCTTTTGTTGGCTGATTAATAAATCATTCGCTAAATTTAATGCCGTCATTAGTAAGTTTTGCTCAGGTGTTTTCGTGGTATTGCTTTGTTGTTGCACCTTAGCTAAACGTTCATTCACTTCTTGTGCCGCCTGCAATAACGAAGTTTCTTGCCCTTTAGGACAAGCAATTTTCATTCGGCGGTTAGCAATATCAATGGTCACACTGTGTTGACTCATAACAACAAATTACTCTTAGTGATAATGTTTTTAGAATTAAAGGGTAGGTTTTCTATCTTACTAAAATAGTTAATAAAAAAGAGAACTTTAACCTACAGGTACAATGGTGGAAACTATAACGAGTGCGATCTTGAGATGCAAGCATTAACCGAGGAAATTATTGTCGCGTGCCTAACTGAAATGTTACGATACAACAATTATTGACATAACAGAAATTTTAAATGACTGATGAATCTTCTTTAGATTTTGCTTCTGTGCAAGCAATTATCACTACCGAAAATGTAAAAGCCCAC
Organism: Thalassotalea profundi; assembly: GCF_014653195.1. Lineage (GTDB taxonomy): Bacteria > Pseudomonadota > Gammaproteobacteria > Enterobacterales > Alteromonadaceae > Thalassotalea_B > Thalassotalea_B profundi. The sequence continues at coordinate 307,736 of NZ_BNAH01000004.1, forward strand.
GGGGCTGAAATCCATGGTGTTTTAACTGGCCTTGTGTGTGCGGGTTATTGCTTTGAAAGTAACGACTATATTAACTTGGTTAATGACATGCTAAATAATGGTGAAGGTTTACCTAATCCATTAAAAAACACTATTAAAATTATGTTTAGCGAAGTATGGCAAACTATTTTAGATGACTCATACGGCTTTAAATTATTATTGCCTGATGACGATGACTCAATAGAAGAGCGTGGTCATGCATTAGGGGTTTGGGTACAGGGATTTAACTTAGGTTTTGGTTTGCAGCATAAAAATCAAACAACCTTATCGGAAGATGTTAAAGAAATATTAAAAGATTTTGGTGAAATTGCCAATCTGTCTGATGAGTTTGAAGACGACGAAGCCACTGAGCAAGCTTATTATGAAATATCTGAATACGTACGTATGTCTGCATTATTATGTTTTACTGAATTAGGCTCTCCTCCTGAACCCAATAATAAACCTGATGTTATACATTAATAAATAGAGTGATTGTTTATGATTAATTGCGCATTACCCAACAGCGAATTTGTTACTCGTCGTCAACAATTTATTGATCAGATGGCTGATAATTCAATCGCTGTATTTTTTGCGGGAAAAGAAGTCACTCGTAGTAATGATACAGAATACTTATTTTGCCAAGATAAAAACTTTTTATATTTAACAGGGTTTAATGAACCCGAAGCTATTTTGATCATGGTAAAAAGTGGTGATGGTCAAAGTTTTCTGTTTTGTCGTGAGAAAGACCCTTTTCAAGAAGTTTGGCACGGCAAAAGGGTAGGTGCAGAAAAAGCCCAATCACATTATGCGTTTGATCAAGCGTTTAATCTTGCCGACTTTAAAGAAAAATTTACTGAATTATTGGGCAACAAAGAACAGTTGTGGTTTTGTCATGGTATTGATAAAGCAAATGAGCAACAGCTTATGAGTTGTTTAGCTAAAGTAAAAGGGCAGTCGCGACAAGGGATTACTGCGCCGAATATAATCTTTGATTGTCAAGAAGTGGTTAACGAAATGCGCTTAATTAAAAGCGCTGCTGAAATAGCGATAATGAAGCAAGCTAATGTGATCAGCGGTGGTGCTCATCAACGCGCTATGGAAAAATGTCGCCCTGAACTTTATGAGTTCCAAATAGAAGCGGAATTATTGCATGAATTTGCGCGTCATGGCGCCAGACATGCGGCTTATAACAGCATAGTTGCCGGTGGCGATAATGCGAATATATTACATTATACTGAAAATGATCAGCCTTTAGTTGATGGTGAACTATTACTGATTGATGCTGGCGGAGAGTTACATGGTTATGCCGCTGACATAACTAGAACTTTTCCTATTAATGGTATTTTTACTGAACCGCAAAAGCAGCTCTACCAACTAGTATTATCAGCACAAGATAAAGCCATAGCAGCGATTAAACCAGGTGTTACACTTGGTGAATTAAACGATATAGCGTGTGAAGTATTAACTCAAGGTTTGTTAGCACTTGGCATTCTAATTGGTGATTATCAACAATTGCTCAATGATAAAGCCTGTAAAAAGTACTTTATTCACGGCTTAGGACATTGGTTAGGCTTAGATGTGCATGACGTAGGCGATTATCAGATGAAAAATAAACGTCAAAGCCGACCGTTTCAATCGGGTATGGTATTGACCATCGAACCGGGGCTTTATATTCCTGCTGATGCAATAGACGTTGAAGAAAAATGGCGTGGTATAGGGATTCGAATTGAAGATAATATCTTGGTTACTGATCTAGGTCATGAAAATTTAACGGTAAATGCACCAAAATCAATTAAAGAAATTGAATCAATAATGGCCGCTCAGAAATAAACATAAAAATTAAGATATCTATGACATTAACACAGCAAAATTTTGACATTGTTATTGCCGGTGGCGGTTTATCTGGTGCATTAGCAGCGATAGCATTGTCGGCTATTAAACCTAAACAAGGTGAAGGCTTATCGATTGCTGTGATTGAAAAAAATCCATTACACGAAGATCCGAAACAAAGCTTTGATGATCGAGTTTTAGCCTTGTCACATGCAAGCGCCAATTATCTTAAAGAATTGGGTGTTTGGTCGTATTTAACCGATGTTAGCCAAGCTATTGCAGATATTCATATTTCTGATCGAGGTTATTATGGTAAAGCGCGAATAGCGGCTAAAGATCATCAAGTAGAAGCTTTAGGTTATGTTGTTGAAATGGCGAAAATTGGTAAAGCCTTACTCAATACTTTAAAACACAACAAGCAAGTTACTTGGTTTTGTCCTGATATAATTACGTCGATTGACTGGCAGCAAGAATCAGTGAATGTTGAGCTTGGATCAGGCGCGAAAATAAGTGCTAAATTGTTACTTGGCTGCGATGGCGCACAGTCTCAGTGTCGACAAGCGGCTAATATATCCATAAATTCAAAGCCTTATCAACAATCAGCATTAATTACTAATGTTGCTATGGTAAAGCCTCATAATAATGTAGCTTATGAGCGTTTTACTGAATTTGGTCCTATTGCAATGTTACCGCTAACGTCCCAAACAGGTAGTGAAAAAAGTCATCGTTGCTCTCTCGTTTGGACATTACCACCTGAACAAGCTCAAGAAGTTAAAACATTAGCAGATAAAGACTTTAAAATTACATTAGAAAAAGCGTTTGGTAGCTGGCTTGGCGGTGTTGAAAAGCTTGGTGTTCGTCATGTTTATCCACTAAATTTAGTACAAGCACAGTCACAGGTTTATCATCGCATGGCGTTAATTGGCAATGCATCCCATACTATTCATCCGATAGCAGGGCAAGGATTCAACTTAGGCTTAAGAGATGTTCAACAACTTGCTCAACATATTGAAGATGCGATTTTCCAAAATACTGACTACGCACAGTTTGCACAACTTTCAATGTATGCTGAAAAAAGAAAGCAAGATCATAACGCTGTTATTGAGCTTACTGATTCATTAGTCACGTTATTTTCTAATCACTTGCCTCCTTTGGTTATTGGAAGAAATATCGGTTTGAAAGTGCTCAATTATCTAACTCCGCTTAAAAATGCTTTCGTCAATAAAACGATGGGTTATTAATTTATGCGACAATTACTATTGGCGAAGAATATACTCTTAAATGTGAAAAATTATGCAAAAATTTGATATTTTAATTGTTGGTGGCGGCATGGTTGGGTTAACAACGGCACTGGCTATTCGTAAGTTAACGTCATTAAGTGTGGCTATTGTTGATACTACACAATTAACACCTTTGTCAGATACACCAGAAACACGAGTAAGCGCAATTAATATCGCTAGTCAGCAATTATTTGCAAATTTAGGCGTGTGGGAAAATATAACCAATCAACGTCTTCAAGCTTATCAGCATATGCACGTTTGGGATCAAGCGGGTAATGGTCATATTGACTTTAGCAGTGATGAACTTAATAACAATTATCAGCTTGAGCAATTAGGTTGGATCATTGAAAACAATGTAATTCGTCAAGCCTTATGGCAAAAAGCAGAGCAAGACAGTGGTATCGAGTTTTTTACTCAAGAAAATCTAACAAGTTTATCGATGGGCGACTCTGAAGTGTTTGCCAGTTTTACTAATCACACACCACTTATTGCAAAATTGGTCATTGGAGCCGATGGTGCGCACTCTTGGGTACGCAAGCAGATGCAAATGAATTTAACTTTTAGTGATTACGACCATCATGCCATTGTTGCTACGGTTGAATGTTCTCAGGGCCATAACAATACAGCCTGGCAAGTTTTTTTACCTACAGGCCCGTTAGCATTATTGCCATTGTTTAGTGAAAATATGTGTTCAATAGTTTGGTCAACTTCACCACAAGAAGCTCAGCGTTTAATTAAACTCAGTGCTGATGACTTTGCCAAAGAACTCACCGCACAAAGTGATGCTAAATTAGGTAATGTAACGCTAAAAAGCGAACGCTTTACCTTCCCCCTTACTATGCGTTTTGCCCAAGATTTTGTACAAAACAAAGTTGTGCTTGTTGGCGATGCCGCACATACCATTCACCCATTAGCTGGACAAGGTGTTAACTTGGGCTTGTTAGATGCCGCCAGTATCGCGCAAACCTTAGCTGAAAGTAATGAAACAGATCACTGTTTTACTGAAAAGTCATTAGCAAGTTATCAACGTTGGCGTAAAGCTGAGGCTAGCGATATGATTGCTGCCATGGCACTGATTAAAAAAGTATTTGAACCTCATCACCCGATAATTAATACCATTCGTGGTATGGGTATGAGCGCGCTTAATCAACTTAGCCCAGTGAAAAGTTTATTAATAAAACACGCACTTGGCTTAAAAACTTATCAACCAAAACTAACGTTAAAAAATAAGAGTTAGAGTACTAGAGCACTAGGGTACTAAATCTTTAAGTTTATGTTTTATTCTTATGCTAGAACCTAGAAAATAATCTTTTATCATTTTGTCACTGAATTTTCTTTGTTGGAATATATGATTTTTTCGTTATTAACGGTTAAGACCGTATTTTAGGTGTTAATTTGAAATTATATTCGGAATATTTTATTTATATGGGTTAATATTTTAATTTGTTGTTTTTAGTTGTTGTATCAACATGAGTGCAGGAGTATAATCTTGCTCAAATTTTACCAGATCGCGTGTTTGCTCTACTGCTATCTTAGTCTTTCTTATTGTGACTTTTGTTAGCGTTTACATTAAAGCAGAGTAAGTTCACCATATAAATGAGTACATTATTATGACAAGTAAAACCGTATTGCATGCAAAGCACCTTGAATCCGGCGCTAAAATGGTTGATTTCCACGGTTGGGAAATGCCAATTAACTATGGCTCTCAAATTGAAGAACATCATGCAGTTCGTCAAGATGCAGGTATGTTCGATGTATCTCACATGACCATAGTGGATATTCAAGGCGCAGACGCAAAAGCTTTTTTACGTCGCTTAGTTATTAATGATGTAGAAAAACTTAATGTTGCAGGTAAAGCGTTATACACAGGAATGTGTAATAACGAAGGTGGTGTAATTGATGATTTAATTATCTATTTCTTCACAGAAACAGATTATCGTTTAGTGGTTAACTCAGCTACACGCGAAAAAGATTTAGCTTGGATCAATCAACAAGCACAAGGGTTTAACGTTACTATTACAGAGCGCCCTGAATTTGGCATGATTGCAGTTCAAGGCCCACAAGCAAAAGCGAAAGTAGCAACATTACTTAATGCAGAGCAAACACAAGCTGTTGATGGCATGAAGCCATTTTTTGGTGTACAGGCAGGCGACTTATTTATCGCAACGACAGGTTACACGGGTGAAAATGGCTACGAAATTGTTGTTCCAGAGGCACAAGCTGCTGATTTATGGCAACAATTATTAGATGCAGGCGTAAGACCTTGTGGGTTAGGTGCTCGTGACACTTTACGTTTAGAAGCAGGTATGAACTTATATGGTTTAGACATGGACGAAAGTGTTTCACCATTAGCGGCAAACATGGCGTGGACTATTAGTTGGGAGCCATCAGATCGTAACTTTATTGGTCGTGATGCATTAGCCGCTCAAAAAGCGTCAGGCGATCAACCAAAACTTGTTGGCTTAGTATTAACCGAAAAAGGCGTATTACGCTCAGGTTTAACGGTTGTTACTGCTGATGGCGAAGGCACAATAACTTCAGGTACATTTTCACCAACACTAGGTCATTCAATTGCTATGGCACGAGTGCCTCGTAGCGTTAAAATTGGTGATACAGTAGAAGTTGAAATGCGTAAAAAATTGGTTAAAGTTAACGTAGTAAAACCAAGCTTTGTGCGTAATGGTCAAAGCCAATTATAATTGTAATATTTTCATTTGATGCTCTATAGTAAATAACGAGTTAGTGCATTAAAGCGATTTAAAATTAATAACACATTAGGAACAATAAAAATGAGCAATATTCCTTCAGAATTAAAATATGCTACATCACACGAATGGGTTCGAAATGAAGGCGAGGGTATCGTTACTGTTGGTATTACTGAACATGCACAAGGCCTTTTAGGTGATATGGTGTTTGTTGAGTTACCAGAAGTTGGTGATAATGTGAGTACAGGTGACGACGTTGCAGTTGCAGAGTCTGTTAAAGCGGCATCAGATATTTATGCGCCTGTTTCTGGAGAGATTGTAGAAGTTAATGAAGACCTAGAAGATTCACCTGAGTTAGTTAACTCAGATGCATTTGGTGATGGTTGGATGTTCAAAATTAAATTAGACGATGAAAGTGAATTAGAAAGCCTTCTTGATGCAGAAGGTTATGAGCATTCAATCGACGAAGATTAATTAAAAGTTAACAATTAATTAAAAGCCCCAAACGATGTTTGGGGCTTTCTTTTTTATTTATTAAGTACGTATTTTAAAGAGACGCTGTTTTATGACTACTCCATCTTTGTTTGAATTAGAGCAAACGCAAGACTTTATTCGTCGTCACATTGGCCCAGACGAAGTGCAAACCCAAGCGATGTTAAATGATATTGGTGCAGAATCTGTTGATTCACTTATCAATGAAATTGTTCCAAGTGATATTCGTTTAGCTGATTTACCAAAGATTGAAGCAAGTAAAACAGAAGTTAAAGCTTTGGCTGACTTAAAAGAAATAGCCAGCAAAAATATCGTAAACGATACCTATATTGGTTTAGGGTATTACGGCACATTAACACCTAATGTAATTTTACGTAATGTGTTAGAAAATCCAGGCTGGTATACGGCTTATACGCCATATCAACCAGAAATTGCGCAAGGTCGTTTAGAGTCTTTACTAAACTACCAACAAATGTGTATTGATTTAACCGGTTTGGAACTAGCGTCTGCATCGTTATTAGATGAAGGCACTGCCGCTGCTGAAGCAATGGCACTGGCAAAACGCGTTTCAAAAAATAAAAAATCAAACCTATTCTTTATCTCAAGTGATGTTTATCCACAAACTATTGATGTTGTTAAGCAACGCGCAGAAATGTTTGGTTTTGACATTATTGTAGCCCCTGCGGTTGAAGCGCCTGATCATGATGTGTTTGGTGCCTTATTACAATACCCTAGCGCCACCGGTGAGGTAACTGATATTAGCGACCTTATTGCTAAAATTCATGACAACAAAGGTATTGTTGCCGTAGCTGCCGATATTATGAGTTTGGTTTTGTTAAAAGCGCCAGGCGAATTAGGTGCAGATGCTGTTATTGGTTCAAGTCAACGTTTTGGTGTACCAATGGGCTATGGTGGACCTCATGCCGCATTTTTCACAACATCAGATAAATACAAACGCTCATTACCTGGTCGTATAATAGGTGTGTCTAAAGATACTCGTGGCAACCCTGCATTACGTATGGCAATGCAAACACGTGAGCAACATATTCGTCGTGAAAAAGCTAATTCAAATATTTGTACTGCTCAGGTATTACTAGCTAACATGGCTGCGTTTTACGCGGTATATCATGGCCCTAAAGGCTTAAAAGTTATTGCTGAGCGCATACATCGCTTTGCTGATATTTTAGCGCATGCAGCAAACTTTAAAGGGCTTTCACCTTTACATGGTTTTTATTTCGATACATTAACGTTTAATGTGTCAACCGACTTAAAAGCTGAAATTGTAAATCGCGCATTAGCGAAAGGCGTTAACTTACGTACTGACGTAGACAGTCAAATTAGTATCTCACTTGACGAAACAACAACACGCGAAGATGTTTACACCTTATTTGATATTTTATTTGGTGATGATCATGGTTTAAATATTGAAGGTATCGATGCTGAAGTTCGCGCCTTAGGTAATATTTCAATTCCAGAATCATTAGTGCGTGAATCTGAGATATTAACGCACCCAGTGTTTAACTCGTACCACTCAGAAACAGAGATGTTACGTTACATTAAAAAACTAGAAAACAAAGATTTAGCGCTTAACCATTCAATGATCTCGCTTGGCTCATGTACCATGAAGTTAAACGCAACAGCCCAAATGATCCCTGTATCTTGGCCTGAATTTGCTAATATGCACCCGTTTGCTCCAATGGACCAAGCACAGGGTTACAAGCAAATGATTGACGAACTAGGCGATGCATTAGTTGAATTAACAGGTTACGACAATATTTCAATGCAACCTAACTCAGGGGCACAAGGTGAATATGCAGGCCTTATTGCTATTCATAAATACCACCAAAGTCGAGGCGATGCACATCGTAATATTTGTTTAATACCAGCATCTGCACATGGCACCAACCCAGCGTCAGCGCAAATGGTAGGCATGAAAGTAGTTGTGGTAGATTGTGATAAACAAGGTAACGTAGACATGAACGACTTGCGCGCTAAAGCAAGTGAAATGGCTGATAACCTTTCTTGTATCATGATCACATACCCGTCAACACACGGCGTATACGAAACAACCATCGCTGAAATTTGTAATATTATCCATGAGCATGGTGGCCAAGTTTACCTTGACGGTGCAAACATGAACGCGCAAGTAGGTTTAACATCACCTGGGTTTATTGGCGCCGACGTGTCTCACCTTAACTTGCATAAAACCTTTTCAATTCCTCATGGCGGTGGTGGCCCAGGTATGGGACCAATTGGTGTTAAATCACACCTTGCACCATTTTTACCCGATCATCCATTAGTCACGGTAAATGAAACAACCAAAGGTAACGGCGCTGTATCAGCAGCACCATTTGGTAGTGCTGGCATTTTATGTATTTCATACCTTTATATTGCTCTATTAGGTAGAAAAGGCGTAACTGATGCCACTAAATACGCTATAACTAATGCGAACTACTTAGCGAAAAAACTGAGCCAGCATTATCCTATTTTGTATACAGGTAAAAATGGTCGTGTTGCTCACGAATGTATTGTTGATTTACGCCCAATAAAAGAAGCGTCTGGCATTACGGAAATGGACGTAGCTAAGCGTTTACAAGATTATGGCTTTCATTCTCCGACCATGTCTTTCCCTGTAGCGGGTACGTTAATGATCGAACCAACAGAATCGGAAGCTAAGCCAGAGCTTGATCGCTTTATTGAAGCAATGACTTGTATTCGTGATGAAATTCGCAAGGTAGAGCAGGGTGAGTGGACGTTAGAAAATAACCCACTGCATAATGCACCGCATACGTTAGCCGATATTACTGATGCAAACTGGGATCGCGATTACTCAATTGCACAAGCTGTATTCCCAGTACCAGCGGCAGCCGCTAATAAATTTTGGCCAACGGTTAACCGCATAGATGATGTATATGGGGATCGTAACTTGATCTGCAGTTGCCCTCCGGTTTCAACATATCAAGATTAGTTAACTGTTGTTGTCGATCAACAATTAAGATTGTGAACGCATGATTTAGAAAAGGCGAATCAGAGATGGTTCGCCTTTTTTAATGGGTAATTTTTTTTATTTCATGTAAGATGATTTACAAATGAATAAGAATAAGCAATTGGACAGTGCATACACTTTTTACGTGGCTTGGTAATCGCGATATTGAAAACATGGAACAGGAACAGAATGCTGCTATTGTTTCACTTGCGACAAAATCCGAAGTTCCATTTGATAAAATAGTCATTCTTTCCAACAAAGATGAAGCTAAGTGGGATTCGTTTGAGCGCTTTCTGAAAAAGCGGATGGCGATGATAAGCCGACCATCTGAAGATATTAAAATCCACTTAGCGCAAATCCAAAGTCCAATTGACTACCAATCTATTTCAATCGAAACAGGAAAGTGGATCACAAAGTTATCTGAAGAGTCAGACATTCTCTCAATTAACCTAACTTCTGGTACACCTGCTATGACAACGCTTTCTGTGCTTCATGGAAAGGGAAAGTCTAATACTCGCTTTGTGCAATCGTCCCCGAAAAACGTTATTGAAGAAGTCGAAATACCACTGGATTTCGGTAAAGAATACGTTATGTCTGCCTCGAAGAACATTGCTCATATAGCGACCTCATTACCTAAGGTACAAAAGGCGTTTTCAGAATTAACTGCCAAGTCAAAAACAATGGCTGATGTGGTTGAAAAAGCTAAAAGAATAGCGGCATCTGAAGTTCCAGCACTTATTTTAGGTGAAACTGGTACTGGTAAAGAGCTAATGGCAAATGCTATTCACAAAGGTAGTCTGAGAGGCAATAAGCCTATAAGAGTCGTAAACTGTGGTGCGCTTGCTGAAAATCTAGTTGATTCAACACTGTTTGGTCATAAAAAAGGGGCGTTTACTGGCGCAGATAAAGATTATGCAGGTCTATTTGAGCAAGCTAACGGTGGAACCTTATTTTTAGATGAAGTTGGTGAATTAAAGCCTGATATACAAGTTAAGCTTCTAAGGACATTACAGCAAGGTGAAATTACCAGACTTGGTGATACAAAAACCATTAATGTCGATGTGCGCGTTATTGCTGCCACCCACCAAGATTTGACCACCTTGATTGAACAAGGGGATTTTCGAGAAGATCTGTTTTACCGCTTAGCGGTGGGCATTATCAATATGCCACCACTACGCGATCGAATAGAAGATATTCCAGTCATAGTTGAACAACTGACAGACCAAATTAATGAGTCGGGGTCCAAACATCCAGACTACATAAGTAAAAAAGTTTCCGAAAATGGAATTAAATTTATTTTATCGCAATCATGGCTAGGCAATATTCGTGAATTATGGAGCACATTAAACCGAGCGTTCTTGTGGTCAGATTTACAAACTATTACAGATAAAGATCTTAGTGATGCGATAATTAATCGACATCAAAGTAATGATTGTACAGATGTCGTATTATCTTATAATGACAAAGTAGATATTACTCAACTTACTGAGCAGTATCAAAAAAAATATATTGAAGCAGCATTGAAGGCGAGCGGTAATGTTAAGAAACACGCTACCCAAATGTTAGGCTTAAAAGATCATCAAACGCTAACAAATTGGATGAAGCGTCTAGGAATAGAAAGCGAAAAATAATAGGAACAATAGTATTGGTATTAAAGTTGCCAATATTAATTATGTCAAAGGAGTAGTTCGTCAGTGAAAAAATCTAATTTTGAATTTTTAAAAGGTGTTAACGACATTCTGTATCGCATAGCATTTGCGGCAGAAAAGAACTTTCCTGACGATCCTAATACCACCTTAGTTAAACTTCGTATGTTTGGCGAAGCTTCCGCCAAGCATATCGCAAAATTGTTAGACATTCAGATACCTGATACCCAATTAGAGCTAACCCGAGAACTCGCCAAAATTGCTTGGGTTGATGATTCAATTATCAATGTCTTCCACTCACTACGTAAAGTGGGCAATCAAGCAGTTCATGATTATCACAATGACCTTGATGATGCGGAAATGGCATTACGCTTAGCCTATCGATTAAGTATTTGGTACTACAGGCTAGTCAAAAATGATGTTGACTTTGCAGCGCCGATATTTGTATTACCCGATGGTAAGCAAGATGATGAATACCAACAGCAAGTCACCGAATTAAAACAACAGCTACAACAAGCATTAAATACCAGCGCACAAACTGATGCTGAACTTGAAGCCAACAAAAATAAGTTAACCGCATTAGGTGGCTATATTGCCATTTTGGAAGGTAAACAAGAAGAAACCGAAGCTCAAACCAAAGCAAGAGTTGATGCACTCGAAGCGCAATTACAAGCAAAAGAGAAAGAACTTGCCAAGAAAACAGAAACAGAGCGCAAAGCTTATAAGAAAGAAATCACACAGCGTGCAGCAGCTCGCCGTTTAGACTTATCAGAAAAAGAAACCCGTTTTATCATCGATCAACAGCTGCGTGATGCAGGCTGGGCTGCCGACAGCCAAGCATTAACCTATGCTAATGGTACACGTCCTCAAGTGGGTAAAAACTTAGCTATTGCAGAATGGCCAACAGATAAAGACGAAACAGGTAAAGCAGGTTTCGCTGATTACGTACTGTTTGTTGGTCTGCAGCCACTTGGCGTAGTTGAAGCGAAAAAAATCAATATTGATGTTTGCGGTAAGTTAACGGAAGCACACCGCTATAGTATTTATTTCAATTACGATCACTTAAACGATGAATTATTAACTCAAGTCGCAAACGATCCCGTTCAGCAGGCAAAAGTCGCTGAGCAAACAAAAAACTATCAAGTGTCATGGCCAGAATCGGCAACAGCCAATACCAGAACCTATAAAATTCCTTTTGTATTTTCTGCCAATGGTCGGGAATACCGACGTCAGTTATTAACCAAAAGTGGTATTTGGTATCGTGATGTTCGTAAAACCAGTAACGACCCTAAAGCATTACCTGCATGGCATACCCCAGAAGAGTTAAAAGCAAAGATCGGTAGTAATAGTGATGCAGCGCACCAATGGTTAGAAAATAATAAACCAGATGATTTAGGTTTGCGTTATTTCCAAGAAGAGGCCGTAACAGCAACCGAGCAAGCGATTAAACAAGGTCAGCAAAATATATTACTGGCTATGGCAACTGGTACAGGTAAAACCCGTACAGCTATCGCGTTAATGTATCGTTTAGTACAATCACGTCGTTTTAACCGTATTCTGTTTTTAGTTGACCGTCGCTCTCTAGGTGAACAAGCCCTTGGCTCGTTTGATGATACCCGTATTAACGACGTACCTTTTAATACCATCTTTAACATTAAAGGCTTAACCGATAAATTCCCGTCTGACGCTACTAAAATTCATGTCGCAACGGTGCAGTCCTTAGTAAAGCGTACACTGCAAAGTGATGAATTTATGCCTGTAGAACGTTACGACTGTATTATTGTTGATGAAGCGCACCGTGGTTACATTCTCGATAAAGAACAAACCGACGGCGAAATGGAGTTCCGCAACCAGCTTGACTACGTGTCGGCGTATCGAAGAATACTCGATCATTTTGACGCAGTTAAAATAGGGCTTACCGCAACGCCTGCGCTACATACTACCGATATTTTTGGTTTACCTGTGTATCGTTATAGCTATCGTAAAGCAGTAATCGACGGTTACTTGACCGACCAAGAGCCGCCAATAAAAATTATTACCAAACTTAATAGCCAAGGCATCTTTTTTGGTAAAGGCACCGAAGTTACCAGGCTCACCAATCAAGGTGAATTAATAGAAGACACCCTTGAAGATGAGCAAGACTTTGAAGTCGCTAGCTTCAACCGTGATATTATCGCTACGAATTTTAATAAAATAGTGGCAGAAACCTTAGCGAAAGAATTAGACCCAACAGGTAAGCAAAAAACGCTGATCTTCTGTGTCAATAACACCCATGCTGACAACATGGTGCTAGAGCTAAAAACCGCCTTTAAAGATAAATACCCTGAGTTAGAGCACGACGCCATTGTAAAAATAACAGGCGAAAGCGATAAAGATCCTAAAAAAATCCAAAGCATGATCACCCGTTATAACAAAGAACGCTTACCCAATATTGTTATTACCGTTGATTTGCTTACCACAGGCATCGACATTCCCAGTATTTGTAATCTGGTGTTTTTACGTAAAGTAAAAAGTCGTATCTTATACGAACAAATGAAAGGTCGTGCCACGCGCTTATGCCCAGAAGTGGGTAAAACCAGCTTTAAAATTTATGATGCCGTTGACTTATACAGCACATTAGAATCAGTTGATACTATGCGCCCAGTAGTAGTCCGTCCTAAAATAGAGTTGAAAACCTTAGTAAACGAAATTACTGACTCAGAAACTTATCAAGTTACCGAAGCTGACGGGCGAAGCTTTGCTGAGCACAGCCATGAACAGCTGGTCGCTAAAGTGCAACGTATTGTCAGCCATGGTTTATTTAATCGCGAAAAATCAGTTGAAATAGAGCACGCGATTAAACGCCTTGATGAGTCATTGGCGGTTGGTGCAGGTTGTGATTTTTCAGGCTTAGCAAATACGTTAAATAGTAAAGGACCGCAACCAAGCGCTGAAATTTTTGATCAAATGCCCAAGCTGGTTGAACACTTAGAAAAACTCAAAAAGCTAATCAATAAAGTACGCAAAGAACCCATATTTACTGACATTGATGATGAACTTATTGAAGAGAAGCCCGGTTTTGGTGAATTTGATACCCCGGAAGATTTCTTAGAAGCATTCGACAACCTCGTTGAGCAAAGTGAAAACAAACAAGCCGCATTGCATACAGTGATTACCAAGCCAAAAGATTTAACCCGCAAAGCCTTACTAGAGTTACAAGAATGGTTTGACGCGCAATCGTTTGACGAATCGACATTGCGCGTAGCTTGGCAAAAAACCACCAACCAAGACATAGCTGCACGATTAATTGGCCATATTCGCCGCGCAGCCTTGGGTGATGCGTTATTACCGTTTGATCAACGTGTTGATAATGCCTTAAGTAAGTTACTGAAACAAAACGACTGGAGCAGCGAACAAACCAGCTGGCTTGAACGCTTAGCCAACAGTTTAAAAGAACAAGTTGCTATCGATGACGACACCTTTAAAACCGGAAACTACAAACGTCGTGGCGGCAAACGCAAACTAGAAGCCGTGTTTGACGGGAAACTAGCAAAAATACTCGAACAATTTAATGAATACATGTGGGAACAACCTGCTTAACAGCATGCTAGGTCAGGCTTTAGCCTGACAAATAATAACAAGGTAACGGATTATATATGTCATGGAATGACTTACGAAAAGGGCGTTTTTCGCAACCAAAAGCAGAATACTTTATAACCTTTAATACCCATAACAGGCAGGATATATTTACAAATTATAAAATCGCACAGTTGTTTTGTAAGCAAATAGTCATAAATGAACAAAAGCATCACCGTAAATGGCTAACTTGGGTTTTAATGCCAGATCATTTTCATGGTTTATTAAGGTTGGGTGAAAAGGAAATATTATTATCAAAAGTTATTGCTGAATTAAAAGGGTCAACAGCATATATCATAAATGCTGAGTTAGACCGCAAGGGAAAATTATGGCAAACATCGTTTTATGATCATGCATTACGCAAAGAAGAAAGTAGGAAAAATATCGCACGATATATCGTTGCCAACCCGTTAAGAAAAGGGTTAGTAAAAGACATAAAAAATTATCCATATTGGAATTCAATATATCTGTAGGTCAGGCTTTAGCCTGACAAAAAAAGAAACAATTTAAAGCGTTAGCCTAAAGGCTAACCTACAAGAATAGATTTACCGTAGGTCAGGCTTTAGCCTGACAAAAAAAGAAACAATTTAAAGCGTTAGCCTAAAGGCTAACCTACAAATAAATAAGAGAAATTATGAATAACAATGATCTAGTAGCAAAACTTTGGAAAATGTGTGACAACCTACGTGACGGCGGTGTCTCTTACCAAAACTACGTAAACGAACTTGCTTCATTACTGTTTTTAAAAATGACCGAAGAAACAGGGCAAGAGGATGACTTGCTACCTGAAGGCATGCGCTGGGCAGATCTCAAAGGCAAAATAGGGCTAGACCAACTGCAATTTTACCGCAACATGTTAGTGCAACTTGGTGCTGATGAACATGCCATTGTTCGCGCTATTTTCCAAAACGTTAACACCACTATTACCAATGCTAGTCAATTAACAGAGCTTGTTTCAACAATGGATGGTTTAGATTGGTATGAAAGTGGCGAAGGTGAAAATGTTGTAAAAACCCGTGACGATTTTGGCGACATGTACGAAGGGCTGTTACAAAAAAATGCCAACGAAACTAAATCGGGCGCAGGTCAATACTTCACCCCAAGGCCATTAATTGAAACTATGGTTAGGTTATTAAAACCGCAGCCGCGCGAAATAATTCAAGATCCTGCTGCTGGTACCGCAGGCTTTTTAATTGAAGCCGACAAATACATTAAAAGCCAAACCAATGACCTAGACACCTTAAGTGACGACGATGTAGAATTTCAAATGCATAAAGCTTTCATCGGGCTGGAACTCGTACCTGAAACTCGCCGTTTAGCGCTGATGAACTGTTTATTACACGACATAGAAGGCAATGAAGACGTTGGTGGTGCTATTCGTCTTGGTAACAGTTTAGGTAACGACGGTGAAAACCTACCTAAAGCAAACGTTATTTTAACTAACCCGCCATTTGGCAGTGCCTCAAGTACTAATATTACCCGCACCTTTGTTTACCCAACCTCTAATAAGCAATTATGTTTTATGCAGCATATTTACAACGCTTTAGAGCCAGGTGGTAGAGCCGCCGTTGTTATTCCTGATAATGTCTTATTTGAAGCAGGTGTAGGCACCAGTATTCGTAACGACTTAATGCACAAATGTAATTTACACACTATTTTGCGTTTACCTACCGGTATATTTTACGCAGCAGGGGTTAAAACTAATGTATTGTTTTTCCAAAAAGGCACACCAGAGAATCCTAATCAAGACAAAGACTGTACTACCAATACTTGGGTATACGATTTACGAACCAACATGCAAACCTTTGGTAAACGTAGTCCCTTTACCGCTAAATACCTTGAAAGTTTTGAGCAAGCTTATAACCCTGTAGGTTGGGCTTTAGCCCAACAAGCAAATGCAGGCGCAACTTCAGCCAAGCAAGAGAGTGTAGGTCAGGCTTCAGCCTGTCAAAACGATATAAAAGAAATACTAAAAGCCCGTACTGAAGGCATTTATAATATTCTCGGTTGTACAACGCCAGTAGATGAGGATGCTGAAAAAACACTTGAAAGTGTCAACAGCCTTGAGCTGGGTAGATGGCGTAAATTCTCTCGTCAATACATCAAAGACAAAGGTGACAGCCTAGACATCACTTGGCTTAAAGATAACTCAATTACCGATGCTGCCAACTTGCCAGAGCCAGATGTATTAGCGACAGAAGCGATGACCGAGCTTACCGAAGCCCTACGAGAAATGAATCAACTGATGATAGAACTCGGCGCAAGTGAACAAGCTGAAGGGCAGGTAGCATTGTTAGCTGAAGAGTTTGGATTAGAGAAAAGAATTATTGGAGCTGTAAATGAATAGCTCAGCAGTCATTATAAAAAAATGCGTTGAAGAATTTGCTAGCTTTGAAAGCCTAAAGAGGAAAAAGCAAAAAGAAAAAGTGTTTAAAAAAGGTATTTTATGGGATTTTAGTGACCAAATTACAGCAGGGTGGTATATCGCTGATTTATTTGATGTTACTAACTTAATTACTTGTGGTGTGGCAAAACGTCCAGAATATGTTGAAGAAGGGATTCCTTTTTTGTCAGCACAAAATGCAAGACCATTTAAAACTAATTTAAATAAAATTAGGTATATAGACGAAAATACTTTTAAAAAAATCACTGTTGGTGGAAAGCCAGAAAAAGGGGACATTCTATATACACGTGTAGGAAATTGTGGTGAAGCTGCAACTGTTCCGTATGATTTCAATTTTGGTGTTTACGTAAGTTTAACTTTAATAAAACCAAACAGTTTATTTTTATATTCTGATTATTTAACAGCTTTTTTGAATAGTCGCTTCGGGATTATGCAAGCTTCTCAAGGTGCGATTGGCATAGGTTTGAAAAACTTAAATGTTGATAATGTTAGGAGGTATAAGATCCCATTGCCTCCTATTTCAGAACAAAAGCGTATTGTTGAAAAGCTCGATAGCTTATTGGCGCAAGTTGACACCATACAACAACGCCTCAACAACTTACCCAACATCATCAAACGCTTCCGCCAATCCGTCCTCGCCGCCGCCGTCTCCGGCAAACTCACTGAACAATGGCGTGTAGTTCATAAATTTGATATTAAGCTTAGTGAACTTAAGTTAGTTAAAGAGTTATTGATTACTAAAAAAGAAATTAAAAACGATCTTGTTTTTGAAACAACTGAAGGAACGTTTGCTATTCCTGAATCTTGGGAATTTATAAAGTTACAATCACTAGCCAATAAAGTAACAGATGGTGAACATAAAACACCAAAAAGAGAGGAGTCTGGTCGATTTCTCCTTTCCGCACGTAACGTGAGAGATGGCTATATAGACACTTCTAATGTCGACTTTGTTGGTGATGATGAATACGCTAAGTTACGTAAACGTTGTAATCCGAACAAAGGAGATATTCTTATTTCTTGCTCAGGATCAGTTGGTCGAATTTCTTTGGTTGATAAAGATGATGAATATGTAATGGTACGTAGCGCTGCGTTAGTTAAAACGCTACCCGAGTATGTTTCTAACAAATTTTTAATGTATGTTCTTCAATCACCACATATTCAAAAACAAATAGTGGATGCATCAAAATCTACAGCCCAAGCAAATTTGTTTTTAGGTCCGATTAAGAATTTGTTTATTCCATATTTACCAATAGAAGAACAAACCGAAATCGTACGTCTAGTTGAACAATACTTCGCCTTAGCCGATACCTTGGAAAAGAATCTCGCCAATGCCAAACAGCGTGTCGATAACCTAACACAATCGATTTTAGCCAAAGCCTTTAAAGGCGAATTAGTACCACAAGACCCTAACGACGAACCTGCCGACAAACTGCTTGAACGCATCAAAGCCGCCCGCCTTGAAGCTGAAAAACTAGAAAAGGCTGCTAAAAAAGCCGCGAAAGCAAGCAAGGCTAAAAAGAATTAGGTGTTTTGTAGGTCGGCATTTATGCCGTCATGATTATTATCATCATGGTTATTGTAAACATGACTTGTCAGGCTAAAGCCCGACCTACAACGCATCAAAACCGCCCGACTTGAAGCCGAAAAACTAGAAAAGGCCGCTAAAAAAGCCGCGAAAGCAAGCAATGCTAAAAAGAATTAGGTGTTTTGTAGGTCGGCATTTATGCCGTCATGATTATTATCATCATGGTTATTGTAAACATGACTTGTCAGGCTAAAGCCCGACCTACAACGTATCAAAGTCGCGCGATTTGAAGATGAAAAGCTAGAAAAGGCAGCTAAAAAAGCACAATAGCAAGTAAAGCTAAAAATAAATAAAGGAATTTTATATGCATGATTTAAAAAATTTATGGGATGAGTTTTTAACAACATGGTCCATTGATCGTGTTAAAAATATGACATTAGAGGAATATGTAGGCTTTGCAGACAAAACAACCTTTACTTACTGGCTTGAGACTAAAACCCACCCGATAGCTAATATAAACGGTTCACCTTCGTATAAGTTTGGAATCTATAAAAGAAACCCTAATAAAGAAATTAAAGAAAAAGCCGGTACAAAACAAGGTGAAGAATACTCATGGTACAGTCGTTTTGGTGATACAGAACAGGAAGCTTTTATAGCAATACGAAAAAACATTTTAACTGTTATCAATGCGTCTCAAAATAATGATTTAAATACCATTGAAAATGTTTCATTGTCTAATATGTTTAAGTGGAAAATAGCTTTTTTATATCAAAACCGTAACTCGCCCACTATCGTTAATATTTTTTCTAAAGATAAATTAGATGAGTTAACAGGCCTTTCAGGAAAGCCTTCCTTTTCCGATTATTACCAAGAGTTAGTGTCTAATTATAACGCTGAGGATTATGAAAGTATTGCAGAGTATGGGAAAGAACTGTGGTTGCAATCAGAAGTGGAATCTAATGCTGATGCAGCAATTACTCGTCAATATACTGATAACAGTATTGATATACAAGAGTCACCTTTAAACCAAATTTTTTACGGCCCACCGGGTACAGGTAAAACCTATCATACTCCTGAAGCAGCCGTTAAAGCAGCAGAGCCAATAAAATACCAAGCATTAGGAATAGATAAACTATTAGGTGCCACACCTGCTCAGCAAGCAGAGCTAAGAGAATTGTACAAGTCACTTACTGATGCTGGGCGAATTCGTTTTGTTACTTTTCATCAAAGCTACGGATATGAAGAGTTTGTAGAAGGGCTAAAGGCGTTTACCAATGAAGATAAGCAAGTAGAATATGAAGTTATTCCTGGTGTCTTTAAAAAAATTAGTGAGGATGCCGAAAAATCAAAAGAGAAAAAAAATATCGGCCTGAAACCATCAGCTAGAGTTTGGAAAATATCAATTGATGGCGTCAATCATAGTCCTGTAAGAGATTATTGTTTACAAAATGGACTAGCGGCTATTGGTTGGGGCGATACAGGAGATATGAGAAAAGACGAACGTTCTGAAAGTGAAAATGAATACTTTGC
Source organism: Thalassotalea profundi (assembly GCF_014653195.1). Taxonomy (GTDB): domain Bacteria; phylum Pseudomonadota; class Gammaproteobacteria; order Enterobacterales; family Alteromonadaceae; genus Thalassotalea_B; species Thalassotalea_B profundi. Next base: position 327,767 of record NZ_BNAH01000004.1, read on the forward strand.
CAATTTGTCAAGTACGAATAGAAATACAATTGATAACTTCTGTTCTCGTATTACTGAAGGTGAATTAATTCTTTGTATTAGTAGTGCTAAAACCATACAAGCCATTGGTGTTGTAAAAGGGGAATATGAATATAGAGAAAATGGTATTTTAGGTCGTAAAGACTTTTGCCATACATTACCCGTAGAATGGCTTGTAACTGATACAGTGCTTGATATATATGAATTAAACAACAATATAAATCTCGTTCAAAAAACGGTTTATGAATTAGATAGGTTTTCAACTGCAGACTTATTGAAAAAAGCAGAAGAAAACGGAATTACCTTAAACAAGGACTGTGACTCTAACTCTGAAGATAATTATGTGCTTATTATTGATGAAATTAACCGTGGTAATATTTCTAAGATCTTTGGTGAACTAATTACTTTAATAGAGCCTTCTAAACGGTCAGGATTGGATAAAAACGGTAAAGAAAACCGTGAAGCGTTGTATGTTCATTTACCCCATACACCTCATAAAAAGTTCTCTGTACCAAGCAACCTTTATTTAATTGGCACAATGAACACCGCTGACCGTTCTCTAGCCATGATGGACACTGCACTACGTCGTCGTTTTGATTTTGTTGAAATGATGCCAAAACCTCAGCTGTTTAAAGGCAAAAAAGTGCATAATATTGATCTCCAACAGTTACTTGAAGTAATGAATGAACGTATTGAAGTACTTTATGATCGTGAGCACACACTAGGTCATGCTTTTTTTATGCCTGTGATAAATGTATTAGATGATAAAGGTGAAGATGATGCTTTTATTGAATTACAAAAGGTATTTAAAAATAAAATCATCCCACTTTTAGAAGAATACTTTTTTGAAGATTGGAACAAAATACGTTTAGTATTAGGAGATAATCGTAAAAATAGTCAAACGCAGAGCCAGTATGTTTTTATTCAACAAAGTACCGCTTCATACAATGATATCTTCGGTGAAGGCCATGGTTTAGAAACCTATGAAGATAAAAAGACTACTTACAAACTTACTGACTTTAATGACGAAAATAGTTCATGGCAACTCCCGTTGGCTTATCAAGCCATTTATGATGTATCGGTATTGAAGAAAACTGATACACCGACTAACTCAGATGAAGAGCTAAAAACGAGCAATCAATAATGTTGGTAGTTAAAAAGCAAGTTACGGTTTTTGAGTTTGGTTATTTAGGTAATGGTGACGATAAAAGTGGCAAAGCACAGGCATCACCTAAGATAAAAGCTATTTCTGAAAAAGCATATGAATATTTAAAAAGCTTATGTTTATGTGATGAGTCAGAAAGCCGTTTTTTGCGCCTAAAACAAATTGATAGCTGTGAGGTACTGCAAGTTCAAAACTATGCAGGCGTACTTTTTACCCCTGATGGTACACAAATAGAGGTGTTGCCCAAGGTTGCTAAAAAGCTAGCGAGCGAAAAAGTTGAAGATGAGTCTCGTGGCTCTTTATTGATGATGCTAAAAGCATTAAAACAATTTCGTCATTTACAAACCCATAATGCTAATTTAGCCAAAAACAAAATTCCCTTATTAGAGGTGTTTATCAGTCAGTTTTTATCGTCGGTAAACACCCTGATTAAGCGAGGGTTACGCAGTGACTATGTTCGGTGTGAAGATAATTTAGCTTTTTTAAAAGGTAAATTATTGGTGGGTAATCAGGTTCAGCATAATTTTGTGAATAAGCATAAGTTCTATGTTGAATATGAAGAATACTTGCAAGATAGACCCGTTAATCGCTTGATTCACTCTGCATTAAAAAAAGTAGCTAACTACAGCCGTAGTGCGAACAACCAAAAGCTTATTCAAGAGCTGTCATTTGCTTTTGCTGATATACCAATGAGCACCAATATCAAAAATGATTTTGCTAGCATAAAGCTCGATAGAGGCATGAGCTATTATGAAGCGCCCTTAGCATGGGCAAGATTAATTTTGGAAGGGTTTTCACCATTAACGATGCAGGGAAAAAGCAATGCATTTTCCCTATTGTTCCCAATGGAAGCCGTCTTTGAAAGTTATGTTGCCAGTATTTTACGCAAAGATCTGCCTGAACGTTTGAGTTTAAAAACACAAGCCAGCTCTGAGTATCTAGTTAGTCACAAGCAAAAGGGACAGGATAAAAATCTCTTTCAACTTAAACCCGATCTGTTACTTCGCCACACAGCAGGAAATCATGAAAACAAAAATGCTTGTGTACTTGATACTAAATGGAAGTTGATTAATCAAAAAGATGAAGGTAACAAATACGGATTATCACAAGCTGATTTTTACCAAATGTTTGCCTATGGGCATAAATACTTAAAGGGCAAAGGTGAGCTAGTTTTGATTTACCCAAGTCATGATGATTTTCAAGAGACTATTGAGCAGAGCTTTAACTTTAATGAAAGTGACGATAACAGTGAATTACTGCGTTTATGGATAGTTCCTTTTAATATTTCAGCTTCTGTACCTGAAAATGAAAGTCGGTTTAAATGGCCGAAAGGTTCCTGCCTTGCAAGATAGTACTGAGAGAGTCACTGTATTCGTAGGGTGATCTTCCCCAAATAATGTAGACATCTTTTATTTAGAAAATGAAGTATGATGAGAGATGTTATGAGTAATAATAAATACCC
>NZ_BNAH01000005.1 GCF_014653195.1 Thalassotalea profundi
CATCGCAGGGGTGTCGAAAGAGTCAACTGCGGTCCAAAGCTGTTGGACTTGGGTGAAAAGGGCGTTTATTCTTCCTATACGTTGACCCGATTAAGGTGTCAGCCCCTACTAAAAAAAATCTACTCAACACCTAACTGTAATTTTGCAGAACTAAGATGAATTTCATCTTGTGTTTCTAAAGCAAAATATCCATAAGCTAGAGGTGCGGCAGCAGCTCGTTCAACTGCTTGTTCAAACAGTTTATCCCATACTTCTCCACCTTGTTTTTCGTATGCCGCAATTAAATTTTTCAGACTTTCTTCACCGAAAACAGTAACGTGACCTGAAAAATCTTGTGCTATATCGCTGACTTGTGCAGTTGACCAATCAATAATTCCACAAACTTCTCCATTATGATGAGTAAGTGTATGACCTGCATACAAATCACCGTGAATGAATTTTGTAAAATTCGGCCATAAGGCATCATTATCCAGCCATTTTTGGTACCGAAGTTCTAATTCGGCATTTATCCCTAATTCAGATTTCACCAAAATCAATCTTTCAGAAATCTCATTTCTAACCTGTTCAGGTGTCAAAATTTTTAGATTATTACGAAGTACTTCTTCCGTAGGAATTGAATGAAGTTCTATAAGTGCTTTCGCTAATGATGGTATATAAAGGTCGTTTTCTTTAGACATATTCCAGGTTACTTCATAAGTCTCCGCATCATAAGTAAGTGCAGGTTTTCCATCGAGCAAAGGATAGGCTACCAGTTTTTCATTAGCTATACGCCAATCAGGAACTTGAACCGAAAGGTATTTCGACACCAATTGAAGAATGCGTTTCTCATTCGCAATCTGTTCGCCTAAGGTTGTTCTTCTTGGAATACGCAACAACCACTTTGTGCCATCCCTATCTGTAGCGAAACCAACCTTAAAATCAATTCCCATTTCATTAAAACTCATTTCATCCGAAAGAATTAACCCATTTCTTTCCGCTAATTTTTGAATATCTCTATTTTTCATTTTTTTAAATATTTTTGATTTTACCTAATTGCATTAAGTTGCGAGTGCTAAACGAAAGAATACCCACAAGGATTGCCAAACAACCGCTTATGATAAACGTAATGTTTACACCAATAACTTCTGCAATCAGGCCTGTGAATAATAAACCGATTACACTTGGCAAAACTGCCAAACTATAATAAAGTGAAAATACACGTCCTAATTTTTCAGGACTTACCTCTGTTTGTACAATTGCTGTAAAACAGCCATTGAAAACAGACAGGCTGATACCGCCAATGGCTGTTACCATCACAAATCCTACAAACCAACTTGCAGGTAATACACCACTCAAAATAAATGTAAGTCCCAATAATACATACATAACATTGACTGCGACTACTTTTGAGCCTTTCAATTTGAAAATACTCAGGATGACACCGCCAATAAGCATACCTCCGCCCCAAACCACTTCTACAATTCCTATCTCCCATTTTCCTCCTGCAAAATGCCCTGTTGTGAGCAACGGAAACATAATGGCAGCTGGCATTATAACAAAGGTTATCGCCATTGCATAAAGAAAAAGATAACGCAAACCTTTGTTTTTTGAAACAGTCTGAAACCCTTCCGAAAATTCTGTAGCAATAGAATGTGCAGACGATTTTGACTTCGCAACCACATTGGGAATTTTCACCATCACGAGTGAAAGAATAGCCAGCAATGCTCCAATCAAATCCAAGTACAATACTTTTGAAATAGGAAGATAAGCAATGGCTAATGTGCCAATGGCAGGACCACCAATCCTGCAAACCGAATGTAACACCTGATTAATTCCTGCTACCTTTATCAATTCATTTTGGGGTACAATCAGCGGAGCAATTGCCTGTAGTGCCGGAGCGTGAAAAGCATTACCAACAGAGCGTAAACCCAATAAAATGTATATCCATATAAGATTAACATTTTCATTTTGTAAAATGACGAGTAACAAAAGGGCACAGAGAGCTATAAAAGCATCCGAAAAAATCATTACATATTTACGATTGAGACGGTCAACATATACACCTGCTATTAAGCCTATCAATGCTTGAGGCAACATAGCTGCTATTCCTGCGTAGGCTAAAACTTCGGCTGACTTGTACTCCAGACTAAGCCATATAACAATAGCAAACTGAACAGCATAACTTGTAAGCATTGAAGCAAACTGTCCAGCCCATATAAACATATAGGTCTTAAACCATTTACGGTTTTCCATAAAAACTTGATTAAATTATACAACAAAATAATTGTAGCATAATACTAATAGAGTACTATACCATAAAAGTGGGTTTTGAAGAGAATTACCCTAATAATTATTTAATCCAAGGCTTTGCCACGTGTTGTATACTTTTTGGAAGTGAAGCCACAAAAGTACAAATTATTATCTCAAAAAATAAGCTATTTTATCAAAATTAAGCCCAGCAGCTAACATGAACTCGGGTCGCCCTCAAAGGGGACATGCCTGCTGAACAATAAAGCGACGCTCTTTTTTGCTATTTCACTTTATTTCTGTGTCGAAAGTACTCACTGACTAACGTCAGCTCCGTGCTATCTCCTTGAACTAAAGCGAACTATCGGCAAATAGCGTACTTTACTTTTATTTAGTTCAATAAAACCTCATCGTTGCATAGCGTTGGGGTTTTATTTTTTAAACATCTACATTATTAAAAAATTGAGAATTAACAATGATAATCGAAAGAATAGAAACCAACGCTCGAATGAGTAGAATCGTTAAACATAATGGTACTATCTATTTATGTGGGCAGGTTTGTGCTGATGCAACTAAAGACATTACTGAACAAACCCAAACTATGTTAGCGAAAGTAGAAACTTTACTTGAGCAAGCGGGGAGTTCGAAAGAACATATGCTTTCAGCTACTATTTACTTAAAAACAATGGATGACTTTGCTGCTATGAATGCCGTTTGGGATGAGTGGGTTCCTACTGGCTTTGCCTCAGCTCGGGCTTGTGTTCAAGCACCAATGGCGCGCGATGTATTACTTGTTGAAGTTTCCGTTATTGCGGCAGAAAAATAAGCAAGATATTCTGATAAAGTAACTTACATATATCAATACAAGTATGGAAAAATGTGAATAATTTTACCTCACAAAAGATAGCACAAACATTAATACAAACTTTTGGCTTTAATGAATTCAGGGAAGGGCAGGAGCAAACGATTTGTCAGCTCCTAAATGGTGATTCAAGTTTAGCTATTTTTCCTACAGGCTCTGGAAAATCGTTATGTTATCAACTCGCTGCTTTGCACCTACCTCATTTAACGTTAGTGGTGTCTCCCCTACTTGCACTGATGAAAGATCAACTTGAATTTTTACATAGTAAAGGAATTTCGGCAGCCAGTATTGATTCTAGTTTAACAGCTAATGAACACCAAGACGTCGTTAAAAAAGTTAAATCTGGAACAGTTAAAGTATTAATGGTGTCGGTTGAGCGTTTTAAGAACGAGCGTTTTCGACAACTTATTTCGTCAATACCTGTGTCATTATTAGTGATTGACGAAGCACATTGTATCTCTGAGTGGGGGCATAACTTTCGTCCTGACTATTTAAAACTACCTTATTATCAGCAACTGTTGAATATCCCCTTAGTGCTACTGTTAACTGCAACGGCGACGCCAAAAGTCAAACAAGATATGGCAAAGAAGTTTACCATCAGTGAGCCTCATATTGTACAAACGGGCTTTTATCGTTCAAATTTACAGCTATCAATACGCTCGGTAGCACAAGCTGACAAAGCGAATGTACTTTCTGAAATATTATCCCAAAATACAGGAGCAGCTATTGTTTATGTCACATTACAGCAAACAGCCGAGGAAGTTGCTAGTTTGCTTGAACGCCAGGGTTTTAGCGCTAAAGCTTATCATGCAGGATTAGAAAGTGAGTTACGAACCAAAATCCAAACAGAATTTATGCATGATAAAGTGCAAATTATTATCGCAACAATCGCTTTTGGAATGGGAATCGATAAAAATAATGTACGTACTGTAGTGCATTATGATCTACCAAAATCTATTGAAAATTACAGCCAAGAAATAGGTCGAGCCGGGCGCGATGGGTTAGCTTCAGACTGTATAACTTTCGCTGCAACAGCAGGACTTAACACCTTAGAAAACTTTATTTACGGTGATACACCTGAGTTATCAGGAATAGAATATGTATTGCAAAACATTAAAAATGAGCAATATAACAATCAATGGCAATTACAAGGTCTGTCGTTATCAACAGAAAGTAATATTAGACAATTACCGCTAAAAACCTTACTAGTCCAATTAGAATTATTGAATGTTGTTAAACCGTTATTTACCTATTTTGCTGATTTTAAATATAAATTGAATGTCAGTGAAAATGAAATAATTGAACAATTTTCAGGAGAAAGACAAGACTTTCTAAAAGCTATATTTTTAACAAGCCATAAAAAGAAAGTTTGGGCTGAACCCGATTTTGAAAAATTGATGCAATTTTATCAGTGTGATCGTGCACGTGTTGTGATTGCATTAGAGTATTTGTCAGATAAAGGGTTAATTACATTAGAAGCGAAAAAAGCAACAGAGGTCTTTAATGTTAACCTGCAGGCTTTAGGTAACAAAAATTTAGCACAGCAGCTTTTTGCTTATTTTAAAGAAAAAGAACAAAGCGAAATCGCACGAATTCATCGGCTGATAAGCTTTTTACAAAGCTCGCATTGTTTAACTTATGAGTTAGCTCAATATTTTGGCGATATAGAAGCACCAATCCATTGTGGTCATTGTTCTGTTTGTGATGGAAATATTATTACCTTAGCAGTTGATCAAATACCTTCATGGCCAAGTGATGAGGTGATCGTGATGTCATTAGAACAATTAAAGCGGCAATTAGCTGGAAAAACTAAAGCAGATTTAAGTCGGGTTAATTATTGTCGATTTTTAACCGGTATAACTGCACCAATGTTTGCTAGGCAAAAAGTACAACAACTATCTGGCTTTGCATTATGTGAAAAAATGCCTTTTAATCAAGTCTATGAAAAAATAGCTAAATTAGGCTTTTAATTAGTCTACTTTAGCTATTATTGTTTTCTACAAGTCTAAACTTAGGTTAATGTGAGTGCCCAACTTAGGTTAATGTGAGTGCCCACAACCGCCTTCGGCATGTACATGTCCATGAGCGAGTTCTTCTTCAGTGGCATCTCTTATTTCAAGTATTTCAACGTCAAACTCTAAATCGATACCTGCTAGTGGATGATTGCCATCAACAGTTATTTCGTCGTCAGTCATATCAATAACAATAACCGTTTGTTCACCTTCATCAGTTGTTGCACGTAGTTGTGTGCCCACCTCCAATTCTTCAATACTCTCAAACATTGCTTTTGGCACGGTTTGAACAAAACCATCGTGGCGTTCACCATAAGCATTTTCTGCGGCTACAGACACTTCAAATTTATCACCCACTACATGGTCAATTAGTGCGTCTTCGAGTCCCGGAATCAAATAGCCTGTTCCATAAATAATGGCTAAAGGGCTGTGATCATAAGAGCTGTCGATTAATGTGCCTTCGCTGTCAGATACGGCATAATGTAATACGACAACTTTATTCGGGGCTATTTTCATAATAATTCCTAACGTTTATTCTGGATTTAAAGAGTAGGGGAGAGGCATTAGCGTTAAAGATGATCCTTCCTGGCCTTTTACTCTGAATTTAGTTTGTGGATTTACATCGTTTGCTAACACGATTTGCACAAAAGCAAGTTCAGAATCTTGATAGCTAGCAATAACATCACCTGCTTTTCGCCAATTTTCACCTAATTGCATTTCAACTATATCGTTTACCGAAATAGGGCTACTTGTTTGTCCTTGTAAAGAGAACATGGCACGTTTGTTTTTTCCTAAATACTGCATACGGGCAACAGTTTCTTGGCCCAAATAACAGCCTTTTGTAAAGCTAATGCCATGAATAGCTTGTATGTTTAACATTTGTGGGACGTATTGATCAAGGTGTTCGCTTGATAAAAATGGAAAACCTTGACAAATTTCATGAAAAACCCAGAGACTATCATTAAGGATAGGCAAAGCTAATGATGTTAATAGCGGTGCTAAATTTTCACTGCGATCAATTAATAAGTAACGGGTTATATCACCTGCAATATAGATTAATGAAGTGGTACCTTCATTGACAACAGGGGTGATATTATCTGGGATTTGGCTAAAATGTTTTGATAATATTTCTTTAGCATTTTCAGCCACTAATCCATAAAAGCTAAACTGTTCGGAAGTTGTAATGTCAACTTTTGCAAAAACACCAAATTTCTTTAATTCTGCTAAGGAAGCGGGAATGGTCGCTTTGGGTTGTATTAGCAATAATTGTTGGTCTTTTTCTATTAACCGAAAACAACTAAGTACTTTACCTTTAGCGTTACAGTGTGCTCCATGTAGTAAGTTATGAGCGGAAAGCGCATTTACATCACAGGTTACCTGACCTTGTAAATATTTGACTTGCTCCTCGCCAACTAATGAAATTGCAGAAACGTTGTTGAGCTTTATAAGATAATTGTTGGGAATATTTGGAAGTTGCATAATATTAATGAGCTTTCTTATTTAAGTAAGGTTTAAGTATGGGCGAAAAAACTATTTTGCAAGTTTAGTTTAAGGGAAGTGATAATTTATCTGTTATTTCCCCTTTGATGCTAAAATACCATAGGTATAAATAGTGGTTTTTGTTAAAATAGATAAAAATAAGTTATTTAGGAATAATAATGACTGATGGAAAAGTAAAAGCAAGACTAAAATGGGCTTGCCGACGCGGGATGTTAGAATTAGATGTACTTTTTATCCCATTTGTAAATGAGGCTTATGATGATTTATCAGAACAAGATAAGCTAACATTTGAACGCTTGTTAACCTGCCAAGATCCTGAATTATTTGCTTGGTTTATGGGACATGAAGCTTGTGAAGACACTGAACTCAACGCAATGGTCCAATTTATACTTGGACGAGTCAAAGTATAAGATTACGGTAAATATTTCAGTCATAAACGCTGTATATTGGTCTGTGTTTACGTTGCTTAACGCATTGTTAGTTTTATTGTTATGGTCAACGTTTTATCCATTAAATAATATCACTCTGTTATTAGCTTTAAGTGTCATATTATATATTTGCTGGCGTGTTTTTGTTCTAAAAAAACAAAGTCAGTGTCAGTTATTTTATCAACTTGATGCAAAAGGGAACTGGCAAGAGGTTTATAACGATAGACAAATAGCGCATTGGCAAATTAGCGATAAGAGTCGAGTCGCATTATATGGTTGCTATTTAGTACTGATACCGATAGCTGAGCCTAATACCAATACGATGTTATCTAACAAAATAATAAATGATGGGACGCTTACTAAACAGCAATTTATTTTTAAAGATAGCTTGAGCATAGAAGACTATGCTCGTTTATGCAGAGTGATACGTCGAATTAATGTTGAGGGTGAACAGACGGTTTTAAAATAGTAGGAAGCGCTTGAGCAAGTTGATCGGGATAATCTAAAGTATAATGTAACCCTCTACTTTCCTTTCGCTCCATCGCACTACGAATAATGAGCTCTGCAACTTGTACTAAATTACGTAATTCTAATAAATTATTACTTACTTTAAAATTTTGGTAATAATCTTGTATTTCTCGTTGTAATAATTCAACACGATGCAACGCCCTTTCAAGGCGTTTTGTTGTTCTAACAATACCTACATAATCCCACATAAAGAGTCTAAGTTCATGCCAGTTATGCTGAATAACAACTTCTTCGTCAGAATCTGTGACACGACTTTCATCCCAATCAGGTAGTGTTAAATATTGTTGATTAGGCGGTATACTGTTTTCAATATCAAGAGCGGCAGCATGAGCGAAAACTAGGCATTCTAATAATGAATTACTCGCTAAACGATTGGCACCATGTAAGCCTGTATAAGTGACTTCACCAATGGCATAAAGGTTTTTAATATCAGTTAAGCCTTGTTGGTTAACTATTACTCCACCGCAAGTATAATGGGCTGCAGGAACAACAGGCATTGGTTGCTTAGTTATATCAATCCCTAATGATTGTGTTTTTTCATAAATAGTAGGGAAATGTTGTTTAATAAATTCGGGTGTTTTATGGCTGATATCAAGGTACATACAGTCAGCACCTAAACGTTTCATTTCAAAGTCAATAGCACGGGCAACAATATCGCGAGGCGCTAGTTCGGCACGTTCATCAAAACTAGGCATAAAACGACTACCGTCAGGACGACGTAAAATAGCGCCTTCACCGCGTAATGCCTCGGTTAATAAAAAATTTCCTGCTTTAGGGTGAAATAAGCAGGTAGGATGAAATTGATTAAATTCCATATTTGCAACACGACAACCTGCTCGCCAAGCCATAGCTACACCATCGCCGCTAGCAATATCAGGGTTAGAAGTATATTGGTATACTTTGCTGGCGCCGCCTGTAGCTAAAATTGTTTTATGGGCGAAAATAGATTCTACCTTTTCGGTATTTCGATTCCAAATATATGCACCAATACAGGCTTTATCAGTTTCTTTTTTCCGAATAAGGTCAATGGCATTGTATCGTTCAAATACACGAATACGGTTATGCTCTTTTACACGATCAACTAACGTTGTTTGTATAGCATGCCCTGTAGCATCAGCAGCATGAAGGATGCGTCTGTGACTATGTCCGCCTTCGCGTGTTAAGTGATAGCTATCCTCTCCTTGTTGATCTTCCTCTTTATCAAAGGCTACACCTTGCTGTATCAGCCATTGTAAGCATTTTTTTGCATTACTAGCGGTATAATTAACAATCGCTTCATCACATAAACCTGCTCCAGCAACTAAAGTGTCTTCAACGTGAGAAGCGATACTATCACTTTCGTCAAAAACGGCGGCAATTCCACCCTGAGCATACATTGTTGAGCCTTCACTAACGGCACTTTTACTTAATACAATAACATCAGAACTTTTAGCTAAATGTAATGCTAATGAAAGTCCTGCAGCGCCACTACCAATAATTAATACGTCACAGTTGTGTTGTTGATTCATAATTGAGTTGAATTAAGGTACTCTATAGAGAATTGAATATTAACTTTTATTATTGCTTCATAACAGTAATAAACCGCTAAATGTGTCATTTTTTAAATAATTTGTAATTATTTAGAACTTTTTGGTAAAAGCTTAGTCCTACTTTTAGCGTTTGCCATGAGCCAGATGTAAAGTTAAGTGGTTATTTAGGAGAATGGGCTCGGATGAGCGAACAAAATGTCGACCAGAAACTGGTTGAACGAGTACAACGTGGCGATAAAAATGCGTTTAATTTGTTGGTGACAAAATATCAACATAAAGTAGCTAATTTGGTCTCACGTTATATAAAAAACCAAAGTGATGTACCTGACGTAGTACAAGAAGCCTTTATAAAAGCTTACCGTGCTTTACCTAACTTTAGAGGAGATAGTGCATTTTACACTTGGTTATATCGTATAGCAGTAAATTGTGCGAAAAATCATTTAGTGGCAGGAAATCGTAAGCCACCGGGTTCAGATATTGAAATTGAAGATGCAGAGATTTATGATGAGGGTGATGCATTAAGAGAAAACGCTTCACCTGAAAAGTTATTGTTAACTCAAGAAATTAAAAGAATTATTTTTAGCACTATTGAACAGTTACCGGAAGATTTACGTACAGCAATTAATTTACGGGAACTGGAAGGGCTAAGTTATGAAGAGATAGCTGTAATTATGGAATGTCCAGTAGGTACTGTGCGTTCACGAATTTTCAGAGCACGGGATGCTGTGGATAAAAAAATTAAACCTTTATTACAACGATAATGTTGTCAATGAAGAAAATTTAAGGTGTGTATATGAGCGAAAGTAAGTTTGAAACAGTTTCATCGTTAGTTGACGGATATAAAATAAATGATGAAGCTTTTGAACAAACAATGAATGACGGCGAGATGTCTGAAGCGTGGAACAATTACCAGCTTATTGGTGATGTATTGCGTGATGAAGTTAAAGGCCTAATTACTGACGATATATCAAACCAAATAGCACAGGCTATTGCTGATGAACCGACTGTTTTAGCTCCGAAACCTTCTGAGAGTTTTTCACAAGCGGTAAAAGCTAAAGTTGTTAAGTTTGCTAAACCTTTTGGTCAAATGGCGATTGCAGCTTCTGCGGCTGGGCTAATGGTGATTGGTGTACAACAAAATGTTGCTCAAAATGAAACGTTTATACCTAATCAGGTGTTAAAAACAACACCGCTTGGTGGAATTGCTGAACCTGTTAGTTTAAACTTTCAAAGTCAGAACTCTGATCGTAATGCACAAGAAAAAGCTTTTGCTGAGCAGCAACGTCGTTTTCAAGCACTACTTCATGATCATGAGCAACAAATTAAACTAACTGCGTTAGTGAATACACCTAAACAACCGGAAAAAAAGGCTGAAGAAACGCCTAAATGAAATTAATAATTAGTTTTTTAGTAGCGGTAGGTATCAGCTTACCGCTATGGGCAGAAGAACAGGCCCAACTTTCTCTTAATGCCTTATCTCACTCTATTAAAACTCTAAATTTTAGTACTTCATTCGTCGTTGTAAAAAACAATGAAGCAGAGCCTTATCATTGGTTTCATGGGGTTAATGAAGAAGGTGAAGAACTTGAAATTTTATCTTTATTAAATGGAGCAAGACGAGATATTTTACGAAAAGGAAATATTGTTAGTTATATAGAGCCAGAGTTACCCCCTTATTCTATTTTCTCAAATGATATAAAGGGGCCAATTCCGAGTATTTTTGCTCAAGACTTTACACTTCTAGAAAGTAGCTATGATTTTATTTCTGTTGGGCGAAGTCGTGTACTGGGTCGAACAGCGCAATTAGTGCGTATAGTGTCTAAAGATGCACATCGTTATGGGCATTGGGTATGGTTGGATCAGGAGACTGGACTTTTACTAAAACTTGTTATTGCAAATAGAGCCGGACAATTATTGGAGCAGGTACAATTTACTCACCTCGATATTTCCGATGTACCGGCAGATAGTTTAGTACAATTACAAGATACTGAACTTCCTAAGGTGCTTGAAGTACCAGATGATTACGAACAACCTACTCTTTCTTGGCAGGTAAAATGGTTGCCTCAAGGTTTTGAATCTATAAGTACTAATAGACATCGTATTACATTAACTAAGCAACCTGTAGAATTCATGATGTTTAGTGATGGTCTTGTTGATATTTCTGTTTATGTTAGCCCAAGTAATGTTAGACAACGAGCTGTTGAGTTTTTGATGGATGGCGCAACAGTTGCACTCAATCAAGTTAACAATGGTTTTGAAGTAAGCGTCGTTGGTAAAATACCCTCACAAACAGCTAAGGCCATAGCTGACTCTGTTGCGTTAATGACGAATCCCCCTAAATGATTGAAGAGAGTGCACGAGTAACTTCTGTAAGTGATAAAAATCAGATTACAGTGGTTAGTGAGATAAAATCGACTTGTAGTAGTTGTCAGCAGGTTGATACCTGCGGCAGTGGGCAAGTTGCTAAAGCATTTCCGACAAAGAAATTAGCACTTGAGTTAACCTGTCATTTACCTGTTAAAGTAGGTGATCATGTCGTATTAGGATTATCAGAAAAAGCGTTGTTATCTACTGCTTGGCAGGTATACTGCTGGCCACTATTCGGTCTACTTCTTTTTTCATACTTTGGACAATGGCTAGTAAGTGAGCAACTTTTAGCTCATGAAATTTTAGCAATAATCTTAGGGGCGTTTGGCGGTTATCTGGGATTTACCTTCGCAAAAAAACATCAAGAAAAATCAATAAGTCAGAAAGCATTAGCTCCTGTTGTGTTAAGAATCGAGCCCAAAAAGGTTTTTGTAACAGAAATAACTGAGTAATAGTGAACAAAAGATAGCCCCAAGGCGCTAAATTCGTTAAAATCTGGCCATTATTGAATTAGTAACAGCTTGAATTGAATTTTCTTCTATGAAACATATCCGAAATTTTTCCATTATTGCCCATATTGACCATGGTAAATCAACCTTGTCTGATCGCTTGATCCAACATTGTGGAGGGTTACAAGACCGTGAAATGGCAGCTCAAGTGCTCGATTCAATGGATATTGAGCGTGAACGTGGCATTACCATTAAAGCACAAAGTGTCACTTTAGATTATAAAGCGAAAGATGGTCAGGTATATCAACTGAATTTCATTGACACTCCTGGTCATGTTGATTTTTCTTATGAAGTATCCCGCTCTTTAGCCTCTTGTGAAGGAGCTTTACTTGTTGTAGATGCTGGCCAAGGCGTAGAAGCTCAAACAGTTGCCAATTGCTATACCGCAATAGAAATGGACCTAGAAGTCATTCCAATCTTAAATAAAATTGATTTACCACAGGCTGATCCAATTCGAGTAAGTGAAGAAATTGAAGATATCATAGGCATTGATGCTACCGATGCAGTGACTTGTTCAGCAAAAACCGGTCTTGGTATTGAAGATGTATTAGAGTCAATTGTCGCCAATATACCACCGCCAGTAGGTGATCCTAATGCTAATTTACAAGCGTTAATTATTGATTCATGGTTTGATAATTATCAGGGGGTTGTTTCTCTTGTTCGCGTCATAAATGGCGAAATTAAGAAAGGCGATAAAATGGTCGTTATGTCAACTGGACAATCTCATATTATTGATAAAGTTGGTATTTTTACTCCGAAACAGCGTGACACTGGAATATTAAAAACAGGTGAAGTAGGTTTTATCATAGCGGGTATCAAAGAAATCCATGGTGCGCCTGTAGGTGATACTTTGACGTTATTTAAACGTGAAGCAGAAAAGCCATTGCCCGGTTTTAAGAAAGTACAGCCGCAAGTATATGCTGGTATTTTCCCAATTAGCTCAGATGATTATGACAACTTTCGTGATGCGCTAAATAAACTAAGTCTTAACGATGCTTCATTATTCTTTGAACCGGAAAATTCATCAGCACTAGGTTTTGGATTCCGTATCGGCTTTCTAGGCATGTTACATATGGAGATTGTTCAAGAACGTCTCGCTCGTGAATATGATCTTGATTTAATTACGACTGCACCCACAGTGAATTATGAAATTGCCTGCACTAATGGTGATATTCTATCTATTGATAACCCAAGTGATTTACCCCCTATTAATAATATTGATGAAATTAGAGAGCCGATTGTACAGGCTAATATACTAGTGCCACAAGCGCATTTAGGGAATGTGATTACCTTATGTATTGAAAAACGCGGTATACAAAAAGATATTATTTATCATGGTAATCAAGTTGCTGTAACTTATGAGTTACCTATGGCTGAAGTCGTCATGGATTTCTTTGATAAATTAAAATCTACTAGTCGTGGTTATGCATCTTTAGATTATCATTTTGTACGCTTTGAAGCTGCAGATATGGTGCGAGTAGATGTTATGATAAATGGTGATCGTGTTGATGCATTAGCAATGATCACTCATCGCAATAATTCAGTTTCTCGTGGTCGCATGTTAGTTGAAAAGCTAAAAGAACTTATTCATCGTCAGATGTTTGATATTGCGATACAGGCAGCTATTGGGAACAATGTTATCGCACGAACTACCGTTAAACAATTACGTAAAAATGTAACAGCTAAGTGTTATGGTGGTGATATATCACGTAAGAAAAAACTGCTTCAAAAACAAAAAGATGGTAAAAAGCGAATGAAGCAAGTAGGTAACGTAGAAGTACCGCAAGAAGCTTTTCTTGCCGTACTAAAACTGGACAAGTAATAGGATAATTATGGCCGTTTATTTCTCAATAATTTTAGTCTTTATCACCGTAGTTTCAGGTATTATATGGCTTGCAGATAAGTTTTATTTAGCACCACAGCGACAATTAAAGTTAGCGACAGCACAAAAACAATGTGAAGGTGAGCTAAGTCCTGAGATATCCGATAAAATATTAGAGGCCCCTTTTTTTATTGATACACCAGTACAAATTTTTCCTGTTATCGCCTTTGTACTTATACTTAGATCATTTATTTATGAGCCGTTTCAAATTCCGTCTGGTTCAATGATGCCAACGTTATTAGATGGTGATTTTATATTAGTAAATAAATTTAACTATGGTTTACGAGATCCTGTAGCTCGCAAAAAATTTGTTGATATTGGTTTACCAGAACGCGGTGATGTTATCGTTTTTAAATATCCTGTAGAGCCGACTATTGATTATATTAAACGTGTCATTGGTTTACCTGGTGACAGAGTTATTTACCGCAATAAATCTCTATATATTAAACCTGTGTGTTTACCAACAGATACTCAATGTCCAGAATTTGAGCAAGTAGAAACGACGTTAGTCAATAAAGGTGAATATAGCGATGGCCCCGTTGGTTTAACTCGCTATACCTCCAATATGCCCAATAAGACGCATGATATTTTAGTCAATGATGAAATTATACCGCGTACACCACTTTATTTTAAACAAAATGGTACTAAGCGAGATGAGTTTGTTGTGCCTGAAGGTCACTATTTTGTTATGGGTGATAATCGTGATAATAGTGCTGACGGTAGGTTTTGGGGCTTTGTACCTGAAGAAAACTTAGTTGGAGAGGCTGTAGCTATTTGGATGAGCTTTGATTTTGAGCGTACAGAAGAAGATATGTTACCTAGATGGGTACCTACAGGCATTCGATTTGGGCGTTTAGGTAGTATTCAATAATGAAAGTCGATGAAGAGTTGGCGTTAGCTCGACTAAGTAAAAAGATTGGTTATCAATTTTCTGATAAAGCTTTATTGCTACAAGCGCTTACTCATCGAAGTGCCAAAGGAAATCATAATGAACGTCTTGAGTTTTTAGGTGACTCTATTTTAGGTTTTACTATAGCACAAAAACTATACGAACAATTTCCTAAAGTTAACGAAGGAGATTTAACTCGAATGCGTTCGAGTTTGGTTAAAGGTGTTACATTAGCAGAAGTTGCACGTAGCTTTGAGCTTGGTAATTACCTAATTCTTGGACCTGGCGAATTAAAAAGTGGGGGCCACCGTAGAGAGTCTATTTTAGAAGATGCCGTAGAAGCAATTATTGGCGCCGTTTATGTAGATTCAGATATTGAAACTTGTCGCAGCTTAATTTTAGAATGGTTTGAAAGTCGTTTAGCGCAAATTCAGCCGGGACAAGCACAAAAAGATCCTAAAACACGCTTGCAAGAATACTTACAAGGTCGAAAAATTGACTTACCGTTATATGAAGTAATTGACACTAGTGGTCAATCTCATAACCAAGAATTTACTGTTCGTTGCACTACCGAAGTGCTTGATAAAGATGTTATCACTAAAGGTTCTAGTAGACGAAAAGCTGAACAGTCAGCAGCAAAGCAAGTATTAACACTATTAAAGGCGGATAAAGGTAAATGACAACAGAAAAGTATTGCGGCTTAATTGCAATTGTTGGGCGACCAAATGTTGGTAAGTCTACCTTGTTAAATGCCTTGTTAGGTCAAAAAATTAGTATTACATCACGTAAGCCTCAAACCACTCGTCATAGAATATTAGGTATATTAACAGAAGATAATTATCAGGCCGTGTTAGTTGATACTCCAGGGCTACATGGAGAAGAGAAGCGTGCCATCAACAGATTAATGAATCGGGCTGCAGCAAGCTCTATTGCCGAAGTAGAATTAATTTTATTTTTAGTAGAGGGCACAAACTGGACACCGGATGACGAATTAGTGCTGAATAAAATTAAGAAAAGTGGTGCTCCATGTATTTTAGTGGTTAATAAAAGCGATAATGTACAAGATAAAGAAGAGCTTTTACCACATTTACAAAAATTGGGTAGCATGCATAACTTTAAAGATATTGTGCCTATTTCTGCTAGTAAAGGTGATAATGTTGATACGATAAAAAACATGTGTTTATCGGCGTTACCACAGGGCGATTTTTGGTTTCCTGAAGATTATATTACCGATCGTTCTAGCCGGTTTATGGCATCAGAAATTATTCGTGAGAAATTAATGCGCTTCACTGGAGACGAATTACCATATTCCACAACTGTTGAAATAGAACAGTTTAAAGTGGATGATAAAGGAATATTGCATATTAATGCATTAATTTTGGTTGAGCGTAGTACACAAAAGCGCATGGTTATCGGTAATAAAGGTGAACGTTTAAAAACGATTGGTCAAGAGGCTCGCCGTGATATGGAAGAGTTATTTGATCAAAAAGTATTTTTAGAAAGTTGGGTGAAAGTAAAATCAGGCTGGGCTGACGATGAGCGAGCATTGCGTAGTTTAGGCTATGGCGATGATTACTCGGGTTAATATCGATTTGGATTATCGAGGTAAATGAGTTTTGACTATGTATGGACAAGACCAAGCTGCGTTTATATTACATAGTCGACCTTATCGAGAAAATCAGCATTTGGTTGAGTTATTAACACAACAAAACGGTAAGGTTTCAGCCTTAGCGTATGTCAGTCATACGACTAAATCGAGCAAAAAAAGTTTACTTCAACCATTCTTACCGGTAAATGTGGTGCTATCGGGAAATAGCAGTTTACAGAAGCTGGTCAGAGTTGAGGCGCTCGGTAAATCATATTCACTTGAAAAAGAAAGACTTTATAGTGCTTTTTATTTAAATGAATTATTGGTCAGGTTACTTCCTGAAGATCAAGAATGCCCCCTATTATTTTCTTTATATCAAGAGAGTTTAATCGCATTAATTAAAGAAGAGCCTGTTGAACTGATACTCCGTGCATTTGAAGTGCAGTTATTAGAAGAGTTAGGTCAGGGTGTCGATTTTTCTATGTTGGAAGCAATGTCAGCGGAACATATTTACTACGTACCCGATAGCGGGTTCCAATTAGAAAATGAAACTAATAAGCATATGCCTAAGTATGCGTGGCTTGACATGCATGCTATAGCTTGTGGTCAACTATCTAGCATAACTGTTAGGCAAAGTTATAAAAAGTTAATGCGTCAAATTATTAATCATTTATTGGGTGGTAAGCCGCTTAATAGTCGAAAATTATTTAGTTGAGGTTAATGTGAAAGATATTTTACTCGGTGTTAATGTAGATCATATTGCAACGTTACGCCAAGCTCGTGGTACCACATATCCAGACCCAGCTCATGCAGCAAGTGTTGCAGAGCATGCTGGTGCGGATGGCATTACTATACATTTACGTGAAGATAGACGTCACATTCAAGATCGCGATGTCTATGTAATGAAAGAAACATTGCAAACACGTATGAATTTAGAATTGGCTGTTACTGATGAAATGTTAACAATTGCGTGTGAAGTTAAACCTGAGTTTTGCTGTTTAGTACCTGAAAAGCGTGAAGAGTTAACGACTGAAGGAGGCTTAGATGTTGCAGGACAACAAGATAAAATTAACCAAGCAGTAGCTCAATTAGCAGCAGCAGGTGTAAAAGCCAGCTTATTTATAGACGCAGATAAAAGCCAAATAGACGCGGCAGTATTAAGCCAAGCGCCTTTTATTGAAATTCATACTGGTTGTTATGCTGATGCACCTACAGAAGAACTACAATTACAAGAGTTAGCGCGTCTTAAGGGAGCAATAGAGTACGCTCATAGTGTTGGCCTCAAGGTTAATGCAGGACATGGTTTACATTATTTCAATGTAAAACCTATAGCTGCAATCCCTGAAATTGTTGAGTTAAATATTGGTCACGCCATTGTTGCTCGAGCAGCTATTGATGGATTAGACAAAGCGGTGCGAGATATGAAACGTTTAATGATAGAAGCAAGACTTTAGTTGTTATGTCTGTTATTGGAATAGGCACTGATATCATTGAGATTAATCGTATAGTTAATATGTCAGAGCCTGCTAAAGAGAAACTTGCCAAGCGAATATTAACAGCTAGCGAATACCAGCGTTATATTAATATTAATGCTCAAGATGCATTTTTAGCTAAACGCTGGGCGGCTAAAGAGGCTACTGCAAAAGCGTTGGGCACTGGTATTGCCAAAGGTGTCTCATTTCAACATATTGAAATACATTCGTTAGCAAGCGGTAAACCTATTTTAGTACTTTCTGATATAGCATTATCATTAGCTCAAGAGCAAGGTGCTACTCAATGGCACGTGTCTTTAGCAGATGAAAAACTTTATGCCACCGCTTTTGTAATATTGTCTCAATAGCTTTGTAACTCAATCCAAGAATGTAAATGCAAATAACATATTACTAGTATTATTTCTTATTTGAACTATACTTTTATTATCCTTGTATATATTTTGCTCATAGGTTGGTGTTATGCAGTCACTTAATAAACCTATTGTTGAAAGAAGAAGAGAACCTCCGGAGCAGTCTGTGTGGTGGGAAAAGCTTTCACTTGCACAAAAATTTTCAGCCAGTAGCCTTGGAAAATTTGGTTATGAACTTTCGTTTGTTAGAAATGAAAATGGTCAAAGCTTGGCGGTATTAATGTGCGATGGGGGAGTTGCTGTGATCACAGAAGATGGGGATATTAATACCGATCCCGATATTAAAGTTAGATAACACACTCTGCAGATTATATAAGCTTAAAGTTAGCGTTGAGAACTAATTAGTCGGTTTAGCGTCAATATCTTCAAGTTCAAGCATTTTAAACGTTTTAGGCGCTTGTATTATCACATTTTCTATATGTTCAAATAATTCAAAAAACTCAGGCTCTAAATCATCTATTGCTTTACCTTGTTTGAGTTGTGTTTCTAGTTCGTGAACAATTTTGCCTAAAGCAGGTACTCCAGAATAACAACATGCCCCATTAAGCTTATGAACTAATACTTTAAGCTGTTCAACGTCTTGCGCTGTAACCGCTTCTGATATGTGTATTTTGGTTTCAGGCAAGCTATCTACTAGCCCTTGTAACATATCTTTAGCTAATGTTTCTTTATGTCCTGCTCTTTGAATAGCGAGTGCCCAGTCGATAACGATAGAAGATTTATCTGGTTTATGGTTAATTACTGATTCACTACTAGATAACTTTTCTATGGTGTTGATTTTTTTAGTTGCTAATATTTTTTGTCCAAGTAACTCAGGATCGCAATACTCATAGATAATGTGCTTGAGCATGCTTTCATCAATAGGTTTTGTCATATATGAATCAAAACCTTCTTTTAACAACTTATCTTTTTCACCACTAAGTGCATGTGCTGTCACAGCGATAATAGGGGTTCTATCGTTGAACGTACTTGTTTTTATATGATTTAATGCTGATATTCCGTCCATAACAGGCATTTGAATATCCATAAAAATTAAGGCAAATTTTTCATTTTTACATAAATCAACGGCTTCTTTACCATTTGTGGCTAAGGTAACATCGTGAACTTGCTCATTTAGCAATGCATCAATCAGTTTCAAATTTGCATCATTATCGTCTACGGCCAATACCTTGATAGGAATTCTTTGTCCATTATTGATTAATACATCTATCTCATTTGCATCTGTGTGTGGCACTAATACCTTACAAAGGCGTTCAGGTGTGACTGGTTTGCTAATGCAACTTTTAGCGCCGGCAGCCATTAAAGCTTCCTGTAAACTTGGAGAATTAGAGTTAATCGCTAAATGAATTGAAGAAATATGTGGCTTTATTGATTGGATCAGTTCTTTTAACTCATTAAGTGCTGTAGGTGTAACTTCGTGCCCGATAAGTGCAAAATCAAAATGCTGCTTTTGAGCTAATGCATTACTTACTTCTTCTAAACTGGTTACAGGCGTTACTTTTATTTGCCAACTCTCCATTATTTCGCTGGTGGCAATACGGCTATGGGTATGTGGTTCAAAGTATAAAATACGTTTATTTTTAAGAGGTTTAGGTTTAGAAGATTCGGTTTCTGGAATTTGATTTACTTCACATTGAAAGGTAAACCAAAAAGTTGAACCACGATTTTCTTCACTAACAAATCCCATGTCGCCGTGCATTTCAGAGACTAAACGTTGAGAAATGACTAAACCTAATCCAGTACCACCATACAAACGGGTCACACTTTTATCAGCTTGCCCAAACGCTTCAAATATAGTTTCTTGTTGAGTTTTAGACATACCAATACCACTATCGGTAACGGTGGCTTTCAACAATGCACTTTTATCATCGATAAATTCACTATCTAGATCTATATTAACAAAGCCTTTCTCGGTGAACTTTATCGCATTACTGGCTAGGTTAATTAGAATTTGTTTGATACGCATGGCATCGCCAATAAATGAATCTTGAAGTGCGGGGTTTACTCTAAGAGAAAGTTCAATATTCTTTTTGTGTGAGCTTGGTGCTAAAAGTGTTAGTGCTTCTTCAACAGACTCTCTTAAAGAAAAAGGGATTTTTTCGATAACCATTTTTCCAGCATCTAATTTTGAAAAATCAAGAATATCATTGATAATGGATAGTAAATTGGCTGCTGAACGTTCAATGGTTTGCAGGTAATCTCGCTGTGTATCAGTTAATGGGGTTTTTAGTACTTGTCGAGTAAAGCCAATAACACCATTTAAGGGAGTGCGCAACTCATGACTCATATTAGCTAAAAATTCTGATTTCACTTTATTAGCTTCTTGGGCTTTTCGTTTAGCTATATCTAATTGTACGTTTTGAATTTCAAATTGCTCTAAACTTTCACGTAAATCTAGTGTTGCTTGATCAATACTTTTTTGCATTTCATCATGGTAGTCACCTAAGGATTGCGCCATAGCATTAACACCATTTTTTAGAAAATTAAGTTCGCCAATAAGTTGCCCACTTACACGACTTTCTAACCGTCCTTCTCTTATTCTGTCTACCGCTTGTACCATTGAACTGACAGGACGTGTGACATTTTTAATTAAACGAATGGCAAAAATAGCATTAATTAATACGCCGAATACAACAATACCAAAAGCAATAAGGATCTGACTTTGTTGATCAAACTTTATTTGGTTTCTATCGATTTGCATCGAAATGTAACCAACAACTGAGTTTGAAATATCCTCATTACTTACCGTCGTGCTTTGGATCGACTCATCAATAATAGGCGTTCTAAAAATGAGATAGTCATCTACTGTTGAAATTGTGGTATTAGTTGGAATATCAGTACCTGCACTTAAGCGTAGTGATGAAATATCCCCATGATAGGCACTGGTGACAAATAATTGGTTATCTTTGGTAAATACAGTAATGCTTTTAATGATGGATGATTGGCTGCGGTGAGCAAATCCTACAACTTGTCGTAGCTTTTCTCTTTGGTTATTGATGATCGCATCAGTACTGGTAATAGCTAAAGGTTCTATAATACTTAATGAACGTTCAGTTAAGTAATGATTGAGTTCAGCATAACGACTATAAGAGAAATAACTGGCAATTGTTATTCCAATAAGGGTTGTTGGGACTATGGTAAGTAAAATTACCCAATCTTTCAGGCTTATTTTATGCATTATTCACTGTGATTTAGTGTAATATTATCTCATGACGTAATATGTATCATGGCATAACTAAATAAAAATAAATAGTTAGGGATTAATGACTATTTGAACAAGTAGCAGAGGTAGTAAGCTTCATGGTTTCGGTAAGAAAGTCGCATCAAATGACAGAAACAAGCTTTGAGCAGTGGTTAAATGCTTTAGAGTTAAATAACGTTAAACGCCAAGCTATAGAAAACTTGTGGATACAAGTTAAAAATACATTTGACGGCAACGTTGAATGTGAAAATAAATCATTTGAAATGGTGGAAATACTTGCTGGACTTAATTTAGACAGTGATTCGCTTTGCGCGGCGTTTTTATCGTCTTTATATGAGTATCAATTAATTGATATTGCTTATATTGAAGAGCACTTTTCTAAAGATATTCTTGTTTTGGTTGAAAGTGTTAGCCAAATGGATGCTATTCGCGCCCTACAACAAAGTCAGACCAATAGAGTTGCGGCCAATCAAGTAGATAATATTCGTAAAATGTTATTGGCAATGGTTGAAGATGTGCGTGCTGTAGTTATTAAGCTTGCAGAACGCTTATGTTACTTGCGAATTGTTAAAAATTATGATGAAGAAACCCGTGTTCTAGCAGCAAAAGAAACTGAAAATATTTATGCGCCGTTAGCGAATCGCTTAGGAATAGGGCAGTTAAAATGGGAACTTGAAGATATTGCGTTTCGCTACCTTCACCCTGAAGTGTATAAAAAAATAGCGAAACAACTTGCGGAGAAACGTTTAGACCGAGAACGTTACATGGTGAATTTTGTCGATGACTTATCAACTAAATTAGCTGATGTAGGTATTAAAGGAGAAGTATACGGTAGACCCAAACATATTTTCAGCATTTGGAAGAAAATGAAGCAAAAGTCGCTCGACTTCGATCAATTATTTGATGTTCGAGCCGTTCGTGTTGTAGTAGAAAAGCTTCAAGATTGCTATGGGGCGTTAGGTATCGTACATACAAATTGGAAACATTTACCTGATGAATTTGATGACTATGTAGCAACTCCTAAAGCCAACGGTTATCAATCGATACATACTGTGGTTTTAGGTCCTGAAGGTAAATCTGTAGAAGTACAAATACGTACTCAACAAATGCATGATGATGCAGAGTTAGGTGTTGCGGCACATTGGCGCTACAAAGAAGGTACGGCAAGCGGAAAAACAACTGGCTTCGACGAGAAAGTTAGCTGGTTACGTAAAATATTACAATGGCAGGATGATGTTAGCGAAAGTGGTGAATTACTTGATGAATTACGTAGCCAAGTTTTTGAAGATCGCATATATGTGTTTACGCCAAATGGTGATGTAATTGATTTACCTATAGGGTCAACACCGTTAGATTTTGCTTATTATATTCATTCAAATGTAGGGCATTGTTGTATTGGCGCTAAAGTGTTTGGAAGAATAGTACCTTTTACTCATCGTTTAAAAACCGGTGACCAAGTTGAAGTATTAACAAGTAAAAAGCCAAACCCAAGTCGTGATTGGTTAAACCCTAGCTTAAAATATTTGCATACAGCAAGAGCAAGAGCCAAAGTACAACATTTCTTTCGTTTACAAGATCGTGATAAACATATTGCCTTAGGTAAGGAACAAGTAGAGCAAGAACTAGAAAAACATCATATTGAAGCAAGTACGTTAAATTTAGCCATTGAAAAATTCAATATGAACACGTTAGACGATTTATATGTCGCTATTGCATCAGGTAATGCTCGCTTACAACAAGTGATAAATTACTTGTTATTAGAACAAGAAAAAACTCAACCACCGAAGGAAATCGATCCACAAAGCCTAATCAAGCAGACAACAGCACCACAAAAATATAAAGGTGATAATAACGGTATTACTGTTTCAGGGGTTGGAAACTTACTGACTCATATGGCGCAATGTTGCCAACCTGTTCAAGGAGATGAAATTTTAGGTTTTATCACACAAGGTCGCGGTATTTCGGTACACAGGAAAGATTGCGAACAATTAGCTAACTCTTTGCAGCAACACCCGGAACGAGAAGTTGAAGTACAATGGGGTGAGCAAAGCCGTGGTGTTTATAAAGCTACTGTTCTTATTACAGCATATGATCGCCAAGGATTATTAAGAGATGTATCGACAATTATTGCCAATGAACGATTATTTATAATGGGATTAGAAAGTCATGCGGATCGTAATAAGCCGACCTCAACAATACTGATACATATTGAAATTTCCGATAATGACAGCTTAAATCGCCTGCTAAGTAAACTGTTACAACTTGATGACGTAATAGAAGCTGTTAGAAAATAACTCATACAATAAGTGAATAAATGTTAAACGATAAACCTTCAATAGAAAAACTTCGCTGGGGTATGTCATAGTGGCGCAATGTTGTAACGAGATGCCATAAAATTTCAGAGTGCTATTTTCAACGTTTGCACATTGATTATAATTGATGGCATACGTGGTAATGTGTTTTAACAATCGTTGTCGGTAGACTGTCAGGTTTTGGCGGCAACGTGTCGTGGTAAAAGAAGTCATTTGTTGTAAATTTATTTCACACACATTATTTGGGATTATATAAATGATATCTACCGATAAAATAAAACAACTTCGAACTCAACATGGCTGGTCACAAGAGCAACTCGCAATAGTATCAGGGGTTAGTGTGAGAACTATTCAGCGCATTGAAAAATCTGGTGAGTGTTCACTTGAATCAAAAATGGCTTTAGCTGGCGCCTTCTCAGTTTCAGTTGAATATTTAAATGACTCATCATCTTACTTCCATGATTACAAAACCGTATCATTTAAAGATAACTTAGCTTCATGGTTTGTTCTACTGGTCATTATTTTAGGTATCTTGTTAGTAAATGGCAGTGGCAAGATAGATGAAAGGCTGCATATTAACCTATTTGTCATGGCTGCCTTTTGGTTGGCAACTGCAATACGCGCACAAGGTAGTGAAGTTATTGTGTTGACATTTAAGTTAGTATTTGGAATGTTTTCAAAATCTGTAAAAGGTATCCCTGTTAGGCAGTCGATAATGAACATAAACCAGCAGATTAAACTGGTGTATTCATCAGCATTATTTGCATTTGTATTTTTGGCTCTACAACTATTTGATGGCAGCGTATTTTCTTCTCAACAGAGTTTGGATTTATTTGTCATGCAGATGGCTCAAAGTGCTATTACTGCAATAATATATAGCATATTTTTTGCTGAATTCTTACTGCGTTCAGCAAAATTAAGACTGGAAAACCATCTAGTATTATCATCTAGGATCGATGTTTAACTCTGTCTAGCCGTTAATATGAACACAACGTAAAAGTGATAATTAATATATGTTAAATGAAGCTCCCTCAATAGAAAAACTTCGCTGGATAATGGCACAATTACGTGACCCTGAATCGGGATGCCCGTGGGATTTAAAGCAAACATTTACCACGATAGTGCCTCATACTATTGAAGAGGAATGCAAGTTGTCACGGGTTGGTTTTAAACATTAAACACTAGATAAAGAGTTAACTTGCTAAGAAAGGGAGTTGTAAATGGAAATACTATTAGTATTGATTGCATTGGTTGTTGTGTTTTTTATTTTGACTATCAATAAAAAATCTCCAAAAAATATCGAACCTGAATCTGCAACATCAAAAACAATCGAAACTGAAGAAACAGTTGAATCAAAAAACGATAATAGTGAAGAAAGTGATGAAGAGTATCTGAATTCATTTGTTGTCATTGATACTGAAACTACAGGTATATCTGAAGGTTATCAAGTTATTGAAATTGCAGTTGTTGATATGAATGAGAATGTTCTCCTATCCGAACGAGTTAAACCAAACATACCTATTGAACAAGGCGCAACAAAGGTTCACGGTATCGTTGAAGGTGATTTGAGTAATTCTGAATCATTCGCTTCACTTACGGAAAGGTTTTTATTTGCTATTCAAGGTAAGCGTATTGCAGGGTATAACCTTCAATATGATACCGATGCAATTTATAACAGTGCAACAGCAAGCGACGCTGACCTAAAGTTTAGTAATGAAGCAGTATGCGTAATGCATTATGCAAACACTATTTTCAAATTGACAAAAAGCATGAAACTAACAGAGCTATGCGAAGCATTTTCTATCAATACTTCTAATGCGCATTCAGCGGCACCTGATGCATTAATGACTGTGAAATTAATGAAGAAGTTATTTGAAATTGAAAATAACTTTGAAGATAATTATTTACCTGAATTTGAAGAAATCAACCCGCTGAACCTTTCTACATGTCAAGATGGTGATACATTGACGGAATGGACTGCTTCTGATGGTCGTGTGATGTTGTTCTCGCCTAGCTCTGTTGGTGGTGCTGGTAGAGTTGCACATCTATCAGAGGCAACCAAGAACAGGGTTGCCGAAATATATGAAAGTGACGGTGCTGTTGACTACATTGTAAATTATGAAAGCGCTATTCCGACAATAGAAATAAAAACTTATTCCAAAGAAGAAGTTGAAAATATTGAAAGTAAGAGGCAGCAAGAATACATTGATTCACTGAGAAATGAACTTCCTGTTGCAGGTGTGTTTCCCAGAAAGGGCAGCCTACGATTGACACTGAAAAACAACCTTTTACTTGAGCCGTATACTACCCAGAACTTCGAAGTTGATGAGCAGTTGTACATAAAACACCAATCTCTTGATAGCTTTCTGGATGGTTCGTTGTTATTGGATTTTTATGATGAAAGTGACAAATTGGTGGCTCAACAGTACCTATCAAAACCTTGGAAAAGAGTGGCTGGAATCATTACATCGGGTTATAAGGCAACAGTGCAAATTGTAAATCCAACTGAAAAACACAATACAAAAGTGGATGTGATATTTAATAATGCTGAATGATAAACCTTCGATTGATAAATTACGTTGGATTATGACTTGCTTGCGTGACCCAAAAACGGGATGCCCGTGGGATTTAAAGCAAACATTTACCACGATAGTGCCTCATACTATTGAAGAGGAATGCAAGTTGTCACGGGTGGTGCTTCCAAAAATAATTAACCAATCATTAGTAAGAAGGATGTACAGAATATGATGAAAGTTATTGCAAGCATTGCCCTAGCGATGGTAGTGATGCCTGTTAGTTATGCAGGGTCGTTAAACTGGTATCGTGTGAATTGTATTGAAAGTTCAGATAAGTTAGTTGTGTGTAATGCGGCTGTAAGCTCAACAATCTCAGGAATTGTTTCGGGCTATGCTGTCGCTAACAAGCCGCCATTTTTTTGCGAGAAGAAATACTTCTCAACGGAATTACTTCATACCGTAACAAGGTTCAAGCCTTATGCAAAAAAATTAACAGAAGATGAGTACACAATCAAACAGCAAAAAAGTTTGTTGTTGTCTGATGTGATGGTTGAATATCTGAAGCACGACCTCCCATTGGAAGGGTGCTATTCTTCTGATTAACGTAGTAATCAAAAGACTCCTCATGTTCATTATAAAAGCGTGTCACCCACTTCATCAGTAATTCATCAATACTGGTGTTTGGGTGCATAACAGCTACTTCCATTAGTGCAATTTCCGTTTCTCGGCTAAGTTTGTACATATCAAATAAACCCCTTGTGGAATGCTTTCAGAATCAGCATTTTCGTTTTCTCAGTTGAAGGGCTTTCAGTGCCTTTTCCACCCATTAGATAACGAATCAACCAATACGCACACATTCTCCTGATTCGCTTGTTATCACCTTGGCACGACAGTATGGCGTGAACCAACTGTCGTTTGTCAGGTGTTGTGTGATGAAGCTTGCTTGTTCGATGTGCTACTGACATCGTAGTGCCTTTTCTCGTTCAATAGTGCGTTGTGACTTGTCTGGAAGCGTTGTTTTTACGTTAGGCATGGATTCAGTGTACCTTTTGAATTCTTTGAACCATGACTGGTCGGTGATTTTGTGTTTATTATTCATGCTATATCTCCATTTGAGTGTTGTTGTTGAATTCTACTCAAAACTTCTCGTACAAATTTTGAACGAGTAATGCCAAGTAACTTGGAATTTGAATCAATGAATTCTAATAGTTCAGGTGTCAGTTGAAGTGTGAACCTGTTTTCAATTTTACTGTTGTTCATTGTTAACCTCGTGCGATTGCTAATATCATTTCACCAATGATGTTGAGTTTCTTGTTGGTATTGGTTGCAGACATTAAATCATTATGAAGTGAATTCAATGATTGAAGGTTTGCGTGTACAGATTCACTTATGGTGCTATGTTGCTGAACCTGAATTGTTTCTAAGAAGTCTGTAAGTTTCATGTTTATGCTCCCATTGCTACTAAATTTACATCAAGCAACCCATCATCATTCAGTGGTGTGATGAAGTCTCTATTGTATGATTTGCCATTCGCAGTCTTGCTTATGTAGTTGAACAAACCTGACTTGTTGTACACTCGTTGCACATCAATGCCTTTCGGACTAAACAACGATGGCTTAGAATCACAAGCAAGCGAATAAATCTTGTTCTTCAACTTTTCATCTGATATTGAGTTGATACCTTTCTTTGGTGAGCGGAGTATCATGTGGAGATGAGGCACCAGATGAGAGCAGCGAAGCTTTTGCTTCTCCAATGCAACATAACCTTCAAGCTGAACACCTTTTCGCTTCAATGATGAAAGCAATAGTTTCAAAAGTTGATTTGCATCTTCAACAAGCTTTCTAATACCGCAATTAGGGTTCTTTGGCGTTAAAGTAAGGAAAACTTTGTACTTATGCCCATCCTTTTTGATTTCTAATGCATCAGCAGAGACTGACTGACCAACAGTAAAATGCTTCCATGCACTATTGTATCGTTTCCTCTCATTGCGTTTTCTTAGCTCATCATCAGTAAGTAAGCTGTCAAAGCATTGTGTATCTGTATTATTGTTTTTCATGTATTTCTTCTTGTTATTGTTATGATATTACTATCAATGTGTATGAATTATGTTCAACACATCAAATAGATGGTTCTTTAGAATTAAACGGATTTATAAAACCGTCCCCTTACACCAACAGCGTCTCATTTACTAATGCGTAACATGCACCTCATTCGATGAATGTGTTGTGATGAATAACCTTTAATATTCAAAACAGTGACGCTATGAGTGTGAAGATGACCTACTGCAATGCATTACTTCTGGTTGGGAAATAACCAAAGAATGGTGACTGAGGGTTTAATTACCATATTTATAAGTTTCCGAACTTTTTCAGAAGCTTTTTTCTAGTGGCTTTTGTTGCATGGTTTGGTCATACAGCAAGGGGCGGATTGATGAGTGGTATATTGATTTTGATGGTTTTACTTTACAGAATGTAATTGTGTAAAGTATGCACCCCCTTATTTTGTTGACAAAGTTAATATAAATGCTATCTTAGTTGACACAATGATTGGTTTTTGGTGTTTAGTAAGGTTTGCAAATGCAAGAAGTTGAAGCGGTTAGGGATGAAAATATTTTGAAGTCAATCCCTGTGTTACTGAGTAAGCATTCTACTCAGCAAATGGCTGATGTGTGGGAATTTGGTATTAATATGGCATTAAGAATCTCTGATTTGTTAGGTATTCGTTATAGTGACATCAAAGATGGTCGCCTAACGATGGTTGAGTCTAAGACTGGTAAGGTTGCTGATATTCCGTTGAACGCTAAGGCTCTTGCAATCACTAAATCCATCATGAAAGAGTACCCTGAAGGGGAGTTTTTGTTTCAGTCACGCAACAGTAGAAACATATCAACTCGCATTAAACCGTTATCACGTCAATCTGTAGCTAAGGCATTCAAAGATGTTGGTGAAATAATCGGTGTTAAGCTGGGGACTCATTCTATGAGAAAAACTCGTGGTAGATTTCTCTATGCTAAAACTAACGATATTGCGAGAGTTTCGAAAATGCTACGCCACTCATCAACTGGTGTGACATTGAAATACATCGGAATTACTAAGTCAGATATTGATGCGGATTTTAACGAAATGGTACTTTGATTACTTCTAAAAGTAAGCCGTACATTATACCAAATCCTCACCATTTGTCAAGCTGAAGCTCTTCATGATTTAGTGTTTTCTGTTTCTTGACTTTGTTGCGGTGTTACTGCAAAGTTGTAAAAATTCAATTGGATAAAATAGGGATTGTTGATGAGAATTGTTCTTTTAGTCATGATGATTATGGCTTTGTCGAGTTGTAAAAGTACAGCTTATAAGCCTTACCAGCCTAAGCCGTCAAACGGTGAGAGTGAAACTGAAAAGTTTATAGTTTTGGGTGGCTCGTATATGTACATCGGGTTGTTTAAGCCTAAGATGTATGTCTTGAAAAACCAAAGAAGTTTAACCTTTACCACGAATGATGTTTTTCAAATTTTGCACTATTCTGATGATTCAGGGTACGGTCATAAAAGTGAGAAACAATATTTTAATATAGGTGGTAATGCTGAGAAGTTAGAATTAAATTCCAATGCGAAGCTTGATTACTGGTCTAAATTTGAATACTGGTATGCGACACACAAAGGGAGTGATGATGTTGAATTGGAATTCTCTGTTGCTGGCAAAAGTAAAAAAGTAACAATAGATGTAATTGAGTTGCCGTTAAGTCAAGGTGCGACAGCGCAAGATGTTATTGAAGTCTTGGGCTTTCCTAGTAGAAAGATGAAAAGGTATGCTTCATGGCCCTGTACAGAGTATGTTAATGGTATTGGGTATGACCCTGTTGCTGGTTCGGGTGGTATTTCTATTGAGCAGTGGTTTTATGATAAGTACCCTAATTTGATAATAGATGTAACTTATCGTGATGTATCTGTGTACACTTATGGTAGTCGGGATAGGACTTTTGATACTTGCTAAATTTTGTTTGTAGGTGTGACTTAGGTGATGATTGTTACCTTTTCTCTATACTCATCATATACAAATAATTTGTCGAAATCTGATGTGATTTTTATATTTGGTATTCCTTCGTGCAACTGATAATCGTTAGAAAGTTGCATTAATGGCAATACAATTAGTAGCCATATTTCTTGGCATGACTTTTTGTATTTGGGTAAAAGCTTTTCTTTAGCTGCGATGCAGTTTGAGATTGCAGTCTTGGTTAGGTTTTTTGTCTCGAATTTACTGGTAATGAAGAATTCGGAATTATTACTTTCTATTGGTCTTGCGTGAATGGAGTTAATTAAAGTTGAAAATTGACTGTTCTTGGGGATTTTTAGATTTATTAGGTTGGTACATTTTTTGTTTCTAAAATGAATGTTTTGTAAAAGATGCTTTGATAGTGATGTTGTGATTTCTTTTCTGTTGCTGGCAT
Organism: Thalassotalea profundi; assembly: GCF_014653195.1. Classification (GTDB taxonomy): domain Bacteria; phylum Pseudomonadota; class Gammaproteobacteria; order Enterobacterales; family Alteromonadaceae; genus Thalassotalea_B; species Thalassotalea_B profundi. Next base: position 30,694 of record NZ_BNAH01000005.1, read on the forward strand.
CGTTGTGTCCGTTAAAGCCAAAATGAAATATGCATTTCGTGTTGGACTTTTTGTCGAAGATTTCGATTGCATCTTGAGAGATTCTGCTAATATGCGCCTGTGTTTTTGCAGAGTCGAAATCATCTTTGATATATAGTTCAGTTACTTCGATTCCTATTGCCTTATTTGCAATGTTAATAATGAAGTCAGGTGACTCACTTTCTTTGATGGTACTCAAACCGGAAATATTTAGTAAGCGAAGTGCATTAACTAATTGCCGTTTTTCTTCATTTTTCTTTTGGGTTTGGTTATTCATTTGTTTGAATTTCATTGGCTTTGATATAGAGCTTGAGGATTCTTTGAAGCTTCTCGTGTTCAATTTTTTGGTATTGCTTGGTTAATTTATCTTTAATACGTTGGGTTCTTGCTTGGATGATGGCTGTACTCTGAGCTTCATTTTCAATATCATCCTCTTCACTTCTCATCGCTTCAGCAAGTTTGTTTGCAGCGATGAATGCACCTTCATATTCAAATCGTGTTGAAAGAGCGTTGTACAGCGCTTCAGCCCTTCGTTCGTATCTTGCTTGTGATAATGCCTGACGAGCGTGTAACGACCAGTCGTCGTACTTGTATCGTTCTTTGAAGTATTTGTTGCCCTGTGAATCATACTCAACATAAAGAGTGTCGTCTTCCTTGGTGGTGACGAAGAAGTGATTCTCTTTGGTTTTGATGTTAATCATGCGAACGGTATCGCATCCTGTAAATTTGATTACTAGTGCAATTTCATCTTCATTATCCGCTGCACTGAATCCATGAAGCATGATGGTGATATTCTCAACTGTTGATGCAATATGGTTGGATAGCCTACAGCGTAGTGCGTAAAGTTCGTTGGTATCTTCTTCGTTGTCACTACTTCTTAGCTCAGTCAGCTTCTTTGTAAGTTCAATGTAAGTATAGTTGATGATGCTTCCATCAATGAATTCAGTGTTGGATTCTCTTATTTGGTTCTGCTTTTCCAAAATTTGAATGTTTAGTAAGTCCAAGCTTTGTTCTTCTTTATCAATCTTCTGTTGGATTGTTCTTGATGCTTTACCTTGCATGACAAAGTTTGCTAATGATTCAAGACCAGTTTCCAGTGACAATTTCTTTGATTCGAGTTGTTCAAGCTCATTCTGGAATGAGTTTAGTTTTAGTTGTGTTTCTGCTGGCGATATTATCGAAGTGAAGTCTAGTTCAGTGCAAAATTGCAAGAAGGCATCTTCGACGGTTTGGTAAACTGCTGTATGACCTTTGCAAGCCTTTTCTCTATCTTGTGAGCAGTAGAGGCGGGTTCTTCCTTCACCGTTACGTTTACCCCTTACGTTGATATTATTGCCACAGTAACCGCATGTCATAATGCCTGTGAATAAGTTGGTTTTGTGTTTCGAACGGTACAGGATGGCACGTTTGGATGTCTTATTAGTGTTTGATAGCTTTACAGCTTTATTGTACGTTTTAACATCGACAATGGGAGGATACATCATTCTCGTGATGTCGTGTGCTTCACTCCGCCATTCACCAATTACACGTCTGGTGTTCAATAGTGTTCTAGTGAAACTGCTTTTCCATAAGCCGTCTTTGCCCCAGTATTGGACTTTGCCTTCTTCATTGACGAATTGGCATGTTTGGGATAGTGATAGATTCTTTTCAACCATGACATCGAAGAAATATTTGATAGCATCTGCCCGTTCTTTGATGACTACGAAGTTGCCGTCATCATCAACATCTAACCAGTTCGGTTTGTTATGGGTGATGGGTCTATCATTCTCAACTAGTTGTTTGATTTTGTTTGAGTATGCTTTGCTAATGCGTTCAGACTTGTTTTGACTTTCTTGATGAGCTAACCCAAGTTGGAAGATGGCAAACATGAAGTCCATGCCGCTGTTTTTGTTGAGTGATTCTTCGTTGTATTCTTTACCATCAGATAGGGTAACTATGGTTATACCATGATTGATTATGTCGGTAAGAATTCCCACTGCTATCGTCACCTTTTGGCGAGTAGCACGGTCTAACTTTTCCAATATGAGATATGAATTGCGTGGTACTCTGCCTTCCTTGACTGCTATCAGAAATCCGCCAAGTGCGGCATCTTCTCCGACATTCGCACCGCTCCATGCGCTTACCCCTAAGTCCCGCATGTGCAAGGTGTCATCAATTGGAATGTTAACATTATTATTTTGAAGCCACTCTTCAATGGCTTCTGTTTGCCTTTGAAGAGAATGACCTCGAAGTTGTTTCTCGGAACTAAATCTAGTGTAGCTGTAGATTTTCGGTGTTAACATATACTCACGCACACAACTATTCATGATGGAATGCCTTACAATGTATCAAAATATTCGCTTCAGTGTAACTGTACATTCCACTGAAGAAGCTTACGAGGTTGTTGATGCGGTAATCGATGCGGTTAAGCAACAAGACTTTAGTGAATTAGAAAAAGAGTTAGGAGATTTACTGTTTCAAGTTATTTTTTATAGTCAATTAGGGCAAGAACAAAAAAGCTTTGATTTTGACAGTGTTGTTGCTGCGATATGTGAGAAATTAATCCGTCGTCACCCACATGTGTTTGGGGATAAACAATTAACGACAGATGCTGAGATTAAAGCAAACTGGGAAAACGAGAAAGCAAAGGAAAGACAAAATAAGAATTCAAATCAACAAATTAGTCTTTTAGCCGATATTCCTAAAAATTTACCCGCATTATCTCAAGCAGCTAAAATTCAAAAGCGCTGTGCCCATGTTGGCTTTGACTGGCATAACATTGATGAAGTTTTTGCGAAAGTAGCTGAAGAAGTTGAAGAAGTTAAGCATGAGCTTCATCAGTCTCCCGAATTATTGGCTGAAGAATTAGGCGATCTAATGTTTGCAGTAGTGAATTTATGTCGCCATGCCAAGCAAGATCCTGAAAACTTGCTGCGACAAGCCAATCAAAAATTTACTAAGCGTTTTCATCAGGTTGAAGCACAAGTGCGAGAAAGCAATAAAACATTTGAACAACATGATCTTGAGCAATTAGAACAATACTGGCAACAAGCTAAGAAAGTCACTAAGCAATAACAAACCTGTATATCCGTGATTTATTATTTAGAAAAGACTTGAAAAATTATAATTAAACATCATAGTTAATATTATGAAGCAACAATAAAGTAGTTTATTAGTGGTTAGATATTTTTTAGCAATCCTTATGGTAATAGTTACTTGTTCTACAATAGAACAAGGAACGGGGGATTTAAGTCAAAAAAATAGCGTTGATAAAGCGACGTTAGTTGATTTTGATTTGTCTGCTAGAAAAAATGTACCAGAAGATAGCGAACCTTCTGATTATATTATTGCGGCCCACTCCTTAACGACTAATATTAGCGCTTTAATTGAATACGTAGTATTCAACCCGTCTTTTGCTCTGATTACTAGGCACACAATTAACACCAGAGCACCACCTCATAGTACTTCTGTTTAAATATAAATTTTAGGTTTGATACTCGCGTACATAAAATACTTGCGCAACCTAGTATAAATCTAAGTATTAATTGTCTATTAACATCTCACTGTAAACTAACTACAGATACACTAAATATCTGGTTTTGTGCTGTTAATAGATCATAATTTAAAGATTAGAGGTAGTTATGAAAAATTTACATTTATTTGATCTAGAAAAAGTAGACAATATTGTTTCTCCAGAGCATTTCGAGGAAATTACTCTTAGTTCACCTGCAACAAAAATATTTACTGATTTTAAACATAATGTCCCATTAAAAATTGAAGGGACTACATTAGCTGTTGACGCACTAAACTTAATGATCAAGTCACATGTTAAAATGCAGATGGTGGTATCTGCAGATGATGAATTTATTGGTGTTATTAGCACTAAAGAATTGAGTGAGCGTCATATAGTAAGTGAGGTAGCTAAAGGAACTCCTAGAAATATGCTTTTAGTTGAAGATATGATGTTACCTCGCGAAAGCTTAACAGTTTTTGACTATCAAGAACTTGAAAAATCAAAAGTGAGTGATGTTGTTTTTGCTTTAGAACAAAATGGCTTAAATCATTGCTTAGTGGTTGATCGAGCTACACATCAAATTAGAGGGGTAATTTCATCAAGTGACATTGCACGTAAGTTGCATTTACCTATTTTACTAAACAAAAGTAACTCTTTTAGTCGAATTTTTAATGTAATTCATGGAAAAGTGGCGTAAAACATCGATTGGCCTTTACTGTATTTTACAGTAAAGGCCTTTATATATTAATGTTGATTATCTATCGCCTCTTATGATTCTTTAAACAACAAACTTGTTGAGTTGTGCATTCATGGTATCAATTAACTGTTTCGCTGACTGACTTAGTTTATTGATTTCAATCCCTAATTCAGAGAGTTGTAAACTACCATCTGAGATTAATGTCACGCGCTCATTAAGCTCTTCGCTCACTGTGCTTTGCTCTTCCGCTGCTGTTGCTACTTGTGCAACACTACTATTAATTGATTCTATACCTTGCATTGTTTCTGATAATTTATGATAGCTATCGTTCGTTTTTTCTACCGTATTACTTACGGCAGATTGAATCTCATTCAGATTGGTTACAGCAATATCCACATCAGATTGTAAATGCCCAATTAAATCACTAATTTCCTGGGTTGATGTTTGGGTGCGAGCAGCGAGTGTTCTCACTTCATCAGCTACTACGGCAAAGCCTCTGCCTTGCTCACCTGCTCTTGCTGCTTCAATTGCAGCATTTAATGCTAATAAATTAGTTTGCTCAGCAATCGATTGTATCGTTGAAATAATCCCCGAAACATTTTGACTTCGTGTGGCAACCTGAGAAATTTGAGCTGATGTTTTGGTAATATCATCGGCTAATAAATGAACCTCTTTAACGCTATTTTGAAGTGTAGTTTGGGTCACCGATAAATTACCTATTTCTTGATCTGCTTGGCTTGCTGTGTTTGCTGCTAAACTTGCTACTTCCATAGCTGTTGCAGACATTTCATTAATTGCAGTTGCTACACTTTCTAAATTAGTTTGCTGCTCTAAAGTGTCTTCGCCAATCTTTACGGCTTTACCTTCTAATTCTTGGAATTGATCAACAAAATCGCTTGAAATTCCTTTTAAAGAAGAAATTATCGTCGCAAGTTTATTAATAAATGTATTTAAGTGTTGCGCAAGAAAAATAAGTTCTTGGTGGCTTTTTACTTCAACAATTTGAGTTAAATCACCTTCATTAGAAGACAAATTATCAATAGACCCTGATACAGTTTTAATGGAGTGTGAAATCGAATTAGCAAGCCAAACACCTAAAACAATACTAATCAATATCAATACGATTGATGCAATAACAATTTGTATCAATCCGTTTGTTAAAGAAATCTCTGCCTGTTCATTGAGAAAAGTCACGGGCGCTAAAGCCGTAGTTTTAGGTAAAGAAATGATTAAATGCCAAAGCGTATCCGCTTTTTTGATAACAATTGGAATTTTAACAGTCCATTCATTCCCATCAATATTGAAGTCTTGTTTTGAATCGAGCACACCTTTTAATGTATTAGAAAAAGCATTGATATTTTTGCCAATGTTGTTTTGATAATTACTTGATCCAACAATTAACTGTTTTTGACTGACTAATGACACACTGGCTTGACCGTCGAATAAGTTTTTTGCTAATTCAACCAGCCATTGCTGGATGATAGGCAAGTTGATGTCGACACCAACCATGCCAATAAATTTGCCATTAACTAGAATAGGCGAAGTGAGTGATGTCATTAATTCAGATTTACCTGGCTCTATTTCATAAAGGTAAGGATCAAGAGCACAAGGTTTTAAAGAGTCCATACTACATAGATACCATTCGCTTTCTCTAATACCATTTTCATTCAGCGTGGTGATATATTTACTTTCGGTTTCTTGGGTTTCTTGGAAAATAGGCGTGCCATTTTCCCATAACCAATAGGTTTCTAACGTTCCTACATCTGAACTATGTTCAAAATTACCGATATTTTCACTGTCTTTGTTATCGTATCCATCAGGTTCAAATTGAGCATATAGCGCACTAATTTGCTTATTACTGGCTAAAAAAGATTTTGAAATGTTTTTTACTTGAGACCGAGAGAAGGTTTCATTAGGTAGGGCACTGTCTTGAAGTACTTGGGCAAACCCTATGGTTGTTGAAAAATTTTCATCAAGTAATGCACTTATTTGTTTTCCTGAGGATTCGCCAGCGAGCTGTAGTGTTTTTACTACCGACTTTTTAAGTTGAGATTCAACAATATCACTTTGCTCTGATGTTGTTGATTTTAAAGTGTAAACTGCAATGTAAGAGAGCAGTGAAACACAAAATAAAATGAGGCAAACAAAAGCAATTGTTAATTTTAATTTTATACTTGCTTTAGCATTAAGCATGTTTTTACCCTTTAAAATAAAATATAGAAATAAGAATAGGTTATAAAATTTAATTGGGCAAACGCAGACACATTAAATTAATTTTTACTCTTTTAAATAAAACGTCTAACCTTATCAATGTATATATGAGTCGATTAAATATACGTTGTAATATTTAATCAAAGATAGGATGTAAATTCGATTTATTTGGAATAGGGCAACTTTTTATGAGCAAAATTCAACTGTTATTAATCGCTTTTTTTGTCGTTTTTGTTGCTCCTTTAGCTACAGCTGAGGTTAGCGTAACAGGAACATTAACTTCAGATTATGTTTTTCGCGGAGTGAGCCAAACTGATAATTCATTTGCTGTTCAGGCGGGTCTAAACTATGAGAATACAAATGGTTTTTATGCAGGAGTATGGGCGTCTAATGTTGATTTTTCTGACGATGCTGATGCAGAAATAGATTATTTGATTGGTTTTTCAAGTCAGTTTAATCAATCAGTTTCTTATGATATTTCGTATACCTATATTACATATACTGGCTATAGCAGTGCAGATAACTCTGATTATGGGGAGTTTATTTTTAATACTTATTTTAATGCGTTAACGATGACTGTGGCTTATGCACCCGATTATGTTAACTCAGGCGAGTCTGCTCAATATTTAAGTGCAGCGTACGATTTTTATTTTCCAAACGAATACTTACTTAAATTACAAACTGGCTATAGCATGGGGGATGCTTTTGATGATAATGAGTATATTAATTATAGCGCAACGGTTGCCAAAACGTGGAATCAGTTTGAATTAACAGCAGCTGTTATTAATACCAACATAGATCACAGTGATACAGCAGATTTACGATTTGTATTTTCAATTTACCGGACATTTTAATACCTAAACATCCGGTTGTTAACTGTGTCAAAATTAGTTTTTAATTTAATCAATTAATGCGCAGGCATTAATGTCGCTAAGGTAATTTCGTTAAAAGCTAAGACATGACCGTTAAATTCATCTGCAAAAGCTTGTGCGTCAGTCTTTGTTGAAAAACTTGCTAAAGTTGCGCCCATAGCCCCTTTTTGTGTTGAACCTGTGACAAACCATGCGCTTCTTGCATCAATAAAGTACTCATCGTTTGGGTTGTTCCACGGCGATTTACTCATGTCATGGACTAAAATTGTTGTTATATTTCTTTTGTTTTCAGGATCTAAGTAAAAACTAAACATATCGCGAGTAGAGCAAAACTTGTGAACTTTATTGCCTTCATCTTGTGAAATTCCATTTTTAAAAAGCTCTCCTTTAGGACCCGGAAATTCAGAAATTAACATGCCGCATAAATGGCATTCATCTGCCGCTTCAATGGCTACAGCTTCATGAATACTTTGCTTTTTTGCGCTATGTTCGGAGCAACTTACAAGAGTGAGGGTAGATAATAATATGATTAGGTATTTTAGTGTGTATTTCATTAGAGTTTCTTCTTTTTAAAAATAATATTAGCGATTGTTAATGGAAGTACAACCCATGCGGTTAAAATCGCGAAAAGTTGTACTTGGGATAAACTTGACTTTATTGCAATAGCAAGGGCTCCGTTGATATCACTACTATCGAGCCCTGATAAGTTAACTAAGCGAAAGATATCGGCAGGACTTAACATCATCAATTGTGTAAGTCCTTGTTGGGAAATACCTTGTTCAACACCCACAAGTAATGCAAGTAATGCAAGGTCAAAGGCTAAAGTAAATAAAAACCAAATAATTAAGGCAAAGCCTGCCGCTTTAGATTTTTCAGTGACAAGCAAACTAATTAAATAAGCGATTGCGGTAAAACTTAAGCCAAGTAAAACTGCACTTGTAATAAATATTGAAAACACTTTAATAATTTCATTATCATTGAGCTGAAAATAAAGTACCAATGCTGAGGAACCAAAACCAAGAATAGTCGCAAGAGCGATAATTCCTCCTTGTCCTAAAAACTTACCTAATAGTAGCTGTGTTGTATTTAGTGGGTAGGTTAATAGTAACAATAAGGTGCCGCTTTCTTGTTCACCAACAAAACTATCATAACTAAGTAGTAAGGCTATTAGCGGGATCAAAAGTACCGCTAAACTGGCTAAACTAGCCACAGTGGTAGATAAAGAAGCAATACCTATAGAACCAGATGCAACGCCGCCAAAATAGGTTAAGCCTATCGATAATATGGCAAAAATTATTGTAATCGATATCAACCAACGGTTTCTTAAGCCATCATGAAACTCTTTACTGGCTACCGTTAATATTTGTCTCATTTTATAGCCTCCGCAGAATATGAACTCTTTGTATCAACAGGTTTTTCCTTCAAGAAATATTGGTAGACTTGCTCTAAATTTGCGGGTTCAACATTAATGTCTTGCAGGTTTGGTAAGCTAAGTAAATGGCGTAAAATATCCATTTTATCTTGCTCAGGTACTCGTAATATATTGTTTTGTTTTTGATCAATGTAAGGAATAAGTATTGGATCTTGTGTCAATGTATCGTCAAGCCCTTGAAGTGATATTTTTGTTGGTAAATGCGCTAATTGGCGTAATTCAGCTAAACTGCCAGTTGCTAACATTTGACCTGAAGATATGATCATTGCGCGATCAATATGTTGCTCGACCCCCGGTAAAACATGTGAGCATAAAATAACGCTTGTTCCCTGGCTTTTTAGTTGATCGACAGTTTGATAAAACTCTGCAGTAGCGATTGGGTCAAGTCCAACGGTTGGTTCATCAAGTAATAATAATTTAGGCTGACCAATAAACGCTTGCGCAAGGCCTAAACGTTGTCTCATACCTTTTGAATAGGTTTTTACTTGACGTTTCATCGCATGATCAACACCAACTTTTTCTAATAAGGCTATGGCATGTTTTTTAGAGTTAGTGTTAGAAAAGCCTTTAAGTTTTGCAAAGTAAGTTAATACTTCTAATCCTGTTAATTGTTCATAAAAACTCACATTTTCAGGTAAGTAACCAATTTTATTACGCATATGAGAGGCGGCTTTAGTGTCTGGTTTTACGCCAAATACTTCAATATTCCCATGTGTTGGCGAGATCACCCCTAAAATTAGTTTCATCATAGTGGTTTTACCTGCGCCATTATGACCAAATAACCCTAGTACTTCCCCTTGTGCTAATTGCATATTTATCGCTTGTAGCGCACAAAGGGAACTATACTCCTTAGTAATATTTGATAACGTTATTAACGATGTAGTCGTCATTATTCTTTATCCTTTACAGCTAGATTATCGCGATCTTTTGTTTGATTAATTTGTACTGAAACGTCACGAGGAATAAATTTCTTATGAGGAGATGTCATCAGCGGAAAACTATCTTTAACTCCGGGAGGTTTTAGTACGGGAAATTGTCGTTGCACCCAACGTAAAATAAGTACGGCAGGACTGTCCATTAACATTTTCATTTCAGGATATTGCCATACAAGTTTATCTATTCCGTCATTAGGTTCGAAAATAATGTCACCTATGCTGTCGTTATTCATATCCCAACCCACATAATTACTCCAATAATTGCCTTGCTCATTGAAGCTCCATTCTTGCTTTTTATTTGATACGTATTTCACTTGGGTAGGGTTATTAATAAAGCTATTACCGTAAACTTGTGTATTTTCGGATCCAGCAGTTAAGTGAATACCAATTTCTGTGGTATCTACTATATTATTGCTAATGGTATTGTAGGCTGAATTATATACGAATAAGCCTTTGCCATCTCGGCCTAGTACTTTGTTTTCTGGCTTGGTCCAAACGTCTTTAATTACATTATCGGAAATTGTTGATGTGGTAATAAAGTTCATCAAAAAGCCATAATCTTCACTGTTATAGGTAACATTACCTTTCACTATTAGCCTTTTTGAGCTCATGAGGGCATAGCCGGCTCTGGTATTATAGGCATAATTATTTACTATCTGATTATCATGGGAATACATATAGTGGATGCCGTATCTCAAGTCGTGCATCCTATTGTTTTCTAATATATTTTCCTGACTTGAGATGATGTAAATTCCATCGCGGGTATGAAATATCTCATTTTGTTTTACTTCGGCATTTCTCACACTAGAAAGTTGAATGCCATTGCCTCTATCGGCAGATCGTAAAAGAGTACTACCTTGAATAATATTATTTAATACCTTGATATAATTTGCTTTTTGTAACCAAATACCAAAGCCTTCACCAGTTAATTTATTATTTCGTAGTACTATTTGCTCTGCGTTTTGATCTGAGTAAATACCTGAGTTTTGATCTGTTAAGTCATTGCCCCAATTTATAATAGTAAGATTTTCTATTGTGATATGAGAGTTTTTTAGCTGTAGAGCATGACCTCTACCTTGAGCGTCAATAATTGCATTTTCTTCACCGATTAAGGTAATTTGTTTTGAAATTACAAAATTGCCTAAATAACGACCCTTTGCCAATATAATTATGTCACCATTGGTCGCGTTATCGAGTACTTCTTGTAAAGCTTCTGTTGGGGTTATTTGCCATGTTTTTGCAGCCAACACCTTAGCACTTAAACCTATAAGAGTAAGTGATATTAGGAAGATTAGTTGTAAATTTCTTAAAAAAAACAAAGTAAATTCTTTATAAAAGTTGATGTACTAATAGCATATCAATTTTTATCAATATACTATTGATCTTGATTAAGAAAAGTTAACTATTAGCGTTAATTAGTTAGAAGGAATATTTATGACAATCATGCAAAAGGTTTATTGGTTTGTATTAACCTTTGGAAATATTAGTACTGCTTATTTATTTCATCAAAATGAGAATATCTTTTCAGGTATATTAGTGTGTGTGACGTTAGCTTATTCAATCGTTGGTTTTTATGATTTATTTTTTAGTCGCCATAGCTTAAACAAACTTTACCCTGTTGTTGCTTATATTCGTTATTTCCTTGAGTCATATCGCGGAGAAATGCAGCAATATTTTATTGCTAATGATACAGAAGAAAAACCTTTTAACCGTGAAGAAAGAAGCTTGGTTTACCAACGAGCCAAAAATACGCGAGACACTATTGCCTTCGGTACACAGCATGATTTATATGAAGATAATTATTTAAGTCTCTGGCATTCAATGGCGCCTAGTAAAGTTGTTGAGGCGGCTAAACGCATTACTATTGGTGGAAGTCAATGTACACAACCATATTCTGCATCATATTTAAATATTTCTGCTATGAGCTTTGGCTCACTTAGCTCTAATGCGATAGAAGCATTAAATTTAGGGGCTCAAAAAGCCGGTTGCTACCATAATACGGGGGAGGGGGGGGCAAGCCCTTATCATTTAAAACATGGGGGAGATCTAGTTTGGCAAATAGGCTCGGGTTTGTTTGGATGTAGAAATGATCACGGACATTTTGATGAACAGCGTTTTACAAATATTGCAACTTTAGCGCAAGTAAAAATGATAGAAATTAAAATTAGCCAAGGAGCAAAACCAGGGCATGGGGGAGTATTGCCTAAAGCGAAAATTACTGCAGAAATAGCCCAAATTAGGCATATATCAAGAGATGAAGATTGTGTTTCCCCTGCGATTAACCCTGAGTGCACTACACCTGTTGCATTACTAAACTTTGTTCAACGTTTAAGAGAGCTTAGTGGCGGAAAGCCTGTTGGCTTTAAATTATGTATAGGCAACCCTGCTGAGTTTCTTAGCGTTTGTAAAGCCATGCTTGCTACGGGAATATTACCAGACTTTATTACTATTGATGGTGCTGAAGGTGGCACAGGTGCTGCACCAGTTGAATTTAGTAACCGACTGGGAATGACGTGCTTAGAAGCTGTTTATTTTGTGAGTAATGCTTTAATTGGCGTGGGATTAAGAGATAAAATTAAGATTATTGCTTCAGGTAAAACAGCATCGAGTTTTGATTTATTAGCCAAGGTTGCTGTTGGTGCTGATGTTGTTAATGCGGCTAGAACAATGATGATGGCACTCGGTTGTATACAAACTAGACATTGTAATACTAATCGCTGCCCTACAGGCATTGCAACTCAAGATCCTGTTCGAGCGAAAGCGGTGAACGTGGCAATTAAAAGTGATCGTGTTAAGAATTTTCATAATAATACGCTAGAAAATTTTTATGAGTTAGTAGCTAGTTTAGGGTTAAATGATCCTGCCATGTTAACGCCTAATATGATTAAACGTCGATCGCCCAATGGTTTGCAAACTTCTATTGGTAGTTTAGTGGCACCATTAGCCTGTAATGCATTACTTAATGAAGATATAGATAGGTTAAGTCGTTCATGGCAATTATGGTGGCATAGTAGTAGTGCCGAGCAGTTTTATGTCCCTGATAACGATATATTAGTTTCCGCTGAATTTTATCGTTAATACCATCCAAATAAAATGGTAATAACGATAAAAAAGCACAACTAAAGTTGTGCTTTTTACACTCAGTAAGAGGGATGTTTGTTATGCTTCAACTAGCATACGACCACGCATTTCCATGTGAAGCGCATGACAGAACCAGTTACAGTAATACCAATGAACGCCAGGTTTATTAGCAATAAAGGTTAATGAAGACGTTGCTTGCGGGCCAATTTCCATTTGTACGCCGTGATTTGTCATACAGAAACCGTGAGTTACATCTTCTACTTGGTCCAAATTGGTAACGACAACGGTTACTTCATCTCCCAACTTAACTTTAAATTCAGTCATTCCAAATGTTGGTGCAATTGAAGTCATATAAACACGAACTTTATTACCATCTCGAATCACTTTGTTTTGCGTGTAAACGTCAACACCATCCTTTTTAGCTTGTGCGATAGTTTCATTAAAGAATGGATCGTTACGCGGCCATAGTTTTAATGGTTTTAGCTTACTACGGTGAACAATAATACAATCATGAGGTTCGGCATAAGTTGGACCATCATGTACGAGTTTCATTTCGTCACCAGAAATATCAATTAACTGATCATTTTCTGGACGTAATGGACCTACAGGTAAGAATCTATCTTTAGAAAATTTACATAACACAACTAACCACTTGCCGTCTGTATCACGAGTTTCACCTTGTGATGTATGGTTGTGGCCAGGTTGATAATGCACATCTAACTTTTGGCGAAGATAGTTCACTTTTTTACCGTTATGCGCATCAATTGCATCTTGTATATTCCATTTTGCAATTTGACTGTCTAAGAATAATGTTGTGTAAGCATTGCCTCTGTTATCAAAAGCGGTATGAAGTGGACCTAAACCTAGCTCTGGCTCAGCAACAATAGCATCGCGAGGTTTAATTTTATCAGCAAAAAGATCATCTAATTTTTCAATAGATATGATAGAAACCGTTGGTGATAACTTACCATTAGCAACAAAATATTTCCCATCGGGTGAAGTGTTCATGCCATGTGGCGATTTAGGTACAGGAATATAACGAGTCAACTCTGAGCCTTTACGACCATTTAGTACAGGAACATTGTTTCCATTATAAGTTTTAAATTTACCCGCTTTAACAGCTGCTTCACAGCGTGCAAGGTTAAATATAACGACATGATCGCGCTCAGAAGAAATCATATCTCCTAAGTTCATACCCATTTCAGAGTTATAACAGGTTGAAGCGAAGTATTTTCCATCAAAGTCAGCATCGGTGTTATCTAAATTACCATCTACTTCAACCTGAAAAGCCATTTCCATGGTTTCGGCGTTGATAACATTATATAAGGAGCGATAAGTGCTCACATCGTTTAATGAGGATTTACCATCATTGACAATTGGCACCTCAAACTCACCGTTACAAATTACATATTTGGTGTATGGTACTTTTTGAACACGTAATCCGTGAATCGCATAAGCGTTAGGGACGGTTAGCATCTTGTCACATTTCATGATGTCACAACGTATTCTAGCAACGCGAGTATTGGCTTTGTCATTAATGAAAACATACTTACCATCATACTGCCCATCAGTCATACTCATGTGAGGATGATGTGAATCCCCTGTGTGCAGATGAGCACTGTCGCCTTTAATGCGTTTACTTTCGTTGGTTAAGCCCCACCCGGTTGCACTATCGGTATTAAATACAGGAATACGCATTAACTCGCGCATCGAAGGGATACCTAATATGCGCACTTCACCAGATTGACCACCACTCCAAAACCCATAATATTCGTCTAATTCACCAGGGTGAACGGTTGCGCTATTTTCAACTTCTGAAGCGTTAGCTTTTGCCATTGTTGCAAACATGGTTGCAGTCATAGGTGCGGCTACTGCACCAGCTCCTATTAATGCGGTTTTCCCAAAGAATTTGCGTCTGTCTTCGTTCTCTAATGATATGTTATTAGAGCTATCGCTATCTTTATTCATCACTCTTCTCCATTATTTTGCTTTATATATTTGTTTTATGTTTTAAATCTTATGTTTGATTTTTTGTACTAACCAACATTGATTGTTTCTATTTGGTTTTCTTTAAATTGATTCTTTTTACGTGCAAGTTTTTTTAATGGAGGGCACTTTTCTTCATTAAAATAGGTCACTTGACAATCTAAGCAGTAATGACATTCACGCATGTTAATCACTCCGTCTGGATTTATTGCTTGGATTTCACATTCTTTAGCACAAGTTTTACAAGGTTGACCACATTCAGGGCGACGTCTTAACCAGCTAAATAAACGAATACTATTACTTGTAGATAGCGCGGCTCCTAATGGGCATAAATAACGACAGAAAAACTTACGATTGAAAACGTTGATCACCAGGAGTGATATCGCGTAAATAATAAAAGGCCATTCACGATCAAACTTAAGTAAAAACGTGGTTTTAAATGGTTCTATTTCAGCAAATTGTTCAGCGGTAGCTAATGACTCCATAGACAAACCGAATAAGCCTAATAAAATTAGGTATTTAATTGCCCATAAACGCTCGTGAACCGCCCAAGGTAGCTCAAATTGAGGTATTTTGATGTAGCGTGCAAAGACGTTAATTAATTCTTGTAATGCGCCAAATGGGCATAACCAACCACAATATACAGCTCTACCCCATAAAATCATGGTAACGGCTGCTGCTCCCCATAAAATAAAGATCACAGGATCGAGTAAGAATAAATCCCATGAAAAATCGGACATGAAAGCTTGTAGAAAAGTAAACACATTGACTACTGATAACTGGCCGCCCCAAGACCAACCAATAAAGACTACTGTGACAATTAAAAATGCATGTCGGAAGTTATGCATAAAAGTAGGATGGCGAACAATTATGTCTTGCAGAAACAATACGACTAACAAGATAGCAAGTAAGATAAATAGGATAGTTACTTCTAAGTTCTTGTCTTGCCAAACTTGTTGAGTCAATGTTAATTCAGGCTCTGGTGCAATATATGGTGGACGATACACGTAATTGTCTAAAGCATCATAACTGCCTTTGAAACTTGTAAATGTACTGTCAATTGCTCCTATCTGACGGCGCACTAAAAATTCAAGTTGCCAAGTGACACCAGGATTAAACTCGTGATGATCTCGAATAGTAAATAAGGACATCTCTTTAAAATGTGGAGCCCCTTCAATATATATGTCAGTAAGACGGTTATGATCTAGATCTCTAAAGGAGATAGCTGTTTCATTTTGTAAAACTTGTATACGGTCAAAAATACCACCGCGTACGTATCCAGAGCCCTTAAATGAGTATCCATTACCAAATAAGGCAATAGCATGTTCTCCTGGTTGTAACTTATTTATTAACCATTGATATTCTGAATCACCAAGTAAGTTTCGACCAACATTTGGCAGATCAATTTGAGCGAAGTATATATCAGCAAACATATCGCTTTTCTGCTCAGGCTTGGCTTCTTCTATATGTTCGGCTTCGGTACCAATAAATGCTTCATCTACTGTTTTTCGATCAAGGTATAATCGGCGGATAGATCCGTCGCCCACTAAAGTTTGCCATGATGACTTTTCAAATACATCCGGTAATACTACTGCCATTGGTTGCTTAATAGAGTCGCTTTTACTGATAATGCCTAATGATCGTGCTACTTTGGTTGCTGCTTTTGTTATAGCAACATTCATTACCATTACTGTTACTGTGGCACCAGAAAGCCCATCAATATGAATGATACCGTCTTGTTTATTGCCACCGACTTTTAATCTATCGCTTACTTTTAAGTTTTCGTATTGATTGGCAAATGTATGTAATTTTGTTTCTGGAATTCCCGCAAGAATAATAGGTTCATGGTGTTCAAGTACTCTTGCACCTAAGTACACTCCGCTAGGACTTATTGCGACGAGCATGTTTACTGGTTCACCAGAATAAGCTGGAATTTTTGCTATATCATTGGTTTCAAAGGCATAGCCGATAACGTTTTCATCCTTGTAGATTGTCCAAATTAATGGATCCCCTTGTTTTTCACTTACTAAGGTTGCCTGTGGAAATATTTCATGGATAAGTGGTAAGGGCTCTTTAGGGGGGCTAACGAAAAGAGCTTGCGCAGGAAAGATTACAGCTAATAAAAAAACTGTGAATGTAATATAAAAATTTAATTTATTTTTCAGTACGTTGAACATTAAACTCGACGACCTTACTATAGTTTGTTGCTATGCAAAAAATGAGCAACTGCGACAATATGTCACACATAGTACACTTTCGTCAGGTTCGCCTTATGATCTCGATCAAACAATGAGTAAAAGCGATTAAATGGCAGTGAAAAATAGGGGATTGAATAAAAATAAAGCGCTACTAATGGGATAGTAACGCTTTGTTGTAGGTTGTTTTAAGGAAAGTATTTACTTACTCTTCTGGTAACTCAGCATTATGATAAACGTTTTGTACGTCGTCACAATCTTCTAACATAGCTAAGAATTTCTCGAAATTAGCGATATCTTCTTCAGCAGTTATTGCTGTATATGTTTGTGGTACCCAAGTAATTTCTTCAACTTCTAGATCATATTCAGGCATTGTTTCTGCAAATGTGGTTTTTATTTTATAAAATTCAGTATGAGGGGCTTGTACTGTGATAATTCCATCTTCAAGTTCAACGTCTGTTACGTCAATATCTGCCATCATTAAGTTTTCTAATACAGCTTCATCGTCATCGCCCTTAAATGCGAAAACTGCTTGATGATCAAACATATGAGATACAGTGCCAGATGAGCCTATTTTTGAATGTGTTTTAGTAAAGCATAAACGAACATCTTTAATTGTTCGGTTACCATTATCTGTTAAGCAATCAATAATCACCATACAATTACCTGGCCCAAAACCTTCGTAACGTGCTTCTGAGTAATCTTCGCCGCCGACACCTGATGCTTTTTTAATAGCATTTTCTATAACATGTGTAGGTACTTGGTCTTTTTTGGCTCGATCAATTAATCCTCTCAAGGCTAGGTTGCCTTCAGGGTCAACACCACCGTTTTTAGCACAAACGTAAATTGCTTTTCCGTATTTCGAATAAATTTTAGTTTTTGCGCCAGCAGTTTTGGCCATTGATAATTTTCGGTTTTGGTAAGCTCTGCCCATCTTGAATATGTCTCATATACTTAAATTGTACTTGAGGTGATTTTAACAGTGTATATGCCTATTTTTCCAGTCATCAGTTAATTTATCTTTATAACGTATACATATAGGAGGTGAAATGAATGGTTTATAAGTAGTTAATCATAAGTGATAGAGTGGGGGGAATAAAACGATAATAGCTAACTTAATACGAGTTTGCTTATATTAGGTTTTATATAGCCCCCTTAATTTTATTATTCATTTAACTACCTTTTCTGTCGTTTTAAATTATTATTCTCTAGCAAAGTACTTGAACTGCTCTCCCAATCTGAAACATCGATATGTTTAAGTTGGTGTAAAAATAAAAAGATATCGTTAATATTTTTTTTAAGATATTTCATGATATTTACCTCTTACTCAGATGCTATAAGTACATCGTTTTCATCATACGATATTGTACTTGCGGTGCTTTTTAAATAGTTAATGTTATTTATGATCACAGGATCGTCAGCTAAAAGTAGTGCGGTACTTAAATCTTCTAGTGCACCGTATTCGTCCGCTTTAAAATATTTAACAATACCTCTATTACTGTAAGCTAATGCTTTCAACAATTGTGATCTATGGCTTTTTACTTTACTTGTATCAATTGCAGTGATGGCATCGGTACAGGCAACTTCTGCATCTGCTAAACTATTTGCTTGAAGATACGCTACACATAATCCCATACTTTCATCAAATGAAGATTTAGTGTCAGACATTGATAAAGATTCGATACCGTTGTGGTAATCACCTTTAATAATTTCATTTGAACCTGCCGCATTTTTAATAATTGCAACAGTAAATTTAGATGACACATCACTTGCTAATGCAGATGCAGATAGCAAAGTTGAAACGCCAATAGCAGATACAAGTGTTTTAATTGTTTTCATGTTTATTCCTCTTTAATTAATGTTACAAGCTTAGTAACAGGTATAACTTTAAAGAGATGACTATTGGCTGACAAACGATATAAATAGACTTAATAAGTGAAAAAAACTCATTTATTAAGTCTGTGATGATTTGTTCTACTTGGAGTTATTACGACTTCAATAGTATAAAATGTTAGTTTATTGAAAAAGTTTCAGTAACCCACTCTGCGAATAAAGACAAATCACTACCTTCTTCAATTCTATCGTGTTGAACTAAATAGTATCGATCATTAGTGACTAATTCATGATCAAAAAGTTTGACTAAAAGCTCTTCGCTAAACCATGCTCTACTCATAGGTAAGGGGACAAGTGCAATGCCCATTCCTTGTTGAGCTGCACGAGCAACGCCGAACATGCTATCAAATTGAATGATTTGCTTTGGATCAAAATCTAAAATATTGCATCTGTCGGCCCATTGATGCCAAGACCATGGGCGTGATTGATGCAAAATCAGAGGTACTTGACTTAGCGCGCTATATCCTGAATTAACCCACTTTTTATAGAGTTTTTTATTACAAGCAGGGACATAACGTATTGGAAAAAGCTCATGTACGATACTTGCGTTAGGTTTGCCATTGGCCAATACTATTGATAAGTCTGATGCTGAGGATGATTGAGCTCCGGACTTAATAGTTTCTAATTGTAGATTTATTTCTGGGTTTTTTTCTGCCCATTCACCTAGTTTAGGTACGAACAATTCGCTGGCAAAAAATTCAGGTAAGCTGATTACAATCGTTTTATTTTGTTGAATATTAGTAAAGTCAGAAATTGTTGACTCTAATTCATTTATTAATGGATTAACGGCATTATAAAATTGCTTACCTGCGCTAGTTAAGGCAATAGCACGTGTTTGACGTTCAAAAAGGGATATGCCTAATTGTTCTTCTAGTTGTTTAATTTGATGACTTACAGCAGATGGCGTTAAAAATAACTGAGAAGCTGCGTGTTTAAAGCTTAAGCACTTCGCTGCAATACAAAACGAACGTAAGCCACGAATTGGAGTTTGAATAGCCATAGAGGATAAAGATATTTCTTATAAAGGAATCTCTTAATTTATTAGCAAATCTTACACCAGAATATTAATCATTGAAAAGTATAGCTTTTATTATTTTTTGCTTTAAAAAGGTTCAGCTAGATGCGTTAATTTAGAGCCTGTGCCCTATATTGGTGCATTATTAATTGATAAAAAAACATTGTTAACAGGTTTAATTAAACACTAGTAAAAAAATAGGGCGCTCCTATAAAAGTAGCGCCCTTACATTAAAACAATGTCACATGTTGAAATCGGGGGAGATTTCGAAAACAAGTACATCATATTGAGTTGACGCTTTGATGACAAACGAGAACTACTCATCTGATGAGTTAATTTAATTAATGTGTTTACTTTTAGAGCATATCTGCAATGTTAAAGTACTATCTTATAGCCTATGCTTTATTTAAGGGGAGGATTTTATGAAAAAATTCTTTTTACTTTTTTCGTTAACTTTCTGTTCTGTAGTGTGTGCTAAAACCTTTGTCGTAGGAGTTCAAGATATAGCTTTTTACCCCTTGTATGATTTTCCAAATTCGAGTCACTCTAAAGAGTTATTAGATGCTTTTGCTAAGTCTAGAGGGTATGAGTTTATTTACCTACCATTGCCAGTAAAGCGGACTAATTATTGGTATGAAGAACATGCAATCGACTTTAAGTATCCTGATAGTGTGAGATGGATTGGCGATCGTAGTGTATACAAACAGCTTAAGTTTAGTGTTCCTGCGGTTAAGTTAGTAGCGGGAACTGTTGTCAAGGCTGAGAACAGGGGAAAACAACGCTTAGAAATTAAAACACTTGGAACTGTGCTTGGATTTCATGCAACTATGTGGCTGGACTTAATCGACAGTGGTAATACTAAGTTAGTTGAGAGTACATCACCATTAAATATAGTTAAACAGGTGTTATATGGTCATATAGATGCAACAAATATTGAGCCGAGTGTCGTTAATTATTATTTAGCCTTAATGGGAAAAGAAAACGGGTTAATAATAGATAAAGCACTACCCTATGAAATATATTCGTATCAGTTATCTACAATTGAATATGAAGATGTATTGCTTGAATTTAATCAGTTTATTAAGAGTAACCAGGAGTTTTTAGAACTTCTACGTAAAAAATATAACTTAACGGATATTCGAGAGTATTAATTATGAACGGTTATTTAGGCTTAGATAGCACTCAACATTATTTCCTATATCATTTAAATGTAAAAAATATTTAATATTAGCGGAAAGTCGCATCTACTTTAGCATTGACATCCGCTATAATGCGCGCCATTAAAATAGCTACCCCAAATTCCGAGTAGAACCCTTATGGTTGATTATTTTTTAATTGCGCTTGCCGTTGTCGCTTTATTGTCTATTGTTTTTGAAGAAGTTACACATATTAATAAAGCAAAAAGCACCTTGTTTTTTGGCTGTATTGCGTGGATAACCCTCTTTATTTCACGTGGTGCAAGTCAGAATGAGTTTATTAATCATCAGCTTGAAGAAAATTTACTTGAAATAGCGGTTTTATGGTTGTTTTTAATGTCGACTATGACTTTTGTTGCTTATTTGAATGCTAAGGGAGTCATTCAAATGGCAGTTCAGCGTTTGTTTCCACAAAAGTCCCATGTTGCCGTGATTATGTTTTTGGTGGCTATTTTTTCACTCATACTTTCAGCTATTTGTGATAACGTTACAGCGACACTAGTGTCATTAACTCTAGTGCAAACTTTCAATATATCGCGCAGGGTAAGGCTACGTATGGCCATCATAGTAGTTTTTGCGGTCAATTCTGGTGGTGTGGCATTAATTACCGGTGACGTAACTACCTTAATGATATACCTAGATGGGCATGTTCAAATGTCGCAATTATTTTTCTTGCTAATTCCGGCGACAGTGAGCGTATTATTTTTGACAACTATATTGTCAATTGGCTTAAAAGGAACGATAAGTACAACGCCTGCCGCACGTAATTATGAAACTGTTGACTTACTTGTTGCCTTGATATTTTTTAGTACTATATTATCAACCATGTTATTAAATGTAGCCTTTGGTATTCCGCCTGTACTGACATTTTTAAGTGGTTTATCAGTCATGTTTTTAGTTGGTACTGTCTACCGTAACGACAAGCAAGAGAGTGAGATTTTAGAGTATATTCGTCAAATAGAATATGACACTCTGTTATTTTTCTTAGGCATTTTGTTGCTTGTTGGTATGCTAAAAGAAATTGGTGTTTTACATTTAGTGACAGAAATTTACGCACAAATTAACCCAACATATTCAAACTATTTTGCTGGTATAGCTTCTGCAATACTAGATAATGTTCCACTAACGGCAGCCCTATTGAAAGCTGAACCTGTATTATCAGCAACACATTGGCTTGGATTAACTTATGCGGTAGGTGTTGGCGGTTCGTTACTCGTTATAGGTTCTGCTGCGGGGATTATTGCAATGAGTAAAATGAAAGAAATGACTTTTATGACTTACTCTCGTTATATACCGGCATTATTAGCTGCATACACTGTAGGCTATGTAATAACGATAAATTTAGCGGACTATATTTTATAAAAAGTAAGTAATAATAAAGTACAATTACATCGTAGTTTGCTTATTAATAGTTGATAGTTATGCAAACTTTAATTATGTATTGAGTTTGCTTTGTAGTAGCTCAAGAAATAATTCAAATCGTACGGGGTGACTAAAAAGATAGCCCTGAACCGAATTACAGGCATTATCTTTAAGGAAACTGAGTTGTTCTTTGGTTTCCACACCTTCTGCAGTAACGCCTAAGTTTAGATTATGAGCCATGGCGATTACTGCTCTGACTATTGCTTTATCATTGTCATCTACCACAATATCTTTAACAAAAGATTGATCTATCTTCACAAAATCAAGTGGTAGTTTTTTTAAATAAGACAATGAACTATAACCTGTACCAAAATCATCTACAGAGACACTCATACCTATTGCTCTTACCTTACTGAGCAACCTTTCTGCAATTTTATAATCATGAACAAGTACGCCCTCAGTAACTTCTAATTCTAGTAAACTAGGATCTATTTTGTGCTTTTTGATACAGCGATGAATGTAGGAAAATAGGGATTCTTCAAGTACCTGTGTTGGGCAAAGGTTTATTGATATTTTGATTTTAAAATCTAGTTCAGATAGTTTTTTTAGTAATAAACACACTGAATTGATAACCCAATGTCCTATGGTGTTAATTAATTCACTTTTTTCAGCGATAGGAATAAATTTATCAGGAAAAATAAGGCCTTTTTTAGGGTGGTTCCAACGTATTAGTGCTTCAGCTTTCAATATTTTATTACGTTCTAAGTCAATTATTGGCTGTAGGTATAATTCAAATTCATTATTTTCAATGGCTTTACGCAGATCATGCTCTATCGCGACGACTTGCAGAGAAGCATCTTTAATAGCTTGTGAATAAAATTGTAGAGAGTTTTTATTTCTAGCTTTTCCACTATAAACGCTTAAATCAACAAATTTCATTAAATCTTCTACATTCTCTGCGTCGTTCGGGAAACTAGCGGCACCAATACTAACGCTAATATTAAAGTGATCAGACTTACTGGTATTAAAAGGTAAATTCACACTATCAATAATACGCTCAATAATAAGTTTACAACTTTCTTGATTGTCGATATTGGCTAGAATTACTGCGAATTCATCACCACCTACACGAGCTATATAATCTGTCTTTTTTAAATTTGCTTTTATGCGCTTACTTAAGTCGACTAAAAGTTTGTCACCTTCTTCATGGCCAAAGTATTCGTTATGACTTCTGAACTCGTTGATATCAACGTAAAGTAAATAGAAAGGAGTCTTTTCTGTTGTTTTCTGCTCAAGCGTTTGCCAAAAACCAAAGCGATTGGGTAGTTTTGTGAGTATAGTATGTCATGTAGTGCCAGTTGCTCATTTCGCTGAACTAAATACTTAACATTACTGATATCATTAGCGAAAAAAATCCAATTTTTAATTTCATTGAATTCATTGGTTACTGGGTATACGGCTATTTTTAACCATTTTAAAGTTGAAGGGGGGAGTATCCAACAAAGCTCACCATCCCAACTGCTTTTAGTCGACATAATGCGATCAAACTCAGGTAATTGGTTTTGCATTAAAGACAGAATGATATCAATGGGTTTCTTAACTTCACTTATTGGTAAGTATTGTTGATCAAAAAGAGATTTTGTTGCTGTATTTTCAATAATAGTTTTTAATTTTTTATTGGTAATGACTACGGCAAATCCAGCATTTTCAATGGCTTTTGTTAAGGCTATAAGAATGTCATTTTGTTTGGTCGGTTTTTTTAAAATTGTCAGAATTCTATTATGTAGGTATTGATTTTGTTCTACTAATCGATCGTTTGATAGTAACATTTCGCGCGCTGATTGTAGGGTAGTTTGACGAAACTTAAATTCATTGGATTGATTGATTATTAACAATAAGTTTTCATTTTCTTGCTTTATGGCTACCGCTTCGAGGTGTAATTGATTATGGTGAGCGGTGACTTCAGTCCAAAAGCCTGAACGGATACTGCCGTTACTGCTAGCATTCCATACTTGCTTAGCATCAAATAAAAAGTCATATAAAAAAGCGATATTATCATCGAGAATAAATGGGGAGTCTGAACTAAGTTGTGGTAAAAGCTCTTTTGCCCAATCAGCTTCACCTGCAACTAACTTAACTGTATCAGTTTTATAGTCTACTACCTCAAGAACAATTTGTTCTAGGGCGTTCAGAAGATTGTTAAGTAAGGTGCTCATTTTTATTACCTTCAAGGGTAAGTTTAGCAATAGCATTGAACATATCTTCTACTTGCTCACCTGTTTTAGCACTTGTTGAAAATTGATTATCAAAATGTCTTTATATTGTTCTAGTTCATAATCTTGCCAATGCCACTGTTTGGGCAGGTCACTTTTATTAATGACTAAAATTGCAGGGGCAGAGGTAACTTGTCTGGCTAAAGTATGAATATCTATGCCTTCGAGTAAGGATGAACTTCTCGTGTGATCCACAACAATAATATAGCCAGCGGCTCCTCGTAAGTATCGCTCTTGGAAAACATTATATTGGTCGTTGCCTTCAATATCCCACAGCATAAGTTGAACAGATTGGTCGTTTACTTCAACCAACTTTTTATCAACTTTAACACCAATAGTGGTAAGGTATTTTTCATTAAAAATACCTTCTACAAATTGTTTGACTAAACTTGTTTTGCCAACGCTAGACGCGCCTAAAAGACAAATTTTCTTTTGAATCAATGTGTTTCTCCATATATAACACCCCAGCGCACGATATATTTTTTAAATTTGATGATATTATTTACTTACATATATCACATTAAACATGACTTTTCTTGAAGTATTCTTTACTTCTTTAATATCTATTTGTCCTAAACCTGTTGGGAACATCTTCTCTTTTGGCAAACCAAGTGCATGTAGCGCTGAAGCAGTATTTTCAGCTCTTTTCAAACTTAAGAGGTTGTTAGTTTCAATATTCCCTGAATTATCACTACTACCCATAATAACTAACCCAATATTAACATTAAGTCTATCAGCAAGCTGGTTTAAAAATATAAACTGTTGGTAGAGTTGGTTTAAACTGTTGTGCATTTCAGGCGTGATTTCTTCGCTTGAAATGGGAAAGTTAAGTTGGATAGTTGATATCTTACCAATTAAGCCATTAAAAACTTTTTGATTTAGTTGCTCTGAATTGTTTGAATTACTTGATATTTCTATATTTAATGGGGTTAAATCAAGGTTTTTATTATTCACTATACCAACACGGCTTAATTGGCTACTTAGTTGTTTAAATGCCGTAGGTGTAATAGTACCTGATAGCGTTAACACCTTGTTTTTCCATTGAGAAGTAACATTGGGAAACTGGGAGACTACTTTCTCGGCTTTTATTATTAATAGTTTTTGGTCTAACGATAAATAGAAGCGCTCATTTAATATGAGTTGCGAAAAATGAAGGTCTTTTGATGCTAGCCAATTATCTACTGTTATAGCGTCGGGATCGCGTAAAATATTTATTTCGACACTATCATTATTAATGATGTTTATTTTTTGGATAATGATGCCTGGTTGTTGTTCTAATTCGCTTAGCTGTAGTTTTAATTGCTCTAAACTATGCCAAACACTTATTCGAAAAGCTATGAAGGCAAGTATTGCAATGACTGCTACCCAAGCAAACCAGGGCGTTTTTTTACTTTTAGGATGAATATTCTTTTCTTCAGCTAGTAGACAGTCGCGCAGTAAACTATCAGCATTGTCAAATGTACTATTATCGCCGTCAAACTGGATTAGCTCATTGGCATAAAGTGTATGCAATGCTTCAATAGTTATTTGTAAATGTTCGCTAACTTTTTGTGGAGGATTACCTGTAACAGCTGCAACTATAATGGCATTGGGTCCTGGTTTTAACAGCAAAGTGAAGTTGTCGGTAGTGACCGTTTGTAACTGCTGTTTCATACCTTCAGGGCTTTGTGAAAAAGAATCGCCAATAAAGTCATTAATTGCACTGAGCATCGACGAGATAATATCTGCATTACTATTATCATGATTGTCTAAACTAACAGAGTTGAGTAATAAGCCCGTTTCATGATGTATAAGAAAAACATGCTCAACGCGATAAACAAATGTTTGAGAGGCAATATATTGACTGAAACTGACTCCAGCTCGCCATGCAGAAAAACGCCATTTTAACCCTTTTATCGTTAAGCTATTTTCAAGTAACTGGTTCGTTTTTTCCATAAAATCAGCCAGGAAAGCGGCAACTGATTTTCTAATTAAACTTCCCATTAATGGATATAACGAACTGATGAGTCTGTCACTGTGGTGGTTAACAGAGTGCTCTACAGCATTTTCAACTAACGGTTGAATAACTTTATTGATCGAACCGTCTTTTTTTTCACGATCATGTAATGCTTCAGTTAAAACATCGCTTACAACACCTCTTGCTTGTTGTTTTACCGTGTGTGTGATTAATTGATGATCTTCACCAAGTATAAGTGTTCTTAACTGTTCGAGCTGCTGTTGGGATTCAACTTGCTCAGTTGAAGTCGACTTTTGCATTATAATTGATCTGCTTCCAAATTAGTTGCCATAGTAGCGAGTAATCTGGCGAGAGTTTTACGATCTGTTTTTGAAGAACTGAGTTCATTGGATACTTCATCTAAGTGAGCTTTTAATTGTTCCAGTTGTTCATTAAAATTATTTGTTAGGCTAGCACTTTCGCTATCGAGTGATTGATTTAATTCGGTAAAGTCTTTCTGTGTGGCTGCTGCGAACATTTCATGCTCTGAGGCTAAATTGTCAATGTGCTTCTGTAAGTTAACTTCATTATCATCATGGTTTTTATCAATAAAACTTAAGCGTTTGTCCATTTCAGCGAACTGTTGTTCAATATCTTGCTGTAAGCTATCAAAACGTTTAGTTAGTTTAGTGTTGAGTTCACTAATAGATGCTTCCATTTTATGGGTAAGTGCCGCTATTTGTTCATATATGTTCTTTTCTGCTGCGCCGAAAACAATTGATCTTAGCTGGTTTAGCTCTTCAACAGGATCAATCGCTTTATTTTGTATTTTCTCATTACCATCTTTCTTATTGGCCATTTTACTTTCCATTAAAATAAATATAACTACTCAATTTAGTGTAGTTGTGTTTTTTATATTTGCCTGATAATTAAACTATTAATGATTAAAAACCAATAAATTTTCAATAGTTAGATTAATAATTGAATATGAAAAGCGTATGAATATTCTTTTTTAAATTGAAAACTAAGCAAACAGTTAATAAACTTTGTATTTTATGTGTTTTTTTATTTTAACGTATTGGATTGATTAGAGTTTATTTGGTTAGTGTTTTTAATTGCTCAATTTTTGTATAACTTTCGCTTATGCTTCTATGAAAACGAGCAAAAGCTTAAAATGGTAAAACTCTTATAATTAGACGCTTTTAAAAGCCTTGATACAAATACTTAATGGCTAATTGGAAGGCATAAAGTAAACTTACAACCACCGAGTGGTGAGTTTGTTAATTGGCAGTGTCCGCCGTGCCACTGACAAATACGATTGACGATGGCAAGCCCTAAACCAAAACCACCAAATTCCTTGTTACGGCTTTCTTCAATACGATAAAACGCATCAAATACTTTATCTTGTTTACTTTCATCAATCCCTTTACCGTCATCTTCAATACTGATATAAAGCTGTTGAGCGTCAAAATGTACGGTAAAATTAATGTGGTTTTTTGCATAACGTAAGGCATTACTTAATAAGTTTTGTATAGCTCGCTCGATGAGTTGCTCATTACAATAAAAAGTATATTGGGACGGTAGATCATAGTTAATCGAAATATCAGAAGTACGGGTAAACTTTTCAATTGTATATTTAATTAATAAATTTAAATCTGTGTCAGACTTGTTGCTATGTGCATCTAAGTTTTCTAGTCGCGCGTAGCTGAGCATTTCATCAATAAGTGCTGACATTTCACTAAGGTCTTGACTCATTTCTTGGCGTTGTTGGTCAGAGACATTGTCTAACATTTCAATAGAAAATCTGAGTCTAGCAAGGGGGGTTCTTAATTCGTGAGATACATCATTTACAAGCTGTCTTTGATCCGAGATTAATTTAAGTATTCGCTGTGACATCGAGTTAAAAGTCGCTACGATATTCTTGATTGGAGATCGCGGGTTTGGCAGTGGTTTTATATCAATATTTCCATTAGAGATTTCAGAGGCTTTTTCATTAAGTTGGTTAAGATCTAGCCACAAAGGTTTAGTCCATAGGTAGATAATAAGACCAAGTAAAATATAAGATAAAATTAATAAGCTAATTTTAATGAACTGGTTATTCGTATAATTATTTTGTTGCTTAAAAGGGCCAAATACATAAATGTTATCGTTTTTTTTACTTTTGATATAAACAATAAGGTTATCGTTACTATCATATCCGATGAGAGATTGTTTATGTGTTAACACCTGCTTTTGTTGCTCTAACCAAGCAATATCTTTAGATTTTATAATATTAACAGGCATCGCTAGCTGCTGTTGAATATTTTTTAAACTTTGTGTAGCAAAGTTATTTTGTCCAGTATTAGTAGGTAAAGTGTCATCCGTTAAATTATCTGTAACTAATGTTAATGCTGTTAAGGCCTGAATCAACGATTGATGTTCAGATGATTGTTCTTGGTGCCATTGTTGCCATAAATATTCGGATAGCCAATTAATGGAAAATAGACCGATAACAATTACCACAAATAGATGAATAAACAAACGATTCATAAATAGCTCATTTTTATACTAGTTAACATCAAACTAAGCTTTAATAGAATACATAGTCATGATGCTATGCCGTCCATGCTGTTTTACTTAGCATGTAACCTTTCCCCCAAACGGTGATAATTCTGTAAGGATTCTCTAGGTTATCATTAAGTTTTTTACGTAATCGTGAAACTCTGACATCGACACTGCGATCTAAGCCATCATATTCTCGGTCGATCATTTTTTTATGAATGTACTCTCTATTTTGTGGTTCACCGGCATTTAAGGCTAATAACCAAAGTAGCTCAAATTCATGGCTAGTTAATTCAACTTCTTTACCATTAAGTAATACTTTTCTAGCTGCTTTATTAATATGAAGTTCATCAAATTGAATACTGTCAACTGGCTTTTCTATTGGTTGACTTTGTCTTAAACGTGTATTAATTCTTGCAAGTAGTACATGGGGCTCAATAGGCTTTATTAGGTAGTCATCGGCGCCAATTTCTAGGCCTAATACATGATCAAAGTCACTATCTTTAGCTGTTAGAAATAAAATAGGGTTATGAAAATGTTGTCGAACACTGCGACAGATAGAGAACCCATCGACTTTCGGTAACATGACATCCAAAATAGCTAAGTCAGGTGGTGTGTTTTTTATATAATCAATAGCCTGCTCACCGCTATGCAAAACCGTTACATCAAAATTATTTTGTTTTAGAAACTTTTGTATTAACTTTGCTAGGCGTTCATCATCTTCAACTAATAGAATATGTGTCATTAAAATACACTCCAATCTGCACGTAACTTTCGTCGATATCGTTGAGGGCTTACTCCGCTTACTCTAATTGTTTTTGCTGCAAATATTTGTGAATCATTACGAAGGGTAAATATATTATTTTTTTGCAAAGTAATGGGAATATTGGTATTAACATGCCGAGTGTTTTTCCAGCATTTTATTGCTAACTCTTCTTGGTATAAGCAATAATTACTAATGGTTGGTGATTGCCAGCTTACATTGATTTCCATTGAACAGGGATCTCCGGACTTTTCTACAATACATATCTTAGGTGTTATCTCTAAAATAGCTTGGGGTTGAGAAGCAAAAGCTGAGACTGAGAAACATTGTATGGGAAAATACACTAATGAGTACCTAAACCAATTGTTAGAACGCATATTCCATCCCAAAAAATACGGTATCAATAAGATGTGTTTTTACTAGGGGGCTGTCGGCTGTATTTGAATCAAGAAACGTTCGCTTCCAGTTGAAAAGTAACCGCCATTGTTTGTTAATGGTTTTTGATAGCTTGATTCTTATGATAGGGTTAACACTGGCGCTTCCATGGAAAGTATTTCGAGCATAAAAGTTATTACTTTCTTCAATACCATAGTAATAATCGACTAAATTTTCACTGTTAACTTGTGCTCCCACTCCCACGTTTATCGATGTGTTTTTGCTATAGGGGATGTTGAACGCACTATTTAGACTTACGTTGGCATTATAGCCGTTGTACACACCATTAATATCATGTAATAACTTTACACTGATATTTGTGGCAGAACTCATAAACCAATTTATTTGAATACCCGCGTCGAGTGCCCAGCGCTTATTGTCTACTTGAGCTATATTTACATTTTCTTTCGAGGGGGAAGCGGCACTTAAATTATACATAAATATATTTTGAGGATGCCAGCGACTAAAAAAAGATTTTTCTAGATTAAATTCGCTGATAGCACTTATCACTAAGTGGTGATTATTTGTGAATGAATAACCCAAAGTGCCGTTATCAAAAAATAAATTTTCGCCGTAGTAACTTACTGATGGCACAATAAATAAAGGTATATTATCGCCACCATTTAATGGATTCGTATGCACGCCTGCACCAAGCGCTATGGATAGTTGCCACTCACCTATTGGCGCGCACTCCTCATTGTCTGTATCACAAAACGCAAAAAGAGAAGTACTACAAAAATAAAGTAAAAGAAATAGATATTTCAACGAGAATGATTCCAGAGTTTATTTTATTAATTTATCAATAGAGGTCTACAAATACTAGTGCAGATTACATCTGATTACATTTGAGAGAGTTACAAATGTTTAACGAGTTTGGTGACTGGTGCATCTGTCGCTGATTACAAAAGATAACAAATCATTACATCAATATACTGTTTATCTGCCTATAAAACGGTTAATTTTATTTCGATCCTTAATTGATATGAGAGCAGAAAACATGTTGTATTTTATCTTATTTTTATTTGCTTTGCTGGCACTAAAATTAGAGTTACGGGCAAGAGCAAAACGTTAGAAAGATCACTCGTCAATTTTTAGCAGTATTCTACATTTACATAGAAGGAATAAAACTTGCTAGGTAATATCACGTCAAATTTATGTTGAAATACGGATATGATCAATAATATTAATACCTATAGTAATTTGTTTAACGCGAGTTCCACCAGTACATCTGAAGTTGATGCTGTCATTGCTGAGCATAAGCAAAGTACGGCAGTGGTTGAACAAGAAATTAGCCATAGTACTAATTTATATTTAAGCTCTCGCGCACAAAAAATTAACTCAATTAGCCAAGAGTTTTTTAGTGGTGGGAGCTTAAGTGTTGAAAATATTGATTCATTAAAAGAACGTGTATATCAGCTAGGACTTATTTCAAAACAGGAATATGCAAGTTTAACTAACACAGAGTTGTCTGAAAAAGAACTGGCGGCAGCCGAAGCATTACCTAACCAAAATATTGCTAATTTTATTGGTGATTTTTTAACTCGTTTAGATGAAACAGATGCAGGTAAAATAGAAAAATCGGAAATTGACGAACCTTTAGAAGAAAGTGAAACACTTATTTTACTAAAAAGCACCTTATTAACAGCAAAAGACATTTTATCTGATGTTGAACAAGCTAAAACTAATTCAAACTTTAAAGAGTCTTTGGCCTCAACGTTGTCTTTCTTACAAGAAACCATTAGTGCCGATGCCTTTGAGAAAATGCCACTTGATGACAAGGTTGGGCTAAGTAAAACGTATCAAGCACTTGAAATAGTAGATAAAATATCACCACAACGTCTAAGTAACGACAAGCTTAATCGTTACCTAGAAGTTTCTCTTGAATAATATAGAAAGGGTTGAAATAACCTTGTCTAAATAATCAAGCATTAATTATAAATCAACTCAAAACATTCATTATTTATATAAAGCTCTATTATTTTTAATAACAGAGTTGTTATTTTCTTGTTAAGTAATTTTATTTATTTTGTTGCTTGCTAGGAGGCGATTCTTTAATATAATGTTGAATTCGTTAATTTTTAAGTGTTAATGAATTTAAAATTAACAGGAAGGCGTTGCTACTGTCTGTTATTAATTGAATTAAATTTAATGGGGTTAAAATAATAATAAAATGATGGTTAAATCTAAATTAATTCATGGAATTCTTTCTGTTGTCATGTTGTTGGCAATGACTGGTGTAAATACTGTGAATGCAAAGCTTATCACGGTTGAAAATTGGCATTTAACGACTGATGAATTGGGTGGCTTACGGCAAAGTTCTGCCTCTGAGCAAGTTTTTTATGCCGTATCTAAAATATGGCAATTAGATAGAAATGATACCTTTGAAGCTTTGGATGGTTATTATTTTGCAACACATCAAGAGTGGCGAGATTTAGTCGGTTTTGGCCCTAATAGTAATCGAGGTTATAAAAACCAAGGTGGATGGAATGATTATGAATGGGAAGGGAAAGAGCGTTACTTTTTTTTATTTGCTGATACATTAGATACGGGGTGGTATAAGCACGCAGGGAACAATGATACAACATCAAACCACACCGGATTTTATCAAGGAAGAACAGGTATGGCTGGTTTTGTTATGATTAAGGGGGAAAGAGAAGTCGCAGGTTTTGGTGCTGATGCTATTGTCCCAGAGCCTACAACAATCGCTATTTTAAGCTTAGGAATTATTGCTTTATTTCTGCGTCGAATTATTGATTAATCATAATATTTACAATTATTAACTGCCAAGAGCTGGAGCAAAGCTCTTGGCTAATATAAGTTATGATAACTAGTGGTAGATAGACAAACCTAGCTCTTCTGCGATACCTGCAATAAGGTTCATACCGACAACTGAGTTTCCAAAACTGTTAAGTGGCGGGCTCCACGCGCAAATTACGCCAAAATTAGGGACAACAGCAACAATTCCCCCTCCTACACCACTCTTTGCAGGTAAGCCAACTGAAAATGCAAACTCGCCTGATTGATCATACATACCACTGGTCGATAAAATCGCATTAACTCTATGGGCATCTTTTGGGGTGCATATTTTTTTATTCGAGAGCGGGTGAATACCTTTATTGGCTAAAAAAAGTAAACTTTGAGCTAGTTGTTTACAGCTCATACTCACCGAGCATTGAGCAAAGTAATGCGTTAATACATCGGGCACTTCGGCTTCAATATTACCAAAACTTTTCATTAAGTAGGCAAGTGCCGCATTTCTATTGCCATGTATTAACTCTGATTGATTTACTTCTTGATCTATATAAATATTTTCGTCATTGGCCAATGAACGCATAAAGCTTAAAAATGCAAGCTTACTCGCGGAATAATGGCTTGCTAATACATCAGCAACTAAAATAGCCCCTGCATTTATAACGGGATTACGCGGAATACCTTTTTCCCACTCAAGTTGAATTATCGAGTTAAATGGTTGGCCTGAAGGCTCCATATTAACGCGTTTCCATAAGTTATCTCCGACTCTATTCATTGCCATAACTAAGCCAAATATTTTGGAGATACTTTGAATTGAAAACTGAGTGTCATAATCGCCTGCGGTAAATACTTTTCCATCAATTGTAGCGACCACTACGCCCATTAACTCAGGAGGAACTTGTGCTAAAGCAGGAATATAATCTGCGACATTGCCTTCTTTATATGACAGAGTTTGTAAAGTTAAAAGGTTGTGTAGTTTTGACTTAAAATCGTCAGGAATTTTTCTCATTATGATGTGCATTCCACTAAAAGGTGAATGTTATTTATGAGTGTTATTATGCATGACTTTTTAGTGATTAATAACCCACTTTGCTTCTAACTTATAGTGAACTTTACTTTAACTTTGTGCCTCTTTAAATTTAATTTTGGCGTAGGCCAACAACGAAACTCCAAATGCAACAATAATAGCAGTTACATATAATGCATAGTCATAGTTATTAAATTGTTTAATTAATGCGACACTGTATAGTGGTGCAACAATTTGCCCAAGACCATACGCAGAAGTAATTGCGCCCATGATGAGTACTGGATTTTTATTGGAAAGTTGACCTGCAAAGTTCATAAACAAGGCGACTAAGCCAATAAATGTTGCACCGAATAATAAGCCGCTAATGATGTTTAAAATAATATTGCTAGATAAGGTAGGAATTAAGATACCGATAATCTGCAATAGCATGGCTATTATCATAATATTGATACTGCCAAAGTGGTGGGCTAAGCGCATCCAAATAATACAAGCGGGGATCCCGGCAATTCCTGCAATTAACCATACGTAACCACCGTAGCCCTCCAGACCCGCTAATGAATTGACAATATCGGGTAAGAATGTGGCTTGTACTACCATGCCGACACCTTCGGTAAAGTAAGCGAGTATAAGTATTATGGTGAGGGGGGAAAATAATGATTTATCAAATTTATGCGTAATAATTTTATCTTTAGTTTGTTTTTCAAAACGTAATATATAAGCGGAATAGCATGAGAAAATGGCACCTATAACAGCGAGAATAAGCCAAGCTTCTTTCCAGTTACCACCATAGTAAAATACGGCTCTCATGATAAGATCTGTCACAACTATTGAGAAACCTAAACCACTAAAATGAATGCCCATCGCTTTGGTTTTACTGCTTAAATTTAACTTCAACATGACAATAGAGGAGCCAACAACTAATGCCATTGCCGCGCCAAAACCTGCTAACAACCTTGCTAGGATCCAAACAAGGTTATTTTCGGTTATACCCAAAATAAATGAAAAAATGACGCAAAAACATAAACCAAGCCTAAAGTATTTTACTTTGGCATGTTTATCTTTAATAAATATGGAAAAAATAGAACCAGATAAATAGCCAACATAATTTATTGATGCAAGAATACCTGCAAAAGTAATACTAATACTATCGGCCAGCATTGCGGGTAAAAGAGAGGTGAAAACAAAGCGTGCTACCCCTACACCGACAACTAAAGCTAAAATTCCAGCTAGTAGAATAGCGCTATTACTTTCTCTATTAAATTGCAATATGTTGTCCAGTCGTTATGATTTTTCAAGCCTTCAGTGTAAAATTTCTAGAGGCGGATAAGCAAATCATTAATGGTGATGAGTATAATAGTGAATATAAATAAGCTATTTAATTTCGACTACTTGTTTGCCTGTGAAATTTCCTGAAAGTTGCTTACGCAGTGCTGACGAAATGCTTTCTGAATCAAAGTCTATTATCGAAATTTCAGGCACAGATATATTTTTATTAGCCACATTTTCCAATAATAATTTATTCATAAAGGACATATGTTGTTGAGCACACAAACTATTGGCCAACCAAGCTCCACCTAATGAAACTATACTGATATTTGGTGCCTTTCTAAACATCAATTCAGGGGCTAATGTCGGTAGAGTTTTTAAACAGGCAATGCGACCGCAAAATCGCATTAATTCTATGTTTCTAACAGTGGTTTCACCGCCAATAGAGTCAACTACGGCATCAAACCCTTGCGGACCAAGGGTCGTTCTTATTTTGTCGCAGAGTTTTTTATCGTGATAATCAAATACTGCGTCAGCCCCTAACTTTTTAACAAGTTTATGGTTGCGTTTTGATGCTGTGGTAAATACATCAGCGCCGCGTTGTTTGGCAAATTGAATAGCAAATTGACCTACAGCGCCTGCACCAGCTTCAATAAAAACAGTATTTCCTTCTGTTATTTGCACTTTGTCTAAGGCGATTAGTGCAGACATACCAGAGCAAGGTAAGGTTGCTGCAATATTGCTAGAAACTGTTTCTGGGATAACCGATACGGCAAAGTTTGGCACTTTAGCATATTCACTCAATACACCTTGTTCTGCCAAACTTGAGTGCCACATAATACGATCACCAACACTTGGAAAAAGTCCTTTATTGGCTTGTACTACTGTACCTACAGCATCTAAGCCTAATATGTGTGGATATTGCCACTTACAAAACCCCGTTTGTGCAAATTGCGCGTCTAAGGGGTTTAAGCCTACCGCTTCAATTTTCACCAAAATTTCATTCTCATCACATTGCGGTAATGGTAATTCAATTTTTGATAAGATCATCTCTTCATTGGGCTCTACCAACACAATGGCTTGCATAGTGTTGGGTAAGTCGCACAGTTGTAGCGTATTATTAGGTGCCATAACGTCTATTTTTCAGCAGTTAATTGACGACTCCATCGACCATTAAAGGCTTGATAAGTGCTTACCTTAGCAATTAATGATGATATTGATGAGTCAATATTGTCTTTTTCCGCTATTAAAACATCCTGTCGCGCATCTAACAACTCTAGATAAGGAATTTGTCCTTCCTGATACATCGCTTGTGCTTGATAAAATGCATTGTTAGCGTGCTTGAAGCGTTCTTGGGCAAAAGATTGTTGATTGTTTTGCTTCACTAATAACTGTAGTGAAAGCTCACTTTCATTCATCGCCTTCAGTACGATTTTCTGATATTCACTGTAAGCTGCTTCGCTTAAATATTCTTGTGCTTCTTTTTGCGCTAATAATGCGGGGTAACTTAATAATGACCATTCGATTTGAGGGTTTACTTGCCATTGCTGCTGAGTATCGACTAAACGAGTGTTGTTCAATCCAAGTATGCCAGCAAATCCGCTCAAGCTAATATTAGGTAACAATGCTTTATTAGCAGCCACACTTAATGAATTAGCTTGGCTAAACTTATATAGAGCTTGGAGTATATCGGGGCGAAGCGCAATGGCATTATTGGGGTCTATAATTTCGACCGCTATTTGGCTTAATAACACTTCACTGTTTTCATCAACCTTGATTTCATTAGTAAAATGTCCTGTTAATAAGGCAAGCGTTGATAAATCACGATATTTAGCATACTTTATTTCAGGTAACAATGCTTGCTGTTGGCTTAATTGTGCTTTCGTCCTATTAAGGTCTAATTCGTTAGCCATCCCTTCATCTACTTGTGCTTGTAGCACATCGATACTTTGATGAAGCGCTTCTATTTGTTTAGTGGCAATATGTTCTTTTTTGATATTCCCTTGATAGTTTACATAACCTTTAACTATCGCAGAAACAACTTCTACTTGTAGTAGTCTTAGTTGCTCAGCTTGACTCATCGCTGACGCATTGGCTGCATCCACTAAAGCTGTAATTCTGCCAAATAAGTCAATTTGCCAATCAGAAGCGATATTTGCCGTTGATTCCTTACTAATAGCATCAGCTAAGCTACTTCGGTTAGCTGATGCTGATATGCTACCTTGAGGTAAATAATCTGTTTTTTGTGCGCCAAGTCGAGCTAACGCACTTTTCAATTGTAATTGACTTGTTTTTAAATCATGGTTTTTCGCTAATGCGGCGTCAACTAATTGGTTGAGTTGTGCCGAGTTGAATCTATGCCACCAATTTAATTCATCTTGCCCAGATAAATTTGAGGCAATATCAGCTCGCTCTATAAAACTTTCTAATAGTTGTTGATGTTGCGTTTCATTAATTTTACTGGCGCAGCCAGTAATCAAAGCTGAAAGCATAACAGCGGCTACAATATGCACTTTATTTTTAAACATAATTGAAACGTTACTTTTTAAATTAGAGTTAATTAAAGTCTTCATCATTATTTCTCAGCTTTTGATACTTTATTTTTACTAAGAAAAATGTAGAAAACAGGCGTGAATAATAAGCCAAAAATGGTGACTCCGATCATGCCTGAAAATACAGCATTACCCATAGCATGTCGCATCTCTGAACCAGCTCCCGTGGCTAATACAAGGGGCACTACACCGGCAGTAAATGCAATAGATGTCATCAAAATAGGACGTAAACGCATTCTACATGCTTCTATAATGGCATCTAAATGAGACAAACCGTTTTCATTTTGATCTTTTGCAAACTCTACCATTAAAATTGCATTTTTGGAGGCGAGGGCGACTAATACAATTAATGCTATTTGAGTAAATATATTATTGTCTGAGCCTACTAACCATACACCTAATAATGCTGAGAAAATCGTCATCGGTACTATTAGTATAATGGCTAAAGGAAGTCGTAAACTTTCGTACTGTGCGGCAAGCACCATGAATACTAAGAGTACCACCAAAGGAAATACATAAACCATGGTATTACCGGCTAAAATTTGTTGGTAAGTCACTTCAGTCCATTCATAGCTAATGCCTTTTTCTAAAGTATCAGCCAAAATCAACTCGATAGCTTTTTGTGCTTGGTCAGTACTTGTCCCAGGTGTTGGACTACCGTTTAATTCTGCACTTGGATAACCGTTGTAATGCATAACACGGTCAGGTCCAGTAGTAGGTGTAACAGTTAATACTGAGCCTAAAGGCACCATATTTCCTAGGCGGTTACGTACCTTTAAGTTTAATATTTGTTCGGGATCCTGACGAAAATCCGCATCAGCTTGTGCGTTTACCTGATATGTTCTGCCAAATAAATTAAAGTCATTAACATAGACTGAACCTAAGTATATCTGTAAGGCATTGAATACTTCATCAAGTGGAATACCTTGAAGTAAAGCTTGTTCGCGATCAATATCAATATCCATTTGAGGTACTTGAATACGAAAACTTGAGTATAAGCCCATTAAAGCTGGATCTTTTTGTGCTTTTGCTATCACGGCTTGTAAATTGTTAAAGAGCACTTCAAATCCTTGATTCTCGCGATCTTCAAGCTGTAATTTAAAGCCTCCAGTGGCGCCCAAGCCTTGAATAGGAGGCGGTGGAAATACAGCAACAAATGCTTCATCAATCGCCATGAATTTTTGATTAAGTTGCGCGGCAATTGCCATAGCAGATTGACTAGGATCGGTTCTATTTTCAAAAGGTTCTAGTGGCGTAAATACAATGGCACTATTTGGGCTATTAGTGAAACCATTCACTGACAAGCCTGGGAAACCAACGGTATGAGCAACGCCTGGTATTTGATGAGCTATAGCTTCCATTTGTTTTACTACGGCTTCCGTTCGATCTAAACTTGATGCATCAGGTAATTGGGCAATTGCAACCAAATACTGTTTATCTTGAGCAGGAATAAACCCACCAGGAACTTGATCGAATAAGGTTAATGTACCACCAACGAGCACTAAATAGACAACGCCAACAACAGCACTTATACGGATCAATTTTTTAACTAACTTCTGATAGCCTTGAGAGCCTTTATCAAATACTTTGTTAAATGGCGTAAATAACCATTTGCCAAACATTGCATTCAGTAAACGGGTTAACTTGTCAGGCTTACTGTCATGCGACTTTAATAAAAGTGCAGCTAAGGCTGGCGATAACGTTAATGAATTAAATGCTGATATAAAAGTAGAAATAGTAATGGTTAACGCGAATTGCTTATAAAACTGTCCCGATAAACCACTTATAAATGCTGTTGGAATGAATACTGCACCTAATACTAACGCAATAGCGATAATAGGGCCTGTTACTTCAGTCATTGCAACACGTGTTGCTTCTAATGGAGATAAACCTTTTTCTATATTACGTTCAACATTTTCCACTACCACGATAGCATCGTCGACTACAATACCTATAGCGAGTACTAAACCAAATAAGGAAAGGGTATTAATTGATACGCCTAACCATTGCATGACAGCAAATGTACCGATTAATGAAATAGGGACAGCAATTAATGGAATAATAGATGCGCGCCACGTTTGTAAAAATAAAATAACAACGATAACGACTAATGCTACAGCTTCAAGTAAGGTGGTTATTACGGCATCAATTGACCCACGAACAAATACTGTTGGGTCATATACAATGTCGTATTCTACACCTGCTGGAAAATTTTTAGCTAATTTTGCCATCGTTTCACGTACTTGATTTGATAACTCGATAGCATTTGAGCCTGGTCGCTGGAAAACAGGCATTGCTAACGCAGGTTGGCTATCAAGTAAGGCGCGTAATGAATAGCTGTCTTGCCCTAACTCTAAGCGCGCTAAATCTACA
The DNA here is from genome assembly GCF_014653195.1 of Thalassotalea profundi. Classification (GTDB taxonomy): domain Bacteria; phylum Pseudomonadota; class Gammaproteobacteria; order Enterobacterales; family Alteromonadaceae; genus Thalassotalea_B; species Thalassotalea_B profundi. The sequence goes on from NZ_BNAH01000005.1 coordinate 70,997, forward strand.
AGGCGGGTAATTTGCCCTTCGTTACCGAGCTTAATAATAACTTGTTCAAATTCTTCAATGCTATTTAATCGGCCTTTTACATTTAATAATACTTGGAATTGGTTATCGTTCGCTGTTGGTTGCGCACCTAAACTACCCGCTGCAACTTGCTGATTTTGCTCACGTAAAGCAGTTACTACATCTGTTGCGGTTAATTCATGTGCAGCTAATGCATCAGGATCTAACCATACGCGCATTGAATATTTTCCACCACCAAAAAGTCTCACATCGCCAACTCCTTCTAAGCGTGTAAGTTGATCTTTAATATAAATATCTGCGTAGTTAGACAAGTAAGTTGTGTCATGTGTGTTTTCCGGTGAATATAAATGCACAACCATGGTTAAATCAGGTGATGATTTTTCAGCGACCACACCGAGTCGCTGAACTTCTTCAGGTAAGCGAGGTAGCGCACTATTTACTCGGTTTTGAACTTGTGTTTGAGCACGATCGAGATCTGTTCCTAAAGCAAAGGTAACGGTTAACGTCATTCGGCCATCACTAGTGGCTTGTGAAAACATATACAGCATATTTTCTATACCATTAATTTCTTGCTCTAATGGTGTTGAAACGGTTTGTCCTATTACGGTAGGGTTAGCTCCAGGGTAACTAGCGGTAACTACAACGGTAGGTGGAACAACTTCAGGATATTCACTTACAGGTAGTTGAAATAATGAAATTCCACCAGCAATTAGAATAACAAGAGAGAGCATCGCCGCAAAAATCGGCCGTTGTATGAAAAAGTGAGAAAACTTCATGAGCTGCCCTTAGTACTTTGCAAATAAGTTGTTATTGTTGGCATTACTTAAGGTAAAAGCGATGCCAGTAATGTCTAATTCAACATTGTTTGGTTGGATTGGCATACCAGGACCCACACGGGCAGGGCCATTTACTGCGATAATGTCACCTTCTGATAGCCCTGATATTATTGCGCTATACTTACCGTAACGTTCACCTACTTCGACCAATTTATATTGCAAAATATTATTTTCGCCAACGGTGAGTACAAAACGATTCTTTAAGTCAGTGCCAATTGCTCTGCTTGGAATAATAATTTGCTCAGTTACTTCGTTCGCTGCTAATTTAATGCGAGCAAAAGAGCCTGTACGAAGTTGATCTTCTGACTCTTCAAATACGGCTCTTACGCGTAAAGTGCCTGTCGAAGGATTAATTCTATTGTCAATGAAATTAATATAGCCAGCATATGGGAAGGTTGTTTGCCCAACTTTTTGCATAACCACTTTTTGTTTCTTTTCAGCCGTTACATTGTTAAATGATTTATTCCAAGTGCGCTCATCAATGTCAAAATATGCATACATTTTTTTATCTGAGACAATAGAGGTTAAAACACTCTGCCCGGCAATGATGTTATTACCTTTGGTAATGTTTGCTCGAGAAATAATGCCGTTAATAGGGGAGCGGATAGAGGTGAATTCTAAATCCAACATTGCCGCATCAAGTTGTGCCTGTAATGCTGCTACTTGTGCTTTTCGTTGTAATAATGTTGATTCACGCAATTCTGCTTGTTCTGTAGATATCGCTTTACGTTCAGATAATCTCGCTGCTCGTTTAGCTTCACTTTTTGCTTGTTCAAACGCGGCTTTAGCACTGATTACTTGTGCTTCTAAGCTAGAGACAATAGCTGCAAAAGGCCTTTTATCTAATTGAAATAATAAGTCGCCTTCAGCAACATGATCACCTTCTTTAAACGTAATTTGTGTTATTACACCTGAAATGCGTGGCATAAGTGCTACTTCTTCTGGTGATTCAATACGTGTTGTGTAGGTATACCAGGTTTGTACAGGCTTAATTAGAACTTCTGCAACGTCAATCGGTTGAAGTGGGGGTTGTGTTTGATTTTGTTTAGTTTCAGCAGTGCAACCCGATAATATAGTGGTGATAACGATTGCACTAATGACAAGAATATTTTTTAACATTTTAAGCTCCTTTGAGATATGGAGCGATCATACGGAACGAACCTGTAGATAAAAAGACTAGTTTTATGCATTCATTAATGCCAAAATGGCACCAATTGGTTGGATGAGTTAACTATGGATACTACAAGTCGATTACTTTTATTACTTGAAGTGGTAGAGCGGGGCTCTTTTACAAAGGCCGCTTTATCACGCAATATTGATAGATCCGTCATTTCTAAACAGATGAGTAGATTAGAAGAAGATTTAGGGGTAAGGCTTTTAAATAGAACAACGCGCTCTTTTTCATTAACTGCCGCTGGCGCTGAAATGGTAAAAAAAGCCCAGCAATTAAGAGAGCTCTTAAGTGAAACTATTCGACTTGCTGAAAATTATCATCAAGAACCAAAAGGTGTTTTAAGAATTACGGCATCTACCACTATAGGTCATAGATACTTACAACCTGTAATTAATGATTTTCAAAAACGTTTTCCTCAGGTTGAAGTAGAGTTACACCTTGATGAATTAGTCGTAGATATTGTTTCCGAAGGTTTTGATCTGGCATTTCGCATTGGAGAGCCTAAAGATTCATCGCTTATTGCCCGCAAAATTGCTAGAAATCGGCTGCTCCTTCTCGCATCTCCTGAATTTATTGATACTTATGGCATGCCAGAAACAATAGAAGAATTAGCCCAATTACCGTCAGCAAGCTATTCAAGTCAATCTATTAGAGTCGGCAGCATACGTTATTACAATGACAGCAATGAAGAATGTGAACAAATTACGAATAGTACTTTCAGAGCGAACAATGGTGAAGTGCTGCTAATGAAAGCGTTATCGGGCACCGCATATGTTTTAGCTCCTGCTTTCATGATTGAAAATGAAGTAAAAGATGGCTTATTAGTGCCCTTACTCACTGATTTAAAACTGATGAACTTTAGTGATATGTACGCAGTGTACCCTCATCGTGATTTACCTGTAAGAACACGATTATTTTTTGATGCAGTTAAAGACTATTTAGGGCAAAAAGTTCCTATATGGGAAAATAACATTCCAAATTTTGAGAATCTCTATCAATAATCTATTTTCGTTAACTTTTAGTAATATCAGCCAACCATTGCACTTCAAACTGTGTCATAGTTTGATGTTTTTTACTGCGCAAATGATTCTGCTTATCTTGTTCGGCATAAAAAGGTCCAACGCGGCAATAGCTGCAATAATTATCATTTAAATATTTGGGTTGGGTTAGTTTGCTGTCAAGTTCTGTGCTGATACGTTGGCTAAAAGCATAGGTGATCCCTTGTGTGTCTTTAACATGTTTATTTCGATCAACATTTCTTATTTTGTAACCTGGAAACTTTTCTATATTAAAAGGCATATAGCCAAGGTAATTAATATCAGTATTTAGGGTTAAGACTTGTTCAATATGCCATTGTCGATAAGGTTTTACATCTTTTGACGTAATAAAAGCCAGTTGTGAACCGTTAGGATCTAAAAAATAATTAACACTATTTAAAAGGTATTTCCTTAATAGGCGACGGTTTAAGGTATTTACACTGACGTTTATACACTGCTGCTTAAAGTCTTCCTCAGAATTAAATGCCGGTAATAGTGGAAATTGAAAAATTACCGCGTCAAATTGATGCTTTTTAAGTGATCCCCAAGTTTGCTTATTGGTGACATCAAAATCGGTCAGTACATTACAACCTTGGATTTGCAACTTTTGGAAGTGCACATCACCATATTTAGTGTTTAGTGACGAATAATTATCAAAAATTGTTGCAGTTAAAAACTGTGGTCGATAACTTTCAAGCAAAGCCTGTGAAAATGATAAGTCGCCATCTCCAACTGTGAGTATGCGCCACGCAGAATTGATATACATAGAGGATTAATTAAAAACCTTTATTGGCTTTCAATCGATTTTCTTTGAAATGCCTGATGAAAATAATGCGTGAGCATTGCTTTATCACTTGGGTTAACAAAGTCTAAATGAAGGTTAAGTAACTCTTCAATATTACTATTTAATTGACGATTGACTTTGTTGATGAAATTATTGTTCTCAGGTGTGTTGGTACACATTAAATGTCCTAAAATATAAGGTGGAGTTCCTTTGATTTCGTACGATCTAGCATTCACGTTAGTGATGTAATTATACACTTGCTGTGGATATAATATGGCAAATTCGGCACGTTTTTTTACAAACATATTAGCGATACCTATCTCTTGTTCTCCACTGTAACGCCTCATTTTATTTTTTTCAGGAATTCTTTTAATTTCAGAATCTATGGCATCACCGTAAGACATTTGTTCTGCAAGCAAAATTCGGGCATTGGGTTTTTCATTGAAAATATTGCTAAGATTAATAATATTATTTGATGACTTTAACGGAGCTGAGTCGATCTGCTGATATAAGCGTTGACTGAGAAATAAATTGATAGGTTGACTAAAAAGGAATTTTTTCAATCTTTCTTTATTTTTGACCCTATTTACAGTACATATACTTTGACCTTCATCGATTTGATGCAAAGTACGTTGAGTGGTCATATATTTAAATTCAATAGACGAATATACATGCTTTAAAGCATATAAATTAGTAGAAACAGACAGGTTTCCTGTGGCATTATTATTTTTAAACGCATTAAATTCAGCTTTGTTATTCGTATGAATTGTTATTTTTTCAACACTGCCGTGAGCAATAAACGTTATAAATAATAATATTGTTAATAATGAAAATTGTCTGTAAGGCATAGGGTTATTAGCGTTAAAACTTCCTAATTGAATATAAAAAGATTGGAGATTAAAGGATTGCTAAAAATACTCACATATTTATTCTTAATTATATCAGCTTTGTTATTTTAGTCTAATTATGCTGCAATTTAGCATCTATTAGCATGTTCAATGTCAGTTTCCTCGGTTAGCTATTGTATGCAATTAATTGGCTCTTTTTATAATATCGCTTAGCTAAAGTTATCCATTTTAAAGAAATAAAAAAGCCTCAACATTATGTTGAGGCTTTGCTTTTCAATTACTTATAAATAATAGAGTTATTTCACTATCGTCATTTCGTTTACTATATTACTGGCACCGTCGATATGCTCCATTGTCCAAAGCATAAAAGGTACGCTCGTATGAATAGCACGCTTAAATTTAGGATCGTAATCCCAGTCACCAATGATTGACTCGTAAACGCCGTCAAACACTAAACCAACAAATTCTCCGTTGCCATTTAGTGTAGGTGAACCTGAGTTACCCCCGGTGATATCAAGGGTAGATAAATAGTTAACAGGTACGGAATCTAAGCTGTCACGTTTGTAATTACCGAAGTCTTTATTAGCAATGGCGGTGCGAATGTTTTTAAATAAATCAAACTCGTGATCACCGGCGATATATTTAGCCAACATGCCTTCCAATGTTGTAAAAGGTGTAGCGGTTAAGCCATCTTGTGGGGAGTAACCTTTTACATTACCGTAAGTTATACGTAATGAACTGTTTGCATCCGCATAAACAGGCTCGCCTTTACTTTTCTTGTAAGCGATCATCGCTTTCATAAATTGTGGACGAATTTGCGCTAATTTACCGGCGAGATCTTCTGCTTCTTGTTCAAGCTTTTGATCATTTTCATATTGCGATACAGCAAATTGTATGTATGGATCGTTGCTGTTTTTAAAGTCTTCAACTGATTTATCCATCCATGCTAAACGCACACTTTCTTGATCAAGTTGCGTTTCGCTATGCATTTTATCTAATTTAGCTGCAAGTTTTTTGGCATCAAAGTTTTTATCTAAACCGAAAAATTGATCAAAGGTTGTATTTCGCTCTGATGCTGGAAACTCTGCATATTGCGCCATAAAGTGAGCTAATACGGCTTTATCTATGTTGGCATCGTAACGACGATTAACACGTTTCATACCTTGCGTAAAACGATTCATATCACGTTCTTGATAACCTTGCTTTCGCTCGGAGCTTGGCTTATTTTTTTCATTCGCTAAACGATATAAACGTTTGGCAACACCCATTAAATTAGTACGGCCGATATAAGATAAAATAAGATCTCTGTCTTGATTTTCTTGTCCTTTGGTAATTAATGCGTTTAGCTCAGTTAAGGTTTTTCCATATTGCTGTTTACGTGTTTGTGAGGCATTTATCCACGCTTGTAATTCTTTAAGCTCTTGCTGTTTACGCGCTAACATATCGCCTTTATGGAAACTTTCAATCATAGAACCATAGTTTTTTGCATAATTAGCTAAACCCGCTAACGTGCTTTCATATTTTATGCGCGCCTCGCTACCTGTTGGGGCAGTTGATTTAATGATATCGATGTATTCTTCTCGATAACGCTTAGCTGTTGGATAAACTAAGTTAAACTGATTTTCCACTTCTTGAGCGTTACGGTAACGGTTAGTTCGGCCTGGATAGCCCAATACCATCACATAGTCATTTTCTTCAACGCCGTTTGCATTAACTTTTAAAAATGCTTTAGGTTTAAATGGTACATTGTCTTTCGCATAATCTGCTGGCTTACCATCTTTGCTTACATAAGCTCGGTAAAATGCCCAGTCGCCAGTGTGACGTGGCCACATCCAGTTATCGGTATCGCCACCAAATTTACCAATGCTTGAAGGTGGTGCGTAAACTAAACGTACATCGCGAATAGCAAGTTGTTTAATGAGAAAATACTCTAAACCACCATGAAAACTGTATACTTCACAACGATAATCTTGTGATGTTTCACACTGCTGAACTAATTCTTTTTCATTCTTTTCAATGGCTTTGAAGTACGCTTTTCCGGTAACTGATTTTTCGATAGAGCCCGTTACTTTATCTGTTACATTGGTTAATGATTCAGTAACATAAACACGAGAACCAGGAGCAGCTTGTAACTCATCTGACATCTTTTTGGCTACAAAACCTTGTTTTAATAGGTTGTCTTCTTCGCTTGAGTTGTATTGAATTGAGCCATAAGCACAATGGTGGTTAGTAACCACTAGACCTTGGTCAGATAAAAATGAGGCGGTACAACCCCCTAAGCTAATAATTGCATTCATTGGAAATTGATCTAAATTTTCCATTTGCGTTGGGTCTAGCTTTAAGCCTGCTTTTTTTAGCTTGCCACTTATTTCTTGTAATTGGTGTGGTTGCCACATACCTTCGTCAGCTGTAGCTGTTCCAATAAATAGCAGAGATGTTAAGGACAATGCCTTAAGCATTTTTTTATATAACATGGTAAATCTTCCTAGGATAAATTCAGACTGGATATTATTTTCCGTAGCATTAAACCGTAGATATTAAGAAAAGTAAAAGAATTGTTATACTATAACATTAATTTATGTAATGTATTTGTAAAGATATGAAAACAAAAACGTTAACTAAAGTCAGGACAACTTTCTTCTGAACTCTCTTATTGAGCTTGAAATACGACTTGATTTTTAGGCTATATAACCTAAGAAAATCAATTAGTCTTTGTGTCAATAATTTTTGCGGTACCACTATTTTAATTATTACTTCTCATGTTTGATATAGGGATTGAAAAGGATAATCAAATGAAATTTAAATGGTTGAAAATAGCGTTCTAGGAGGGGTAATAGCAAGCTTTTTTAGTACGGCTAATACTGGAATTATTGTTTTTCAAATAGGAAACTATTTAAAGCTTCTCTTGACGTTTTACAATAGATAACTTGAAAGAGATGCCTACAATTTATTTTGACCATCAAATAGATCAAGGTAATTACACTTTAACGGCTGGGGCAGCGACAGCTTGGGGCTGTATTTATCATTTTAGTTGTAATAACAATTCAATATAAAAGTGATCTGGTGCTTATTCGTGTTTATTGTTTATTAACTTATCTGTCTGTGACCAAAATTTACTAGATATTTGGCTGATAACATTGGCTTCTGCGTTGATAAGTATCGCAAAACCTATATCTAATTCAGGTGAATAACCAATATCTGCTCGAAATCCTTCTACCCAACCAGAGTGATAGATTACTTTTTGTTCGTCAAGTTGATAAATTCTCCATCCGTAACCGTAATGTGCATCAGTTAAATAGTCTTGCCAATATTTTCTTCGCATATTTCTTTTAGTTTTTATTCTGGGTGTTGTTAATTCACTTAATAGTGCGGGCGATAAGACATCAGGGTTATGACCTAAATTTGCAATTAACCATTTTGCTAAATCGGAGATACTTGAGTTAACTCCTGCAGAAGGTGCAACTTTATAAAAGTCAGGCACTACATTTACAGTGCGCCAAACATATTTTCTTATCCTTTTACCTTGCTTATCTTTCTTTTTAGTTAAGACTCTTTTTCTTAAAACATGAGGCTTAGCCGTGTTGATATGTTGTTTAAAAGCATTAAAACCGATAGAGGTATCATTCATGTTTAAAGGAGAAAATAGTCTTTCCGAAAGTAAAGTGGAGTAACTTTTATCTTGGCTTGTTTCAATGGCCGGTTGTAATAGCCCAAAAGTAATATTTTGATAGCCATAACACTTTTCTGGTTGGCAAATAGGTGTAATGCGATCAAAGCGACCTATAATTTTATCCATACTCCAGTTTTCATGTAGTAAATTATCATAAGCATTAGGCATCAAACCACTAGAATGGCTGAGTATATGTTTTAATTGAATTTTTTCTGCTGCACCTTCTTTAGCTAAAGAAAAGTCGGGTACGAATTTAGTTATGGGGTCTGATAAGTTAAGAACATGCTCTTGCGCGAGCATCGTCGTAAGAGTAGAAGCAAAAGTCTTAGATACAGAAGCTAAACGAAATACCGTATTACTATTAACTTTTTGTTGTTTTGTGTTATCAATATGGCCAAATGTTTCTAAGGAAACTATCTTATCATTTTTTACAATGACATATGCCCCACCAGGAATATTGTATTTTTTGAGTTGCTCTGCGACATAAGTCGAAAATTCGTGATTAAATCCTTTAAACGTATCGGCAAAAGAAAGCGAAGTAAAAAGAATTAGCAATAAAAGGCAATATATTCGAATCAACACTGACCCCTTTAATAAAATTAAATATTCCTTCCATAAAATAAAAAAGCCTCAACATTTCTGCTGAGGCTTCGTTATAAATGGTGCCGACTGCCGGAGTCGAACTGGCGACCTACTGATTACAAGTCAGTTGCTCTACCAACTGAGCTAAGTCGGCACACGAAGAACGTGTGCGATAATCATATTCTATTGAATTTAACTATCTTGGCACCGAATAAATGTTTGTTCATTAACTAACACTCACTCAAAATTATGGTGCCTCGACCCGGAATCGAACCAGGGACACGAGGATTTTCAATCCTCTGCTCTACCGACTGAGCTATCGAGGCACATTGATAATAAATTATCACGTACTCATCTTTAAAATAAATATAATGAAAACTTAAAGATGTTGTCTTTTTGGCTTTGCCTTGAAGACGGGGCGTATTAAACTGTTTTTCCTTTTCCCCGTCAACTCTTTTTTTGAAATAAATGTTTGTTTGGTGTTTTTTTCTACTTATAGCACTAAAAAAAAGCATTGTGCTTGTTTTTTACCATCTATAATTAGCTTGTTGTTATTTTTTCTCAGGAACGTAACCTTCAATTTTAGGTTCAATACCTTCAAATAAATAATCGATCATTTGTTTTTCTAATATAGCGCGATCGTTAGGATTCATCATATTCATTTTATGCTCGTTTATTAGCATAGTTTGTTTTTTTTGCCAGAGTGTCCAGGCTTCTTGGCTGATATTGTCGAAAATTCGCTTGCCTACTTCCCCTGGGTATAATTGAAAACGAAGTCCTTCTGCGTCTTTTTTCAGGTTTTGACAAAATACAGTTCTGCTCATAATAATTCTCTAGTAGTTTTCATATTCTTTTTCATCATTGTTGTAACAAATTTTAACATACTGATAAGTGTTTGCTTATGTTTCTTTTTAAAAAGGCAACTCATTTATCTCTTCGAGTATTTTACAGCTTGAAGCGGCTAATCCAATGCTATTTGAATGATTAAGCTCATACCAGAATATATTTGATGGTTCGCTAATATTATTATCCTGATTTTGCTTACAGTTAATAAGGATAGGCGTAATATCAAGATGAAAATGACTAAAAGTATGCCTAAAAGGTGTTAAAGCTGTTCTTGATATTTCAGTCAGTCCGTATTGGTTTAACGTATCACAGGTATCCGTTTGTTTATCGACTTCAATGAAACTATACAGCCCCCCCCAAATACCCGATGGTGGTCGTTTTATCATTAATAATTGGTTATCTATTTTTGCAATCAACATAGTGGTTGATTTTTCCGGTACGACTTTTTTTGGTTTTTTTTGTGGGAAATTAGCTTGTTCGCTTAATTTAAATGCTAAACAGTTGTTATGAAGTGGGCATTTTTCGCAGCTAGGTTTACTGCGTGTACATATCATAGCACCTAAATCCATCATAGCCTGATTATAGGGGGCTACGTCTTTTACTGGAGTTAACGTGTTTGCAATTGGCCAAAGTGTTTTTTCAAATTTTGCTTGTGCGTTGTGCCCTTCAACTAAATAACAGCGCGCAAGTACACGCTTTACATTACCGTCAAGTATCGGGTGAGGTTTATGCAATGATAAGCTTAAAATCGCACCTGCGGTAGAACGACCAATGCCGGGAAGAGCAATAACTTGCTCAATATCTTCAGGAAATTCACCTTGGTATTGCTGTGCAATAATTTTTGCTGCTTTGTGTAAGTTTCTAGCGCGAGCGTAATAACCTAATCCTGTCCAATGGTGTAACACATTATCTTCATCGGCGTTAGCAAGTTCTACGATAGTTGGGAAGCTTTCCATAAAACGTTGATAATAAGGGATCACTGTTGCTACTTGGGTTTGTTGCAACATTATTTCTGAGATCCAAACACGATAAGGTGTCTTATTTTGTTGCCAAGGTAAGTGTTTTCGGCCTTGTTGGTGATACCAGCTGAGCACTTGTTGGTTAAATTTCTTGGCAGATGCTGCCGATATTTTAATTTCATTTGTCATAATGGCGTCAGTGTAGCCAATTCATCTAATCCAAACAATCATGTTTATTAAATAGCACTAGCTATTGTTGAGAAAATACGTGATATAATTGAGATATTAAATATCCATCATTAATGTTAGTGGTTAGTGCTAAATAAAAGTTAAGTAGGTAAGTATGAAAATAGATGCGAAAAATCGTAGTCAGCGTTTGCGTAAAAAATTACGAGTTGATGAATTTAAAGAATTAGGTTTTGATGTTGCTTGGAAACTTGCTGACGACACTGATAGCGAAGGTATTGATAACTTTTTGAATAAATTTTTTGATGAAGTTATAGAACCAAACGGCTTAGGCTTTGGTGGAGAGGGTGACACATTGTGGCATGGTTTAGTATGTACTCAACGTTTAGGTCAATGTACTGAAGAGCACCGTACTGCTGTTGAAAGTTGGTTAAAAACTAATGGCGCTACTGCTGTTTCAGTAAGTGAACTGTATGATGTTTGGTGGGCTGAATAGTTAGCTTACTTTTATAAAAGATAAATGTTAAAAGGCTAAAGCATAATTAATTGCTTAGCCTTTTTTATTGGGATTATTTAATGATTAAAAGTGGTACTTCACTAATAAATTCATATTTTTTTCGTTAATGCCGTCAATACCGTATTTGTTATGCCAATAAACGTATTCAATGCCGAGGTAGAGTTTAGTTTCTAGTTTTAGCATATCCGCAATATTATATTTTAATTGCGAGGTGAAATTTACACTGGTGCTAGCATCGTCGTTAGATGGGACATAATCAATAAATCCGTCATAGATTAATGATCCAATAGGTAGTGCCCATGTTGCGGTAAGCTGTTTGCCATTATCTCCGCTGTCGTTATTACGATGATAAAAATTTAAGTTTAAATATTTAAAGTGAGGGACTTTTAAATTCGTGCCAACGCCAATTAAATAGTGTGTAAATCCATCACCAATTTCAGCGGTAGTGGCAATATAAAAATTATTTAGAAAGCTATTTTTGTATTCAGATATTTGAAACCGAGGTGATATTTCAGCATACGTTTCTTTGTTACCATTAGCTGATTGTAAGCGATCAACAAAAATAAAGCTGTCGCCCCAGCTATAACCTGCAGCATGTTCAAAGGTGAACACAGTACGCTCATTATCACCCACTTCATAATTATTACCTTTGAGTAAGGTCGCACTAAAGTCAGACCAGAGAGTTTTAGCATAATTATTAAAACTACAAATTGATAATATTGCGAATACTAATACTTTCATTTAATTTTCCTTATTCGGCTTTATACAAAGCTTGTATTACTTAAATTAATTACAAGTTTTTGAGATAAACATAATACATAAGCGTGTTAATTTAATTCTAGTATTGACTAATATTACTCAATTATCTAATTACTTGAATAAAAAGTAATTATCTCATTTGAGTTTATACGGTTAAACATAGATAATATGCATCCTTATATTTTCTGTTAAAACCTCTAGTAAAAAACTATGACTGAAAGAACCCATAAAACCATTGAGCAAGCTGAACAAGAAGGCAAATACATTCGTAAAGTACGCAGTTTTGTTAAGCGAGAAGGGCGTTTAACAAATGCGCAAGCGCGTGCACTTGAAGAACATTGGTCGACAATGGGCCTTAATCATAGTGACGGTGTCATTGATGCGGGTGTACTATTTAATAACAACAACCCAGTCGTACTAGAAATTGGTTTTGGTATGGGAAAATCATTAGTTGAAATGGCGAAAAATTCGCCTGAATTAAACTATATTGGGGTTGAGGTTCACAAACCTGGTGTAGGGGCATGTATTGCTTTAGCTAAAGAACAGGAAGTGGATAATTTAAAAGTGTATGAACATGATGCTATTGAAGTATTGGCAGATTGTATTCCTGATGCAAGTTTAACTACAGTACAGTTATTTTTTCCGGATCCTTGGCATAAGAAAAAGCATCATAAGCGTAGAATTGTATCGCTAGAGTTTGTTGAAAATATTCGCCAAAAATTAAAAGTTGGCGGTGTATTTCATATGGCTACAGATTGGGAAAACTACGCAGAATGTATGTTAGAAGATATGAATAATTCACAAGGTTATCAAAATTTATCAGAAACTAACGATTATGTACCTCGTCCTGATTCTCGTCCGTTGACTAAATTTGAAAATCGAGGTCAAAACTTAGGCCATGGTGTTTGGGATTTGCAGTTTAAGCGTATTGATTAATATCAGCTTTAAGTATTTTAGTTATGCATTTTATCGCGCTGAACATGGAACAAATGCTGGCAGTTTCGATAATTACCTGTTTCCTTTAGCCATGCGTCACTAATAATCTCTCTTATTAGTGCCGCTTGTATAATACGTACGGGATAACGGCACCAATAATCAATTGTTGCTTGTTGATGGCATTCGTTATTAGGATAAATTTCACTGCGCGTTTCGATAAGTTCTTCTTCAATACTAGCAATAACTTTTGCTTTTAGATCTGTGTTAATCATCACTTTAAAACGAGTGAACTGTTTTGCTCGATATAATTGAAATGCAAACCAAGCAATAATAAGCATCGCAACAATAATGAAAAATTCCAAAATTACTTCCAATTTTAAATACGTTTATTTATCTTCTTTGGGAAGATATTTATAACCGTTGATCATAGAGGAAACTAAGCCCGTTCTCTCTTTACGTTCCCCTATAATAACACCAATAATATGTAAGGGTATTAAGAATAATAAAGTATAAAATGTATAAACATGAGTGGTGATAAAAGGCTGTCTTATTTCACGCATTGAAGCATAGGCCTGTTCATCGATATTTTCTTTAGAGTAGGGTTTTATCAGCTCAAGTTTACTGTTATCAATAGCAATGCTTTTCGCAAAATATTGCCCTAAAGGCGGATAGTAAATATCGGTGCCAGCAATAACCAATCCTGTGATCATTTGAATAAACATCGCGAGTAATAATGCTCCTACCATCAATTTCCCTAAAGGATTATGGCCTTTGTACTTTTTATGGGGGTTTTGCTTAAATTCAGCCAACTCTTTTGTAAAGTTTTTAGCAAAGGGTAACGTTTTATGCCAGCGTTCGTAACCTTTTCCAAAAAAGCCCAGTACTATTCTAAAAAGTAGATTAGCTGAAAATACATAACCTATAAGTACATGGATAGTCTTTAGTAGTATTTTACCTTCGACACTTACACCAAGTGCTTTAGCATTAAAGATAATGAGCCCTATCGCTAGTAAGAACGTGATAGTGATTACATTTAACCAATGAAAGAGTCTTAAATATCTACTCCAAACAAAAACTAGATGAGATTGACTATTCATATAACCACCTATTAACCCTATAGCTTTACTTTATATAATTATATACTTAAATTTTGCTTAAATATTATTTTAGCGCAATAAATGATGCATTTTCATGGGTTAATAGCTTTGCTTTTAAAACTAAACCACCGGCATATCCCGTGAGTTTATTATTGCTACCAATAACGCGGTGACAAGGAATAATTAATGCAATAGGGTTTTTGCCATTTGCACTACCAACTGCACGTACGGCTTTTTCGTTACTGATTTTTTTGGCAAGCCAAGCATAACTTTGAGTATCGCCAAAACTTATCGTTTGTAGGGTTTGCCATACTTTTTGTTGAAAAGGTGTACCTTGTGGCGCTAAAGGTAAATCAAATGTAGTGCGTTGGTGACTAAAGTATTGTTGGAGTTGTGTAATAACCTCTAAAAAGTATGTATTATTTTTGTGATGTTTTGTATCAATATTGATGGGCTGTTCTCCTTCAGTAAATGCCAAAGCGGTTAAACCTTTATCATTTGCTGTAAGTATAATTTCGCCGAAAGGAGATTGGTAAGTTGTATAATACATTTTAATATCTTCTTAAATTGTGTTGATATTTTTTAAAGAGCTAATGTAGAGAATGCCATAGGTATAACGTTGCATAAGAACGCCAAGGTTTCCAGTGCTCAGCTAATGCTAATATTTCTTTATTACCCAGTTTATTATCATCAATGGTAAGCGCTTTTATTACTCCTAAATCTGCACTTGGAAAAGCATCAGGATCACTTAAGCCTCTCATCGCTAAATAATTGATGGTCCAAGGACCGATGCCTTTGATCGTTGATATTAACCTTGATAATTCTTCCGTAGAACTACAATTTTCTATTTTATTTTGATGTTCATAATAAAATTTTAACCAATTAATTAGCGTATTTTTTCTTGAGGTAGTCAGCCCTAGCCCTTCAAAGTCAGCAGTGAGTAAGGTATTAATTGTTGGAAAATTTAAACTTAATTTTTCATTATTATAGGCTGATTGTTCACCATATTTTTCTGTAATGCGCTTAGCAAATGTCGTAGCGGCCTTAACAGACACTTGTTGACCTAAAATTGCTCTAATTGAAAACTCAAAGAGATCCCAACTTCCTGGTAAGCGTAAACCATTAAATTGTTTGATAGTTTGTGCAAGTATAGGGTGTTGGCTTAATTGTTGATGGATAATACTCATGTCAGCGTCTAAATCGAACATACGTCTAACGCGCATAATGACATTATTTAAGTATCTATAATCCGAAAGGCTAACGGTTAATACTAAAGCACTTTTTTTATGATGGTGGTTAACTTTTATCCAGCCTTTACATGAATCGATTGCAATGGTTCGTTGATACGAAATGTCATCTACACTTTCCATTTTTGATATTTGACGATCTCGAAAAAATTTAAGCATCAATGGCCAGTCAAATGGCGGCCGATAACTTAATTCTATGGAAATATCCTTACTGCTTGAGTTTGATTGCGCCGTACTCTTCAATTCTTTTGGTGTGCAGTTATAAGCTGACTTAATTGCTTCATTGAAGCGTCTTAAGCTATTAAAGCCTGAGGCAAAACAAACGTCAGTAATGGAAAGCTTTGTTGTTTTTAACAGTTTTCTGGCTAGTAATAAACGTTGTTGCTGAAAAAACTGGTGAGGAGCTATTCCATAATTGTCTTTAAAAACCCGCTGAAGCTGTCGTTCACTAAGGTTAAGCTTGTTCGCGATAGAGGCTATTGAATCATGATTAAAATTAAAATCATTGCAAATGCTTTTTAATTTGTTTGGAATGCTTAAAGCGGGTGCGCATTCAGGAATACAACGTTTACATGGACGAAAGCCTTCTGCTTGTGCTTGCTCAGCACTTGAGTAGTAGGTGACATTTTCTGACTTTGGTGGTCTAGCAGGACATATTGGACGGCAGAAAATACCCGTGGTTAATACCGCGGTATAAAATTTACCATCAAAGCGAGCATCTCTACTCAATCTTGCTCTTTCACACGATGCGATATCTAACATTGTTTTTACGAATTTTAATTTATATGAACGCTATCATAATAAAAGCTGATATTAATACTAGCGAATTTCAGACATCAATTAAAAAGAATTCCTTTAATCAATAAATGTTAATAGAAGGTGATTATATTAAGAGTCTGTACTACTTTTTAATTATTAATCAGGATATTTTAAATATCCGTCAGTTTTTTTGAACAATAAGTAAGCTTTTATTGTAAGACGTCAATATAGTGATTATGCAATTATAAAAATAATTATTTAAATATTAAAAAATGGGGAATACATAATGTTGAAAGACTTCCAGTCGGGTAAAGCATTAACATCTTTGAAGAAGCATCCAGTTGCGATTGCTTTGTTATCTACAATGGCCGTTTCACCATTAACAGTTTATGCAGAAGAAACTAATCAAGCTAATGACGAAGATAAAGTCGAAGTGGTTACTGTAACTGCGCAAAAACGAATACAAAATATCTTAAAAGTGCCACTTACTGTTGGCACAGTTAGCGAAAGCTTAATTGAAGAAAGCGGCTCTATTTTATTAAGTGATGTAGATAAGTTTATACCTGGTTTTGATTTTTCAGATAGTAGTATGACCCAAGCAGGGATCACCATGCGTGGTATTTCTAGCCCTAACATTAGTGTTGGTGGTGATCCATCTTCAGCTACATTTTATGATGATATATATATGCCACGAGCAGCACAAAGTGTTGTGTTTTCAGATATGGCACGTATTGAAGTACTAAAAGGTCCTCAAGGCACCTTATTTGGTCGTAATGCGGCGATGGGGGTAGTCAATATGGTACCCAAATCACCGTTTGCCGATTTTGAAGGCTTTGTTAAAGGCAGTTTCGGTACTGATAACCTTCAACGTCTTGAAGGTATGGTGAATATTCCATTATCAGATAATGTATATATGCGCGCGAATTTTCTTTCGAATAAACAGGACGGTTTCATTGAAAATGTTGCCGTAACTAACTGGAATGATAGTGATTACAAGCAATGGGATTTAGGTGAGCGTGATCATAGTGCGGCAAGGGTTGCTCTTTTATGGGATATCTCTGATGCCACGAACTTTCAATTATCGTATGACTTTGATGATTTAGAACAAGGGCCGCCTATGGCTGTTGGTATTTCTGAATATGCTTATAATAATGGTCAGTCAGCATTCTCGTCAAAAGCTGAAAACGATGTTAGAAATGGTGTCGAAGCTCGCGATATGTATGGAGTTACTGCAAAATTGCATCATGAGTTTAATAATGAATGGTCAATGAAGTATGTACTTGGTTATCGTGATTGGGAAACTGAAAATCGCCAAGATGAAGATGGCACAGCTGATATCACACGCTATTTTGATACATCAAATAACGAAGATTCTAATATTTTATATACTGAATTACAGTTAAATTATATTGGCGATAAAGTGAATGCGGTTGCAGGGTTTTCATACTCAAAAGAAAAAGTTAAACAAACGACAGAATTAAACGTTACCACAGATACTGCAGCAAGATTGATCACTGGTGATTTAAATAATCAAATTGACGGATTAGTTGCTGCTCAAGTTGCTGAAATGTTAGGCGGCAATACCGATGCTCATGCCGCTGGCGCTTTTGGACCTGGTGTTACTTTTGAAGGTGCTGTAGAAACGTTAAAGTCTGTTATGGGAATTAACGATATGGATCATATGTGGGATCCAGACGATTGGGCTGGCGCATTAAATGGTTTAGGCTTAGCAGATCAAATTATGGCGGCTATTGGCATGCCGGGAGTTCCCTTAACTGCCGATATAGTTTCTGCAACAGGTGATTTAACCTACGATATAGTGTCTGCACAATTACCTGGGCTTGTGGGGTCATCAGCTCCTTATATTCCTGAAATATTTGGTCCAAGTTACGCTGGACAATTTTGGCAAGAAAGTATTAATAATACCGGGGACTTTACTAACTGGGGCGTATTTGCTGATCTAGATTACGCCATTGACGATAAATGGAACGTAATTGTTGGCCTGCGTTATTCCAAAGACGATAAAGATTTTACATGGGATATTCCCGTTAATACCTTTTCAACTGTTCCAAGTAACAGTTTAATGCCCGCAGGCGTACAAGTGCCAATAGGTAATATTTTATTCCCGCAGGTAAACCTCGCCGCATCTGATTCTTGGAGTAAAGTAACAGGGAGATTTGTTACTAGCTATCAAATAGATGACGATCAAATGATTTTTGCTTCATATTCAACAGGATATAAATCAGGTGGTTTTGATTCATTAACGGCTTCTACAAAATCATTTGCTCCTGAAGATACAACTAACTATGAGCTTGGTTATAAAGCCGTATTGTGGGATGAAGTTATTGCCAATATTAGTGCTTATTATTTAGAGTTAGATAACCTTCAGCGGTCTATCGATTCGAAGGCTCCAGGTAGCTCACAAGCTATTCCAACCATTATTAATGAAGACCGTGAAATTACAGGGGTTGAATTTGATTTACGTTGGCATATTAATAAAAGTGTTACTGCTGGTGTTGTAACAGAAATACGTAGTACAGAGTACATTTCACCTGACTTTTATAATGGCGATGGTGACTTAATTGCAGCAACACAAACATCAAGTAATGCTAAAGCGAATTATACTTTTACACTCGATTGGATGCCTGATTTTAGTGTAGGAACAACTAATTTCCATCTTGATTATGTTTTTGTTAAAAATGTAAATGCCGACAGAGTAGGGCTTGAAGATTATGTAAAATCTATAGACGCATACTTTGAAGATACAGAGCTATTAAATGCACGTTTATCTTGGACGAATAGCAGCGATAAATTAGAAGTAGGGTTATGGGGTAAAAATTTACTTGATAATCGCTATGTTAGTAGTATTGGTGGTTTAACTGCGAGTATTTTAGGTACGCCTCACGGTCGTATAAATCGCGGCTTAGAAATGGGACTTGATGTTAAATACAACTTCTAAGCGATGTTTAAATTACAGGAAATTTAAGACTTTATAGCCCGATTTTTCGGGCTTTTTATTTTTCGATTATTGATAGGCGCTAGCCTTTTAAAAAAATTGTGTTTACACTGCAAAATCGAATTTTATTTATTAGTATTTAGGTTTTTATGTTTGAGCTTTTAACTCATTTTGCTATTGCACAAATGTTGTTTTGTATTCTAGTGCTTCTTCCTCAGCAACAAAAAAATCCATCAATTCGACTCTACATTTTATTAATGCTTTGCGGCGTTAGTTATTGTTTAGGTGAAATTCATCCTGAAAAAATCACTCATTCCTTTTTTTGGTGGTTTAGCCATATAGGTGGCAATGTACTACCAGGAGTGTTTTGGCTTGTTAGTCTTAGTGTTTTTGGTGATCATACTAAACTTAAACGCTGGCAGTACGCGTTAGCTTCAATGACATTACTCATACCTTTAACGTATCAAGCCATTCAATACATCATGAGTTTCAATGCAGATACTAGTCGTATGTTGGAACTTTTGTTTGGTCAAAGTGCATTACTACTTGAGTTAGCCTTAATTGTTCACGCTTTTGTTGTGGCTTCAAAATATTGGCGAGATGATTTAGTACAGGAACGTCGTTATATACGCGGGGCTGTTATCAGTTTATCGGCAGTTTATCTCATATTGAAAATTGTTGCGGATCAATTGCTCAATATAGACTGGCAGGGTATTGATATTATTAATTCATTATTACTAGTGGTGTTAGTAACGGGTATTAATTATTTCTTATTTCAATTACGAACTTCAAGCTTGTTTGAAACAGTTAACGTAACCCCACAAAAGCGATCACCTAATAAGAAACTATCTAAAGAGCTATTACGTATAACGGCTTCTATGACCGACGAAAAGCTATATCAACAAGATGGAATTACGATTGCTGAATTAGCAAAACATCTTGGAATTCATGAATATAAATTGAGAAATTTAATCAACGGAGAATTAAACTATCGAAACTTTAATGATTTTTTAAATCATTATCGGATTGCAGAAGTTAGCGAAAAACTCATTGATAGTGAGTTTTCAACCACTCCTGTCTTGACACTAGCATTAGAAAGTGGTTTTAGAAGCTTAAGTTCGTTTAATAAAGCTTTTAAAGCAACTCATGGGCAAACGCCTACAGAATTCAGAAAGAAAACCCTTTCTAACTTATAAATTATAGGTTTAATAATAAAGCCTATGTTGATATTTCTTATTTTATGACTTTAACAATAAAAATATCGCCTTCAAATTTAGTGTTATTCAACAACATCATTTATATACATATTTTTGCTATATCAATGTCATATTACTGAGATTTTAATACATTAATTTAAATTGGTGTATCTGTTGAAAGTCTTGCTCAAACTAAAAATTGCCAATTTTAATCAATAGAAGAAATCAATATATTTACCTGTTGTATACAGTATGCAATAATGTGTTGCGTATTATGTTTTTTTCAGGGTTAGTATGATCAATATAAGTGAAGAACAAGTAAATAATGCATTAGACTTTTCAACGTTAGTGCCAGCACTTAAACAAGCATTTACTACTGATATCTGTGTGCCATCTCGTTTGCATTATGATATGGAGAATCCTAAAGCCTCAAGAGAAACAACATTGCTAATGATGCCTGCGTGGCAAGCTGGTGATGTTGCAGGGGTTAAATTAGTAACTGTTGCACCAGACAATGGCTTAAAAAATTTACCGTCAATTCAAGGGACGTATTTATTGTTTGATATAAATAATGGCTCGATAAAAGCTATGATGGATGCGCCAGCATTAACGGCAAAAAGAACTGCGGCAGCTTCGGCTTTAGCGAGCCAATTTTTATCAAGAGAAGATAGCAAGAGTTTGCTTATAGTTGGAACAGGCACGTTAGCACCTCAACTTATTGCAGCTCACACAAACGTTAGGCCGATAAATCAAGTATATGTCTGGGGGCGAACATTAGCAAAAGCTCAAGCAGTATGTGAGCAAGTTTCAGAGTTAAATATTGAATGTATTCCTGTTGATGATATCCAATCTTATGCTAAACAAGTCGATATAATTTCTTGTGCAACATTGAGTACAACGCCGCTTATTTTTGGTCATTGGTTACAGCCTGGTCAGCATGTTGATATGGTGGGTGCTTATCGCCCTGATATGCGAGAAATGGATGATGCATGTTTAGTCGGCAATAAAATTTTTGTTGATAATTTTGATGGTGCGTTGAGAGAAACAGGTGATATAGCTATACCTTTAAAAACAGGGATTATCTCAAAAAAAGATATTAAGGCTGATTTATTTTCACTTTGTAAAGGTGAGTATCAAGTCAACCGAAAAGCAAGTGATATTACGATATTTAAATCTGTTGGCCATGCGCTAGAAGACCTAATAGCGGCTAAATTAGTGGCCAATAACACATTAAAATAAACTACGGCAATTATAGAATAGAGGTATGAGATGATCTACCAACAAAGACGTGCATGGCTTTGCCAACAACTTGATAGTGACTCTGTTGTTATCGTTGTGGGTAATACGGCGAAAACACGCAGTAAAAATATTAATTATCATTTTCGTTGTGACAACGACCTCTATTACTTAACAGGGTTTACCGAACCTAATGCTGTAGCTGTTATACGACCAGGGCATGAACAAAGTTATATTTTATTTACCCGCCCTAATGATGCGTCTGCAGAAACAAGTTTTGGTAAAAGAGCTGGACTAGCTGGTGCAATTGAATTTTATCAAGCTGACACTGCTTATGCGATTAATGAATTGGATCAAACATTACCTGAATTACTCGAAACACGTAGTAAAATTTATTATTTAGATGAGCAGGGGATATATCAAGATAGTATTTTCAAATGGATAAATACTCAGCGAAAAAATACCGCCTTTGATGTAATTAAAGCGTATCGTCAGTTATTACCTTTACAGCCTATTTTGCATAATGCGCGAGTCATTAAATCAACTGAAGAAATAACATTGATTAAACACGCGGTCAAAGCCTCTGTGAGTGGCCATAAAGCGATGATGCGATCAACTAAACCGGGTATGAATGAATTACAACTCAGTGCCATCTTTGATCGTGAAATAGCTGAATTTGGCTGCCGCGAAGTTTCGTATCCAACTATTGTTGCTAGTGGAAATAATGGTTGTTGTCTTCATTATGAAGATAATAATAGCGAACTAAAATCAGGGGAATTAGTTTTAGTAGATGCGGGTGCTGAATACCAAAAATATTGCTCTGATATTACAAGAACTTGGCCCATTAATGGAAAATTTACTAAAGAACAAGCACTACTTTATCAATTAGTATTAAATGCTTTAGATGCAGCCATAGCAATTGTAAGGCCTGGTTTACCTTGGTGTGATATATATAACACAGCAATGAGAGTTTTGGCACAGGGATTAATTGATCTTGAATTATTATCGGGCGAAATTGATCAAGTGATGAATGATGAAAGTTATCGACAGTTTACCGTGCATAAAACTGGTCATTGGTTAGGAATGGATGTACATGACGTGGGCAGCTATCATGATAAAAGTAATCAATGGTTAACTTTAAAAGAGGCTATGGTCTTTACTATTGAACCTGGGATATATATTCCTGAAAGCTGCCAACAGGTTGATCAAAAATGGCGCGGAATAGCCATAAGAGTCGAAGATGATATCATGGTAACCAAAAGTGGACATCAAAACTTATCAGCTGAAATCCCCCGAACGATAGAAGATATAGAGCGATACATGACGTCTAGGTAATATACTTTATTAAAATAATAGCTTAGCGTATTTAGACGTTACTTTTATTTTAGTGTATTTAGTTGACAATACTGTAAATGCCTATTTTAATTAGAAGACCGATAAAGCATAAAATTTCACTGATTTTTGTGTGAATTTTATCAACTAAGTGAAAAATATTAATGCCAAATAAAGGCTCATTTAATAATAAATTAAGTCGTCGAGTACTGATATATATTTTGCTGTGTAGCTCAATATTGTCGTTCACCTCTACAGCTATACAGCTGTATATGACATATAAAGATCACCTTTCTTCGTTAGATCAGCAATTTGAAAATATTGAAACAAGTTATATCCAATCAATTTCAACAAGTTTATGGGATTTTAATGAGCCTTTAGTGTTACAACAATTACAAGGTATTGTTCGTTTACCTGATATTCGTTATGTAAAAATCACAACAAGCTTTGGTAAAATTTACCAATTTGGTAAAGAAGATGTTAAAGCGGAAAAGTATGTTGAATACCCTATAATCTACGGTGAAAATACTATTGGTATTTTGGGTGTTTCGGCAGATTTTGAAGATATTTACGATAGTTTATGGCAACAAGCGGGCTTTATTTTAGCCTCTGAAGCAGTAAAGACCTTTATTGTCGCTTTTTTTATCATGATTATTGTACATTGGCTTATAACTCGCCACCTTTATTTTATTACCAATTATTCATTAAATCTAAAAGGGCATAACTTAGACACTCCTCTGAAGCTTCCAAACCGAAAAAAGAAAAGGGATGAGTTAGATGATTTAGCTGATGCTATCAATAATATGCGGATAGACTTAAAAGAGGATATTGTTAAATTAGAAGAAGCAGAAAATGCTTTAATTAATTTAAATGGTGAGTTAGAGATAAAAGTTTACGACCGTACAGCTAAATTGGCTGCTAGTAATCAGCAACTTCAACAATCTTTAGATGATCTAACATTAGCAAAAGATCAATTAGTGCAATCTGAAAAAATGGCATCTCTTGGCCAGCTTGTTGCGGGTGTAGCACATGAAGTTAATACGCCATTAGGCATCTGTGTTACTTCTATTACGGCATTGAAAGAAAAAGTTGAGGAATTAAGTAGCGCAATTGAAAGTGAAAATTTAACTAAATCTCAACTTACTACCACATTAACGCTGTTAACTGAATATCAAAATATTATTGAAAGAAGTTTAAATAAAGCTGTGGATTTAATAAGAGGGTTTAAATCTGTTGCTGTTGAGCAACATACAGATCCTAAGCTAAGCATTAATTTAGCACAGCATGTCAATGATATTGTTAATACGGTCAAAACTCTTTTCAAACGCAAAAAATATTCTATTAATATCTCCGTCGATGAAGATTTTAATTTGGTCACTTATCCCAGCGCGTGGAATCAAATATTAACAAATTTTTTAACGAACTCGCACGTGCATGGCTTTGAAAATAAAGAGTCAGGGCAGATTAATATTGAATTTACCCATAATAAAAACTTTTTAACTCTGAAATATAGCGATGATGGCCAAGGATTAACAAAAGATATTAAAAAGCGGATTTTTGATCCGTTTGTTACGACTAAACGAGGACAAGGGGGCTCAGGATTAGGCATGAATATTGTTTTTAACTTAGTACATACTAAGTTAGGTGGCACGATAAAAATAGAAGATAGTAAAGTAGGCTGTTCTTTTATTGTTAAGGTGCCACTTCAACAAGCTGATAAACCAGATTAATTAAAACGTTTTAACGAAAAAGGGGTTATATCTAAATCTGTTTTATCGTTTTGTACAAGTTGAGTAATTAGTTTTCCAGTAATTGCCCCTAAGGTTAGACCTAAATGCTGATGCCCCACTGCAAAGTAAACGTTTTTATGGGCAGGAGCTTGACCTATTACAGGTAAAGAGTCAGGCATTGAAGGTCTATGGCCCATCCAACATTGATCTTCACTTATCTCGTGATCGTGTAAAAACGCTGTATTTTGTATAATAAATTGCGCATTTTTATATAAACTTTTTGCTCGTTTCATATTTGCCGCTAGTTTTAATCCTGCAAACTCAACTGTTCCGGCCAATCGTAACCCGTGCGCCATTGGTGTAATGATAAATTTTCGCTCAGCGGAAGCTATAGGGCGAGTTAGCTGGTTATCTATGTCAAGTTTTGTTAAGTCTAAATGATACCCACGTTCATATTCCATGGGTAATTTATAGCCTAACTGGTTGGCTAATTCTACAGACCAAGCGCCGGTAGCAATAATAACTTTATCAAAAGTTAAGCAGTGTTTTTCATCATATAATTTGATGCTATCTTCTTGATAAGTAATTTTATTTACTGAAAACTTCTTGAAGATTGTTCCTAATGATAATGCATGGTTACCGATGGCCTGACATAGTAGGTAGGGGTCAATAGTATGCCCTACTTCAGTAAAATATAAGGAATAATTAATACTGTGGTGAAGGTTTGGTTCTAACAATAATGTTTGCTGTCTATCTAACAATAAGACTGCTATTCCTTGATTTTTATAGGCGTGATAATGTTGTTCAACCGTTTTTATATTGTTAGTTTCAAAAACTAATAAACTTCCATTTGTTGTTAATAAGTGCTCAGCTTTTGCTGCTTTTAAGATTGGACTATATTCTGCTATCGCATTCTTATTGAGAGCTTTTAGTGCAAGCATATTATTCTGACGTTTATCATTAAACATATTACGCATGAATTTAAAAAACCACGGTAATGCTTGAGGAAAATATCGGGGAGATATCGCGATAGGCCCCAGGGGGTTTAATAATAATTTGGGGAGTTGCCATAACAAATTAAATTCAGCAAGTGGAAAAACTTGTTCGGTGGCAAAATGCCCAGCATTACCTTTTGAACAACCTTCTCCTATGCCTTCTTTATCAATTAATGTAATACTGTTTCCTTGCGCTTGTAACTGAGCAGCGCAATTTACACCAATAATGCCTGCCCCAATTACAGCAATTTTTTGTTTTTTTGTTGTCATGATAACTTATCTCAATATAAAGCCTTGAGGGAATATATCTTTGTGATCTAATAAAAATTGGTGATAACCAGTGATAAATGCTCTACCACTAACGCGAGGAATTACTGCTTTTTTTCCATGATAGTCACAAGTTTTTTGAACATTAACTGTCATTTTTCCATTAACAATACTTTCTATTACAATGTCTTTTTGTGATGTTAGTTTTTCTTTTTCTACTAAGATCGCTGCTCTTGCGCTTACACCTGTTCCAGTTGGAGAACGGTCAACTTCTCCATTAGCAAAAACACAAACATGGCGAGAATGAGAGTTTGAGTGAGTTGTCTTATTAGAATAAAAGATAGTGCCGTATAAAAAACTTAGCTCTTTTTCAACAGGGTGTTGTAGAGAATAACTATTCATTATAGCTTTTTTTATATCCCAGCCCGCTTTGATGAGTGTTTGGTTATTAGCCGGGGTGCAATCCATACCAAGTTTATCCGCATCGACAAAGGCGTAATAAGCGCCTCCATAGGCAATGTCATAATCTACTTTACCTAAATTTTTAACTTCAACAGACTGATTTAATGCTTCGATAAAAGAAGGAACATTATCAAAGCTTACTACGATGTTTTTATTTTTATCATATTCGACGTAAGCCTTAATTAATCCTGCTGGAGAGTCTATACCTATCGCTTGATTTACAGGTGGCATTGTTAAGGCGCCCGTTTCTATCGCTACAGATACTGCAGCAATAATGCCATGCCCACACATACTGCTATAACCTTCATTATGCATAAATAAAATGCCAAATTTAGCTTCTTTCGTACAGGGCTCTGTAATTAGAGCGCCGTACATATCTGCATGACCGCGAGGTTCAAACATGAGCAATTTACGATATTGATCTAAATGTTCAGTAAGATATTGACGTTTTTCCAATATAGTGTTGCCCTTAATTGTAGGGTAACCTTGAGTTATTATACGTAAAGGTTCTCCTTCTGTGTGGGCATCAATAGTACTAATACACTGATAGTTTTCTAATTTATTAATATTAAATTGCATTTATAGTTACCTAATTGAGAAAAACTTAACGAAATGCTTGTGTGATTAAAATTATTGTATACAATATGCCGAATCTTTTCTAGTATTACTTTGACTGTATTTTAAAAATTTGAGTGAGAGATAAACTATGAATAATATAAATTGACGAGCCATTTATCCTGCGGTAACTACGCATATAATGAGGATATATCAGTCAACTTGGTTATCTACATTTCACTTGGATTAGACTTTAGTTAGGTTTAGGTTAAGTTTGATTTAAATCTATAAAACGAGATTCAGCACATTAGACAGTTAATTATGAAGATGCTCGGTTTTTTATAGCGTGGCGCTTTTCTTATTTTGTATAGGTTTTTTTATGATTAAAGGTACGTTTTTTTGCATTGATGCACATACTTGTGGCAATCCAGTACGTTTGGTAACTAGTGGTCATCCAAATTTACAAGGCGTTACTATGAGTGAGAAACGTCAAAATTTTTTACAATATCATGATTGGATCCGCAGAGGTCTGATGTTTGAACCAAGAGGGCATGACATGATGTCAGGGGCCTTTATTTATCCTCCTTGTAGTGAGAATTCTGATGCTTCAATATTGTTTATTGAAACTTCCGGGTGTTTACCTATGTGTGGCCACGGAACTATAGGTACGGTAACTGCAGCTATTGAAAACGGGTTAATTACTCCGAAAGTTAAAGGTCAGCTCACGTTAGATGTTCCCGCGGGACAAATACATGTTGAGTACCAGCAAAAAGATAGCAAAGTAACTTCAGTTAAACTACATAATGTTGCTGCATACCTTGCTCATCAAAATGTTGTGCTAAATGTTCCAGGTTTAGGAGAGCTTTATGTCGATGTTTCCTACGGTGGAAATTATTACGTTATTGTTGAACCTCAAGCTAAATTCCCAGGTATCGATCAATGGAGTGCGAGTGATATTTTACATTGGAGCCCTATAGTTCGTGCTGTAGCTGATGAATTGCTCGAATGTATCCATCCTCAAGACCCTACTGTTAACGGAATAACTCATGTACTTTGGACGGGGAAGCCACAAAAGCAAGATTCTGATGGTGCTAATGCCGTTTTTTACGGTGATAAAGCTATCGACAGATCCCCATGCGGCACCGGTACCAGTGCTCGTATGGCGCAATTATTTGCTAAAGGTCACTTAACGCTTGGCGATAGCTTTACTCATGAAAGTTATATTGGTAGCCAGTTTATAGGCAAAGTAGAAGATGTGATTGACGTAAATACGCCAACTGGAGTCATCAAAATGATCAAACCAAGCATTGCTGGTTGGGCGAAAGTTTATGGTAAAAACTGTATTACTATTGATGACGATGATCCTTATGCATTCGGCTTTACAGTGAATTAATTATTAACAGATTGAATATTAAGTAGGTATAAATATGACATTAACAGGAAAAAATTTAATTGCTGGTGAGTGGTTAGGTGAAACGGCTAACGGATTTGTTGCTATCGATGCAGCACTTAACGAACCAATGACCACAAAATTTGCAGATGCTACTGAGCAAGAAGTAGAGAAGGCAATCGCAGCGGCGCATAATGCATTTGTAGGATATAGTGAATTATCAGCAGTAAAAAGAGCCGCTTTTTTACGCACCATTGGTGAACAAATAATGGCTTTGGGTGATGAGCTCATAACAACTGCTTGCCAAGAAACAGGTCTACCCCAAGCAAGAATTCAAGGAGAAAGAGGACGCACAATTGGTCAGCTAGGTCTATTTGCCGATTTATTGGAAAAAGGCGAATATCAAGGAGTGATTGATCTTGCAGATGCTACCAGAGAGCCATTACCTAA
Source organism: Thalassotalea profundi (assembly GCF_014653195.1). GTDB lineage: Bacteria > Pseudomonadota > Gammaproteobacteria > Enterobacterales > Alteromonadaceae > Thalassotalea_B > Thalassotalea_B profundi. The sequence continues at coordinate 99,821 of NZ_BNAH01000005.1, forward strand.
ACCTGATACTCGATTAGGATATTTACCTTTAGGTGTTGTTGGAGTTTTTGCCGCGAGTAATTTTCCTTTAGCATTTTCAACCGCCGGTGGTGACACTGCTTCAGCTTTAGCTGCTGGTTGCCCTGTTATAATGAAAGCCCATGCTGCACATCCTGGTACTGCTGAGTTGGTCGCTCGTGCAATAAGTACAGCAATAAGCATTTGCGAGCTTGAACAAGGGGTATTTTCACTCATACAGGGTAAGAATTATGCTATTGCTAGCCAAATAGTTACTCATCCGTTAGTTAAAGCTGTAGGTTTTACAGGCTCAGAACGTGTTGGGATGATCCTACAAGCGCAAATTAATGAGCGTGCTGAGCCTATTCCATTTTATGGTGAGCTTGGTAGTGTTAATCCACAGTTTATTATGCCTAATAAGCTTCAACAAGAGGGAGAGAGTCTTGGACAAGGATTAGTGGCTTCTTTGCTAATGGGACAAGGACAATTTTGTACGAGTCCTGGTATTTGGACTTATGTAGAGGATAATAATAGTGATATTTTTGAACGTGCTGCTATAGCTTCTATAAAAGCATCATCAGCAGGTGTTATGTTAACGCCTGCTATTGCCGCTACTTATCAATCTGCGGTAAAAGAATGGCAATCGATTGAAAATGTAACGCTTCTAGCGCAAGGACAAACTAGTGAGGCTTCACATTTATGTCAAGCGGCATTATTTGCAACAGATTTAGCCACCTTTAAAGCTAATAGTCAGTTACATGAAGAAGTATTTGGTTCGTGTGCGTTAATTGTTCGCTGTAAAAATTTTGATGAAATGCTTAGCTTTGTTGAATTGTTAAAAGGTAATTTAACAGCAAGTATTCATGGAACTGATGCTGATTTAAACGAAAGTTGTTTGATAGCTAGAGCGGTAGCTCATAAAGTAGGCCGTTTGATTTACAATCAAATGCCAACAGGAGTTGAGGTGTGCGCGTCTATGAACCATGGGGGGCCATTCCCAGCGTCAACAGATCTGAGAACAACATCTGTTGGAAGTGAGGCAATTAAGCGCTTTCAGCGACCAATTTGTTATCAAAACATGCCCGTTCAATTATTACCAGAGCTGTTGAGAAATTAGTAAATAGATGATTAAAGGAATTATTTAAACAATAATTCCTTTTTTTTTGTGTTTATCATTCTATTCCTTATAATAGTCGACAACTACCTCTAGGAAAAAATGTATGAGCATAGTATTTAAAACCCGAACGCAGCTTGTTGTTGAAACATTGCGAGAAAAAATTCTTAATGGTGAAATTAAAGCCGGTCAACCATTGCGTCAAGCTGCTTTGGCTGAAGAGTTAAATGTTAGTCGTATTCCTGTTAGAGAGGCATTATTACAATTAGAGGCTGAAGGACTAGTTTCATTCGAACCGCATAAAGGTGCGACAGCAACCGAGCTTAATATTGATCAAGTGGACGAGTTGTTTGAATTACGGGCTATGCTTGAAGCTAATCTATTGGCTGACTCAATTCCTAATCTAAGTGATGAAACCTTAGCTGAAGCGACGGCGCTATTATCGGAGTTAGATCAAGCTTTAGGTAAAGAGAATGCGGTTAATACTTGGAGTGCACTGAATTCTAATTATCATAACTGTTTGTATTCTGGTGCTCAACGCCCCCAAACACAAGATTTAGTTAATACTTTAAATAAAAATTCGGATCGTTATATTCGCATGCATTTACTTTGGGCTGGCGGTATTTCTAAAGCCGAGTCAGAGCATAATGATCTATTAGCTTTTTGTAAGGCGAAAGATGTTGATAATGCCGTTGCTTTACTTAAAAAACATATTTTAGGCTCTCGTGATGAAATTAAAGCTTTTTTAGTTAAACGCGAAAACAATAAACTTTAAAAAAGTCTTTAAAAACAAATGAATATTTGATCGCGTGTTAATAAGATACGTGATCAAATATTGACTTTCTCCCTTTTTATCTATACTATCTCGCCGCCTTTAGTTGTCTGAAATTTGTTCTATTATTTGAGTTTACCTTTGACTCTTACAGTTAGATTCAACACTGTAAAAAATATAATGAATACCTATAGGTTATTACTTCTATAAATATTGATTGAATTATATCAATTGAAATAAATAACTCTCACAGATGTGGGGATTATTTATTTCATTTGACATCAACCCCTTTTGAAACAAGAGATTAAAATGTTTAATATTAATGTTGCCAAAGCTGGTAACTTGAAAAATGATATATTATCAGGATTGACTGTCGCCTTAGCACTGGTACCTGAAGCTGTTGCCTTTGCTTTTGTTGCAGGTGTTAAGCCTTTAGTTGGGCTTTACGCGGCCTTTATGGTTGGATTAATAACTTCTATTTTTGGCGGAAGACCAGGCATGATATCTGGTGCAACAGGTGCTATGGCTGTTGTTATGGTGAGTTTAGTTGCGATTTATGGTGTTGAATATTTATTCGCAACCGTTGTGTTAACTGGCTTACTTCAAATATTAGCTGGTATATTTAGACTGGGTAAGTTTATCCGTTTAGTACCGCATCCTGTTATGTTAGGTTTTGTTAACGGTTTAGCTATCGTAATATTTTTAGCTCAATTAGGTCAGTTTAAAGTGACTAACGAGTTAGGTGAATTAGAATGGATGCAAGGTTCTCAGCTATATATTATGTCAGGACTTATCTTACTAACTATGGTCATTATTCATTTTTTACCTAAGTTAACTAAAGCAGTTCCTTCATCGTTAGTGGCCATAGTTGTTGTTACCGTGCTTGTACAAAGTCTAGAATTAGATACCAGAACTGTGGTTGATTTTGTTAGAGACATGACTAACGATCCGCTTGCTTCTATCGCGGGTGGTTTGCCACAATTTAGTATTCCAATGGTACCTCTGACACTGGATACTTTGAAAATTATCTTTCCTTTTGCCATTGTTCTTGCTGCTATTGGATTAATCGAATCCTTGCTAACCTTAACCTTGATAGATGAACTAACGGGTACTCGAGGTCGTGGTAACAAAGAGTGTATTGCACAAGGCGCTGCAAATACTGTTACTGGTTTTTTCGGGGGAATGGGGGGGTGCGCCATGATTGGTCAATCAATGATTAATGTTAATTCTGGTGGACGAGGTAGAGCTTCCGGTATTACGGCTGCGTTAGCATTACTTGCTTTTATTATGTTTGCTTCAAATTGGATAGAAATTATTCCACTAGCGGCATTGGTTGGTGTAATGTTTATTGTGGTTATTGGAACATTTGAATGGTCAAGTTTTCGAATTTTAAATAAAGTACCAAAATCAGATGCTTTTGTTATTGTATTAGTTTCAGGCGTTACTGTTGCTACAGATCTAGCAATTGCTGTAGTTGTTGGAGTTATAGTTTCAGCACTAGTTTTTGCCTGGGAACATGCAAAACATGTTAGCGTTAAACGTGTGAGTGACGAAAAAGGAAGTACTGTTTACGAAGTAAACGGCCCATTATTCTTTGGCTCTGTGAGTAGTTTCTTAGAGCAGTTTAATATCAAAGATGATAGTGATGACGTAATTATTGAGTTTAAAAATTCAAGAGTTGTAGATCATTCAGCTATTGAAGCTATTGATACTTTAGCAGAACGTTTTATTAATCAAGGCAAAACCATACATTTAAAACATTTAAGTCAAGAATGTAAGTTATTGTTAGAAAAAGCAGGTGACTTGGTTGAAGTTAATGTCATTGAAGATCCTGATTATCATATTGTCTCAGATAAATTAGCGTAATCTATTACGTCTTATAACGTATAATGTTCTATAAGACTGACGTAACTTGGGTCGATATAATACATGGTATTAATATATGAGTATGCAGTTAGAGTTTTTTGATGTTCCAAGCCCTTGTATAGGTATTTGTCAGACAGATGATAAAGGCTTATGTAAAGGCTGCTTTCGTTCACGTGATGAACGGCAAACATGGATTCATTTAACTTCTGACGACAAACAAAAAGTAATAAAGCGTTGCCAGCAAAGGAAAAGACGCAAAGAAAACGGTATAAAGCCCAAAGCGGAAGAACTTGTGGTAAATGTTGTACAACCTTCATTACTTGATCAACCAAATAAACCTGCTATTTGTACTAAAGATGCTGTTGATTTTGGTGATTTTGAGTTGTAAGTCTGCCTAGAGATATCATTGTTACTGAGTTAAAAGAAAGAATACGAAGCCCATTAATAGCATAATGGGCTTTTTGCTTATATATGTCATCTTGTATTTGCAAGGCAAATTGTTTATTAAATGTGAAATCTATACAACACCTTGTTCTAACATTGCATCAGCAACACGTTTGAAACCGGCTATATTTGCTCCTAATACTAAATTACCCGGTTGGCCGAACTCTATTGATGTTTTATGGGCCGTTTGAAATATGTTTTTCATGATTTCCTGTAACCTTTGATCAACTTGTTCAAATGACCATGTTTGCATACTTGAGTTTTGCGCCATTTCTAATTGACTTGTCGCAACACCGCCTGCATTTGCTGCTTTTCCCGGACCATAAGAAATTTTGGCTTCAATAAAGGTGTTAATGGCGTCTTGTGTGGAAGGCATATTCGCGCCTTCACTCACTAACTGACAACCATTTTCAATAAGAGCTTGGGCATCAGCTAGGGTTAATTCATTTTGTGTGGCGCATGGAAATGCAGCATCGGCTGAAAATCGCCAAACAGCATGGCCATCTTTTGGATAGTCATCAATAGGGATAAATTGCGCTTCTTTATATTCTTCTAAATAACCAATAAGGCTTGATCTTGAACCCTCTTTTAATTCTTTTAGTAGCGCTAAATCTATTCCAGATTCATGATATATCGTTCCTGTAGAGTCACTACATGTGATAGGAGTAGCCCCCAATTGATAAAGTTTTTCTATAGCATAGATGGCAACGTTACCTGAGCCTGAAATTAAACATTTTTTATCTTTTAAAGACTCTTGTTTAACCGACAGCATATTTTCAGCAAAATATACAACACCATAGCCCGTCGCTTCTTTTCTAACTAAAGATCCACCCCATAATAAACTTTTTCCAGTAAACACCCCTTCATAACGGCCAGTTAACCTTTTATATTGACCAAACATGTAACCAATTTCACGTGCTCCTACGCCGATATCACCAGCGGGCACATCTGTTGTTGGACCTATGTGGCGATATAGCTCATTCATAAAAGATTGGCAAAAACGCATAATTTCGCCATCAGACTTTCCTTTAGCGTCAAAATTAGAGCCACCTTTGCCTCCGCCAATAGGTAAACCCGTTAGTGCATTTTTAAATATTTGCTCAAACCCTAAAAATTTAATAATACTTGCGTTAACGCTAGGATGAAATCTTAAGCCACCTTTATAAGGACCTAATGCTGAGTTAAATTCTACACGATAGCCTTTATTTACTTGTATATTCCCTTCATCATCAACCCAAGGAACACGAAACATTATTTGTCTTTCAGGTTCTACAAGACGTTGAATAATGGCTTGTTGTTGGTAGTGTTTGTTACTTTCTAATATAGGAGCTAATGAATCTAATACTTCTTCTACTGCTTGGTAGAATTCAGCTTGAGCTGGACTAGTATTTTTTAAATTAGAAATAGTTTCATGAATATATGACATAAATATTTATCCTTCATAATTCGTGTTAAATAAGTAAAGGTAAGCCCAATCATTTTGTGAATAGGGAAAGCGTGAAATATAGCAGTTAACTTCTTACTTGGTGAGTATTTTTGAATTGTTATGCTTTAATTTTGCATATTATTGCACTAATTAAGGGCGCTAATCTAGTGTTTTTTAAGAGGTATTTAATCTAATTTATTTTCTTTTATTTGCATCAGGTTAAAAAACAAATAGTCGTTAATGGTGTAAACTATACCTATTTATAGGTATTTAACTGATAATATAGTTAAATATGCAAAATCGCCTTAATACATATTGGCATAATTAAAGGTTAGAGTATCAAATGAGTAGAGCTGGTATCCAATGGTTTCCAGGCCATATGCACAAAGCCCAAAAAGAAATCAGAGAAATTCTGCCACAAATTGACGTTGTTATTGAAGTTTGTGATGCGCGTATACCTTTTAGTAGTGAAAACCCTATGATCACTGAGATCAGAGGTGATAAACCACTTATTAAAATTCTGAATAAATCAGATTTAGCTGATCCTAAAATTACTAATACTTGGTTAAATTACTTGGAGTCACAACAAAATGTTAAGGCTATTGCTTTAACAACTGAAAATTCTTCTGTAGCTAAAACGATCCCAGATCTCGTAAAAAAATTGGTGCCAAATAAAGATGAAGCAGGTAAACAAATCAATGTGGTCATTATGGGGATACCTAATGTTGGTAAGTCTACATTATTAAATACATTAGTAGGAAAAGCTAAAGCTAAAGTGGGAAATGAACCTGCTGTTACTAAAGGACAACAACGCATTAGATTAGAAGATGGCTTATATTTATATGACACTCCAGGCATGTTGTGGCCAAAAATTGTCAATGAGAATAGTGGATACCGTTTAGCTATTACCAGTGCAGTGAAAGATACCGCTTTTGATCATGATGATATTGCTTTTTTTGCCGCAGAATACCTGTTACAACATTATCCTGAACGATTAAAAGAGCGTTATAAATTAGATATTATACCTTCAAGTGAACTTGAGCTCATAGAAGAGATAGGTCGTTTACGCGGTTGTGTTAAAAGTGGTGGGCATGTTGATTTACACAAAGCATCTGCAATATTAATTCATGAAATTCGCGATAAGACATTGGGAGCCTTGACCTTCGAAACTCCTGAGATGGTTGAGCAAGAAATAGAGTATTTTGCTGAGCTTGAACAGAAAAAAATTTCAGAGCGAGAAGCTAAAAAGCTAGCGCGTGGTCGTGGTCGAAAGAATAAAAGGAAATAATGTTGGAAAATCAATTTGAACTGCACCCTTTATTAAAAAGAGATTGTATAGAATTACTTGATTTAAAACTCTCTAAATTATTACTGATGAATGATTGCCAATACCCTTGGTTTATTTTAGTTCCTAAAAGAGCTGATATTACTGATGTGTATCAATTAGATTGGCAAGATCAACAACAACTATTAAACGAATCTAGTGCGTTAAGTGAAATATTGATGCAAGTGTTTATGGGGAAAAAAATGAATGTTGCGGCAATTGGTAATGTATGCCCGCAATTACATCTCCATCATATTGTCAGATACGAAGATGATGCCGCTTGGCCTAAGCCCGTTTGGGGCTATCAACCGACTATTGCTTATTCGAGTGAACAGCTTACCGAATTACAAGAAAAGTTACTTCCCGCATTAAAACTAGTTTTAAAACAGGAAGAATAATTTAGGCTCTGATTAGTGAGATTTAAACGATCGTATCTAATGATTGTTGAAGATCTGCGATAATATCATTTACATTTTCTAGGCCAACAGATATCCGAATTAAGCTGTCGCTAATGCCTGCAGAGCGTCGTTCCTCCTCAGAATAAGGGGAATGTGTCATAGAAGCTGGGTGTTGGATAAGAGACTCTGCATCGCCTAAACTTACAGCAATGGAAAATAATCTCATACGATTAATAAAAGCGGCTCCGCCAGCGAGATCTGTTTTCAACTCAAAGGCTATTACACCTCCAGCTGCTTTCATTTGTTTGCCTATAAATTTGAAGCCTGGATGTGACTTTAAACCAGGATAATAAACTTTATCTACAGCTGGATGAGAATCTAGATATTGAGCAATAGTTCGTGCATTTTCACAATGACGTTCTATTCTAATCGGTAGTGTTTTTAACCCCCTTAATATTAGCCAAGCGTCATGGGGGCTCATAGTTGCGCCAATATCTTTAAGGGCGGTGAGTTTTATATGTTCAATCATGTCTTTGCTACCGCAGATAATTCCAGCAACCACGTCACCGTGCCCATTAAGGTATTTTGTCGCACTATGAATGATGATATCTGCACCTAACAATGCAGGTTTTTGTAATACTGGAGTGAGAAAAGTATTATCTACAACGGATATTAACTGGTATTTTTTTGCAATATTTAATATTTCTTCAAGATCCAACACCACAAGATTTGGGTTAATTGGGCTCTCTAAAAAAATTAACTTGGTATTATCACGTATCTCTTTTTCTATTTTTGAAGGATCTGTCATGTCGACAAATGATACTTCAATACCGAATTTAGTGAGCATATGGCTCATTAAAGCAAATGAGCATCCATAAACTGCATTAGATGAAATGACATGATCACCTGCTTGTAGATTTGCAAGTAATGCGCCTGAAACTGCTGCCATACCGGTTGCCGTTGCTGCAGCGTCTTCCATTTCTTCTAAAGCTGCCATTCTCATTTCAAGTTGTCTGGTCGTAGGGTTACCTAAGCGAGTATAAATATAACCTTCAGACTCTCCTGCAAACCGTTGCGCACCTTGTTCCGCATTATCAAAAATAAAGGTAGATGTTTGATATAAAGGAGTTGCTAAGGAACCAAACTGTTCATCATTGATTCTTCCTGAATGTATGGCTTGAGTTTCAATATGTTTACTTGTTGTCATTATTTGCCTTAATTATAGTTATTATTTATTGATAAATTTACTTTAATAAAAGACAGCAAAAGACAAGCCAGTGTTATTTAATCTTTATAATTCAATTACTTAATCTTAAATTCGAAATTGTTTAACTTTTTGTTGTAATAAAATAATTACAACCTTAATTTTATAAGCATAAAATACTTTTAATTTTTTATTATATGTTGAAATATATAGAAAATATTGTGTAATTTTTTTATTACGTTGTACTATGTCTATGACGGATGTTTGGATGCAAAGGTAATATGAAAGTAGAAATTAAATCATCAGATCGTATTGGGATCAGTCAAGAAATACTCGCGGTATTTGCTGGCAAGTCTTGGAATGTTAAAGCAATTGAGGTGCAGCGACATTTTACTTTTGTTTATATTGATAGTGATGTCTTAAAAATTAACGAAATAACTGATTCCTTGTCCCACATTGAGGGGGTGAAAGGTTGTAAAAAAATTGATCTCATGCCTTCTGAATTGCGAGAAAATCATTTGAGCACATTGCTTTCTCGTATTCCTGATCCCATCATTGACTTAGATTCAAAGGGAAATATATTAGCGCTTAATCGGGCTGCAGATAAGCTCTTCTCAAGTGAACAAAAGTCGATTGTTGGTCAGTCAATCGAAAAATATACAGATATTAACTTAAAAAACATTAATAAACCTAATGAGCATAGTGTATCTATTAAAGTACTAGATACTCATTATATTGCGGATGTAAGCCCTGTTGTTGCGAATAAAAAAATTAAAGGAGCAGTAATTACATTACGCTCTATTAAAAAGTTAGGTCGTCAATTATCGATGATCCAATCTACAATTGAGCAAGGAATTGACAATATATTAGGTGAGTCAGAAACAATTCAACTAGTTATTTCTCAAACATTACGTTTTGCTGAACTTGATCTACCCGTATTAATTTCAGGGGAAACGGGTACAGGAAAAGAACTTTTTGCAAGGGCTCTTCATCAATCGAGTCAAAGGAAAAATGGTCCTTTCTTAACGATTAATTGTGCGAGTTTACCAGAGCAATTATTAGAAAGTGAGTTATTTGGTTATGAGTCAGGCGCATTTACTGGCGCAAGTAAATCCGGTAAACCTGGCTTGTTTGAATTAGCCGCAGGAGGCACTGTTTTTTTAGATGAAATCGCTGAAATGTCAGTGTATTTGCAAGCAAAGTTACTACGTTTCTTGCAAGATTATCGTTTCAGAAGGGTAGGAGGAACTAAAGAATTTATTGCTGATATAAAAATAGTAAGTGCTAGCCACCAAAATTTTAATCAGTTGATTGAGGATAAAAAATTTAGAGAAGATTTATATTATCGCTTAAATGTATTGCGATTAGAGTTGCCGTCATTAGCAAAAAGAAGTGATGATATTCCAATGCTTGTTAATCACTTTGTAAAAAATGCAGCAACACATGTTGACCAAATAGTTCCTATTATAGCAAATGATGCAATGGCGGCTTTAAAAGCTTATTCTTGGCCTGGGAATATTAGGCAACTAGAGAATACCATATTTCGATTAGTTGCGCTTAATAGTAATAAGGAAATAACACGCGACGATGTAAATGCAATTTTATATCAATCAGATGATAGTTCGACAATTAAAATTGTATCTCAAAGGGATGTTGATGATTGGGCAAGCGCACAAGCAAATTTTGAAAAGCAATTATTAACAGAATTGTATCCACATTATCCAACTACAAGAAAGCTTGCTAAAAGGTTGAAGGTTTCTCATAATAAAATTGCTATGAAGTTAAGAGCTTATAATATCGAATAAACTCTTTACATAAAATGTACTAGCTCAGACTTGATCTGACAGTTACCCGTTTTTCAATCGGTGACTGTCAGTTTAGATTTAAGCTAAATTCTTCTCAGCCCAAATCGATTTTCCATCAAGTAATGTCTCAAATGGCGTTCTGCCACAACACATTTTGCCCTGATGAGTTCGCTCATTATTGTAATAAGCCATCCATTCGTCCAGATCTTTTTGAAGTTCTTCTAGTGAGCTGTAAAGCTTTTTACGGAACGTAACTTGATAGAACTCGTTAAGTATCGTTTTGTGAAAGCGCTCGCAGATACCATTGGTTTGAGGCGACATTGCTTTAGTTTTGGTGTGGTCAATGTCATTAATTGCCAGATAAAGCTGATAATCATGATGCTCGACTTTGCCGCAATATTCAGTGCCTCGGTCAGTTAAAATTCGCAGCATTGGCAGCTCGTGCTGCTCGAAGTAAGGTAGAACCTTATCATTGAGTATGTCAGCCGCTGTAATTGGTGTTTTCGTTGTATATAGCTTAGCGAAGGCCACTTTGCTGTAGGTATCGATAAATGTCTGCTGATAGATACGGCCAACGCCTTTGAGGTTACCAACATAGAACGTATCTTGTGACCCAAGATAGCCCGGATGCGCCGTTTCAATTTCACCACACGCTTCGTCATCGTTTTTCTTTTTCTCAAGTGCTGCGATTTGGCTATCGGTGAGGATAATGCCTTCGTTAGCCACTTTTCCTTCCAAAGCTTTTAAGCGCTTCTTGAAGTTCTCTAAGTCATGGCGTAGCCAGATTGAACGAACACCACTGCCTGAGACGAAGACACCTTGTTTACGCAATTCATTGCTTGTTCTGTGCTGTCCGTGAGCTGGGTAATCTATAGCGTATTGAACAACTGCATTTTCCGTTGCTTCGTCTACACGATTTTTGATGTTTGGCGATCTGCGACTTTTATCAATTAACGCATCCAAGCCACCGTCTTCGACTAGTTCTTGGTATCGATAAAATGTATCTCTTGAAACGCCCATGACTTTACAGGCTTTTGACACGTTACCTAATTCTTCTGCCAAATTAAGTAAACCAGTTTTGTGTTTTATGATTGGGTTGTTAGTATGCAACATGAGAGTTACCACCTTTTATTTGTTTTGATTAAAAGATTTGACACCTTTATCAAAACGGGTAACTCTCAATTTTTCAAATCGAAATGTCAGATCTTGTCTGAACTAATTCACATAAAAAATTAAAGTTTATTAATGTTCAAGTAAGCGATAAAGTATTTGTTTTACATATTCAGGTTCAAAAGGTTTATCACATAAGGCATTAACGCCATCTGTTTCAATGTTCGCTAGATGCGTATCATTTTTCTCACTGGTTACCATTAAAATTGGAATATGAGATTGCTGACTCTTTTCACGAATAAAACGTGTTAGCTCTCGACCATCTACCTCTGGCATATTAAAATCAGTCACCACTAGATCATACATATTTTCTTGTAGAAGATTAATTGCTTCAGAACCATCTGAAGCTTCTGTAATTTTTTGTAGTCCTAAGTTATTTAGTACACGTTTTATGAATTTTCGTGCTAAAGCGCTATCATCAACGAGTAACACTCTAATTTGATGAACATCAAAATGCTCGAGTTCTATTTCATCTGAAGTGAGTAAATCAAGTGTTGTATTAATAGCCGCATGTAAGTGATCAGTAGTAAATGGCTTAGGTAATATAGCGACAACACCAGACTGTTTGAATTCTTCTAAATTTTCTCGTTTATTTTCACTGGATACGAGCATAAAAGGCGTATCGGCTAGTTTTTCATCGGCTCTAATTTTTTTGAGGAGATCTAAAGCAGTTCCATCGTCTAAATATAATGAGCTAATGATTAAGTCAAATTGATGTCGACTTAATATTTGATTAGCATTTTCCATGTTATTTGCTGATGTCACTTCAGTAACGTCATGCTTTTTAAGTTGGTTAATAATAATTTTTCGTTGTGTATCTGAAGGTTCAATTAATAAAATTGATAATTCAGACGGTTCTAAACTCGCCATTGTCTGTCCTTAACGATTAATTTTTTATATTCAATTAGTGCTACTTAGCTAGCGGCTAAAAAAACTAACCACCAATGAATTTTACTTTATATCCATTTTTTTCAAGTACTTGTTTGATAAGATCTCTTTTATCCCCTTGTACTTCGATAGTTTCATCAACAACACTACCACCGGTCCCACATGTTTTTTTCAGCTGACTCGCCAATGCTTTAAGTGCTTTATTGTCTAAGCCTAAACCACTGATGACGATAACGCCTTTGCCTTTTCGGCCCTTGGTTTCTCGTCGTACTTTTGCCGTACCATCACTTGGTGTGATCTGTGATTTTTTTTCTGGTGTAATTTTTCCTGAGTCGGTTGAATATACAAGTGTGGATAATTGGTCTTGCCAAGACATACTGTAGCCTAAAAGTAATTACTGTATGTTGATTATAGCTAATTCAGAGCAAAAAAAACCAGTCAAAAGACTGGTTTTTCATTATTCACTATTTGGTAAGTAAAAGCGCGATATTATAGCTTTGCTTCTAACTCAGGCAATACGTCAAATAAGTCAGCAACAATGCCATAATCAGCAACTTGAAATATAGGTGCTTCAGCATCCTTATTAATAGCGACTATTATTTTAGAATCTTTCATACCGGCAAGATGTTGAATAGCGCCTGAAATACCTACAGCAATATATAAGTCAGGGGCAACAATTTTCCCTGTTTGACCTACTTGCATATCATTAGGAACAAAACCAGCATCAACTGCCGCTCTAGATGCACCAATAGCAGCGCCTAGTTTGTCAGCAATACCATCAAGTAACTTAAAGTTGTCACCATTTTGCATGCCACGTCCGCCTGATATAACCACACTAGCGGCTCCTAAATCAGGACGGGCTGAAACAGTTAATTCATCTTTAACATAACTTGATGTACCTGCGTCTGTTGCTTGCGAAAGAGCTACAATTTCTGCACTGCCGTCAGTTGCTACTGCATCAAATGCTGTAGAACGAACAGTGATGACTTTTTTCGAGTCTAAGCTTTGTACTGTCGCTATCGCGTTACCCGCATAAATTGGACGTACAAAAGTGTCAGAAGATTCTACGCCAATAATATCTGAAATTTGTGCTACATCTAATAATGCTGCAACTCTTGGCATAAAGTTTTTACCAATTGATAAAGCTGTAGCAATAATATGTTCATAGTCGCTAGCAAGTTCAACCACTAACAAGCTGACATTTTCTGCTAACTGATTCTCGTAAGCTGCATTATCTGCAACTAATACTTTGCTTACACCATTTATTTTTGCAGCTTGCTCTGAAACAGGTGAGCAATTATGGCCAGCAACTAATAAATGAATATCTCCACCTATAGCTTGTGCAGCTGCAACTGTTTTTAATGTGTCAGCTTTTAACTCTTTATTGTCGTGCTCTGCGTAGACTAAAATACTCATGAAATCACCTTAGCTTCATTTTTTAGTTTTTCAATTAATTCATCAACGGTTTCTAAAACGATACCGGCTTGACGCTCCGATGGAGGTGTTACTTTAATCAAAGTGGATCTTGGTGCTAAATCAATAGCAAAGTCTGCAGCAGATTTAACATCTAACGGTTTACGCTTTGCTTTCATTATATTGGGTAATGATGCATAACGTGGTTCATTTAATCGTAAGTCTGTTGTTACAATCGCAGGTAAGTTTAAAGCTAATGTTTGTAAACCGCCGTCAACTTCACGAGTTACATTCACTTTATCACCATCTACTTTTATTTCAGAAGCAAATGTACCTTGAGCTAAACCAGTTAATGCGGCAAGCATTTGACCTGTTTGGTTGTTGTCGCTATCAATGGCTTGCTTGCCTAGAATAACGAGTTGTGGTTGCTCTTCCTCAACCACTTTTTGTAAAAGCTTAGCAATATTTATCGAATCTAACTTTAGGTCGGTTTCTATATGAATAGCACGATCTGCGCCTAATGCTAATGCTGTTCGTAATTGTTCTTGGCACGATTTATCGCCAATTGATACTGCAATAACTTCAGTTGCTGTACCGGCTTCTTTTAATCGAACAGCTTCTTCGACAGCTATTTCACAAAATGGATTAATTGCCATTTTTACGTTGGCCAGATCTACGTCAGAGTTGTCTGCTTTTACGCGCACCTTGACGTTATAGTCGATAACGCGTTTAACGGGGACTAGTACTTTCATCGTTGCCTCTAATAAATGCTTGTTGTTGTATCAGTGCTTTATGAGTAAACACTGTTATAGTTACTTGTATATGCAGCGAAGATTACTGATTGATAACGCTCACGTCAACGTAATCTTCGCTAATATAATTATTTAAAACACTAAAATTTGACTTATATTAAATAGCTTTATTACAGAATAGTATTTACTGACAAAATAGCTATGTTGTATGATACTATCAAACAGGTGTTTGAAAATCAAACGAGTGTTTGAATTCGTTTAAATTATTTATTCTGGGGGAAGTTATGGAACGCGAATCAATGGATTTCGACGTTGTTATTGTTGGTGCAGGTCCGTCGGGCTTATCTGCTGCATGTAGATTAATGCAACTTGCACAAGAAAAAGAACAAGAATTAATGGTATGTGTCGTTGAAAAGGGCTCAGAAGTTGGTGCTCATATCTTATCGGGTGCTGTTTTTGAACCAAGAGCAATGAACGAGCTTTTTCCTGATTGGAAGGAAAAGAATGCGCCATTATCTACCCCCGTTAAAGGCGATGATATTTATTTTCTATCTAATGCTGATAGTGGCATTAAACTACCTAACTTGGCAGTTCCTAAAACAATGCATAATGATGGTAATTATATTGTCAGCATGGGTAATGTTTGCCGTTGGTTAGCAGAGCAAGCTGAGCAATTAGGTGTAGAAATTTTCCCAGGTTTTCCAGCACAAGATGTTATCTACAACGAAGACGGTAGTGTCGGTGGTGTTATTACTGGAGATATGGGACTTGATGCTGAAGGTAATCCTAAAGACTCTTATGTTCCGGGGATGGAGCTTAAAGCTAAATACACTATTTTTGCAGAAGGTTGTCGTGGTCACTTAGGTAAAGAGTTAATTGCAAAATTTGAATTAGACAAAGGAAAATCCCCACAACATTATGGCATCGGTTTTAAAGAGATTTGGGATATTGATCCTGCGAAACATCAAGAAGGTTTAGTTGTTCATAGTGCGGGGTGGCCTCTAGAAAAAGACACTACAGGTGGTGGCTACTTATACCATGCTGAAAATAATCAAGTATTTGTAGGCTTGATCATTGATTTAAATTATAGCAATCCACATTTAAGCCCTTTTGATGAATTTCAACGTTATAAACACCACCCTAAAATTGCCCAATATTTAGAAGGTGGTAAACGCGTATCTTATGGCGCAAGAGCTTTAGCTAAAGGTGGTTTTAATTCTTTACCGAAAATGACTATGCCTGGTGCCGTTTTGGTTGGTTGTGAAGCTGGAACGATTAACTTTGCCAAAATCAAAGGTAATCATACTGCAATGAAAACAGGAATGTTAGCGGCAGAAAGTATATTTGACGCTTTGGCATCTGGTTGTGAGGGAGGCAAAGAACTTGATAGTTATTCCACAGCATTTGAAAATTCTTGGGTCTATGATGAGTTATACCGTACACGTAACTTTGGCCCTGTAATGCATAAATTAGGTACGTTTTTAGGTGGAGCTTATAACACCTTAGATCAAAATATATTTGGTGGGCGATTACCTTTCAACTTTACTGATGACACCTACGATCATGACCAGTTAAAGCTTGCCAGCGACGCTATGGTGATAAACTATCCTAAGCCTGATAATATCTTAAGTTTTGATAAACTTTCGTCGGTATTTTTATCAAATACCAATCATGAAGAAGAGCAACCCTGTCACTTAAAATTAACGGATGCAAATATTCCATTAACGGTCAATTTAACTAAATACAATGAGCCTGCACAACGTTATTGTCCTGCTGGTGTCTATGAAGTTGAAGAAACTGAAGCTGGGAAAAAATTTGTAATTAATGCTCAAAACTGTATTCATTGTAAAACTTGTGACATTAAAGATCCTAGTCAAAATATCACTTGGGTTACGCCAGAAGGGACGGGTGGACCAAATTATCCTAATATGTGATGTTATATAATATCAATACAGATATAAAAGACTAATGCCGATCAGTTAAGCAATGCAAAATTTGACGATTGGTAAAATAAGATCAAAATCCTATGATCTCAGGTCATAGGTTTTTTTATATCACTTGATCATAAATTAGCTACCATTGTCGATGCATGCAATACGTTTTTCAACAACTCGCTGTAGCAACAGCTAGAAAGCGTCACCAGCCTTTAGAGACTGTGCTATGGTCACATATCAGCATAAAGTTATTCAGCTAAGGTTTGGGATATATCGACTCTAGTGGATAGCATCTTACCGGATAAAAAGTTTTTTATTAGCCTCCAATTTACAATGCATCCGAGTCTATGCCCAACATAAAAGTAGCCTTCATTTTTATTAGTATATTTGGATTATTGAGTAACGAGTAAATTTAAATCTTTAAGAGCAGGTATTTGCTGATTAATTTTTTCTTCTAATTGGTCTAATTCGCGTAAAGCATTGCAAAAATTTTCTGCACGATTTTCTAACAACTTTGCTTGTGGGGATATTTCTAAATCAATTTCTTCCCCCATCAACTTCATGCGTTCATCAAATGTATTGATACGCTTTTCTGTGTCGCTAAGTGGCTCGTCTTCATAACTTTTATTCGCTACCGCTTCGCCTACTGCCACTAGAAGTGTGCCAATGGACTTTGAGACAATCTCTTTAATTTCGTTTTCAAAAGTCCCTTCAAGAATATCATCAAAATCATCAAAGTCTTGTGAAGCTATAAAATAACTATTATCACTATGATTAAATCTAGCCTTAAGACGCCACTCTAGTTCTTTAAAGCGACTATTTAGTTTTTGCTGAATTGCACTATTCTCACCTGTTAAGCTAGCAATAACACGATCCACAGACTTTAAGCCAAGGTTAACACTTTCTAACGCTATTGATACAATTTGAGGTACTTGTTCACGTATAGTTTGTGAATATTCATGAATTAAATTGATTTGAAAGGGCGAAAGATGAATTTCTACTCCACCAACAAATACTTGTTGTTGATTACTAATTTGAATTAGGGTTTGTTGCTTTTCTAAAATTCTTATTCGGTGTTCATCAATAATAATGCCGTAATTAAAGTCAATATTACATTGAGTTGCTTTAGCAAAAAAAGAAAAAGGTAGATAGAGTATGAATAGAATAACTAAGTAACTATTTTTCATAATAGTTAAGTATTTACGATAGGATCAAAAATTATTTTTCTTTCTTTATACTTCATTTTAGTAGGGCCGTATTCACGTTTAGTTTTTTCATGAAAGTCGCCTACAATCATTTCTACCCCTTGATATACTTTATCTGTAGCTGTTACATAAACACTACACATATAAGTTTGTATTTCAGTTTCAAGCTCCTCTTTTTCATGTAATAATTCGCCCATACGTTTAGCATGGAATTGAAAAGTTGAGGTTACTTTGGCTAACATGTCTGGGTTTTGCTTTTCTTTAGGGAGTGCTTTTAACTTGTTACTAGCATTTTTAAGTTCAGTTGTTGTTGCTGATTCTTGCTGAATACCTTCCTCAATTATATGCAACTTATCATGGAAATCTTTTAACCTTTTTTCAAAAGTTATAATAGTAGTACTGCCAGCTGTTGCGCCAACAATCCCAGCACTTACTGAGGTGCCTGCGGTTATATGGCCAGCTATAAGTTTGCCATTTGCTTTATCTGCTGAGCCTAGCCATAGCGCTTCTTGAACTTCGATAATACTATGCATCATTTGGTTTTCGATTCTTAAACTAGCACATGAAATTTCAGCATATTGGCAGTATTTAGCATAAACTTTACCTTTAGCTTTGATATTCGCACTCATGATAATATCTTTGATGTCTAGCTCTTCAACATCTTGTTTTCGTCCGATAATACCCGTTCCAATAGTGATATCGCCTCCGGCTTCCAAATAAGCAGACTCTACAAATCCACCCACTGTAATGTCGCCACTTGCGATGACTTTCATGCCTTCGCAGACATCTCCATCAATAATCACACTACCTTCAAATTGTATATGCCCAGAGCTAACATCGACATTTTTGATTTTGTAAACTTCGTCAATTTCCATTCCATTTTCAATTAAACGAGGTAAACCAACAAGTTTAGAAACTAATACATTTTGATTTTTAGGGCTAATTATCGTGCCATTACCAGCGCATAGTTCAATATCATTTCCGGGTTGAGGAGGTAAAGGTTCACCTGTCACTGCAAAACCATTAATACCATCAGTAGGAGGGAGTTTTTGTGCAAGAGGGTCACCAACTTTAACGCAGATAATATCGCCTAAATCACGCATATCAACAGTGCCATCTTCACGATCTCTTGGTTTTAAAATTCTATCTTGAGCACTTTCAACGAGAAATTTTATTTTACCATCTTTGCCATTTATAGCATTTTTACCGTGGGCTATTTCGCCTTTTACAATAGAACCTGGCGGCTCTTTAGCAGCTTGTTGAGCTAACTTTATTAGTTCTTCTTTGCTAAATCCTTTAACAACACCTGCTTCTTGGGCAGCATTTAAAATTGCTTTTGCTGATAAATGGTTACCGCCTAATGCCGTTGCAATTTCTGCAGAGGCAGTCATTTTTTCTTTATCTATTTCTATCGTGATTGATGCATCACGGCGCTCTAATACTTGATACTTGATTTCTCGACCTTGCATGTTTGCTTGTAAGGGCTTTAATACACTATTAAGCTCAGCAATTGCATTTTTTATGTTGCCGTTGTCTATATATAATGCGGTGTATTCAGATGCAGCGATAAGTTCATGAATAGTCGCTTCTGTGATTTGTACATCGCCTTTCATTGGCTGTAAAACCAGATCAACATTATTCTTTTTATTATTCACTAAACTTATTTGGGTCACGATAGCCTTACTCCGTCATTACAACGATAGTTATGGTTATATATAACTATCCTGATGGATTTTTATAAAATTAGGGGTCCCGACTTTTGAATAATCAATTTTATACTCTTTATTGTCGAGTGCTTGAATAAATAATAATGTTTTTAACTCTCCAAAAATATCTGTTGCTTCTACATCGATTACATCTTGATACGCTTTTTTAGCATCAGATTTTTTTTGTGGAACAGGACCTTCATATACACCAATGCCCCTATTACTTACCATAATCATAGGGTGAGAGCCATTAATAATAATGAGGTCAAACTTTCTCATTTTATGAATAATGGTATTTCTACCACTAGTTATATAATTTTTCTCTATCAAAATAGGCTCCTAAGCTTCTGATTAATATTGAGATTAGTGTTTATAAGAACTTTTCGTTTAATTTCTATCGATTAAATAAAAGTACTTATTCTATTTAAGTAAAAACATTATACGTAAAAAATATATCTGTAATTTTAGTATAACTTTTATCAAATATATAAAGTTTTGATTTACTACGCAATAAATAACAATCACTTACTTGATCTAGCATACAATTTCAAAGCTGAAGTAGCGATGTATTTTATGACTTATTTAGCTTATGAGTGTAAAAAGGCTCTTCAGAAATATTGAGTAGAAAGCGCCTCACTAAATCTAATGATCTGTAAGCAACCGCTTTTTGAAAATATTGTCGGTTTCCTTTTATGCAAAAATAAGCACTTTGTAGGTTACTTTCGCTTCCCCATGCAATCCAAACAGAGCCGACAGGTTTATCTGGACTACCTCCTGAAGGGCCCGCAATTCCAGACACAGCAATTGCAATATTCGCGTTAGATTTTTTTAATGCGCCCAGAGCCATTTCTTCTACAACTTCTTTACTTACTGCGCCATATTGCTCAAGAGTTTTGCTATTAACATTGATTAATTCGGATTTCATTTGGTTGGAATAGGTGACAAAACCAGCTTCAAAATTTAATGATGCATTAGCAATCGAAGTCATTAAACTTGCGATCAGTCCGCCAGTGCATGACTCCGCGGTCGTTATTTTTAGGTTTCTGTCTGAAAGTAAGTTTAATACGTGCTCCGGCATTGAAAATTCGTTATCTTTTATTTCAGCGAGAATATGAGCACCTAATAAACGTTGAATTTTATCTTCCCAGATAGGTAATACATCAATACCAGCACTTGTTCTTGTTGTTAATTTGAGCTCGATAAAAGGTGATTTTGCTCTAAAGCCTAAGTCTAATGATGATGGCCAATCAGGAAAATTATTATCTATTAGCATCTGTAAGTTCGATTCTCCTAAACCATAGACTTGAAATCTCTTAACTTTATAGCAGGGACTTTCAGGTAACAAGGCACGAATTTCAGGGATCAAGCTATTGGTTAGCATGAGTATTAATTCACGAGGAACGCCTGGAGTACAATGTATTTTACATTTATTTAAGGTTAGGCTAAAACCAACCGCACTACCTATATCGTTGGGGATTATCACTGCCGATTCAGGTAGTAGAGCTTGCTTTAAATTAGCTTTACTTAGCTCTGCACCTTTCTCTATGCTCCAGCGTTGTAAGTGTTTTTCTGCGTCTAAATTTAACGTTAACTTACTGTTGCTTGCTAATGCTAAAGCATGTGCTGTAAGGTCATCAACCGTAGGGCCTAAACCACCGTTAATAATTAATACATCTGCACTTTTACTCATGCTGATGATTTCATTTTTCAGTAATGACTCATCATCTCCAATGGTCACTTTTCTATAAACTTCTACACCTATTTCTTTCAGTGCTTGTGCTATAACAATTGAGTTAGTGTCAGTAACATCGCCAGTCATTAACTCATTACCTGTTAATAATAATTGAACATTTAATGGTGTCATCAATTTTTGAATTCTCGTCATTGAAATTAATTATTTAAACCTTTTGTTAAGGTGCTACATCTAATCAGTAAAAGAACAATTTATCAAAGGAATACTTATGTTAAAAGATTTAAATAAAATGCTGTTTATGGGAATTATATTGGCTTTTTTATCTTGGGGGGTTCAGGCGGATGTTGTTGATCAAATTAGTAAATCTTTCGATGTCGGTAATTCTCCACGACTGACGCTACAAAATATTAACGGTGGCGTTAAAATATCGGCTTGGGATAAAAAGGTAATTGAAGTTAATGCTACTGTGACGGCTGATACTCAAGAAGAGCGTGAAATGGTTTCGGTCATTATTGAGCAAACCGGTCGTAGAGTTGAAATTGAAAGTAAGTATAAGAAAAGTCGTGGGTATAAAGGTAATAGTGCAGAAGTAGAATATAAAATTATGGTACCAAGTTTTACTGTACTTTCTTCAATTGAATTGGTAAATGGTTCACTCGAAATAAAGGAAGTACAAGGTGAAATAAAGGCTGAATTAGTCAATGGCTCATTTAAAGCTACCGGGGTTGGAGCTGATGTTAACATTTCATCTGTTAATGGGAGCGTCAGTGTCGCCTATCAAGATGATATTGAAGAGTTAAGTCAAATTGAGATAGAAACAGTCAATGGAGCGGTTAAATTATATTTGCCGAAAATTGTAGGAGCGGATGTAAGTGTTGAAACCATGCACGGAAGTATTAAAAATGATTTTGGTTTATTAGTTGATAAACACCGTTTTATCGGTAGAAGCTTAGATGGAATTATTGGCAATGGTAAGGTAAATATTGATATTGAAACAGTCAATGGTTCGGTAAAAATACTTAATAATTAAGTAGAAACTATACGAGGGACAATAAAAGTCCGTGTAAGTGTACATATTTTATGACACTTTAGAATATTAAAGCGACTTATTGTCGCTTTTTCTATATTTCATTACACAGGTTTTGTACAATTACTTTTATCATATATTGATGACTTACTAATATGAATTATGAACGTAATGCATTAGTTGGGCAGTGGTTTAGTTCAACAGTTAATTCAGATGGGGAACAGTCTACAGAATTTTCTGATATCCAAGCCGATGGTAGTTTCGAATTTACTTTTTCTCACTATGATCGCAATAATAATCTTGTTGAACAAAGGATCGAATTAGGGGATTGGGGATTAGTAGGCGATATTCATTTTACTATGACTAAAAGTGAATTTATTAATGAACAACATTACGCCTCTGACCTTTCTGATGCTGATAACTATCATGCCTATAAAGTTTTAGAGTTAAATGCTAGTACCTTTAAATATCAACATGTAATCACACAAGAGATGTTTATCCTTAAGCGGGTAATTGATAAGATCGGCCATTGTTAAAATGTAATAACAAAAAATAATTGAGAGTATGGATGAAGCGTTTAAAAGAAGCGAGTTTAATTACCGCCATAAAAACTCCTTATAATGAAAATGGAGATATTGATTTAGTCACATATGATGAACTTGTGGCAAAGCAAATTGCTGCAGGCGTTGATGGGATTATTGTAGGTGGCACAACAGGAGAAGGGCATCTATTAAGCTGGGAAGAGCATCTAATGTTAATTGCTCATAGTGTTCATCAATACAGCAAGGAATTGCTGGTTATTGGAAATACAGGTAGTAATAACACTCGTGAAGCGATTAAAGCTACCGAAAATGGTTTTGCTATGGGAATGGATGCGGCTTTACAAATTAATCCATATTATGGACGCACATCCTTAGCTGGTGTGACAGCTCATTTAAATCGAGTTTTAGATATTGGCCCTGCCTTTATTTATAATGTTCCCGGGCGTACTGGCCAAGATTTAACACCTGAAGTCATTGAGCCATTATCTACACATAAAAACTTTATTGGCGTAAAAGAATGTGGTGGTAATGAACGTATTGATTATTATGAAAAACAGGGAATAGCCTGTTGGTCGGGTAACGATGATGAGTGTCATGCAGGACGACATAAACATGGTTCACATGGCGTTATTTCAGTTACATCGAATGTTATGCCAGCATTAATGCGCCAGTTAATGGATAATGAAAATGAAGCACTTAATCAAAAATTAACACAATTAATGCAGTGGTTATTTTGTGAGCCTAATCCTATTCCTCTTAACACTGCAATGATGATGACTAAAGCCGTGAAGCCTGTCTTTAGGTTGCCCTATCAAGCATTAACTAAAACACAACGAGAACAAGGAGTAGCATTAATTAATGCTATTGGTGAGGATTTTATTGGAGCCCAAGCATTGCTAATGGATGATGATGACTTTATTTATACAGCTTAAGTCATTTTAATTAAGCCAACTTATTATTCCAATTCGTTCATAGAAGGGGTTAAGTGAGTTGGCAGTTCAAATTTTTTCTGCTCTTTAGTTAATGGGCAAGTAAAGCTCAATTTTACAGCACAAAGCTGTAAATTTTGGTTGTCAGCTAGATTAGCTTGAACATTGTTGTAGAGCCTGTCACCAAATACCGGGTAACCAATAAAAGCTGCATGTTTTCTTATTTGATGTTTTCGTCCGGTTTCAATGGTAACTTCAACTAATGATATATCTTTTTTCTCATCGTAGGCTAAAGCATTGAAGTGACTAGTTGCTTTTTTCTCATCGATAGGCTCTGTTACAGAGATAGTTTTTTGAGTGCTAAACTTACCTAAACAAATGATGTGATATGTTTTTTCTAAAGAACGGCTTTCAAAAAGTTCAGAAAAAGCTTTTGTAGCCGACTTGCTGTGAGCAATGATGATTAAACCTGTGGCGGCACGATCTAATCGGTGCACAATAAAGGCAGGCCTTTGAGGAATTAACTGAGTTTCTGCCCAGCGAGCGATAGTACAATGATCACTCCATTTTGAACCTTGAGATAACATTCCGTAAGGTTTATACCAAACACTATAATGTTGGCAGTCTTCAATTAGTACGGCGTTTGACGGTGTTTGAGATAATACAGTTTCATTATAATAAAAATGTAATGTATCCATTTTTTTTAATGGCTTCTTAATACGTCTTAAGCGTTGAGTGTATTTACCCCTGGTTAGCCAAAGGGCACCTTTAGTAATAGCAGACTTTATTTGTTGGTTACTCAACTGGCATTCTTGCTCAATGGCTTGAACAATTGTTGTTTGCTGGCTAATCACAATATGTTTTTCAAATGTAGTCATAGAGTATATTTATGGAAAAATTATCTGATGCTTTTAAGTTCATAAGTGTAGCAAGTCATTTATACTCAATCTATGTAAAGAAAGGTTAGTGTGTATATTATTTTAAAGTACTTTTGTGTAACACTTACGTAACTAATATTTACATATTGTCGAGTAAAAGATCTTTTTCTATTCTTTTGTTCAACTTGCTTAGCTGATAATATCAACTTTTGAGTTTAGTTTAGTCAGTTATTGTTAAGAAACATACTGTCAAACATGCTATTTGCTAGAGGTAAAAATGGAACGAAATTTAGCGCTTTTTCCGCAGAATGCGAATGGGGATATGTTATGGCAAATGCTCCTTGAAGGTGATGACCTATCAGAGATCCGCGAAGTTGAATTTTCAGTATTGTTTCCTAGTCAAGAGCTAGCACTTAAATTTGGCCATTTGTTGTTAGAAAATAACCAAAAGCTTTCTTTTTGCCCTTTTAAAAACGATCCAGATTACCCTTGGGAAATTACTGCTTACCCAGAAATGGGGGCAACTTATGAAAATATTTCAGCTTATCAGCATTTATTAGAAACAAGTTCAGCCCCTCTTAAAGGAAAGTTTGACGGCTGGTATTGTGTAACTTCTAGTAAATTACCTTACTAAGCAAAGGCTTAGTCATTTAGTCGAGTATATAAATATTAATGATTGATTTTAGTTATTTCAGTGATTTATCACAACAAAAAGCTAAGGCTTTTAATCAGGAAAAAAACTATATTAAGAGGGTCTTAAGTGGCAAAGATGTTAATTGTCGTCAATGCGATAAGTTGTTAAATATACAGTTTTTGAATGATGGAACGCAATTACAGTTACAGTGTAAAAATGGTTGTACCGATATCATACTTGATTTAGATGGCCCGTCTTAAGTTTGTGATTTAGCATAAACAAAGCATACTCTTTGAAAATGCTAGATCACATAAACATTTATGTACTTTATGATAAGAAAGTACAAACCTCATTAATTGATTTTTTTACTTGTGCATGATGTGGTACAGATGCATCATCGGCAGGATAGCCGACAATCAGTAACATATAAGCACGATCATTTTCTCCTCGGTTACATATTTTACTCAAAAAAGACATAGGCTTAGGTGTATGGGTTAAGGTGACCAACCCTGAAGAGTGCAGAGCGTTAATTAAAAAACCTGTTGCTATGCCCACAGACTCATGTACGTAATAGTTAGTGTTTTTATCTTCAGCATGAATCCCGCCTTTTTTTTCACTAAAAATGGCGATTAACCATGGGGCATGGGTTAAATAAGGTTTGTTATCATCAGTACCTAAAGGTTTTAATGCGTCAAGCCACTCATCACCAGCACGGCCTTGATAAAAGCTTCTCTCTAGCACTTCTGCTTGTTCTCTAATTTGTTTCTTAATGTCATCATTACTTATCGCCACAAAATGCCATGGCTGATGATTAGCGCCGCTAGGAGCTGTAGCTGCGGCCTTAATGCAATTTTCAATAATTTCTTTAGACACCTTTTTATCACTGAAACTTCTTATTGAATGTCGGCGTTTAATTTCATTATAAAAATGCTCTGAGCGTTGTAGCATTTCTTGGGGGGAGTATTCAATATAGTCGGTTAATGGTGAAGAATCATGTGCTTTCATAGTTAAACTTTCCCTTTTTTGGATAAGAATATCGTAATTAGATTATATTGCAAATGCAATATAATCTAATGTGGGTAGCAAGGTAAAATGATTCGTTTTTTAGCTTCCTTTAATAAAGACAGTGTTGACTAGCTATGAATGTGCTTGCGAAAAGCTAAGGGCATCAAGCATAAAAGTAACCAAAAAACACTACCACCACTACTGTTATCATCATTGCTTTCAGTATCAGGTGTTTGGGTAATTAATGTATTTTTAATTGAATTTAAGCTGCTATCAGTATTGTCTGCATCATCTAAAACCAGTACTTGGTATACAGTGACAAAGTTATCTGCTCCTGGATTGTTACAGCTATTAGTTGAATTGTCATTAACTGGAACATCGCCACATCTTTGCAAAGCGGCTATTTCATCAAGTACTTGCATACCATCATCAATAACTTCACCAAAAACAGTAAATCCGCCATTTTGTAGATCTAGATTAGTGCTATTGTTACTTAGGTTGAAAAACCATTGACTGGTAGCACTATTAACACTATTAGCTTGTTTTGCCATAGCTATAGTGCCACGAACATTAGAGTATATAGGTTCATTTTTTACGGGATCGTAAATATCTATGTCTTTAAGAGGAAGTTCATTATTAAAAGTATAACCGCCACCTTGTACAACAAAATCGTCTACGACTCGGTGAATCACAGTATTGTTATAACGTTCGCTAGAAATATAATTTAAAAAATTTTCAACAGTTAATGGTGTGGTTGTGTCATGTAAATTGACTTTAAAACTACCGTGAGATGTTTGAAACTCTACAATAGTAGCATGAGTTATGCTGCTTAACATTGATAATACAACAGCTAATATGGCAAATTTTTTAGTAAATAAATGGGTCATAATTGTACAAGGTTGTGATGAATTAAAGCGCATTAGTATACGGAGTATGTGATAAAAGCCAATATGAATACCCCTCTTAGTTTGTTATTAATTGTAATCAAGTGAACTTATGCTTGAATAAAGTTAAATAAGTAAAGAGAATAAGCATTCCAAAAATTATCTATAAACACACATGACGATACAAGCAGTAAAACTGGTATTAACTAATCCTAAAAGCCCTACAAACGTTGGCGCAGTTATGCGTGCGGCTGGTTGTTATCGCGCAGAAGAAATATATTATACTGGCCAACGTTATGAGCGTGCAGCTAAATATAATACTGATACTAAAAATGCGAGTTTACACATCCCTCTAACTTCAGTGACTAGTGCTTTGGATATTCCATTAGAAGACAGTGAACTTGTTTGTGTCGAATTAGTTGAGGGTGCGACGCCTTTACCTGATTTTATTCACCCTACAAAAGCTATTTATGTCTTTGGAGCTGAAGATGGCACTATAGAACAGTCGGTTATTGATAGTGCTGATCATGTGGTTTATATACCAACAGTGGGGTGCATGAACCTAGCAGCTACAGTAAATGTTGTGCTATATGATCGCTTAGCAAAGTCTAAGAATTATCCTCATGGCGATCAATTAATTAAAGACAGCCGCGACACTAATAACAAGGTCAAAGTAAAATAACTATAAAATACAATTTAGAGTACAAGGCGAAATAGCTTGACTCTAAATTAATAGTGGTTAGAATGCTCTTAGCTAGAAAGTAAGACCTATATTTATATACACCGTACCGCGTTATTTGTAGTAGCTCGTCCCGTTTAATAAGTCATAGTAAAACTTCCTGCATTATCGCTTTGTATTTTACAAAGTAACATTTACAAATTTTTAGGATAAATATTATGTCTGATAAAACTACTGGTACAGTAAAATGGTTTAACGAATCTAAAGGTTTTGGCTTCATCGAGCAAGAATCTGGTCCTGACGTTTTTGCACATTTTAGTGCTATTTCTGGTGACGGTTTCAAAACGTTAGCTGAAGGTCAAAAAGTTGAGTTCACAGTAACTCAAGGCCAAAAAGGTCCTCAAGCAGAGAACATCGTTGCTTTATAATTTTAATTCGCTATAAATAGCAAATTAAAATATAGAAAGGGTAAGATTATTCTTACCCTTTTTTAATACCTAAAAGAAATTTTCTCCCCCCCCTACAATTTACACCTAGTAATACTTACTTCACTATTTTAAAATTCAATTTTCTAAGTGGTTAAAATAACTATTTTTTCGTTTTTTATACGAATTTTTTTTAAATGAATACTATAACCTTTAAATCCTTTAATTTAACTAATTGAAAATAAATGAATTCTTTAGTTGGCATTAGAATTGATTGTATCTAGGTATATTTATCGTAGAACTATGTTAGTTATACTAAATACACAAGGACAATTAGATGAAAACATTATTAGCGACTTCAATTTTATTGGCATCAACTTCAGCATTTGCCCATAATGCGTCTTTTTCAACAGATTCATGTAATGTTGAAATTGAGGGCGGCATTTCTATTACAAATGATAGTTTAACTTTCAGTAAAGATAAAAAATCACTGTATAAAATAGAAAATAATGAGCTATTCGTATCTGATAAAAAAGTTCAATTAACTGATAGTCAACGTTCGTTATTAACACAATACTCAACGAGCATTAGAGCGGTTGTTCCTGAGGTTAAAGGTGTTGCATTAGATGCAATGGATTTAGCTGTTGATGGCGTTAATTTAGCATTCAATGAGTTACTTGGAGAAGGTAACAGTGTCGGCCGTGAGTTAACAACTGAATTAGGTAAATTACGTTCAGAAATTCAATTTAAATTCGATGAAAATAAAACAATTTCATTTGATGAAGATGGCTTTGATGGTGAAGAATTTTTTGGAGAAGAGTTTGAGCAAAGAATAGAGTCATTAGTTGAAACTACAATTACTAACTCTATGGGGAGTTTATTAATAGCCGTTGGCCAAGAGTTGTTATTTTCAGGAGGGGATCCGGATGCATTTGAAGCTCGAATGGAAAAATTCGGCGAACAAATCGAATATGAAATGGAATCTCGTGGCGAGCAAATAGAAAAACGTGGAGAAGCACTTTGCGGCTCTATTGCTAACATAGACAATATTGAAGAACTGTTAAAGTCGAGTATTGATGAGTTATCCGATACCAACTTTTTAACTGTTAAAGATAAAAGATCAATTTAATGTAAAAGTTATTATGGGTAGGGGCTGTGATATTCCTTTAGCCTAGTTTATTACTTATTTCTCTCTTTAGGGCATAGTTTTATGCCCTTTTTTTATATTATCATTTTATAGCGTACTATTTTTCATGTGATATATTTCGTATAATCTTCACTCATTTTCCTCAAATGTAATCCGCATGCACTCAGTCCAAAAATTATATTTACAGCGTAAGAATACGTCTACAAAACCATTTAAGGCCAGAGGTTTTAGGGTAGAACGCTGTGAAAATTGTAGATTAGCGTCGGCACATTGTATTTGTCAGTGGCGACATCAATGCCACAGTGGCGTTGGTTTTTTATTGTTGATGTATGATGCCGAAGTGCTTAAACCCAGTAATACAGGCAGACTTATTGCTGATATAATTCCTGAATGCTTTGCCTTTATTTGGTCTAGAACAGAAGTTGATCCTTCATTATTATCGATATTAAATGATAGCCAGTGGCAGCCATTTGTTGTCTTTCCACAAGACTATGCGACAGAAAGTCAACAAATCACTAATTGTGTGCCCACGTTACCAAATAATAAAAAGCCTTTGTTTATTATGTTAGATGGTAGCTGGCGCGAGGCAAAGAAAATGTTTCGTAAAAGCCCTTATTTGAATCAATTCCCAGTGTTATCTATTGATCTAAACCATTTAGCAATAGAAGATAAAAATTCACAATATCAAATTAGGAAAGCAATAAACCCTAATCAACTCGCCACAGCAGAAGTTGCATCTCATATATTAAATTTGGCGGGTGAAAATCAAAATGCCGAAATTTTAAAAGCTTGGTTTAATGTGTTCACATACCAGTATCAAAAAAGTGTCTGCCGTACTAATTATGGTGATCCTCAATCGTTAGAAAAGTATTTAGCGTTAAAATAATAGGCGTTTTTTACTTCGTCATTTGTCATCTATATTTAAAATATGATCGCATGGGATGAGAAGGTTGATCTGTAGTTTAATTGTGAATTTAATAGCTAAGGCTTGGCAGGAAGCCTTCAATGGCTAGATTAGCATAAGAATTCAAACATAAAAAAAAAGCGACCTGAGTCGCTTTTAATAATCATCTTTAATTTTTAGCTTGTGTTTATGAGTTAACTTTACGTCGATAAGCTATACCAGCCATACCTAATAGAAGTAACATTATTGTTTGAGGTTCAGGTACTGTTGTAATATTATCACCGCCACCGCCACCAGGAGCAACCGACGCTAAACCTTCAATAATATCGTTAGCACAAGTCATTGCCCAACGAAATGCTATTTGATTAGCCGTAGCTAATGCGGTGCCTGATACATCCATAGTAAAAGAGAGTGCGCCGTAATCAATACCATCTTTTCTATAAGCTTTTCCACCTACAGACCATGATGCAGAACTATATGCACTATATCCACCATCTTCCATCATAACACCTTGATACTTTCTTGAGCTGTTACCATGTAGGTCATCAGAATCTACTAGGTCATTTCTATTAACGTCTCTTAACCAGCCTGTACCGCTGCTGCCCATACGATCGCCATTTTCAGAGCCTAAGTCAAAAGCATATTCCCAGTTAGTCCCAGTGTTATTTCGCCAGTTATTATTAGAAAAACGATCACCGTTGTTAGGTGTACTTCCTGTAGGGTTCCATACATCGCTATCACCAGCCGCCATGAATAAATCACCTAAGCGAATGCCGTTATCACCTATGTTATTATAAAATGCAGTGAAAATATTAACCGTTAAAAAATTACCTGTACGAGATACTTCCATTTTATCAATATCGTATGCTGACTTACTACCGTAAACATCACCAGAGTAGCCGGCACCAATATAGTTATCCATAATTGTTGTTGCAGGAATATCAGCGGCAGCGGCGGTTAAGCTTGAGGCTGATAATGCGATTGCTGCGATCCATTTAATACACTTCATAATTTTTTCCTGTTAATGCTAAATTAACTAAATACATCATTGTACCCAGTAAAGCAATTATTAAGCCAGTTTAAAAATATCTTTTTATAACAATATACTAGTTTTGTTTTTCGATTTTTTACTTGATACTAATATAGTAATTGTAAATTTTTTCGACACTTGAGTAAATACATTATTTAACGCGTTAATATGAAGTAATATTAAGGGAGGATAACTCGAGCATACTTAGGTGCAAAAAAATTTAAAATAGTGAATAAATTGAATAAAACTTTTCAGAACTAGATATTTACCCATAGTCAAAGTATTCTAACTCCATTAAGTACTCGTGTTAGGTAAAGGGATTATGGTAGTAAAATTTAAATGTAAAGTTATATTGTTGTTAAGCATAATGTTTTGTAGTCAAGGCGCATTGGCATATACAGAACAAGCAGCAAATCAACCTTATGAAGAAGCATTAAAAAGTTTCTACGGTACTGATTTAAATACGGCGATAATCCACTTAAAAAATGCCTTACAAAGCCAGCCTAATCATCTACCTTCACTCGTTTTGTTAGCGGAAGTTTATATTGCTAGAGGTGATGGTGGTGCCGCTGAAGACTCATTACTTCGAGCTAGGCAATTAGATGCAGATGAAAAAAAGTTAATACCACTATTATTAGAAGCGTATTTATTACAGCAAAAATATAAGTTGGTGATAACAAATGCTAGTACTACATTTACCGATAGCCAGCTACAAAGTAAAATTCAAGTGTTAAAAGGTCGTGCTCATGTGCAATTAAATGAACTTGAACAAGCAAGAGTTGCTTATCAAGAAGCGTTGGATTATTCGCGATCTAATATTCAAGCATTACTTGGAATAGCACAGGTACACATACTAAAATATCAATATGATCAGGCAAGAACGTTTATCAATAGCGCATTATCACTTTCATCTATTAATTCGAATGCGTTGGTGATGTTAGCTAATATTGAGCAAAGTGAAGGTAACATCGAAGAAGCGTTAACAATTATTTCTCAAGTTATTGCACTTAATAGTGAAAACTTTCCGGCATTACTAACACGAGCGAGTTTGCTCATTGAACAAAATAAATTTGAATTAGCACTTAAAGACTTAGAGGTGATTTTAGCGCAAATCCCCAATGAACCTAAAGCGAACTATCTAAAAGTAGTGGCATCAACTGCGCTAGGAGATTTAACTACTAGTAAAGAAACCGTTGACCATTTAAATATTGTATTATCGGGCTTACCCAATGATGTGATGAGACAAAATCCGGTATATCTTTATTTAGCTGGAGTAGTTAGCTTTCAGCAACAAGAATATCGTAAAGCCCAAGATTTCTTAAATCGTTATGTCGATATAATTACTGAAGACCCTAGAGCATACAAACTACTTGCCAGAACAGAAATGGCATTAGGACAATATTTAACGGCTAAAACTTATTTGATTAAAGCACGATTAATTAACCCTGATGACGTACAAACATGGTCATTACTTGGGCATACTTTGCTCACATTAGGTGAAATTGAAAAAGCGCAGCAATATTTTATTGATGTGCTAGAAGTTGAAGGTGAACAGCCAGAACCTTTATACAACCTTGCACAATTACAAGTGTTAACAGGTCAAAACCAGCTTGCGATAGAAAATTTACAAAAAGCTATAGCAATAGTAACTACTACAGATAATTTACTTTTATTAGCCAGTGCCTACAAAAATAATAATCAGTTAGAAGCCGCTTTATCTACGATAAATCAATTAATTGAATTAGATGATCAATCAAGTTACTACTTCCAGCAACAAGGCGTTTTATTAGGTCTTTTAGGAAAGCTAGCTGAGGCGAAATTAGCCCTTAATAAATCGGCATTGCTCAATGTAGATAATTATGAAACGCTTATCCATTTGGCTCGCATAGATGTATTAGAGGGTAATACTCAAGGGGCAATCGATCGAATACAGCGTAGAATTGCTGAGCAAAGTACACCTCATTTATTATTACTAATTGAGTTAGGAAGTTTATATCAAAATTCGGGTGATCTTGATAATGCGACCTTATATTTTGAGAAAGCTTATAGCCAGAATAGAGATAGTTTTGAAGCGATAACTCGTGTCTTAACACTTTATGTAATAAAAGGCGAAGTGAATAAAGCAATTACCTCTGCCAAAGAATATTTAACCCGAAATAATAAAGAGGGAAGTATTTATCTAGCTTTAGCAAACTTGTACATGTCGATTAAAAATTATAAAGAAGCTGATAATGCTTATGTACTTGCTATTAAAAACAGTAATAACAAATCACAAATCTACGGCACATATGCAGATGCACAAATGAAAATGAATGATGTAGATGGTGCTATATTAAGCCTGCAACGCGCTATTTCATGGAATCAGCAAGACTTAACCCATTATTTAAAGCTTTTTGATTTATACTTAAATAACGATAAAATCATATTAGCTTCAAAATTACTTGAGAACTTAGCAACTAAAGTAAAAGACACCTCTTTACTAGAACGTTTAGCTGGCGACTTACAACGATTTTCAGATAAGCCAGAGCAAGCTATTACTCATTATAAACGTTCGATGAAAGAAAAATTGACCCGCTCAGCCGTATTCGGTTTATATCGTATTTATGATCAACAACAGCGTTTTGATGAGTCGCTAACTTTACTTATGACGTGGATCGAAAACGCACCTGACGATTTGGTTGCACATATTGCTATCGCTGATACTCACAAAGCTCAAAGTAATCTAGAACTGGCAGTGAAATATTATCAAGAGCTTGTGAAAAAGTATGGTGAGTTGCCTGTACTATTGAATAACATGGCACAGCTGCAAATTAAACTAGGCCAATATCAGCTTGCACATACAAATGCAGAAAAAGCCTATAAAGCACTTCCAGATAATAATGCAGTTATTGATACGTTAGCGTGGACGCTGAGCTTAACTGAAAAGTATCAAGAAGCATTACCTCTTTACCGTCAAGCGTTATCTAAAGACTCTAGCAATGCCGAAATTAAATACCATTTAGCTTACACATTAACAAAATTAAATCGACTAGATGAAGCTAAAACACTATTAACTGAAGTGGTTATAAGTCAGCAAATATTTAATGAATTAGAAGATGCTAAAGCATTATTATCGACATTATAAAATTGATGGTTAGCAATATAAAAGGAATGCCGCCGTTGATAAATAAGGAGTATAACGAGTGAAAAAAATATTTTTTGCAGCAACACTTACTGCACTTTTTACGACTAACGCACAAGCCGATACTGTTGGTTTATATCTTGGTGGTCAAATTTGGCAAAGCGAAGCAAGTGGTGTTTTTGGTGAAGAAAGTCAGCTTATTGATTTTAATTTAAAGAAAGAGCAACAAGTTAACTATTTTGTCGCTATTGAACACCCGTTACCGCTTCTCCCTAATGTACGTATATCATCAACTACGCTTGATACTACAGGTAACACGACTTTTTTGCAGGAGTTTAGTTTCGGTGATGAGGTCTTTCCTGATGGTGAGACTGTTGATGCGAATTTTAAAGTGAGTTATATCGATTACTCCGTTTATTATGAACTATTTGATAATAGTGGGTTTTCGTTTGATATAGGGGGAAGCGTTAGAAGCTTTATGGATGATATTACTATAGCTGGGCCACCAGATTTTATTGATGAGTGTACACCTATAGATATCCCTAATCATTGTATAACTAATGGCGAATCAATTGAGATCACCCAGAAGGGTAAAATAGATACTGATGAGTTAGTTCCCATGCTGTACCTTGCAAGTCAGTTCAATATACCGCTAACCAATGTAAGTATTTTTGCCCAAGGAGATTTTTCATTAGTCAGCGATCACTCACTTTCTGACTATCAAGTTGGTCTAAGTTACCGCTTAATTAAAAGCAGAATGGGCGATTTTAATCTGACTTTAGGCTATCGAGTGGTGAGAATGGAATTTGAAGATTTAGATAACTTATATACTGAACTTGATTTTAAAGGTGTGTTTTTCGGTGCGATTGCACACTTTTAAAAGCTAAGCCCTCATTCTGATAGGGCGTGACAGGCGACAATGAGGTTATTGCTGCCTGTCAGAATAGGTTTAGTTATTACCAAGTAATCTGTTGTTAATATCACTCGGCGTTACCGTATTAGATCATTGACTAACAGAGTCTGAAACTAACGCTTCTTGATAAAGCATTAATAAATGTGCGGCACTCCAACTAAAATTTGTTGCCCCTTGAACCGCACCAGTTTCTGGATTGTAATTTTCTCTAATTGCTTGATCACTACTCAATCCTTCTGCATTTTTATAAAGCTTAGTGAGTAATTCATTTGCTTGTACATTTTTACCATAGTTTTTTAACGCCACAATGCCAAAATAGAATTGATCTAACCAAACACGTCCACGCCAATAGATATCTGCATGATATGCAGGGTTAGTTAATGCGGCTGTTCCTAAAGGAATGACTGTATTAAACTCTTTTTCATCAAGCATACTAGCCACAACGCGTTCTGCTTTGTCTATATCTGCAATATTAGCCCATAGCGGGCTCCAACCCTCAGGGCCTTTACCACGGTAGGTTAATAGCTCTCCCTGACATACGTCAGTATTTGTTGTGGGTGTTTCAGTAATTTTTAAATCGTAGTAATAACCTGAATGTTGATCATAAAAACACTGGTTAATTCTCTGCTTTAAAACTTCAGCTGATTTATCAAGCTGGCTTGCTAGTGTTTCATTGTTTAACAACCGTGCCATTTTAGCTAATAGGTGTTTTTCAAGAGCAAGGTAACTATTTAACTCTACAGACTCCTGATTGATTGAATAACCAAGTAATTTATTCGCACTGTCTCTATTTTCAAAAAACCTTACTTGCCAGTCTTTTTGAGCGCGTTTTATATCGTTGTTATAGCGATTTTTCGCGTAAACTTTTAGTTGTTTTTCAGTAATAAAGCCAAAACGAGCAGCGTTATCCATACCAGACTCCCAAGCAGCTCCATGTTGGGCGCCTATATCAAGTTTTGTATAATGTCCATCTTGAATAACTTGCTGGTAAAGTTGTTCACCAGCGCACTTAAATTGGTGTGTTGATAGCGTTTTACAGTTACTTAAATCAATGTTTTTATGCTGGTTGGTGGTATTATAGTGCACCTCAAAGGTTAATTGGTCTTGTTCATTATTATGTAATGGATGCTTAGTTGCGCCATACTCAACCAAACCATTTTTATTGTGATCACGATTTCGATACCACCACTTATGATACTGAATTAATTTTGGAAATAGTGCTTCAATAAACGCAATATCGCCTGTGCTTTGATAGATTTTCCAGATGGCCCAGCTTGCTAGTGGCGGTTTAGTATTACGTTCGTTCCAGTTTCCCCCAATGTCATCACGAGTTTCATCTTTATTATAAAAGACGGCATCAATGATCATGCCTTTATCTTGGGGTCTTAGCTTGTCATTAGCCGATATCTGATAGTCAAACATGGCTAACACATTGTTACGGGCAAGTTCTGGAGCTAAATTAGCAATGGCGTAAACATGCTTCCAGCTATCCCATGCCCATAAACCATTGAACCATCTTGCTGTTACTGAAGGTGTAATACCGTCATGCTTAATATTACCCGCGGGGCTACGCCAATTACCAATAAGTGTTTCTAATGCTTTAACTGCAACACGTTGTTGTGTTAATGAATTGTGTTGAATTAAATTTTGTTTGTTATTTTGATTAACCAAGAGTCCATCAAGGTACTTTTGCCAGCGTTGCTTTGATTTGGTGATGAACTGATCTGGGCTACTAAGCGCTTTATCAATTTTTATTTTCTCTGCTTTCGCTTCTTGTTCATTATGAAAATAACTTTGTGTGGTGGTTATTGTCAGTTGTTGTTGCGCTAATACGGTTACTTTAGCCTTACTTTTATAACTGTTTGTTTCAGCGGTGAGCATTGTTTCTGCTGGAATTGAACGATTAATTTGGTATTGGGCATTATCTGCTAATAACAACTCCCAAGTTGATTGCACTCGATTAAAATTAAACGTGACATTATTAGCAGAAGCGCTAATTGTGGGTGACCATTGTTGATGTGCTTGTGCCACCTGTTTCTTATTATCCCACTTTGATAAAAGCTCACCAGACCAAATAAGCGCTAAATTAAGGTTAGCGTTCGAACTATTATTGATGGTGGTAGAAATAATTGCTGTTCTATTACTAATAAAATATAAAGCTAAGTCGATTGAAAAACTATTTAATTGATATTTAAGGTGAAGTTCCCCTGGTAATGTGTAACTTTTTATTTCAGCATCCGCTAAATTAATTTTTTTATTTGATTTTAAATCAATAAGTTGCAGTTGTTCTAATTGCTCTGATAAAAATACACTATACTCTTGCGCTATTACCATAGGGCCGGTAAATGCGGCATAATTTTCAGGTTTGTCAGGTAATAAAAAGCCATGCCAAGCACCATTATCGAAGAAAGGGTTAAATTTTTGATTTTGATAACTATCAAACATTCTCATTTGATTAGGAGTGCCAAAACGATTAATAACATTTTCAAATGCCAATAGATTATATTGATTTGTAGGCAAGTTCTCAGTGATATTATTCATGTTCACTGCAAATGCCTTAGAAAGAGATAGCAAAATAAAAATAAAACTTATCAATGGATTAGGCTTTACTTTTGGTTGCCATTTTTTAAATTTACTTTGTATCACTTCTATACCTCATTATTCGTTCATTCATATAAATACTTCGTTTGAAGCGCATCTCATGCCTACCTATTATTAAAGCATATAATATATATGGTATATTTAACAATAATATTATTTGTATTATAAATATTGCAAAATGAATTTTAGGATCATAGTATTAAATGAAGCGGTGAAAAGTTCGGCAAATTTAAACCGCTAACAAGCAAACAATAAAAAACAACATGAACAAATAAGTTGTGCGTTCACATACATGACCTGGAGATTTATAAATGCGCCATCAAAAGCAAAAACTTAACTACTTATCTATGCTGGTAATGTTAAATTTAGGCACTATCGCTAGCGTAAGTGCTGAAGAAGCGACAGAAACTAAAGAGATAGAAAAAATTACGGTTACTGGTATTCAAGCCAGTTTAATTAAATCAATGGATATTAAGCGTTCATCAGACGGTGTAGTTGATGCTATCGCTGCTGAAGATATTGGTAAATTTCCTGATCAAAACGTTGCTGAGTCGCTTCAGCGCGTAACTGGTGTTGCCATCGATCGTGAAGGCGGTGAAGGGCAGTTGGTCAGTGTGCGTGGTCTTGGTCCTGAGTTTAACTCAGTTTTAGTTAATGGTCGTACTATAGCGACTATCAGTGGTGGTAGAGCATTTAGCTTCGATACCTTAGCTTCAGAATTAATCAATGGGGCTGAAGTTCACAAAACGCAAACGGCTAAGTTACAAGAAGGCAGTATTGGCGCAACCATTAATGTGACAACACACCGTCCTTTATCATTGAAAGAATTTAAAGTTGCAGGCAGTGTTAAAGGTACATATGACGATATGTCGGGTGAAACTAACCCAACGTTTTCAGGATTTATTAGTAATACATTTTTAGATAATACAGTAGGTGTATTAGGTTCTATCTCAATAAGTGATCGAGATAGTCGTTTCGATTATGGTCAAACGGCTGGTTATATTACTAACCACTCATTAAATCTTGACGATGGTACCACACACGAAAATATATTCTTACCGCGCAACTATGATCAAATAGTACAAACAGAACAACGTGAACGTACTACCGCTAACCTTACTTTACAATATCAACCGACGGAAGATATTTTATTAACAGCGGATATGTTGCATTCAAAGTATGATGTTAGCTACCGTCAAGATATTCTTGCGCATTGGTTTGATGGTGCAAATATTACGGATGCCACATTAGATGAAAACCGTACTGTTGTTAAACTTGATTCTGCTAGAAATAGTGCCACAGATTATTTAAATCGCTTATCTTCTCGTCCAACAACCACAAAAGCGTTTGGTTTAAACTTAGAGTGGACATTAGATGATCGTTGGTCAATAAATGCTGATATATCTGCATCAGAAGCAGAATCATTAAACGGTGGTCGCACTACTGACACGGTAGCAGGGTTTGTAAATGCTTACTCATTTGATAATAGTACTGGGGCATCTGTTCCTCAATTATCATTTACCGAAGACTTAGACCCAACACGTGTAAGCTCAAACTGGGCAAGTAAGTTTGGTAATGATATTAACGATGAAGTTAACGAAGTTAAAATTGATGTTGAATATATTATTGACCAAGGTGTCTTTGGAAAAATTAACTTTGGTAGTGCTTATTCTGATCGTACATTGGCAACTACATATTCAGAAACTAACTGGCGAGTAAGTGAAGCGCATGGCGGTTATCCGGCGGGGATGGTTTTCCCTGAAGGCATGTTTACTAAATTCGACTCCGATGGTTTCTTGTCGGGTGCAAATGCTGATACTGCTAATGAATGGTTAATTTTTGATTCGTACGAGTTTATGGATTATCTACTAACCGATAATGCAATTAATGCGTCAAATGATCCACAATATACGCGCGATGTTATTGCCCAGTACAATGGCTATAGCGCACATGAAGATGCATCAGCATTTGAAGTTAATGAAGAAGTTAAATCTATTTATGCAGACCTTCATATGTCAGGTGATATAGGCACAATGCCTTGGAATGTTGTTGCCGGTTTACGTTATGTTGAAACAACAACAACGTCTTCAGGTTCAACAATTGAACTTTTAGATTTAGTAGAAACCAACACCGTTGATGAATACCAGCCAGTGGAAACAGATGATTGGGTGCCAATTTCTATCAGCCATTCATACGACAACTTATTACCAAGTTTAAATGCTAATCTAGAGATAACTGAGGATTTAGTAGCACGTTTTGCTTATTCAAAAAGCATCACAAGAGCGACGTTATCTGAAATGTCACCAACAACGTCATATGGTGGTGGTAAGTTAGATTCATTACAAGCAAGTGGCGGTAATCCAATGCTTGACCCATATGAATCAAGCAACATTGATTTAGGCCTTGAATGGTATTTCGATGAAAACAGTTATGCCGCTATTGCTTATTTTTCAAAAGACGTAGACAACTTTATTGATGGTGGTGTAACCAAAGAAACCGTTGATTTAGCAAGTGGTAGTTATAACTACACAGTAAGTCGTCCAATGAACTTAAATGATGCAAAAATTGACGGTTACGAAATTGCGGTTCAGCATAGTTTAACTTACTTACCGGCTCCATTTGATGGTTTAGGCTTCATTGCTAACATGACAATAGTCGATAGTGAGTCAA
This sequence comes from Thalassotalea profundi, assembly GCF_014653195.1. GTDB lineage: Bacteria > Pseudomonadota > Gammaproteobacteria > Enterobacterales > Alteromonadaceae > Thalassotalea_B > Thalassotalea_B profundi. The sequence goes on from NZ_BNAH01000005.1 coordinate 140,321, forward strand.
GTGCAGACACTGTTGATAACCCATTACCGTTACCTGGCCTTGGCGACTCTCAAAACTTAATTTTATTTTATGAGCAAGACGATTATCAATTCCGCATTGCTTATAACAACCGAAATGAGTTTATGCAGTCTACCACTAACTGGGCTGGTGGTGCTCCTATATATGTTGAAGATTATGCGCAAGTTGATATTAGCGGAAGCTACGACATTAACGAAAACGTCAGTCTTTTCATTGAAGGTATTAACATCACCAATGAAATAACACGTAAACGCGGTTTATATAAAAATCATGTTCTAGCTATTATCGAAACTGGGCCAAGATACTCAGTGGGCATACGCGCTAACTTTTAACTTATTAAATTTGTTATTTTAATACTTACAGGGCAAATGGATTTGCCTCTTCCTGTCAATCGTTACAAACACAATAGAAATTGATTTGTAAACATTCTTAAATACTATCAATATGAATCGAGTACACCTTTGGTTAAGAGCCGAAACTAAACCGCAAGAACAACGTGCTGCATTAACGCCTAAGGGCGCTAAATATCTAATTTCACAAGGGTTTAAAATATCCGTTGAAGTGTGTAAACAACGTATTTTTTTATTATCACATTATCAAGACGTTGGCTGTGATATTGTGCCATCAGGTAGCTGGATTAATGCTCCTGAAAGTGCTTTTATCTTGGGGCTAAAAGAGTTACCCGAAAATGACTTTCCGCTTATTCATCGACATATTTATTTTGCACATGCTTACAAGGCACAAGCAGGTGCTAGTGAATTACTGTCGCGCTTTGTAAAAGGCGGTGGTGGTTTATACGACCTTGAATACTTAGTTGAAACCAATAGTAGGCGTGTTGCCGCTTTTGGTTATTGGGCGGGCTTTGCTGGCGCGGCATTAAGCCTGCTGGCTTGGGCAAATCAACAATTAAAACAACCTACATTATCAGCCATATCTTCATTTAATAACCAGCAGACATTAGTTAATTTTATTAAAGCGTCGCTATCTAAAGTAGAAGGTTTACCAAAAATTATGGTGATAGGTGCGAAAGGTCGAAGTGGTTCGGGTGCCATTGCATTAGCTGAGTTATTCGGCCTAAAAACCCTTGCATGGGATCTTGAAGAAACCAAGCGAGGCGGACCATTTAGTGAAATCAATGATACCGATATTTTAGTGAATTGTGTGATGGTGAACCAAGATCTTCCGCCTTTTGTTACGTTAAGTTCGTTAAATGATCATCCACGAAAAATATCAGTGATTGCTGACGTAAGTTGTGATCCCTATGGCAGTTATAATCCGATTCCGCTATATCAGCATTGCACCACCTTTGAAAAACCCTATGTTCGGGTGTTAACAGACAGCCCTGAATTAGATTTAATTGCGATAGACCATTTACCTTCGTTGTTACCGAAAGAAAGTAGTGAAGACTACGAACAGCAATTATTACCTTATTTACAACAATTATCTGATTTATCTGAGCCTGTATGGGCTAACGCCTTAAGTTTATTTCATCAAAAGTGCCATTTAATAGTAGGTGAGACGACACTTGAAAAAACAGGCCATAACAATAATATTCAAGAGGTCAATTTATAATGAAAACAAATGTTCACTGGTTAGGCACTGGGCTGTCTTCAATTCCAGGTATTAAATTATTATCTCAATCTGATAATTGCATATTACATATTTGGGCGCGTAATGTAGATAAGGCTAAATCTGAGCTTTCAGAGGAAGGGATTGATGTAGTTATTCATCACTTAGATTGGCAACAGTTTAGTAGTGAAATTAAAGCAGGCGATATTGTCACCTCTATGTTACCGGTGACGGAACATGTAAAAGTTGCGAACATTTGCCTTGAAACCAACGCACATTTTGTTTCAAGTAGCTATATTTCGCCTGAAATGGCTTTATTAAATGATGCCGCAAAAGCGAAAAGCTTATGTTTTATTAATGAAGTGGGGTTAGATCCGGGAATTGATCATTTATTTGCACATTTATTGGTTGATTCCTATCGTAAAAGTGCTGAATATGATGTAGATAATCATCTCTACTTCCGCTCCTATTGTGGAGGTGTGCCTAAAATACCTAATGATTTTAAATATAAATTTAGCTGGTCGCCTTTAGGGGTTTTAAAAGCTTTAAAGTCACCGTCTAAATGGATTGAAGAAGGCCGTACTAAAAGTGCAAATGCGCCATGGGAGTCTTTGCGAGGAATTTTTATAACACCAGCAAATGAAGACTTTGAAGCTTACCCAAACCGAGATTCATTACCCTTTGTTGAACATTATAATTTTGCCCAAAATTGGCAGGTTAAAGAATTTGTGCGTGGTACCTTAAGATTATCAGGTTGGTCGAAAGCCTGGCAATCGTTGTTCGATAACGTATCTGCTTTAACGCCATCAGATCAAGAGCAACAACTCACTGATATCAGTAAACAGCTCGAGAAAAAATATGCTTATCAAGAAAATGAGCCAGATCGGGTAGTGCTTTATGTGGAGTTGTTGGCCAAAAATGCAGAAGCAAAGGTTTGGCATCAAGCTTATTTTGTCGACGAAGCGGGCAACAAACAGGGTCAAGCAATGGCACGTTTAGTGTCAATTACTGTTACTATGGCAATAGAATCGATAATTGCTAAAGAGCTTGAAACTGGGGTTCATCCGGCGCCAAGTGATCCTAAGCTAATTGAGCAATGGCTAAATAAGTTAAAGGAAAAGGGCATTAGTATCGAGCATATTAATTATTAATAACGTTCGCTTAATCATTGGGTAATGGTTAAGCGTTTTTTTATCACAATTTATCTATAAAAAGCGGTGCTTAATTTGCCGTTTTTTGGTCTATGAAATAAGGATTTTAACAATGAATAACAATAGAGAACCTTCGCTAGTAGACGCTTTTATCCCAATCGTTTCAATGTTGTTACTCTTGTCTTTATCGGTTTTTTATTTTGGTAATGACTCATCTTCAGGCCCGAACCAAATAGCTTTACTAATAAGTGCAGGCGTTGCCACATTAATTGGTTTAAAGAATGGTTTTAAACGGGAAGAAATTGAACAAGGTATTGTTAAAGGTATAAGTATTACCTTAGGTGCTATTTTAATCTTATTTGCGGTAGGCTCATTAATAGGTACTTGGCTTTTGTCTGGAACAGTGCCTACTATGATTTATTATGGCTTACAAATACTTAATCCAGACTTATTTTATGTCAGTTGCTCATTAATTTGTGCGGTAGTGGCTATTAGTATTGGGAGTAGTTGGACAGTCGCGGCAACTATTGGTGTAGCACTAATGGGGGTTGCTAATGGACTTGATGCCAGTCTCCCGATAAGTGCCGGCGCTATAATTAGTGGCGCGTATTTTGGAGATAAACTTTCTCCGCTTTCAGATACCACTAATTTATCTGCGGCAGTCGCTGGTACCGAGTTATTCTCACACATCAGAAATATGCTGTGGAGCACATTACCCGCATTTATTCTTAGCTTAATAGCCTTCTTTTTTCTTGGTTTTAATACTAGTGCCAGCCTCGATGATCAACGTATTCCGCAATTAATGAATAACCTAGAGAATGAATTTTTTATTGCATGGTATTTATTAATTCCTCTTTTTCTCACGCTGTTACTCGCCATAAGAAAATTTCCTGCTTTTCCTGCTATTGGTTTAGGTGCATTGGTGGGAGGGATATTTGCAGTATTATTTCAACAAGAGTTAGTCATGTCGCTGGCAGATAAAAGTCTATCAGTGCTAAGTGCCAATATTACTGTTGTTTGGCGAGTAATGTTTGAAGGCTTTGAGCTTTCAACCAAAGATGCAGCTTTTAATGACTTACTTAGCGGTGGTGGTATGGGATCAATGCTAAATACTATTTGGCTGATAATAACAGCGATGACATTTGGCGCAATTATGGAAAAAGTTGGGTTATTACAAATTATCGTCGATAGGCTTTTAGCCTTATCAAACAAAGTAAGCTCTTTAATCATCTCTACTATTTTTACGGCTTTTGGTACTAACTGTATTGCTGCAGATCAATATATTTCAATTGTTATTCCTGGGCGAATGTTTAAAGACAGCTACCAACAGAGAGGACTTGCACCAGAGAATTTGTCACGAGCACTTGAAGATGGCGGTACTGTTACCTCGGTGTTAGTGCCATGGAATACCTGCGCCGCTTATATGCAATCTGTTTTATTAGTGAATCCTTTAGAATATGCAATTTTTTGTATTTTCAATTGGTTAACGCCTTTAATTGGCGTTATTAGCGCATTGGTTGGTTTTAAAGTTAAAACACTGATTAAGCCATTATCAAAAAATAAGGCAATACCAGAGGCTTAGCTATAAAGCCTGTTTATCCCTAATTAATTTAGAAGGTGATTGTAATTATGTCTGAAGAAATTAAAAATATTGTTATTTTAGGCGGAGGTAGCGCCGGTTGGTTAACGGCAGGCACCTTGGCGGCAAAGCATAGGCAAACAAGTAAGAAGCCTTACGCTATTACTTTAATAGAGTCGCCTGAAGTGAAAATAATTGGTGTGGGTGAGGGAACTTGGCCAACTATGCGCGGTACGTTAAAAACTATGGGTATAAACGAATCGGCTTTTATTCGTGAATGTGATGTCAGTTTTAAGCAAGGAGCAAAGTTTGTTAAATGGATCACTGGAGCTGAAGATGATTTCTATTATCATCCATTAGAGTTACCCAATGGTTACTTTGACACTAACATGGCGCAATCTTGGTGTAATGGTGCTCGAGAAAGTTCATTCTCATCTACTGTAAGCGCGCAAGAAGCATTATGCGAAGCCGCCATCGCACCAAAAATGATCACCTCACCTGAATATGCCGCCATTGCTAATTATGCTTATCATATTGATGCAGGAAAATTTGCTCAATTCTTAAAACGCCATTGCATTGAAAACTTAGGCGTTAACTATATTAGTGACCATGTAACACACGTTAATAGCGACGAAAAAACAGGTGATATAACGGCTTTAACAACTAAACAAAATGGCGACGTAGAAGGTGACTTATTTGTTGATTGTTCAGGGGCTAAATCATTGTTAATTGGTCAGCATTATCAAGTGCCATTAACTTCTAAAAAAGACGTGTTATTTATTGATAATGCCATTGCCGTACAAGCACCTTATGCTACCCCAGACGTTGAAATACCCCCTTATACATTATCAACCGCACAAAAATCCGGTTGGATATGGGATATAGGGCTACCGACAAGGCGCGGTATTGGTCATGTGTTTTCTAGCCAACATTGCTCTGTGGAAGAGGCGAAACAAACTTTGATTCAATATCTTGAAGAAACAGGCGTCAGTAAAATTGATGAATTACGCTTTAATCACATTGATTTTAATCCAGGTATACGCGAGCAATTTTGGGTAAATAACTGTGTGGCTGTTGGTATGTCTGCTGGTTTTTTAGAGCCATTAGAAGCATCAGCACTGGTTATGGTGGAGCTTGCGGCTGCCGCAATTAGTGAACAGTTACCCGCATCTAAAATGGCAATGCCTATTTTAGCAAAGCAATTTAATGAAAAATTTCATTATAATTGGGACCGAATTGTCGATTTTTTAAAGTTACATTATCTTGCAAGTCAGCGTACCGACAGTCAATTTTGGCGTGATAATCAACAAGAAAGTTCTATTCCTGATAGCCTTAAAGCGTTAATGATACTTTGGCAACATAGAACGCCTTCTGAGTTTGACTTTAAACAAAAGCGAGAAGTATTTTCAGCAGCTAGCTATCAATATGTACTGTACGGCATGCAACAACTCCCGCAAACATTACATTCGACATTGTCAGCTAAAGAAAAGCAATTAGCGAAGCAGTGTATGGATGACACGAAACGCCAAACTGCTCAATATACGCAAGCGTTGCCAACGCATAGAGCCTTACTAAAAACACTCCAAAATCATTCATTCCAAGCAATATAGAAAATGTGGAGCGAATAGAACTATATAGGTATTGATAATGTTTAAATTTGAAAGCTTAGATGCACTAAAGCATCAACAATTAAGAGTTATGCCATGTCAGTTAATGGATCGAAAAAATCAAGTACACCTGATTGATATTTTCCCAGCAGAAATTGCTCTTTTAGCACAGGAGTTACCATTATTTTTTAACAAAGATAGCGAAACAGGACAATTCAATTTAATTACCTTAATGGGATTGACTATTGACGAAAACTTATTGATAGAAAATTCGCAATGGTGTGGTCGATACTTACCTTTGAAGTTCCAGGCTCAACCTTTTTATTTACTACCAGCAGAGCTTGAACAATCATCACCTCAAGAAAATAAACAAGATTCAACGTTGATGAATATCGTTATAGATAGGGCCGATGATCGCGTACAAGAGTTAAGTGGGGAGAAGCTTTTTAATGATGGCGTACCTAGCGAATATTTAAAAAACCGTATTAAAATATTGAAGCAAATTACCGAGGGTTATACTGAGCTTGATTCATTAACTGCGTTTTATCTTGAAAATGAATTAATTGAGCCACTAACACTAGATATTACCTTGAATAACAAACAAAAATTATCGATTACTGGCTTATATACAATACATCGGGCACTGTTAACCGAAAAAATTGAACAACAGGATAAATCCATGCCTGATAGTGTTTTTCAACAGACACAATTAAATAGCCTAGCGAATCAAACAAGGGCATACCTTAATATGGCAAAGCATATTCTTGATTCACAAGTGCATGTGAAGCGATTGATTGAGTTAAAAAATAAACTATGTGAGGTTAGTTAACCCGAGGCGATGTTAATTATTAAGTTCATTTTTGTCTAAAAAGTTATGTGTGACTAATTGTTTTAGAATTAGCGCACATTTCTCTCGTAACATATCTCTTAATAATCGAATTGCGGGGGTTATTGATTGCCGACTGGGGCAAACTAGCCATAGTTCAGTAGACCGAGCTCTATAAGGTTGCATAAAGGGGGTTATTCTCCCTGCAAGTAAATCATCTGAAATATCTAAGCAGGATTTTACGGCAACACCATGACCTGAAACGCACCAGCGTCGTACTAAATCACCATCATTCGAGGCTCGATCACCTGACATTTTAACTTTATAGAGAGTATCGTTATGAGTAAATGTCCAGACATCATGAATGACATCGTAGAGTTGATAAAACAGGCCATTATGCGCCGCTAATTCGTGAGGATGTTGAGGTTGGCCATTTTGCTCCAAATACTCTGGTGTTGCGCACAATATACCGGGAACGTTACAAATTTTAAAACCGTATAAGTTCGAGTCAGATGGCGAGCCATAGCGTAATGCAACATCAACAGAATCACGATAAAAGTCAATATTGCTATCGCTGACATTCATTTTTAAGCTGACCTTAGGGTGTGTTTTTACGAACTCATCAAGCCAAGGCGTTACAATATTTCGCCCTAAATCTGAAGGTAATGCGATACGTATTTCTCCTTCAACACACCCTTGCTCGTTGTGCAAATTTTGCTTTGCTTGTGAAAGTGCTAATAACGCTTGTTGGCATTGAGGAATATATCGTTCTCCTGCCGCCGAAAGTCTTAATTGACGAGTGGTACGAATAAATAAGTCAACGCCTAATGAAGCTTCAACCCGCTTAATAGCAGCACTTGCTGTAGCTGTTTGCATATCTAAACTGGTCGCTGCTGCCGTTATACTTTTAAACTCAGCTACTTTGATAATGACTTGTAAATCTTCGAGTAACATAACTTTATTTTCAAATTTAATTTGATAATGTTTCGTTTATTATGCTGTTTGTGTTTGGTAAATCAAGTTTTAACATAGCTCTATTGAAGTTAACCACACAAACATAGTTTGACTATTGGAGATAAATACATGAAAGCCATTGGATATAAAGAATCACTACCTATTAATAATGCGGCGTCGTTAGTTGATATTGAGTTAGCTCAACCGATAGCGAAAGGGCGTGACATTTTAGTAAAAGTTAGCGCGATAGCCGTAAACCCAGTTGATTATAAGATCAGACAAAATATGACGGCTGAGAATGGCGAGTATAAAGTGTTAGGTTGGGACGCCGTAGGTGAAGTTGTTTCTACAGGCGAACTTGCAACTACCTTTAAACCAGGTGATAAAGTTTATTATGCTGGCGACTTAAACCGTCAGGGAAGTAATGCGGAATATCAATTGGTTGATGAACGCATTGTTGGCAATAAACCTAAAAGCCTAACCGATTCAGAAGCCGCAGCACTGCCTTTAACTGCCATTACCGCTTACGAATTATTATTTGAACATTTAGCACTAAATAAACAAAGTACAGGCACAAATGAAAGCTCGAAAGAAGTGTTATTAGTGGTGGGTGCAGCAGGTGGCGTAGGTTCTATTTTGGTGCAATTAGCGAGAGCCGTTACTGGTGCAACCATAATAGCGACTGCTTCTCGAGAAAGTTCGAAAGCATGGATTAAAAAGCTTGGCGCACACTATGTGGTTGACCACACTCAACCATTACAAACACAAATTGACGCCTTAGAGCTTGGTGAAGTAACCCATATCGCAAGCTTAAATGGTACAGAGTCATACTTTGACACTTACGTGGAACTTTTAGCGCCATTTGGAAAAATAGCGATGATAGATGATCCAGAAAAACCTTTAGATGTAATGAAACTAAAAATGAAAAGTTTGTCATTACATATTGAATTTATGTTTGCGCGGTCAATGTTTAATGCCAAAGATATGGAAGAACAACGTCATTTATTAAATCATGTTGCTGACTTAATTGATTCTGGGCAAATTGAAACCACATTAGGTAAAGAGTTAGGCACAATTAATGCTGAAAACTTGAAGCTTGCGCATGCAGAACTAGAATCAGGCAAGTCTATTGGAAAAATAGTATTAGCGGGTTTCTAAATACTTCGTTTATTTAAGATTACATAGCATTAAGTAATTAAAAGGATAAGATTTTTAAAAGTTCTATGTTTTTTGAACCAGTGATTAAATTAAAAAAGGCCTGAGGGTTACTCAGGCCAAACTTGCATAACATTAGGGGCTGCTGAGCTTTCGCGGTTAAATTTTGTTCGAGATAAAAGCGTTTTAATCGCGGCGAGTAGTGTGTAGCCTAGTCATTCTAAGCAAATACTACTCAACAAAGAATAAAACGCTTTTAGCCGAATCCTTCGGACAGCATTTGTTGGTCATTTCTACGGCGTTATAGCCTTTTTATGTGGAATAACCACATGACAAAGGCTATGCCTTGTATAAATACCCAACAAATAGCTGCAAAAATGATCTCGAACGTTCAACAGCCCCTAGTTCTATTGATGGATAAGTTGCTTTATCTACAAGTCGAATTTTATGCCTTGAGCAAGAGGAAGCTCGGTTGAAAAGTTAATGGTGTTGGTTTGACGACGCATATAAGCTTTCCATGCGTCTGAGCCCGATTCACGTCCGCCGCCGGTTTCTTTTTCGCCACCGAATGCGCCACCAATTTCAGCACCTGAGGTACCAATATTTACATTAGCAATGCCGCAGTCTGATCCCCAGTGAGACAAAAAGGTTTCACATTCACGCATATTATTTGAAAATATTGCTGACGATAGACCTTGAACGACATCATTTTGTAGGGCTATAGCGTCATTTACATCGCCTTTATATTTAATTAAATATAAAATTGGGGCAAATGTTTCGTGCTGAACGGTTTGATAATGGTTTTCTGCTTCAATCATTACGGGTTCTACGTAACAGCCAGACTCATAGCCTTCACCACTTAATACGTTACCACCACACAGTACTTTACCACCTTCTTCTTTTACGGCTTTTATAGCATTCGTAAAGGCTTGTACAGAATCGGTATCAATTAATGGACCCACATGATTATTTTCATCTAATGGCGATCCAATTCTTAAGCCTTTGTATGCTTTAGTTAATACCGCTTTAACTTGGTCATATATCGATTCATGAATGATCACTCTACGGGTAGAAGTGCAACGTTGTCCAGCTGTGCCAACTGCACCAAAAACAATGGCAGGCACTGCAAGTTTAAGATCAGCATCAGGGGTTAGGATCATGGCATTGTTGCCGCCAAGCTCAAGTATGCTTTTACCAAAACGAGCGGCGACTTTTTGACCCGCATGTCGGCCTACACGGGTAGAACCTGTGACTGAAACTAACGGTACATTTTTATCTTCAAGCATATCTTCACCAATGACATTTGCATCGCCAATAACGAGTGAAAAAATACCTTCTGGCAACTTATTGTCGATTAATACTTCTTTAATGATATTTTGACAAGCAATAGCGGTTAATGGTGTTTTTTCTGATGGCTTCCAAACGGTTGCATTACCACAAATAGCAGCAATCATGGCATTCCATGACCACACAGCAACAGGAAAGTTAAACGCTGAAATTACACCAACCACACCTAAAGGGTGATATTGATCGTACATACGATGTAGTGGACGCTCAGAATGTAGTGTTGAACCATTAAGTTGTCTTGACAGACCAACGGCAAAGTCACAAATATCAATCATTTCTTGAACTTCACCAAGACCTTCTTGTAATGATTTCCCCATTTCGTAGGCAACAAGTTCGCCTAATGGCTGTTTAAATTCTCTAAGTTTATTGCCTATTTGACGTACAATATCACCACGTTGTGGTGCAGGTACTTGTCGCCATTCAACAAAGGCACTTTTTGCGCTATTGATCACTTTTTGATAGTCGCTTGCGTTACATTTATAGACGTTGGCAATTGTTTTTCCGTCAACAGGGGATTTTATTTCAAATACACCTTCATCTGTGGTTGTTAACCATTGTGTTCCTGTAGATGCGCCGTAGTTATTAGCTTCAATTGCTAATGAGTTTAAAAAATCCATAGTTCCTCTGTAGATCGTTGTTTTATTAAAGTGTGTTAATTAGAGTTAATGTTAAGTTGCTTCAATCCTTGCTCGATAACATTAACGAAGATATCAGCGTCGCGTTTGCTAAACACGATAGGGGGTTTTATTTTTAAAATATTATAAAATCTGCCTTCTGTGCTTAATAACACCTGATGCGCTTTTGCAAATTCCACTAATTTGCCTGTTTCATCGGTAGCTGGTGTTTTGGTTTCTCTATCGGTCACTAATTCAACGCCAATAAATAAGCCTAAACCGCGAACATCACCAATTATTGAATATTCTTCTTGTAAGGTCTTAAAACGGTTAAGTAGATAATGTCCAACAGTGAGGGCGTTTTCTTGCAGCCTTTCTTGTTTGATAACATCAAGTACTGCATTACCAATGGCGCATGAAACTGGGTTGCCACCAAAGGTATTAAAATATTCCATACCGTTAACAAAAGCATCAGCAATGGCTTGGGTTGTAATTACGGCAGCCATCGGGTGGCCATTACCAATAGGTTTGCCTAAGGTGACAATGTCTGGCACAACGTTTTGCGTTTCAAATGCCCACATATGAGTGCCTACGCGTCCAAAACCTACTTGTACTTCGTCAGCAATACAAACACCACCAGCATTTCTTACTAATTGATAAACTTGCGTTAAGTAGCCTTCAGGCATAATAATTTGCCCTGCTACCCCTTGTAGCGATTCACAAATAAAGGTGCCTACTTGTTCACCTTTTGCTTCAATATCTGCAATTACTTGAGCAACATCATTAGCATAATCTGTTGCGGTGTTTTCGCCTTGGTATTTACCACGATAGGGGTCAGGTAGGGTCACTTTATGAACATAATCTGCAGCGCCTTTTCCACCAGGGCCATCAAATTTATAAGGGCTTGCTTCAATACATGCGCTGGTGTTGCCGTGATAAGCACCATCTACGGTTAATAATTGTTTAGAACCAGTAAAGTTTTGAGCTAATCGGAAAGCGAGTTCATTGGCTTCACTTCCTGAATTTACTAGCATACATACCGATAACTTTTCTGGCATGGTCGCAAGTAATTTTTCTGAATATTCAACAATGTTGTCATGCAAATAGCGTGTATTGGTATTAAGTTTTGCTAATTGGTTTTGACCTGCACTCACTACTTTGGGATGGCAATGGCCAACATGACAAACATTATTTACCATATCTAAATAGGGCGTACCATATTCGTTATATAAATAAGCACCTTGACCGCGTACGATTTTAAGCGGCTCTTTGTAGCTTAAACTTAAGGTTTTTCCTAAATGCTTTTTACGGTAGTTAACAATCTCATTTTTTGATTTTCCATTGTCTAAAGGTAAGCCACAGGCAGTACGAAGTTGGCAAAGCACAGCAAAAGGATTACAGGTACTGAGTAGGGTAAGTAATTGCCAAGCAGGAGCCACAGAAATATTCAAATATTCATTATCTGGATTTTCTTTTATTGCTAACGCAGCGTTGCATACGGTAGTACATAAGCGTAAAGCGACTAAAGAATAAAGGACTTCAAGCTCTAAATCACTTAACGGACGCACCTGATGATAAGCACTTACTATCGCTGTTAGCGCTTTTAATGGGTGCTCTTGCCCCATTAATGCATAAGCACAAGTAATCGCTAAATCATTTATTATATGGGTATGGACCATGTCACCAAAGTCTATTAAACCCGTAACTTTCGTTGGGGTGGTAATACTATCAACTAAAACATTATGATCGTTAGCATCGTTATGAATTACCCCTTGTGGTAACTGACCAATAACAGGAAGTGTTTGTGTTTGATAAAGCATTAAAAATTTATCAACTAAAACGGCTTGGCTTGTGGTGAGTAAATGTTTTTTACTCATACATATCGGGTAGCCTTGGGCCAAATCCCACTCTAAATAGCGAAAAGCGCCAGGATGAGTAAAATCAGCTAAGCTATTATCAATTTGCGCAATAAATTGGCCTAAGCTAGACCACAAAGGCCCATTAGCCGTTTTACTTTCAATTTGGGCATAAAAGTCGCCAGTTAAATAACTAAGTACACGCATGTTAAATACACTAGAGGTATTAGCGTTTGTATCTGTAGCTGAAATTTTCGTGATGGCATCGTTATAGTTATTGTTTATCACGTTTGGCACTTGGCAATGTCGATTAACCAAATGTTCCATGGCTGCATTTTGCATTTCTAGTGCGGATAAAGGCTCTGCATTATTGGCTATTTTTACAATATAACGTTCATTATCGGGTGTCGTTAATAAATAATTTTGATCACAATATCCTTGTAACGGTTTAAGGGTACCTAATAAATTATAATGCGAATTGACTAAGCTAAGCACATTATCGGCGGTAAATTTAGGTGTAGTTATTGTCATAATTATCTCTGTAATTTTTATGGGTAGCTTGGTATTTAAGTCGTCACATATTTACTTGTAAATGCGGCTAACTAATCGATTTTTCAGTAATTTCTCTTGCATTACATTACTAGCGCCATCCTTGGCAAAAAAGCCCAACCTACTGATTAATTTACTAATGTCAGAATTAGTGCGTTTTTACGGAACGAGCTAATTCTGCAATATCAATGTTTTCACCTGTAAACGGAATTAACGTAAAACCATATTCCATACTTTTTGCAGGAATAGTATATTGTGGATGTACTAGACGCCCCCAAGATGTATCGCCGCCAACACCCATTTGTTTATGATCAATATTAAGTGTAACTAGGTCTCGCATGGGTAAGTATGCGCCATGCTTACTGGTAACAGGGACTAAACCTGAAGCTGATTCCCCGCCGTCTTTACCTGCAATAAAGTCTATGTCACTTTGCAAGTAAGGCCATGCGCTGGCATTTAACAATTGATCACCTACGGCAATTAACCCCATATTTTGATTGTTTTTAAGAGCAACCCAACGAATATCTGTTTTATTTGCATTTTCTTGTGGGCGAACATAATCATGAATTTGATCTTTTACTAGGCTTCGGTAAACAGAAATAGGGGCTGACGTTTTTCTATCGGCATAGCTTTCATGTGGACCTCGACCAAACCAAGACATTAGTTCAAAATCGCTCGGCATAGCTAATTGCATTCCAAATCTTGGAATATTTGCTAATTCTTGACCGTTATCTAGGGTTAAAGATTGATTAACGTGAACAAGACCATTATTTCTTACATGGTAACGTACGGCTAACTTGCCTTTAAAATATTTGCTGCTGTAGCTTGCATTCACATGATAACCATCATCTACTAGGGTGTAGGTAAAAGTATTTAGTGCCAACTCATTAGCTGCCTTTTGCCAGATAGCAGCCCAATTTTGCATGCCATTGCCTAAATCGTTATCTGTTGGTGCTCTCCAAAAATTAGTTTTTAACGCTTGAGTAATTAGAGGTGTTTGTTGGAAATTAAACGCGGTTAGCCAACCTGTTTTTTTGTTAAATGAGATTGTGCTATCACTATTGCTAAACGCTATTTTAGTTTGTGTATCTTCAACAACTTTCATTAAATTAATCGTGTTTTTAGCTGTTTTTTCATTTGAAGAATGCTTAAGTGCTAAATGTTTATAAGCAACAGGTAACTTAAATTGTTCAAAGGCAAGCTCATGTCCAGCGCCTAATAAACCATAGGGTTCTTTAACAATGGCTGTTAACGTAATAAAGTATTCTTTATTATCACTTGTTGGTAACTGTGGTAATGATAGATTTATCGCCTGTTTTTCACCTGCATTTACTACTGGGAATGCTTGCATACCATTGGCGATATTTTTACCATCGGCTTCAATGTTCCAACGTAAACTAAAACGCGATAAATCAATAAAGTCATAGCGATTTTCTACTAAAAACTCTGTTGGTTTAGCCTTGTTTTGATGAAAACGAATTGCTTGGTAGACTTTTTTAACTTCAAACGCATGAGGGTGAGGTTCGCGATCTGCATTCATTAAACCATTATTTAAAAAGTTACCATCAGTTGGCAAAGTTGGGTGAAAGTCTTTACCGTAGGCCCAAAATTTTACGCCATTTTCATCAGTGTAAGAAAGCGCTTGATCAACCCAATCCCAAATAAACCCGCCTTGCAGTACATCGTATTTTTCAATGGCGTTCCAATAATCTTGTAAGTTACCTACTGAATTTCCCATGGCGTGTGCATATTCAATCATAATCGCTGGACGAGTAGGATTAGATTCTGCGTATTCTATTAAACGCTCAATTGAAGGGTACATTGGCGCGAATACATCGGTATAATAATCTTCTTTTGCGGGCTCGTATTGGACTAAGCGGCTAGTGTCATTATCTTTTAACCACTTATACGTGGTTTCAAATACTTTACCTGTACCTGCTTCATTACCTAATGACCAAATAATAATTGATGGGTGATTTTTATCACGCTCAAACATGCGTTGCGTACGGTCAAGGTGCGCGGGTATCCAACTTTCTTCATTGCCAAGCTGTGTTTTTTCATTAATGGCTAACGGGTGAGATTCAATATTGGCTTCATCAATAACATACATACCGTATTTGTCCGTTAATTCGTACCAGTATGGGGCATTTGGATAATGGCTAGAGCGAACAGCATTAATGTTGAATTGTTTCATTAATTTAATGTCTTTTTCCATAGAGGCTTTTGTTACCACATGACCATGCTGTGGATCGGTTTCATGTCGGTCAACACCACGGATAGTAATAGCTTTACCATTGACTAATAATTGTCCGTTAACTGACTCTACACGTCTAAAACCGATATCATTTCGAATAGACTCAATGATATCGCCCTGATTATTTTTTAAATTAACTAATAAAGTATATAAATTAGGAAGTTCAGCAGACCACAAGGCTGGTTTAATTACGTTAGCTGATAACGATACAGACGTATCTTTATTACTTGTTAATGTAAGTTTAGCTTCCTTACTTATGACAGGAGACATGTCGTTACGTGGATCAAGTAACTGCATTTCAACAGTCGTTACCGCTTTAGTTGAGGCATAGTTTTTAACAATTAAATCAACGTCAAGTATTCCTTTACTGAGTTTTTGATTTAGTGTGGGTTTTGCATGAACATCAAAAATATGTTGTTTTGGGGTCGCGTATAAATAAACATCACGCTCAATGCCTGAAATACGAAGCATATCTTGGCTTTCTAAATAACTTGCATCGCTCCAACGTCGAATTTGAAAGGCTAAAATATTACGTCCTTCTTTTAAATAAGTAGATAAGTCAAATTCTGCAGGCGTTTTTGAACCTTGACTAAAGCCCACTTTTTTACCATTAAGCCATACATCTAAACTTGATTTTGCCGCACCGACATGTAAAAAAACTTGTTTATTTTTCCAATGGTTAGGAAGTTTAAATTCCTTACGATACGAGCCTATAGGGTTGTAATTTTTTGGCGCATCAGGCCAAGTTGTAGCGAAAGGAAAGCGTTCATCTAAATAAATAGGGTAACCATAACCTTCCAATTCCCAATTACTGGGCACGGGTATGTGGCCCCAATTGGAATCATCAAAGTTTGGGGCTTCAAAACCGTCGGGCTTATTTTTTGGTGAACGTTGCCAATTAAACTTCCATAAACCATTTAATAATAAATAATTAGCGCTTTTTTCTTTATCGTTGACTAAAGCAGCTGATGTATTAGCAAATGGAAACAAAGTGGCGTGTGGCGCTTCTTTATTGATAGCAAATACTTGGTGATCTTCCCAAGGTTCACGTGTCTGAGCGTGACTAATTGAGCTATGGATAAAAACGGTGGCAAAGGTCAATTGTTTAATTAGTTTAAGCATTGTGTCATCTAAAAATATATACAATAGTATTTATAATACAAATAAAAAAATAAGAAGCAAGTGTTAAATGCATTTGTTTTTATGTGAGCGGTATTAGCAAGGGTAATGAAAATGTTAATAATGTTAACAAGGAGGGGGATAAACGTGATGAAATAGCAAAAAATAAGATTGAGTAAAAAATCTACTAGGTAAATGAGTCATCCTCATTTATCATACAAATTAAATTCAGGTTAAAATTTATCAGGAAATATGGAATCTTCGCATCGCAACTTAACCCAACAAGTGGTTCATGAATTAGGCAAATCTATATTCCAAGGAACATATAAAGTAGGGGATAGCTTACCTTCGGAAGCGGAACTCTGTACTCGATTTAACATTAGCCGAACTGCGACTCGCGAAGCGGTTAAAATGTTAACGGCAAAGGGACTTATTGGCTCTAGACCTAGACAAGGCATTAAAGTGCTTGATTCAAAGCATTGGAATTTATTCGATGTTGATGTACTTGATTGGATCTTAATTGGTAAGCCTGATTTATACATGTTAAGAAGTTTCCAACAGTTGCGTTTAGCTATTGAAGCTGAGGCTGCATTTTTGGCAGCTCAATATGCGCAGCCGGAAGATATTAAAGCAATAGAAGATGCTTTAGTGCGGATGAAGGATGCTACCAATGGTGAAGATGACACCCATGAAGCTGATATCGACTTTCATCAAAGTATTTTATCCGCCAGCCAAAACCCTTTCTTTATCCAATTAAAGAACTTTATTACTACAGCATTGAAAGTAAACTTACGTTTCACCAATCGTTTAAAAGCGGTAACGTTAGAAGAATATCAAGCGCATGTTGATATTTTTGACAACATTAAGGCGAAAGACTCTCAAGCTGCATTTGATGGTGCAATGGTGACGCAACGCGCAACATTAGCTTTGATTAACGAACAAATACAACAGTTTGAGAGTAAGGGAGATAGTTAAGTCCGTCACGAAAAAATACAATCATTAGGTGGACTTATGAAAAGTAAAAGTCACTTATTATGTTTTTTATTGATTTTTCCAATGTTAGTTTTAGCTGATGATATGGAAAAATTTTATGAATCCATAATTACATTAGAAATGCTTGTGGATCACTTAGGTGAAACTGCTAAGGTAACTAAGTTTACCGATCAAGGAATGCAGTTTACTCATTATTACTATAAGCAGTTAAATCGTTCGTTTATTGTGAGTGATGAAATATGGGAAGTATGCCATACCTATGAAGGTGCAACTATTTTAAGCTGCTTTCCTTGTGCTAAAGACGAAGTTTCAACACAATGCCCTTGAATTTCATCATTAAAAACTTTTCTTAATAAATAAAAAAGCATCATATTTTAATGATGCTTTTTAGATTTCGTTGAAATTTTTACGTTTTATTGTTTACTTCTTTTTGCGTTTCGCTATTTTCTTCGCTTTTGCTTTTTTCTGGGCTGCTGTTCTTTTTACTTTAGGTTTTTTGATTGAAACGCGTGATTCTTTGTGTTTTGGACGTAATTCTTCGATGATTCTTCGAGGTAGTTTTTCATCGATATAGCGTTCTATTTTTCCAATAATGGCCATATCATGTGCTTCAACTAGCGAAATGGCAGTTCCTTTATTACCAGCGCGTCCTGTTCTACCAATACGGTGAATATAAATATCAACCATTCTTGGCATGTCGAAGTTAATAACGTGAGTTATGTCATCAATATCTAAACCTCTCGCCGCCACATCCGTAGCAACAAGTACATTTACCTTGCCTGTTTTTAATCGATCAACGGCATTGTTGCGCTTATCTTGTAGCATTTTTCCTTCAAGCCAAGCACAAGGAATTTCTTCGGCGTATAATTTTCCGGATAAATATTGAACAGTTTCACGTTTATTGGCAAACACTACAGCACGTTTAACACCTTCTTGCTTAAGAATGTTAGCCAATAGTTTAAACTTATGATCTTTATCATCAGCGAGGTGGATCCACTGATGAGTTTTGGCTTTTTCTTGACGTGACGGATTAGACTCTAAATAAACAGGATCATTTAAAATTTCTCTGGCAAATTTAGACACACCAGCACTTTCTAATGTTGCTGAAAATAATAACGTTTGCTTACGCCACCGCGCTTCACCAATAATTCGGTTGATGGTTTCAGAAAACCCCATATCAAGCATACGGTCAGCTTCGTCTAATACTAGAATTTCAATGTCTCTAGCATCGAATTGTTCGTTTTCTATGTATTCGAGTAAGCGTCCAGGCGTTGCAATTAAAATATCAGTATTTCCTGTTAATACCTCTTGGTGACTTCCGTAATTAACACCGCCGGTTACTACCGCCGTTTTAATGCTTGTCAGTGACGTTAATTTTTCAGCTTGCTCACCTATTTGTAGAGCTAATTCACGGGTTGGTGATAATACGAGTACACGAGGAAATCCAGCTCTTTTTCTTGGATAATCAAGTAAATGTTGTGCAGCAGGCAACAAAAAAGCAGCAGTTTTACCTGTACCTGTAGGTGCTGATGCTAATACATCTTTACCTGCCATTGCTTCCGGTAAAACAAGAGATTGGATTGATGTTGGTTTTTTGAAGCCGGCATTGTTAATACCGCCTAGAAGTTCTGAATCTAGCTCGAACTGCTCAAACATAAAAAATTAAATTCACTTTGGATAAAATTGCCGCTAATTATAAAGGCAATTGTTGTTATTAGCTAATCATCTTGCGATAAAAGCTGCTCAATTTCACTTTTAATTTGTTGACACCAAGTCGCTATTCGTTCGTCTGATAAATCATATTGGTTGTCTTCATCAAGTGCTAAGCCAACAAACTCAGTTTGATCTGAGGTTAATGCTTTTGACTGTGCAAACTCATAACCTTGATTAGGCCAATAACCAATACAATAAGCGCCTTGTGCTGTAACTTGCTGATGTAACATTCCAAGAGCATCTTGAAACCAGTCGGTATAGCCTATTTGATCGCCCATACCAAAAAGAGCGATGACTTTATTAGATAAATCAAGATCAGCAATTTCAGGCCAATGACTTTCCCAATCTTCTTGTATTTCACCATAATCCCACGTTGAAATACCAAAAATAAGCAGATCAAAATTTTGACAATCTTTTAATGGCGTTTCTTTTATATTAAAAAGCTCTACGGTTAGGTCATCGGTAAAATGTTGTTGAATTTTTTCTGCTGCTATTTCTGTATAGCAAGTAGTAGAGCCGTAAAATAAACCTATATTCATAGTTATTATATCGTTACTAGTTGAAGAGTATTTTTAAATGTTCGCGAGTTTACCAGAAAGCGTCTCATAAGTGTTACCATAGTGCGAATAAGTTAAATGTTAATTTAGTCGAAGATTGATTTTTTAATAATAAGCCTGTAATTTTAGCGCAATTAAAACGGTCTTGTTTTTATTGAGTATTCGCTTGATTGTTACGCTCATAATTTATCGTGTAGTTTTATTTAGGAAAACGTATGTTTAAAAAAATATTATTAGGTACCGTATTCTCCGTCGGTTTAATTTCTCCTACTTGGGTACAAGCCGTAGATGCACCGAACTCGTCTAAGACGTCTGTAGTTGAAGGTGAACTAAAAGCGTTAACAGCTAAGTTGACTGATGTTTTAGGTGACATTACCTCAATTAAACCAAGCCCCATGGTTGGGTTAGTTGAAGTAATAGCGGATCATCGAGTATTTTATTCAAGCCTTGATGGCAATTTTTTGGTTGATGGCAAGCTGTATGACATTAATGCCCGCAATGATATTACCGAAGAAACTTTGAAAAAGGTTAGGCTTGAAGGTGTAAAGAGCTTTGCTGGGGATATGATTGTTTATAAAGCAAAAAATGAAAAACATGTGATCAATGTGTTCACTGACATCACTTGTGGCTATTGTCGTAAAATGCATGAGCAAATGGATGACTATAACGATAAAGGTATTACTGTACGTTATTTAGCTTATCCTCGATATGGCGTAAGAGATCAGATGGGGCAATATTCTCAAGGGTTTAAAGATTTACAATCTATATGGTGCCATGAGGATCCTCAAAGTGCATTAACTAAAGCTAAGCAAGGATCACCAGTTGCGCAAAGAATATGTGATAAGCCTGTTGAAGCTGAGTTCGACTTTGGACGAAAAATTGGAGTTAATGGTACTCCAGCAATCATTTTAGAGAATGGTTTAATGGTTCCTGGTTATAAAGATCCAAACAGCTTAATTAACATTTTAGATCAAATTAAAGCTACAAGTTAAGTGGTCACAAAAACTGTTGTTCGTCGCAAAAAGGTTTGCGATGAGCATTTATCAGGTCAATTACACCCTGTTATTAAACAGATTTATGCCAGCAGAGGCGTTAGCTCAGATCAAGAACTAACGCTAGCAACTAACCTCCTCGCTCCTGTTGGTTCTATGAAAGGGCTTGAAAAAGCCTGCCAAGTACTTTTTCACGCATTAAAAAATCAGCAATCTATTTTTATTATTGGAGATTTTGATGCTGATGGTGCCACTAGTACGGCACTAATGATGATCGCACTCTCATTATTTGGCTGTAAAAATCATCAATTTTTAGTGCCTAATAGATTTGAATATGGCTATGGCTTAACACCTGAAATTGTCAATATTGCTGCTAATCAAGGTGCTCAACTTTTAATCACTGTTGATAGTGGGATCAGTTGTCATGCGGGTGTAGAGCAAGCTAAAGCTTTAGGTTTGAAAGTTATTGTAACGGATCACCATTTAGCGGGAAAAACGCTACCGCCAGCAGATGCTATTGTTAATCCTAACCAACCTGATTGTGCTTTTACCAGTAAATCTATTGCAGGGGTTGGTGTTGCTTTTTATTTGTGTTTAGCAATGCGTAAATATTTACGCGAGCAAGAGTGGTTTAACCAACAAGGTATTAATGAACCTAATATTGCTCAATTACTTGATTTAGTTGCTTTAGGCACTGTAGCAGATGTTGTTTCTTTAGATGCTAATAATCGTATTCTTGTTGAACAAGGCTTGAAACGTATTCGTGCTGGTGTAACACGACCTGGCATACAAGCATTAATAGAAGTTGCAGGAAAAAAACAGCAACAATTAGTGGCAAGCGACTTTGGTTTCGCGTTAGGACCTAGAATAAATGCGGCAGGGCGATTAGATGATATGGCCTTTGGTATTAATTGTTTACTTGCTGATAATTTGATGAATGCGCGATTGATGGCGCAAGAGCTTGATGGATTAAATAAAACACGTCGTGAAATTGAGCAAGGTATGCAACAAGAGGCTGAAAGTGTACTTAAAGCGCTGAATTTTACCGAAGACACTTTACCTTCTGCAATAGCGCTATTTCACCAAGACTGGCATCAAGGCGTTATTGGCATTGTTGCTGGCCGACTAAAAGAAAAGTATCACCGACCTACTATTGTTTTTGCTCAGTCTGAAAATGGACTTGAACTTAAAGGTTCCGCCCGCTCTATTTTAGGCTTACATATTAGAGATTTACTTGAACATATTGATAGCCAAAAGCCAGAACTCATTATTAAATTTGGTGGTCATGCGATGGCGGCAGGCCTGTCGATTAATAAAGCGCATTTTAACGAATTTCAACAAGCGTTTACTCATTATGCCAGCCTTTGGTTAAATGAAGAGTTGCTCCAAGGCACTATCATGTCTGATGGCGAACTTCCGTCAGAAGCAATGACATTATCTTTTGCCCAATTAATTAGAGATTCAGGCCCATGGGGGCAAAATTTTCCAGAGCCTACTTTTGATGATACATTTACCTTAATGCAACAACGTATTGTCGGTGAAAAACATTTAAAAATAGTAGTGGAAAAAGAAGGGCAGCTATACGATGGTATTGCTTTTAATGTTGATGTTTCACAATGGCCAAACCCACAAATACAGCAGGTTCATTTAGCTTATCGTTTAGATATTAATGAGTTTCGTGACAAACAAAGTCTACAATTGATAGTAGAGCATATTACAGTAGTAAATTGATGGGTATTTAACTTCATCTGTTAATGTATTCAATTATTTATTTGCCTGATGATTTACGCTACAATGCGCGCCTATTTTGCTATATTTCAAGAAAGACATAACGCTAATAATGTTTGAAGTAAATCCAGTCATAAATAAAATTAAAGAAATTCGCGAGCGTACAGAGCTACTTCGGGGGTACCTTTGACTATGATCACAAGAGTGAGCGTTTAGTTGAAGTAGAAAGAGAATTAGAATTACCTGACGTTTGGAATGAACCTGAACGAGCACAAGCCTTAGGTAAAGAACGTTCAGACTTAGAAACAGTTGTTAACACTATCGATGAGCTAGATGCTGGTTGTGACGACATCGAAGGTCTAGTTGAGTTGGCGATAGAAGAAAAGGATGAAGAAACATTTAATGATGCCCAATCAGAAGTAACAACACTTGAACAAAGCTTAGAGAAATTAGAGTTTCGTCGAATGTTTTCTGGTGAGCAAGACGCTAGTAATTGTTATTTGGATATACAATCAGG
Organism: Thalassotalea profundi; assembly: GCF_014653195.1. GTDB lineage: Bacteria > Pseudomonadota > Gammaproteobacteria > Enterobacterales > Alteromonadaceae > Thalassotalea_B > Thalassotalea_B profundi. The sequence continues at coordinate 163,419 of NZ_BNAH01000005.1, forward strand.
CTCAGGTGGTACAGAAGCCCAAGATTGGGCAGAAATGATAATGCGTATGTATTTACGTTGGGGCGAAGCCCATGGATTTAAAGTAGAAGTTCTTGAAGTGACTGATGGTGATGTAGCCGGTATTAAAGGTTGTACGATTAAATATACCGGTGATTACGCTTACGGTTGGTTACGTACAGAAACTGGTGTTCACCGTTTAGTGCGTAAGTCTCCATTTGATTCAAGTGGTCGTAGACACACTTCATTTGCATCCGCATTTATTTATCCTGAAATAGACGATAATATTGAGATTGATATTAACCCAGCTGATTTACGTGTTGATACATATCGAGCATCGGGTGCTGGTGGACAGCATGTGAATAAAACTGATTCAGCTATTCGCTTAACGCATATACCAACAGGTGCGGTTGTACAATGTCAAAGTGATCGTTCTCAGCACAAAAATCGTGCTGCAGCGATGAAGTTATTAAAAGCTAAATTGTATGAACTTGAAATACAAAAGCAAAATGAAAACAAGCAAGAGCTTGAGGATGGTAAATCAGATATCGGTTGGGGCAGTCAAATACGCTCTTATGTTTTAGATGACAGCCGAATTAAGGATTTACGTACAGGTATTGAAAATCGTAATACGCAGGCCGTATTAGATGGTGATCTTGATAAGTTTATCGAGGCATCATTAAAGTCAGGGTTATAACGTTTATAATCCTAAAGTAATTATTTAATGTTGATTGACGAGCAAGCGCTCTTTATTTGGAAAAAAAATGACAGACCAAACACAGCAAGACGAAAACAAACTTATTGCCGAACGTCGAGGCAAGTTAACGCAAATCAGAGAAAACTGCCCAGCGAATGGTCATCCAAATAAATTCGATCGAAAACACTATGCAGCTGATTTGCAAGCTGAACATGGTGAAAAAGATAAAGAAACCCTTGAAGCTGAAACTGCTGAATACAGTATCGCTGGCCGTGTGATGGCAAAGCGTGGTCCATTCTTGGTATTACAAGATATGACCGGACGCATTCAAGCATATGCCCATAAAACTGTGCAAAAAGATATTAAAGAACGTTGGGGAACATTAGATATAGGCGATATTATCGGTGTTACTGGTACTATGCATAAGTCAGGCAAAGGTGATTTATATGTCAATATGGACAAATATGAGTTACTGACTAAATCGTTACGCCCATTACCTGAAAAATTCCATGGCTTATCTGATGTAGAAACAAAATATCGCCAACGTTATGTTGATTTAATTATTAATGAAGATACCCGTAATACGTTTAAAATTCGCTCTAAAATAGTGGATGGTATTCGTAAGTTTTTAACAGAACGTGATTTTATGGAAGTTGAAACACCAATGTTACAAACAATTCCTGGTGGTGCTTCGGCTAAACCGTTTGAAACGTTTCACAATGCATTAGATATTCAGATGTTTATGCGTATTGCTCCTGAGCTTTACCTTAAACGTTTAGTTGTTGGTGGTTTTGAAAAAGTATTTGAAATTAACCGTAACTTCCGTAATGAAGGTTTATCGACTCGTCATAACCCTGAATTTACTATGATCGAATTTTATCAAGCTTACGCTGATTACCATGACCTTATGAATTTAACTGAAGAAATGTTACGTACATTAGCCCAAGACGTTATGGGGACATCGGTTATTCGTAACACAGTGAAAAACGCCGACGGTGAAGTAGTCGAAGAAAAATTTTATGACTTTGGCAAACCATTTGTTCGTTTATCTATGGTTGATTCAATTCTTCAATACGGTAAAGAAAAATACAATGATGTATTAGACGAAAATGTATTACGTAACCCAGAAGCAAATTTTGAAGCATTAAAAGCGATTGCCAAACAAGTTGGTGTAAAAGAAACTGAAGCTTCTAAGGTATGGGGTGCTGGTAAATATATTTGTGAAATTTTTGAAGAAGTTGCAGAGCATTTATTAGATCAACCCACATTTATCACAGAATACCCTTGGGAAGTATCACCGTTAGCTCGTCGCAATGATGAAAACCCGTTTATTACTGACCGTTTCGAGTTCTTTGTTGGCGGTCGTGAATTAGCCAATGGTTTCTCTGAGCTTAATGACGCAGAAGACCAAGCAGCGCGTTTTCAAAATCAAGTTGAAGGCAAAGATGCCGGTGATGATGAAGCAATGCATTATGATGCAGACTATATTACTGCGCTTGAATACGGTTTACCGCCAACAGCAGGTGAGGGGATTGGCATTGACCGTTTGGTTATGCTATTTACTGATTCACCGACGATTAAAGATGTTATTTTATTCCCGCACATGAAACCGATAGCGGAATAATTTATTAGCCTTGCTTTTTAAGTCTCTATTTTAAAAGCCAATGAATAATTTTCATTGGCTTTTTTGATCTCTAGGCATAGGCATTTTAAATACTTAATAATCCCCAAACAAAAGCTATTATTGCTGCTATTGTAAGTAAAAAAGTATATAAAATGCTGATGATAAAATATTTGATAGATGTTAAAAAGTAGCTTTGTTTATATATGCGTTTTTGCATAATAAATAAATATACGGGTATCCAAAATAGCAAAATGGCCATTAAAAATTGTATTAAATTACTGACCCAGCTATTAGGACTATCTAACGCATCGAAACAGGTATCTAAAATTTCTATGATAAGTACTGCTAGAAATATAAAGCTATGACTGTGTAGAGCAACCGTTAGATGCTCCATGTAAAGCCTTTTTGAAAAAACAAACATGAACTTAAGTAACAATGCAAATAATGGCAATATTACAAACATTATTTGAGGTAACTTATTAATGGCTTCACGTAAGAGCTTTTCAGGTGATGTTTTCAGTAATTCGCTTGCTTTCGTTTCTATTTCATCTGCTTTTGCATTAAGTATTTTATTATTTTTATCTGAAAGGAAATCAAGACTTAAGGTGCCATCTTCATTATTACTGATAGATACTGTTTTATCAGTGTTGCTAGTTTTTAACTTTTCTTTAAGACGTTCTAATTTTTGTTGCTGCTTTTCGGTTAATGGAGGATCATTTTTAATTCTCAATAATTCTAATTGTACAAGTTCAATCGTTGTGTGAAGGCTTTTTGTGTTATTGGATTGAGATATATCAGTTTTATATTGTTTAAGTAGTTGTTGATGATTCGCTATATCTTGAAGTTTCTCACTATTGGCCGCTGTTTGTTGAGTTTGAAAACGTTCAAGTTGACTGTCTATTTGTTGTACAATGTCTGCTCTTTTTTGTTTTTGATTGCTTAAGTCATCGAAATTTGGCTTAACAAAAAAACTTAATGATAAGAAAAAAATAATACTAATAAAAAGGTAGAGTCTAATAGGAGGAACATAATGAACTCTTCGGCCAGCGATGTATTCTTTTGTTAAAAACCCCCGGATTAAATAAAAGCGGGACAAGGGTGCGGCTAGCACGAGAGTCAAAGCTAAAAATATCGTCTAATAAGTGCAGAATAACCGTCCAAAAATATTTTAAACTTGATTCAATTGATTGACCACATTCACTGCAATACGCACCAATAACTTTAGCATGACAGTTTTCGCAAATTTTGTTTGAGGAGTCTATCTTCGAGCTTTCTTGGTTTTTAAGGGGGGCATTCATAAGGGAATATTTTTACTAATTGATCTTAATATATAAATAGTAGCATGGACTAATCCTGTATACGTCGACAATAAGCAGAAATGTAAAATATTTATAAAAAATATGTATATCTATAGTGATGTAATAGTCATGTTCTGTTAAATTAATTATCAAGCACAAAAAAATGCCAACCTAGGAGAATTAAAATGGCCTTTGAAGTGACTTTCGAGTTAAAAGAATCAGATTTAGATCATTTCCGTGACGTAATGCGCAAAGCCCAAGATGGCGCAGAAAAACTAAGTGAGCAAGAGATATTAGCTAATGCTAAAAAATTGAGCCAATCTATTAATGTTGAACTGCCATTATTTGTGAGTGAGCGTCTACAGAAATTAGAAACATTAGTATCAATGATCGAAGATAGTGAATGGCAAATACCAGAAGAAGCTAAAACTGATGTACTTAGTGCCCTAGCATATTTTAGTGATCCTGAAGATTTAGTTCCTGACCATATACCTGTTCTTGGCTTCTTAGATGATGCCATTATGATTGAATTAGTGGTTGCAGAGTTAAAAGAAGATATTAATGCTTTCATTGACTTTTGTGCTTATCGAGAACGTGAAGAAGCACGAAGAGATACGAGTGTGACACGTGATGAATGGTTAGACGCAAAAAGACGTGAATTACATAGCCGTATGCGTAATAAAAGAAGAGGCCTACATCGGGGCGGTTCTTCATTCCGATCTATTTTTTAAGCGTTAAATAAGTTCGATTAAATTGTTTTGCTAAAACCTTAGTGTTCTTGAGACATTAAGGTTTTTTTATTGAGTAACCAATGATTAAAATTGTTTTATGTACTTAGTGAGTGACAAATAGCATTAATACAAAAAAGCCAATAATGATCACATTAAACGTGATGATATAAAGAAAACCTTTTAAGCCTTCTTTTAATGTGTATCCACGGTTTGTTAAAAACCACCACCAAATAGCGCACATTATAATGGGTAATAAAAAATACAGTTTTATCATTATAGTTTCATTTATTAATGTTATATCAATATGATAGGTTAGTTTATATTAATTTGCTAAACATTACTGTTTTCATTTAATGCATTTTGTTCATTAATGAGACGAGTTAATGGCTGCCTAATTGAATATAAAAATAATAAGCTTGGTATTACCATTAATGAAGTTAATACAAAAAATAACGCCCAATTACCATCTAACCAATCTACTACAATTCCTGAATATGAGCCTAGCATGACACGCCCAAAGGTGCCTAAAGAAGCCATCAAGGCATATTGGCTTGCAGTAAAACTCTTATTACAAAGTACTGATAATAAAGACACAAAAGCAACAGATCCCCAAGCAGAAGTGAAGCCATCTACAAAAACGGTAAATGCAAAAAGTAAATGGTTGGGCCCAACTATTGCCATGACTGAAAACAGTAAGTTACTCGCAGACATCGCAATTCCACCGATGAATAGCCCTTTTAATATACCGTATCGAATAGTAAAAACACTGCCAATAAGAGAGAATACAATAGTGGTTGCCCAATTAATTAACTTCGAATAATAAGCAATATCCGCATTAGAAAAACCTACTTCTCGGTAAAAGACAATTGACATTCTACCTAAATAAGCTTCTCCCAATTTAAAGAGAAAAATAAATAATAAAATAGAGATGGCGAGTCGTGTACCGTTACGATTAAAAAACTCCTGAATAGGGGCAACCAAGGTTGTTAATAACCATGCTGTTACCTTATGTAATGTTGTCGTGGTGCTTAAAGTTATCCTTTGGGATGTTGTACTCTCTATGGTTTTATTTAATTTGGATAATTGTTGCGCAAAAATAAGTAATAAAATCGCAACTAAACAACTGATAATTGTAAAGCTATAATCGGTGCTAATTAATTGAGAGGGCCAATAAGGGTAATCAATATTGGCATAAAATATACAAGCAATAATGAGCGGTAAAATAAGTAATATGCCGAAAGAACGAGCACCATAATGTGGTAGTGCCGATAAATATTTAGCTTCTATTAGCCCTTGTTCTGCTTCTCGATCGCTTTGTGGCTCTTTAATTATCAATGCGGTGATCATTAGCAACGCCATGATGGCTGCAAGGACCATATAAACTTCAGGCCACTGCCAATTGGGGCGACTTACTAGAATGAATGGAATACTGCCTAAGCCTGCATAGCCTGTCCACCAACCCGCAGTAGCCATAGCAGAACCTGCTGCCATAAAGTTTGAATTTTGTTTAGCTAATGAATCTATACGGTAAGCATCTATCGCTATATCTTGGGTTGCGCCACTTATTGCAACGATTAACCCAAAAATGGCAAGGACACTAAGCTCGTTTAATACATTAAGTTGGCTCATTTGTATTGTTGCCAATACTAAACAAGCTTGTGTGAATAAAATCCAGCTACGGCGTTGACCAAATACTCTTGTTAACCATGGAATTTTGATACGATCAGCTAATGGTGACCATAAAAAATTGATGCTGTAAGCTACAAAAATTAAGCCAAATAAACCGATACTCGAACGGCTTAACCCTTCATCTTTTAACCAACCACTCATTGCCGAGCCAATCATGACCCAAGGGAAGCCACTTGCAATACCAAAGAAAAAAATAGTGAGTAATTTACGGTCTTTAAAATAACGTAGGGTTTGTTTAATAGTATGATTTGATGGCATTGATTAGTGATTAACGATAATTATATTGCTACGCAGACTAACAGACTTGATACGCCTAAAAAAGTACTTTCAAGGAAAGTTCGACATTAGAATTGTGAAATTTAATTAAGGCAACGGTCGCCAGCCAACACAATCTATTGGATAGCTGCCAAGGCCATTAACAAAATCAATGCAAGTTTTAATTTCTGCTTTTAAAAATAGGTTATGTTTTAAAGCTTGTGCACCGTGTAAGCATAGTAAATGAATAATATGCCAAAAAACACGCTCTTTAGCATTGTTAGGTGTTTCTTCAACTACTTGTAGAAGTGTCCATTCTTCCATAGTGTCAGTTACGAATCGATCAAGTTCTGTATAATGTATTGTCTTTTCTATGACTGCAGTGATATAAGCACTGATTTGTAAAACTTTTTCATTGATAAACTGCTCAATTATCATGGAAATCCCCAAAAGTATCTGGCATAAAAAACTGAAAAATATAACTATGAGATGCAATATTGTAGTTTTTCTTAATTGTACTTTTGTCTATTGCTAGTTAAGTTATCGTAGATAAATGCGGGATTGTCAAAGCTGTAAGGTAAAGATTTAGTCATTTATTTGTAACATATTGTACTTTCAATAGTTAATTTTTGAATTAAATTTCTAAAAATGGGAAATAATTAAATAGTTAATCGGCTGGCAATAAGGTTGCCTTAATTAATATTATCGGCTCAACGGGGACATCACTCCATGCCATTGCTTCATTAAAATCTGTTTTCACTTTTGACATTTCCATAATAACTTCTTCTCCTTGAATAATATAACCAAATACTGTGTATCCCCAACGTCTACCTGGGTTTAAGCTAGTATTGTCAGCAACATTAAAGAAAAATTGTCGATTTGCCGTATGAGGATGGTTTTCTTTTGCCATAGCAATCGTACCAATGTTATTTTTTAATCCATTGCCTGATTCATTCACTATATTTTCTTTAACTTTTTTTATATTAAAGTCGCTATCATAACCGCCACCTTGAACAATAAAGTCTTCAATAATCCGATGAAAAATAGTGTTGTCATATTTCCCTGTAACCACATAAGTGAGAAAGTTATCTACCGTAATCGGAGCTCGAACACGGTCTAATTCAACAACAACTATTCCTTTTGAGGTTTCAAGCTTTACTTTAGGATAAAGGTTGTTTGGATCTATGTTAGTGTTTGCAGCCGAAGCATGAAAACATATTAAAGTTAGCAATATGACGATTATTCGCATGGTTTATCTCATAAATTCAATTAATTGTGGGTCATTCACGATATTGCTAATCAGCTTGCTTAACTGTTGATTGAAATCACGTTCAAGTACTGCAATATCAGCTTGTAACGGGCCTTCACTTTTACCCGAGCTTCGATAGCTTTTTGTTAATGTTTTTTCACCATTATCAATACTAATACTTAGTACAATTGCATTGCTGGCATTATATTTCAGCATACTTTGGTTGACACTGATTAATGCTTTGTTAATGGCAAGGTTTAATACATTACTACCTGCAGGAGTAACTTGTGTCCCTGACTTTTTATAGGCAGAAGTTAGGGCGTTATCGATAATTTCTGCTAATGACGACTGACTGGTAATCACGTCTGCTGCTTGATCTTTTTTTAGAATTTGCAGCATGTGTTGTGCAGGTCGTAAATCGCTTGTTGAAATATTTAAAGACTTAGCTGTTAGCGAAGAGTTCCCCGGTGTTAAAACCTCAGGTGCTATGACTAAATGCTTTACGTTACTTGAACAAGCACTTAATAAAAACAATAAACTAAGGAGAGTAGGTCGTACTACAGTATTTAATTTCATTTTAATAAGCACTCATTTTTTAATAGAAGATAAAGTAACAAATTTATTATCACTAGCAATAAGGGTATTGTTACCGAAAAGTCGTTTCATTTTTATATGGTAACCAAGCTGTCTGTTACCGACAATGCGCAACTCACCTTTTTTCCGTAAAACTTTGTAACTATCTTTAAACATTTGCCAAGCAATATGATCCGTTACTGCGTTTTGCTGATGAAAAGGTGGATTGCAAAAAATGGCATCAACACTATCACTATCAAAATTATGTAAACAATCATTGGTAATGAATTGGCATTGAGAGACTAAATCTGGGAAATTATTTTCAACATTGAGTTTTGCTGAAGCTACTGCCATATATGATTCATCAACAAATGTGATATTAGCTTGTGGGTGTTGAGCTAAAATAGATAAACCAACAATGCCATTGCCACACCCTAAGTCTATTATTTCTTTATATTTATTAACATCACCTAAATTTTGAATAAAATGACGAGCACCAATATCGAGTTTTTCTCTGGCAAATACATTAGCTAAATTAGATAAGGTCAACTTAGGAGTGGAAATTTCCCATGTAGTGGGTTTAGGCACTTCATAATGTTGGCTATTATTTAGTTGGCAAAAAATCAATCGTGCTTTCTTTACCGCTAACGATGTGGTGGTGTTACCTAAATATTTTTCAAATATGGCTAATGTTGTTTTTTGAATGTTTTTGGCTTTGTCTGCAGCAATAAAAATTGTACCTTCTTTGAGCGAATTTTTAATATTGATTAATTGTTCTATAAGTAATGCTTTATTTTTTGGTACTTTATAAAGCACTACTGATACGTTATTAGGGAGTGCTTCAAGACTGGTAATACAGGTAATATTATCGAGTGGTAAATGGTTTAATTCAAAGTTATGGACTAAACCTTGATGACTAATAATAGAATCAGTGACTGTGGTGACACAGTGATCTTTAAAGTTTGCACTTAATGCTCCAAAACTATCATTAAAAATAAGTATGTTAGTATTTGAAGTAAAAAGTTGCTCTTGCTCTACATAATTACATATATATTCATCAGCCGCATCCCAAGCTTGTAGGCTTCGATTAACTTGATTGGCAGGAAAGCGTTCGAGAAAAAGGTTTTTGTTTTCTTGGTGATGCTTAAATATAAAAGGGCTTAGCATAATAATTGACTGTATTGGGTTGCTTTTAAGTTGCTAGGTAATGATAAACTAAAATGAGTGATGGCTAAACTTCGATTTAAGGGGAAAGCTAATAAAAGTTGCCGTAAAAGACGCTAAAATTGACTATTATCCAAATTTTTTGTCGTGGGATGAAAACCAGCATTATTTAAATTGTCTTTATCAAGATGTTCAATGGCGACAAGATCAAATGTTAATGTTTGGTCGAGTCATTGATATACCTAGATTACAGGCTTGGTACGCTGATGCTGAGTTAAGTTATCGTTACTCTAAAATGACGTTGGCTCCAACGCCATGGCTACCGGTACTGACAGAGTTGAGAAATAGAGTGAATACTTTTTGCCAGGCACAATTTAATGCTGTGCTTGTTAATTGCTATAGAGACCATAAAGATTCGGTAGGCTGGCATAGTGACGATGAAGTAGAGTTAGGGAAAAATCCATTAATTGCCTCGCTTTCATTTGGTGCAACACGCGACTTTCAACTTAAACATAAAAACGGTGGAGAATCGATTAAATTATCATTACAATCAGGCAGCTTATTGGTTATGGGGGATAAAAGCCAAGAATACTATCAACACGCATTACCTAAATCTCGTATTGAAAAATCAATGCGAATAAACCTTACTTTTCGAGAAATAAAAAAATAAATTTATTTAATTTAATGTTATTGCTCAGAAGATTTAAGGTTAACTATGTCATTTTTGTAAAGCGTGGAAAATTGTGAGCACACTATAATCCATGAATTATTTAAAATTTAAAAAGTAAGGGAAAAGAATGTCAACTGAAGCTGTGATAGAACAAAAGTTACTTGCTGCATTTTCTCCAGTATTTCTTGATGTACTTAATGAGAGTCATAAACATAATGTACCTCCTGGTAGCGAGTCACATTTCAAAGTCATTATTGTGTCTCCAGACTTTGAAGGAGAGCGCTTAATTAAACGCCATCGAGCCGTTAATGCGGTATTAGCGACTGAACTTGCTGAAAAAATTCATGCACTAGCACTTCATACATATACTGAAAAGGAATGGAGTGACTATTATGAAGAAAATACCCCATTATCACCTAAGTGTTTAGGTGGTGGAAAAAGATCTGCTACGCCTAAAGCTTAGTAGCTCTTTACTATGTCTTGGCGTAGTATGGCGTCCATATTGTTAATCATTTTCACTGCTCGTACCTCTTATTCTGCAAAGGCAGAGTAAACTATGCAGCAAATTTTTGAATTATATTTTAAAAGGCGATCTAATGGTCATTAAACCTAAAATTCGTGGCTTTATTTGTACTAATGCACATCCTGCTGGTTGTGAAGCTCATGTAAATGAACAAATAGCTTATGTAAAAAGCCAAACACAAGCAGCAGATAAACCAAAAAACGTATTGGTTATTGGCGCATCGACTGGTTATGGACTAGCTTCTCGAATTACCGCCGCATTTGGTAATAATGCTAAAACCTTGGGTGTGTTTTTTGAAAAAGAACCTACAGAAAAGAAAACCGCTTCAGCTGGTTGGTATAATACAGCTGCATTTCAAAAAGCGGCTGATGAAGCTGGTTTATGGTCAAAAAATATTAATGGTGATGCTTTTTCTCATGAGTTAAAAGCCAAAGCTATCAATATTATTAAAGAAGAATTAGGGAAAGTTGACTTAATTATTTACAGCTTAGCCTCACCGCGACGTACGGATCCAGATACTGGAGAAGTCTATTCTTCAACACTTAAGCCAATAGGTCAGGGCGTTACTACCAAAAATTTAAATACTACTAAACGTATTATTGATTCTGTATCTGTTGAAGCTGCAAATGAGGCTGAAATTCAAGGTACTGTAGACGTAATGGGCGGTGCTGATTGGGAACTTTGGATCAAAGCTTTATCAGAAGCTGATGTTTTAGCTGAAAACTTTAAAACAACGGCATACACTTATATAGGTAAGAAATTAACTTGGCCAATATACGGACATGCAACTATTGGTCGAGCAAAAGAAGATTTAGATCGTGCAGCCAAGGCTATTACTGAATCAACGAGTTCCGTTAATGGTAAAGCTTATGTTACTTCATTAAATGCTGTTGTTACTCAAGCAAGTTCTGCTATTCCGATTATGCCTTTATATATTTCGGCAATGTTTAAAGTCATGAAAAGTGATGGTGAATATCAAGGATGTATTGAACAAATACAATCGCTTTTTGTTGAAAATTTATATAACGATTCTCCGCGATTAGATGATGAAGGACGTTTAAGCCAAAACTACAAAGAGTTAGACGATTCTGTGCAAGATAGAATTCAGCATATATGGGACACTGTTGATACTGATACTATTGATGAGTTAACTGACTATGCTGGTTATCACAATGAGTTTTTAAAACTATTTGGTTTTGGTATTGACTCAGTTGATTATGAGGCTGACATTAATCCAGTGGTAGAAATAAATAACTTAGTTTAACGATAACATTTAATTTTATATCACAGATAAAAAGGTCAATATTTTTAAATATTGGCCTTTTTTAACAGTTGAAAATAGTGAAAATGAGAGATTAGCGTGAAAAATCACCAAAGAGTACTAAATACTACTAAAACTCTTGTATCAATGTAGTGCAATAATTAAATATTGTGCTAAAATTCGCCCCAGAATATTTTTAACTTAGAGCCGGTAGTTGCTCTTTTTTCTAACTTTATTATGAAGTGCGAAATTAAGATGTCTTCTGCTGAAATACACTGAAATCAAATACTTTATTATTTCCTTTATTTAACCTTCTGATTTTTCAGTTCGTTAAATAAATGATTAATAGGTTTTGATACTCCCGTCAAAGTAGTGCAAGTGTTTATGATTACAATAAAAAAAGGTCTGGATGTCCCTGTTAGTGGCACTCCCCAGCAGGTAATCCATGATGGTTCTGCCATCAAAAGCGTTGCAACACTAGGTGAAGAGTTTGTGGGAATGCGTCCGACTATGTTTGTTAAAGTAGGCGATCGTGTTAAAAAAGGTCAGGCTATTTTTGAAGACAAAAAGAACCCTGGCGTTATGTTCACAGCTCAAGCAGCCGGTGTGGTAACTGAGATTAACCGTGGTGAAAAACGTGTTTTGCAGTCCGTTGTTATTGAAATAGATGGCAATGAACAAGAAACCTTTACTAGCTACCCTGCTAATGAATTAGCATCTTTATCTCGCGATACTGTTGTTAATACTCTTGTCAAATCTGGTTTATGGACAGCGTTACGTACACGCCCGTATAGCAAAATACCAGCAATTGATTCAACTCCTTCAGCAATCTTCATTAGTGCGATGGATACTAATCCATTAGCGGCTGATCCTGAAGTTATTATCAATGAGCAAGGCGAAGCCTTTCAAAATGGTTTAACTGTATTAAGCCGTTTAACTGAAGGTGAAGTTTTTGTATCAAAAGCACCTGGGGCTAATATTCCTGTTGCTGCCAATGCAGTAGTCACTGAATTTGCAGGAAAACATCCTGCCGGTCTAGTGGGCACACACATTCACTTTTTAAAATCAGCTAGTGCTGAGCGCGTAATGTGGCATTTGAATTACCAAGATGTTATTGCATTTGGTAAGCTCTTCACCACTGGTGAAATTGATAATATGCGAGTGATTTCACTTGCAGGTCCAGCGGCTTTAAATCCGCGCTTAGTTCGTACTACGCTAGGGGCTAATATTAGTAATTTAATTGCTGATGAAACTGTTGACGGAGAGATTCGTGCGGTTTCAGGGTCTTTATTACAAGGACAAACAGCAAAAAATGTACATAGCTATTTAGGACGTTATCACGTGCAAGTAAGTTTATTACTTGAAGGCCGTGAAAAAGAGTTTATCGGATACATGTATCCAGGACCTAATAAGTTCTCTGTAACACGTGCTTATATGTCTCACTTGTTCCCAAGTAAGTTATTTAAGATGACAACGACTACTAATGGTAGTTCACGAGCGATGGTACCTATTGGTAACTACGAACGTGTCATGCCGTTAGATATTTTACCGACCATGTTTTTGCGTGATTTAGCTGCCGGTGATACTGACAGTGCGCAACAACTTGGTGCCTTAGAGCTTGACGAAGAAGATTTAGCCTTATGTACATTTGTTTGCCCAGGCAAAACAGATTACGGCATATTACTTCGTGATTGCCTAACCATAATTGAGAAGGAAGGTTAGTCATGGGCTTGAAAAAGTTTATTGAAGATATAGAGCCACATTTTGAAAAGGGTGGCAAACACGAGAAGTGGTTCGCATTATATGAAGCGGTCGCTACTGGTCTATTTACTCCTGGTTATGTGACTAAGGGTAAAACACATATTCGTGACAGCATTGACTTAAAACGTATCATGATCACAGTGTGGTTAGCGGTATTTCCAGCAATGTTTTTCGGTATGTATAACATTGGGTTTCAAGCAACAGAAGCGTTAGCTGCTGGTTATGCTTTACCAGATTCATGGCAAGTTGGCTTGTTCTCTATGTTAGGTGGTGAGCTTACTGCCAACGCTGGCTGGTTTACCATGATGCTATACGGCGCATGTTTCTTCTTACCTATTTATGCAACAACCTTTATTGTCGGTGGATTTTGGGAAGTATTATTTGCTGCTGTACGTAAACATGAAGTAAACGAAGGCTTCTTTGTTAGTTCTATCTTGTTTGCTTTAATTGTTCCAGCAACCATTCCATTATGGCAAGTTGCTATCGGTATTACTTTTGGTGTTGTTATTGCCAAAGAAATATTTGGTGGAACAGGTAAAAACTTCTTAAACCCTGCGTTAGCGGGTCGTGCATTTTTATTTTTTGCATACCCTGCACAAATTTCTGGTGACGCGGTTTGGGTAGCTGTTGATGGTTTCTCAGGCGCTACAGCACTTGCACAGGGGGCTTTAGCTGTTCCTGGTACTATTGATTACAGTATGAATGCCGATTGGTGGAATGCATTCTGGGGCTTTATCCCTGGTTCTGTTGGTGAAGTATCTACCGCAGCAATTCTCCTAGGTGGTGCATATATACTGTATAAAGGAATTGCTTCATGGCGCATCGTTTTGGGTGTGTTTGGTGGTATGGTAGTTACCTCTATGCTATTTAATGCTATTGGCAGTGATACTAATGCTATGTTTGCGATGCCTTGGCATTGGCACTTAGTTGTTGGCGGTTTTGCTTTTGGTATGATGTTCATGGCAACAGATCCGGTTTCAGCATCATTTACCAATACCGGTAAATACTGGTTTGGTGCACTTGTTGGAATCATGGTGGTTTTGGTACGTGTTGTTAACCCAGCGTTCCCTGAAGGTATGATGCTAGCTATTTTATTTGCTAACTTGTTCGCACCGTTGTTTGACTACTTTGTAGTGCAAAGCAACATCAAACGGAGGCTTGCTCGTAATGTCCAGTAATAAAGAATCGTTTGGCAAAACAGTTGGTTTTGTATTTGCAGTCTGTTTAGTTTGTGCTGCATTAGTGTCTTTTTCAGCTGTTATGCTTAAAGAAAAGCAAGTAGCGAATAAGTTATTAGATCAACAAACTAAGATATTGGAAGCTGCTAATTTATTAGACGTTGCCGGCAAAGATATTGTTGGAACGTTCAATAAGTTTGTTGAAGCTAAAATGATTGATCTTGATAGTGGTGACTATATTGAAGGAGATCCACTGTTATTTGATGAAAGACGTAACTCACGTGATGCGACTAAATCAGAAAAACCTGAGAACGATATAGCGGGCATTAACCGTCGTTCACATAATGCAGTAGTTTATTTAGTGCATGATGAGGCAGGTAAAGTTCAAACTGTAGTACTACCTATTGTGGGTTCTGGTTTGTGGGATCTCATGTATGGTTATGTTGGTTTAGAATCTGATTTAAACACTGTTAGAAGCGTTGTTTATTCTGATCATAAGGAAACTCCGGGCTTAGGGGCTGAAGTTATGAATCCTAAATGGAAAGCTTTATGGCCAGATAAAAAAATGTTTGATGAGCAAGGTGATGTTGCGATTAAAATAGTTAAGGGTGGCGCTAAAAAAGGCGACATTCATGCCGTTGATGCATTGTCAGGTGCAACCTTAACAAGTCGTGGCGTTGAAAATACATTACATTTTTGGTTAGGTGAGGAAGGTTATGGTCCTTTCATTACTAAAAATCGTGGAGGGCTGAACTAATGTCTTCAGATGCGAAAAAAGTATTAACGAGTCCAATTGTTGATAATAACCCGATTGCACTTCAAGTATTAGGTATATGTTCGGCACTTGCCGTAACAAGTTCAATGGCGAACGCTATTGTTATGAGTATAGCTGTTATTTTGGTAACTGCTTTTTCTAACTTGTTTATTTCAATTATTCGTAATCATATTCCTTCTAGTGTTCGAATCATTGTACAAATGGCGATAATCGCTTCTTTAGTAATTGTTGTTGACCAAGTGCTTAAAGCATTTTCTTATCAGCTATCGAAAGAGCTATCAGTATTTGTTGGTTTGATTATCACCAACTGTATTGTTATGGGACGTGCAGAAGCATTTGCGATGAAAGAAAAGCCAGGTGTGAGTTTTCTAGATGGTGTTGGTAATGGTTTAGGTTACGGCGCTATTTTAATCACAGTTGCATTTTTCCGTGAACTATTAGGTTTTGGTACTTTGTTTGGTTTTGAAATATTACCATTAATTCAAAACGATGGATGGTATCAAGCAAATGGCTTACTTGTATTGCCATTTAGTTCTTTCTTCATCATTGGTTTAATCATCTGGGGTATTCGCCAGTGGAAACCTGCTCAAGTAGAGAAGGATTAAGTCATGGAACATTATCTTAGTATATTTATTAAAACGGTTTTTATAGAGAATATTGCTCTATCGTTCTTCCTAGGTATGTGTACATTTTTAGCTGTGTCTAAAAAAGTAAGTACTGCAATGGGATTGGGTGTTGCCGTTATTGTTGTACTTGGTTTGGCTGTACCAGCAAACCAAATTATCTACCAAAGCATACTTGCTCCAGGCGCGTTAGATAGTCTATTAGGTATAACTGATCCGAAAGAATCAATCGATCTTAGCTTTTTGTCGTTTATTACCTTCATTGGTGTTATTGCGGCATTAGTACAAATCCTTGAAATGGTGTTAGATAAATACTTCCCTGCGCTTTACCAAGCACTAGGTATTTTCTTACCACTTATCACTGTAAACTGTGCAATTTTTGGTGCCGTATCTTTTATGGTTGCGAAAAACTTAACGCTAGGAGAATCAGTAGTTTACGGTATTGGCTCTGGTGTGGGTTGGGCACTTGCGATTGTATTATTAGCAGGCCTCCGCGAAAAGATGAAATATTCTGACGTGCCAGATGGCTTAAAAGGTTTGGGTATTACGTTTATTACTGCAGGATTGATGGCTTTTGGCTTTCTTTCTTTCGGTGGTATTTCGTTATAATAAGATTAACGTAGAAGATACTCATTAAGTGTCTTCTCACAAGAAGTGCAAAGGATAAGTCGATGGAAATAATTCTCGGCGTAGGAATGTTCACTGCGATCGTATTAGTTTTGGTATTAGTAATTTTATTTGCTAAATCAAAATTGGTAGCAGACGGTGACGTAACTATCTCAATCAATGGCGACCCAGAAAAAGCAGTTACGACTTCTGCAGGTGGCAAGTTATTAGGCGCACTTGCTGATAAAGGTATTTTTATACCATCAGCATGTGGCGGTGGCGGTACATGTGGCCAATGTCGTGTACATATTCATTCAGGTGGTGGTGATATTCTACCTACTGAAATGGGGCATATTACTAAACGTGAAGCGAAGGAAGGTTGTCGTTTGTCATGTCAAGTAGCTGTTAAGCAAGACATGGATATTGAACTTGAAGACGAAATTTTTGGTGTTCAGCAATGGGAATGTGAAGTTATCTCTAACGATAACAAAGCGACTTTCATTAAAGAATTAAAACTAAAAATTCCTGATGGTGAATCAGTACCTTTCCGTGCAGGTGGCTACATTCAAATTGAAGCCCCCGCTTATGATATTAAATATAAAGACTTTGATATTGATGAACAATATCGTGGTGACTGGGAGCACTTTGGCTTTTTTGATGTAGAATCTAAAGTTGATACGCCAACGTTACGTGCATATTCAATGGCGAACTATCCATTGGAAGAGGGCATTATTATGCTGAACGTGCGTATTGCGACACCACCACCAGGTAAATTACATTTGCCTGCTGGTAAAATGTCGTCATATATATTCAGCTTAAAGCCAGGTGATAAAGTGACAATTTCAGGCCCGTTCGGTGAGTTTTTCGCTAAAGATACCGA
Organism: Thalassotalea profundi; assembly: GCF_014653195.1. Classification (GTDB taxonomy): domain Bacteria; phylum Pseudomonadota; class Gammaproteobacteria; order Enterobacterales; family Alteromonadaceae; genus Thalassotalea_B; species Thalassotalea_B profundi. The sequence continues at coordinate 180,973 of NZ_BNAH01000005.1, forward strand.
CGCTGAAATGGTTTTTATTGGTGGTGGTGCTGGCATGGCGCCAATGCGTTCACATATTTTTGATCAGCTTAAACGACTTCATTCTAAGCGTAAAATGAGCTTTTGGTATGGTGCTCGTTCTTTACGTGAAATGTTCTATGAAGACGATTACAACATGCTTGCTGCTGAAAATGATAACTTTGAGTGGCATGTAGCATTATCTGATCCGCAACCTGAAGATAATTGGGATGGTTTAACTGGGTTTATTCATAATGTACTTTATGAACAATACTTGAAAGACCATGAAGCCCCTGAAGATTGTGAATACTATATGTGTGGTCCACCAATGATGAATGCTGCTGTTATTCATATGTTAAAAGAGTTAGGTGTGGAAGAAGAGAACATCCTACTTGATGACTTTGGCGGATAATATTTTTTGATAGTATTTTTACCGTTACTCAGTATTTCTACTATGATTAACAAGTAATTTACTACGCTAGATTTAAATATTAACTGCATATAAAAGGTGACTTAGGTCACCTTTTATTTATCTAAATAACTTGGATTTTAAGAGTTACTAAGAAAATACAAAACAAAGCTGGCTGGTGATGGTTGAAATTGAAAATTGCCTGTAGCACCTAACACTAGGTTATTTAGATAAATAAAATTTTCGGAAGTAATTAACATGAAGCAAATAAAGTTTATTGGAATATGTCTATTATTTATAACTCTCTCAGGCTGTTTTCCGAGTAACGACAATGTAAAACAAGAGTTGTTATTGCAAGGTAAAACTATGGGAACAACTTATAATATTAAAATTGTTGTTGATCCTAATGCAACCGACACTGAAAACCTTCAGCAACTGATTGACGCTGAGTTGAAGCAAGTAAATCAGGAAATGTCGACTTATATTCCTGACTCTGAATTATCCCTATTCAATTCCTCAGACTCTTTAGAGCCTGTTGAAATGTCACAGGGCCTCTCACGTGTTATTAAAGAGGCAATAAGACTAGGCAAGCTAAGTGATGGCAAGTTAGATGTCACTGTGGGCCCTCTAGTTAATTTATGGGGTTTTGGACCTGAATACAGACCAGAGAATATTCCTACTGATGAAACACTTGAATTAGCACGCCAACGAGTTGGTTTAGATAAGTTATCTTTAGATGAAAACAAGCTTACTAAAAGAAATGCTGATCTTTATGTCGATTTATCAACTATTGCAAAAGGTTACGGCGTAGATATTGTAGCAGAGCTCATTGAAAGCCATGGTATTCACAACTATTTAGTTGAAATAGGCGGTGAAATGCGTTTGAAAGGCTTCAAGCATACGGGCGAACTTTGGCATATCGCTATTGAAAAGCCAGTAAGTGAAGAGCGTGCAGTACAGCAAATTATCGTGCCTAAAGATAATGCTGTTGCAACTTCAGGTGACTATCGTAATTATTATGAAGTTGATGGGCAGCGTTTTTCGCACATTATTGACCCTAGTACAGGAAAACCGATTAACCATAAGTTGGTTTCAGTCACTGTTATTCATCCGTCTTCTATGACTGCTGATGGTTTATCTACAGCTATGATGGTTATGGGAGAAGAAAAGGCGATTGCATTTGCACACAAGCATGACTTAGCAGCTTATATTATTGCTAAATCAGAAGTTGGCTTTGTTGAGCATACTTCTGTAAAATTCATGCAATATTTAAGGTAGGGTTTTGTCATGACAATTTTTTTACTAACTTTAGGTTTCTTTTTGGTCATTGCTGTAGCAATGGGGATTGGTTATATTGTCCAAAATAAAACATTAGCAGGCAGTTGTGGTGGCTTAGGTTCTATAGGTATAGAAAAAGCATGTAACTGCGATAAACCATGTGAAAAGCGCCAAGAAAGAGAACGTGTAGCTGCTGAAAAAGATCAGATATCAATTAAAAACATTTAAGTTTTCTATCGTAAGAATAAAGCCGCGAGTTAGCGGCTTTTTTGTTGAATTTATTATAAGGCTCTTTCGATAAACCAATATACACCGATGAGCGCGATAACAATGCTCATTGGCATAACTATTCTCCGTTGATACCAATCTTTTTTATAAAACCAACATAACAGACTGAAAGCAACTAGTATCACGCTTAATTGCCCTATTTCAACTCCTATATTAAAAGCAATTAAGCTGGTAATAAATTGCTGCGGCTGTAGTCCTAACTCTAATAGTACAGAAGCAAACCCTAATCCATGCAATAAACCAAAAGCGAATATAATAGGGAGTCGCGCTCGGGTGAGTTTTTGTTGAAAAATATTTTCGATGGCAACATAAGCAATAGATAATGCAATTAAAGGCTCTACAAAGCTACTGGGAATATTAATAATGTCAAATATCCCTAGAGCTAAGGTAATAGTGTGAGCAAGAGTAAAAACGCTTATTTGCCAAAGTAGTGTTGATGTTTTTCGCGCTAATAAAAAAAGTGCGAGTACAAACAAAATATGATCTAAACCTTTAGGCACTATGTGCACATACCCTTGATATAGGAACTCAGTAAAAGTATCGAATTGGCTTATAACCATGTCATTAGTTTCATTTGGCTTATGAGTGTTATTTATATAAATATCTTGGCTACGACTATGCGTTTCGACTAAGTTTTTATATGGCTTAGCAACGGTTAATATTACATTACCTAACTCAGGTGCAAAACTTATTGCAACTTTTTGAGTATTAATAGGAATATCTCCTACTAAAGTTAGTGGTAAAGATTGAAAATTTAGATGAGTTAACAACTGCTTAAATTCAGCAACACTTAACCCTGATAAAGCAGGGATAGCGTATTTATTTTCATCAAAAAAAATAAAACTATGTTGTTGTATAGATTGTCGAATTGAATCAAGTAGTCGTTTAGTTTCAATTAAGGAAAAAGAAGACAAATGTTCAATTAGCTCAGCATCACCTTCTTGAAAAGCAAGTTTATCTTTTACTATATGTAAAATATCGACATGTATTGATAGATCATATTTGCTATTGGCTAATATATTTAATGTGGCATTAGTATTGTTAGTGATATGCGCATTAGCATTGGCGGTTATAAAGAAAAGTAATACAGCTAATATATTAATTAAAAAAGAGTTTTTAAGCATAGGTGTTCTGTTATGGAATAATAAATTTCAGATACAAACTAACTGATTAGGCTTTAAAAGTGAAGAATAGTTTGTATTTGAAATTAAATTAAAAAGATGTAAACTGTTTTTATATACAGTATTTTATTTTGATTTTTTATGAGTCAACTACGAAAAATAATACATGTTGATATGGATGCTTTTTATGTTTCGGTTGAAATACGAGACAACCCTGATTTAGCTGGCAAACCAGTCGCTGTCGGTGGAAAGGCAAATACAAGAGGGGTGTTATCAACATGTAACTATAAAGCGCGAGAATATGGCGTACGTTCAGCGATGCCTAATAGTGTCGCACTAAGGAAATGCCCTAACCTTGTGATTATTCCTGGCAGAATGGAAGTATATAAGTCAATCAGTGCTCACCTTAGAGAGATCTTTGAGCGTTACACTGATAAAATTGAACCCCTATCACTTGACGAAGCTTATTTAGATGTTTCAGATTGCACATTATTTAATGGCTCGGCAACCCTTATCGCTGAGGATATTAGAAAAGCGATCTTCCAAGAGCTTAATTTAACGGCTTCAGCGGGTATTGCACCCATTAAATATTTAGCAAAAGTTGCCTCTGATTTAAATAAGCCTAACGGACAATATGTAATCGCCCCCAAAGATATTTCACTTTTTATTAAAAGCATGCCATTAAATAAAATTCCTGGGGTAGGTAAAGTGACTTTTGAAAAATTAAAAGTTAACGGTTTTGAAACTGGAAATGACATCATTGCCGCAGATGAACGTTTTTTACAGCTAAAATTTGGAAAGTTAGGAAAGTCGTTATGGCAAAAGTGTCATGGCATAGACAATAGAGCTGTAGAAACCACCCGTATACGAAAATCAGTTGGTGTAGAACGCACATTTTTGCATGATATTTCCGATATCGACGAACTGAGTCGTTATATGCATGAAAAGTTAATACCAGAGCTTAAAAAGCGAGCCAATAAATATTTAGTTAATCGAGACATTAGTAAATTGGGAGTTAAAGTCAAATTTCAGGATTTTCATCAAACCACAAAAGAACTTAGACACACATGTTACGATGATGATATTTTTTCCTCATTATTAGAAGCAGCATTAAGCAGAGGAAATGGTAAATCAGTAAGGCTAATCGGTGTTCATATTGGCTTAGGTGATGTAGCAATGAGTGAACAGAAGCAAATAGAGCTTGAGCTTATATAGCGTTTGCTCTATTTATTGTAATCGTATCCAATTAAGTAACATAAAAAAACGCCACAGAAGTGGCGTTTTTTTATGTTACTTGTTAATGCTAACGGTGATTACTGCATAAAGTCCATCACTAACTTATCATCAACAAAATGTATCAATCGATGATACGTTGGTGAAATAAATGCGTTATTTGAACCTGATGTATAAGCAGAGTAATCAAGTTGCTGTTGCTGACTGTCATATTGCGTTAACGTATGTGCTTCACCATAACCATTTATAAAGCTTTTACGATAAACGTAGCTATTATCAGCACTGTCAGTAACCACTGTAATGGTAGAGACTGTTTGAAACGAAGGTAAAACCCCATTATCACTATAGGCCTCATTTGTTAAGGTTGCCCATTCACTTCCTAGGTTTGCTGTATATAATTGCGTTCCATCGGTGCTGGTTGTGATATTTGGTAAGCCGTAGGTTAAAAAGTTAATGTTTGTATAAGCGGCAACCGTTGTAGCATTTATCATCTTTTCAGCAAAAACATTTATAGAAATATCATTATCTATAATCGATGTAATATTACCGTTATAAGCTAGTAAGCTATTTTTATTAGGAACTTTATGCATTGTTGTCGTTAGAAATGCATTGCTAGTGTCCCAAAATTGAACTTCAAGTGCCATGTTGGCATATTCCATCGCTTGACTAACAACAATCGCTTTTCCATCAACAACAATTATTTTATTAGGGCGATAACTTAAATCTATTAATTCACTATCTAATTGACTAATACTGAAGTCAGTTAGATCGATCTGATAATGGTTAACTTTGGTTTGTTCTACGCCTTCATCATCTAGATAAGTTTCTACATTAGAAGCTAACATTATTGAGCCATCAGGGTGAATCACCAGATTGGTTAGTTCAATATTGGCTAAAGGAGAACTGATTGAAGTTACTTTATTGCCGTCAATCAAATTATAAACATCTATTTTGTCTAATTGAGCAACATAAATGTATGGGCGAAGCGGATCTAAGGTGACACCAAGGGTATTTGGGGTAACACCTTCAATACTGATCTCCGATTGCTGCGTACTATCATAGTCGCCTTTAGTAAAGCTTACGGATATTTTTCCAGACAAGCTCTCATCGATAGAAGTTGGCGATAAAATTATTTCACCGTAGTGTGTACCATTATTTGTCACCATATTTGGATCTACAGTCACAGTTAATGTATTGTCGTTAAGGTTTTCATTAAGCGTTATCCAACTACTATTGGTGGTTGCTTGCCATGGTATATTAGATACTTTATTCGTTTGTACTGTGACTGTTTGCGTCAGTAAAGAACGATCTGCTTGTTGGTCAAAAGCCAAAGCAGGGTAATTTGCAAACAGCCTTACTTCATCAATAGCTAAGGTAACCACCACTTGGATATTATCACCGGAATCAAGATCTAAAATGCTGATCACACCTGTAAATAATCCCCAATTACTGATTTGAGCAGTATCAATTTCAACTGTTAAACTTATGTCTTCATCTTGAAGGTTTGGAGTTAAAATTAACCAACTGGCATTGCTTGTTGCTTGCCAATTTTCGCTTATATTTTCTAAAGTAATTGTTTGTTCATTAATTGTGGTATCACCAAAGGTGCTAGTAAACTCTAGATTAGCGTCAGAAATAGCAATGTTATCTAAATTAATAAGTTCAACTTGTGTATTGGTTTGAAGCACTATTTTTTTATTATCATGGGTGATAGCGGTCGCTTGTGATACTTGCCCGCCTGTGACTATTGTATTTTTACGCTCACCCTGTAAATTATAAATATCAACAACCATGCCCATACCCGCTGCAGGGTCAAAGCGTGTAAATGCGATATTGCCACGGTTATCTTTATTAACAGCTAAAGCTGTACTGTTTTCTGCTTGTGTTAATAAGCCTTTATCAGTGTAGTTTTCACCATCAAAAGTAATCCATTCAGTCGTATCGTTTATCATAAAAAGGGATGTTTCATCATCACTTACAATAAATGAGGCAATAACTTCATTTTCAGGTAAAGATTCAGGACGATACTCAGCTGATATTTCAGGAATAATTCTACTTGTTGTGAAGTCGTTAACTCGAGCCGTTATTCTTTTAAAGGTTGAGTTTGAAGCGTCTATAACATAAAGGGCCTCAGTTTCACTGGCCTGATCGACATTACTAATTGCCGTTATATTTTCTGTATCCCAAAAAAGACGTTCTAAATTTTCGTTGGCAAATTCCAATGTTTGCGTAACAACAAAGTGTCGGCCTGCAAAGCTTACAAATTTTAATGGTTCATATTCGATAGTCGTTTCTGATAATTCAATAGCACTGTTATTATCTAAATTAATCTTATATCGGTGAGTTGTCGTTGTGGTAGATTCATCCTCATTAGTAACGGTAACGTCGGCTTTTGCAAGCAAGATTTTACCATTTGGGTGCAGAATTAATTGTTCTAATACACTATCAGAAGGAGATACGGTAAGTGTTTCAATTAATTCGCCTGTGTATTGATGGTAAGTCCGCAATTCATTATCGACTGACGTATAAAAGTAAGGTTTATCGATAGCAGAAATTAAGGCGTTATTGTTTAAAGTTGTTTCTTCAATAATTGTGTTTTTGGTTTCTAACTCACTAAAGTAAAGTGAAACTGGTATTTCTGCGTTAATAACAAAGGGATTATCTATAGCATTAATGCTGACTATGGCTGAGCTTAATTCATCAGTAGGGATTATGCTTGGGTCAACCGAAATATGAAGGCTATCAGCTGTTAATTTATTAATAATTAACCAAGGTTGATTACTATTTGCTTGCCAATTTACAGCATCAATACTATTTGTGCTTATTTTTACCGTTTGTTCTAATGACTGAATATTTAATGTTTTAGTGAATGAAATAGTTGTTTTACTAGGTACTAGATATAGGTTATCGATACCTAGTTCTACAGGAATTGTATCAATATCACCACTAGAGTTTTCAGTAATGGTGATATTACCCTGATATAAGCCTGCTTGTGTAAATTCGCTGAGATTAGGTACCACTGTGAGTGTGGTTATACCTTCAGTAGTTAAGGCCTCAACTGTTAACCAATCAACATCTGAACTAAATGTCCAATCTGCACTATCTAAGCTTAAGTCTAGTGTTTGTGCCGAGACTTCAGACTCTCCTAGTGTTGCACTAAAACTTAAAAGATTGGAAATAAGTAAAGAAACATCAATATCATGGTGGACTAATGCTGCACTGTTAGCATCGCCTGTGGATAGTCGTATGGTGGTTTGATAAAAATCAGCAGGATAGTTTTCAATATTTGATAACTCTACGATAACGGTTGCAGACGTATCACTGACATTTTCTGTGTAGAACTTTAACCAAGGCACGGCTTGTATATCTGGGGCATAACCCAGTAGTAAGCCATTGCCAGTATAATTAACAGAAACTGAAAATGATTGTGACGATTCTTCATTAACTTCGTGGGTAAAGTTTATCCGACTAGTGTCAGCAGATATTGAAAAACCTGCTTTTGGATCTGGAGTATCACTGCCACATGCTTGTAACGTAATCGCTAATATTATCAAGATAAAAAAACGATAAAGGTGGTTTAACTGTTCCTTCATACTTTTCCCTGTTTTTATAGATGGATTATCAGGTAATTTATTCTATTTTGCTCGAATCGTCACCGAAAGTAAAAAGTTATTCTGATTAATCCGTTTTACTGGTTATTTTTATTGCTTTATGGGTAAAATAGCGCACTTAAATTATCAATAATATTTTTTCTTTTGAATAAAGCCATTTTACATACTGCCGTTGATCTTTTATCACGTCGAGAGCATTCTATAAAGGAATTAAAGAATAAGCTGTTGTTACGTGATTATCCACCAGAAGATTTTGACGAAATTATTGATTATTTACTAGAAAAAAATTATCTCAGTAATGAACGATTTGCTGATAGCGTTATTCGTCAACGGATTAATAAAGGCTATGGTTGGCGCTTTATAGAGAATGAGCTGAAACAGAAAGGGCTAGATACCACAACTATTATGCTAGCGAAACAAGAGTTATCAATAGATTGGTATCAACAAGCAGAAACAGCTTACCATAAGCGCTTTGGTAAAAGTTCAGTAATTGATAATAAAGATAAAGCCAAAAGAATAAGGTTTCTTCAGTACCGAGGATTCTCAAGTGATGAGATTATGCAAGCGATTAAAACTGAAGTATAAATGATAAAATTAACCCGATTAAAAATTAACTTGAATGGAAGTGCCCATGATTAAAACCAGTGCCGAATTACGTCAGGCATTTTTAGATTTTTTTGCTACTAAGCAGCACCAAATTGTTTCAAGCAGTTCACTTGTTCCTGGTAACGATGCAACTTTGTTATTTACTAACGCCGGTATGGTGCAATTTAAAGATGTATTTTTAGGTGCTGATAAGCGTAGTTATACACGTGCAACATCTTCACAACGTTGTGTACGTGCAGGTGGTAAACATAATGATCTTGAAAATGTAGGTTATACAGCGCGTCATCATACATTTTTTGAGATGCTCGGTAACTTTAGTTTTGGTGATTACTTTAAAGAAGAAGCTATTGATTATGCTTGGACATTTCTAACACAAGTATTAGGCCTACCAAAAGAAAAGTTATTAGTGACTATTTATGAAACTGATGATGAAGCTTACGATCTTTGGGCTAATAAAATTGGTTTACCAGCAGAAAAAATAATACGCATTGGCGATAAATCTTCAGCTAAAAAATATGAATCTGATAATTTTTGGTCAATGGGGGATACCGGCCCTTGTGGTCCGTGTAGTGAAATTTTTTATGATCATGGAGAGCATATTTTTGGTGGTCCTCCAGGATCACCAGATGAAGATGGTGATCGTTTCATTGAAATTTGGAATATCGTTTTCATGCAGTTTAATCGTCAAGCTGATGGTGCCATGAATCCATTACCTAAGCCATCTGTTGATACTGGTATGGGCTTAGAACGAATTGCGGCAATTTTACAAGGTGTTCATAGCAATTATGAAATCGATATTTTTCAAAATTTGATAAAAGATACTGCTCAATTATTAAATTGTACCGATCTTGAACATAAGTCTTTACGGGTGATTGCAGACCATATTAGATCTTGTAGTTTTCTAATTGTTGATGGAGTTATGCCATCAAATGAAGGCCGTGGCTATGTGTTACGTCGTATTATTCGCCGCGCTATTCGTCATGGTCATAAGCTTGAAGCTAAGTCTCATTTTTTCCATCAACTGGTTGCATCACTTGTAAAACAAATGGGAGTAGCCTACCCAGAGCTAGTAAGTCAACAACCTATTATTGAAAAAATATTACGTATTGAAGAAGAACAATTTAGTCGTACTCTTGATCGAGGTATGGCTTTATTAGAAGAGATATTATCTCAATTAAAAGGTGATACAATTTCTGGTGATGATGTCTTTAAATTATATGATACGTATGGTTTTCCAGCCGATTTAACTGCTGATATTGCGCGTGAGCGAGACTTTAAAATTGATCATGATGGTTTCGACATTGCTATGCAGCAGCAGCGAGAACGTGCTCAACAAGCGAGCCAATTTGGCACAGACTATAATGAGCAGCTCAAGTCGGATAAAGTCTCATCATTTAAAGGCTATACCAATAGTGAGTTTTCAGCGACGGTTATAGAGCTGTTTAATAATGAAGGAAGTACCTCCCAGTTAGCTGATGGTGAACAAGGCGTTGTGGTGCTTGATCATACCCCTTTTTATGCTGAATCCGGTGGGCAAGTGGGTGACAGCGGAATTATAGTGACCAAAGATGGGACCTTTGAGGTTAAAGATACCGTAAAAGTAGGTCATGCTTTTGCACATAAAGGCGTTGCAAGAACCAATATTCAGTTGAATGCGCGTGTCAATGCATGCATTGATGTTGAACGTCGTCAAGCGATTATCAAAAATCATACGGCTACTCATTTACTTCATGCGGCATTAAGAACAGTGCTGGGTGATCATGTTACTCAAAAAGGTTCATTAGTCGACAATGAAAAGTTGCGTTTTGATTTTTCACACTTTGAAGGTGTTACCTCTGACGAGTTGAAACAAGTTGAACGTATGGTTAATCATGAAATACGTCGAAACCATAAGCGTGATACAGAACTAATGCAAATAGATGCTGCGAAAGCTAAAGGTGCAATGGCATTATTTGGTGAGAAATACGATGATGAAGTGCGTGTTGTTACATTGGGTGATTTTTCAACAGAACTTTGTGGCGGTGTACATGTAAATAGCACTGGTGAAATCGGTTTGTTGAAAATCACTTCTGAGTCGGGCATAGCCGCAGGTATTCGAAGAATTGAAGCGGTTACAGGTGAAGCCGCATTAAATTATATTGATAATCAAGAAAAATCATTAGCTTCAATTGCACACTATGTTAAAAGTGATGTTGGAAGTGTAATTGATAAAGTTGAACAACTTGTTAACCGTAATAAGCAATTAGAACGTGAATTTACACAATTGAAACAACAATTAGCTGCTCAAGCAGGCGCTGATCTTGTCTCTCAGGCGATTGAAATTAATGGGGTGAAGTGTTTGATTGCCGAGCTCGATAATGTGCTTTCAAAAGACTTACGAAGCATGCTTGATGAACTGAAAGTGAAGTTAAATTCAGGCATTGTTATATTAGCAACAGCTAACGAAGGAAAAGTCGGTTTAATTGCAGGTGTTACTAAAGATCTTGTAGGTAGCGTTAAAGCGGGCGAACTTGTGAACTTAGTCGCACAGCAAGTAGGCGGCAAGGGAGGCGGTCGTCCAGATATGGCCCAAGCAGGCGGTAATCAGCCGGAAAATATTAAAAGTGCATTAGCGAGTGTTTCACCTTGGTTAACTGAAAAGTTAACTTAATATGCTAATTGGCTAATCTTAAATTTTAAAAAGGAACATAGTTGTTCCTTTTTTTATGGCTTTAGCTTTATCAGAGGCTTTGTGCCATGCAGCATTAAATAGTAGAGACCTTTACTAAGTAAAAGTTAATCAACTGTTAATAAATATTTGTTAAATAATTAATTTGTAAGGCGGTGTAAAAAACACTGAATTATTGGGTGCCTAGCATACAGAAGCTTGCTATTATATAAACTGTTGATATTTATCAATGTCATATAATAGCCGAATTAAGCTAATTATAATCGTCATTTAAAGTGGTGTTTAAATGTCTTTTATACCAAAAATTACTTAAGTAATTATTTTTTCATAATTAATTACACTTTTATTATGCGAAATTTCAAAGTTTGAACTAAATTTAATACTAGCTTAACGATTTAGTGGATCCCGTTTTAAAGAAAAGGAAATGAATAATGTTAATATTAACGCGTCGTGTTGGCGAAACCTTAATGATAGGTGATGAAGTCACAGTCACGGTATTAGGCGTCAAGGGTAACCAGGTTCGTATTGGGGTGAATGCACCTAAAGAGGTTTCTGTCCATCGAGAAGAAATTTACATGAGAATACAATCTGAAAAAGGTGAAAGTGAGCCAACAGGCAATAAATTTTAAATAAAAAAGTCGACTTAGGTCGACTTTTTTATTGCGAGAATATTTAAATTAACAGATGTTTTAATCGATTAATTTATAATTTGATGTGTGAAAAACAAGCGAGTTGCACGATTTCTCATCAAACAGTTAATAAAGCGTATTAAAAGGTAAAAAATTGTTTGACATATTTTTTATATCCATTAGTATTCGCATCCATTGGTGAGGTGGCCGAGTGGCCGAAGGCGCTCCCCTGCTAAGGGAGTAACGGCTTTAAATCCGTTCGAGAGTTCGAATCTCTCCCTCACCGCCATTCTTTTTCAGGAAATAAAATACCGAAATGTGAATTCATTCGCTATCTTATAATCAAGATATAAAATAATGGTTTATTGCGAATATGTAGTTTGCTGGATAGGAATATTTGGTAATGATGGCTACGAATTGGTTCGCTATCTTTATAATCAAGATATAAAATAATGGTTTATTGCGGACGCGTAGCTCAGCTGGATAGAGTACCTGGCTACGAACCAGGCGGTCGCAGGTTCGACTCCTGCCGCGTCCGCCACTTTTCTTCAGGTGGTAAAATAAAGAAGAACAGCTACTATTAACGCTGTTAAAAAATTATAGAACGTGAATATATAAGTTTACTGTATAGAGATATATTAAGGTCTACGAAAAGTTCACTATCTTTATAATCAAGATATAAAATAATGATTTATTGCGGACGCGTAGCTCAGCTGGATAGAGTACCTGGCTACGAACCAGGCGGTCGCAGGTTCGACTCCTGCCGCGTCCGCCACATAGAAAAACCAGCCTTATGGCTGGTTTTTTTTCATCTTTAACATATCAANATAGAAAAACCAGCCTTATGGCTGGTTTTTTTTCATCTTTAACATATCAAGCCCCCTCAAAACTATTTAATCATGAGAAGCATTCTTATCTTCATTATATTAGAAAATATTCTTATAAAAATTATTATATTTGGAAGTAAACGCTATACTCATTTAGATTGATGATTTAGGTATAATGATTAATTCATTTTCTAGATTTATATTGACGGCGAATAACCCATTTTAGTTCATATTACCAATATCGATAACTTACGGTTTTGGTTTTTGAATCGAGTTAAGTGTTATATTATTTTGTATACAAAATAATATAACTGACCTCAACCTCTTTGTAGGTAAGAGTTTTCTATTGTATACAATGCGTTTTTTGTTATATCAAATGTGAATAAATATCAAAAAAGTCTGCATATATAGTTAATTTACATACTTTGTACTATTGACTTAAATTTATTTTTATGAATTCAACATATTTAAGTTGCTTTTTACTTATTGGAGTGATTATTCTAATTCTATAATAAATCTTATGATGAGGGGAAAATGGATAACTTGATGCAACTTTTTACGGAAGCAGGTACTTTAATGCTTGCCGGTATGGTGTTTGTTTTTGTTTTTTTAGGTTTGCTAGTGGTTTTTATAAATACAGTACTAGTAAAACTAGCTCAAACATATCCTGATCCTGTCGTTCAGCGAAAACCTCAACATAATTCAATAAATAAAAAAGAAGCGCATGACGGTGTTTCCCCCAGTATCGTTGCTGCAATTAGTTCAGCTGTTACTCAGTATCGTCAGCAACATTCTAAAAAGAAATAGGAGTATAAAACATGTCAAAACCACTAGGTATAACTGAAGTTGTTTTAAGAGATGGTCATCAATCGTTACTTGCCACCAGACTTCGTTTAGAAGATATGTTGCCTATTGCGTCAAAACTAGATGAAATTGGTTTTTGGTCAATTGAATCATGGGGAGGTGCAACGTTTGACTCCTGTATTCGTTATTTAGGAGAAGATCCTTGGGAACGTATTCGTGCCTTAAAAAAGGCAATGCCAAATACTAAGCAACAAATGTTGTTTCGCGGACAAAATATTTTAGGCTACCGCCATTATGCTGATGATGTTGTGGAAAAATTTGTTGAACGTGCTCATATAAACGGAGTGGATGTCTTTCGTATTTTTGATGCGATGAATGATGTTCGAAATCTTCAAACATCAATTAAAGCCGCTGTTAAGGTGGGTGCTCATGCCCAAGGAACATTAAGTTTTACTGAAAGCCCTGTTCACACTCTAGAAGGTTGGCTAACTATGGCCAAACAACTTGAAGATATGGGGGCTCACTCGCTCTGTATCAAAGATATGTCTGGTTTGTTAAAACCTTACTATGCGGCTGAGCTAATAAGTCGATTAAAAGAAACGGTTACATTACCCATTGCGTTACATTGTCATGCAACAACAGGTTTAAGTGTGGCTACACATATGAAGGCAATAGATGCAGATATTGATGTGATCGATACTTCAATTTCTTCAATGAGTCAAACCTATGGTCATTCACCAACAGAAACCATAGTTTCTATAGTTGAAGGTACTGAACGTGATACTGGCCTAGATATGGTCAAGCTTGCAGAAGTTGCCGCATATTTTAGAGACGTAAGAGAAAAATACGCACGCTTTGAAGGTAGCTTAAAAGGGGTGGACGCACGTATTCTTTTGGCACAAGTTCCTGGTGGTATGTTAACGAATATGGAAAGCCAACTTAAAGAGCAGGGCGCTGCGGATAAGTTAGATGCAGTGTTAACTGAAATACCTAAAGTAAGAAAAGACCTTGGTTATATCCCATTGGTTACTCCTACTTCCCAAATAGTTGGTACACAAGCAGTACTCAATGTATTAACCGGTGAGCGCTATAAAACTATAACCAAAGAAACGGCAGGAGTGCTTAAAGGAGAGTATGGAGCCACAGCCGATAAAGTTGATGCTGAGTTACAAGCACGCGTTTTGGATGGAGCAGAGCCAATCACTTGTCGACCTGCAGATCTACTTAAACCTGAAGTAGAAACAATATCCGCTGAGTTAACAGCAATTGCCGATGAAAAAGGCATTAAATTAGCGGATGATATTATTGATGATGTTTTAACATATGCCTTATTTCCACAAATTGGATTGAAGTTTTTAGAAAACAGAAATAATCCTGATGCATTTGAGCCTGTCCCCACTAAGTCACCAGAAAAAAGAGAGGCATCAGCTGAAGTTAAAGCGACTAAAACTGAAAACTATGCCGTGAGTGTTGATGGGAAAGTTTATGATGTTATCGTAGCACCTGGTGGCTCTATTGATAGTGTTAAGCCTGCAGTTAGTGGAGAAGTATTAAAGCAATCTGCATCAGTCAGTGCAGGTGAAACATTAAATGCACCTTTAGCTGGAAATATATTTAAAGTACTCGTTAGTGAAGGTGATCATGTTGAAGCTGGCGAAGTTGTAATTATTATGGAAGCGATGAAAATGGAAACTGAAATTCGCGCAGTTAATGGTGGTGAAATTGTATCACTGAACACCAAAGAAGGTGACGCTGTCGCTGTTGGTGACCCATTAATTACATTGGCATAGGTGGGAAAATGGAGTCGTTAAATACATTATGGTTATCCACTGGTCTAGCTAATTTTGAGTTAGGACAAGTGATAATGATGCTTGTTGGCTGTTTGTTACTATTTCTTGCTATCGCAAAGAATTTTGAACCGCTATTACTTTTACCTATTGGTTTTGGTGCTATTTTAACTAATATTCCCGTAGCGGGTTTTTCAGAAGTAGGTGGACTACTGCATTATATTTACTATATTGGGATTGATACTGGGGTTTTCCCATTATTAATTTTTATGGGTGTTGGTGCGATGACCGACTTCAGTGCGTTAATTGCTAACCCTAAAGTATTATTTTTAGGAGCTGCTGCTCAGTTCGGTATTTTTGCCACCTTATTTGGCGCGATAGCTTTAAATGCCATTCCAGGTTTTGAATTTACCATGCAAGATGCGTCTGCTATTGCAATAATTGGTGGTGCTGATGGTCCAACGGCTATTTTCTTAGCGTCGAAACTAGCGCCTGAATTATTAGGGGCCATAGCCGTTGCTGCCTATTCTTATATGGCGTTAGTACCTATTATTCAACCGCCTATTATGAAAGCATTAACGACACCAGAAGAGCGTAAAATTGTAATGGGACAATTACGTCCTGTTACAAAAGTTGAAAAAATTGTTTTCCCGCTCGCTGTTTTGTTGATGACAATATTTTTCCTGCCAGCAGCTACACCACTAGTGGGAATGTTTTGTCTTGGTAACTTAATGAGAGAGTGCGGTGTAGTCGATCGTTTAAGCTCAACAGCTCAAAATGAGTTAATCAATATCGTCACTATTTTCCTTGGCTTAGGTGTTGGCTCAAAACTTAGTGCGGATGCATTCTTAAATGTTGAAACGTTAGGGATTTTAGCTTTAGGTGCTGTTGCATTCTCTATTGGTACTGCGTCAGGTGTTTTAATGGCAAAGTTAATGAATAAGTATACTAAGGCTCCCATTAACCCTCTCATTGGTGCTGCGGGGGTTTCAGCGGTACCAATGGCGGCTAGAGTTGCGAATAAAGTTGGCTTAGAAGCTAATCCTCATAATTTCTTATTAATGCATGCTATGGGGCCAAATGTTGCAGGTGTTTTAGGCTCTGCGGTAGCGGCGGGTATTTTATTAGCGCTTGTTGGTAGTTAACCATTCAAATAAATAAGTCAAAATATCAATAAAAAGCCAGCATATAATTTGCTGGCTTTTTCATTAGGAACATCAGATTTTGGAGTGTTGTGAAAGCTAAACTTAAGGTTTAGTACTTTCTTTTGTTGATTGTGTATTGATGCCTATAGTGTCTTTTGGATTATATGGAACTTTCCCTTGGGGTGGTAATGTATTGTAATTGCCATAGCGTTTAAAAGTATTTTTAGTGGCCATTTTAAGGATTTGTATATCTAACTTTTCTTTTAGCAATTGTCCTTGCTTAGTGTTGGCTACAGCAAATGTTGCTGGCATACTCTCAAGAAATCGGTAGTAAATAGGGCTTTGTAAATACTTTTGAATACTCGACATGGTCGCTATTCTTTCAAATACAATTGCTTTAAGTCGTCCTTTATCCATCATTTTTACCAATTGTTCTAAGCTTGCTACTTCAAGAAATTTATCTAAAGGAATATTCAATGCTTCTGAAAAAAAGGCGGCGTTACCTACCAGCGTTCCTAAGCTTTTAGGGGGAATGGAATCACTCGATAAGTACTTTGTGTGTGGACTATAAATATCTACATTATTATCAAATGACCAATCAAGCTCTAAGCCATATTGATAAAAATCTTTTGTTTCCAGTCCTTTAGGGATTAAGCCAATAATATCCAAGCGTTCATTTTCTAGCTCTTTCTTTGCTCTTGCATACGTCATTACTTGAATTTGAAAATTGAGTTCAGATATATTCGCTATAGAATTAAGTAATTCAGTACCAATACCTTGTCCATTTTCATCAAATACGGGGGGAAAAGGTTCTACACCTACAGTGAGTTTTTGGGCAGCTGTACATGCTACAGTTACTGTCAATAATCCCACTAAGAAAAAATGTTTTAGCATATTTAGCGCTTTATTAAATGACTACTTAATGATTAATTATAGCATAGACGTTATAATGGAAGAAGTCACTGCTAACTGGTATGAGCAGACAGTTCATTTTATCTGCAATAAATCAAAAGTTTATACAAGTATTTTTAAGCTGTTCGTTTGATTCTAGTGGTCCCTATAAAGTTAAGGATTTAGCTTAAAATGATTCCATTGGGATTGTTGTTTTTCAAAACATAATCGATCATGAAGTCGACTCGCACGACCTTGCCAAAACTCAACATAATGAGGTTTTACGCGCCATCCACCCCAAAAGTCAGGTAATGGTACGTCTTTACCCTTAAATAACTTTTCATAATAATTAAATTGTTGTTGTAGTTCATTATCTTGTGATAATTTCTGGCTTTGATGAGATGCCCATGCGCCAATTTGACTACCACGATCTCTGCTACGAAAATAGTTAGCAGACTGCTGAGCAGAAATTTTCTCTACTGTGCCTTCTATACGAATTTGACGTTGCAGTACATTCCAATGAAATAATAGAGCAACTTTATTATTGCCTTCTAAATTCTGGCTTTTTCGACTGCCGTAATTGGTATAAAAAATAAAACCTTCTTCGTCGAACTCTTTAAGTAACACCATTCTTGAGCTGGGTTGTCCATTGTTGTCAACGCTAGAAACAGACATAGCTTCAGGTAATAAAATTCCAGCTTTGTTGGCATCATCAAACCATTGTTGAAAAAGTTCGGTTGGGGTAGTGTCGGACGTTAATTCTGGTAATGGTAGTGCTACGCCTTGGCCAAAAGTAAACAAACAACGTAATTTTTCAAGCAACGTCATAAGAGAAGTGTTCTTTGTATTTATGTAATAGGTATTTTAGCAGTAATCATCATTACCTTGTATGATTATATGCACTAATTTTATCTTTTTCTTTTGAATGATAGTAATCACTAATATCACCAATCATCAGTGTCATCTAATAATTCTTTTAAACGCTTCTTTTCTAATAGATCATCAATACGTTTTCGAACTTGAGCGGATTGGCTTTGCTTTTTACGAGCTTCGATTGAGTTATCGTGATCAATAGTTTCATTCTCATTGTCCACGTTATCATCTATATCGTCGTTTAAATCATCATTAAAATTATTAGTTGAGTCATACGTCATTTTATTAACCTACAAACAATATCAATCTGTTTGATATTTATTGACTATCTTAATGTGAAACATAGGTCTAAATAAAAAAAAATTCAATAAAAAAGTCAGTAAATTTACTGACTTTTTTGATATTTTATCACAATGTTAAATTTAGCTTTAAAAGACTTATTCCCAGCCTTCAACCCCTTTCATATCAGGCAATTGATGAGCAATACCTTTATGGCAGTCAATACAGGTTTTATCACCACTTGCCAGAGAGGTTGAATGTTGCTGAGATGCGCGAGGGCTTTGTGCCGTAAAATCCATATAATCAAAATTATGGCAGTTTCTACATTCTAAAGAGTCATTGGCTTTTAATCGTGTCCATTCATTTTGTGCTAAACGTTTCCGGTGAGCTAAAAACTTATCTCGAGTGTTAATCGTACCGAAAATTTTCCCCCAGACCTCTTTCGATGCCTGCATTTTTCGGGCTATTTTATCAGTCCATTTATGGGGTACATGACAGTCTGGGCAGGTTGCCCTTACGCCCGAACGATTTGAAAAATGTATAGTGGTTTTTAATTCTTCATAAACGTTATTTTCCATTTCGTGACAGCTGATACAAAATTGCTCAGTATTGGTTGCTTCAAGCGCCGTGTTAAAACCGCCCCAGAAGATAATTCCTGCGATGAAACCACCTATAACTAAGAAACCTAAACTAAAATATGCACTAGGTTTTTTTAACGTCTGCCAGCCAATTTGGATAATCTTTTTCATTGCTATCTCCTAGTCTTTAGCTGCACGCTTAGCTTTCATCAATGTATGCATATCAACAAAATCATTTTCAACTAATAATTTAGCATCGGTTTGTGTTGCATGACATTGATTACAAAAATAGCGGCGAGGTGATATTTCAGCTAAAAAATTACCGTCTCTGTCCATAAAGTGGGTCACACTTACCATCGGCGCTTGTGACTCTTCAGTACGACTTCGACTGTGGCATGACATACATTTGTTAGAGTTTAGGTTAACCTCATAATTACGCGTTTTATGCGGGATTACTGGAGGTTGCATGGGGTAATTTCGTGCTTGCTTTATATCTTTATTAATTACGTTTGCAATAGGTGATGGTGTCGCTTGGGTGTCGATACTTGTGCTAGCGCGTAAAGTTGCTATGTTATGGTTTTCTGCAATTACGTTAGTTACGAATAAAGTCGCTACTATAAGTGTTTGTATAGCTATTTTAGATATTTTAGCGATATTAATGATGATTTTCATGATTACCCCCTAAACCTTAACCACTTTGACAGCACATTTTTTGTAATCTGTCTGTTTTGATAAAGGGTCTGTTGCATCTAATGTTACTTTGTTAACTAATCGACTGGCGTCAAACCAAGGCATATAAACTAAACCTATAGGTGGTTTGTTTCGTCCTCTAGTTTCAATACGAGTTTGCACTTCACCTCGACGAGAAACAAGTTTGACTAAATCACCTCTGCGCATACCTCTTTTTTTAGCATCATCGGGGTGCATATACACAAGCGCATCAGGAATGGCTTTATAAAGCTCAGGTACACGTTGGGTCATTGAACCTGAGTGCCAATGTTCAAGTACTCGGCCTGTTGATAGCCATAGATCATATTCATCATCAGGGCTTTCAGCAGCAGGCTCATAGGGTAATGCAAAAATAACAGCACGTCCGTTTTTATGGCCATAAAACTCAAAATCACTGCCCGCTTTTACGTAAGGATCAGAGCCTTCTTTAAAACGACGAAGCGTTTCTTTACCATTAACTACTGGCCAGCGTAAACCTCGTTCTTGATGATAACGATCATAGTCTGCTAGATCGTGTGCTTTTCCTCGGCCAAAGCTTGCATATTCTTCAAATAAACCTTTTTGTAGATAAAAACCAAAATGGCGAGCTTCATCGTTAAGTCGGTCTTCTGGTATTTCATCGAGTGAGAATTTATTTACTTGACCATTTTTAAAAAGCACTTCGAATAAGTTTTTCCCTTTAACGCTTGGATCTTGTTCAATTAACTCTTTTGGCCAAACTTCTTCAATATTGAAACGTTTGGCAAATTCTAGTAATTGCCATAAATCAGATTTTGCACCTTTAGGTGCATCAACCATTTGATACCAAGCTTGCGTTCTCCGCTCTGCATTACCATAAACGCCTTCTTTTTCTACCCACATTGCGGTAGGTAAAATTAAATCAGCTGCTTGTGCAGTAACTGTTGGGTAAGGATCAGAGCAAACGATAAAGTTTTTAGGGTTGCGGTATCCAGGATACATTTCTTCATTAATATTGGCTCCCGCTTGCATATTGTTATTACATTGAACCCAATAGAAGTTTAATTCTCCGTCTTTTAATTTACGGTTTTGTAAAACGGCATGGTATCCTGGTTTCGGTGGAATAGTACCGTGAGGAACTTTCCATAATTTTTCTGCTTTATCACGATGAGCTTTATTGTTAACGACCATATCCGCAGGTAAGCGATGAGAAAAAGTGCCTACTTCACGTGCTGTACCACATGCAGAGGGTTGTCCTGTTAGCGAGAAAGGGCTATTGCCAGGGGTTGATATTTTTCCTGTTAATAAATGAATATTATATACGAGGTTATTTGCCCATACACCTCGAGTATGTTGATTAAAACCCATGGTCCAAAACGAACACACTTTAATTTTGGGATCCGCATAAAGTTCTGCTAATGCATTCAATTTATCGACGGATACGCCTGATAGTTCAGAAGTGTATTCGGCAGTATAGGTACTGACAAACTTCGCATACTCTTCAAATTCAATGGGCGTTGAATCTCCTGCGTTACTACCATTGTTTTTGGCCTTTTGCTCTAATGGATGTTCTGGACGTAAACCATAACCAATATCAGTAGCACCTAGCCTAAAGTTGGTGTGCTTATTAACAAAGTCTTTATTTACTCGATCCGTCTTAATAATGTAATTTGCAATAAAGTTTAGTATGGCTAAGTCGGTTTGCGGGGTGAAAATCATACTATTATCAGCAAGATCAGAACTGCGATGAGCAAAAGTAGATAAAACTGCCACTTTTACATGTGGCGAGCTTAAACGACGATCAGTAATACGCGTCCATAAAATAGGGTGCATTTCTGCCATATTTGAACCCCAAAGCACCATAGCATCAGTAGCTTCTATATCGTCATAACAGCCCATAGGTTCATCAATGCCGAAAGTGCGCATAAAGCCACCAACAGCTGATGCCATACAATGACGGGCATTAGGGTCAATGTTATTGGTTCTAAATCCAGCTTTCATTAATTTTGATGCAGCATAACCTTCAAATACCGTCCATTGTCCTGAGCCAAACATGCCAATAGCTGTAGGACCTTTGTCTTTTAATGTTTTTTTGGCTTTTTCTGCCATTATGTCAAAAGCAGCATCCCAAGATATAGGAGTAAAATCACCGTCTTTATCAAATACCCCATTTTTCATTCTTAATAAAGGAGTGGTTAATCGGTCTTTTCCGTACATTATTTTTGAAAGAAAATAGCCTTTAATACAGTTTAACCCTTTATTTACTGGCGATTTTATATCACCATGGGTAGCAACTACTTTGCCATCCATAACACCTACATTAACACTGCAGCCTGTCCCACAAAATCGACATGGCGCTTTGTCCCATTTGAGTTTTGTTATATCACTACTAGTAATTAAGTTAGTTGCGTTAGTTGGAATTGATACGCCAGCAACGGCAGCAGCAGCGGCAACAGCATTAGCTTTAATAAATTCTCGGCGATTAATAGTCATATACTCACCCTTTCCCTTCGGTTAGTAAATCTTCTGTTAAAAATTGATGATATACCGGAGACAGACTAAACAGGCCGGTATGATGTTTTAGTTGGTCAATTAAAAAACCAATTTTTTTCTGTGTTGAGGCTTCTAATGTAAAAACTATTTTACCTTCCTTACTAATTGCATGAATTTCAGCGCCTTCGATAAGCGATATGTCATTGGTAACATTCTCTATGCAATGCATTTGAGCATGTGCAACATAGCTTGCCACATGATACTCAACAGCTGGCTCTACCTTAGTTGATGTTTTAGCGGGTGTGTAAATTTCAGACATGGGTAATCTCTAATTTAGTAAGGTTGAGTGATATAGCATCTTGTGGGCAAGTTGAAATACAAGCACCACATTGGGTACAGTCAGCTAAATTAATGGTAGGTGTTGGAATGCTGCTTTTTTTAAAATCAAACACAATAGCGCTTGTTTCGCATACGTCCTGACAACTCTGACAAAAAATATTGTTTTCGGCTAAACACTGGTTATTAATTTCAAGCTGAGCTGGCCATGGAAGGGGATTGTTAGTTTTTATATCGTGCTTATCAACAAATAAAGGCTGTTGACAACTTGCATGACACTTATCACAGAAAGTACATTCATTATTTGAAAAGTCGATAGCTGGAAAGCCAGCATCATCTTTAATGATTATATTGGTTTCACAAGCTTCGATGCAGTCTCCACATTGAGTACAATTGCTTAAGAAGTGATCTTCATTTTTTATCCAAGGTAAACGTAATGAAGGAGTAGGGGGAGTGACTTTCCCTCTAAAAAGACGTCGTCTACTTGGGTTTTCTAGCTTATTATTCATGAGATGATATATTCTTATGAAGTAGGAGGGCCAAAAATCATTTGGCTGATCCAAATCATAAACCCGAAACCGCCGACAATAATTATTGAAAGAATTGGTGCTAAAAACACCGCAAGAAATACAAATGTATTCTTCTCATACTTTTTTATTTGCTCTGGGCTGTGGTTGTCACTCATTTTATTCTCCTTGTAGCTAGAAGGGTTTAATAATGACATGGCTTATAATGTTAAATGTTGATTGAAATCAAAGAAATATCCTTTAACTTAAGTCATCTCTAACTTATTGTTTTATGACACTCTAGTTTAGGTTTAGACAAATGCTTGCTAAACTTCAAGTAAATTAACTAAAGAAAGTATATTTTGACTACTCAAATGTTTCGTTTGTGGGTATCAGACCTTCGCCAAAAATTAGCGATATATAATCAACGCCGTTTGGTGGTGTTATGTGGTGATTTAACATGGTCAAATAAGCTAGTTGATGACTACCTAAATGATGAAGATTTTTATGCATCTAGTGTGAATCATAGAAGAATAATTGCTTTTGGTGAACAGTTTTGTGGCAAATCAAGCCTCATCATTAAGAATTATCGCCATCATTTAGGCACTGAAAATGATTTGGTGATTTTCGCCGATGATGAATTTCACCCTGATGCATTTGCCGCTTTAAGTGGGACCATTAAAGCTGGAGGTATCATGTTTTGGTTATGTTCACCTGACATGATAAATGATAAAGCTAGCTTATTTATTTCGCGTTTTTGGCAAAAAGTTGTTAATGATGAAAATGTCTTAATATTGAGACAAGAAAATAAAAAACTCCCCGATTTTAATATCACCTACACTGATAATAGCTTGTCTGAAATAGGAAATTTTAAACACCATAATTGTATCACCCACGATCAGCTTTTAGCAGTCGAAGCTATAGAAAAAGTGGCTAATGGTCACAGAAAAAGGCCGTTAGTGTTAACTGCTGACCGAGGTCGAGGTAAATCTTCAGCATTAGCGATTGCTGTGGCGAATCTATTTATGAGTCAACAGCAATCTACTAAGCTTAAACTGCTAATAACGGCACCACATCGCGATGCTGTGGCTGTATTTTTTTCGCAATTAGATAAAACTTGTGACAAAGGTAAATGCTCTGGTGATTACTTTACATATAAAAATCATAGTGTTGAATTTATTCCGGTCGATATCTTGGTGTTAGATAAGCCCAATGCACACTTATTATTAATTGATGAAGCCGCTGCCATTCCTATCTATTTATTATCAAATTTACTTGAGCGTTATGCTAGAGTTGTTTTCTCATCAACGGTTCATGGGTATGAAGGCGCGGGTCGTGGGTTTGCGATTAACTTTAAAAAAATTCTTGCAGATAAAACGCCTAACTTTGCCCAACTTCATATCCATCAACCGATCCGCTGGAGTGAAAATGATCCTTTGGAGCAGTTGATTTTTTCAAGTTTTTTGCTTGCTCCTAAATTAGCCCTTCTCAATGATGAAAAGAATTTGTTGTCTAATTACTTGCCTGCTAAAAAGGAGTATATGAGGCAAGTGAGCCAGAAAGAATTAGTCGAGAATGAATCACTCTTGCAAGAAGTCTTTAATGTGTTGGTCACTGCACATTATCAAACATCGCCTAGCGACTTAAAACTCTTATTATCAAATCAGGAGTTAACGATCTTCGTTAGTTTCGCTAGTAACCATTCAACAGTGCTTGCTGTGGCATTAGCACTGAATGAAAGTAATGCATCGCATACAGATATTCAATTAGCTTTAGCATCAAAAAAGCGTTTAAAGAATCAATTTTTACCACAGTCTTTATTGCTGCATTGTGGGGTGAAAACAGCGTTTGAATATAAGTATTTACGTATAATGCGAATTGCTGTTCAACCTGAACTTCATGGAAAAGGTATTGGTAGTGATTTATTAGCGCTCATAGAAGACTACGCGCTTAATAACGATTATGATTTTATAGGTACATCATTTGGTATTAACAAAAGTCTCGTTAATTTCTGGGGTAAAGCAGATTACCAGTTTGCGCGTATTGGGTTCAGTAAGGATAAAGCCAGTGGAGAGCATTCTTGTATCTTACTTAAAGCACTCTCAAGTACGGCTGATTCTAAGCTATTGAGTATTAATCAGCAGTTTTATCAGCGTTTTAACTATTATTTATCTGAACAGTTTCAAGAGCTTAATCCTGAATTGGTTCAGTATATTTACCAGCAAGTAAAACCTAAAATATTACCTAAACTATCTATTAATGATTTAATTGTGGTAGAAGATTTTGTTAATAAAGTGTCACTGTATGATGCCTGTGCTTTTTCATTAAGTATTTGGTTATCTAATGTGATAAGTACAAAGGCGAACCGCGCTGATAAGTTACCTATTGAATTACTCATTGCAAAAGTTTTACAACGGCGAAGTATAGCCGATTTATGCCGTCAATATCAGTTTACTGGTAAAAAGGCTTTAAATAATGCCCTTGTTGACCAAGCTAAACAGTTATATCTGTTAACGTCTAATTCTTCAAAGCTTATTGAGTAGCACAAAACTCGCTATGGCAGCATACTATGTAGATGTTCTTCACTACTTTGTAAAATAGTTTCCCATAACGCTTTTTTGGTTGAGTTATTTAAACATTTTAATTGATTTGCTGAAATCAAGCCGCTAGCAATAATTTTGGCAAGTAGGGCTTGAGTCAATTCTATTTGTACTTTTTCATTATCGATAGAAAATGTTTGAAAATATGTCATTATACCCCCTTGGTAATGTATGTGAGCACTTTGTATTTATAGAATGTTTTCAAAAAGAATAACGGATTATATTAATGTTGTAAATGAGAATTATTATCAATTGAGTGCTAAGGTAACAAAATATGAGTGCAGTAATAGAAGTCATTAATTTAGTTAAACGTTATCATGAGTTTAGTGCGGTTGATGATATTAGTTTTTCAATCGATAAAGGCATTTGTTTTGGCATCTTAGGACCTAATGGGGCAGGAAAAACCACTACAATTGAGATAATGGAAGGTATTTTAAAGCCAAGCTCTGGTCAAATTAACTATTATGGCCAACCGATGAAAAGTGAAGTTGCCCAACAAATAGGGATCCAATTTCAGCACACGGCTTTACAAGACTTTTTAACCGTAAAAGAAACATTAAACCTGTTTACTTCTTTTTATCAACATACCGTTGATCATGCTCAACTTATTGAGCTATGTGATCTAGGGGAGTTTTTAAATAAAGATAATAGGTTACTTTCTGGTGGGCAACGCCAACGTTTATTACTAGCTTTGGCCTTAATTAATGACCCCGAAATTATTTATTTAGATGAACCGACAACGGGTCTTGACCCTCAGGCTCGTCGTAATTTCTGGCAGTTAATTGAGAATATTAAAAAACGCGATAAAACCGTTATTTTAACAACACATTATATGGATGAAGCTGAACGCTTATGTGACGATGTGGTGGTAATGGACCGTGGTAAAATAATTGAAGCGGGACGTCCACATCAATTGCTCGATAAACACTTTAAAGAAGTATTTATTTATTTGCCTTCAGCGAACATAAAGCCTGAATTGATTCAAAAGTATCAGTGGCAAGTCAATGGCGATCGCGTTGAAATTAATTCAAAAAATATTGAACACAGTTTAGCTTTATTAATGAAGGAACAAATATCGCTGGAAGGTTTACATGTAAAATCCGCCAATTTAGATGATTTATTTTTAAAGTTAACAGGTCATTCACTAAGAGAATAATATGAACTTAAAACGTTTTTTCGCTGTAGTTAAAGCCCGTAATATTGAATTTGTACGAGATAAATCTTCGTTATCGTGGAGTATTATTTTCCCCGTATTGTTATTAGTGGGTATGTCGCTTGTTTTTTCTGGTGAAGGGCAGTCTCAATACAAAATAGGCGTGATGAATTTAAGCCAGGTAAATTCAAATTTTATTGAAACCAAATATATCGACTTCATAGATTATAATGATCCGACTATCGCACAAAAAAAATTAGCCCAGCATAGTATTGATTTACTCATAGACTTTTCAAAAAGTACATATTGGATAAATCCATCATCACCTAAAAGTTATTTAACAGAGAAAATTTTTCTGGCTAGTCATCACAGCTATACAATGCAGCAAGTATCAGGAAAGAAAATACGTTACGTTGACTGGGTTTTACCGGGGGTTTTGGGGATGAATATGATGTTTAGCTGCCTATTCGGTGTAGGGTATGTCATTGTACGTTATCGTAAAAATTCAGTGTTAAAACGCTTAAAAGCTACGCCGTTAACAGCCTTTGAATTTGTTAGTGCTCAGCTACTTTCTCGCTTAGTGATAGTCATGATCACTTCATCAGTGATATATACCGGTTGTAATTTATTTTTCGACTTTTATATGCTTGGTAGCTATTTCGACTTATTTATTATTGGGGCGTTAGGGGCATTTAGCTTAATAACATTAGGTTTATTAGTTGCTTGTCGTTCGAAAAGTGAAGAATTAACGGGCGGCTTATTGAACTTAGCGTCGTGGCCCATGATGATTTTATCAGGCGTTTGGTTTAGTTTAGAAGGTTCGCCACTACTATTACAAAAATTTGCAGATATTTTACCATTAACACATTTAGTTTCAGGCGCGAGGAAAATCATTACCGAAGGCGCAACATTAGCTGATATTAGTTATCACGTAGTTGTTCTAATTGGCATGTCGACACTGTTCTTACTATTAGGATCTTATTTGTTCAGTTGGAATGAAGAGCGTTAGTTTAATTACTTTTACTCTATTCATTATTCAATAGCTTTTATGTTGGTAAATAAATCCTTCAGTTAAAGCTGAATGTTTAATTGAAGGATTTTTTTCTAGGGAGCATTACGATCTGATGGTGTTTTTTTGAAGTCAGTTATTAATTGGTGAGGATTAATATTGGCTTTATGCTGGCTTGAAGCTTCCGCCCACCAAATTAGTTGATTAAACGCTCGGCCTAAATAGTTAAACCAAGCTGTTTGATCTTCACCCTCTTGCATTTTACCCTCTTCAGTCAATACTTCTTGAGCTTTAGGTACGTGGATCATTGCTGAAACGGGAAGGCATCCTAACTCTGAAAGAAAGGTTCGCATTCCTACTGCAGCTCGCATTCCGCCCCATTGACCAGCAGAATAAGTTACTATAGCACTGGGCTTGTATGAAAATAGCGAACTGCCAAAGTGGTTTAGCAGGTTTGCTAATGCAGGGCTCATAGAATGGTTATATTCAGGACTTATCATGATAAAGCCATCAGCTGATTCAATTTTGTCAGCAAGCTCATTCAGTGTGGTGGGGGCTTTACTTTTTGGATAAGCAAAATGAGGTTTAAAAATTGATTCAAGAGGATATTCTAAAGCATCAATTAACTCTATTTCATGGTCAGTATATCGGCTAGTTAAACACTCAATACAAGCCTTCGATACTCGTAAACCTAGTCGAGCAGGTCGAGGAGGGGAACTATCGCGTACAGTTCCCAAGAAAACTAAAAATTTCATACACAAAACTCACTTTGTTAGTTTAACGAAATATATAATTAGTATTGATATAATTGATTAGTAAAACAAGTATTTATTATGTGCTGTATCACGTAAATATCAGACAATACCTGAACTAAATTTTCTAGTATTAGTTTAAGCCATTAATCGCAACGCGATATAAGGTACTATATTAAAAAGGAATATGCCTATTTTATAATTACCTAAAAATTTGAAATATAGTTTAGGTAAAGCGTTAGGGGCAATACCTGAAATTTTACTGTGAATATTCATAGTAAAATTTTTAAAACCTAAAAGAAATAATGCAGAAAATAGATAAATTCCTAAGTTGAGCAGAGTACACCAAGCTAAAAAGTCAGTAATTTCATTTATATACATTGTAGAATTTACCTTTGTTGGCTTTATCAATATATAGTATTGAGATTACAATATCTGCCTACACAATACAAAGTCTTTAACATCCCTAATGGATTAATGTTTATATATGGTAAGTTTAGCTTAGCTGCTTTTATAAATTGCTTGTTCTATAATAGGGGTATCTTTGTTTCTCTACATAGTTGTATGTTTATGTTATTGAAATTATCAGGTGTTTTTTTTGTTGGATTGGCTCTTTTAGGGGCTATTTTACCGTTATTGCCGACAACTCCTTTCTTGTTAGTTGCGGCTGCTTGCTTTGCTAAATCTGCTCCTCGGTTACATAAAATGTTACTAGCAAATAAAATGTTTGGTCCATTAATTTATCACTGGCAAGAATCTCGTAGTATTCCCAAGAGAGCGAAGATTATATCGTTACTATCAATGATATTAGCGGTTGCTTGGTCGTGTTACCTTTTACCGCAATGGTATTTGCAATTATTGGTGTTTTTATTAGTATTAGGGCCATTTATTTTTATTTATCGATTACCACTTTCTAATGGCAATCGATAAACAGCACAGTCAAATTAACAATACAAAATATTAACTTAAGGCTTTTTCAACTAATTTGCTTAAATGCGAAGGTAAGGTAAGTGTTAATGCAATATTATGTCCTTTTTCAGACATTTTTCTCCATGTTAATTGTAATATCCGTATAATTTTTTCTTCACTATGCTTAGTGGCAAAATCTTCAAAATAATGCTGTAAAAAGACTAAACAGGCAACATCTTCTAGTGTTTGGCTTTGTTGATTTGATTTTAAATTTTCTTTTCGAATGATACGGGATGTGGTTTCAGCTTCAACTTCTTCGTATCCGTAGTCAATCATAAGTTCTTTAGTTGTTTGAGCATGAAATAAACCTAATGCTTTGCGCCATGTTAAATAACCTTGCTTACCTTCTGAAAAATCACTGCGTTTCAAATGCCAACGTTTTATATGTTGTGCACGCACTGCTATTTGTAAGTATTCATCTGCATCCGGCCAATGTTGGGCTAAGCATTCGCTCATATATTGTCCATATAATAATTCTTTGGGTTTTTCGATTCCACCCACAATAGTTACGTTAGGATCTTGCGAATTTATACGATCTATTGAGTTAAGGACATTATTAAGTTTTTCAGACATAGGAGTAGCTTTCTGTAATAAATAAGGTAATGGTAACTTTTTTATAGTGATTTACAATTATAAGTCGATATTTAATTTATTCGTTTATGATTTAACTATTTTATAGCAAGAGAAAGTAAGATCTTTATTGTCGTAATCGTGGGATTTAAGTATAATGCTTTCCCGTCCTGTCAGAATCGTTAGTTTGTCTAAAACTTTTTAATGATTTTGACGCAAAATTCTGTTTTTCCTGACTCTGGGTATCGCATGACAACTAGATATATATTTGTAACGGGTGGTGTAGTTTCATCTCTTGGTAAAGGCATTGCTGCTGCTTCTTTAGCGGCGATTCTTGAGGCGCGTGGTTTAAAGGTAACTATGCTTAAACTAGACCCTTATATCAATGTAGACCCAGGGACAATGAGCCCGATTCAACATGGTGAAGTATTTGTTACTGAAGATGGTGCTGAAACTGATCTAGATTTAGGTCATTACGAGCGTTTTATTCGCACCAAAATGACTAAACGTAACAACTTTACTGCAGGGCGCATATATCAAGACATTTTAGCTCGTGAACGTAGAGGCGAATTCTTAGGTGCAACTATTCAGGTTATTCCACATATTACTAACGATATAAAGCGCAGAGTGATTGAAGGTGCTGAAGGCTACGATGTAGCTATGGTGGAAGTAGGTGGTACAGTAGGAGATATTGAATCTCAACCTTTCTTAGAAGCGATTCGTCAATTAGGAACTGAATTAGGTCGTGAACGTGCAATGTTTATGCATTTAACATTAGTTCCTTATATAGCTGCAGCCGGTGAAATTAAAACTAAGCCTACTCAGCATTCTGTAAAAGAATTACGTTCTATCGGTATATTCCCTGATATTTTAGTGTGTCGAAGTGAAGTAAGTATTCCTGCAAATGAGAAGGCTAAAATTGCTTTATTCACTAACGTAGAAGAGCGCGCGGTTGTGGCAATGCGCGATGTTGATAGTATTTATAAAATTCCTGCTATTTTAAAATCACAGGGTACAGATGACATTGTTTGTAAGCGTTTCGGCTTAGATTTACCCGAGGCTGATTTAAGTGAGTGGGAAAAAGTACTTTATCAGGAAGCTAATTCAGTAGGTGAAGTTGTTGTTGGCATGGTAGGTAAATATATTGAATTACCTGATGCTTATAAATCAGTTAATGAAGCGCTTAAACATGCTGGTATTAAAAACCAAGTCGATGTAAAAATTAAATACATAGATTCACAAGATGTTGAGTCAAAAGGTGTTGATATGTTCAAAGATATTGACGCTATATTGGTTCCAGGAGGCTTTGGTGAACGTGGCGTGGAAGGGAAAATTGCCGCTGTAAAATATGCACGTGAAAACAAAGTACCTTATCTCGGTATTTGTTTAGGTATGCAAGTAGCATTAATTGAATATGCACGTAATGTTGCCGGTTTAGAAGGCGCGCATAGCACAGAGTTTAATTCGCAAACAAAATATCCTGTTGTTGGTTTAATTAATGAATGGTTAGATGAACAAGGAAAAATTGAGTATCGCTGTGAAAAATCAGACCTTGGCGGCACTATGCGTTTAGGTTCTCAGTTGTGTCACCTTGTGAAAGGTACCAAGGTATATGACGTATATGGTAGTGAAACAATTTATGAGAGACACCGTCATCGTTTTGAGGTAAATAATAACTACCGAGATCAATTAAGCCAAGCGGGTTTAGTGTTTTCAGGTTTATCTACTGATAAATCATTAGTCGAGGTGATTGAAATATCAGATCACCCATGGTTTATTGCGGGGCAGTTCCATCCTGAGTTTAATTCGACTCCACGAGATGGACACCCATTATTTGAAAGCTTTATTGCTGCTACCTATGCGGAGCAGAAAAAAAAGTCTAGCTCAAAATAATAGATTAAAAAAACCGTGGCAATGTCGCGGTTTTGTGTTTTTACCCCTTGAATAATTCAAGATAAAATTAGCTTAAGTTATGTTGGTTCATCAGCGTTATGAACAGCAAATTAGAGGAATAATAATGGCGAATATCAGTAAAATAATTGCACGTGAAATAATGGACTCTCGCGGTAACCCAACCGTAGAAGCCGACGTTTATTTAGACTCTGGTGCATGGGGACGTGCAGCAGCGCCTTCTGGTGCTTCTACTGGTTCAAGAGAAGCATTAGAACTACGTGACGGTGATAAGTCGCGTTATTTAGGTAAAGGCGTTTTAAAAGCCGTAGCTGCAGTAAATAATGATATTGCTGCTGCCTTAGTTGGAAAAAATGCACTTGAACAAGCGGCTATTGATCAAATTATGATTGATTTAGACGGTACTGAAAATAAAGAAAAATTTGGTGCTAATGCAATACTTGCTGTTTCACTTGCTAACGCTAAAGCTGCTGCAATGGAAAAGAAAGTGCAATTGTTTGAACATATTGCTGATTTAAACGGTACTCCGGGTCAATATTCATTACCATTACCTATGATGAACATCATCAATGGTGGTGAACATGCTGATAATAATGTTGATATTCAAGAGTTTATGATTCAGCCTGTTGGAGCTGAAAGCTTTAAAGAAGCATTACGTATGGGTGCTGAAATCTTCCACGCGCTTAAAAAAGTATTATCAGCTAAAGGGTTAAATACTGCTGTTGGTGACGAAGGTGGTTTTGCGCCTGACTTAGCATCAAATGCTGATGCGTTAGCTGTCATCAAGGAAGCAGTTGCCGCTGCTGGTTATGAGCTAGGTAAAGATGTAACGTTAGCGATGGATTGCGCTGCTTCTGAGTTCTATAACAAAGAAACGGCTATTTACGACCTTAAAGGCGAAGGTAAACAATTTACAGCTAACGAGTTTTCTGACTTCTTAGCGACACTTTGTGAGCAATACCCAATTGTTTCAATTGAAGATGGTTTAGATGAGTCAGATTGGGACGGTTTTGCTTACCAAACCAAACTATTAGGCGATAAAGTTCAAATCGTTGGTGATGACTTATTTGTAACTAATACTAAAATTTTAGCCCGTGGTATCGAAAACGGTATTGGTAACTCTATCTTAATCAAGTTCAATCAAATTGGTTCATTAACTGAAACCTTAGCAGCTATTAAAATGGCGAAAGATGCTGGTTTTACTGCGGTTATTTCTCATCGTTCAGGTGAAACTGAAGATGCAACTATTGCTGATTTAGCTGTAGGTACTGCTGCAGGACAAATTAAAACGGGCTCTTTATGTCGCTCTGATCGAGTATCTAAATATAACCAATTACTTAGAATCGAAGAGTTTTTAGGTGATAAAGCTATTTTTAACGGTTTGTCTGAAGTTAAAGGTCAATAATCCTTTTAATTTCAAGAAAAATATCAACTATTTGTCGATCGGATTTGAGTTCAACTTAATAGTTAAGATTGTCTATTTTACGATATAAAAGTTGATCGGTAGTTGAAGTCTTAAAGCCAGTTAAGTTATTAACTGGCTTTTTTATTCTGATTAATTGTTTAAATAATATAGGGAAGATAACAATGGAAATTAGGCATTTTTTAGGGAAAACAATTCACGGGCTTGCTATCAGAACTGATAATGAGACCGAAATGAATCCCGATACAGGAAAAATAGGTGCATTATGGCAAACATTTGATAATACGGTGCCTGTTGATTATAAAAATGGTGAAAGGGTATACGGCGTGTATTCTGATTATGAATCTGATCATACGGGAAAATTTACGGTGTTAGCAGGTTTTGACGGGACATCATTTCCTGAGAATTTAGAGCCAATAACAATACCACAAGGTAAGTATCTTGTTTTTACACATCAAGGTGAAATGCCACAAATAGCGATTGATGCTTGGACAGAAATTTGGCATTACTTCACTAATGAAGACGTTGATCATCAAAGGCTTTATACAACAGACTTTGAATACTATCCAAGTGGTAATCAAATAGAAGTGCATATTGCTATCAAATAACGAAAGCTAATGTTATGAATCAAGCTATTGTTAGCTTTAAGAAAGATAATGAAAACCATTGGGTTGCAGTTCTTGAATGTGGTCACTGTCAGCATGTTAGACATATCCCCCCTTTTATTTCTAGACCATGGGTTGTGACTATTGCAGGGCGAGCATCAATGCTCGGTTATCAGTTAGAATGTAAAAAGTGTGTTACTGGTGAGTCTATTGATTAAAGTCGTATTATTATGAAACTTAATATCGACGTATAATTATTAGACTTATCTCAGCTAAATTTAATAACCATAAGGACGTGTATGAATATTTTTTTAATCAGTGCGGGCGCTTTAAGTGCTATTGCTGCCATCTTACATTTGGCGTGTATATATTTTGGTGCATCTTGGTATCGTTTTTTAGGTGCTGGTGAGCAAATGGCACAACTTGCAGAGCAGGGTAGTACAAAGCCAGCAATGATCACGGCAGGTATTTTTTGTGTGCTGTCTTTATGGTCTCTTTATGCCTTTTCTGCTGCCGGGATTATTGTTCGTTTACCTTTTATTAAAGTTGTACTTCTAATTATTACTGCTATTTATCTAATCCGTGGCGTCGCTGGATTATTTTTGATGGCTAACCCTTTAGGACGGACGCCAGAATTTTGGTTGTGGAGTTCAATAATATGTTTAGTGATTGGCATTGTGCATTTAATTGGAATTCTTCAACACTGGCCATATCTAACAATTAAGTGAAAATAACGGGGACTCTATGATACCCACCCACAGGAGCTACTTCGCGCTCTGGCATTTGCTCTGATATCAAGGCTATATTGTCTATATTTGCAAGTAATGTTTGTAATGCTATTCTTAATTGCCAACTTGCTAATAGCCGTCCAGGGCAGGCATGCTTGCCAATACCATAGACTAAATTTTTATCTGCATTTTTTTTCGGATCAAATTGATTATTATTAAATACAGATTCATCTCGGTTTGCTGAGGTCCAATGTAATTTTACCCGTGCACCTTTGGGGATACTTTGGCCAGCAATTTTAACCGGGCAAGTTGTTATTCTACGATTAGAAACAAAAGGATTATCAATACGTAGTATTTCATTAATGATGTCTTCTACCTCATTGTTTGATGCTTTACGTATATGATCAATCAATTCAGGATGCTCAGCAATATAAGCGATAATTACACCAACACATAAAGCAATAGAACCTAGATCTCCTCCTGTCCAATTTCGTAAAATTGAAACAAGCTCTGATTCTGTTAACAATCTCCCATCAACTTTTTCATTACATAGCTGTGCAGTTACATCGATAGCAGAAGAGTTATTTAATTTATTTGCTGAATGACGGCGTGATTGAATTATCGTTTGAACAATATCATCAAATTTTTCAGCTACACTTGAAGTCCAAGCATGATCACCTGAACGAGTGGCAGCATGGTTTTCTTTCATCCATGCTAACAATGTAGTCTCTAAGTTTTTTGGCCAGCCTAACCATTTGCTTTGGGCTCGTACGGCAAAAACGGCTCCTATATCATTTACAGCATCTAATATGGCACCTTTTGGAAGATCTTTTACTAATTGCTTTGCTATGTTTTCAAAAACAGGAATATAAGGTATTAAAGCTTGACGTGTTAAGTATTTATCGATGATTTTTCGATAACGAGTGTGTTCTTCACCATCAAGTCCATTTGGTATCTGTAAATATCTAGAAGCGTTATTAGAAAAACTTTCATCATTTAAAGCTGCAAAGTTCACATCTTCATGCTTAAGTAATACCCATTCATGAGAAGTATTTTTTACAATGGGGTATTTAGCTCTTAATTCATCGGTATAGGATCTTACATCTTGACCTTTAACAGACACATTATGTAGTATTTTTTTGGCCATATCTTATTCATTTTTACGTAATACCGGCTGGATAACTAATATTAAAACACTGATTATTGGGAATAAAAATAGTCATATCATAAAGAAAAGTGAAGAATTGTTTTTTGTTGATCTGAATCAAGTCGTAGGCCACTTTAAGTGACATTTTTGCCTATGAAATGAAAATTAAGCAACTAATGTTAATTTTAGTTGCTTAAAGTATTCTATAGCTCAGTGTTTAATCTTGGCTAATAAGATGAACATCGCGTTGAGGAAAGGGGATTTCAATATTTTCTTTTTGAAAAGCAAGATAAATTGCCTTGTATGCTTTATACTTGGAATCGTATAAGCTAAGTGTTGGCGTCCAAATTCTTAAGCCAATGTTAATAGCGCTATCAGCAAATTCATCGATCCCTATTTGCGGTGATTTTTCTCCACTTGATATGCCTAGTTTTTCAATAACGTCTTCAAGCATCTTAATCACTTCTACAGGATTTTCTTTATAAGATATGCCTACATTAAGCTCTAAAAGAGATTCATGTTTTGAATTGTGTAACACTTCCCCAACAATGTGTTTGTTAGGGATGGTTATTTTTACATCATCTTCGTCAACAATTATAGTATATGCCAGTAAGACTTCTTTAACTAAGCCTGTAACACCCTGTACTGTTATAGTGTCACCTACTACGAATGGGCGAATAATTATAATGTTAAATCCAGCGGCATAGTTAGCTAATAACCCTTGAAGTGCTAGACCAGCCCCTAATGAAACAGCACCAATAGCTGCAATAAATGGCGTTACACTAATACCTAACTTATTTAGTGCGACTATAGCAATCATTACTACAATGATCATTTTACTGGTATTGGCAAGAAAGTGACTTAACGTAATGTCTAGCTTATGCTTGGTACAAAGCTTCAACACTACATTTGCTATTTTTCCAGCAAGCATATATCCAATAGCAAAGATGATGAATGCGCCAATTAATTGAAAGGTATAATTAGCAAAAAAGTCGACGATAATGTTATATATTCGACTCATTTGATCAATTTCATCTTTTAACAGGTTGACTGGTTCTATGCTATTAAGAGTTGTGTTGGTTTCTGCAGATTTTGTGATAGTTTCAGACTGAGCAACAGGTGTGTTTGCAAACATAATTTTCTCTAACTATTTTGGTTTTACATGATTCAGGATATAAATTTATCATAACATTTTGTTTTCTTTGCCTATAGTAAATAAATTAATTGTAATATTTATAGTGTCGAAAAATTTTACATTAATTACTTATTTACAATAAATTTACTACGTTAACAGTTGCAACCCATTGAATTAACATTTTTTTTTGTTTTTGGTATAGCTTTTGCTTTATTAAGAAAAGTATCTATTTATCAAAATAAATTAAGGAATAGTCAAATGAAAGCAATAATTCGGAATGCAGTAATAGGTTTATCTTGTCTTTTTAGTATGAGCGCTTCAGCTGGGTTAATACTAGATGTTCAAGAATATAGTAATAACACAGCAACAGAGTATTTTGTTGATGTCGATAGTAATAAAACTAATAACCCTTATTATCGTAATTCAAGTCAAGATTGGGAATGGGTTCATGATGGGATTGCGGGTAGTTCTTTCACCTCTATTCTTTTAGATATTTCAGCTTTTGATGTTGATGCACCAGCTGAAAATGATGAAATCTCAGTATTTGATGGTGTTAATTGGGTTTCATTAGGCGCATTAGCTGGTAATAATAATGTTTGGGCGTTTACTCAATTTGACTTAACTGGTTTTGCTTGGGCTGAAGCGCAAGTAAATGCGGGTTTAAAAGTTAGAGTGGATATTGACACTTTAAATGGTAACTGGTTAGTTACTTTAGGTAAAGCTGTGTTAACTGTTGATGATGGAACTGGCAATGGTGGCGGCGGTGCATGTGTACCAACTCCAGGTATTCCATGCACTACAACAGTGCCAGAACCTTCATCTTTAATGATTCTTGGACTTGGTTTACTTGGCTTTCAAGCAAGAAGAAAATTTTTAAAATAATTTTTACAGAAAAACTGTAATAAAATAATTTAATAAAGCCACGTTTAACGTGGCTTTTTTGTATCTATAATTTACATAGGTCCTAATATTTATCTTTTGATAACAATAAAGTATGCTTAAAGCTTAGACGATAACCATTTAAAAAGTATTCACTATTCAATGACCGAGCAAGTTTCATTTTGGCAAGAACAAGAGCAGCTATCCTGACTAGGTATATATAATATAAATTAATTGTAATACTTATAGTGTCAGAATACTTTACATTAATCATTTGTTTACAATAATTTTACTATGTTTACATTTTTAAATGTATGATTTAAATGGTTTTTTTTATTATTGGTATAGGTTTTGCTTGCTGCAGTGGAATTTTATCTATTTATCAAAATATATTAAGGAAAGTGAATTGAAAACAATAATTCGTCGTGCAGTAATTGGTTTTTCTTGTCTTTTAAGTATGAGTGCTTCTGCGACATTAATTACAGATGTACAAGAATACAATAGCAATACAGCGACAGAGTATTTTGTTGATGTAGACAGTAATAAAAACAATTCACCATATTACCGTAATTCAAGTCAAGATTGGGAATGGGTTCATAATGGTATTGCAGGTAGTTTTACATCAATCATTCTAGATATTTCTGCATTTGATGTCGATTCACCATCTGAAGAAGATGATATATCAATATTTGATGGCAATTCTTGGGTTTCTTTAGGTAATTTAATAGGTCGAGATCAAGAGTGGGACTTTACTCAATTTGATTTATCTACTTATGCTTGGGCAACTACACAAGTTAATAATGGTTTAAGAGTTAAAATTGATATTGACTCAGGTTGGTTAGTAACTTTAGGCAAGTCAGTATTAACTGTTGATGACGGTAATGGTAATGGTGGTGGTGGCAGTACATGTGTACCAACTCCTGGAATTCCTTGTACTTCAACATCCGTACCAGAACCTTCTACTTTATTAATATTTTCACTAGGTTTGGTTGGTCTTCAAGCAAGAAGAAAATTTTTAAAATAATTTTTACAGAAAAACTGTAATAAAATAATTTAATAAAGCCACGTTTAACGTGGCTTTTTTGTATCTATAATTTACATAGGTCCTAATATTTATCTTTTGATAACAATAAAGTATGCTTAAAGCTTAGGCGATAACCATTTAAAAAGTATTCACTATTCAATGACCGAGCAAGTTTCATTTTGGCAAGAACAAGAGCAGCTACCTGAATTAGCTGAGCTTTGCTGCGCCTTATATGAACGAGAATTAAAGTTATTAACGAGTTTAGATATTAATACTGTTAGTGTAATTCAGTTGCAGGAGCGAATAAAAAGTCTACCTTATTATGTTAAGCGCACCGCTTTCTTAATGACACAAGCATCATCACCGCTTGAATTAGATGTGCAAAACGCCACTTGGTCTGCCAAACAAGCCAGTAATTTTCCAGTTTCAGGGCAGGATATTCATGAGGTAAATGAATGGTACTTATCACTTACTCTATTACCAGGGTTAGTTGTACCTGTAGCCACATCTACTCATATTGTTTTAGACTCTATAGATCGAATAGATAATGAAAAGCAACGTTTTCGCACTAACTTACATGGCTGGTTTGATTTAACATCTAGCCATTATGAGAGTGATGAGGTTCGATTATTAAAACCTAATAAACGTGTAATGACAGCTGCTTGCGCAGGTCATGCTTGGCTTAATAGCCATAAGATTAATCCAGTAATCCCTACCTTACGAGAAATGCTACTGTCTTGTGCGATAAACTGGCGTAACTTTAAACAGCCAATCGCCTTTAAGAAATTTAATTAGTATTAATTAAGCTCAAGTGTTTACAGCGACGCTGACATTCATATAATAAGCTGATACTTATCTATTTGGCTTGTTTATTTCAAATGCGCATGCTCACTAGTATTTTGCTAGTCTTTTTTGTTTTATTACAATACCGACTTTGGTTTGGTAAAAACAGCGTACCTGATTATTTAGCATTAGAAAATGAAGTGACTCGACAGATGCTGGATAATGAAAAACTCAAGCAGCGCAATAAACTACTTTATGCTGATACTGATGATTTAAAATCAGGCTTAGATGCTATTGAAGAGCGCGCACGTAATGAGCTAGGCATGATAAAAGAAGGGGAAACCTTTTTTAGAATTATCCCTAACAAGCAAGAGCGGTAATGTGTGACTAAACAAACTGAACAAGTGACTAATTACGATACTAGTCATTTAGTGGTGATTGTTCCTGCGGCTGGAATAGGTAAGCGTATGAAAATGCAACAGCCAAAACAATATTTAATGATAAAAAACCAAACAATTTTAGAGCATACTGTTCATCGTTTATTGTCTCACCCTAATATCGTTAAAGTTATAATAGTGATCAGCCCAGATGATGACTTTTTTGCTACAACTGATCTGGCAAAGTTAGATAATGTTAATACCGTTGTAGGTGGAAAAGAACGCGTTGATTCTGTACTTGCAGGATTAAAGTCTATCAATAAAGAAGAATATCCTTGGGTGCTTGTCCATGATGCAGCGAGACCTTGTGTGAGTCATCATGATATTTCTGCTTTAATTGAGCAATGCCAAATAGCCAATACAGGTGGTCTTTTAGCAACTCCAATTCGAGATACTATTAAGCGATCAACTCGCCTATCTGATCAAAATTTAGTGCTTGAAACTGTTGACCGTGATCAATTATGGCACGCGTTAACACCGCAAATGTATCCGACAGAAAAATTATTATTTGCAATTGAAACAGCGTTAACTAAAAATGCGATAATTACCGATGAAGCATCAGCAATAGAGCATATTGGAGTTGAAAGTTTATTAGTTGAAGGCAGTAGTGATAATTTAAAAATTACCCGACCTGACGATTTACAATTAGCTGAATATATTCTGTCAAAACAACAGCAACAAAAATTTAAGGAAATAGTGTGAGAATAGGTCATGGCTTTGATGTGCATAAGTTTGGTGGCGAAGGCCCAATTGTCTTAGCTGGAGTGCCTATCCCTTATCCTCAAGGCTTTATTGCACATTCTGATGGCGATGTTGCTATTCATGCATTATGCGATGCCATATTAGGGGCATTAGCTTTGGGAGATATTGGAAATCATTTTCCTGATACAGATTCTCACTATGAAAATATTTCCAGTAGAATCTTACTTAGACATGTTGTCCGATTAATGCAAGAACACGATTACATTTTAGGCAATGCCGACATCACTATAGTCGCACAAGCACCTAAAATAGCGCCACATATACTAGTTATGCGTCAGAATCTTTGTGCTGATTTACAATGTGATATTAGCCAAGTTAATGTTAAAGCTACGACTACAGAGAAGCTTGGGTATACAGGAAGAAAAGAGGGGATTGCTGTTCATAGTGTTGTTCTACTTGTTAAACAGGATAATTGTTTAAATTCGCATAATTCCAATGAGAATAATTAAGTGACTATGAACCTTGCTTACCTTTATGGAGAACCAACTTCAACAGGTGATTTACGTACCAAAATGGAAGACTTTGTTGTCTTAGAACAATTATCTTTTACGCCAAGTGGAACGGGTGAACATTTACTTATTAAAATCCGTAAAACAGGAGTCAACACTGTGTTTGTTGCTCGTCAACTAGCCAAATACTTTGGTGTTAAAGAGGCTATGGTCACTTATGCTGGCTTAAAAGATCGTTTTGCAGTGACGGAGCAATGGTTTGGCGTTCATATACCTGGAAAAGCAACTGATGATTTATCTCAATTAACAATTGATGGTGTAGAAGTACTCACATACAAACGACATGATAAAAAGCTCCGTATTGGTGCTTTAACCGGTAATCAATTTGAGATTACTCTGCGTTCGGTGCGTAATGCTGATGAATTAGTTCGCCGATGGTATGCCGTAGTTAGTCATGGTGTACCCAATTATTATGGTGAGCAACGTTTCGGAATTAATGGAGGGAATATTGACAGAGCTAAAGCTATGTTTACTGGTGTAAAGGTCAAAGATCGTAAAAAACGTAGTATTTATCTTTCTGCCGCTCGCTCTTATCTGTTTAATGAATTAGTAAGTGAACGTGTTAAAAATAATCATTTTGAAACGCTAAGTGTTGGTGATGTGATGATGTTAGCTGGCACACAATCGATTTTTCATTTAGATGAAGTTGATGAAAGTATTCAACAGCGTTTTAATGAAAAAGATATCGATTTAACTGCTTGTTTATGGGGCTCTGGAGAGCTAAAAACTACTGGGAGAATAGCCGCTGGGGAATATGCTTTAGTTGAAAAACACCCTGAAATTTGTCACGGATTGATTAAGTTTGGTTTAAAGCAAGAGCGTCGACGTATCAGACTTTCATTAAGTAATGCTGAAATAATTGTCGATAAACAAAGTTCAGAAACGGATGATAAATATAGTAAAATCTTATTGAAATTTTTCTTACCAGCAGGCTGTTTTGCCACCACCATATTACGAGAATTACTTATTTATAATGACTTAACGGAGCGAGAACATGCGGATAGCCATAGGGAATAAGCGATGAATATATTATTAAGTAATGATGACGGTGTAAATGCTTTAGGTATCAAAGTACTTTATCAGGCGTTAAGTCAATTTTCTAATGTTACCGTTGTTGCACCTGATAGAAATTGCAGTGGCGCAAGTAACTCACTTACTTTGTTAAATCCTTTACGTGCTGAAATACTTGAAAATGGTTTTTACTCTGTTAATGGTACTCCGACTGATGCGGTACACCTAGGGATAAGTCAGCTTGTTAAGCCGTTACCTGATTTGGTAGTAGCAGGTATTAATAAAGGTGCT
The DNA here is from genome assembly GCF_014653195.1 of Thalassotalea profundi. Lineage (GTDB taxonomy): Bacteria > Pseudomonadota > Gammaproteobacteria > Enterobacterales > Alteromonadaceae > Thalassotalea_B > Thalassotalea_B profundi. The sequence goes on from NZ_BNAH01000005.1 coordinate 223,717, forward strand.
AATTTGGGAGATGACACGTTATATTCTGGTACCGTGGCGGCTGCTACCGAAGGGCGTCATATGGGAATGCCTGCTGTAGCGGTTTCACTTGCTGGAAAAGATGAACAGCACTATGAAACAGCAGCTTGTGTTACTGCAAGCTTTATTAAGCATTTAGTTAAACATCCTTTACCGGCAGATCAAATAATTAATATTAATGTGCCAGATATTCCTTTATCTGAATTAAAGGGCATTAAAGTTACACGTTTGGGACATAGACATAAAGCCGAAACAATGAAACGCATGCAAGACCCTTGGAATCGAGATATATTTTGGTACGGTTCTTTAGGGAAAGAGCTTGATGCTGGTGAAGGAACAGACTTTCATGCCATTAATCAAGGATATGCGTCAGTAACCCCTTTAACCGTTGATATGACAGCATATAAAAGTATAGACTCCATGTCGCAGTGGATAAATCAATTAACATTATGAGTATTGTAAAATGAATGCCAGATCAATAAGTAGTATTGGCGCCAAAACAAATAGAAGCGGTGAGCTTTTAGCACAAAAATTACAAGCTGAAGGTATTGTAAATCCTCAAGTTTTACAAGCTATTGCGAGAAGTCCTAGACACATATTTGTTCCTGAAATATTAGCACATAAAGCCTACGACAATACAGCATTACCAATAGGACAGGGACAAACTATTTCCCAACCTTATATTGTGGCAAAAATGTCAGAATTATTAATTGCTGGCGGTACACCTGAAAGTATCTTAGAAATAGGTACAGGATCTGGTTATCAAACATCTATATTAGCTCAACTGACACCTAAAGTATTTTCAGTTGAGCGGATTAAGTCATTACAATGGCAGGCCATGCGTAAGCTTAGGTCAATTGATTTTCATAATATTTCGATGAAACATGGTGATGGCTGGCAAGGCTGGAAAAGTAAAGGACCATTTCAAGCGATTATTGTAACGGCTGCCCCGACAACAGTACCTCAAGCTTTACTTGAACAACTAACTGAAGGTGGTAGGTTAGTGATACCTGTTGGCGAAAAAACACAAATTTTGAAAATTATTACTCGCAATGGCAATGAGTTTAATGAACAGCAAATAGAAGCCGTTAAGTTTGTTCCATTAGTGCAGGGCGACTTACTTTGAAAATATTCACGCCACTTTATGATTGGACAATAAAATGGGCTAAACATAAGCTAGCACCTGTTATGTTGGCAATACTAACATTTGCAGAGTCAGTTTTTTTCCCTATTCCTCCTGATGTTTTATTAGCGCCTATGGTACTAGCCAACAGAAAAAAAGCATGGTTTTATGCGAGCTTAACAACAATATCATCAGTGATTGGTGGTGTTGTTGGATATTATCTTGGCTTCTTAATGTTTGAACCTTGGATCCAACCACTCATTACTGAATTTGGTTATCAAGAACGCTTTAATACAGCCATTGCTTGGTTTGAACACTGGGGAGTTTGGGTGGTATTTCTTGCGGGATTTTCGCCAATACCTTATAAATTATTTACGGTAAGTGCTGGCTTTTTACAGATGCTTTTTTTACCATTTTTACTGGCTTCTGCAATAGGGCGTGGTTTACGCTTTTTCTTGGTTGCGGGGGTCATTTATTATGGTGGTGAAACCATGGAACAAAAAATTCGACAATGGGTTGACGTTTTAGGCTGGTTAGTAGTGATATTAATTATTATTGCTTATTTTGTGATGAGATAGAAACTTTCAAATAGGATTTAATACGTTATTTTGTTTAACTTTACACGTAGCTGTACAATAACTGTCATCATTGTTTTATTATTAGTTGGGTGTTCTAGCAGACAATCGCCTGCTCCTGTAGTTGATGTAAAGGCACATGTACCGTTACACAAACGGGTAAAAAGTAGCATTACCACAACCGAGTATATTGTTAAAAAAGGTGAAACGTTATACTCAATAGCGTGGAGGGCTGATTTAGATGTACGTGAATTAGCTCAACTTAATAACATCCCCCCCCCTTATCGCATTTATCCAAAACAAAAATTATTTTTAGATAAAAATGCTCGCAACACTAGTAATAGTAATACCTCTACAGAAACGCCTCAAATTGGTCAACCAAAAGTGGTAAAAAAACCTGTTGCGACTTCTAAAAAGCAGGCGTATGGTGGTAATACAAGACGGGAAAATTCAAGCAATAATTCCCCGTTGAGTACCGGCACATTTTCACAAAAAATTAGTCAGTGGAAATGGCCAAATAATGGCCGAGTGATTTCTAAATTTTCTACGAAAAAACAAGGAAATAAAGGAATTGACATCGCAGGTAACAAAGGCGATTTGATTAAAGCAGCGGCTGACGGAAAAGTAGTATATGCTGGAGATGTTTTACGAGGGTATGGTCGGTTAATTATTATTAAACACAATGATGATTATTTAAGTGCTTATGCGCACAACGATAGTATTTTAGTTAAGGAGCAGCAAACCGTAAAAGCTGGCCAAGTCATTGCCAAAATGGGTGATACAGAAGCGAAAAGAGTCATGCTTCATTTTGAAGTTCGCTTTCGTGGAAAATCTGTAAATCCATTAAAGTACTTGCCGAGAAGATAATAATTAATGATAGGTGTATGGAGTTAACGTGAATATTTAATTAGTACTTAAGTATAGGCTTTGCTAAATTTATGGGAGATATAGCATGAGCATAAAAAAAGATTTAAATGAGTGTACAGGTGACAATGTTGCCGTTGAGAATAATTCTAATAAAATTGTGGATGATACTCCGTCAAATCTAGATGCAACGCAATTGTATTTAGGGGAAATCGGTTTTTCACCTCTGTTAACTGCCGAAGAAGAAGTCTACTTTTCACGCCTTGCTTTAAAAGGTGATGAACCCTCTCGTAAACGTATGATCGAAAGTAACTTACGTTTAGTTGTTAAAATCGCACGTCGTTATAATAATCGCGGATTACCTTTATTAGATTTAATTGAAGAAGGAAATTTAGGGCTTATTCGAGCCGTGGAAAAATTTGATCCTGAACGAGGCTTTAGATTCTCAACTTATGCTACATGGTGGATACGTCAAACAATTGAACGTGCCATTATGAATCAAACCCGCACTATTAGATTGCCTATACATGTCGTTAAAGAACTTAATATATATTTACGTACTGCACGAGAACTTATTCAAAAACTCGATCATGAGCCTACCGCAGAAGATATCGCGGCGGAGCTTAATGTACCCGTTGCTGATGTTTCTAAAATGTTACGTTTAAATGAACGTATTTCGTCTGTAGATACACCTTTTGGAGGTGAGTCTGACAAAGTGTTGTTGGATATAATTCCTGATGAAAAGAGTGGTGGACCAGAAAATGAGCTGCAAGATAATGATATTAAGAATAATATTGTGCATTGGTTAAATGAGCTCAACTCCAAACAGCGTGAAGTATTAGCAAGACGCTTTGGTTTATTGGGTTATGAAGCGGCTACTCTTGAAGATGTTGGTGTTGAAATAGGTTTAACTCGAGAGCGTGTACGTCAAATTCAGGTGGAAGCCTTAAAACGCTTACGTGATATTTTAAGCCAACAAGATTTATCTATTGAAGCGTTATTTCAAGCTTAAACTCGGTCATTTTCATAATAAAAAAACCAGCATTCAGGCTGGTTTTTTTAAAAGTGTTTTTTAGTTATTTAAGTTTATTCTTAAGCTTAAATAACAGATCGAGTGCTTGCTTTGGGCTAATATCATCGACATCAAGCGCTTTTAACTCTTCAACAATAGGGTGACTTTCATCTACTAAGCTTAGCTGCTCAAAAGTTTGAGGTTGTAAACTAACATTAGATGCACTTTGTTGACTTTCTAATTCACTTAAGCGTTGTTTTGCTCGTTGTATTACCGTTTTAGGTACGCCTGCAAGTTGTGCCACCTGTAATCCAAAGCTTTTACTAGCCGCGCCTTCTTGTACCGCATGCATAAAAATTATTTTTTCGTCATGCTCAACAGCATCTAAGTGTACATTAGCTAAAGTTGAAATTTGCTCAGCTAATAGGGTTAATTCAAAGTAATGGCTAGCAAATAACGTAAAGGCTTTGGTTTTTAGTGCTAACATTTCTGCACATGCCCAAGCTAATGATAAACCATCGAAAGTACTTGTTCCTCGACCTATTTCATCTAACAACACTAAACTTTTTTCTGTTGCATTATGTAAAATATTAGCTGTTTCTGTCATTTCGACCATAAAGGTTGATCGACCACTAGCGAGATCATCCGATGCCCCAATACGGGTAAATATACGGTCAACCATGCCAATATTAGCAGCGCTTGCTGGTACAAAACTGCCAATATGTGCAAGTAATACAATTAATGCTGTTTGTCTCATATAAGTCGATTTACCGCCCATATTAGGACCGGTAATTATGAGCATTTTCCTTTGATCTGTTAGTACAACTGGATTGGCAATAAAGGGATCTTGTGTCATTTGTTCAACGACCGCATGACGACCAGCTTCTATATTTATGCCTGGTTCTGCTAGTAAATTAGGCATAACGTAGTTTAACGTTTCAGCTCTTTCTGCAAATGTCGCTAGTACATCAACTTCAGCAATTGCTTGTGCAAGGGTTTGAAGTTTGTCTAGTTCAGGTAAAATTAAATCAAACAGTTGTTCATATAAACGTTTTTCTAATGCAAGAAATTTACTCTGTGCAGTAAGTACTTTATCTTCATGCTGTTTTAATTCATTAGTAATAAAGCGTTCGTTATTTTTGAGTGTTTGTCGTCTAATATAATCGTCGGGCACTTCTTGCGCAGCATTACGGCTTATTTCTATATAAAAACCATGTACGCGATTGTAACCAACTTTAAGCGATTGAATTCCAGTTCTTTGCTTTTCTCGTTCTTCTAATTGAGCCAAAAATTCAGTTGCGCCCTCACTTAAATCACGTAATACATCTAATTCTTGGTGATAATTAGCAGCAATAACACCACCATCACGGATTAATACTGGAGGGTTTTCAACAATAGCTTTTTGCAAAAGTGTAGCAATATTGCCTAGTGGAGCAGTATCTGCTTTTAATTGACTCAGTGCAGATAATTCATCCATTGTTAATAATTGTTGTAATTCAGGTAATAACAATAAAGCATTACGTAATCGGGCAAAATCTCGAGGGCGTGCTGAGCGTAGTGCAATACGAGCGACGATTCTTTCAATATCCCCCATATGTTTAAGTAAGCTATGTAAAGGGGAATAAGTATCTGTTGTAATTAAGGCTGATATAGAGTTTTGTCTTGTCCTTAAGGTATCAAGATCTCTAAGTGGAAAATGTAACCATCGTTTGAGTAATCGTGAACCCATAGGTGTTGCAGAAGTGTCTAATATTGAAGCAAGCGTGTTTTCACTTCCACCCTGTAAGTTTTGAGTAAGTTCTAAGTTACGTCGAGTAGCAGCATCTAAAATTACACCTTTAGCAGCTGTTTCAGCTAAAATAGAACGTATGTGAGGTAATGCAGAGCGTTGACTATCTTTAACATACTGTAACAAACAACCCGCGGCCATTAATCCAATATGTTTATCGTTTACGCCAAAGCCGGTTAATTCTTTCGTGCCAAATTGTTCATTAAGTAATTTCTGTGCTGTATCTAAATCAAACTCCCATTCAGGTCGACGTCTGAGCCCTTTGTATTTACTGAGCATCGTTGTATCTTGAAACGTTTCAGGATATAAAAGCTCTGCGGGTGATAGTCGTTGTAGTTCTGCTTGTAATTGTTCTGTTGTAGCAGGTTCAGTTAACACAAACCGCCCACTTGTCATATCTAAGTATGCTAAACCAAAGCCTTGTTGTTTTTCAGCGATAGCCACAATTAAGTTGTCTTGTTTGTCCGTTAATAAAGCTTCATCACTAACCGTACCAGGAGTGACAATACGAACGACCTTTCGTTCAACAGGTCCTTTACTTGTTGCAGGATCGCCAATTTGTTCACAAATGGCTACAGACTCACCTAATTGAATTAGGCGAGCTAAATAATTTTCGACTGCATGATACGGTACGCCTGCCATTGGAATTGCATTACCACCAGTCTTTCCTCTAGCTGTAAGTGAAATATCTAATAAATCAGAAGCCTTTTTAGCATCATCAAAAAATAATTCATAAAAATCCCCCATTCGATAAAAGACAAGAATATTCGGAAATTCAGCCTTAATTGTTAAGTACTGACGCATCATTGGAGTATGAGAGGATAAGTCTTGGGTTACTTTAGTCATTAAATATATTTTAAATTTTTTTCTCAAATAATGTGTCGTTAATTATGCCATAAGGACAAGCATTAGACCCATAAGTTTTCATCAAAGAATTATTTATAGCTGATTATTACAATATTACTGTAAATAATAACGGAGTAACTTTTTCAACTTAAAATATAGAAAGTTACTATTTTGATTATTTGCCAATTAAAACAATGTATTAAAAGTATGGCTTGTTTAAAAATAAATGGATAAAAAAAATAATTATAAAAAAGCTTGATACTGTACACACTTACTAGTATCAAGCTAATTTACAACAATTCTATTAAAATCAATCAGATAAAATAGAAGTTTTAACGCGCCATGAAAGGCGTGTTTTAAGAGGTTAAACGGGTTGGATTTCTAAAAGCGTTTGATACTATCGGATTATGAATTCTTTCGGCATACACCGCCATGTAAGCTAATACGGGGTCAACGCCGCTAATATCAATAATCTTTTCTAAAACTTCATCACTTGGCAATCTGCGCCCGTTTCTGTATGCGCTGAACATTTGCCTCGTTATTCCAAGTTTTATAGATGTTTTGGTGTCGCTTGCCTCGCCGCAAGCCTTGTTTAGTAGGTCTTGTAAGGTCATTTTGTTTTACTCGTTGTTGTTGGCTAAATTAAGTTTAGTGCCTGTAAACTGATAAGACAACCCGTAACCGAACAGTTTACTTTTGTATTACTCTAGTGTTTACTAAAAAAGCTTTCGCGGCTTATATCGATTTACTTGTTGTTGTTGGCTCAATGTTCAAGCAATTCAATCAGGCTCGAAAGCACTCCATTTTAAACATTTTAAAGTTCTTCCTTTGGTTGTCGGGTGCGGTTCGAAACAATCCCGACAATTTTCTAAACCAAAGTAAGAAAATAACAAAGGGTAGATTAATGAAAACTGAACAAAATCCGCACAAGTTGATAATGGTTCGAGCAGAACAAGATAAGTTATTAACCCTATTTGCAAAAGAAATCATCAATAAAAACAAGTCCAGACCTGATATTGCAAACATGCATTTGTCAGAAATGCGCCACAAAATCAATAGCGCAAAAATTAAAAATAATAACCCAATACAAAGAACGCGGGATAGCCTCGCCGCTATGGTCGGTGTAACAAGTCAGATTAAAAAAGCGGCGGGGCTGGTGTAATGAAGTGTACAGAGGAAAACCTTAAAAAGTATGTTGTTAGCAACCTTTATTCAGCGGTGGAGCATGAGTTTAGAGGGGTTGATTATAAGTGCGAAATTGAAAGACAAGTAAAGGGGTTAGAAAATCTTTGTGAATCGCTGGGTTTTTATGAGTTAGAGGTTATCTGCAAAATGGTAGGAAGTCTGATTTGCAATGATAGTTTCGACGAGGCTAGGGGTGTAGCGCGCACGTTAAAAAAAGCGGCGGGGCTGGTGTAATGAAAATGCAAAAAACCTACTCGGCAAAAGATATTTGGGCGGTAGCTTGGCGTTTACAACGTAAAAATAAAGCGGGGGATGATGAATTTCCTTTTGCATTGCTTAAGATAAAAAACTTAATGACAACAAAAGGTCAAGGGGGTGTTTTTTTTAAAATGATGTTAAAAGCTAAGTGGGCTTTTATATATCGCGAGCGATATAAACACAAAAAAGAACGCGCATTAAGTACAAAGCAAAGACTGTTAATGTTAAAGGTTACTGGAAAATGGTAATTAACAAAGCAATCGACCACAGCAAGCGGCTAATAAAGCCGCTTTTTTTAGTTCCAACAAAAAAGCAATTGCAAACAGTTGACGAGCTAAACAAAGAATTCGACTTGCAGACCAAAAAACACCGCGTAGCGGCTCAAAATCGCGTAGCGATTGACGAGGAAAGACTTAGGCTAGTCAAGAGGGGCGAAAGTCCGACAAAGGAATTTCAACACGTCGCTAGTGCAAAAAAACACGTGTTTGATGTGCAAACACAAGTTAATCAATACGAGGTCAAGAAATGGCGTGAGCATTGCGAGAAACTGCATTTCTGTCCTGAGCCGTTAAGCTTACCGAGTAGGAAAACGATAAGCGAAAGAGAATACGTTAAAAGTCAAAATATAAAACCGCTTGGTTCGATTAGCGCAAATTCAAAAGTTTGCGTTCGTCTTTACGCTCAAGAGTGGGCGAATAAGTTTCGTTTTGGTTTTGAGTCGGGCGCGTTGGGTGCAAAAGTAGCGCCGCCAATAACCACAGGCGAAAGAAAAACAAACGAATTAACAAAAAATGCGACGAGACAGATTTTAGAATCGGGCGCTTATTTATCAGCAACAAGGGCGGGTTATACAACGTTTTTAACATTAACGTTTGATGATATTGCTCGCGGTAAATTAAAGCGAGAAGAAACAACCATCGGGAAAGAGGTATCTCGATTTTTTGACGCGGCGCAAAAAATATACCAGCGGGGCATGGAAGTAGGGTTTTATCAAGATGATAACGGCGAGTTTATCGATTACGACAAACCAAAAAAAATAAAATTTTCCTTACCTATGTATTGTCCTGAACTGGTTTTTCCTCGTTTGCCATGCGGCGATATAAAGGCGTTACCAGATTTAGAAGAGTGTATTCCTTATAACTTTAGAAAGCATATAGAGTGCGATTACTTGGAAAATGATGCCGTTTACGGCTTAAAAAAAGTCTATCCACCGCTTGATTATATGTGGGTCGCTGAAAACCCTAAAAACAAAGCGGGCGAAGACAACCCGCACGTTCATATCATGATGAGATGGAAAGTTGAGAAAAAGCATTTTCGTGCATGGGCGGAAAGGCTCGAAAGTATTTGGGGGCATGGGTTCGCCAAGCTTGAGCGAATTCATACACCGCAAGCCGCAAGTAATTATCTATTAAAAGCGGTTGGTTACTTGTCGAAAGGTTCGAGCGGTGAGCAAGGCGAAATCAAAGGTAATCGGTACAATGTTTCTGCAAGCGCTCGCGCTCCGAAATGGGAGTGCATAGGCGAATTTTTCGCGGATAATTTTATTGCCATATTGGGCGAATTACGGGAAAAATTACATCGTAAAAAATTAAAAGCTTATGCCGATAAAATCGCGGTAAATGCGAAATTGTCAGAAGAAAAAGCGAAATTTAAAAAGCTGTCAAATATCAATAAAAAGTCGCCAAGCGAAAAACGCCAAGCGTATATCGAACACTTAAAAAATAGACTGTTAGGCGGTGACAAAGCGTTAAAAAGTATTAATGAAAAATTAAGCGAATTACCTTTTATTAATGATTTTGCAATAGGCAACTTAAACAAAGAGCAAGCAGATAATTTCATTTATTGGGCTATGCGCGAAAGGTTTTGGAATACCGCTATAACAGACGATAAAGCAACGTTTAACCAGCTTAAAAAACAAACCTTTGAATCAATTAAATTTATGCGTCAAGCCGCGAAAATCCCTGAGCACATTATTTTAACGAATAAGCTTACGTGGCAATGGGCGGAAAACGATTCTAATTTTGAGGCAATAGAAACAAGACAAGATATTTTTATAGATGATAATGGTGTTGAATGGTCACTAGATAAAAATATTTATAAAACAGCCTAAGCAAACAAAAGAGGTCAACGAATGAAAGTTATAAAACATCATTTCAAAATAGCATTAGAAAAGCGAAAACAAGCGAATGAAACTAGCGTAATGCGCCCATCAGTAAAAATGCAATTAGCAGACGAGGCGCTTGATGCATTGCAAATTGTTGTTGTTGGCTTAATTGGTGAAATCGAGCGATTAAACGAGAGGGTAAACGATGAAAACAGATAACCCAATCTTGGGTGAATGCACTTGTGATGCTTGCGGAAACAATGCGGGTATTAAGCGAAAGCGCACAGGTAAAAAATTACTCTATTTACACTGCCCTAATTGCGGATTAGACCAGCGTAGCGGGGCGTTAATACAAGCTAAATGGCAAGCAATAATTGACGGTGTTGAGTTGCCAAGCGAAAAAGCCGAAAAAATAGCGGAATTACAGCCAATTAGCACCGAAACAGCAAGCGAAATAAAAACCGAAGTAACGCCAGAAATCAGCGAAAACTGGCAACCAGATAACAATATTGAAAAGGTAATGAAAAATGACAACAGCGGCACAAAGACACGACCAGATAAAAGCGAGCAAGAATCAAGTGAATCAAGCGGTGGAATCCTTAAAATCTTCGGAGCAATCGCAGGAATCGCCCTTGTCATTGCAAAAACCAGAAGTTAACGAAACCGAAAGCGAAAAAGCCGAATCATTCACCGAAACACTAGCAAAAGAGAATGAGGAAAAATATCAGTATAACCACTTAGACGAATACGAAAAAAACTTATCTTTCGTGTCGGGTGGTAACACCGAAAGCGAAACCGAAACGGTGGAGGAAAGCGAGCAAGGCGAAAGCGAAACCGAATCAAGCAATCAATTAGTTATGCAAGATGATGATGCGGCGGTGTTGGCGGCTTTTGGTGTTAATACGGTTAATAGTTTTTTGCCAACAATTTTTAAAGCGCCCGTTTCTATGAGTGACGAGCAACAAGAAGATATTGCACTTAAAGCGGTTCCTTTAGTTAAAAAGTATTACTCAGGTGATGATGTTCCCGACTGGCTTAAAAAATATCAAGATGAATTTGCCTTTGGTTTGGCGTTAGGTGGTGCGCTATTTGGTTGTAATCAGCAAGCAAAAGCATTTAAAAAAGAACAAGCGTTAATTGCCAGCAAGCAAAAAGAAACCGAAAAAGAAGAAGATAAAAAGGCGGCATAATGGCAATAAATATAAACGAATCGTTAAGCGCTGAGCATGTATGTATCGCCGCAGATACAGGCGGCGGAAAAACGGCGGCGGTTAAGTTGCTGGGGGTTTGTGGTGATTGTGTCGCTATATTTGATTTATACGGCAATTATCGCTTTGACGGTCGAAAAGGTAAGGTTAATAAATTTAACGGTTTAGGCGGTCGAGAGGTTTTTACATTTCACGATAGAAAGTCCTTTTCTAAGGCATTTATTAGTGCGTGGCGTAGCGGTAAAAAATTTGTGCTTGCTTATAATCCAGTATCACAAAAACCATTAAATCAAAAAGAAATGTTAGAGTTTAGGCGTCAAGAGTTAGACTTTTTTGGCGGCTTGATGTGGGCGGCGCTTGATGGAAAAAGAAAGTTGTATATTGCTATTGAGGAATTAGCGAAACTTGTTTCTACAACAGGGAAAGACAGTTCAATAATAGGTGAAATAGCTACAGGTGGGCGCGCTTTTGGTGGCGTATTGGTTACAGTGTTCCAGCGCAAGCAAGAAGTGCCAAAGACTATTTGGAATATGTCACCTAATAAAATAATCGGCGCGCTTGATACAAAAGCAGATATAAAAGCCATGAATGAGGCAACCGATGCACCGATAGAATGCTTGAATCATGTTTCTAAATTGAACGCAAAATATAAAGCGCAATTCCTGCACTACATAATCAAAAGCGCGGGTTTTGGTAATGTATCAGCTAAAAGGGTGAGTCTAAAAGCGCCGTTTAAGGTTGATAATCTAGCGTTAGATGAGTTTTTATTACTTAAATGAGTAATCACAAGTAAAAATATTTCAAGCCCGAAAACACACCGAAAAGCCCTTATTTTGTAAGGGTTTTACTCTTGCCAGTCAAAAACCAACACACCGAAAAATAAAAAACCAGCACCGAAAGCCGCTTTACCTGATAGCGAAATATTTTGTCTTCTATAAATCGAATTTTAATGAATCTCTATTTAACAGACACAAAGCGGGTAACAAAAATGAAAGCGAATCAAAAAAACATGCTAATTACGGCTTTAATTGCGGCGGCAGTTTCGGCGGTTGTTGTTTACGCATCAAACAATATTGATGTAGTCGAAGATATCATTGGATAAGGGGAATAAAATTGAATAAGTCACTTATCACACAAGCGCTAGCGAGAGTTTTTACTTCTCATATCAAATTAGACGCCGCGACAGGTTCTAATTATAGCGACGAATGGACAATTAAATTACAAGCGGGAATGACATATCACCGCATTAAATTAGTAACTAACTTACTTGAACGTGTTGCTATTAAAAAAGTAACTATCGATGTAAACGGCAGTGATGCGGCGTATGCATCAGGCGCATACTTAGAATTTTTAGCAAAGGCATATCAAAAAGCACAGACGACAGGAATTTTTGTATTCGATTTATCGAAATTTCATTACAGAACACAAGCGGGGGTTTTTCAGACTCAGTTAGTGACGTTGCCTAGTGACGATGTAACGTTAAAAATCCTTTTCGGCGCGAAAGGTGCAACAGACCCAGCTACGCCAACGTTGCGAGCATCGGCGACTGTTTCAGATAACGCGCAAATGATGCCGCGAATCTTTGAGCCTAAAAAATACGAGTCGGTTTTATATGCGAGCGCCGCGGACGATATCGAATGGATTTTTCCAAGTGGTTCAATTCATAAGAAAATTCAAACTATCGCGTTTGATGAAACCGAGGCTTCAATCTCTAAAATCAAAGTTAAGCGCGGCTCAATAACGCTTAACGAGTGGACTCGAGCAGAACTTGACCACGATTTAAAAGAATTGGGTGGAATCTTGCCGCAGGCAGATATGTGTCTTGTTGATTTTACAGTTCTTGGCTTTGGTACGACAGGTATGCCAACTAATGACCTTAAATTTGAACTGACAACAAGCGCGGCAGGTTCCATTAAGGCGCATATTGACGGTTACGAGCAAGTAATCTTCCCAAAAGCAGAACAAAGCGCTTAACAAGGGGGTTATATGTTCGATGATTTATGGGACGGGTTTACCGAGTCGCTAGGTGAGACGTGGGACGTAGTACTTGAGACAGGGAAGGGCGTAATTGCCGAAACCCTGCAAAAGACAAAAGAAACAGGTGTTGACACTACGCAATTAAAAGCAAGTGAGCCGTTAAAAGGTACTAATCCAGATGGTTCAACAATTGTTGTAGAAAAACAAACAACAGGTAATGCAGTAATTACCAGCACGCAATTAATCAACGGTGTTGATAATAAACTTGTCTATGTGGGCGGCGCGGTTGCTGGCTTTCTTATGTTGTTGTTGGTAATAAAGGCGGTGAAGTAATGCCGTTGTTACTGATACCTTTAATCGGTGTAAGTTTTGCGGGTGGCTTTTGGGCGGGTGATGGTTTTAACAACATCGCCAAGATTGCCGTTATACTACTTGCAATGTATTTATTTTACATGAAAGTTTACAAGGTGGCTTAAATGATACCAGGCTTAGGTGCGCTATCAAAATTAAGTAACTCGGGGCAAATGCCAATCTCAGGTGGCGACGCAAAGTCGGGTAATGGCGATTCTGTTTTTTCAGCAGACGCCCAGTTCGGCGGCATTAATTACAATGCTGGAATGAATGTTTATTTGGTGGCAGTAGTCGCGGCGGTGTCTGTAGTCGGTATTTTTGTTTATGTTCAAAGTAAAGCTAAGTAATCAGATAATGCAGGCGTTAAAGCCTGCATTACCTTTTGCAAAAGGCACTATTAAAAACGAAATAATTAACGGCATAAGTCAATTGTATTCAACGAATGCAAGAAACTTATATATTGTGACTCGTCCAGAGGGAGCTGAATTAGTGATAGTGGCGGTAGTAGGTAAAAATCTATTATCAGCACAGCAAGAGATTATTAATTTCGCAAAAATCAACGGGTTTAAAACAATACGTTTTCATACAACTCAAATAAAAAGGCTAAAAAAAGGCTTGCGAGGGCTGAATTATCAGCTTGTTGAGCATAAAAAGCGATTTTTAAGGGGTGATGAATACGTGTACAGATTAAGGTTGTACTAATGAAAACTAAAACAACGCAAAAAGGACGAATCAAGCAAGTTCGCCGACAAAGAAACAAGCAAAAACGTACATCAGGCAGTGAGACGCCGCCAGTGGTTCGTATTCGAACTAACCGTTACTAATAAGGTAGGCTTAATATGGGTGGCAGTTCAAGAAGTAATCAATCAACCAGCAACCAGCAACAAACAAATAATATTGTTAATGATGGTGAATTTGCAGGCGCGGGTAATGTCTCGATAGACGAATCCGACCACAGTATTACAGATGCGTACAATACGGAAACTAATATCGAAGTTGCCATTGATGAAGATTACGACTATTCAACAAATCTTGAAGATTCAAATAATACCGATAATTCAATTAATGACAGTAATGTAAATTTTGCGGGCGGTGATATTGTACTGAGCGATTCAGGCGCAATTAATGCGGCGCAAGAAATCGCGCTAAAAGCACTGGAAGAATCAACCAAGCAAAATTCAGCGGCAAACGAATTATCGCAAAGTGCGCTTGATGTAAACGGAAAAGTTACAGCGCAAGCGATAGAATCAGTAGAAAAAACAGCAGAAAAAGCGTTTGAAACATCGGTTTATGCTATTGACGAGGTAAGCGATTTTGCAGAGTTGTCAGTCGACACAATCGGAAAAACAACAACAGACGTTATTAATGAGCTATCAAGTTCGAGTGAGGCGTTTGCAAATAATTTAAACCAAGCAACACAAGCGAATTTTAGCGCTAATGAAAAGGCATTAGGAGTTATTTCAGATAACAACACTAAAGATAAAGAAACCATTGCGGAGCTTGCCAAAAATACAGCGTTAGCGGGGCAAGATATTGTTGCGACTTCTTCTGAAAAAATGGTTATGTATATGGCGGTGGCGGTCGCGCTTGGGTTTGTCACAATGGCTTACATGGCAAGGGGTAAATAATGCCTAGTCTCATTTTAAAAGTTGGCGAAGAAAGACCGATTTCAACGGCGGGTTTGTTTCTTTCAATCGTTGAATCATCGGCAAAGTTTGTTATTAAGTCGGACTTGCTCGGCGGTGATGTTATCGGCGAAACCAACAAACAATTAAAAATACCGAACGTGCCAATGGTGCATTTTGTTAATGAATCACAAGACCCGATAAGCATCACTTATGAATCATTAAATATTGAGGCGTGGCTCAGTGGCAAAGGCTCGGTATCGGTAAGTAATGATGTTGTTGTTCAAAAGATAGTTGAACCAATAGCGGTTACAGCATCGGCAACGGTTGAAGATGGTAAAATGGCAATGAATGTATCAAATGCATTTGCGCCTATCGATCCATCAAAAATAACAATCGCAGACGGTGCAACGGTTGAAATATTCCCCGCTAGAAATGAGTTAAATAGAAAAGTTATAGTGCAAATTGTGACCGATAGCGCGGTAATGGGTAAAGCTAGAATAGGCGCGAGCGCTTTGGAAGTTAGCACAACAAAAGGAATTTTTATTAATGGCAACTTAGATGCGTCATCGGGTTATGAGTGGGAAACCACTACAGCGGTAGTCATTCATAATTACTCAGGTGAGACAATCGAACTTGCAGGGGGTGAGATGTGGCGCTCATAAATTCAGCGGTAAATATTAAGAAGTTACTTGATGACCAGCAAGTAGCAATCAATGTCAATACAGATGCTAAAGCGAGCGTTATTCAATCTCATGTTTCTGATAAAACAGCGGAAACTAAAAGTCATGTAACCACAAAGGCAACCGATACAAAAACAAGCGTTAATGATAATACCAACAGTGAAACGCTAGAGCTTGATAATGCGGTTGCAGGGGTTGCGGCAGGCGTTGATGCACTACCAGCGCATATTACTAGCGAGGTTGAAAGGGTTATTTCAGGCATACCAAGTGCGGGTGCAGTAAGTAGCATTCAAAGAGGGAGTTTGTACCTTGCTACGGTATCAGGGCGGGGGTTTTTTGATATAACAATTGCAGATTTAGGTTTAAAAGGAGAATTAAAAATAATCTCTTTTACGACTTCCTCATCAGCAACGGATAAATATAAGCAGTATGTATATTTGCATGATAGTTCAACCATAAGAGTGATTAATGAAGATACGTCAAACGTATTATTTACAATGTCGTGGGAAGCTATAAGTTATGTTTAATTACGCGCAAATAAAAGACGGGATTGTTGTTGCTGTTCAACAGTCGACAAGCGAGATAAGCAAAGAGGGTTTAATTTCTATTCCTGAATACAGCACTGAAATAATAAACAAGCTTTACATGGACGGCGATTTTATCGACCAACCACCAAGACCAATAAGAATAATTTCAACGGGTGCAATGCAAAGACGGTTTACCATTCCAGAAGAAGTTTTTATATCAGGTGATGCGGCGGCTACGGTGATTAAATCACGCCTTATTAACTCGGCTTATTGTGATTTAGACTTCCAAGATGTAATTGACGGCATTAACTACATTTGCGGCGTATTGCAAGCGGGTGGGGTGATTGCAGACGCAACAGCAAGAGCAATAGAATTACTTCAGGACGGCGTATCAAGTGAGCAACCATAATGCAAAAATACTTAATTACTTCATTTGTTTTATTGCTGGTAACAGGGGTTTACTTTATGACGCGCCCAAATAAAAACGTTAGAAATAACAATCCGCTAAATATTAGAGAGTCGGCGGAGTGGGTAGGCGAAAGAACGCTAAACATAGATAAAGAATTTGAAGAATTTAAAACGCCTGAGCATGGCTTTAGGGCAGGATACATTATTCTCTTGCAATATCTTGAGCGTGGCGATAACACAATAGATAAAATAATCACTAAGTGGGCGCCAGCAAGCGATAACAACCACACTAATAATTATATAAATTACGTGGCGAACGAATTAAATATATCTGAATTTCAAGAATTAGCGCCTAAAGACTTGCCGCAATTGATGCTTGCAATGTCAGTATTTGAGGGCGGCGGCGATCACTTTGAGCTACATCAGGTTGTTAGTGGTATCGAATTGGCACACAAAGAAAGCTTTGTTGTTGCGCGTCTAGGGCGTTTGGGTGTTGAGGTTTACGTTTAATGATTAGTAAAAAAATGATTATCTCAACGGCGGTCGGTGCATTGGTGGCGGCTTTTGTTGTCTACCAAGTAAAAGCGCACACCAAAGGCATATTAGATGCTGATTAAAACGAATAGTCGCTTTATTGGTGAGGCTGATACGCGAATAATTAAAGGTGAGAAAAGAAAGGTTGAGCTGTTAAATGATTTTGCATTTATCGACAAAAAAGGCTTTGAATGGTTCGCGCCAAAGGGTTCGATTATTGACGGTTCAAGTATCCCTTTTTGGCTTTGGACAATAACGGGTTGTTCGCCTTTTGTCGGTTATCATCGCTTAGCGAGTATTCCGCATGATGTGTACTGTAAAACAAGAGAAGTGCCACACAAAAACGTGCATAAAATGTATTTTGAGGCGTGTTTGTTAAACGGTATGAATAAAATTAAAGCAACAGCTTTTTATAATGGCTTAAAAATAGGCGCGCCAAGATGGTAAAAAAAAGAATATTATCCTTTATCGAGAAAATAATTATATTTGTATCGCTTGTGTTAGTGGTGTTGATTAATCAGGGTTGCTCAAGTAATGGCGACAATAAACAGGGTTATCAAGTAGGTGATATTTCAAAGCGCCTAGTTAATGCGCCTGAAAACTATTGCAAAGCAACAAACCCAGAAACAAGAGCAATGCTAAAAGCAATGCTCAATAGTCAAGGCGTAACTATTGGCGTTGATTTTTGCACCGCATACGGGTTGAGCACGATTGTTTTAGGGGGTAAGTAGTGGATATAATGAACCCTAATATGATTGTTTTGATACTCGGGCAGTTAATCAGTACATTTGTAATCGTGTACACCAATAAAACGGAAATCACTTGGATTAAAGCAGTGCAAGAAAAGCACGATTTAAGAATAACCAGCGTTGAGAAAGCAACGCATTGCAGACGCAAAGCAGACCATTAAGGGCGTAAAATATGTATCATAATCGAAGAACAATTTTCAAAGATAATAAAACTCAAGATAACAACTCACCATTTGACGAAAGCGGAAAGTTAAAAAAAGGCTTTCGGTATATTGGTGACGGTAAAGTTACCGATAGTGAAAAAAACGAATATTTAATATCTGATTACAAATAATAATTACCAACCAAGTAGAAAGCCGCAATTAATGCGGCTTTTTTTGTGTCTGTAAAAGCTAAAAAGGCAATAGTTGAATGGTGGCTTTTGCGTGTCTATCAGGTCGACGGTCATAAATATCAATAGTTTTTAAATTGCTATGCCCTAAAAGCCTTTGAACGCCAAACCTATCTGCGTCATTATCTAATAAAAGCGTTGCAAATGTGCGGCGCAAGTCATGACTAGTAAAAGGTGTTAAATTTGTATTTTTTGAAATACGGGCGGCGGTGCGGTGTATGCTCAAGATGGTTAAGCGTTCTTTTACGCTGTTTTTGTAGGTTTTTGTGAATATAGCACCGCTTTTGCAATCCCTGAACGATAACCAGTTGTTTAATGCATCAGACACAAAGCGAGTCAAAGGTAGTGAGCGCGTATGATTATTCTTTCCAGTAACCGTTATTTTTTCATTATCAATACTTTCAAAATCAAGCATTCTTATTTCATTTCTGCGTAATCCAGCGCCAATGCCGAGCGCAAAAATTGCATAATCTCGACAATCTAAGGGGCTGATATTTTGCTTGTAGTAGTTGTTTATAGTGTTGATTTCATTACTTGTTAGGGTTCGCCCTGCTACAGTGTTGCGCCCTTTGATTTTTTTTAATGATTTTATTCTCATGTAAGTATCACAATTAATGTAATCGAGTTGCCAGCAGTGCAGGCTAACCGATTTTATGACAGCTAAAGTCGTGTTGATTGATGTAAAACTTTGACCGTTGTTTTTTAAAAAATGAATAAACTCTAATACTTTTGTGTAGCTGATTTTTGACCAATCGCACGTCTCAAAAACTTTGTTGTTGAATGTAAAAGCGCAAAATTGGCGCATTCTGTACGTGCTGGATTCAATCGTTGACGCGCTGAATGTGGTTAAGAAATAAGCGTTTACGGGGTCGGTTGGGTGTTTTAGTGTATTCATTAACATTTTTTTTAATCCTTTTTAATTTTTTTTCAATGTTTCTTTTTAACAACTTCAAGTAAAAAGCAAGGCGAAACACTCAAAAACATACTTTTGTATAATTTTAATAAGTCACTTGCAATACTGTACACACTTACAGTATACTTTGCGTCATAAGAATATTTAATGTTAATTATTTGTGGAGCACGAAATGGATGATAATAAAGAAAAAGCACTCTCTGCTGCGTTGAGTCAAATTGAGCGTCAATTTGGTAAAGGTTCAATCATGAAGCTTGGTGAGAACCGTAGCATGGATGTAGAAACCATTTCAACAGGATCTCTTGGGCTTGATATCGCATTAGGGGCAGGGGGCTTACCTTTGGGTCGTGTTGTAGAAATATACGGACCTGAATCAAGCGGTAAAACAACCCTTACTCTGGAAGTGATTGCTGAAGCACAGCGTAACGGTAAAGTCTGTGCATTCGTAGATGCTGAACATGCATTAGATCCTATTTATGCGGAGAAGCTAGGCGTAAATATTAATGAGTTATTAGTTTCTCAACCTGATACAGGTGAACAAGCTCTAGAGATATGCGATATGTTAACCCGATCAGGTGCGGTTGATGTTATCGTTGTCGATTCAGTTGCAGCACTAACACCAAAAGCTGAAATTGAAGGTGACATGGGTGACTCTCATATGGGACTTCAAGCACGAATGTTGTCACAAGCGATGCGTAAATTAACAGGTAATCTGAAACAGTCTAATACAATGATGATTTTCATTAACCAAATTCGTATGAAAATTGGAGTAATGTTTGGTAGCCCTGAAACGACCACAGGAGGTAACGCGCTTAAGTTTTATGCTTCAGTGCGTTTAGATATTAGACGTATTGGTGCTGTTAAAAATGGCGATGAAATTGTAGGTAATGAAACCCGTGTTAAAGTGGTTAAAAATAAAATTGCACCACCATTTAAACAAGTTGAATTTCAAATTTTATACGGTGAAGGCATTAATAGCTTAGGTGAGTTAATTGATCTAGGCGTACAACATAAGATGGTTGAAAAAGCGGGTGCTTGGTATAGCTACAACGGTGAGAAAATAGGGCAGGGTAAAGCTAACTCTACAAATTATCTTAAAGAAAATCCTGAAATAGCCAATGAAATCGATACGCGTTTACGAGAGTTATTGTTAACAAAGAAAACAGATAAAGTAGAAGAGGTAGCTGCAGAATAATCATTTATTTATGCGCTATTAATTAAAAACCACTGAACTGTCAGTGGTTTTTTGTTTTTAGCTGTTTGTAAAAGTCAATTAAAACTGGAAAGATCTAAGTCACTGTTTCAAATGATTATATTTCTGATGTGATGTCATATGCTCAACAACGGAATAAGCGAGTTAACTCTTTCAGTTTTAAACTTCAAAAAAACGTTCCATTACTTTGTTGTCACAAAAACTTACTCGTCGGCTCATACTTCGCAAAATATTTAATTAGGCTAATTTATTCCTAAACACCTTTAAAGTTTGCCTATTTAAAGCTATAAACCGTTCCAGTTTCATTAGACCATTACAATCAGTAACAGGGGTTTTTGGCTGCGTTTGAAGCTTAAGGGGGAATGAAAATTAGCCTCATATTTTTTTGTTTAGTTGGTTCACTATTTCTGTTCCTCATTTGTTGTCTGAGTAACAATTGGATGAAACGTTGGTTTTGTTGTATTTATCCAAAACATTTATTTAAAAACAGGCTTTTAGCTCTTGCATTGCTTTATTCTCGTGCTTGACGGTATTCTCGTTTTAAATGACGTTTTACATTTACATAATTAAACTCGCAAAATTTACAAAATCATTTAGACGTCTATACGTTTAGATGTTGACACCTCTAGCATTCCAAGGCATATTATCACCCATAATAAATGATGTTTTGCTAAATCATTCATACGTATTCAATATTGAAAGGTGAAATTACATGCCTATAAAAATTCCAGATCAATTACCAGCATTCCAAGTACTTGATAATGAAAATATTTTCGTTATGCCAGAACATCGTGCTGCCAGTCAAGAAATACGCCCGATGGAAGTGGCTATTTTAAATTTGATGCCAAATAAAATTGAAACTGAAGTTCAAATATTACGTATGCTGGCTAATACACCATTACAAATAAATATAGAATTTGTGCGTATTCACGCAAATGAGTCAAAACATACGCCACAAGAACATTTAGATAATTTTTATCGTTTATTTGATGATATTAAAACTAAACAATACGATGGCTTAATAATAACAGGGGCGCCACTAGCGTTACTTGATTATCAAGAAGTGACATTTTGGGATAAAATTTGTGAAGTCTTTGACTGGGCTGAAAAAAATGTTACATCTACCATGTTCTCTTGTTGGGCAGCCCATGCTGCTTTGTATCATCATTATGGCTTAAACCGGCATTTACGAAAACAAAAACTGTCTGGAATTTACGAACATATCTCACTTGACCCTAAGGAAGAATTAACACGAGGCTTTGATGAGCATTTTATTGTGCCTCATTCACGTTATGGATATATCAGTAAAGAAGATTATGAATCTGTTGAAGAGTTAAAAGTGTTAGCGGAATCACCACAAGCCGGTGTTTATTTAACGGCTAGTAAAAATAAACAGCAAGTTTATTTAACGGGACATCCTGAATATGACGCAATGACTTTAAAAGAAGAATACGATCGTGATGTAAAAGCTAATTTGTCGCCTGAGCTGCCAGAGAACTATTTTGTTAATAACGATCCTTCAACGACACCAAAAAGTTCATGGCGAAGCCATGGTAGTCTATTGTTTACTAACTGGCTTAATTATTATGTGTATCAAATAACACCTTATCAGTTGGATGCTAGTAACATTCAAGCAATTCATCCATCAAGTAAAAGTTTATCAAAAGAGCAGTAACATGAAAAAATCAACTTCGTTTTCACTATTAGAACAACAACTTGCTAAGAATATATTGATACTTGATGGTGCAATGGGCACCATGATACAAGCCTATAAGTTTGAAGAGCAAGACTATAGAGGCGAGCGTTTTTCTGATTGGCATAGTGATGTAAAAGGCAATAACGATTTGCTAGTGCTCACACAGGCCCAAGTGATTAAAGATATTCATTGCGAATATTTAGCTGCGGGTGCCGATATTATTGAAACCAATACTTTTAACGCAACCACTATTGCTATGGCTGATTATGACATGGCGTCGTTAAGTGCTGAAATTAATCGTGAGGCGGCAAAAATAGCGAAAGCTGCTGCTGATGAATATACAGCCAAAACGCCAGATAAACCACGATTTGTAGCCGGGGTTTTAGGACCTACTAATAGAACTTGTTCTATCTCTCCTGATGTAAATGATCCGGCATTTCGAAATGTAACTTTTGACGAATTAAAAGATGCTTATATTGAGTCAACACTTGCATTAATTGAAGGTGGTTCAGATATTATTCTGATAGAGACCATTTTTGATACGCTTAATGCAAAAGCCGCAATATTTGCGGTAGAAACTGTGTTTGACCAGCTAGGTTATCGTTTACCGGTGATGATATCAGGCACTATAACTGATGCATCAGGTCGAACATTGTCAGGGCAAACAACGGAAGCTTTTTACAATTCTTTGCGTCATGCAAAACCTATTTCATTTGGGCTTAATTGTGCTTTAGGACCACTCGAATTACGTCAATATATTGAAGAGTTAAGTCGTATTTCTGATTTTGCAGTATCAGCTCACCCTAATGCCGGTTTACCCAATGCATTTGGTGAATATGATCTTGATGCTAACGAAATGATGGTTCATGTAAAAGAGTGGGCTGAATCTGGCTTTTTAAATATTATTGGTGGTTGTTGTGGTACTACACCTGAACATATTAAATTGATGTCTGAAGCTGTTGAAAGTATTAAGCCTCGAGAAGTGTTACAGCGCGATATTGCTTGTAGATTGTCGGGATTAGAAGCATTAACTATTGATGAAAATAGCTTGTTTGTTAATGTTGGTGAAAGAACCAATATCACTGGTTCTGCGGCTTTCAAACGGTTAATTATTGAAGAAAATTACGATCAAGCGATTGCTGTCGCTTTGCAGCAAGTCGAAAATGGCGCGCAAATTATCGACATTAACATGGACGAAGGCATGCTTGACTCGCAAGCGGCAATGGTACGTTTTCTTAACTTAATTGCGGGTGAGCCTGATATAGCAAAAGTGCCAATGATGATCGACTCTTCTAAGTGGGAGATCCTTGAGGCTGGACTCAAATGTATTCAGGGTAAAGGCATTGTTAATTCTATTAGTTTGAAAGAGGGGGAAGATAATTTCCGCCAACAAGCCGAGTTATTACGTAGATATGGTGCAGCAGTTATAGTAATGGCGTTTGATGAAAAAGGCCAAGCAGATACACGCTCACGTAAATATGAAATTTGTAAACGTGCTTATCATATTCTAGTGGATGAAATTAACTTTCCAGCAGAAGATATAATCTTTGATCCTAATATATTTGCTGTCGCTACAGGTATTGAAGAGCATAATAATTATGCAGTAGATTTTATTGATGCAGTTGCTGATATCAAACAAAATTTACCTTATGCGATGATCTCTGGTGGTGTGTCTAATGTGTCATTTTCTTTTAGAGGAAATAATCTAGTTCGTGAAGCTATTCATGCGGTATTTCTTTATCATGCCATAAAAAATGGTATGGATATGGGGATAGTGAATGCAGGACAACTTGCTATCTATTCGGATATTCCTGAAGATTTGCGAGTCGCTGTAGAAGATGTCATCCAAAATAGTGATGATGGTGCAACAGAACGTTTATTAGATCTTGCAGAGAAGTTTAGAGGCCAAGGAAGTGCAACTGATAATAAAGCCGACTTAACATGGCGTGAGTTGCCAGTAATTAAACGTTTAGAGCATTCATTAGTTAAAGGTATCAATGAGTTTATAATTGAAGATACCGAAGAAGCTCGACTTCAAGCAGAGAAACCCCTTGATGTAATTGAAGGTCCATTGATGGATGGCATGAACGTAGTGGGCGATCTATTTGGTGCGGGCGAAATGTTCTTGCCACAAGTAGTAAAGTCGGCGCGTGTCATGAAACAAGCGGTTGCTTATTTAAACCCTTTTATTGAAGAAGGTAAGACTGAGGTACATTCAAATGGAAAAGTTTTATTAGCTACGGTTAAAGGTGATGTGCATGACATAGGCAAGAACATTGTTGGCGTTGTTTTGCAGTGCAATAACTACGATATTATTGATTTAGGTGTAATGGTGTCTTGTGAAGAAATCCTTCGCGTAGCCAAAGAAGAGAATGTTGATATTATTGGTTTGTCAGGATTGATCACTCCTTCGTTAGATGAAATGGTACATGTTGCTAAAGAAATGAAGCGTCAAAACTTTGATCTGCCTTTATTAATTGGTGGTGCAACTACATCAAAAGCGCATACGGCAGTTAAAGTTGACCCGCAATACCAACATCCCGTTATTTATGTAGCTAATGCTTCTCGCTCGGTATCCGTGGTTAGTAACCTATTATCAGATGAATTACGTCCGGCCTTTATGGAAAGACAAACACAAGAATATATACGAGTTAAAGACAGGCACTATAAAAAAGGGCCACGGTCTAGCTTAGTGAGCTTAGAACAAGCTCGCGCAAATGCTACACCAATTAATTTCGATACCTATACACCAACTATACCTAAAAAATTAGGCGTTACGGTTTTAGATAATCTCGATTTAAGTATTGTTAGAAATTATATTGATTGGACACCATTTTTTACCACATGGCAGTTAATGGGAAAATACCCTTTAATTTTAAAACATGAAGTTGTAGGTGAAGAAGCAACCAAGTTATTTAATGATGCCAATGCGATGATTGACGAAATTATCTCAGGGAATAAAATTCAAGCAAAAGCTGTATTTGGTTTATTTGCAGCACAACGAGACCAAGATGACTTAATTGTATTTAATGATGATACTCGGTTAAGCGAACGTATGCGTTTACATCATTTAAGACAACAAAGTAAAAAACCGTCGGGACAGTATAATCGTTGTTTAGCTGATTATATTGCAGACAAAGCATCAGGAGTAAATGATTATATTGGCGCTTTTGCGGTATCAGCAGGTTTTGGCGTTGACGGATTAGTTAAAGGTTATGAGGCTGAACATGACGACTATAACGGAATTTTATTAAAAGCAGTTGCAGACCGTTTAGCTGAAGCCAGTGCTGAATATTTACATGAGCTTATTCGGACTACCTATTGGGGTTATGCCCCTGATGAAAATTTGGATAATGACTCGCTAATACGTGAAAAATATCAAGGTATTCGCCCAGCTCCAGGATATCCAGCTTGTCCTGAACATACTGAAAAAGGTTTGTTATGGGATTTGCTCAATGTTCAAGACAATATAGGAATGGAGTTAACATCTAGTTATGCTATGTGGCCTGGTGCCGCGGTAAGTGGATGGTATTTTGCTCATCCAGACAGTAAGTATTTTGCTGTTGCAAAAATGGCCAAAGATCAAGTTATTGATTATGCATCACGCAAAGGTATGACACTAGAACAGGCTGAACGTTGGCTATCTGCTAATTTAGATTACGAACCTGAGTAATTGCTATTTACTAGAGTAGTTACGTAGTTTTTACTCTTTTTTTATTATAAATACATTGGCTTACATTTATTCAATTGTAAACCTTTATTATAATAAATTAACATAAGATAATGATCTAAATTCTAGGATAGGAATTATGTAATGAATGTGATTGAACTTATTTCCCAGTCGTCATTTACTGAAATTGCAGCTCTTTTGGTACTGGCTGCTATTTTAGGTTTTATTGGCTTGCTGCTCAGGCAACCTCTTATTGTAAGTTTTATTGCTGTTGGGCTTATTGCAGGCCCTTCAGCTTTAGATATTGTACACTCCAAAGAGCAAATTAAGCTTCTTTCAGAGCTAGGTATTGCTGTTCTCTTATTTCTGGTTGGTATCAAGTTAGATGTTAAATTAATTAAATCGATAGGTGGGTTTCCGTATTAACGGGATTAGGTCAAGTTGCTTTCACATCTTTATTTGGATATTACATTGGTTTAGCGATTGGCTTAGATCATATTACTAGTCTTTATGTTGCGGTTGCACTGACTTTTTCATCTACAATTATTATTGTTAAATTACTCTCGGACAAACGTGAAATAGAGTCTTTGCATGGACAAATAGCTTTAGGGTTTTTAATTGTTCAAGACCTAGTAGTCGTTGTCGCTATGATTGTATTGGCTACTATAGGTATAGGCTCAGGGCATGGAAGTTCAGCTAATTCATCAGTGTGGCAAGTCGCAATATCAGGGGTAAGCTTACTTGTTTTTGTTATTGTATTTGTGCGTTATATCGCTAATCCTCTTACCGAAAAATTGGCAAAGGCTCCTGAACTATTAGTGATTTATGCTATTGCCCAAGCTGCGTTGTTTGCCGCAATAGGAGATGTTGTTGGATTAGGAATGGAAGTAGGGGGATTATTAGCCGGTGTTGCACTCGCTTCTACACCCTATAGAGAAAGTATTGCTGCTAGATTAGCGCCTCTAAGAGACTTTTTATTACTGTTTTTCTTTATCGCTTTAGGCGTTACCCTTGATTTATCTTTACTCGGAACACACTTGTCCGGTGCTATTATTTTTTCACTATTTGTACTAATTGGTAACCCACTGATTGTCATGTTTATAATGGGGTTAATGGGCTATGGAAAAAGAACTGGATTTCTTGCTGGCTTAACCGTTGCGCAAATAAGTGAGTTTTCGTTAATTTTCATTGCTATGGGAATTAGTTTAGGGCATGTACCACAAGAAGTTCTCGGTTTGGTTACTCTTGTCGGTATTATTACCATTGCAGCATCAACTTATATGATCACCTATTCGCATCAGTTGTATTCAATATTTGCCCCTCTTATTGGCATCTTTGAACGTTCTGGCATACCTAGAGAAAGTGCTTCTGATGAGCATGTTGGCGACCATTATCCGGTGATTATTTTCGGTTTAGGAAGACTAGGAACTGCTATCGCGATGCAACTTAAAGAGAAAGGAATTCGAGTATTAGGTATTGATTTTAACCCATCAGCAATAAAACATTGGAAATCGTTGGGTTTAGATTGTGAATATGGAGACTCAACGGATGCTGAATTCATTATCGATTTACCTCTTAATCATGCATCTTGGGTCGTATCTTCTATTCCTCATATTCACACTGGTCTATCGTCAGAAGATAATCGAAAAACGGTTATTCAGTTAACTCGCTCTGCTGGGTATACAGGAAAATTAGCTGCAGTATCACAAAGTCGTAGAGATACTGAAGAGTTGAATTTGCTTGGAGTTGAACTGATTTTAGAGCCTTTTCAAGATACTGCAGATAGAGCTGTGAAAATGCTTTTTGAAGGAATTAACAGTCAATCAAGTAATGAAAAAAGAGGGATATAAGGTGAAACGATTTAAAAACTTTCTGTATGTAATGAATACCCATATTGATAAACCCAATCCTTCTTTATTACGTGCTGTGTCATTAGCTAAGAATAACCAAGCAGATTTAACCTTGTTATTGGTTATTCCAAAGCTGACATTATCATCAATAGGCAAAACAGGTATTAATGGCGCAGAAATAGAGAAGATTGCTTTCGAACGAGAAACCAAAAACTTAAACGAACTTCTTTCTCTGTTAGATCAAAAGGTTAATATAAAGTTTGAAATAAAAGTGGGCAAAACGTACTTAGAAAGTATTCGCATCGTTTTGTCTCAAAACTTTGATATATTAATTAAAGAGGCCGATAAAGCTAGTTGGTTTAATCGACTAATAACAAGTGATGATATGCATTTATTGCGTAATTGTCCTTGCCCTGTTTGGTTGATGAAAAAAAATGAAAAATCAAATTATAAACAGGTGTTAGCTGCGGTAGATTTTGATTCAGAAGATGTTGAAAACAGTAATGATGAGTTGAACAATTTGATAGTTTCACTGGCGTGTTCCATTTCAATAGCTGAATTTTCGACACTTCATGTGGTTAATGCTTATGATGTACTTGATGCTGGCTTTATTAGCCTTTGGGTTGATGAGCCTGAAAAAATAGAAAAAGAGATGTTTGATTTTAAATACCGCGATAGCCGCTATAAGATGGATAAGTTATTGCACAATTTAAAAGAAACATTAGGAGAAAAAGTTTCTAACTTTCTGTCACTAGAGTCACATATTATTAAAGGGGCTGCCGGCGAAGAATTACCTAAAATAGCAAAAAGGGTAGATGCTGATATCGTGGTAATGGGAACAATTGCGCGTACTGGTATTTCAGGCTTAGTCATTGGTAATACGGCTGAAACTATTCTCAATCAATTAGATAGCTCTATTTTAGCAATTAAACCGAAAGGCTTTGTCTCGCCCATTTCTCTTTGATGAAGAGTAAAGAGTCTCATTAAGGGACTCTTGAAAATTGCGGCTAACTTTAAAAAGTCAATGAATGGAAAGTGACGGTTTATTTCAAAAACGGTCACTAAAGAACCAGAATTGCTTAGATATATACTTCAATTACGGTATACCCCTATGTGCATTCAATTTTTTAATGAGCTTAATGTCGTTAGGGAGTATGTTATTTAACTACTTTTTGCCAAATTTCATATTCGACCCGAATATTATTATGCCAACGTTCGTTATGCCATAAATTATCTTGTATCTTATATTTGAAAGTATAAACTCCACCACTTTCTAAAGGGTAAGAGGCCATTTTGGGTGATTCAAAATATTCCTTTTCATTGTAGGTATAGGTGCCTGTACCTGCAGCCCAAAATTTTCCATTTGCCATAGACACAAAGCTGAAATGTTGTTCATTGATAATTTTTTGAGAGCTGAGACCTAGTGAGTCATAACTTATCATCACCTGCTTATCATTTAAATATTCACCTGAAACTAATTGCCAAGTCCCTAAAAATGGATTGTTGCTAGCAAAGCAAGTGATTGATATAAAAATGAAAAGTAATGAAAGGTATTTATACATAGTTAACTCCTTTATTGTGTGAATACTAAAAATGATTATGACTATTGCTGATAAACTAAACCGCTTCTATCGCTTCGCTCAACTTTTTAACACCAATTACTTCCATACCGTCAATTTTTTGTTTAGGTAGGTTGTTATATGGCACGATAGCACGTTTAAACCCATGTTTAGCTGCTTCATATATACGTTCTTGTCCACTTGGTACCGGACGTATCTCGCCTGATAGCCCTACTTCACCAAATACCACTAAATCTTGAGGTAGTGCTTTGTCTCTAAAACTGGAAACCAGTGCTAGTATAAGAGCCAAATCGATACTTGTTTCTGTAACCTTTACTCCGCCAACTACATTGACGAATACATCTTGATCATTCATCTGTAGTCCACCATGGCGATGTAAAATAGCGAGCAACATTGATAGCCTATTTTGCTCAGCACCTACAGCTACTCGTCGAGGGTTTCCAAGTGCAGAATGGTCTACTAACGCTTGAATTTCAACGAGTAAAGGACGAGTGCCTTCCCAAAGTACCATCACTACACTACCGGCTGTTTGCTCTTCTGAACGTGTTAAAAATATAGCTGATGGGTTTTTGACTTCTTTTAATCCTGTACCTGTCATGGCAAAAACACCGAGCTCATTAACTGCGCCAAAACGGTTTTTATTGCCACGTAGAGTTCTATACCTAGAATCGGTACTACCTTCTAGCATGATAGAACAATCAATACAGTGCTCTAAAACTTTAGGTCCTGCCAAGCTGCCATCTTTAGTAACATGCCCTACTAATATCATGGCAACATGATGCTGTTTAGCAAAGCGAGTTAAATAAGCGGCTGTTTCTCTAACTTGGGATACACTGCCAGGCGCAGATTGAATATCTGCCATATGCATAACTTGAATTGAATCAATTACGATAATTTTGGGTTGTTCTTTTTCTGCAATATGACAAATGTTTTCAACACTTGTTTCAGATAATAATTTTAAGTTATCTGCTTTTAACCCTAAGCGATTTGCACGCATAGCGACTTGCTGTAACGACTCTTCACCAGTGATATACAGAGCAGACATTGACTTTGAAAGTGCGCACATTGTTTGTAGTAATAAAGTGCTTTTTCCAGCGCCTGGCTCGCCACCTATCAAAATGGCACTACCGGGAACAATTCCCCCTCCTAAAACGCGATCAAACTCTAAGAAGCCAGAAGAAAATCTTGGTAAGTCAGCTAGGTCAATTGTGTCAAGAGTTTGAACTTGTGCTTGGGTAGCGCCAGCAAAACCTGAAAAATTTCCGGAGCGTGCGGGAGCTTTTGCTTGTCTAAACTCTGAAATAGTATTCCATGCTTTACAATCGTTACATTGTCCCATCCAGCGAGAATATTCAGATCCACAGTCGGTACAAACATAAGCGGTTTTATTTTTAGCCATAATTATTTTGCTTAAGGTATAGTTTTTGCTTAATTAATATAATGTTATGAAATAGTTAGTGTATTCTCATTGATTTTTGAAGGATATTCACCGCGTAACAATGCTTGTGAGTGCTTGAATATTCAATTTATAATACAAACTAATTATTATCAGTCTATTGTAATGATATATAAGTGTAAATGACTAAAGATTTTTCTAAATTCCAGCATATTATTGATGATTTCAAAGGCCAAGTATCATCAAGCGATTTTGAAGCTCGCTTTGCTGAAGCAACTAAGGCACTTAATCAAACAGAACGTTTTCTATTAAAAATGGAAATTAAACGTTTAGCCACCCCGTGCACGCGTTTGATTGATTTAAGAGGGCATGTAAATGGAGTGTGTCGTCCGTATGAAGAAGAAGGGCGTGTCCATTATATTGATGATATAGCGATTAAATTATTTGAAGCAAATGTAGCAATGTATGGTGGTTATACCTTTGGTGTTTATGAAGCCTTAATGAATACTGAAAATAACTTTCGTGTGATGTATCAAAACGAAAAAGCTAATCCTCAACAAGCATCTGCCGCACCAAGCTCGTTAAATAACAGTAAAGTCTTTGAAAAAACGCAATATCCAGCCAAATTATATCAATATGGTCCTTACTTTGATCGTAAAGAAGAACGGATGAATTTTGCAATTCCCATTCATATTAATATTAAAGGGGATAAATCAGCAGAAGCGGTAAGTTCTGACCTAAGTGTTGATGGCTGTAAATTTCGCTTTAATAAAGCGCAAGAGTTACACCTTAATCAAATTATTAATATTCGATTTACCGGTCTAGAAGAAGAGTTTCAATTTAAAAATGAAGATCATTATGAATATGAGATTCGAAATATTCAGCAAGTAGAAAAACATCAATTTGTTGGGGTGCGACGGGTTTATAAAACAGATGAAAGTCGTGATGGGTTAAGAAAGTTTTTAATCGGCTATATTCAAGGTAATAAACGTCGTTATAAAGTTAACCTTGATAATACAATAGCTGCGCTGCAATCTCGATCTTTTGAACATTTTACTGTGCCCAAGTCGAACGAATTACCTATTTTTTTACATGAAGAGAACGGCGAAATTTTGCCGAAGTACGCATTAACTTGCCACAATAATCAAAGTATTTATCAATACTGGCAAGATGAACGTGGTACTTCAACGTTACATTGCTTAGTTACACCTGAAAGAGTTGCTCGTATTAAGAGAGCACAAAAAAGCGGTCAAGCGTTATACGTCTATAGCTTTATTCATCAGAGCCAAGGTAAAAGTTACTTTTATACTGCTGATAATATTCAATTGAACGAAGATAAAGATTTTATGGCAAACTTTTTAGGGTTTGCTTCCCATAAGTCTGATTTTACTATTACTCAATTGACGGGTCTTGATGTAAATCCCAGTTTTAGCCATTCGCCTTTAACTTTATCCAATATACTGGCCACAAAAGATCAGTATTTGAATTTATTACCGCCTGAAGATATTCAAAAGAATATTGAGAAACTGACATACTTAGTTGTTGCTAATGAAATTTCAGATCTAGCCACCTTAAAACAGTATAAAAAGCTCTCTCCAGAAAATATTAATACAGCCAAGCTAAAAAATTATGGTCATAAACGTTTAAAGCAAGGCTTGGTGGTTGATGATGTTGGCATTAACTATAAAAATCAACGGACTGAACCAAGATTTTGCTATAAGACTCCTGTTATTGTAGAGTCAGGTGGAGTGAAGTGGTTAGGCAAATCTGAAGATTTTTCTGCGTCTGGATTAAAATTACATTTAGATAAACCCTCAGTCCTAAATAATGGGGAGATAGTCAATATGAGTTTCCCCAATTTACAGAAAATCACCTCAGCGTTTGACTTAAAAGGTTTACCTTATGAAGTCATTCGTATTAATAAGAAAAAAAATATTCTTAATTTACGTGTTTATGTCGCCAAACATAAGCATATTGGCCGTTCTTTTTTTAAAGCGTTAATTGAAAAAAATAAAGAAAAATTAACTCGTGATGAATATGCAATGATGAGTCCAGAGCTCGGTAAAGCGTTGCGTAATATTTATAGTCGTAGTTTGGTTACTCCCTCTTTAGTTATTCAAACAAGTGGAAGTCGTTATAAAATTGAAGTGATCACTTGTAACTCTGAACATGAAAAATTAATTGATTACTGTGCTCAACTTAGTGATAGAAGTCGCCTTTATAATTTATATCCATTATTAAATAATTTGCAAGCGACAACATTAATGCATTCAACGTTAAAGAAAATAAAGCCTGGTGATTTTCCTATTGTTGATGTTTTATATATAGCGATAAAAACGGATAAAGATTTTGTGGATCAAGCTGTTACAACAAAACTTGATTCTGAATTAAAAACTCATGCAATGAAGAAGCAATTTATTCATAGTGCACTAAAAGAAGGGAGTTTCTTGTGTGTTCAAGTGAAGCTATCACGTACAGATAGACCTGACATGGAGTACCTTAATCCAGAACTTAGCTATATTAGTGGTTATGCTATTCACAGAGGCAAGCAATTAGAACAAGAAATTTGGAGCGTTGCAGGAGTGGTTCAGTTACTTGATATAACTCAAGAGGCAATGATTCGTTACCAATTATTGCCAGTAGAAAAACCAGTAGAGGCCTAATATTTCATGAGCATAGTATTAATGACAAAGCATTAATACTATGCTGTAAGGTTATAAATGATTGATTAGTTATTCAGGGTAACGGGTAAACTGTTGAGCGGTTTGGCCTTTATCATACCAACAAGACCTCTCTTCCCAAAAAATATTAGCTGATGGGGTAATGCCAGGATCATCAGAAAGAAAACCAGCAGGAATTGCCAATTTAGATCCGTCTCTACTTAAATAAGGTACTTGCGAACCACACTCACTACAGAAGCTATTACTAAAACGTACAGCGTTTGGTAAATCATAGCGTTTTATTAATTCAACGCCAGTGTGCCACGTAACATTGTCTGGTGTAGTAAAAATTAATGAGGCAAATGCGGAGCCTGTTTTTTTTTGGCAGCGATCACAATAACATTGATAAAACGCTTGAAAAGGCCCCCTTACCGTACAAGTTACTTGGCCACATAAGCAACTACCTTTTATGTTTTGTTCCATGCGTTATACTCCCATGAGTTAAAATTTAATCGTTAAATGCCTACGGCAGTAAATGCTACTTTAACCAGTGTAGTAAATAATCAAGACCGTGAGAGTTTATTGCACAATCTGCTTGCTTTAATACAATGGGTTTAGCATGAAATGCCACTCCTAAATGCGCAGCATTCATCATAACTAAGTCATTTGCACCATCACCCATAGCAACTGTTTGAGCGTGAGTTAATTGATATTTTTGTTGCAGTTCAACTAAACAATCAGCCTTTGCTTGAGCATCTACTACATCGCCTAAAACCTTACCGGTAAGTATTCCATTACTGATTTCTAATACATTGGCTCGAACATCATCAAATGCAAGCATTTGCTGTAAATGTTCGGCAAAGTAGGTAAACCCACCAGAGGCAATGGCGATATGCCAATTATGCTGTTTTAGAGTGGTTATTAATGTTTCTAATCCTTCCATAAGAGGAATATCTTTGGCAACATTCGAAAGAATACTTTCAGGGGCATTGGCTAATGTTGCAACTCGTTGATATAGACTTTTTGAAAAGTCTAACTTTCCTTGCATGGCAAGTTCTGTTACAGCAGCAACCTGATCACCAACCCCTGCAAGTCTCGCAATTTCATCGATACACTCAATTTTTATTGTGGTTGAATCCATATCCATCACTAGCAGCCCAGGGCGTGATAATTGAGGAGCATCTTCGATAATAGCGGCTTCAAACTTAACTTCTAATATTAAATTTGCTAAAGCGTGTCGTGCAGATTCAAGGTCTTTACATTCTACAGAAAAACGATAACTATAAAGTTTGTTACGGTAATTGATGGTTGTTAAAACGGGAGATGTTAACTGGCATTGACTGATGATGGTGTGTAAACATGTTATTGATATATCACCTAAAACAATTAATTCTATGGTGTTTTTAGGTTTTTCTGTTGTAGATAAACTTAACTCGTTATCAGAATATAAGCATGCTAATGGCAATAAATTACTATGCAAAGAAGGTGTAATAACGTTTTGTAGTTCTTGATTATTAATTGTATTAAGGGGTAATTGCAAAACAGGCATAAATACTAACAAACCTTTAAATTATGAGCTGATATTAAAATTTCTTTGCTGATAATATTTATATTCATCTCATAAGTCTCTATAGTGTAAGTAACTGGCACGACTTAATCATTTGTAATTTATGCAGCAATCTGAATTGCCTTTATACCCTAAATTATCGTCTATTTATAATAAAATAATGCAATTAGCTATAGCGATTGTAATTATAGTCGTTTTAATGGAGTTTTGGTTATATGCCAGTCGTACGATGGAAAACACCATTTCGCAAAACTTTACTCAAACCAGCAAAGACTTTATTGCTCAAGTTAATAAAGGTCTTACTGCTATTATTGTGAGTAATGAGTCTATCGCAGATAAACAATTAATGAATAAGCATTTGCAAGCATTTATTGATGAATCAGCGCAACCTCAATGGATAAAAGATATTAGTTACTACGGCGAAACTGGCCAATTATTACTTTCTTCAACGGATCAAGAATCAATTAATGCCTTGTATGGTATCAGCCTCTATCATTCAAACGTAAGTGAGCAGTTTAGTCCGTTTATTGAAGAGGTTAGAACGCCTAATACCCAAGGTTATTTAAGAATAACTATGAAACGTGGATATTTTACTGATCGCTTATCCCAAGCAAATTTCGAACATTACGAATTTATTCGGATCATGATGATTTTAGCTGGTTTAGTTGGCTTTTTATTAACAAGAGGCTTAAATAGGTTTAGTCGTCAAGGTTATCGCTTAAATAAGAATATTAATAAAGCTAAAGATTCGCTACCTGATAAATAAGTCCTTAATATTTTCTTCGATGGCGAAAGCTATTGTTTCTGGTTCTTCGTTTCGATATCGACAAAGTAAATTAAATACATCTATTATTTTTAAAGGGGAATTTGCCATTCCTTGAAAGCCTGATAAAGGCATAGCTGGAGCGTCAGTTTCAAGAATTATACTACTTAAAGGGAGTTTTTTAAGGGTGTTAATGGTTTTTTGGGCTCGCTCATAACTAATAGTACCACCGATACCCAGTTTGAATCCTAAATCTATATATTGACACGCTTGCTGGTAACTGCCTGAAAATGCGTGAATTACGCCACCAAAGTCTACAGGATTTTGTTTTAATTGTTGGTAAATTATAGGATGTGAACTGCGATGATGAACAATGAGTGGTAGTTTAAATTGGTTGGCTATTCGTATATGTTCATTAAAAAAAGTAATTTGCTTAGCAAGATTAGCTTGTTGTTTTGCTATTTTTCCATCAATTCCTGTTTCGCCAATCGCGATTATTTTAGCGCGACTCTTTATTATTGTGGACGTTAATATATCTAAATCTTGGTAAGTAAGCCCTTGTAAATACCAAGGATGGATGCCTAAAGCCGCTAATACGCTAGGTGTATCGGTCGTTTTGTTTTGCACTAAATTAAGCGTTTTTTGCCAATTTTTAGGTGATACAGCAGGCACAATAATACGCTGAATACCTGCATGGTAACATTGGGTTAATAATTCAGGCGTTTGAGTTGATAATTCACTAAAATCAAGATGGCAATGACTATCTGTGAAGGTAAGTGAACTCATAGCACCTCTTTATTTTACATTATAACGCTGAGCTTTTTGTTGAAGACTTTCTAAGTTATTCGTTAATTTAAAATGTTCAAGAAATTTAGTATGTGGTACTTGCTCGTTCAATAAACAATTTGCTAAATAAACGGCTTGAGCGGCACCAAATTCATTCGTTAATAACTTTTCTGGATTATGATGATTCAATAGCACTAATATAAGGCTATAAGGGAAGTTCCAACAATGCAATAAATAACCACCAATTCGACAATGATCTGTACCAAAAATTTTATGCTCTAGGCTTATATTATCATGACTTGTAGAGCAGTGTTTAAAGTAAGTTTTTGTTAATTGATGATCTATTTCAAAAAGTACTACACGTCCAATATCATGTAATAAACCACCTAACATGGTTTGCTGTCTTAAATGTGGTTTAACTAACGACGCTGCAAGTTTTGCAACAGCTAAGCTATGAAGTTGTTCATTAATTATACTAAACCCTTGAATGTCGGGTTCATATGCAAATAATTCGGCGGTCATTACCACACAACTCAAGGCTTCTAAGCCCATTTTAGTGATGGCATCAGCAATATTATTTAATGGTTTCCCAGTATTCATACCGGGGCTATTACTAATTTGTAATATTTTCGCTGTCAGTGCCGGATCTTGGGTAATAATATCAGCAATCTTCTGCGAGTCAGTCGAATTATTTTCTAGCATGGCATTTAACTGAAGGTAGACCTTAGGAGGACTTGGCAAGGTTTTAATGCCAGCGACTGACTTTACAATAATTTCTTTGGTGATGGTTTTTTGCTGTTCAGCAATCCCTAAAAGGTTCGATATTATGGTATCAATCGGCAAGGGGAACGAATAAAGGTAATGACTGACTTGTTTAAGCTTATGTTGCGGATCATTTTTTTCAGTAACGCCAATACGAATAAACTGGGGGTATTTAAGAGACAAGGCATTAAGCAGATCATAACCTGAACTACTGGTGAGTTTTTCATTAACGATAATGGCATCAAATTTATATTTTTTAATGCTTTTAACCGCAAGTAAAACGCTATCAAGGTAAGCTACTTGACAACGTTTATCTTTAAAGCCTTGCTGTAATGGTTGTAACGCGTGGGCTGCGTTATCTACAATTAATATGCGCATTTAACTTATTTACCTTGTATGCAAACTTATATCTAACATTAAATGCTAAGCATTACATACGGTCCATTACATCAATACCTAGCACGTCTAAACCTTGCTTCAGTGTTTTGCTGATTAAAAGACATAAGGCTAAACGCGATTGTTTGGTTTCAGAAGATATACCTTCTTTTAAAATAGGGCATGCCTCATAAAAGCTCATGTACAAGCTGGCAAGCTCATAAAGGTAATTACATAATAGGTTAGGCGTGCATTCACTCACTACCGCATCAATAACATCTTCTAATTGTAATAACTTTAATGCTAATGCTTTTTCTTGCGGTTCGATGATAGTAATAATATTACCATCGTCATTACGATTGAAATCAGCTTTAGTAAAAATACTTTGGATACGGGAATACGCATATTGCAAGTAAGGGGCGGTTGCTCCCT
Source organism: Thalassotalea profundi (assembly GCF_014653195.1). Taxonomy (GTDB): domain Bacteria; phylum Pseudomonadota; class Gammaproteobacteria; order Enterobacterales; family Alteromonadaceae; genus Thalassotalea_B; species Thalassotalea_B profundi. The sequence goes on from NZ_BNAH01000005.1 coordinate 261,607, forward strand.
CAAAACTTAACATGGTTTTCCAGTTAAATATGTAATCACTGGTACGATTTTTTGAGAGATCGGCAAATTTTACCGCGCCAATTCCTACTTTACGTGAAATTTCATTCAAGGTTTCTTGGTCGTAATCTGGATTTTTTTCACTGATCACTTCTTTGGCACGAACAATAGCCTCATCTAATAATTCAGCTAATTTTATTGTACCACCGGTACGTGTTTTAAAAGGTTTGCCGTCATCGCCCATCATCATGCCAAAAGGGCAATGATCATAACCAACGTTCTCAGGTAAGAAACCCGCTTTACGAGCAACCAATTCAACTTGTTTAAAGTGTAACGCTTGACGAGCATCAGTAAATATAACGATGCGATCTGCGTTTAGTTTATCGGTGCGATAACGACAAGCGGATAAATCAGTTGTGGCGTATAAGTAACCACCACCTGATTTTTGTACAATAAATACCGAAGGTTCGCCGTCTTTATTTGCCATTTCATCAATAAAAACAACTTTAGCGCCTTGATCTTCAACCGCTATACCCTTTGTCATTAGCTCATCAATAACAACTGGTAAGTCAGGGTTATAAGCACTTTCACCCATAATATCATCGCGGCTTAACGTAACATTGAGCTTTTGATAAATTTCTTCACTATGCGTGATTGAAATATCAATAAATTGTTGCCAAAGTTTGGCACAATCAGCATCACCACCTTGTAGTTTAACTACATAGTCACGGGCTCTATCAGCAAAACCTTCTTCTTCATCGAAACGAACTTTTGCTTCACGGTAAAAATTCTCTAAATCGGCTAGAGCGGTTTCAGCCACTTCGTTGGCTTGGAGTTTATCGCTTAGATGCGCGAGTAACATACCAAATTGTGTGCCCCAATCGCCCATGTGATTTTGGCGAATAACCTTGTCACCACGAAACTCTAATGCGCGAACTACGGCGTCACCGATAATCGTAGAACGTAAATGGCCAACATGCATTTCTTTAGCGAGATTAGGGGCTGAATAATCGACAACAACCGTTTGAACTTTATCATTAGCTGAACTGCCACGTTGGCTTACACCTAAGTATTCATCTTTGCTAATTTTAGTTAATTGTTGTGCAAGCCATGCTTTGTCTAAATGAATATTAATAAACCCTGGGCCAGCTAATTCGATATTGTCAGCTATGCCGTTAAGATCTAAATGCTCAAGTACTTTGCTGGCTAATTCGCGAGGGTTAGTTTTTAACTTTTTGGCAGCGCCCATAACTCCGTTGGCTTGATAGTCGCCAAAGTTAGCACGATTGGAAATACTAACCGCAGGATTGGTATCTTCAGGAAGGCCTGCTGCAATCATTGCCGCTAATACTTTTTCACTTAGTAATTGTTTAATATTCATTTTAAAGATTCTTTAGTCATTTGGGCAAAATGACACAGGACTGAATGTCATTTTGCCATATTCAATTATTTCGATAGCAACACTAGTGCTCACGTGTTTTTAAAAACTCAATTTTTGGATAACGCTCTTGTGCCAAGTTCAAGTTCACCATAGTCGGCGCTACATAAGTTAAGTTATCTCCACCGTCTAGCGCTAAGTTGTCGCTGGCTTTCTTTTTAAATTCTTCAAAGGTTTTAGCATCATCACATGCAACCCATCGAGCCGTTGCAACACTAATCGGTTCGTAGATGGCATCAACGTTGTATTCATTTTTTAAACGATGAACGACAACTTCAAATTGAAGTACTCCCACAGCACCAACGATCATGTCGTTGTTGTTCAGTGGACGGAATACTTGTACTGCACCTTCTTCAGATAATTGAATTAGGCCTTTTTGTAATTGTTTGGCTTTTAGGGGATCGCGTAAACGTATACGTCTAAACATTTCAGGTGCGAAGTTAGGTATGCCACTAAACTTCATCATTTCACCTTCGGTAAAGGTGTCACCAATTTGGATACTACCGTGATTGTGTAAACCAATAATATCACCAGAGTAAGCTTGTTCTACATTAGCACGATCGCCTGCCATAAAAGTCACTGCGTCTGCAATTCTCACATCTTTATTGATACGCACTTGGCGCATCTTCATACCTTTTTCATACTTGCCAGAGCAAATGCGCATAAACGCAATTCTGTCGCGATGTTTGGGATCCATGTTGGCTTGAATTTTAAAAATGAACCCTGAAAATTTATCTTCTTCGGCATGTACTGTTCGTGTGTCAGTCACTCGAGGCAAAGGCTTTGGTGCCCATTTTGTTAAACCATCAAGCATATGATCTACACCAAAATTACCTAGCGCAGTACCAAAAAATACCGGCGTTAACTCACCTTTTAAAAACTCGTCTAAATTAAACTCATGAGATGCGCCTAATACAAGTTCCATTTCTTCACGTAAATCGTCAGCATAGTTACCAATTGCTTGTTCAAGCTCAGGGTTATCTAAACCTTTGATCACCCGTTTTTCTTGAATGGTATGGCCTTGGCCTGATTTATATAAAATAGTCTCATCAGTAAGAATGTTATAAACACCCTTAAATTCTTTACCCATACCGATAGGCCAAGTAATAGGCGAGCACTTTATTTTTAAAATATCTTCAACTTCATCCATTACTTCCATTGGATCACGTACATCACGATCCATTTTATTCATAAAAGTAATAATAGGCGTATCACGTAAGCGAGTCACTTCCATTAATTTAATGGTACGAGCTTCTACACCTTTAGCGACATCAATCACCATTAAACATGAGTCAACAGCAGTAAGGGTACGATAGGTATCTTCAGAGAAGTCTTCATGGCCTGGTGTATCAAGTAAATTAACTAGGCAGTCATTATACGGAAATTGCATAACTGATGTGGTAATTGAAATACCTCGATCCTTTTCCATTTCCATCCAATCAGACTTTGCATGCTGACCCGATTTTTTACCTTTTACGGTACCAGCTTTTTGCAAGGCTTGACCAAAAAGTAACACTTTTTCAGTGATCGTGGTTTTACCCGCATCGGGGTGAGAAATGATAGCGAAAGTACGACGTAAATCGACTTCTTGCTGTTGTACAGACATGCGTGTTACCTGTTTGAAAAAGTGAATAAAATAAAAGCGCGTTATTATAGCGAAAAGTTAGCTTGTGGGCAGTAATTATTGGTATAAAAAATTATATTTTATTTTTCAATATTTTTAACTAAGTAATATTTTAGTAATGCTTACTTATAAAAGTATCGTAAATTGATGTGAGCGGCGTGAAGGCTCAATAAGTCTTAATATATTTACTCAATTTTACTGATTGATAACGGTTAATCTAGGATGAATCTGTTTAATTGTCATTGAACAATAAAGCCAGCTAATCAGTTTTAGTGATTAGCTGGCCAATTAATTTTAGAAAGTGAAAGACTTTTTATCCATTTATCGCCAAAAGGTTTGTTATTTGATTATTTTATTCGATAACTGACTTTAAATAATATGCTGTATAACAAGGGTACTGCAATCATGGTCAGAATGGTTGCAAATGCCAGTCCACCCATAATAGTAACTGACATATCAGCAAAAAATGGATCAAATAGTAGGGGAGCCATACCTAAAATTGTTGTTATCGCAGCAAGTGCTACTGGGCGCAAACGACTAATACTTGCTGTTATAATGGCTATTTTCTTCGTTCTACCTTCTTCAATTTGCAAATCAATTTCTTCAATTAATACGATGGCATTTTTAATTAACATACCAAATAGACTGAGAAAGCCTAATAAAGACATAAAACCAAAAGGCATGTCTGTCGCTAATAATCCAGCGACTACACCTACGACAGCCATAGGCACAGTTAACCAAATTATTAGGGGTTGTCTTACTCGACCAAATAAAAGTACCGACACTAAAAACATCACCAGAAAACCAGCAGGTAATCCTGTGCCTAATGCTTTTTGTGCATCGGCAGAAGCTTCATATTCACCGCCCCATTCCAACTTATAACCATCAGGCAAACTAATAGCTTCAATTTGTGGTTGAATTCTACTAAAAGCACTCCCCGCTGTTTCGTTAACCCCAGGCTCAGCAAAAATAGTAATTGTTCTTAGGCGATTACGACGGTGTATTTGGGTTTCTTCATTGATTAATTCCACACCGTTAGATATTTGTTGGAAAGGTACATACGTTTTTTGAGAAGAACTCCATACCTGATTATTTTCAATAGCTTCTACTTCAGAATTACTCATTGAGGACATTTTTGCTTTGATAGCATAAATATAGTCACCGTCGACAACGTTGCCTAATACCAACCCGTTAGTTGCATACTGAATGGATTGGCTAAAATCGTTTCGAGATACACCTGCAATGCCGGCACTAAATGCGTCGTAGTGGGTATTCATGGCAAAACCTTTACTACGCCAATTGTGGCGAATATCTTGAAGGTTGCCATCGGCAATCAAAATATCCTCAGCTTGTAATGCAAGTTGTCTTAGCACTTCTGAATCAGGACCCGAAAAACGTGCGGCTAATTTAGCGCCGCCCCCAGGGCCAAACTGCATTCGTTCAGCATAATAATTTGCGCTCAGATCTAAGTGTTTAAATTTATCATTTAATTTACTAATTAGGGCTGGTATTTGATCACGTGAATGCGTTTGTATCAAAAAGAAACCATAACTTTCATTAGGTTGTTGTGCTGCATAAGTTAAAGTGAATCTATCAGCCCCTCTACCGATAAAGGTACTCACTGCTTCAACTTCTTCTTGTTGCAGTATAAGGTGTTCGGCACGCTTAACTTCTAAAGTAGTTTCCCTTATATCTTGAGATTGAGGTCCCCAATAATGAACAAAAAACAAAGGTGCATTGGAAGCGGGAAAAAATCCTTGTTTGACCATACCAAAGCTAGCATAGGCAATAAAAGTGATGATAAATAAGCTAGCAATTGATAACCAACGAAACTTAAGAGCTAATTTTAATATTGATATATAACCACGATAAAAAGCATTATGCTTTTCTTCTTGCTCTGTAGTTTCTCCCACTTGATAAAAATACTTACCAAATAAGGGTACAACGGTAGTGGCTAGTATCCAGCTTAACATAAGTGATACAAGCACTACGGCAAACAACGAATATAAGAACTCTCCTGTGGCATCATCAGACAAACCTATCCCTGAAAAGGCCGCGATGCCGATGATTGTCGCACCAAGTAATGGCCATTGAGTACGCTTTACAATGAAACTTGCTGCTTCAGTTGCCGATTTACCTTGGCGCATTCGTAGCATCATCCCTTCAGCCACGACAATGGCGTTATCTACGAGCATTCCCATCGCAATGACCATTGCACCAAGTGAAATGCGTTGCAGTTGTATGCCCATTAACCACATGATTAATACCGTGCCTATAACGGTAACCAGTAGCACTGAACCTACTACAACACCACTACGCCATCCCATAAATAAACAGAGGGTAATGGTAACGACAGTAACGGATAAAATTAGGTTGTCGATAAACCCATCAACTGATTCTTCAACTAATGACGCTTGATCATAAATGGGGGCTAACGTTATACCGGCCGGTAGTTTAGTCAGTAGTTCATCAACTTTGGATTTGACACTTTTGCCTACGTTAACAATATTGACATCATCAAGTGCAGAAACGGCAAGGGTAATGGCTTCTTGACCTTGGTATCGTACTAATATTTGTTGTACATCAACTGGCTCAATTTTAAGCTCTGCAATATCGCGAATTTTTATCGAACGTGTTGTCCCAGGCACCACTAAACTTAGGTTATATATTTCTTCGAGCCTATCTGCGGAGCTTTCAATAATAATGCGAACCTTTTTTCCTTCGACCTGTACTCGTCCACCATTAAAGGGTTTCAAGTTCTCAGCTAATAAATTCGTTAGCTCTGGAAATGAAATGCCTAAGCCAGAAATTTGGTATGGATTAAAATAAGCAACAATTTGCTCTTGCTGTACACCTGTTACTTGTACTTTCGCTACACCATCAGTGACTAATAATTCTCTACGAATTATGCGTGCAAACTCTCGGAGTTCCTGCGGGCTAAAATCAGATGCGGTAAGGGCATAATACATCCCATAAACATCACCAAAATCGTCGTAAACTACGGGTTGTTGTGACCCCGTGGGTAAAGATACACTTGCATCACCCAATCGTTTGCGTAATTCGTCCCATATTTGTGGTAAGACTTTCGAGTCGTAAGTCGATTTAACTTCAACGGTAATTTCAGATACGCCAGGTTTAGAAATTGATTCTAAACGATACAACTGAGACATTTGTTGAATAGCAATTTCTAGCGGTTCAGAAATTTCTCGTTCTACTTTTTCTGCGCTTGCTCCAGGATACTGAGTGACGACTTGTACCTGTTTTATCGTAAATGCAGGATCTTCTAAACGTCCAATATTAGTTAAGGCGATCAGCCCGCCAATAAGGAGAACGACTATCATTAACCAAATATTGACAGGATTTTTAATCGAATAGCGTGCAATATCCATATTTATTGCTCCGCTTGATAGGGCTTAACAACTAAACCTTCGCGCATTTTATTTGCCCCAGCTGCTACCACTAAGTCACCGGAAGCTATTTCGCCATTTATTAAAGCAAAATCTTGTTTTATATGTAAAACATTTACAGAAACAGCCTCTACGTTTTTATTAACCTTATTAAATCGCCAGACTTTAAAACCGTCAGAATTATTACCCACTAATGAAGAGAATGGCACTAAAAAGCCATCGCCATAGCTTTGATATGCTAAGTTAACGTTGACTACAGCACGAGCTCCGGGGGTTAAATTGCCATCATCTTTTTTAGAAGCAAAAACAACTTTATACGTTTGTGTTACAGGATCTGGTTGGGTATCGTGCTCAATATATTCAAGGTTATAATGTTTTTCAGGCGAACTGATAATAAACGCTTGTGCTGTAACGTGAGTATTTCCTTTATATCGACTTAATAAGCGCTCTGGTACATTAATATTAAAGTAAAAATGCGATACATCTTGTATATGAGCAATAATATCGCCCGTTTTTACATAACTGCCGTTATCAACAAAACGCTCTGATATTTGCGCATCAAATGGTGAAATAATTTGAGTGTAACTTAAGTCTTGTTCGGCTTTTTGCAAAGCTATTTTTGCAAGCTCAAAACTGGTTTTAGCATTATCAAATTCACTCAGTGAGATTAAACCTTTATCAAACGTTGAGGAGATTCTTTTTAAACTTCTATCGGCTTGCTCAAAACGAGCTTCAGCTTCTTTAACTGATTGTTCAAAAGGGGTTGGATCAATTTTAGCTAACACATCCCCCTTTTTTACTAGGTTACCAGTTTTAAGGTTAGTGGTAATTAATCGACCTGAAACTTCAAAACTAACATCGATAGTTTTTACGGCAGAAACTTCTGCTGGAAATACTCGTTCAGTACTCTTCGGTGAGTCAACTACTTTGGCGAGTTTAACTGCTTGAACAACAGCTATCTGATCTTGAACATTCTCTGTTTCGGAACAAGCGCTCAAACCTAGTGTTGTAGCCAAAATTAATACAGTAACTTTTAGTCGAGAGCATAAATTTAAATTAGTGTGTAACATTATTATTCCATGTATAAAATGACGTCGCATATTTATATGTTAAAAAAGTAAACTACACGGTATAGTTTATTCTGATAATTTGAAAAGTAAACCGATCAGTGTAAAATTAATTTAGAAATACTTGGGATCAAGATGAATGATGGTAGAAGTTAAAAAAACACGCAGTGAATTAAAACGTTCAGCAATTTTGCAAGGAGCTATTCAAGCATTCAAGCAATATGGTGTGAGTGACACTAGCATGGATAAAATAGCGGAAGTTGCACAGGTGTCTAAACGCACTGTTTACAATCACTTTGAGAGTAAAGAGTTATTAGTGACGCATATCATTAAAGAAATTTGGTGTAAAAATGTGGTAAGTTATGAAGTCAAATATAATCCCGACATTACACTTAAAGAACAATTGATAGAGCTGGTTGAAAATGAACTTAGTTTATCAAAGCAACCAGAAACAATAGAGTTAATTAGGGTAGCGCTTACTCATTCTATTAATAATCCTGAGATGTTCAATCAAGAATTGCACCAATTTTTTGAACAAGATACTGCTTTGGTTAGATGGTTAAAGGCTGCAATTGCAGATAATCGATTTAAGACAATGGACCCCCATAAAGCGAATGAACAAATTGTAAGTTTATTAAAAGGACAAGCTTTTTGGCCCCAAATTATTCGATTTGATCCTTTATTAAACGATGAAGAACAAAGTGACTTAGCGAATGAAACCGTTGATATGTTTTTAGCTTATTATCAACGGTAATCATCACCCAATATAATGACCATTAAAGCTTAACCTGCCATGCTCTGAAGCTTCGGCCTTTAATTTTTCCTTGGGTTAACTTTTTAAGCGCAAGTTTAAGTGCTGATTTTTCTACAGCGACATAAGCGTAAAGATCAAATAAGTTAATTTTACCTACTAACTTACCGTTAATACCGTCGTTACCTGTTAAGGCCCCTAAGATATCACCCGCACGTACTTTTTGTTTTTTACCTGCATCAATTCTAATCGTTACCATATTAGCTTGGCGCGGTGCATCAAAATTGAGTTGTGATGCGGGGAGTTCTTCTTCAATTATTGTTTGTTTAGTGTAATCTTCTAATGCGACTAGTTTGTTGCCGTCTTTTTCATCGAAAAAACTCACTGCCATACCTTTACTACCGGCGCGACCAGTACGGCCAACGCGATGAACATGAACTTCAGGATCATGTGATAGTTGATAATTAATGACTAAATCAAGTGCTTCGATATCAAGCCCTCTGGCAGCTACATCGGTAGCGACTAAAATATTAGCGCTTTTATTGGCAAAACATACCAGCATTTGTTCGCGATCTCTTTGCTCTAAATCACCATTTAAGCACAGCGCGTTAAAGCCTAATTTAAGCAATTGTTCAGTGACTTCTTGGGTGTCTTTTTTCATATTACAAAAGATCACACATGATTCAGGTTGTTGATTTTGTAAGAAAATATGCATCGCATCAATACGTTCTTTAAAGGGCACTGAATAAAAATGCTGAGCAATAACATTCTGATCATGCGACGCTTCAACTTTTGCCATAACAGGATCATGGGTGATTTTTTTGGCAATCTCTTGAATTTGATCAGGGAAAGTTGCACTAAATAATAAGGTTTGGCGATTAGCTGGAATATGTTCTAACACAGTATCTAACGATGGTTGAAAGCCCATTTCTAACATGCGATCCGCTTCATCTAATACCAATAAATTAACGTTTGATAAGTCTAGACGGTTTTTCTTTAAATGATCTTCTATTCTGCCCGGCGTGCCCACAATAATATGAGCGCCATGTAACAATGAACCAATTTGTGGTCCCATGGGTAAACCACCACATAAGGTGAGTACTTTAATGTTATGGATTGTTCGGGCAAGTTTTCTAATTTCTTTAGCCACTTGATCAGCTAGCTCACGGGTAGGGCACAGCACTAACGATTGAATACAAAAACGTTTTACATCAAGTTTATTTAATAGCCCTAAACCAAAAGCAACAGTTTTTCCTGAGCCTGTTTTACCTTGGGCAATAATGTCTTTATTTTGTAATATCGCCGGTAAGCTCTGCGCTTGAATAGGTGTCATGTCTTGATAACCAATGCTATCAATGTTCTCTAATAAGGCTTTTTTTAGGGGGAGTGAAGAAAAATTAGTTGAGCTCAACGTGATATCCAATTGCTGGTAAAAAATTCAACACAAGTATATCAGAGTTTGCAAAATCTGCTGAGTCGTATTTTAGAGAAATTAAATGCTTGCTTTTTAAGATTACAAATGTAATTCTTTGTTGATTACGTTTGTAATCAATACTGTGAATTTGAGAATTTGCTTATGACTGAAATTAGTAAAACTGAGTTTGAAGTACTAGAAGTACTTTGGCAAAAGCAACCAGCTAGTGCGAATGAAATTATTGAGTCGTTAAATCAAGTTAAAGAATGGCATGATAAAACAGTGAAAACATTGTTAAATCGACTCGTTAAAAAACAAGCCATCGCTTTTGAAGTAGACCAACGACGATATTTATATTATCCGCTCATCGAGCGTGAAAGTTATATGGCAAAAGAAAGTAAAAGTATAGTTGAACGTATGTTTAGTGGTCGTGTATCTCCATTAGTCGCAGGTTTTGCAAAGCATAATCAATTGGCTAAAGATGATATTGATGAATTAAAAAAAATTATATCTGCGTGGGAGCATGAGCAGGAGAGTGATAATGATTGATTTTCTGCAACCTCTTATTCTTCCATTAACGGTATTGTTAACCATGATTTTAATTGTACATAAGGCAATGCGAAAGCATATTGATGCGCAAAGTTTATATTGCTTTTGGTTAGTATTGCCTTTGGGCTTGTTGTTTTATTTATTACCAATTCAATGGCAAGTTGAAAATACGATAATAAATAGCGCTATTACTACCTTAACTATTACACCATCACAGTGGCAGGCAAGCACAACGAATTATTGGAGTATAGTTTGGTTGGTTGGCTCAATCACAATGCTAACGTTTGCTGTTTCGTCGTATATTATTTTTCGTCGCAATATGGCCTTATTTGCGATAAATGAAAAAATGTCTCAGTGGGTTGAATCAGTTTTACCAGCAGGCTTAAGCGTCTGGCAGAGTAAGGCAGTAAATAGCCCGGTATTAGTTGGTATTTTAAAGCCTATTCTTATTTTACCGACAGACTTTGAAACACGTTTTGACCAAGAGCAGCAACAGTTGATTTTGGCACATGAAATTTGTCATTTTGATCGCAATGACATTTATTGGAACTTAATTGCGTATTTGATCGTTACGTTATTTTGGTTTCATCCTATGGTTTGGTTAGCCTACGCGAGGTTTTGCCGTGACCAAGAAACGTCCTGTGACCATAATGTTCTGGCGCGCAAACAGACTGAGAGCAGGATTAATTACAGCAAGGCCTTAATTAAGGGGGTTAATAAACGACCAATATTAAGTTTTGCTCAATTATCCTTTATGAATTATGGAGATAAAAATATGATGTTAGAACGTATTAATAACATTAAGTTAAACCCAAAAAGATCAAAATTAAAAGCGGCGTTACTCTCAATTACTGCGTTGATTTTGGTTTCTGGAGTAAGTGTTGCAGGTAATAATCAATGGATAGAAGGTAAGAAAGAAATAGAATTCAGTACTCAAATAAATACTAATTTAGAACCCATTGTACGGATAGAGCCCAAATACCCTATTCAAGCTGCACGTGATGAAATTGAAGGTGCTGTATTATTAAAGTTTGATGTAGACTTAGATGGTAGCACTAAAAATATTAGTGTACTCACATCAGTACCAGAATACGTATTTAATAAAGTGTCTATTACAGCGTTGGAAAAATGGAAATATAAACCAGATTCTCAAAAGGTGCTAAAAGATAATGTGGTACAGTTAGATTTTAGAATGGATGCAAACTCTACGTTTGAGTCAGTTAATTTAATTGAAAAAATTAAAGTTAGTAATCATTAATTCATTATTTTTGATGGTATTATTTATTGATTTGAACTAGAGAAGTTTATGGTAAAAGAGCCTTAACTTAATATGTCAGGTTTAATTTATTGTCCTCGAATAAACCTGACATTCTCTAGCCTAAAATAATTAGAATCTATGACTCTTGAGGCGTTAGAATGGATACTTTTATTTCTTTCGTGATTTTTTTAGTGATTTACTTCGTATATTCTTATTGGTTTTATTAACTTTTTTCTTACCCTGATTTTTACCTAGCTTTTTGACTTGTATTGACGCTTTTGAAAACTCTTTATGGAAAGGTTGTTCGGTAACCACAGGAATAACTTGTCCTATGCTATTTTCAATATTCGTTAATTGCCTTATATCATTTTCAACAGCAAATGAAATAGCCATACCACTTTTACCAGCACGCGCCGTTCGACCAATTCGGTGTATATAATTTCTTGGATCTTCCGGAAGGTTATAATTAATAACTAAGGTAATATTATCCACATCAATTCCACGAGCAGCTACATCTGTGGCGACTAATACTCTTAAATTAGCCTCTTTAAAGTGTTGTAATACTGTTTCTCTTACGGCTTGTGTTTTACCACTGTGCAGGCTATCGGCAGTTATTGAGGCTTTTTTAAGTTCGTTCACTATGATGTCAGCGCCATATTTCGTTTTACAAAATATAAGTACTTTTTCATAGTCAGGTGTTTGAAGAATATTAAGCAATAAAGGCATTTTATCTGACTTTTCTAGGTGGTATACATTTTGATTAACCAAGTCGGCGGTAACTGTTTCAGGGGTAATTTTAACTTTTGTCGGAGCTGTTAATATGTCTTGTGCAAGTATCTCTATCTCTTTAGGCATAGTGGCTGAAAATAATAGCGTTTGTCGCTTCTTAGGGAGTTTAGCAATGATGTTTTGTACATCTTTAAAGAACCCCATATCAAGCATAGTATCGGCTTCATCTAACACAAATACTTCTAACGCCTTAAAGTGTATATCGCCAGTTTCTATTAAATCTAATAATCGTCCGGGCGTAGCGACTAAAATATCCAGCCCCTGTGCGATGGCATCAACTTGACCTTGTCTGCCTACTCCACCGTAAACCACCTTAGTGTTAAGCGCTAAACCCTCAGCGTAGTCATCAATATTTTGCATAATTTGCGAGGCAAGCTCACGTGTAGGCGTTAATATCAGCGAGCGTGTACTTTTAGCGCTGATATCAATTTTATTTCGAGCAAAATTATTGATAATAGGCAATGAAAAGGCCGCAGTTTTTCCTGTGCCTGTTTGCGCTATACCCAGAAGATCATTGCCATTAATAAGGATTGGTATGCATTCTTTTTGGATCGGTGTCGGCTCTTTATAGCCTTTAAGACTAAGACGGTCAATAATCGACCCTAAAAGTGAAAATGCGTTAAATTCTGACATATTGGCTCGGCATTGCTTAATCAATTACCTATATTGTATCAGAATGCTTTTTTATTAGTTATGTAAATGATATTTATTGAGCGGCGCGTTAGTACATTGGATTTAGTATGAGAAGCAACCATATTGAAAGTTGTGTCTAGGCGGTGTTAGTATCTAATTTTTAATATATATTTTGAGCGTTAAGTGGGCATTTAAGCATTATTGTTTTTATTGTTAGACAATAAAACTAAAGCTTTTTTTTCATAACAATAGCATCTTCATAACCAATGTTACTAGGGTAATAACCGGTACGCCTACCGACTTCAACAAAGCCCCAGTTAATATACATCATTAATGCGGAAATATTCTTAGCACGTACTTCTAAAAAGAGTTGCGTAGCACCAAGGGATTTTGCTTGTTCGGTAAAGTGGATAAGTAATTGCTTACCATAGCCTTTACCTTGATGATCTGGTGATACGCAAACATCCATTAAGGTTGCTTCACCAGCTACATATTCACCAATGTAAAAACCTAATATGCTTTGTTCCTGTTTCAGCATAAAACCAAAATAGCGTCCGCCGATACAACTTAGCATGGTTTGTTCACTCCAAGGGTGTGAGTGACAAGCATTTTCAACCAACATTATTTCAGCAAGCTGGTCTTTAGTAACAGGAGAAAAGTGAGTTGTCATTATCTTGGTATCATCAATAGGGTGCTATAGCGAAGAAGCGCTGAGTAATTGCCATAATTGGCGTTTTAATTTGGGTTGTTCTACTAATTGTTCAATAGCCGGTGTGGTTAAGGTATTGTTTTCATAATTGGTTTGATTATTTTCACTAAATTGCCAATTAATCAAACCTAAATTTAAACAATGCTCACTTTTAAGTGTTATTTGATCAAGTGTAATATTAAGACTTTGTATGAGATCAATGAAAAGTTGCTGTTTGCACAATTTGTCTAAATCAATAACAAGGTGAGATTGCCCTGCATCTTTTTCTACATCAGTATGTTTTTGTTGCCAAATATCGATACCCATTGCATTAAGGTAACTAAATTGTTTTGCGTTAGTGATCATAATTTTTGATGTTATCGCTCAATGTTAAGTATTAAAAGGTATTAAAGTAGATTATTAATTTTAATTTATTTTAATGAGGATATCATACAAACAGAATAGGACTAAAAAAAGAAAATGGCAGGGGTGGAGAGATTCGAACTCCCAACCGTCGGTTTTGGAGACCGCTGTTCTACCAATTGGAACTACACCCCTGCAACGGAGAAGAATTATACCCAAGGTTTTATAAAGGTAAAGCGCTAAATTTAATAAATGGTTTGTTTGCCTATTTATTGACCTTGGTACCTGTTCTTAGCGAGCGTTCTTAACGCTATTTTTGCTTACTAAAGCGTAAACGATTTGGATAGGGGTATACATTGGCAAATTTTCCTTGCGCGACACTCTTTTGACACTGTTGCCAGTAACTTGCTTGAAGTAGTTCTGCGTGGTGTTTTAAAAATGCGGTGCGGTATTTAATATTTGCTAAAGCAAAGGTGGCAATTTCTTCTGGGAATACATCACCAGGCGCTACAGAATACCAAGGTTCAGCGGCATAAATTTGCTCCTCGGTAACGGGCTCAGGCTTTATTCTAAAGTTGACTTCATTCATATAGGTAATTTCATCATAGTCGTAGAAGATAACACGGCCATGTCGGGTTACACCGAAGTTTTTTAGTAACATATCACCAGGAAAAATATTAGCAGCAATTAATTGTTTGATGGCTTTTCCATAGCCGTACATTGCTTTATCTATTTGCTCGTCAGTCGCATCCATTAAATAAAGATTGAGCGGAGTCATTTTTCGTTCAATATAAACGTGCTTGATAATGATTAATTCATCTTCAAAACGAATGATTGATGGAGCTACTGCAAGTAATTCGGTTAATAACTCTTCGTTAAATCGGGATTTAGGAAAGGCAACCTCAGAGTACTCCATGGTATCTGCCATTCGGCCTACACGATCATGCAGTTTCACTAAACGGTATTTTGCTTTTACATCTTTTTTGGTCATTTGCTTACTGGGCGCAAATTTATCTTTAATAATTTTAAACACATAAGGAAATGACGGCAGTGTAAATACCGACATCACCATGCCTTTAATACCAGCGGCAAGTTCGAATTTGTCCTCACTATTGTCTAAATGCTGTAACAAGCTTCGATAAAACTGGGTTTTGCCTTGCTTGTGAAAGCCTATACTCGAGTATAAATCGGCACGGGTTTTATGAGGAATTAGTTCTTGTAAAAAATCAACTAAAGCATGGGGATGAATACAATCAACAAAAAAGTAAGCGCGGGCGAAGCCAAAAACTACTGCCATATTTTTTTCATCCGTTAATAAGGCGTCTAATGCTAAACCGTCTTTTTCGTCATTGGTTATTGGCACAATAAATGGGGTGATGCCTGCTGGCGATATAACTCTGCCGATAATATAAGCGCCTTTATTGCGGTAAAAAACAAAATTTAGAATATCAATTTGTAGGTCTTCAAGCTGATAATGGGTTCGTTGGGCTTGTTTGGCAAAAGCTCTAATTAACGCATTGATATCGCATTTAAGTTGTTTAAAAGGCCGGTTAAATTCAGCTTTATCAATAATTTTTTTTATCGTTTGGAACAAACCTACTTCGGCAGGGTGATAACGGGTATATATTTGTGGCACATTAATATAATTGCACTCATCTAGTGATGATTTAACAAAAATATAGTCATTTAAATAATATTTACGTTCAAACAAATGACAGAAAACCGAATTATAAAAACTTTCAGCAAGTTCAGGTTGGGAGTGTGTTTTTAATATACTGATATAGGCTGATTTTACTTCTTGCCATAGTGCTTCGTCTAACTCTTGAATTTGAAAGTCATTCGACATTGTTGCGAGTGTTTCTTTGACTCGTTTATCGTAAAAATCAGTTCTTGATTTAGCTGCATCTTGAATAGCTTGCCATTGGCATTGCTCAAAGCGTTCTTTTGCGGAACGAGTTATTTCTATATATAAATAAATATGTCGTTCAAAACCATTAAGGATTGTTTTGGCGATAGCATAAGCAAGATTTTTCATAGTAACTACCTAATACATTTTAAATAACTATAGATAAAGAGTACGTTAATTTACTTAACAAGTAGCAGAGTTTTTAAAAATGATCACTATAACTTTCAGTGATATTTGCGCTTATCATAGGCATTACTTGCTATTGTGGGTGTAGATCTTTAAAATTGCGCAGTTATTTTTAGCCATTATCTCATTATTTATCATGCGTGTTGCCGATTTTTCATTTGATTTACCCGAAGAGCTGATTGCTCGATATCCTAAAGCTGAACGTACTTCAAGCCGCTTAATGTGTCTTGATGGTAATAGTGGTGAAATAGATCATAAAAATTTTGTTGATGTAATTGATCAATTACACAGTGGTGATTTATTAATTTTTAATAATACTCGCGTTATTCCAGCACGTTTATTTGGCCAAAAGGCCAGTGGCGGTAAACTTGAAGTATTGGTTGAGCGTTTGGTTGATGAACATACTGTACTTGCCCATGTAAGAGCGAGTAAATCACCTAAAGTGGGTAGCGAATTATTGTTTCATGATGATCATGGAAAATTGATAGCAACAGCAATAATGCAAGCACGGCATGACGCCTTATTTGAGTTGAAGTTTTTAGGTGAAGATAAAGTACTTTCTCTTCTAGAAAATATTGGGCATATGCCTTTGCCTCCTTATATTGACAGACCTGATGAAGACAGTGACAGAGAACGTTATCAAACGGTATATAATGAAAAGCCTGGTGCGGTTGCAGCACCTACTGCAGGCTTACATTTTGACGATAATTTATTAGCGCAATTAAAAAACAAAGGTGTAAATTTAGCTTTTGTAACGCTTCACGTTGGTGCGGGCACTTTTCAGCCAGTTAGAGTCGAAGAAATAGCTGATCATATTATGCATTCTGAATATGTTGAAGTGTCTGATGAGGTGGTTGAACAAATCAATAAAACGAAAGCGGCAGGAAAACGTGTGGTAGCTGTTGGTACAACTTCTGTGCGTTCTATTGAAAGTGCTGCGAGAGATGCCGCCAATAAAGGTCAACCTTTGCAAGCCTTTTATGGTGATACTGATATTTTTATTACGCCGGGTTATCAATTCCAAGTAATCGACGCGTTAATTACTAATTTTCATTTATCAGAATCAACGTTACTAATGTTAGTCAGTGCATTTTCTGGCTATGAACATATTATGACTGCCTATCAACAAGCAGTTGAACAACAATATCGCTTTTTTAGCTATGGTGATGCGATGTTTTTAACGAAGAAAACCAATTAAGGTGTAATTGGGATTTTAATATTGCTGCTGGCCTGTTTCGCTAGTGGGCAGAGGATTATTTATGACAAAAGCAATGCAGTACGAATTATTAAATACTGACGGTAAAGCACGACGTGGAAGATTAACATTTTCTCGCGGTACGGTAGAAACCCCCGCTTTTATGCCAGTTGGTACATACGGTACCGTTAAAGGGATGAAATCAGAAGAAATTGAAGCAACAGGTGCTGAAATTATTCTGGGTAACACGTTTCATTTAATGCTTCGCCCTGGTACTGATATAATTGAACAGCACGGCGACTTGCATGATTTTATTCATTGGAATAAACCAATTCTTACCGATTCTGGTGGATTCCAGGTGTTTAGTTTAGGTGCTATGCGTAAAATTACCGAAGAAGGCGTAAAGTTTAGCTCGCCTGTTAACGGTGAAAAGATTATGTTAACGCCTGAGCGTTCAATGGAAGTGCAACGTAAGTTAGGCTCTGACATTGTAATGATCTTTGATGAATGTACCCCTTATCCCGCTACTCATAAAGAATCTCAAGAATCTATGGAGTTGTCGTTACGTTGGGCTCAACGTTCTAAAGACGCGCATGGCGATAACCCAAGTGCATTGTTTGGCATCGTGCAAGGCGGTATGTACGAAGACTTACGCGAAGTATCTGTTGCTGGCCTTCAAGCCATTGATTTTGACGGTTACGCTATTGGCGGCTTATCTGTTGGAGAACCCAAAGCAGATATGATCAGAATATTAGATCATACAACCCCCTTGATACCAGAAAATAAGCCCCGATATCTGATGGGAGTTGGCAAGCCTGAAGATTTAGTTGAAGGTGTACGTCGCGGTATTGATATGTTTGACTGTGTAATGCCGACACGTAATGCCCGTAATGGCCACTTATTTGTGACAAATGGCGTAATTAAAATACGTAATTCTCGTCATAAAACCGATACTGGGCCGTTAGATAGCGAATGTGATTGTTATACCTGTAAAAATTATTCACGTGCTTATTTACATCATTTAGATAAGTGTAATGAAATTTTAGGTGCACAACTAAATACGTTGCATAACTTGCATTTTTATCAACGTGTAATGCAAGGTTTGCGTGATGCAATAGAGCAAGGTAAATTAGACGACTTTGTTACAGAGTTTTATGCATTACGTGATTTACCTGTACCCCCACTGAAATAATCAGTGTGATTGAATTACGGTTTATAGAGAATTAGTTTATTTTGATTCTTTCTAATGTAATAAATTTATTAAAACGATTTATTATCAAAACAATTTAGTATTAACACTATTTATAAAACAATAAATATAAGAGGAAATTATGAGTTTATTTATTAGCAAAGCACATGCCGCAGCTGGGCCTGCTCCATCAGGTGGTGGTATGGAAATGATCATTATGTTGGCAGTGTTTGCCTTTGTATTCTATTTCATGATTTACCGCCCGCAAGCCAAACGCGTTAAAGAGCATAAAAGCTTAATGTCTGCTCTAGGTAAAGGAGATGAAGTACTTACACAGGGTGGTATTGTTGGTAAAATTATTAAAGTTTCTGATGAAAAAGACTTTATTGTCATCAGCATTGCAGAAGGTACAGAAGTTACTGTACAAAAAGGTGCCGTAAACGCTGTTCTGCCTAAAGGAACAATGAAGTCATTATAGTTTTTTGATAGTCTGCTTCAGCTAAATGAAAACTTAGCTGAAGCATGAAGTATTAAAAGATTAACTAAAAATAGGATTAAATTGTGTTGAACCGTTCTCCCTTATGGAAAACACTACTGGTTGTTATTATCGTCGCGTTTGGTGCTTTATATGCACTACCAAACTTATATGGTGAAGACCCAGCAGTTCAGTTGTCAGGTTTACGTGGTGTTGAGGCTGATGCAGCCACTCTCGATAATGTTAAATCACAACTCTCAGAGCAAAATATTGATTTTGCAAATATTACTTTAGAAGACGGACAGTTATTAGTACGTTTTTCTGATCCAGATAATCAGCTTAAAGCGCGTGATTTACTTGATAACACCATGGGAGAGCAATTCTCTGTTGCTTTGAACCTAACCCCTGCAACTCCTGATTGGTTAGCTGCAGTTGGTGGTGTACCAATGAAGCTTGGTTTAGACTTAAGTGGAGGGGTTAGTTTCACCATGGAAGTTAATATGAACGAAGCGGTTGTGAAAGCACAAGAAGGCATGTTAAGTGATTTTCGCAGCGATTTACGTGGTGAAAAAATTCGCTATCGTAGTGTTAAGAAAGTTGATGATGCTATTGAAATAGTCTTTCGTAATGCTGAAGACTTAGATCAAGCTGAATCTTTTTTGAAAAAACGCTACAGAGACTACCTATTTACGGATAATACAGACACATTAACGTTAACGAGCAAAATGTCTGAGTTAAAACTTAAAGAAATTCGTGAATATGCACTTCAACAAAACATTACCATTATTCGTAACCGTGTTAATGAGTTAGGGGTTGCTGAGCCACTTGTTCAACGTCAAGGGCAAAAGAATATTGTTATTGAATTGCCGGGCGTGCAAGACACTGCGAAAGCAAAAGAAATTCTAAATGCAACGGCTACTATTGAATTTAGAATGGTTGATAACGAAAATGATTTAGCCACTGCATTAAATGGTCGAGTGCCTGCAAGTTCTCAATTGTTATATGAACGTGATGGAACGCCTGTGTTATTGAAAAAGCGTATTATGCTCACAGGTGATCATATTGTTGATGCCGGTTCAAGCTTTGATGAATATTCTCGTCCTCAGGTTAATATTACGCTTGATTCTCCAGGCGGTAGTAAGTTTTCAAATGCGACTAAAAATGCAATTGGCCAGCCTATGGCGACAGTATTTATCGAATATAAGCCAACGGATAGAAAAGATAGTGAAGGCAATACTATTTTTGATAAACACGAAGAAGTGATTAGTGTTGCTACTATTCAAGCACGTTTAGGTAAAAGCTTTCGTATAACGGGTGCAGGCTCGCAAGCTGAAGCGCATAGCCTTGCATTATTATTACGTGCAGGTGCATTAATTGCCCCAATACAAATTGTTGAAGAACGAACAGTTGGTCCATCGCTTGGCGCAGAGAATGTAAAAGCTGGTTTTCAAGCGATTATGGGCGGTTTTGCTTTGGTCTTTATTTTTATGCTGATTTATTACCGTGCATTTGGTGTGGTGGCTAATTTAGCGTTAATGGCTAACTTAATTTTAATTGTTGGCGTAATGTCGATGATCCCAGGTGCAACATTAACCTTACCAGGTATGGCAGGTATCGTACTAACGGTAGGTATGGCTGTTGATGCTAATGTGCTTATATTTGAACGTATTCGAGAGGAATTACGTGAAGGTAAAAGTGTACAACAAGCCATTCATCAAGGCTATGACGCCGCATACTCAACCATTCTTGATGCCAATATCACTACATTAATTGCTGCTATTATTTTATTTTCGATTGGTGTAGGACCTATTAAAGGTTTCGCTGTAACGTTATCGATTGGTATTGTTACATCGATGTTTACTGCAGTTGTTGGTACTCGAAGCATAGTTAATGCTATCTGGGGTGGAAAACGCCTCGATAAGCTTCCAATATAGGTGTCGTAATGCAAATTTTAAATTTGAAAGAAACTGTAAACTTTATGGCGTACCGAAAGTACGCTTTAGCGTTTAGTATTATTCTGATGCTTGCCTCGGTAGGCTCTTTATTTGTTAATAAACTTAACTTTGGCTTAGATTTTACGGGTGGTACTTTAATTGAAGTGGCTTTTGAAAGCCCTGCTGAATTAACACAAATTCGTCAAGTACTAGAAAGTGATGGTTACGGCGATGCTGTTGTACAGTTTTATGGTAGTAGCCGTGAAGTGATCATTCGTTTAGCACAGCGTGAAGGTGTAAAAGCTGAAATGTTGAGTAATGAAGTACTTTCGTTACTTAAAGAGGGCACAGGTCAAGAGTTAGAAATGCGCCGAATTGAATTTGTTGGTGCAAGCGTAGGCGATGAATTAACAGAGCAAGGCGGTTTAGCTATGTTAACTGCTTTGATTTGTATTTTAGTTTACGTTGCATTTCGATTTGAATGGCGCTTTGCATTAGGCTCGGTTTTTGCGCTATTTCATGATGTGTTGTTAACGTTAGGATTGTTTTCATTTTTACAACTTGAATTTGATTTAACTGTAATGGCGGCTATTTTAGCTGTAATTGGTTATTCACTTAACGATACTATTGTTGTATCCGATCGTATACGAGAGAACTTTCGTAAGATCCGTGTTGGTGGGCCGTCTGAAATAATAGATATTTCACTTACCGAAACATTAAGTCGAACTGTTATTACCTCAATTACTACGTTATTAGTATTAGCTGCATTATTTTATCAAGGCGGCGCGTTAATTCATGGTTTTGCTACGGCTTTGTTGTTTGGGGTTTTTATTGGTACATACTCATCAATATATGTTGCCAGTGCTGTTGCTTTAGGTTTAGGAATATCAAAAGAAGATTTAATTCCTGAGGTTATTGAAAAAGAAGGCGCCGATCAGCAAGAAATGATGCCATAGCGTATTAATTAAAAATTGAGTTTCTAATTTTATTTATAAAAAGCCGACATATGTCGGCTTTTTTTATATCTAAGCAAAATGATTTTCCTAGCCATTCTTATTAGATGACTTATTGAATAACGATAATTTTATAAAAGCCTAATACTTTCCTTGTAAAAGTAATTTAATTACACTAGTGAAATTTTATAACCTATATTTTGTATTTATATACATTTATTAGTCTTAAAAATGAAATAAAAATAAATTTATGTAATTTAATTACAAAAACAACTTGAACTGTTTAAAATTATTAGTATAATTACTCTAAGTTTTGAGGTTTCTTAAATTTTACACATCGAGGTTGTTATGAAAAAGTTATTAGTTGTTCTATCTATGGTATTAGCATCAAGTGCAGCACAGGCGTCAAATGCCAATGTAAAATTTGTTGCTAAAGATTCTTCAGTAGAAAGTAAATTATGTGTAGTTGCAGCAGAGTCTGGTTACAAAGCGGCAATTAATGAAGCTAAATTATTAGGCAGTAAATATGAGGCTTTTGCTTTTGTTGCAAAATGTAATGGTCAAAGTCTTCGTGCTTTTGCTCAGTCATTCCAAGCTAAGCCAGCATTAGAAACATCTGAAGTAGCAAAGTTAACATTAGTAAAACCTGCAAATGAAAGTATTGAATCTCAGCTATGTGCAAGCGCAGCTAAAAATGGCATTGAAGCAATTCAAAGCGAAGTAAAATACGACGTACGTGAACTTATTTGTAATGGCATGAGCCTTACGCGTTTTGTTAAATATAACAAATCAATTTAATTTTAATTAAGGCCTATATGGTCTAGTTACCCACTAATTAATGGGTAACAACACAGTTTAGCTTCCCCCTTATGCTGCCACGTTTACGTGGCTTTTTTTTGTTCTATTTTAGTTAATAAAATCTTTAATTACTTTTTGAGTGCTAATTTCAAAGTCATTAGCATCAACAGCAGAGGTTATGGTTATCGACTCTATACTCAGGTCAGCGTCTTTAGGTTTGATATAATGCATTGTTTGGGTATTGAAAAATACTTTAACTTTTGGTTTTAGCGGTTCATCACGATTTCCATGCATTACCATGGCAAGTCGTTCGTCTGAAAGTTGCACCACTGAACCTACTGGATGTACGCCTAAATATTTAATAAATTGTTGAACGATATTAGGATCAAACTTTGTATTACTAGAAATTAGATAACGAAAAACATTAAGAGGTTGTAGGGCTTTTTTATAATTTTTTTCGCCAGTCATAGCATCATATACATCGACAATAGCCATCATTCTGGCAAGTTTAGAAAGTTTATCTTTAGACAATCCTCGCGGATAGCCAGAACCATCAAGACGCTCATGATGGTTCATTGTCATGTCAGTAATAATCGGGCTTGTAAAACCTTCTCTTTTGCAAATCTCTATACCTTGTATTGTATGTTTTTTTACCACAGATAGTTCATTGGTAGATAATGAATCAGGTTTGGCGATTATACCTTCTGGCACTTTTGCGGTACCAATATCATGAAGTAACGCGCCTAAGGTAATTTGTTGGACGAGATCTGGTTTAATTCCCAGAAACAAAGAAAATCCGCACATGTGTATTGCGCAGTTGATTGTATGTTCCCATTGGTAGGTTGAATGGTGACGAATACGCGTTAATATTGCTATTGCGTACTCATTTCTCATTACCGATTGCATTATTTCAATAGCAAGTTCTTCAATTCCGTCTGTGGATATTTTTTGCCCTTTACTAGCTTGAAGAAATAATGATTTTATTTTGTCGTTAGCTTCTTGGTATAACTTGTGTGAATGCTCTAGCTCTTGATCAACGCTGGTGGGCGCTATTGCTTTATGGTGCTCTCCTGCTGCTTTTTTGGTATCTGTGTCACTACTTTCATTCTTATTAATATTATTTGAATTAATTTTTGTTGATTTTTCAAGTGCTTCTAATTGCTCAGGCTGCAATTCTACAACAACTTTATCAACACCTTGCTTTTTTAATAGAGCAATCGTACGCTCTGAATTCACCACTCCTTGATTTTTAACTTTGTGGTCACTGTTTTTTAAAATAATATCTTTAACAAACATACCCACTTTTAAGTCATTTATTGATAAGGTTATAAGCTCTGTCATGGTTAATTTTCATTACTGCACTTCTTTATATAGTTGCTTATTTTTAAGTGTTTCTCAATAATTTTACTTAAATTTTAAACGTTCCCATTAATGATAAAATTATTTGCTTGTAACATTTCTGACTTATTTTAGAAATAAAAAATACATATTACTAAAACAATTCTGTCATTTTTCATCCGTAGGATATCCCAAAACTTAAATCAAGCTGATTAAGTGAATGTTTTATTAATTATTAGTTCATTCCCTTAATCAGCTTATACATTTTAAACACTAAATCTGCGGAGCAGACAAATGCAAATAAAAACACTTTTTAAAATAAGTACTATTGCGGGCGCATTAACATTAGCTGGCTGTGGTGGTGACATTAACCTTGAGTCAAATGTAGATAACTCAGTAGGTGATACTAATATTAGTAACCCTGCACCGACAACACCCGATACAGTTGAATTACCAGGTAAAGCAAGTACTGCTTTATCAACGGAAGTTAGTGGTTCACTTGGATTTGACGTAACAGTACGTGTTTTAGATGGCCAAGTTACTGAAGATATGACATTAGTTGCATCTGCAGATGGCACACCAGTTTTCTATGCGGTAAGTGGTTCTTTTGAAATGATGGCAAATACCACATTAACTATTGAGCCAGGTGTTGTTGTTTTTGGTCAATCAGGTAATGACTATATTGTTATTCATCGTGATGCAGACATTATGGCTGAAGGTACAAAAGCTAATCCGATTATTTTAACTTCAATCGCTGATGTAAAAGGTGATGAAGCTACTGCTGGTCAATGGGGTGGTTTAGTTATTTTAGGTAATGCACCATCAAATAAATGTCCAACTGATGGTAGTGAGTGTGCGCTTCAAGTAGAAGGTGTGGCAGACGGTGCTGTTTTCGGTGGTGAAGACTGGGAAGATAATTCAGGTGTTTTAAAATATGTTGTGGTTAAATATGCAGGTTATGAAATTGCACCAGATAATGAGTTAAACGGTATCACATTTGGTGGTGTCGGTTCTGGTACTACTGTTGAATATATTCAAGTCCATGCAAATGCCGATGATGGTGTGGAATTTTTTGGTGGCGCAGTAAATGTTAAGCATTTAGTACTTACTGCTAACAAAGATGACAGCATTGACTGGGATAATGGTTATAAAGGTAACATCCAACATATCTATATCGAACATGCTAAAAATGCCGGCGAAGCTAACCGTGCTATTGAAGCTGATAATGACGGTTCATCTCCAGCTAAAGAACCACAATCAAACCCTACATTAGCCAATATGACAATTATTGGTAATAACTTTGATACGCCAGATAAAGCGTCTGAAGGTATTTATTTACGTGAAGGTACAGCCGCTAAAATTTTCAATACCGTTATTACTGGTACTGATGAGATGGGAGAGTGTTTGGAGTTTGAAGGTGGTGACACGTCTTCTGTAACCGTTGATAACGCGACAAGTGGAAAAATTGTAATGCAAAACAGCATTATGGCTTGTACTAACGGCGAAAACTTTAAAGATTCAAAAGCAGCTGATGGTTCTGTGCTACTTGATTTAGAATCATGGTTTACTGCTGAACCTTCAAACATGATCAGCACTTCAATTTTAATTGATGAAAATGGCGTACCTAATGCTAATTCTCCATTAATTGCAGCTGATGCTGGCCAAGATGTTGCCAATACACAAGGCGGATTTTTTGATTCTGTAAGCCATATCGGTGCTTTTGATGGCACAACTGATTGGCGTGATGGTTGGGCGTTTGGTTTTGGTGGTGGTGTAGTAACAGCACAAGTTGAAGCTAGCGGTTGTCCAACAGGTACTACGGCTATTTCACCTGTTGATGGTGTAACCACTACATGTGAAATGAAAGGTTTTATTACTAGTGATATTACACTGACAGCAAACAATATTTATGCGTTAGACGGCGCAGTATTTGTTGGTGAAGATAAAGCTAATTCAGCAACCTTAACTATTGAAGCGGGTACTACAATTTACGGTCGTTCAGGTAATGACTATTTAGTGATAAGCCGCGACTCAAAAATTCAAGCAAATGGATCTGCAACAAAACCAATTACATTTACTTCTTCTCAAGACATGACCGGTGCAGAAACATCATCAGGTCAATGGGGCGGTTTAGTGTTGTTGGGTAATGCTCAATCTAACAAATGTCCTACAGATGGAAGTGATTGTGCGTTACAAGTGGAAGGTGTTGCAGATGGCGCTGTATTTGGAGGCACTAATGATGCTGATAATTCAGGTACATTACGTTATGTAGTGGTTAAACATGCGGGTTATGAAATTGCCCCAGACAATGAACTTAATGGTATTACTTTTGGTGGTGTAGGTTCAGCTACTACCGTTGAATTTATTCAAGTACATGATAATGCCGATGATGGTGTTGAATTCTTTGGTGGTACAGTTAATGCGAAATATGTTGTGTTAACCGGTAACAAAGATGACAGCGTTGATTGGGATAACGGCTACCGTGGTAACTTACAATATGTTTTAGTTAAGCATGCAGCTAACGATGGTGAAGCTAACCGAGCTATTGAAGCAGATAATGACGGTTCTACGCCAAATAAAATGCCTCAATCAAATCCTACTATTGCTAATATGACGATTATTGGAAATGGCTTTGATACACCAGATAAAGCATCTGAAGGTATCTATTTACGTGAAGGTACTAAAGCACAATTCCATAACTTTGTAGTTACAGGTTATGCAGGTATGGGCGAATGTTTTGAAATGGAAGCTGGCTTAACCGTTGATCAAGCAATTGCTGGAGATACAGCCATTACTAACTCTGTATTCGCTTGTGGTGAAAACTTTAAAAACACAACAGACTCGAGTGCTAATGCATTTGACTTAGGCGCATGGGTAACAGCTCAAGATGCTAATACTACCGCTACAGATATGAGTGCTGTTATTGATGGTATTTTCACTACAGATAGTACTACACCGTATGACTTTACTGGTAATGCATTCTTCGATAATGCTGACCATATAGGTGCAGTAAGTGCAACTAATAACTGGACAGCTGGTTGGACGGTAGGTTTAGAGTAAACACTATAAGGTAACGCTTTAGTGACTAAAAGTGATGGTTTGCTTGATTAAACATCTAATCAATACAAATCATCACTTTCACTTTAATAAAAACCCGCCTAAATGATTACTTAAAGACCTAATGATTATTTACTTGTGACAACACTAAACATGAATAATCGTTTTATCGAGGTTTACTATGAAAGAACGAACTAACCGTAACAATAGACAACATAATATTAGTCGACTAGCAATTGCGGTATTAGCCAGTATCTCAACTTTTTCTACATTTGCAGAAGAGATAAATGAAGATGCGGCAATTGAAGAAGTGGTGGTAAAAGCCAGCCGCTTAAAAGGAACAGCTAGTGCTGTTATCGCAGAACGAAAAAACCAAGCATTTGTTGCTGACATTTTAGGTGCAGAGCAAATTTCTCGAACAGGTGATAGTGATGCAGCAGCTGCATTACGCCGTGTGACAGGCTTAACATTAGTTGATGGAAAGTTTATTTATGTACGTGGACTTGGAGAACGTTATTCAAGTACACAATTAAACGGTGCATCAGTACCAAGCCCTGATCCAACCCGAACAGTTATCCCACTTGATTTATTTCCTGCACCAATAATTGAGTCACTGTCAGTACAAAAATCTTACTCTCCCTCTATGCCTGCGCATTTTGGTGGTGGTAATGTTGATATTCGCTTAAAAACCATTCCTTCTGAGTTTATTTTTAATATTGGTGGGAACATTGGTGGTAATACGGATAATTTTGATGACGGCTATTTTTATAGTGGTGGTGGAAATGATTGGCGCGGTGAAGATGATGGTACAAGAGCTGCACCACAGACTTTACAGTCTATGTGGAACAGCTATCAACCATTATCATCTTTATCTCAAAGTGAAAATAGAGAGATTGCAGCTCAATTAAACCGTGATTATGATTCTGAAATGCAGAGTATTGATCAAGATTATGGTTTAGATTTAACTATTGGTAATCGCTGGGAACATGGTGAAAAGCGTTGGGGTGTACTAGCGGCCATTTCTTATGATAATCAATGGGAAGTTAATGAGCTTTATGAAGGTCAAGATTTCAGATTAAATACCGATGATACTTGGAGCTTGGTTCGAGGTTTTGACCAGGTTCAGACAACTGAACATTCTGTCACTTTATCAGGTATGTTGAACTTAGGTTTTGAATTAAACCGTAATCATCGTCTTGATTATAGCTTAATTGTACTGCGTGATACTGCTGACACCATGAAAGAAAAACTAGGTAATACCAATAACGTATTACTTAGTGATGGGCTTCGAGTGCGCGATAGTGAAGTTAGCTATGAAGAACGTGAAATGATCGCCAACCAATTTCGTGGTACCCATAACATACCTAAGTTGATGAACCTTGGTGTTGATTGGAAATATTCAGACTCGCGTTCAAATCGTTATGCTCCAGGAAACATTTCGACCCGTTTTATTCTCTTAGATGAAAATGAAGATGGGCAATTTGATCTGCAAAATGAAAGTAGCTTACGTAATGCGACAACCGCTTCTCGTTATACCTTTCAAAACTTAGATGATGCAGTTGAAAACTACGGAATTAACTTTTCTCTTCCTTTAATGTTTGGCTCTACAGAAATAGAACTAAAAGCAGGAAGTGATTTTATTAAAAAACATCGTGAAGCTTTTGCTCGTCGAATTGATGTTAATACGCTTGCATTTGATAACGCAGATTTTAATGGTTACCAGTTGAGCACTGTATTATCTGATGATGTGCTACTTAATAATCCGTTAAAAGGAAGTGAAGTCATCCTTCGTGATACTTCCGTTAAAGGTGATGACTATTATTCTGCACAAATGATTGATGCTTATTACTTTGAAGCAGATGTGTTTTTAAGTAATACATGGCGCATTAGTGGAGGCTTACGTTGGGAAGATTATCGTCAGGTAGTTGCTCCGTTAGATCCTGCAACAGGACAGTTTGTTTTACCGGCAGAACCAACGACAGAAGATCTAAATGATTTAGCATTTCAAGAAGACGATATTTATTCTGCACTTGCATTAACTTATATTATGGATGAAGAAGTACAGTTTAGGTTTTCTTATGGTGAAACCACTGTTCGCCCTGATATTCGTGAAGTTGCACCAACGACTTACTTAGATCCATTAACAACTTATCCTGTACGTGGTACTGCAGGCATAGAAACCACTGAGGTTAAAAACTATGATGCTCGTTGGGAATGGTATATGGATACGGGGGAAAATTTATCAGTAGGATTATTCTATAAAGATATGTTAAACCCTATTGAGTCGGTGCAATCGCCCGGTCAAGATGGTCCACCATTAGTTGTAATTGCTAATGCCGACGATGGTGAGGTATATGGTGTTGAAGTTGAGTTTATGAAAGACTTTGCTTTCTTAGGCGACTTTTGGGGAATGAATGGTAATGACTTTTTCTTATCGGGTAATGTGACATTATCTGATTCTGAAATTAACATTAATACCCAACGAGTAGTTGAGCAAACAAAGGTTTCTGCTGCAATTACGAATCCAACCCGTCGAATGACAGGTCATTCAGAATACGTAGTTAACTTAAACTTAGGTTATGATGCGCCTAATGGTAACCACTCAGTTACTTTAGCGTATAACGTATTTGGTGAGCGTATTATTCTTCCTGGTATTGAAGGGCAAGATGATAAGTACGAACAACCATTTCACTCGTTAGACTTGGTTTATACTTACTATCCGTCTTTTTCTTCAACAGTTAAGCTTAAAGTACAAAACTTAATGAATGAAGAAAAAGAAATTCATTTTTCAGATACATTGTTCCGTAGTGAAACTAAAGGAATTGGTTTCGATTTATCGTTTAAATACGACTTTCAATAAACGTATGTAAACGTTAACTATTAGCTTAAGTGTTAAAATATATAGTTTTATCACTTAAGCAGACTTAAAACCTGCAAAGCACATTGACTTCGTTAAACGGTTAATGTGCTTTTTTATTTCTATCTTACTTCTCTTTTTTTTAAGTCCTACACTATACTTATTAAATATTTATATGATTTTTATGTTATTCATCAAAAAAATATAAATATTTAATATATTAGGTCGATTTGGAGAATGATTATCAACGTTGAAAGGAAGCATAACGCTGCGTTAATTGCTAGGTGTATATTGATATTATGTATTACTATTGGTGTTGCGCAATACTTGATAATACAGTTTTTACCTTGGCTACAAAGTATATTTCCCTTATTCTCAGCAGTTGTCATTAATTCAATTGTTCTTAGCTTAGCTATTGCCCCTATTTTGTATTTTATTATTACAAAAAATATATCTGTTGGAACTACGCAGCATCAAGGGATAAGGGCAAAACTTTTTGTCGCCTCAGGCCTACCTTTATTCGTTGCTGTTTTGTTAATGGTTAATATTGTATCTAAGAAGCAAGAAGATATTAATCATTTGCAACAGTCAAAATTTACGATGAATTTTGACCTACAACTAACTCGTGCTATTGCGTTTATAAAGGATGAAATTGAGCTTAGTGCGTTATCTTATGCTACTGATGTTGACCAATCTATAGCGCTAGTTAAAAAGCGCAATGATGTAGATAACGCGATAGAAAACTTAATCAATATGATTAAGGCTAGTACCACACCAACCTTTAGAGTATCTAATTTAGATATTGAAAAATATATGGTTGAATTACGTGCAATCAGAGTCAGAGTTGATGATAAATCTATTGATTGGCCTGATGTGCTCAAGTTCTTTATTTATTCCAATAAACAAATATTTAGTAATTTATCTTCATTTTCGCAGAACAACAGTCAAAACGTAAACTTAGAACGTACCCATTCAGATCTATTAAAATTGGTACAGTTACAGTTAATTAACGACACCTCATTTCTTATACTTAATTTAACCACATCCCCCAATTTAACACGAGCTAGTGCTGATGACTTACATTTTTTTAAACAAGAAATGCGAACGCAAATTAACTTAGATCACTTCTTCTATGAAAGTTTTACTTCATCGATAAAGCAAAATGAAAATCGCGATTTAATTATTAAATTTAAAACGCCTACGTTTAGTAAAATTAGGATACTCGAAGATACTTTTCTTGAACAGAAAGTTGAACACATTGTTAATCAGGTGTCGGGTTATATTGGCTATAATGGATTAATTCATCAATTTAAAAATTTCGTATTACGTAGAGAACCTCAATATTTAGATGAATTTTTACGTTTGTATAAAGAAGTTTTTGTACTTACGGAAGAACTAAAGAATCATTTTTCATTTGATCGAAAGTCCGTAGAACAAATAACTATCTTGGAAAATGTCTTAACTCAATATTATCGAAATATTTTACAGATTAAAGTATATGCTTCTCAAGGAAAGTCGCTAGAAGAAATAGATCAGTTAGTAAGAGTAGCAGATGCCCCTGCGAAGGAAGCCTTGAGTTATTTACAAAAAAATTTATGGGAATATAAACCACGCTACATGCTGAGTTTATTAGTGACCAAAAGATATGTTTTAAAAAATATTGAAAATGAATTAGCGCAACGATTACAATTTCAATTAGAAAATTTATTAACTGAAAAACATCACGATAAGTATTCCACCGGCTTTATTGCTTTATTGTTGATTATTCTAATTCAAACGTTGGTATTAATGATAAACCGCTATGTGGCAACGTCTTATAACCAAAGGGTACTTGCTTTGGCTAAAGCTGAAGAAGCTACACAAATGAAATCTGAATTCTTAGCGAATATGAGCCATGAGATCAGAACCCCCATGAATGGTGTGATAGGCATGCTTGATTTGTTAGAGGATGATACATTATCTCGAATACAGGCTGAAAGGGTAAATACAGCTAAATCGAGCGCAAACTCACTATTAATGCTTATCAATGATATTTTAGATTTTTCAAAAATTGAAGCAGGTCAGTTAACAATTGAACACATTGATTTTAATTTGGCTGAAATGCTTACTGACATGAGTCGAATGTTGGCATTATCGGCACAACAAAAACAATTAGAGATGATTGTTGATTTAAGTGGGATCACACAAACGCATATTAAGTCTGATCCAGGGCGAATTCGTCAAATTATGACAAACCTCATTACCAATGCCATTAAATTTACCGAGCAAGGCGAAGTCATTGTTGAGGTTAAATTATCACCACACCCTAGTAGGTCTAATTTATTGCAATTAGAAGCTAACGTTGCAGATACAGGAATTGGAGTTCCTAAAGAGCGACAAGCAGAACTATTTGGCGCCTTTAAGCAAATTGATGCTTCAACCACCCGTAAATATGGTGGGACAGGTTTAGGCTTGAGTATCACCAAGAAACTTTGTCAATTGTTTAATGGTGACATCATGGTAACAAGTGGAAAAGGAAGAGGGAGTTGTTTTAGTTTCCATATCCAAGTGCAACAAAGTGAGAAAGCACAGTGCTTGTTACCACCTCCAATCACTCAATCAATGAAATTGTGTACTTTAATCGTGGATGATAATAAAGACAGCCAAGACACACTCAAAAAACAATTAGCTTTATGGGACATAGAAGTAATATGCGCATTTAGTGGCCAGGAAGCTATACAGTTAATTGAAGAAAAACAAGCACAACAAATTGATTTTCACTGTAGTTACGCCATTATTGATAATGGGATGTCGACTACAAGTGGCATTACTTTAGCTTTGGAATTAAAGAAAATGCAAGCTTTAAGATGCGCACAGTTTATGATCATGTTTGAACATAATAAACCGGTTAATCAAACACAACTTCACCTGAATGATATTCATTATAGTTTTTCTAAACCAATAACAACTGTTGATTTATATCAGTTATTTACCTTAACACCTGAACATCAACTGATAGAGGAAGATGAAAAAGGTTCTACAGAAATTACTACTTACCAAAAAGGCAGTGTTTCAAGCACTCATAATACACAGGTACTTATATCTGAACAGCATCAATGGCCTGATAATTTCGAAATATTATTAGTTGAAGATAACCGGGTAAACCAACTGGTGGCTTTAGGGTTATTGAAAAAAATAGGTTTAACTGCCGATGTTGCAAAAAATGGTAAAGAAGCGCTGGAATTAATTAGAAATAGAAGCGCAGCAGAACAATATAAACTTATTATTATGGATTGCCAAATGCCCATCATGGATGGTTATGAAGCTACCCAGCGTATTCGTTCTGGAGAAGCTGGAGAAGAAAATACTCAAATTACTATTATTGCTTTAACAGCAAATGCAATGGCTGGAGATAAAGAAAAATGCCTAGCTTCTGGCATGAATGATTATTTAAGTAAGCCAATAAAACGTCAATTGTTAATAGATAAACTTAAAAGGTGGTCTAAAATATCTCAGTGTTAGTGACTGATTAATATTCGTTATTTATGATCTTCCATGTAATTAAGTGTGGTAGATCTACCATTATTAGTTGAGGCTATCTTTAGTGGATGATCAAACTCTTTCCATGCTGTAATTTTCCCTCCAATATTCATTTTTTCAAAGGTACTCATTAATGTAGTTAATTCTAAAAAATGGAGTAATTGTTGAAAAGCACCTGTTTGACTGATATTTATTGTTAGTAACTGCTGAGGTGACTGTTTAAAGTATTGTTGAACTTGTGCCTGATGCTTTAGATAGCATTCGGTTAGAAAATCATTTGAATTAATATTTTCTTCTGTAAACGGAGCAAAAGTGTTGAGGTAACAACGTTTAATAATGGGGTTAAAGCCACCATCATCACGTACTAAATTTTTGCTCATACGCATTAATAATTGCCGAATGGAAGGTAGCCACAAAGGTAAATCTCGGGTTAAATATATGAAGCGACTATTTGGATATGTATTATTAAGTAGTTGATAGTCATTAAATATAGGCGTATCAGCTATCACTTGTGCTTTATCGAAAGTAGATTGTGTGTATGCCGTATGGGCTACGGTAAACCCTAAATTAAGCATTGCTGCACATACACTCGTGGTTCCTGTTCGGGGTAAACCAATGATAAATATTTTTTCTGTGGGTATATTTTTAGCAGGCATTTAGAGAGTGTATAGTGTTTAATAATTAGAAATTGATTATAGGTTATTGATTCGAAACACCCTAATAGAAGTTACTTTCAGAAGGTATACCTACAAATATTTCATTTCGTGCTTTTTGAGTGATTTTAGCTAATTCGCCTGATATCTTCATCGCTTTAATTTCTCTATCTACTTTTTCAACTAGATCAATATGTTTTTTATGAAGGTAATGATATAAGCCTAAATAAGCTAAAGGTCTCGGGTAAACAATAATATTGTGCTCGCGTTTAAGTTTTGAAAGCGCCCACATGCCATCGATATAATCAGTAAGTGCTATATCTACAATATTTTGTTCGAGTAATTGCAGCATATTAACGGTAGAATTCGCTTCAACTACATTAGGCATGCCTTGCGTAATTTCTTCTGTGTGTTTGAGTCCCATGACTCGTGCTACATTATAATTGGCTAAGTCGTTATTATGTTCGAGTGTAATGTTATTCTCACTCTTAACAAAAGCGATGGTTGTCAGTGTTAAATATGGTGTAGGTACGCGAATAAGATTCTTGTTTTTTTCTCCGTATGACCAAACACGCATTATTTCTCCATCTTTTAAACCTTCATTAGCTTCATATTCTGCTCGTTTACCTGAAAAAGGAGTGATAGAGATTTTATATCCAAGGCGATGATAAACCTCTGTTAGTACAATTTCTCCAATTGCTTGTTCGTCAAGATTTTCAATTGAAGCAAACTGATATTCAGTAGATTTACTACTAAAAGATAAGTGAATTAATAATAAATAAATAGCTAAGCGTTTTGCCATAAACCTTGTAAGACATTGCCGATTACTCGGTAAACAATAATAAGAAATAGACCGGTTGTAAAGAGGGGGGAGCGTAGCATATACGTAGTTAAACATAGTGAATCTTTTTACTATTTCATAAAAATGCAATATTCATGAAACCTAACTGTCACATAACCTTATTAAAATTGTCGCTAAGTTTAGTTGTACGTCTTTTATTGGTTAATAGACGTTATTTGCTGGAATTCAGCATTAATTATTAGGGTTTCTCTATGAAAAGGTCAATATTATCAGTGTCACCGTTTATAAAATGCGCCACTGCTATTACATTTTCTGCAGTAGTGTCTACTGCGATAACTATTACCACAGTGCAAGCGCAAGACTTAAAAGAAGTTGTAGCAGCTAGTAAAGAAATAAACAACTCTGCTAATCAATCACAACAAAAAATTAATAAAATTGATGAGCAAATTCAAAGTAAATTACAGAAATTTAAAGTCGTTAATAAAGAAGTTGATGGCTTAAATGTTTATAACAAGCAGATGCAAGCTCAACTTGATAATCAATTAGAAGAGTTGAGCAACTTGGCTGTTTCAATGGAACAAGTCAGTATTATTGAACGTCAAATTTCGCCGTTAATGGCGAGAATGATTGATACATTGACAACCTTTGTTTCACTTGATGTACCTTTCCTTCCAGAAGAGCGTAGTAAGCGTGTAACCGGATTGCAAAGCATGTTAGAGCGTGCTGACGTTGCGGTATCTGAAAAATTTAGACGAGTGTTAGAGGCGTATCAAGTTGAAGTGGAGTACGGCCGTACTATTGAAGCCTATTCAGGCTTACAAATGATAGATGGGCAAGAGCGTGATGTTGATTTTTTACGAATTGGTCGTGTGAGCTTTATTTATCAAACGCGTGATGGACAACAAATGGGCATGTGGGATCAAGCATCTAAATCTTGGCAACCCCTTGATGCTGGGTTTCGTTCAGATATCAATAAAGGGTTACGTATAGCCCGTAAGCAATTAGCCCCTGATTTAATTACTGTGCCTGTCGCACAAAATTCTGCTGAATAGCGCTGTTAACTCTAACTGCTGAATTCAGCGAGGACTTTGAGAAATGAACAACATGAAAAAAACAGTTAATACTTTATTAATTTTAGCTTTAACATCAGTTACATCTATTACTTTTGCTCAACAAGCAACAGATTTAGACACCTTATTGTTACAGTTAGAAAAAGGTCAAATAGCACAAAGTGAACAAAATAAAGCGCGTGAAGCTGAATTTAACTCACGTAAAGATCAACAAGATAAAATGCTTAAAGAAGCAGAAAACACACGAGACCAAGCTATTGCATTATCAACAAAACTTGAAGCTGAATTTCAAACTAACGAATTAGATATTGCGAATAAAACTGATGCGTTAAATAAACGTATGGGGCAATTAAAAGAGTTATTTGGTGTTCTACAACAAGTTGCAGGTGATACTCGTAGCAAGTTTCAAACTTCTGTTGTATCTGCGCAAATTCCTGGTCGCGGTGAGTTTTTAGATCAGTTTGCACAAAGTATGGGTTCAACGTCTAAACTTGCATCAATTGAAGAAATTGAGCGCTTATGGTTTGAGCTACAACGTGAAATGACACAAACTGGTAAAGTTCATCAGTTTAACCGTGAAGTCGTACTCGCTGACGGTAGCAAGGTCACTAAAGATATTATTCGTGTGGGTGGTTTTAACTTAATTTCTGATGGTAAATATTTAGAATATATCGATGAAACAGGATCAGTAGCTGAGCTAATTAGACAGCCGTCTGATCGTTATTTAGCTAGCGCAAATGAGTTATCGACTTCAAATAATTCAGTTGTTCCGTTTGCATTAGACCCTACTGGTGGTTCTATTTTAGGGTTGCTGGTTCAAGCTCCCGATACTCAAGAACGTGTAGAACAAGGTGGCTCTGTTGGTTATGTGATTCTTGCTATTGGTTTAGTGGGATTATTAATCGCGATTGAACGCTTTATTACCTTGTTTTTAATTGGTAACAAAGTCAACCGTCAACTTAAAGAAAGCGTAGCACGAGATGATAATCCATTAGGCCGTGTTATGTTAGTTAAAGACAATAATGCAGATGCAGACACAGAAACCTTAGAATTAAAACTCTCAGAGCGAATCCTGAAAGAAGTTCCCGTATTAACCAGCCGTTTAACTATTATCAAAATAATCTCAGTAGTTGCGCCATTAATTGGTCTATTAGGTACAGTTACCGGGATGATCAATACCTTCCAAGCCATTACTTTATTTGGTACAGGAGATCCGAAACTTATGGCAGGTGGTATTTCACAAGCATTAGTTACAACAGTTCTTGGTTTAGTTGTAGCCATACCAATGGTGTTTATCTCTACCTTATTAAATACGCGCAGTCGCGGCATCATCAATGTATTGCAACAGCAAAGTGCGGGCATTATTGCAGAGCGCGCCGAAAAAGGAGCATAAACCATGATTATATTCATCGAAATGATGAATAGCATTCGGGAGTTTATCGATACAGGCGGTCAGGTTCTGACCGTCATCGCAGGTGTTATTTGTTTGATGTGGTTCTTAATTTTTGAACGTTTATATTTTTTCTTAGGGACTTATAAACGCGTAAGAGATCACATTATTCATTCATGGAATGCTCGTGATGATAAAAGCTCTTGGAATGCTGAACAAATAAGAATGGCTCATGTATCTCGTATTACTGAGCAACTTAATAAGAATGTCGCGTTGATACAGAGTTTGGTTGTACTTTGTCCATTATTAGGATTGCTAGGTACTGTAACGGGAATGATTGAAGTATTTGACGTGATGGCTATTTCTGGTAGCGGTAATGCTAGATCAATGGCATCAGGCGTTTCAAAAGCAACTATTCCAACAATGGCTGGAATGGTAGGTTCCTTGTCAGGTGTATTTATGGTGACTTGGTTACAACGTAAAACTAAGCGCAGAACTGAGCAGATGGAAGATAGTCTGCTGATGATTCATTAATTTAGCACTACTCGCTAATTTAAAGAACGATTGATTTTTAAAAAGGGTAAACGCATGCGTTCTCAATTATCAAAAATGTTACAAGAACAAGAAGAAGCTGAAGAAATTAATATGACACCTATGTTGGATGTTGTTTTCATCTTACTTATTTTCTTCATAGTTACCGCTTCATTTGTTAAAGAAGCAGGTATAGAAGTGAACCGCCCAGAAGCTGCTACAGCCGTTAAAAAAGAACGCGCTAATATATTAGTAGCAATTAGTGATACAGGTGAAATTTGGATCAATAAACGTCGGGTTGACGTAAGAGCCGTTCAAGCAAATATTGAACGCTTAAAAGCTGAAAACCCACAAGGTACGGTTGTTATTCAAGCAGATAAAAAAGCAACAACAGATGTGTTGATCAAAGTGATGGATTCTGCCCGTGCAGCTGGTGTTTATGATGTTTCAATAGCGGCAGATGAGGCATAACCTATGTCTAGTGAAGTGTCTAATCAATCGTCAAATACATCAATGGCAAACGGCACCATTCCAATAAATAGCGAAGTAAAACGCTATGCTTTTGGTTTAGTGCTTGCTGTCGTCATGACCTTTCTATTGTTGTGGAGCATGCAAGCATTAATTACTGGTGGTAATAATGCGATGACAGATGCTCCTAGAGGCAACGTACTTGATTTTATTCGTTTGAAAAAAGACGAGTCAGTCGTTAAAAAAGAACGTAAACCGCAAAAACCCCCAAAGCCTAAGGAGCCGCCACCGCAAATGGTACAGCCACAAATGCAGCAAGCAAACCCTAATGCCGATGCAGTATCAACAAGTTTTGCAGCTGATATTCAGGCTGATTCTGGTTTAGCTGGTGGATTAAGTTTAGACAGCGCAGATGGTGACTACTTACCAATTGTTAAAGTTGCGCCGATTTATCCTCGCAGAGCTCAATCACGAGGAATTGAAGGTTATGTGGTTGTTGAGTTTACCGTTACCACTAATGGTTCAGTACGCGACCCATTCGTAGTGGAAGCACAACCCGAAGGTGTTTTTGATAACGCTGCATTAAATGCAGCAATGAAGTTTAAATATAAGCCTCGGGTAGTTGATGGTACACCAACAGAAGTTGCTGGCGTACAAAACAAAATATCGTTTGAAATAGACGGTTAGTATTAATTTAGGAGACATAAATATGAAAACTCTATGGATCACTATATTGGCTTTTGGTTTAGGTTTTATAGCGCCAACAACTATTGACCAGCTGAATAAGGTACAAGCAAAAGAAGACAATGCATCTGAAACTAAAACAGTACGTGTTCCCGCAATGCGTAATCGTGTTTATACACAATTTGCACGAGCTCAAGAAATTGCAGATGCTGGAGATAAAGCGGGTGGTCTTGCTGTATTAGATGAAGTTAAAGAGCAGCTTGATAACTTAAATAGTTATGAAAAAGCCATGTTGTGGAACTTTTACGCTTTTATGTATTATGCTAACGATGATATGGAAGCGGCAACTAAGAGTTTTGAAAATGTAGTTGCAGAAAAGGCTATACCTGAGTCGTTACGTTTATCTACGTTATATTCGTTAGCCCAACTTGCTATGCAGCAAGGCAACTACCCACAAACATTAGATTATTTAAATCAGTGGCAAGCGATAAATAGTAAACCATTAACATCTACTCAACATATTTTATTTGCACAAGTTTATTATCAAAATAAGCAATATAAAGAGTCTTTAGTTTCAGTAAATGAAGCGATAAATCTAGCAAAAGTAAATGATGAGTTACCGAAAGAAAATTGGTTAATTCTCCAACGTGCAAATTATTATGAGTTAAAGCAACCTAAGCAAGTAACTAGAGTTATGGAACAATTGGTTAAGCATTATTCAAAACCTGATTATTGGATCCAATTAGGTGCAATGTATGGCGAAATAGGTGCTGAAGATAAACAGTTAGCAATTATGGAAGCTGCTCATCAAGCGGGCTATATTACTAAAAAGCAAGATCTATTATCTTTAGCTCAGCTTTATCGCTATCATGAAATTCCCTTTAAAGCTGCAAAAGTTTTATCTTCTGCTATTGATAATGGGCAATTAGTGGCTAATGAACGTCATTTAGAAATGTTAGCACAAGCTTATATTGCTGCAAAAAGTGATCAACAAGCATTACCTGTGCTACAAAAAGCGGCTGAAATTGCAGAAAATGGCAAGTTTGATATGCAATTAGCGCAATCATACTTAAACTTAGAGCAATGGCAAAATGCTATTAATGCAGCAGATAAAGCGCTAGAGCGCGGTGGAATAGAGCGCGTGGGTGATATGCATTTAGTGCTAGGTATGGCATTTTTTAATTTGAAGAAATTTGACGAATCGCTATTAGCATTTAAATCAGCTGAAAATATTAAATCATCAGCAAAAACTGCCACTCAGTGGTATCAATATGTTAAACGCGAGCAAGGACAGCATGAACAACTTGCAATGCTTCAATAAATTAATCAAGTTTAATTAACAACAAAAGAGCGCTAATAAGCGCTCTTCTAATTTTACATAGGCATAGAACACAAAGTATCACATCCAAGAACGTTTACTACTTTCAACTTGAAATAGGGCATTATCAATTAAGTGATAACCAATCTTTTGATCAATAAAAGGAATTTTTTGGCTTCCCGCTGCTAACACAAATTTTATCACACTAAGGCGGTGGCGTTTTAAAAACCAACTTTGTACAAATTGTGTTTGTTGAACTTTATAAATAGGAAAGCAATAATAATCAACACCTAACATACCTTTGCGTATATAAATAAATTGCTTGTCTACAGCATACCCCCAACGTTTCCAACGACAAAAGATAAGAAGAGATATAAATAAATAAGCTATAGTTGCCCCAAGCAGTACTGAAAAATTGGAATGGTAGAGTAAAAAAATGGCGATAACAATATATATAGGGCTAAGAAAATAACCGATATTACGTAATAAAAAGCGTTTGCTAATACCTTGATAAATAACACTATGCACTTTATTTTCAGGGTATACATCATCAATAAGACGTTGAGATTCGTACGCTTTTACCGAGGGGATAATGATTTTATTATTAGCCGCGCCAGGCTGGTAGTTACCTCCATGAGCATTGCTTTGTTCAAATTTAACGTTCATGCGTTTTAAGATTATGTCTAGCCAGTCTTGTTGCTGAACTATCATTTGTAGGCGTGATAGGCGCATGGTAACTTCATGCTTGGTAAGCAGACCACTTCGTCTAATATATCGGTCGCCCAACTTTGTTAGTGTGAAATTATAATAACTTAAAATAGCTCCTGCGACTGAAAATAATGACAGTAACAACATCGCCATAAAGGTCAGGGTTAAGGCAAATAATCCAATCTGCCACCACGATTTATCGGCGAACATAAAAAATTGTTCAATATCAATACCGAAGCTTTTAAAAAAGTTAGCAATGGCATTGCCCATATCATCAAAAAATGGTGCTAATCCCCCAAGAAATATCCATATACGGTTATTGGTTAAACCGTGGATAATTAAATCGGTTAAAGAACGAGTATTGAGTAGCGTTTCATTGGTGTTAATCGAATCATTTGTTTTTTCTGAATCCGTTTCTAGTGTATCGTTTGAATCTGTACCATCTTCGCTGTAAATATTTTGCCTATGGTGTTGGCTTAGTATTTCTTGTTTTAGTGCTTCAGCAAAATCAAGTTTTAGGGCAACGACTTTAGCTTCTTGTTTATTTGAGCCAGCTGTATCAAGTTGCATACAGGTATAATTAAACGGCCGATAATATAGCGGTTGTTCTAATTTAACATTTTGAATGCGGGTAAATGGTAAATTGATATGCTTTTTAGAAAATACACCCGAACGTATTTCTATATGCCCATTAGATAAACGGTATTGAAAGAAGTAAAAACTTAAAAAAGTACCAATAAAAATTAGTATTAAAACGAGTGTGGCAACGGGTAACCAAATATGTGGGTGTGCAATTATTTCTTTGTAGCCAAAAATTACTGCAGGGGCTAAATAAACAATATTACCCAATAACCCCAAAATTATTTTCACAATGAAATACAGCATCGCAATTGGGGAAATACGTTGCCACTTATCTGTTTGTTGTTTGATTATCAAAGGCTCTGACATTGGTTGACTATCCATTATTGGCATCTTTATGGCTGATAATAAATTGTCTGATGGACTCAGCATCTTCTACAGGTAATCCTGGAATTTCAAAGGTATGTAATGCCCCGCCAGCACTAAACACTTGTAATTTGGCCAAGCCTACTTTGCGATCAATTGGACCGCGTTTTAATTCAACATGCTGAATTCTTAATATTGGCTGACTCACTGTTTTACGAAAAACAAGGCCTGAGGTAAAATGTAGATCAAGTTCTCTTAATGCATAGCTCTTCTTCTGATCAGCAAAGTAAATATAAATTAAAATAACTACCGCCAAAATAGCTATCATCAATAAAATATTATGAATGATAGGTGTCGCATTATCAGGTAAGGGAATTATCGGTTGATTAAGTATAAGAACACCTATAATTAACAATATACTAAAAATAGAGGCGGTGAGGGCAAGCCGAACTTTGGGGTAAATAGGGGCTAATGGTTGCTGATTTAACTGATTAATTTTTGGGAGCTGTTCTGCGCTTAGCGCTTGGTTAGAGAAGTTATCGTGTGGCAAATCCATAATGCACCTTGGTAAAATACGGTAAGTTAATAAATATTAACAGAAAAGTAACAAGGTGCAATTAAGATGATTCGTTTTATACAGAAAATTTAAGGAGTTAAATACCCCACATTCGTTAAATGTTTTTCGTCAAAAGTATTCACAACGTCACCAATTACAATCAAGGTAGGTGGTTTAACTTGGTATTGCTCAACAATAGATTCCAAGCTACTCAAACAACCTCGATAGATTTTTTGTTCGGGTGTCGTACCTTTATAAATTAGTGCGGCAGGTGTATTTTTATCACGTCCTGCATTAATTAATTGTGCGCTAATAATAGGTAAACTTTTTACGCCCATATAAAATACAACGGTTTGTTGTGGATCACTTAAGGTATGCCAAGGTAAATCTAAATGGCCACTTTCTTTAACATGACCTGTAATTAAACTAGCACTACGTGCCACTTCTCGGTGAGTTAGAGGAATACCTACATAGCTTGTGCATGATGAAGCGGCGGTCATGCCCGGTACAATATGACAGGGGATGTTATTTGTTAATAAAAATTGTGCTTCTTCAGAACCACGACCAAATACAAACGGGTCGCCACCCTTTAAACGTACTACCTTTTTATTCTCTTGAGCATAATCAACAAGTAGTTGATTGATACCTTCTTGTGGAACTTTATGATGAGATTGTTTTTTTCCAACATAAACTAACTGACATTGCTCTGGCACTAGAGCCATTATCTCTTTACTAACAAGGCGATCATAAATAACCACTTCGGCTTGTTGGATAAATTTAAAGGCTTGAATAGTTAAAAGCTCAGGATCTCCAGGACCAGCACCGACTAACGCGACTTCACCAGACAGAAAATTTTGTTTATAAGCACTTGAGGGTAATAGCATAGGGACATTACTGTAATATTTTTATTTATATTACCTGCTAAACTGGCGCTGATCTATGATGATGTTATTGTTTTTCGTTATATTTAGTAACATATATTCTATGAAAAAAATTAGAAAAAACAGGTGTTTTAGGCATATAAATTATGATTTTGTTGTGTAATTATAGCAATACATTGAATACGGTTATTCTTTCACTTTTTGTTTCCTGTTTTAAATAAACTAAGGGTCCCAACCATGAATGATATTGTCGAACCATATTTACGCAGGGCATCTTTCCTTGCAGGGATCACAATTCTATTTGGTTTAATTTTATCGGCGATTATATTTTTATCTTCAAACCAAGTTAGAGTAAATGCTATTGACTTGGTTGATCACCGCCTCCCTGTTTTAGTGAGTGTTAAAGAGTTGCTGGCAGATCTAG
Source organism: Thalassotalea profundi (assembly GCF_014653195.1). Classification (GTDB taxonomy): domain Bacteria; phylum Pseudomonadota; class Gammaproteobacteria; order Enterobacterales; family Alteromonadaceae; genus Thalassotalea_B; species Thalassotalea_B profundi. The sequence goes on from NZ_BNAH01000005.1 coordinate 305,422, forward strand.
TAGAGCAAGAGCGAGTTATTTATGAATATTATAGCGATCAAAATAGTGAGATTTTTTTAGAAAAAACAGCACAAGTAAATGCTAAATTCTTAATGCATTTAAGAGCAATTCAAGCGAGTGGTATTTTTACTGAGCAGTTAGAAGCTATTGTTGCTCAACAAGAAAAAAACACTGCGCTTTTTGATCGATTCCATCAATTGATGTTAATACAAGAGGATAACTGGGATGAAATGCGCGAAGTATTAAGTGACATTTCTACTACGAGAAGATCACTTTTACCGACTTTAATGAAAATTGAGAATATAACTAAGCAACAAGTTTTACAAGGGCATAACAGCACATTGTCACAGCTTGATAAAACCCATTGGTTAGTTCTTGCATTTGCTATTATATTAATTTTAGTTGCTGTTATTGTGTCTTGGTATGTTAGGCAATACATATTAACTCAAGCAAAAAGTACGTGCTTAGCTATGTTTAGTCATGCGAACCCTAATCCTATAGTTAGTGTTAATAATCTGGGAAATATTGTTTTTTCAAATCCAGCTTGTGAGCAGCTCCTAGAAAGTATTGGGTTAGATCATCAACAAATAGATCGTTTATTACCCAATGACTTTTTAAATTTACGTCAAACCATTTCTCAATCTAGTAATGGTAGTATTACGCTAGAGCAAGAATTAGAGAGTAAAATATTACAAATTAATATCTACTGGCATAAAGCTTTAGATGCATACGACATTCATATTCACGATATAACGGAACGGAAATTAGCAGAACAAAAAGTACATAAACTTGCCTTTACAAGTCAAGAAACTCAATTAGCGAATCAATATCAATTTAAAAATGATCTTGAGCAATTAATTGAGAAAAAAGAGGCATTTTCCATCGCGGTAATTGAAATTCGTCATTTTAGTGATAAGTTAGGTTCACTTGGCTTAGAGGCCACTTCAGCACTAATCCGTAGTGTTGCTAAAATTATTGCTAAATGCTTGTCTGATGGTGTAAAAATTTATCATATCAATCAGCATCAGTTTTCATTAATTCTACCAAAGCACACAGATTGTTTATCATTACAAAAGTTAGCTAAAGATATCACTAATGCTGGGAATAGTTCAATTGTTACAGCTTATGGAGAATTTTTTGTAGAACTTGATTTTGGCTTTAGTAGCTTTCCTAAGCATGGGGAAATACGTGACGAATTAATTAAGAATGCTCATACTGCTTTGGCGGTTTCAACACTCAAGACACATGAAAATTTTACTCTTTTTGACTATTCACAAGCAGAAGAAGTGGATAAAAAACATCAGTTAATAGCCAAGTTACGAAATGCTATAGCATTAGAAGAATTATATTTAGTTTTTCAGCCGCAGTTACATTTATCAACTAATCAGGTTATTGGCTTTGAAACTCTTGTTCGTTGGCAACATCAAGATGAAATCATTTCGCCAATAGATTTTATTCCTCTTGCAGAACAATCAGGATTGATTGTTGATATAGGCAATTGGATTTTAAACCAAGCATGTCAACAAACTAAACGCTTAGTTGATCAAGGTTATACGGATATTGTGGTTGCAGTTAATATATCACCTAGAGAGTTCTCTCATCCTCAGTTTTGTTACAAGGTAAAGCAAGCGTTAAAAAATAGCGGCTTATCGCCAAAAAACCTCGAATTAGAAATTACTGAGGAGGTGTTTATGTATAATGAACAAAATACTATTGCACAACTTCATCAGTTAAAAGAAATTGGCTTATCATTATCAATTGATGATTTTGGTACGGGGTATTCTTCACTTGCATACCTTAAACAGTTTCCAGTTGATAAATTAAAAATTGATCAAAGCTTTATTCGTGATAGTCACAATAATGAAGAAGATAAAGCGATTGTAAGCACTATTGTCAGTTTAGGTAAGAATTTAGACTTAATATTGATTGCTGAAGGTGTGGAAGAGCAAGTGCATGTTGACTTTTTGAAAGATATTCATTGTGATGAAATTCAAGGCTATTGGTTTAGTAAGCCCCTTGAAGCAGCTCAGCTAGTTGAGTTTTTATCACATAATAACAGCGAATCACTGGATACTTGTAAAAAAAATCAGGGGTAAGAGAAATAAAAAAAGCAGTTCGGCTAATATAACCGAACTGCTTTATAAAGTAGGCTACATAAAATAATTACTTATTTAAACTATCGCCAAGGTGAGGGCGAATATCTTTTAAAATATCTTTAAGTAAACGAGAGCTACTTGCTACAATATTTCCTGAATTACTGTGGTTATGACCGCCTGTAAAGTCAGTCACTAAACCACCAGCTTCAATCACTAATAATTCACCCGCCGCTGTATCCCAAGGTTTTAATCCAATTTCAAAAAAACCATCAACACGACCAGCCGCAACATAAGCTAAATCTAATGCAGCAGACCCCGCGCGACGCATATCAGCGGTTTTTAGGAATAAGGCCTTAAACATATCTAAGTAAGCATTCATATGTTGTTTTTGTTTGAAAGGGAAACCAGTTGCTAAAATAGCACCTGATAATTCTTTAGATTGTTTTACACGAATACGAAAACCGTTTAACTGTGCACCTTTACCGCGACTTGCAGTAAATAGCTCACCACGAATAGGATCATAGATAACGGCTTGATCTAATTTACCTTTTACTTTTAAAGCAATTGATACGGCAAAATGTGGAATACCTTTAACAAAGTTAGTTGTGCCGTCAAGAGGGTCTATTATCCATTGATAATCTTTATCTGCTCCTTCAATTAAACCACATTCTTCACCAATAATAGAATGGCTAGGGTAAGATTTTTGAATACTGTCTACTATGGTTTGTTCTGCAATAACATCAATGTTTGTGACAAAGTCATTAGTACCTTTTAATTCAACTTCAATTTTATCATCTTGTTCAAACGCACGTACAATAACATTTCCAGCAGCACGCGCAGAGCGCACAGCAATATTTAGCATCGGATGCATACTAATCACCTTATTTAATTTTAGACAGCTTTGTAAAAGAACTAAACTTAAAATCCCATTCGAAATTAAGCGGCGCGCATTATAGCAAAAGCTGAAACTTTAAGCGAATATAAAATTTTGATTGTTATTTTAAATACTTATCATTGTAAATAAGGCATCATTATCTTTGCCTTTTATTATTACCAATTCATTGGCAACCTGAGCAAACAACTTCCTTACCAACATATTTCAATTATTATTATAGACATAAATTGACTAATACATATTGAATCAAGCTATTAAAATCACATTAAATGGATGATTATTTTGCCATACATCGTTATTGTTCTGTGATAATATTATCTAAAATTTTAGCCGTCTAGATAGTTAACTAAATGAAATGTTAATTATCAATTATGGCTAATGAATCAAGTAATTCATTGAGAAATAAAGATAATGTTAAATTCGGTACGAATCGTTTTAGTTAATACTTCTGATTGTAGAAATATAGGCTCAGCTGCTAGAGCCATGAAAACAATGGGATTAAGTCAGCTAGTATTAGTTAACCCAATAGAGATGCCTAACGGTCAGGCACAAGCATTAGCTGCAGGAGCCACCGATGTTTTAGCGAATGCTAAAGTTGTTGCAACATTAGAGGAAGCAATCACTGATTGTGGTTTAGTCGTTGGTACAAGCGCACGTTCACGTACATTACCTTGGCCCATGCTAGACCCAAGAGAATGTGGTGAAAAATTAATTAGTGAAGTGAGTGAGTATCCGGTTGCGTTAGTGTTTGGTCGTGAAAGTAGCGGTTTAACTAATGATGAATTACAGCTTTGTCACTTTCATGTGCAAATACCCGCAAATCCTGATTATAGTTCGTTGAATTTAGCGATGGCAGTACAGACATTAAGTTACGAAGTACGTATGGCTTTTTTAGCTCATGAACAATTAACACAAGAAAATAAATCTCAAAAAATTACACTAGCAGATGAAACCGAAACGGAAGAATATCCAGTAGTTGCGGAAACTGAACGTATGTTTGAACACTTTGAAACGGCATTAAAAGCTACAGGGTTTATTGTCCCTAGTCATCCAGGTTTAGTTATGACTAAATTAAGACGATTTATTAATCGTGCTAGACCGGATACTAAAGAACTTAAAATGTGGCGAGGTATTTTATCGTCAGTTGAAAAATCGGCAAAGAATAAGAAGTAAATATAACTTTAAAGTGGTTACGTTAACTTTTGCATTAGTTTAAAAAATAGGAAATATTATGTTTAGTCGTATCAAAGAAGATATTAAAAGTGTCTTTGAGCGAGATCCCGCTGCCCGAAACTCGTTTGAAGTATTAACTAATTATCCGGGTATGCATGCTATTTGGATCCACAGACTAAGTAATAAACTTTGGCGTAATGATTTTAAATTAATAGCGCGTTTACTTTCTACTTTTTCTCGTTGGTTAACGGGGGTTGAAATTCATCCTGGAGCAACGCTTGGTCGTCGTTTCTTTATTGATCATGGTATGGGGATAGTGATTGGTGAAACTGCAGAAATAGGCGATGATGTAACTATATATCATGGCGTTACTTTAGGTGGAACCAGTTGGAATGCGGGTAAACGCCACCCTACATTACGCAATAATGTGGTTATTGGCGCCGGAGCACAAGTTTTAGGCCCTATTACTATTGGTGAGGGGGGAAAAGTAGGCTCAAACTCTGTTGTTGTTAAAGATGTGCCTGCAAATGCGACCGCTGTAGGCATTCCAGCTCGAATTGTTAACGACAAAAAAGCAACGGATGAAAAGACTAAGCGTGAACAAGCGGCGAAAAAATTCGGCTTTGATGCTTATGCTGTATCAACTGACAACCCAGATCCTGTTGCTAAAGCAATTGGTCGCTTATTAGATCATATGCATTTAATGGATACTAAAGTGGCAGATTTATGTAAAGAGGTTAACCAGCTTGGTGGTACAGTTTGTCAAGACGCCTTGCCTGAGCTTAGTGTTGGCGAGTTTATGGAAGATGAAAAAGAAGCAGCCGAACGACGTAAAACCTATGTAGATGCTTTCGATCCGGAAATCTAGATGCTAAAACAATGAGTACCTGACTAAACTACTCAAGTACTCATTGATTATCCCTACTATTCGTTATAAAATACCTGAGTAATATAGTCAGGTATTTATTTGACTATTTTATAAGGTTATGTAGAATTGCGCGGCAATTAGCACCAATAGGAATGATAGCTATTGGATATTCATAGGGGTAGGAAATGAAATTAACTTCCAAAGGGCGCTACGCTGTAACGGCGATGTTAGATGTTGCAATACATGCTGCATCTGGTCCTGTGCCATTGGCTGATATTTCTGAACGCCAAGGTATTTCTCTGTCCTATTTGGAACAGCTTTTTTCTCGTTTAAGAAAACACTGTTTAGTGCATAGTGTGCGTGGCCCAGGTGGTGGATACCGTTTGGGGAAATGTTCTGCTCAAATTACTATTGCAGACGTGATCAGTGCAGTTGATGAAAGTGTTAACGCCACAAAATGTGGTGGAAAAGGCGATTGCCAATCAGGACAACAATGTTTAACCCATACCCTATGGGAAGATTTAAGTAATCGTATTGAAGATTTTTTAAAAAGTATTTCTTTGTCAGAGCTCGTTGAACGAAGAAATATCCAATTAATTTCTGAACGACAAGACAGTTTCCAACATAAGAAATCGTTAAAAAACTCGTTAGAAACATTAATTAAAACGACAAATATTTTGCACGACTGCTAGACAGTGTGCGTTAAAGATTGGAGTGAGATAGCCAAATGAAGCTACCTATTTATTTTGATTATTCAGCTACTACACCAGTAGATAAACGTGTTGCTGAGAAAATGATGCAATACATGACCACCGATGGATTTTACGGTAATCCAGCGTCACGATCACATAAGTTTGGCTGGCAAGCTGAAGAAGCCGTTGATATTGCTCGTAATCAAGTCGCAGAGCTTATCAATGCCGATCCGCGTGAAATTATTATAACCTCTGGTGCTACAGAGTCAAACAACCTTGCAATTAAAGGTGCGGCAAACTTCTATGGTAAAAAAGGTAAACATATTATTACCTGTAAAACAGAGCACAAAGCGGTACTAGATACATGTCGTGAACTAGAGCGTCAGGGTTTTGAAGTTACCTATTTAGATCCAGAATCTAACGGCTTGATTGACTTTAATAAATTAAACGACGCGATGCGTGATGACACCGTATTAGTATCGATTATGCATGTAAATAATGAAATAGGTGTTATTCAAGATATTGCTGAAATTGGCGAATTATGTCGCTCTCGTAAAATTGTTTTCCATGTAGATGCCGCACAAAGTGCAGGCAAAATTGAAATTGATATGCAGCAACTTAAAGTTGATTTATTGTCAATATCAGCACATAAAATGTATGGCCCTAAGGGGATTGGTGCCTTATATGTTCGTCGTAAGCCACGCATTCGTTTAGAAGCACAAATGCATGGTGGCGGGCATGAACGTGGTATGCGTTCAGGTACGTTAGCAACGCATCAAATCGTTGGCATGGGCGAAGCTTGTCGCATTGCTAAAGAAGAAATGGCACAAGATTTAGCCCATGTTACAAAAATGCGAGATCGCTTATGGGCTGGTATAAACACCATGGAACAAGTGTTTATTAATGGTGATGCTGATCAACGTTACCCAGGAAACTTAAATGTTAGCTTTAACTTTGTAGAAGGCGAGTCGCTTATTATGGCGTTAAAAGACTTGGCGGTATCTTCTGGTTCAGCATGTACGTCAGCAAGTTTAGAGCCTTCTTATGTATTACGTGCGTTAGGATTAAATGATGAAATGGCACACAGCTCAATTCGTTTTAGCTTTGGCCGATTTACTACAGAAGAAGAAGTTGATTACGCCATTAATTTAATTAAAAACGCAATTGGTCATTTACGTGACATGTCACCGCTTTGGGAAATGTTCCAAGACGGTATTGATTTAGATTCAGTGCAATGGGCTGCTCACTAATAGCGCCCGGGAGAAAATATCATGGCTTACAGCGAAAAAGTAATAGATCATTATGAAAACCCTAGAAACGTAGGTTCTATGGATAAGAACGACCCACAGGTAGCAACAGGTATGGTTGGTGCGCCAGCATGTGGTGACGTAATGAAATTACAATTGAAAATTTCAGATACCGGCATTATTGAAGATGCTAAGTTTAAAACGTACGGGTGTGGTTCTGCTATTGCTTCTAGCTCATTAGTAACAGAATGGGTGAAAGGAAAGTCGATTGACGAAGCTGGTCTTATTAAAAACACGGCTATTGCTGAAGAGCTAGCGTTACCACCAGTTAAAATTCATTGTTCGATTTTAGCAGAAGATGCTATTAAAGCCGCAATTGAAGACTATAAAAGTAAGCATAGCAGTTAAGCAGTAAGGAATAACTATGAGTGTTACTATGACGCCAGCAGCGTCAGAGCGCGTTAGAACATTTATTGCAAACCGAGGTAAGGGCCTTGGTTTGCGTTTAGGTATAAAAACGACAGGCTGTTCTGGTTTAGCTTATGTTTTAGAGTTTGTCGATGACCTAAATGAAGATGACACCTTATTTAATATTGATGATGTAAACATTATCATCGATGGAAAGAGCCTTGTTTATTTAGACGGTATTGAACTAGATTTTGTTAAAGAAGGCTTAAACGAAGGATTCAAATTTACTAACCCAAATGCTAAAGGTGAATGTGGTTGTGGCGAAAGCTTCAATGTATAATTCAAACCATTAGCATGTTATTGGAGTTGTTGTGAATTATTTTCAAATTTTTGAAATTGAAAGCAAGTTTAACCTTGATCTTAAAGAGCTATCAGAACGTTTTCAAAGCATACAAAAAAGTGTTCATCCAGATAAATTTGCCCATGGTTCCAACCAAGAGCAAATGTTGGCCGTTAAAAAATCTACATTAGTAAATGATGCTTATCAAACGTTAAAAAATCCATTAAAACGCGCTGAATATATACTGAGCTTACGCGGGGTTGAACAACCTAGCGAGCAAGCATCATTTAGTGACAATGAATTTTTAATGCGTCAAATGGAACTTCGAGAGATGCTTGCGGAAATTAAATTTTCAGATGATATTGATGCATCTGTATTTGAAATGGCACAAGTACTTGAAAGTGAATTTGAGCAACTTTTTAAAGCGATGCAAGTCAACTTAAGTGAAAACACAGCTGAATCTAATGACCAAGCAAGTCGCGATTTACGTAAATTGAAATTCTATGAAAAGTTACACATAGAGTTAGATAAATTAGAAGATTCGCTTTTAGATTAAACATAAAATGAGTCTTGCTGGTGATGAAAATCACCAATTAAAGGGTTGTTAGCTTACGTTGCTTAACAACATCGAAATGAATTAAATTATACGAGTCCATAATGGCGTTATTACAAATAGCAGAGCCGGGGCAAAGTACAACTCCCCATGAACATCGTTTAGCAGCAGGTATTGATTTAGGCACAACTAATTCATTAATTGCTAGTGTAAGAAGCGGCTTAGCTGAAACATTAACTGATGATCAAGGTAATGACATATTACCATCGATAGTTAGTTACCAAAATGAACAGACTTTGGTTGGCCATACGGCAAAAGCTTTTTCTGTATCGGATCCTGAAAACACTATCGTATCAGCAAAACGTTTAATTGGTCGGTCATTAACCGATATCCAAAGTAAATATCCATCTTTACCTTATCAATTTAGTGGTGATGATAATCATCCGAGTATAATGACTCGCCAAGGTGAAATTAATCCTGTTCAAGTATCCGCTGAAATATTAAAAACCTTAGTTAAGCGAGCGGAAATTACTTTAGGCGACGAGCTTACTGGCGTGGTAATTACTGTGCCTGCTTATTTTGATGATGCACAACGCCAAAGTACCAAAGATGCAGCAACACTTGCTGGTGTAAATGTATTGCGACTATTGAATGAACCGACAGCGGCAGCGGTTGCCTATGGATTAGATAGCGGCAAAGAAGGGGTTATTGCTGTTTATGATTTAGGTGGTGGCACCTTTGATATTTCAATTTTACGTTTAAATAAAGGTGTTTTTGAAGTAATGGCTACCGGTGGTGATTCTGCGTTAGGTGGTGATGACTTTGATGTGATGATTGTTGATCATATTATTGAACAAGCAAAATTAACGCGTCCACTTTCTACTTCGTTAGAACGTCAATTACTCGAACAGGCGTGTATTGCAAAAGAAGCGCTAACGACGTCCGACCAACATGTTATTAATTTATCATTGCCTGAAGGCAATAGTTGGCAAGGAGAGTTGAGTAAAACTACATTTGAACAACTAATACAGCCGTTAGTGGCGAAAACATTACGTGCCTGTCGACGAGCCTTAAAAGATGCTGGCGTAAGTACAAGCGATGTTAATGAAGTGGTGATGGTAGGTGGTTCAACTCGCGTACCGTTAGTGCGAACTGAAACGCAAAAGTACTTTGGACAAGAACCTTTAACTTCAATCGATCCTGATAAAGTGGTAGCAATAGGTGCTGCTGTTCAAGCTGATATATTGGCAGGGAATAAACCTGATAGTGATATGTTACTGCTTGATGTTATCCCACTTTCGCTTGGTTTAGAAACCATGGGCGGGTTAGTCGAAAAGGTTATCGCTCGAAATACCACAATTCCTGTTGCTAAGGCACAAGAGTTTACTACATTTAAGGATGGTCAAACAGCCATGGCTATCCATGTACTTCAAGGTGAACGTGAACTGGTTGAAGATTGCCGTTCTTTAGCGCGTTTTGAATTACGTGGCATCCCTGCAATGGCTGCTGGAGCTGCACATATTCGTGTTACCTTTAAAGTAGATGCTGACGGATTGCTTGAAGTAAGTGCTATGGAAAAATCTACAGGTGTTGAAACAGGTATTACCGTTAAACCTTCCTTTGGTTTAGAAGAGCAACAAATAACAGATATGTTAAAAGCATCAATGTCTAATGCCGAGCAAGACATGCAAGCGCGTATGCTTAAAGAGCAACAAGTTGAAGCATCAAGAGTCATTGAATCAATACAATCAGCATTAGCCGCTGATAGTCATTTACTTAGTGAAGAAGAAGTTGCTGATATTAATCGCTCAATCACGGAATTGGCACAAGTAAGCCAGTCAAACGATAGTGATAGTATAGAGACAGCAATTGAAAAATTAAATAATAAAACGGCAGCCTTTGCTGAGCGTCGCATGGACTCATCCATTCGCACTGCATTGTCAGGCCACTCTGTTGACGAGGTTTAATAAGAAATGCCAAAGATTATTATATTACCTAACCCTGAGCATTGCCCTGAAGGAGCTGTGTTAGATGCGGAAAAAGGTGAAAGTGTTTTAAACGTTATACTAAAAAATGATATTGATTTGGAACATGCATGCGAAAAAGTATGTGCATGTACTACTTGTCATGTCATCATTAGAGAAGGTTTTGATTCATTAGCTGAAAGTGATGAATTAGAAGATGATTTATTAGATAAAGCATGGGGATTAGAACCAGAATCACGCTTAAGCTGCCAAGCACTAGTGGCTGACGAAGACCTAGTGGTAGATATTCCTAAATATACCGTGAATATGGTCTCTGAGAATCACTAGTCTTAATTAACTTTAGGTAGTTATAAATTGAAAAAGGGTAATAACATTTTGATGTTATTACCCTTTTTTCGTTTATGGTTAAAATGGCTGAAAAGCCTATCGTATGTTCGCTTTGGGAAAAGTTAAAAATATCAGTAAAATCAATGGACTAAAAATTCAATTTTTACTTAACCCTCAGATCTCCATTTGTCATCGTATGATCACTTTAGGACATTCTTTAAAGATAAGTCTGGTCAGCACTCACCCTTAAAACAGAGTGTTTCGATGATGACCAAGATTATATTAAGGGGTATTCTCGGCCTTAATTTCTGCATGTTTCATCATTTCAGAAGGTGAACAGTTCAACTTATCACACAAAGTAAAAATAGTTTTCAGGGTAGGTTGTCTCTTACCCCTCTCCAGCATGGATATATAGGTTCTATCTGTAATGAGAAAGGTTGAGCCGCGCTGAATTTCACCTGTTTTGATTGCTTGAAGAAAGTGTAACGGTACAATTTAACTAAAGACTTCGTTAGAGGTATTATTACTTAAAATAACGAGGTCAAAATGCCAAAGAAAATATTATCAGCAGAGTTTAAACGAGAGTGCGCTGAGTTAGTTGTTAACCACGGCTACAAACATCGTGATGCAGCTAAAGCAATGGATGTTAGTTTATCATCAATGCAACGTTGGGTTAGCCGATATAGAAAGGAGCTTAATGGTGTGACGCCCAAATCAAGCGCTTTAACACCAGAGCAAATACTTATTCAATAACTTGAAAAACAAGTATAACAGTTAAAAAGTGACAACCAACTATTAAAAAAAAGCGTCGGCCTTTTTCGTTATGGAAATGAACAACGGCAGAAAATAGCTGTAAAACTGAAGAAGGCAGGTAGTCATGTTCAACAGGTTTGTTGATGCTGATAAAGTAAAGCTTGAAGCAGCCATGAGACAAGTGCACATTGATATGGACACGACTTATGGCAAACGTAGAATGTTGATTGAACTACAATCGATGGGCTTTGACTTAGGTATTCATAAAGTTAGAACATCGATGAAACGATTTAAGCTTGTTGCTAAACGACCTAAACAACACCGTTATCAATCTGGTGGTAAAGCATCTTTTATTGCACCAAACTATTTGAATAGGCAGTTTAACTCAGAGTGGATCAATACCTTGTGGTCAGGAGATATCAGCTATATTCGCACGCAACAAGGTTGGCTATACTTAGCGGTTATTATGGATTTATGCTCGCGTAAGGTGATCAGTTGGGCATTCTCTGACAAGCCAAACAGTGAGTTGACGATGAGAGCTTTACGTTTGACTGTGAATAAGCGACAGCCAAATGATAATGTGATTTTCCATAGAGATCAAGGGGTGCAATATACGAGTGAAGCATTCCAACTTTCATTAAAAGAACATGGTTTAATTTCAAGTATGAATCGTCGTGGGAATTGCTTAGATAATGCGGTAACAGCAAGGATTTTCCGCAGCTTGAAATTAGAGCGAGTTAACTATCGACTTTATCAAACTAGGCGAGAAGCAATGGCAGATATTATTGATTATATCGAGCCGTTTTATAATCAAAAGCGAGGACATTATAAATTAGGAAATATATCAGCAGGAGCATATGAAATGAAATTACTAAAAAGTGCCTAAACAAGCCTCTAAATTAAGTTGACCATTACAATATTTCAATTGATTGTGTTTTTGGTGATGCGGAGGTCGACGATTGGGTAGAAGTTTATCGAACAGACATTGTGGCCGATTGAATATTATTCAATGGAATGCCTGTTTAGAAAAAGTAACGTTATAATACTTTTGCAATAGTTTTATTCGTTAATATTATTATTTAAGCTTCTCAGTTTCCTATTTTTGAAAGCTAAAAGATAAGATAATATGCCAAAAAACGCCGCAGCTATTCCATCAAATATCATAGATAAAGGAATCATAGGAACCCCCGTCTCAGTGTAATCATGACCTATAATATAAAATTTGTAATATTTATATAAAGCAACAATTATACATGGGAAAAACAAAGGAATTAATATTCCAAATCTATTTGTTATATATTTTTGACTAAGAAGTCCTGTAAAAATAGCGAAAGAAATAATTATTAACCAATACATAAAAAACCTTTAACACATGAGAATACAATACATACTTTAAATTACACGAATGTTAATTTGTTGACAATTTTAAAATTTATACTAATCTACTTACTGCGTTTATGTAGTGGTCAACTAATATTGGCCACGGTTTTGTATTCAAGCCAGTATCTTTTCTCTGACTCATTCGGTGTTAAACCAGCATT
>NZ_BNAH01000006.1 GCF_014653195.1 Thalassotalea profundi
GCCAAAGCTTGGGCCTCACTTTACCTAAACTGGTTTTAAAAAAGAACATGGATGTGGGTGTTATTATCCATACAAGTCGTTTATTGTGGCGTTAGCTGCTCGTAGAACACGAGCATAAGGGATCTTCAATGAGAATCCGTAAATATTGGCCAGTTGTTCGACGTGTTTGGATAACGGTGGGTCTTACTGCGACGTCCGTATTCGTTGTCTGGTCGCTAATTGCGTATCGCGCAGATTCTGAGGCTCTAGCTGCTACTGTCACAGATGATGCCGTTTCTGTCACTTATGATGAAGGCATCTGGCAGTATCGCCCCACGAGGAGTTCGAAATTGGCAACGCTTGTCTTCTTCCCCGGAGCACTGGTAGACCCCAAATCTTACGCTCCTCTCGCCCGTTCTGTAGCAGTGGCAGGGTATCATGTGTTGCTTGTAGAGCTTCCATACCGCGGCGCGTTCGGTGGCGCTGAGTCACCTGAGTTGCGGATGCGGATTGCGGCGGCGTTGACATCGATAACCGAAACCCATTCGGTCGTCGTCGGTGGTCACTCGCGGGGCGCAGTGGTGGCGTCAAGGTTATCAGCACAGTCGTCGGAATATGCCGGAGTGGTACTCATCGGCACATCTCATCCCAGGGATGTAGACCTCAGCAGGCTACAGATACCCGTCACTAAGATCGTCGGTACTCGCGATGGACTCGCGACGCCTGAGAAGGTCGTGAAAAATGCTATTCTCCTTCCAGATAAAACGCGTTGGGTCTGGGTACAAGGCGGTAATCACTCGCAGTTCGGCTGGTACGGTTTTCAACCAATAGATCGGCGGGCTCAAATATCAGCCGCTGATCAGCGAAGAATCATGACGCAAGCGGTTGTTGACCTTATCCAATCGGTTGATAGGAGCAAAACTTAATGGATCGACAGGTAACAATCAATTCCACGTGACCAGCTACGATGGCACGTGAATATGGGCGTTAGCAGCCTTTAAAATTCAGAGTTGTCTTAGATCTTGCACATGTATCATTGAACAGTTAAACTTGTCTTATTTATTGTACAACTATGAGGTGTTTTATGCGTATTGTATCTTTTACAGAAGCTCGAAATAGGCTTAAGTCGGTACTAGACCAAGTTGTAAATGATGTAGATTACACAGTTATAACTCGGAGAGATTCTGAAGACGCAGTTGTAATGTCCATGGATCATTTTAATAGTCTTATGGAAACTGTTCATTTACTTAAATCTCCAGCTAATGCTGCTCATTTATCTAAATCAATTGAGCAGTATAATTCAGGTCAAGTAAAGTCTAGAGACTTAATAGATGGTTAGACAACTTGCATGGACTGATGAAGCTTGGAGTGATTATGTCTACTGGCAAAGCCAAGATAAAAAGACTTTAAAACGTATAAATAAACTAATTAATGACTCCAAGCGTTCTCCATTCGAGGGTATTGGTAAACCTGAGCCATTAAAAGAGAATTTATCTGGTTTTTGGTCTAGACGAATAGATGAAACTAATCGTTTAGTTTATGCAGTATCGGATTCATATTTAATTATAATTTCCTGTCGCTATCACTATTAGCGTTAGCGGCAGCTAACTTAGATCGGTATAAGTTTCAAATATGGATCCAAAGGAGTGAAAATATGCAGGAAAATATCATAAAATCTTCGGTTACGACAATTCAAAATGGTGTTGCACGAGCTGACGGAAAGCTTTCTGTAACTGAAAAAAATATTAATTTTGCCCCCTATAATAAGGAATTAGGGCTTGGTCCATATGAGCTGAAGCGAAGAGAAGTTTCAAAGGTAGAAAAGTGTTTGGGCAAGGGAGGAGGTATCTTTCCTGTAACATCAGACGCGATACAAATTACGCTTGTTGATGGCAGCAGGTATCAATTTATTTTGTCTAATCCAAAAGAGTGGTTAAGTCTGCTAAGTAATTAATCAGCTAACAAAGCACTCAAACGGAAAAATGTAGCTCCCCCCGTTTTAGTGGACACCTCCTCATAACACTGAGGAGGCTAAAATGCCTAAGTATACCCAACCTAAATTCTAGTCAGCTTAGCCACATATCACGCGAGAAACTTAATTCATCGCGTGATATAGCGATTCCTATAAGCCTTTCGTTTAGTTAATCTCCAAATGTAAAGCGTACGCCAGCATTTACGGTGAAACCATCATTTCTTGACCAAATATCAGTTGTCCACCTTCCGCTAGGCGCTTGTTCAAGTAGCGTTAATGGGTCAACTTTAGTTTGTCGCACATTTAACAAGTTTTCAGCATTAACAAACCAGCTTACCCGCCCAATAGTAATTTGACCTAAAAGCCCTAAGTGCCAATAGGCCTCACTTTTCTCACGATAAGGGTTGTTTTCTAGATGTTGTGTGCCGGTATAGTAGGCTTCAAATCCTAATAAATGACTGCCGTGCTCTTCCCACATTACTACAAGACCAGCAGAGTGTTTAGGTGTCAGGGCTAAAGGTACTCGGCTTAAACCTAAGTCGTTTTCTTTCGTAGCATCTGTATATAAATAACTACCGGTAAATTTTATATCTTGCCAGCGATAACGTAGTAATAACTCTGCGCCGCTAATCTTACTTTCTCCTGGGGCATTGACAATGCGTACTTGTTTACCAGAAGTATTATCTATATTTTCTAGCACTTCTAATTCAGTCACGTTATCAATATCTGATGAAAATAGTGTCATGCTTGTTTCTACATTACCTAGTACGTAACTAATATCAATAGAAGCAGTAGATGCTCTCTCTTCATTAAGGTTTTCTATTGGTGCTAAGCGGGATAAACCTGCTTCATCAATATCTTCAATAAAGGGACTTGGTGCGAAGAAACCTTGCCCATATGCGCCCCTTACTGTCCAATTTTCAGGACTATATAATAACGAAATTCGAGGACTAACTTGCGTACCGTATTCACTATGCCAGTCAGCTCTTGCGCTAAAAGACATGGAAATTTCATCATTTGCTTCATAATCTAGCTGTGAAAATAGTCCAGGCACTTGATGAGAATAGTTAAATGTAGAAAAGGTATCAGAGTCAAACTTTTCTGACTGTAGCGCGGCTCCAACAAGCCATGCCGTTTTATCGGAGTAACCTGAAACACTCGACTCAATTAAATAGCTCGCATGATTATCTTCTTCCAAAACAGAGCCAAATTCATGTTCATGATCTTGCCTCATTGCTGAGCCGCGTACGTTTATATTCATGACCTCGCCTAATGGTTGGTCATAAATAAAACCAATATCTGTTCTAAGGGTATTTTGGGTTTGTAGAAAGTGCGTACCGTCTGCCACTTTAGCTCCATCTAACGTACCTCCTTCTCTTTGTTCTTTCATTGCGCCTAAAGTGACGTAAAGGTTTGCGTCATTATCGCCTTGCCAGTATAAGCGCGGACGAATACTTCCTCTTTTGTAACCCGCCATATCAACCCAACCGTCATCGTCTAAGTCTTGCTTTGCTTGGTGATGAACGCCAGCCGTTACTGAAGCACTTAAAGCATCAGTTAAGGGTGATGAAAAATACGATGTAATATCTTGACCATCTTTAGACGTAGCATTAATTAGTACTTCCCCTTCATATTCATCTGAAGGTGTCCGTGAAATTAAATTAATTACGCCACCCAATGCGGAACCACCATAAAGAGAGGACGCTGAACCCTTAATTATTTCAACATTTGCTAGATCAGTCGGTGGGATCTGTAATAAGCCTATTGAAGCGGTTTGTCCGCCATAAAGAGGTAAACCATCACTTAATAATTGGGTATAGCGGCCATAAAGCCCTTGCAACCGAATATTAGCGCTACCTAATGCGGGTGACGTTGTCTGTACTCTAACGCCGCCAGTTTCAGCCACTAACATAGAAATATTACCTGGGCGCATTAATGCTTTTTCTTGAATTTCTTCGCCATTAATAATTTCTGTTCGGGTCGCCGATTCCGTCACAATACGGCCTAAACGAGAAGCTCTTACTTGTATTTTTTCTATTTTGCTTTCAGCATGTTCATGATGTTCATCTTCATGGCCATGCTCTTTTTGATGACCATGCTCTTCATGTTTTTTTTGATGAACATGTTCTTGGTTATTTTTATTTGCGTAGGAAAACGCAGGTATTAACAGTAATACTACTGCCATTTTTAATGACTTTTTAAACATTTTTACCCCGAGTAATGCTTGGTATTATTTTCAGCACAAACGTGCTGACCAGCTTTAAACTAAATTTTTTAATATACATACCAAGCCCTTATAGCCTATTGATTAATAAATCAATTTAGCCGAGTTGGTATTACGTTTTACGAAATAAAAATGGGGGGGCGATAGTGCGGCGTATCAATAGTTTTGGGTTGTTCAGACAGTTGCGTGTAAATGCTTTCACTAAGAACGCTTAAATTTGTTGTAGCAATTTCTGTGTTGATAAATACGATGCTTGTACATGCATTAGCCACACAACTGCAACCAATATCACAACACTCAATTCCGCAACAATCTTCAGAGTTACCGATATGTGAATCATTATAAATAATTAACTCACTATAAATAGAAGTGGAATGTATTTCGTCTGAAGTTTCACAAGGTATAGAGGCATTATAGGCCATTGCTTGTCCAATAAAGACAACAATCATCACCGTTATAATCCATATATTTGTAACTGCTTTAAACATTAACACCTCTGAATAGAATACAGCTATATTCTAAATGCTTCCTATAGATATGTGAACCAAAAATAATTATGCCAATTATTTTCAAATACGATTAATTAAGTCTCCGTGAATTTCTTCTAAACGTCGGCCTCTAGTATCAATACCATTTTTCAATAATATGTAAGCACAAAGGCTTAGAGGGATAGCAAGTATAAAGGCTGACAAGCCTATTTGTTCGAAAAAACCTGCAACTCCTAACAATGCGCCAATTATTCCCCCAACCTTTGAACTAGCAGCAATAAGGCCAGCACCAATACCGCGATGCTGTACTGGGTAAATTTCTGCCGCATAAGGAATAAGCATTGCAATAACACCACTGCTACTGATTAATAAAAGGACAGTTGATAAAATGATCATAGTATTATTAATTTGACCAAGAAAATCACTAAGCACAAAGCAAATAAGGCTTAATGAGGTTAGCATTACAAATAGTACTAATGTTTTGATACTACTCCAACTATGGTAGAGCCAAATAACGGCAAAGATTCCCGGCAAAGCAAAGAGTCCTGATTGTGCTAATAAACCATTCGTTGTATCAGCACTCATTCCCATATCACGCAGATTAGTAGGAAGCCATAACAGAAACCCAAAATTAACCAATCCCCAAGCGGTTCCGGTACCGATCAACGCTAGTGTGATCATTCCATATGGTTTGCGCATAATTTCATAGAAACTTGTTTTTTCAATTTCTAAATGATTTTCAGATGGTGTTTGCGTTGGCTCATCTAGTTCGCCATTGTATTTATGTAATACTGCTTTTGCTTGCTTAATTAAGCCAGCATTAGCTAAAAAACGAGGTGATTCGGGGATATATTTATTTAACATTATAACAAGTAGCCCTGTAGGTAGCCCTAACAGCCACAATGCACGCCAACTAAACAGTGGTTCAAGTATGGCTGCTGCACCAGATGCAACTAAGTAACCTACTGATGTGCCAATACCCCCTAATGCCACAAGTAACCAGCCTCTGTGATGAGCTGGGATCATTTCTGCCATTAAGGTAAAAGTAATAGGTAGTAAACCGCCAGCAGAAAGGCCCATTAAGAAACACATAATTAAATTCCACTGAAAGCTCGGCATAGCACCGCAAATAGCAGTACCAATAAACATCAATGCTGACAACAAAATACTGGCTCTTCGCCCTAATACATCAGCCATTCGCCCCCATAAAACAGAGCCAATTGCCGTTCCCGTTAAAGCAATTAACGCAACAGTACCTACGGCTTCACTACTAATTTTATATTCATGGGTCATACCAGGCATAACAAAACCCAAAGTGGCAGGCTTCATTACGTCAACGATGACAGCAATTAATAATGCTATGACTAATTTAATATGTTCTTTATTTAGTGGGCTATTATCAGCCACATGAAATTGTATAACTTCAGTATTATTATTGACTCGTAAGGTGGCTAATCGTGGCATTAAGCCATAGCAAGAAAATGCCAAGCCAAAAGGGATCATCGCCATGCCAATTAACATGGTGTTATCCATTGGCATACCTGCCATGTGAAAGTTCATATGCGAAGCATGCACAAACATAGGAAGATGAGATAGCACGCCAAAAGTAATTAAAATACAGCCAAACCAAAAGGCAATAGGGTGATGAAATAAGTACTCTTTAGTGCGCACAGCTATTACCTGCAATAGTCAAATAAGCCTAGATGATAGGTTTGATGTTATTAAATTGAATGGATTCTATCAATACAGGTTAATTAGCACTAGTGTTTAAATTAAGAGGATATCCTCAAATGCAACTTCAGCCTTGTTAAGGTAAACCAACGCTTTAACTTTATCACTCAAAGTGTCGGGCCGTTAACAGACAATAACCAGCTTAATACCCCACAATTAATGATTACAGTAAGCCAAAAAACACTTCTAAAGGCTTTTTTTTGTGATTTATGTCGAAGAGTTTGTTGAGCGACAGCCGCACCAGGCCAACCACCTATTAACGCTAAAGTATGCAATGCACTTTCAGATGTACGCCACTCTCCACGCTGGGCTTTAGCTTTATCAACGGCATAAATGATATAGGTAAACATACTACAACCGAAATAATAAAAGACGACTGTCGAAGAAATGATATTAAAGAGAAGAGCAAAGACTAATCCGCTTAAAAATATGATTGAGAGATAAATTGAAAACTGATTAATATTTTTAGCCTGCCTTATTTTTAGCTTTTCACCCGAATAGGTGGCTAAATCAGCACAATATCGTCCTTGCTTATCTTTCGTTATTGAGAAGGTAATAATATCATTAATGTTTGGTGTACGGTTTCGGTTTGAAAACGCATTCTTATGAATAAAAACATGCTCCCCACCACCATTCGGGGCGATAAAGCCAAATGCTTTATCGTTATCCCATTTAATCAACTTCCCTTTCAATCGCATATATTACCTAATATGTAGTTATTTTTTTGGCTTGAGCGCTAATACTTTATTAATATCGTCAACACTGTGTCGTTCGGGTACTTGTTCCCATATTTCTCCCCAAGAACGATTAACAATGCGTCCTCTTACAATAGCCTCTCTTGCCGCCAACAATTTAGCCCAACGAACAACGTTGGTATAACTTTTTACTTGTAAAAACTCTGCAGCATCGTATAGCTCACCAAGTACTAAATTGCCGTACCAAGGCCAAATAGCCATATCAGCAATACTGTAGTTTTCACCAGCGACATAGGTGTTTTGTGCTAATTGTTTATCTAACACATCTAACTGACGTTTGGCTTCCATAGCAAAACGATTAATAGGATATTCTTGTTTTTCATCGGCATAAGCATAAAAATGTCCAAAGCCACCACCTAAGAATGGTGCAGAGCCTTGAGCCCAAAATAACCAATTCAATGTTTGTGTTCGCGCAGCCCCTTCTTTAGGTAAAAATTGCCCAAACTTCTCGGCTAAATGTACTAAAATAGAAGCAGACTCGAATACATTGACATGCTCATCACCTGATTTATCAATTAAAGCCGGAATTTTAGAATTTGGATTTACACTAACAAAACCAGAAGAAAACTGATCTGACTCACCTATATTAATAAGAAAAGCATCATATTCCGCTGCTTTAATACCTAAAGCCAGTAACTCTTCAAGCATAATTGTGACTTTTTGACCATTAGGTGTAGCCAGAGAATACAACTGCAAAGCATGTTGACCTGTTGGTAACGCTTTGTCGAATCTTGCGCCGGCTTCAGGACTATTAATATTCGCCCATTTATTACCGCCGTTGGTGTCATTAACCCATACTTTAGGCGGGGTATATTTATTTGTCATATTCTTTCCTATCGCAACATATTAGATAAACCACTCAATGGCATCAGTGTATTTAGTTATCACTGACAATAAAAGCCCTCATCCGATACTCAATTAATTATTAACTTTATTTTGCTTTAATAAATGTTTAGCTAAGTAGTCAACTAACAGCCTTATTTTGGGCGATAAGTGTCGATTTTGTGGATAAACAGCCCAAATACCTTCATCTGCCTCTCTAACATTATCCAATAATGTGACTAACTTACCACTTTGCACATGCTCTCTAACGTAATAATCTGGAAGTTGGACTATACCCAAACCTTTAAGTGCGGCATCAACTAATGCAAAACCACTGTTGTAACGAAGTTTACCATTTACTTTGATCTGCTTTTCTTTTCCTTCAACAATAAAATGCCAATAATCAAGGGTGCCCAGTAAACAGCTATGCTTATTAAGTTCTGATAATGAATGTGGAAACCCGTATGTTGCTAAATAGCTTGGCGATGCACATAGATAGTTTGTTCGTTGCCCTAGCTTTTTAGCCATAAGCGTAGAATCACTTAATTTACCTAAGCGTATAGCTAAATCGTAACCCTGTTCTACTAAATCTACTTGCTGATTGCTTAAATAGGCGGTTACCTCTACATCGGGATAAATTTTTATAAAATCATTCACTAGCGGTAATATTTGTTGTTCGCCATAGGTAACAGGTGCAGTTAATTTTATTTTTCCTTGAGGCTTTGACTGTAAATTTGTAATGGCTCGTTCAGCAGCATCTAAGCCATCAAGCACACTTCGACAATGCTGATAAAAGACACGCCCTTCCTCAGTCAACGACACTTTTCGCGTGGTACGGTAAAATAGCTTAATACTAAGGCGCTGTTCGAGGGCACTGACTTGTCGACTTACCTGAGCAGTTGATATCCCAATTTGCTTTGAAGCTAAGGTAAAGCTCTCTGTTTCTGCAACATTTACAAATTCGCTGATACCTTCCCACTGCATTATTGTTACCTATATGTAAAAGTGAATTCCAAAAATGAATATTATCATCTCTGAAGAAACAAATATAATACACTACAATCTAAGTGTGATTTTGTTGAATAACAACTCCTAAATAAACGTGAGAACGAATATGTCAGATCAATTTATCAAATCAAAAGCCGCTATTGCTTGGGGTCCTAAGCAACCATTAACTATAGAAGAAGTTGATGTAATGTTACCGCGTAAAGGCGAAGTGTTAGTGAAAATAGTTGCTTCAGGCGTTTGCCACACCGACGCATTTACGTTATCGGGTGAAGATCCTGAAGGAATATTTCCTGCTATTCTAGGTCACGAAGGCGGCGGTATTGTAGAACAAGTCGGCGAAGGCGTAACCAGTGTTAAAGTAGGAGATCATGTTATTCCGCTTTATACGCCAGAATGTGGCGAATGTAAGTTTTGTTTATCAGGTAAAACTAACTTGTGTCAAAAAATTCGTGAAACCCAAGGCAAAGGTTTAATGCCTGACGGTACTACTCGTTTTTATAAAGACGGTGAACCAATTTTTCATTATATGGGCTGCTCTACATTTTCTGAATACACTGTATTACCAGAAATTTCATTAGCGAAAGTCAATAAAGAAGCACCTTTAGAAGAAGTGTGTTTATTGGGTTGTGGCGTTACTACAGGTATGGGCGCTGTAATGAATACTGCAAAAGTAGAAGAAGGCGCAACCGTTGCTATTTTTGGCTTAGGCGGTATTGGGTTGTCAGCGGTAATTGGTGCAACCATGGCAAAAGCAAGTCGTATAATTGCCATTGATATTAATGAAAGTAAATTTGAACTAGCCAAACAATTAGGGGCTACTGACTGCATTAATCCCAAAAATTTCGATAAACCAATACAAGACGTAATTGTAGAGTTAACCGATGGCGGTGTTGATTATTCATTTGAATGCGTCGGTAATGTTAATTTAATGCGTTCAGCACTAGAGTGCTGCCATAAAGGTTGGGGTGAATCCGTGATTATTGGTGTTGCCGGTGCTGGGCAAGAAATATCAACCCGTCCTTTTCAATTAGTCACCGGACGAGTATGGCGTGGTACTGCTTTTGGCGGCGTTAAAGGTCGTACAGAG
The DNA here is from genome assembly GCF_014653195.1 of Thalassotalea profundi. Taxonomy (GTDB): domain Bacteria; phylum Pseudomonadota; class Gammaproteobacteria; order Enterobacterales; family Alteromonadaceae; genus Thalassotalea_B; species Thalassotalea_B profundi. Next base: position 10,067 of record NZ_BNAH01000006.1, read on the forward strand.
TTACCAGACTATGTAGAGCGCTATTTAGCCGGTGAATTTAAGTTAAGCGACTTTATTACGCATACCATGTCACTTGAAGACATTAACGACTCTTTTGAACTCATGCATAAAGGTGAAAGTATTCGCACCGTTATCCATTTTGATAAATAGTTTATTGTATTGAAATAGTTTTTAAACCTAACGAACATTTCCCGCCAGTATGTAACTATACAAAGGCGGGCATTAAAGGGTTAATCATGACCATTGAAAACTTAAGCATAAATAAATCTTTTGGTGGCTGGCATAAGCAGTATAGTCATCACTCGAAAACATTAAATTGCACCATGCGTTTTGCGATATACATACCGCCACAAGCATCGAATGAGCATAAAGTCCCTGTGCTTTATTGGCTGTCAGGGCTCACATGCACTGATGAAAACTTTATGCAAAAAGCAGGAGCACAACGCTTAGCCGCCGAGCTAGGCATTGCTATTGTCGCTCCTGACACAAGCCCTAGAGGTGAAGACGTAGCAAATGATGAGGGTTACGACTTAGGCCAAGGAGCCGGATTTTATGTGAATGCCACTCAAGCGCCTTGGAAGCAGCATTATCAAATGTATGACTATGTCGTAAAAGAATTACCCTCACTAATTGAAGCAACATTTCCGGTTTCAGATAAGCGTTCAATTAGTGGCCATTCTATGGGGGGGCATGGCGCTCTTACTATCGCAATGCAAAATCCTGAACAATATCGCTCGGTATCAGCATTTAGCCCTATATGTAACCCAATCAACTGTAGTTGGGGACAAAAGGCATTTACCACTTATTTAGGTAAAGACAAATCAAACTGGCTACAATATGACGCAAGTGAGCTAATGAAAAAAGCCACAGTATATGTACCGGCTAAGGTAGATCAAGGTCAAGATGATAGTTTCCTCGTGGAGCAATTAAAACCAGAAATTTTAAATGCTGCAGCTAAAGTAAGTAATTACCCTTTAGTGTTAAATTTACATGAAGGTTATGATCACAGCTATTACTTTATTGCTTCATTTATTGATGAACACATTCGTTTTCATGCACAGCATTTAACATAGTTAAAAATATAGCCCTGCTATTGAATTATTCGAGAGCAGGGCTATTAAATGAAAGCGCCTAAACTTTATAATCTAAACCTTGCTAACCTCAAGAGTAATATGCGAAATCTCTGGTAATATTTTTTGTATTTTCAGTTTGTAATCGCTTAACGTATCAGTATTTTTAATCTCTAAAGACAAAATAAGTGCTTGATGTGCTGGGGCAATACGCCATAAATGAATGTCTCGAATTGTTACACCCTTTTCTGCATTAATCACCTCAACTATTGTTTTTAAAGCGGATTTATCATCTGATTTATCCAGCAACACTTCACTGGATTCTTTCATTAGGCCATAAGACCAACGAGCAATGACAATTGCGCCAATAATACCAACTAAAGCATCCATCCAAATGAGGCCAAAATACTTACCTGCTAACAAAGCCACAATTGCTAATAAGGAAGTTAATGTATCTGCTAATACATGAAAGTAAGCCGCTTTCAAATTATGATCATGATGATGGTCGTGGGTATGTTTATCACTATGTTTGTGATGATGATCATGGTGGTGATCATCATGGAGCACGAATACAGAGACCACATTAACAGCCAAGCCTATTATTGTGACGGCAATTGCTTGGTTAAAAAGGATGGGTTGTGGCTCAAGTATTCGGTGAACCGACTCTACTACCATTAATAAAGCGACAATACCTAATGCTATTGCACTGGTAAATCCCCCTAAATAATTCACCTTACCAGTACCAAAGCTAAACGCCTGATTATTGGCGTGCTTTTTTGCGTAAGCATAAGTAAACATGGTAATTAAAAAGGCTGCTGAATGAGTACCCATATGCCAACCGTCAGCAAGTAAGGCCATTGATCCCGACCAAATTCCGGCTGATATTTCAAGCACCATGACAATGGTTGTTAGCCAAAACACCTTTTTCACTTTGTTGGCATTGTGTTTATTATCTACGCCAAAATTATGAGAGTGTTGCCATTGAATACTTTTATTATCTTTCATTGAATATCCATAATATGGTTGATCCTACTTTCAAATAGCATCTATTATTAACTTGAAATATACTATACCCTAGTATACTATATTTCAAGTAAGGTAGACCTATGGCACATACTGTAACAGATAGAAAAAAATTGCTTAATCGCGTAAAACGCATTAAAGGTCAGTCTATTGCTTTAGAAAATACCTTGGAAAATGAACCTGATTGCATGGCCGTATTACAACAAGTAGCTGCAATTAAAGGCGCGGTAAATGGTTTAATGAAGGAAGTATTAGAAGGGCATTTACGTGAACACTTAGGTGCAGAAGACTTAAGTAAAGACCAGCGCTTAGAAGAAGTAGAACAAGTTATATCAATTCTTAAAAGTTATTTAAAATAGGCAGATTTTCAATGTTACTTGAAGTACTTGCTCTCGCTATTGCATTAAGTATGGATGCCTTTGCCGTATCTCTTAGCTTAGGAGCAAAACGAACCCAACCAGTAATGTCGGTGGCCATATTAAGCGCGATATATTTTGGTTTATTTCAAGCCATTATGCCATTAATAGGATACGCTGGCGGCATGGGTATATTGGGTTGGGTTGAACATTACGCCCCTTGGATTGCTTTTGTTTTATTAATCGCTATTGGCAGTAAAATGATTTATGAGTCATTCGGTGATCACGACAACCGTGCAATTAGCAAAATTACACATAAGTTAATGTTTATCCTTGCAATTGCCACAAGCATTGATGCTATGGCAGCTGGTTTTACACTCACATTAATCGACTTTGATCCTTATTTTTCTTGTTTTCTTATCGGTATTACTACATTTGTTTTTAGTGGTGTCGGCGTATACATAGGTAAAATAAGTGGCACTTGGTTAGAGAGTAAAGCCGAGTTCTTTGGTGGATTAGTATTAATATTTATAGGCATAAAAATATTAATATTTTAGTAACGTTAAAATATGTTAACTACAACAAACCACTGACGTTAACTCACCTCTAAATCAATTGCCTAACAGCTCTCTGTATAACTAGGATTAAATTTGAAAACTGCACATTTGTTGCACACTATTAAACTATGATAAACCACTTTTGTGTTGATGCTATATAACAATTCTCATTTTACTAAGGTGCTTAATATTTAATGAAAATACAAAACAAACTGTTCTTAATTCTTTTCAGTTTTAGTTTGTTTCTAATTGCCATACTTATTTTGGTGATTCAGTGGAGCATAGGTAAAGGCATGGTGGATTATGTCAATTCCAAAGAGATTCAAGCTTTAGCACCAACCATTGCGAAATTAAGTCAAATATATCAACAAGAGAATAGCTGGCGTGTTATGGAAAATAAACACCAAGGATTCCACCAATTAATCTCTAAACAATTAGAGGGTAGCGCGTTTTCCCCTAGACCGATTAACCCAATGCCAAGATATAATGATTTCCATGAAAGACCTCCTATTGGCGCACCAATTGAAAAAAACAACCGGCTTCATGGCAATGAAACTCGTAGAATACCACCTCCACCAAAAGAGAATATGGCGTTATACGCATTACTCAACAATGAAGGAGATATTGTTGCTGGACGATATATAGAATCTATTGATTACAGTAAAACTCCAATAAAAATTGATACTAAAACCATTGGCTACTTAGCTGTTTCTAAACGAAAGCATTTAACCGAAGGTTACGAAGTTGATTTTTTAGAACAACAAAGGAGTTATTTATGGCTCATAGCTATGCTCTCTATGGGTCTAGTAGCACTAATAACCTTTCCGTTATCTCGCCATGTAGTTGAACCAATAAAGCTGATTGCCAAAGGTATGCACAAATTAACACAAGGAGAATATCAACAGTCGATTGATTTAAAACGTAAAGATGAATTAGGTGAATTAAGTAGAGACTACAATGAATTAGCATTAACGCTCTCAGAGAATGATAAGGCCAGAAAACGTTGGCTGGCGAATATTTCACATGAACTTAGAACACCTGTTGCAATATTAAGAGGTGAATTAGAAGCGATGCTTGATGATGTTAGACCGATAACCAAGTCTAATATTGCATCGGCAGCAGACGAAGTTAAGCATTTACAACACCTTATTGATGATTTAAGCCTGCTAACCAGTACTGATATTGGCGGTATGCGTTATCGCAAACAAAATGAAAACCTTACTGCGGTGCTAACCTCTGAATTAGACAAATATGATAGTTATTTATCAAATGCTGGAATAACCCTTACACGAGACATTACAACTAAAAACATCATCACCTTTATTGATAAAACCCGATTATTTCAATTGCTTGAAAATATAATAAATAATTGTATTAAGTATTCACATGCAACTGAATTCAAGCTTTCTTTAACATATAAAAATGCAAATAATATGGCAATATTAACATTAGAAGACAACGGAAATGGTGTCGACAAAAAACATATGCCTCATTTATTTGAATACTTATATCGTGTTGATGATTCAAGAAATCGCAGCATGGGCGGTTCAGGATTAGGGTTATCTATTTGTCACAACATTGTAATGGCACACCAAGGGGATATTAAAGCAGAAATATCATCGTTAGGGGGATTAGCTATTATTATTCAATTGCCTGCAACTTGACCCCCAACGAATTTATTTGATCGACTAGTAGAATAACTTCCCACTATTTATTAATTTTGCTTGCTAAGGTTTAAGTTATGCCACATAAAATACTTATTGTAGAAGACGAAATTAAGCTTGCACAATTGTTAGCTGATTACTTTAAGCAAGCAGAATATACTCCACATATGATTCATCATGGTGATGAAGTGCTTGCTTGGGTGAAAGATAATCAGCCAGATGCGATTTTACTCGACATTATGCTACCAGGTAAAAATGGTATTGAGATATGTAAACAATTAAGACAATTTTCAAATATTCCCATTTTAATGGTAACCGCAAAAGTTGAAGAAATTGACCGTTTAATTGGCCTTGAACTTGGGGCTGATGACTATATTTGCAAGCCTTTTAGCCCACGTGAAGTTGTTGCACGAGTCAAAACAGTTTTAAGACGTACACAATCGGTTGAAATAATATCTGACGGTTTACAACTCGATGAACACCGTCTTATAGCAAGCTTTCAACAAAATAGTGTTGAATTAACCTCTGTTGAATTTCAATTATTGAAACCTTTAGTTGCAAAGCCCGAACGTATATTTACCCGCGAGCAACTTATGCAAAATATGTATTCAGATCATCGCATAGTCAATAACCGCACTATTGATAGTCATATAAAAAAATTACGCAAGAAACTCATGCTCATTAGTGATGGAAAAGAATGGATTCATTCCGTATATGGCACTGGTTATCGACTAGTAATGTAAGCAACTAGACGAGATACCTGCTATCAAATAGCTCTAATTGTGAAACTTCCTTTATTCTTGCACATTGTTTGCAAATTCACTTGTTACTCTTTTTTGTAAGTTCAAATTAAGTTTAATGATAGGAATGATGATGAAAATAAACACAAGCAAGATAGTCATATTTATTGCGCTTTTATTGTCTGTATCTAGTTACGCAGAAAGTAAAAACGAAACCCAAGAAGAGCGACCTCCAAGACCGACTTTTGAATCAATTGATACTAATTCTGATACTGATATTGATATAGATGAATTTTCAGCTCAAAAAATGCCACAGGGAGATCCCCAGGTTATTTTTGATTTAATTGATACAGACAATAACGGCGTGATCAGTAAGGAAGAGTTCACCAATCATAAACCTCCACGTCCACAAAAGCCTAGAGGGAAAAGAAATGACTAGTACAATACAAAATACAATGAATACAGGCATACAAATGCCATCATCAAACCAGTCAAATTATTCATTAACACAGAGTCAACAGTCATTAATTTCAGAAACCCTTTCTGAATTTGATTTAGACAATTTAACTGAATCCGATGCGGTATCTATTATAGAAACCTTCTCTGAAGCTGGTATCAAGCCAAGTGCTGCATTAGAAAAAACGCTGTCTGAATTGGGGATTGATGCCAAATCGCTTGGTGACCTAGCTAATGTGTCTGAAAAAGGTAATAGACCACCACCGCCACCGAAACAAAGTACAGATGAAATTAGTTCTATGGTTGATTATTTAACTGAACTACTTGAAGAAACTTTATCTGCAAGTGATACCGGTAAGCTAAGTGAAGAAGATAAAGAATCAATTTTAGCCAAGGTATTTGAAGAATTTAACATAGAAGAAGGTGATTCGATTATCAATACGACCGCATAGCCCATTCCTTGTTTTAAAAGGCTGTTGAGCTGTTATAAAATTACCGACAGAATCATCAGCCAACCTTTTCCTAATAACACTCTTCGTCCTTTTTTACAATTAAAACTAGTTTGTAGTCTAACTAGTTTTAATTGTAAAAATAACCGTAGAAACAATAATAAACAAACAGTATAAATCACAAGTTTGCTGGAATTAGTTAGTTTTGTTAATATTCTAATAGGTGTCTATTTAAAATTAACTTATTTTATCAGCAGCTGTAGTGCATCAATCTTGGTTCTTAATGCACTTATATAATAGATATTACCATCGTTACTTTATTACTAAAGAACAACTTGATAATTTAAACACATAGTTTAAATAGCTAAACGGAATATAACGTGAATATCGAAAGCGAATTATCGTCAAGGGAAGCACTGAAGGAAAGCATTCAAACATTATCAGAACAACTAAATGAATGTTTTTTAACTCATTCTATACAAATGCTAATGCACGAACGTGCCAAACACTTCGATCAATTACTTACTAACCTTTGGCAACAGTACCAACTTAACGAGAATAACATTTCCTTAAATGCCGTTGGTGGTTATGGACGCCAAGCGTTACACCCATATTCTGATATTGATTTAGCGATTATCTACGATGGCAAACTATCAGCAAATCAACAAGAAAACCTCTCTTTATTTCTGACAAAACTTTGGGATTTTGGCGTCGATATAGGCCATTCAGTTCGTTCAATAAAAGAATCGGTTCAAGCCGCTAAAAACGATATTACAATTGCGACTAACCTGCTCGATATTCGTAAGTTAATTGGTTCAGATCTTCATAGTGAAACTATCAGGGACAATTTATATCAAAATAAGTTATGGACTAGTCAATCTTTCTATCAAGCAAAAATTGCCGAACAAACAGCCCGTCACGAAAAAGCACAAGACACATCGTTATACTTAGAGCCTAATTTAAAAAACAATCCTGGTGGTTTGCGTGATGCGCATACAATTATGTGGATTGCTCAAAAACATTTTTCTGTCGAAAATGCTCATGCACTTCGCAGTACGGGCTTTTTACAACGCGATGAGCTTGCCGAACTCAATGAATCTTACGACTTTATTTGTCGTGTCCGCTGGGCGTTACATTCAGTCACAGATAGCGCCCAAGAGTCTTTATTATTTGAACATCAAGCAGATGTCGCTGAGTTTATGCATTTTGGCAGTGGCGACAATAGCCAAACCGCCATTGAACGTATGATGAAACAACTTTACCGAGCAATGACACGTGTGCGTGAGTTAAATCAAATGATCAGCGATTCTTTCAAATTAGACACCCTAAACGAAAGGGCTAAAGCAAAAGATACCATAATAGACGAATACTTTATGGTGAGAAATAATCTTATTGAAGCGCAATTTGAACATGTATTTATTAATAAACAACAAGTTATTCGCTTATTTAAATTAATTGCTGATAATAAAAATATTGATGGCATTGCACCACAAACATTAAGACTACTTCGACAAACTCGCCGCGGATTATTAGGGGAATTACAAGATTACCAAGGGTGTAGAGAAGAGTTTCTAGCCATTCTTACGCACCCTACTGGCACACAAAAAGCCTTAGCGCTTATGCATCGTTATAGTATTTTAGCGTCATATTTTCCGCAGTGGCGTTTAATTGAAGGTCAAATGCAATTTGATATGCATAATGCGTATACCGTTGATGAACATTCTTTTAAAACACTACAAATTATTGACTCATTTAAGCGAAGGAAGGACAAAACAAGTTTAGCTTATTCAGTTTGTCGAAGTATTAAAGATGAATTAGCACTCAAATTTGCCGCATTATTCCATCATTTATCAGGTAAGCAAGCCATTGATAAGAATAAATTAAGCGCTATGCAGGCTAAAGAAATTGCCGACTTACACCAGTTAAAAAGCTCAACTAAAAATAGGATTCACTGGTTAATTGCCAATCAAGATTTGCTTATTTCAGCAATACAAACTCAAAACATAAATGAACCAGAGGAAATTAAGCGGCTTGCACAGCTTATTGGTTCTCAAGAAAAGTTAAACGCCTTATATATTTTAACCATGGCCGATATGATGGCAACCAACGAGAATTACTTTAATGACTGGCACGAATATCAATTAAATCAAATGTATATGTTTATTCGTGATGCTTTGAGCCAAGGATTAGAAAATATTTTTGCCGCACGGCAGGTTATTCGTGAAAATAAACAAGATGCTAAAAAATTACTCAATGAATTAGCAATAAACGAAGAGCAAGTAGCCGCTTTTTGGTCAGTCCTACCGAATAACTTTTTTAGTCATAATACACTCCATGACATTGTAAGTATTACCGAGACTATCGCCCAACAGCCAACAGAACAAAGCGTTTTTGCGATCGAAAACAGTGAGCAAAACATCACCTCACTAGTAGTATACACACTAGATAGGCCTAAACTTTTCCTCGATTTATTTAAAACTTTTTCAAGCTCTAAACTGAGAGTCAAAGATGCACAAATAATGCGCACAAAGAATAACTACGCATTAGAAATTTTTAGATTGCTCGATCATGATGATGAAGCAATTGATGATGAATATCGATTAAAATCAGTCATTAAGCGTATTGAACAAACGGTAGAGAATGAATTTACTCCTTCAACGTTAAGTACACCATTATCGGTGAGGAATTTTGAGCATACACCACACATTGAGTTGCTTAAAACAACAAGAAAGAATAAAGCTTTGCTTAAAGTTAACACGTTAGATGATCCAAGTTATATTGAGCAGATTTGCCAAATACTTGCCAAACATAACTTTTTTATCCATTCAGCAAAAATTAGTACATTAGGTGAAACAACTGAGAATGTATTTTTGGTTTCTCACGCAGATACTGATGCAGAACAACAAGTAATCGAGCATCAAAAACTGGTAGAATTATTGGAAAAAGAAATTTTATAAGCCGTGTTAATTAAAGCATTGAACATGCCATAATGTTAAGCTTTATCTACAATACTGTTATCCATTGAAGCAATTTCTAACACTGGTGAAGCATCTATTTCATTCGCGTCCATCATAGTAGCGATGCGTTGCATTGACGATAAAAGTAACGATTGTTCCCAGCTTTCTAATGAACAAAACTTATCGATAAAATGTTCTTGTAGAGGTTGTGGTGACCCGACTAAACATACTTCTCCTGCTTCAGATAAAAACAACTCTACACGTCTTTTGTCGGTTAAACTTCTCACTCTTTTTATCAGATCTCGTTTTTCTAATCGATCTAAGATATTTGTTACCGTAGCGGCACTTAAATTAATATTTTTAGCGATAATACTCGCCGTAACACCTGAAACTTGTGAAATTTCTTTCATTATCAATAATTGAGGTCCTGTTAACCCTGAAGACTTATTAAGTTGTTTAGAGTGTAGATCTATCGCTCGAATAACCTTGCGAATAGAAACAAGTAGCTCTTCGTATTTTTCCATGAGACATAACTAAATGATTTAAATTCTTAGTTTTAGAATAACATTTGTGTGATAGCTTGTAACTTTTAATTACCCCTTTCATTTTATATGAGCGTTGTTATTACTTTAAAGGGATAATTTTAATCAAATCGCCAGATTTAGGCCGTAGCTCCCTCAATCAATAATTGGCTTTTTCCTTTATTCATTGCCCCATTAAGCACTTCAACTGCTTTCGCCAAAGATTCATGAATTCCGTCACCGGTATCTGTTACTAATCCACCAATACTCACAGTAAAGTTAATATTGATATTTCCAAATTTAACACTTCTTTTTCCTGAGTCAGCTTGCAACTTTTTCAATTTTTCAAGAATACCACTCGACTTTTCATCTACGGAAAAAATAGCAAATTCAGCGCCACTTAACCGAGCAACAATATCATCCTCAGAAAAGCTTTCGGATAATAATGAGGCGAATGAAATAAGTACTTCATCGCCTGCTTCATGTTTGTGTTTATCATTTATGCTTTTAAAATCATCAATATGAACTACTGCTAACACTTTTATTAAATCAGATATTTCTAAATTGTTTAATTGCTTACTTACACGTTCTACAAAATAACGACGATTTGAAATTGACGTTAAATAATCACTATTAACAGCAGATTCAATCTCTTCTATATATTGTAATTTTTCAATGTTTTGGATAACGCGACAATAAAACTCTTCCGGACAAAAAGGAGCTCTCAAAAAATCATCGGCACCATTTTTGATAAAGCGAGCCGATTGGTAATTACCTTTTGAATTAGAAACTCCTATGATAATCATTTCAGTTCTTGAAAATTTTCGTCTAATTCTCTGCACTAATTCAACACCATCCATACCTGGCATTTCATGATTGGTTATCACGAGTTTTATATCTTCTTTTTCATCTAATGCTTTTAGTGCTTTCGTGCCATCGGAAACACAATATACAGTAAAGTTTCGACGCAATAACAATTGTTGAATATGATTACGGCCAGTTAATGAGTCATCAACGACTAAAACGCCAATTTTATGATTTGTTAATTGCCCATGAAGAAGCATCATAAGGTAATGATAAGCTTGAGAGTTTTCTTTTGTAACGTAATCAACAATAGGGAAATTTAATAGCTTTTTATGGGTATTATCATCCATTCGACCCGTCATAATAATTGCGGGAATGTCATGCTCAATAATGAAAGGGATGACTTCGCCATCAGACGCATCAGGTAAGCCATAATCGAGTGTGGCTACAAAAAAGTTATGATCTTTAGCAAGTAGCTTTTTAACTTCAGACAAAGAATGAGCAATAGTGACATCATAACCTACAGACTTAGCCATATGTTCGATAACCAAAGCGATGGGTTTACTGTCTTCTACTATCAATAAACGTTTTTTCAACATTTTATTCCTAGAACCATAGTCCATATAACTTTTATATCAGGTACAACATATTCTGTACATCAGATTTATTGGTTTTAAAAGAAAAGCCAACATACCGTTTAACATAGGCTATTTCACCATTAAATTTAGATCATCGTCATTAAGGAGATTCATTTATAACTTCTTTAACGCGTTCACCCACCTCTTGCCATGCTGAGGCTGCTTGTCTAAAGGCTCGTCTTCCCTTATCTGTAACTGCATACAGTTTTCTTTGTCGGCCATTAACTAGTTCTGTTCTTGACGTAAGATAACCTCCTTGTTCAAACTCTTTTAGCACAGGATAAATGGCGCCTTGTGTTGGCGAACATGAACCTTTAGTACACGTTTCTACCTGCTTTGCTATTTCATAACCATGCAGCTCATCTCTTTGTAATACACATAAAACAAAAAACTTCGACAAGCTCATTTTTATTATACCATTCCAGTACTCCGTGCTTTCATAGTCTGGAGTTAATCTTTTGACAGCTCTGTTAGATTTTTTTTCTAGCATTTAATGTTCCCTATATGTTTGGTTAGTAGTTTAACCGACCACCTACATACAGTTAATGAGGAGAATAAGGTATAGTCTAATAGCTAATGTGATGCTTTTTCAATATAAAGGAATCCAACCGTAGCTATCGCCATAATAGCCATTAAAAAGTATATCGGTAGGCTGTAAGACTGATGCATATTCCATATCATAGCCAATAACCAAGGGGCAAGGGCTTGTGAAAGCAATATCGGTATTGCCATCATACCAGAAACTTGGCCGTAATATTGGCTATGCGTTATAGTTAAAGCACTTAAGCCTTTAATCGTAATTAAAATTCCAACACAACTACCATACGTAATAAACATTAATATGAGTAGCGAAATGCTTTTTATATCCATTAGTAATGTTGCTATTGCAATGAGTATAATGCCACTGGTATAGAGACCAATAATACTTAGTGGGCGAGTAAGGTGTAACCTCTGAAAGCATAAGCGACCTACTAATTGAGCCGGTCCAATAATACTAAGCAGAAATACGGCTTTATCTTTACTTAAATTATTTTCTAATAAAATAGGGTACAAATGTGAAGCTAGCGCTGAAAATGTTAAGCTAAACATAGACAAGCTGATAACATACGCCCAAAAAACTTTATGTGTTAAAAGAGCAAACTTATCTAACCCTACTGTAGTCATTTTTTTAATAGGTGTCGCTTTCTTAGCATCAATAGAGACTAAGTAAAGATAGATTGGAACTAGAATGAACGCAATAATCAAAGCGAGTGTTAACAAAGCACTTCTCCAGCCAATAGATTGAATTAACACCTCGACTAACGGTATATAAACACTTCCAGAAAGCGCAGCGATAACTGAGATAAAAGCAATAGATTTTTTAGCTGTATCACTAGATTGTAACCTTACCAAATAAGCAAATGTTGGTTCATACAAGAGTAATGATTGAGAAATACCAATGAAAATGAATACTAAATAAAGCTCATTTGCATTAGAAACCATTGACCAAGCTATTAAGGAAATAACGGCTAATACTCCCCCTATCGGGAAAACATAAACGCCATGAGTTCCATCCATAAATTTGCCGACAAAATATGTTAGAGAAGAATACACAACTAAAGCAATACTAAACGCTGTGTATAACTCTGTTTTTACAATCCCTAACTCATTTGCCATTGCCCCGCCTATTTGGGGAAAGCTATAAAATAAACTTCCCCATGTACAAATTTGCGCAAATGCTAATAACCAGATAATGGCCGGCTGTTTATTTAGGTGCATTAGAAAACTAGGCTTATATAGAACACGAACGAGTTTCTGTTTTAATTGAAGGTTCTATTTCTTCACCTTTTTCAATATGATTGGCAATAGAATTTAATTGTTCATAACCTGTTTTCATCAAAAATGTTGGCGCTCTACCATAACTTTTATGGCCAACAATAAAAAAATCAGGTTCTGGGTGATAAAGCTGCTTAACACCATGATTAGGTACTGAGCCACAACTATGTAGGTGCGGGTTAATTAAATCGACTAAGTATAGTGGTGCTTCCCAAACAGGGTCTAACTGATATTGGAGCTCACTTATGAATCCTGTTTCAGGTCTAAAACCAGTAGATACAATAATAAAATCAACATTAACATTCATAGTTTCGCCATTAACGTTAATTTCAACGTCCAAGCCATTAGTCACTTTTTTAATAGCACTTATTCGAGAAGGAGCTAATACGCTTATGTGTTCTTTCGAGATTAGGTTTGGTAGGGCTGAATTTAATTCACCACGAGCTTTAATAGCATCGGTATTTTTATCGCTTAAATTATTCAGTATTTTACCACGTCGCATCGCCCATATTACTTCTGTGCTAGGATCATTTTCATGTAAATTATCTAACGCAAACAAAGACGCCATAGCGGAATGCCCACTACCCACCACGAGTACTTTTTTACCAACATATTTTGTCTTATCTTTCCCCGAGATATCAGGAATTCCATAAGAGATATAAGACGCATTTTCTTGTTCACCAGGGACATGAAAGCCATCAACGCCTATGGGATTAGGGCTATTCCAAACACCACTAGCATCAATTACTGCACGAGCCAGTAGCGTGTTATTCTGATCTGATTGAGTATCTTTGAAAGTCACCTTAAATGGTGTATTTTTACGTAACTCAATACTTGTTTTATCTAAATTATGCCTCACCACTTGTACTATCTCAGCCTGCGTATGCAAGTTAGCCTTAATAGCAGGAACCTGTGATAGAGGTAGTAAATAGTTTTCATAAATTTTCTTACCACATGCAATTTCATCATTTTTAGGTGGAGTCCAACCGCATTCAAGGAGCAATGTCTTAGCATCTTCATCTACATTCATTTCCCATGGAGTAAAAACGTTAACATGCCCCCATTCCTTAATAGATGAACCGGCTGTTTGCCCTTTTTCAAATAATGAAAAAGGGATATTCCTAACGGCTAGTTTAGCGGCCATTGCAAGTCCAATTGGCCCCGCACCAATAATGACAACAGGTAATAAATTCATAATAAATCCTACATAAAAGTTTTCATAAAATTGCAAATAACAATAAAAAGTTAAAACCCATTATCCACAGCAAAAGTAGAACAATGGCAATATTTAACAATTACAATATGTCAAACATCAATATATATCAAACATCATTATATTAAAATAAATATCCTCAAATGACTCTAGACAACAATGAATTAACGGTAAAAACGACTGTAAGTGCTTGTGATGGTTACACAAAAATGAAGTTAAAAAGAAGACTAAAAGGACTTGAACCCACGCGAACCTAAATTAACGGAATCACTGGTGATTTCGTGTCGGGGCTGCATAATCAACGGTTAATTAAAGAAATTAGCTTAATAAATGGGGTGGCTAATGGGACTTGAACCCACGCGAACCTAGATTAACGGAATCACTGGTGATTTCGTGTCGGGGCTACATAATCAACGGTTAATTAAAGAAATTAGCTTAATAAATGGGGTGGCTAATGGGACTTGAACCCACGACAACCGGAATCACAATCCGGGGCTCTACCAACTGAGCTATAGCCACCACTGAGTATACTTGAAGCGCCTTCTAGTAAGGCGCGGGGAGTATATTGCATTTATGCGGTGATTGACAAGAAAAATTTTGGTTATTCATTCTTTTTTCAGTGTTTGCATAACGAAGCTGCAACTTGCTACATAATATATGTCCAGATTAACCTCACCTCTAACGTTGCTATTGCCATAATGCCATTAAAACCCAATAGCTTTAAGTTTTTCTCTACTTCTCTATGACTCCCGTATTCATATCAAATAATGCGCTACGATTTGGGTGCTGGTCAGGAAGTGTTTTTTATAAATTTTATAAAACGTTAATACATATTTGTATTAGTAGTTACGCTTTTAAAATAAGATAAAAATATAATACTCTCAATTACCTGAAAATATCTTTACCTGCTTTTAATTTATAATTAGTATAGATTACGAATGGAATTTGTTATTAGGTGGTCGGTTTGTCACATTGTTTGCGTTACTACATTTTTGTTATTGTACTCATAACACACTCATTTAATATAAAAGCAGCATCAATAGATGAAATTTTATGGGAAAATGCACAAAACACCTATCAGTCCACTAAAAAGAAGTTGCAAGATAATTATCAAATTAGCGATGTTTCTCAAATTCTCTCCTCGAAATGTAACATTGATTGGACAAACCGTTATGAAGTGGCTGCCTTAGAGGCTCAAGCATCAGCATTAGATAACACCTATGGCCTTGAATTTCGTGCAGGTTACACTTCTCAAAATATTGAACATAGTATAAATGATGATGACGGTAGTACTTATATGGAACTGTCGTGGGACGTTTTACGAAATGGCTTACGTGAAAATCAATACAAGGCAACAGATTTAAAACGCCAAGCAGCCATTCAAACCTTGTCAGGGAAAGTAAAAAAACAAACATTAGATTACCAGTGCCGTCGCTATCGGATAGGCACTCATTTTGAAGGCATGGAAGCTTATCTCAACTTGTTAAAGTTAGAATTTATGGAAGCAATCTATCAAGTTGAAAATAAAGCTTATTTCTCTGGGGAAAGCTATTTAGATGAGTTACTAATTTCTGAAGAAGATATAATTCTGGCAAGACAAAATTTAGAACGGTTACATAATTCCCCATTCGAATATAAAAACCCAGACACTCTAGTCAATCCCCCTGTAATTAATGTTGACCTTAATGCTTTAATGAAAGCGATTGAAGATAACAAAGAATATTTACAAATTAGACAGTTGAAAAGTTTACAATTACAAGATGAATCGCAATATAACGAATCATTTCTTAATGGTTCTCGCTTCAGACTATTTGTCCGTAAAGAGTATGATATTGCCAGAACGGGTCAAGACGAACTAGTTGCTGGGATGCGCTTTCAGATTCCTATTGTATTTGGTCGTTCAGGTAATCAAACGGAATCAAAATTAAACCAACTAGAAAATGACCTAAATCATGAATTGTGGGAAATCAAAGTTCGTACTCAAGCAGCTTATCAATCATTACAAGAACAACTAGAACGTACAACGAAACAACAATATCGCCTGATGCGCGCTAATGAAAAGATGCGTCGCATTGAGAGTTATCTAGCAATGAAAAAACCATTAGATATTGCTGCGGTTAATGTTCGCCTTCGAAACTATATTGATTCAGCAATAGAATTGATACAAGCCAAAGAAGAATTATACCGTCGGGTTAATGAAATGTTTTTAGTTTCGCGAATTTCTTACAATCCTCGTTTTATCAAAATCAATACATTAAATGAAACAACCTATCGCGCAAGGTCGGGTGAACGATCAGCCTATTTGTGGTCAGATGATTTTAATTAGCCACTAAAGACATTAATCATGTCATGCTTAGTGCAAGTAGCAAAGTTAAACAAGCTAAGCGTTTTCAATTTTTAAAAGATGCTAAAAAACAAAATTTAGTGGTGAGTCACCTACTAGGAGAAGCTGATTGGGCGTTAACTGAAAACCATGATAAAGCGCTTGCAGCCATTGAGTTGCAAAGCCAATATGGTAATAGTATTCACCTTGATATTGAGCCACATACCCTTAGCTCTTTTCAACGTGATAAAACTAAAATTCTTGCTCAATATATTCGCCTATTAGAAAAAGTACGTGAGAGACACCCAATGCTAAACTTAAGTGTTGCTATTCCTCATCATTGGCCAGAAAAAACCTATAAATCATTAGCTGATTACGTTGATCAAGTTTATTTTATGGCTTATGGAAATAATAAATTAGACATTATCGCTGAGCGCACTAAAAATCTGTTAAATTCAATTGCTATAGATAAGCTAGTGCTTGTTTTTAGACAACAAGAATTTGCTAACGAAATAGCATTAGAACAGATCATAAATGACGTAATGCAGTCTACGGGAGTATTCCAATTTGCCGTCCATAAATTGGATATTTACACACAGGAGTAATGATGAAATTACATAATCGCAAAGGTTTTATCAATTCAGCTCCTGAAGGGGAAGCGAAAACGACAAATAAGCCTCGTTTTACCCAATGGATCTACTTTATATTTCTTGCCTTCATGATCGGCTATATTATCTATTTAATAGCTAAACCTTACTTTATCATTACCACAAATGGGATTGTTGATGTTGAAAACAAGTATGTATATGCAGACAGAGCAGGCCTTGTTAAAACAATTAATACAACACCCGAACAGATAATCCAGCAAGGGTCATTGCTCGTTACTTTATCGCCAGAAAAGCAATGTCTTAATACACCTGATACACGCTTAGAGAAACTAGCATATGATATTGAAGTCGCCAAAGCTAAACGACTTGCTTTAACTAAAGAAAAAGAGTATTTGCACTCAACAATAACACCTTCAGAAACACTTCAAAGAGCCTTAGAAATAAATAGTTCATTATTCGTCCAAGAAAATGCACAAAAGCTTAATAAAGAGAAGCAAGAGAAGCTACTTGAATATGAAATTGAAACCAATAGTACGCAAATTAGTGCTATGAATGCTCGATTAGCAAAACTAACAAAAGAGAATAATGAAACCAAACCCAACGCCGAATGTTTAGATAAGTCTATCTATGCACCTAGTAACGGACAGGTATCAAAAATACATGTAGATAACGCCACTTACGTTAAAAGAGGAGATATTTTAATGAGTTACCGTGAATTAGAGCCTGTAGTTAAAGTGGTGATGTTGGCTGATAATGAACTTTACCAAGATCTAATCAAACAACCGGCTTTAACGGTAACTTTTCCTGATCAAACAGAAAGCTTAGCAAAAATTCAACATGTTGAATCTACGGCAAGCAATACCTCTCTATCAGTTAATGAAATTTTATCTAATGAGACAGTTTCCTTACGCGTAATTTTAGTTCCTGCAGATAACCATAGCCAAGCGCTTTGGAAAAAGTATGAAAGAATGTCTGTATCAATACGAGGCGTCCGATGAATAAACAACCGGTACAATTAATTTTTGCAGACACTAATCATCATTACTTATCGAGTAAAACTAATTGGCATGACCTTTTAGCATTAGATTGGGAGCAAGTCTCTTACATTGCCATAGATGCATCAGATATTGATGATGCCTATGAAGCATTATTAAGAATTCGCCAACTTGGCTCAGCAAACATATATTTAAGACCATTAATATTTATAAGCCGCGAATCAAAAGAGCTTTCATGGAAGTGGAAAGCTGCAGATGGTGTTATTAATTTTAAAAATGAAGCACAAATAGATTGGTCTTTTTGGGCTGAACAAGTTGAAAGTTATAACCGTTGGATAAAAAAATTAACTGACGAAGATGAATCTGTTGATGGCCACTTAACGGTTAAAATCCTGCGAATGTTAGTCAGCCGTAATTTAATTGCAGAGCCTTTAGCTACAACAGACATGGTGAGTGGTTTTATTTACCCCAAATTACAGCCCTTTTTTACGCTGAAAGATATGGGGGTGGTTCAAATGTTAGCGTATTTAGAAAAGCAGCAACTATTAATACCTAGTTTTATTGATAAAGCACACTTTTGTAACCATTGTGATAGCGCTTTTTTAAATTTCAAAGAAACTTGCCCGCAATGCCATTCTCATGACTTAGAAACTTTAGAGCTAATTCACCACTTTAAATGTGCCCACACAGCAGACATCACTCAGTTTAAACAAAACGATGGTAGCTTAGTTTGCCCTAAATGTGATCAAACTTTAACACATATAGGAGTTGATTATGATAAACCTTCAACGGTAAATAAATGTCGCACTTGTTCATATGTAGGACAAGATAGTGAAGTTGTCGCTCAATGCTATCAATGCGGTAAAAAAACTAATTCTGAGCATTTAGAAGTGCGGCGCATCAACCGTTACAATATTTCTTCTATTGGCATAAACGCCGCATATTATGGATTAGATACTTATTTCACTAATATACTAGAAACCGAACTACAACTGCTTTCTTTACGAGAATTTGAACTTTTTACCAATATTGAAGCAGCCCGAATTGAGCGTTACAAAAAATCAGAAAGCTCTCTGGCAATTGTACAGTTAATTGAATTAGAAAAGGTTTACTTAGCGTTGGGCAGCAAAGCCAAACAAGTCTTTTCTGAGTTAGCAAGTATCTTTAAAGCTGTATTTAGAGAGTCTGATGTGATTACTGCATACAATGAAAGTATTTTTGCTGTACTGATGACAGAAACCAGTAAAGATAGTGCAGATATAGCATTGAATCGTTTATCTGAATCAGTTAAACAGCTATTTAGTCAAAACTTTGATTCCTTACAAGAAGTGTCAACCAAATCAATACTCGTTAATGCAGAATTAGATATAAAAAGAGTTTTGGATAACTTTTTAAACGCGCAGGAAAATTAACTTGATTGAGCAAGCATTTAGCTTTTTAGCCAATTTAACTACCGCTGAATTGTTTGGGTATTTTTGGCCATTTTTTATTCTAGACATGACTCGTTATGTAATTATTGAGGGATTAGTTTTACTTCATTATTTACCTAAACGTAAACGCATGGTGTCTGAATATCAACAAGCAAAGCAGGCTTTATTTACTCAACGACCTTTGGTATCGATACTTGTGCCAGGTAAGAATGAGGGGCAACATTTACCTAAATTAGTCGAGACTCTTAACAGACAAACCTATTCAAATATTGAACTCATAGTGGTTGACGATGGTTCAGATGATAATACTCCTATTATTTGCCAAGAGTTGAATAAGCGTGGACTTATTAATGTTTTTATTCGTAATGAAGTGCGTGGGGGTAAAGCATCTGCAGCCAACACCGCACTAAATTTTGCGAAAGGAAAATATATTGTTCATATAGATGCTGATTCTCATATGGACAACAATGCGATTGAGACTATCTTAATCCCCTTTTTTATGAATAATGAGGTTGGTTGTGTTGGTGGGGATGTGCGAGTTGCTAACTATGACACTAGCTTGATCACGCAAGTACAAGGTGTTGAGTATACAAAAAGCTTAATGCTTGGACGAACCGTTGCTTCGCAACTAGGTATTTTAAGGATAGTATCAGGAGCTTATGGAGCATTTCGTAAAGACGTACTAGAACAAATAAAAGGTTGGGATGTTGGACCTGGATTAGATGGAGATATTACTTTAAAAGTGCGTAAACTGGGGTATCAGGTCGTACACGAGCCTGCTAGTGTATGTTATACCAATGTCCCCATAACTATAAGAAAATTGGCGAAACAACGTTATCGTTGGGACAAATCAATGATTCGTTTTCGCTTACGTAAACATATAGATATTTTAAAACCTTCGGCTGAATTTAGGTGGAGTAATTTTATTACTGTAGTTGATAATTTAGCCTTTAATTTATTTTTAGATATTAAGTGGTTTATTTATTTCTTTCTCATTATACAACTTAGCTCTGATTACATCGTTTACATTTTAATAATCAATTACAGTCTATACGTGCTTGCAAACCTTGCCCAATGGATTTTTTCAATAATTTTACAAAAACAATTAAGGCAATCACCCTATTACTTATCTTTATTGTTTGTCCCGCTAATGCCATTATATACCGGTATATTTTTAAGGTTTGTCCGAACATTCTCTTATATTATGGAGCTTGTTCATAAACGCTCTTACGATGATAAATGGAACCCTTGGAAAGTATCGAAAGTTGCAAAAGAAAATAAATTATAGTACAATTTTCAACCGTATAGTTGTATCGACACTTTGTCATATACTTAATTTGTGAGTCGAATTTACATGAAAAAATACTTATATTTCATAATTTTATGCTTCATATCATTAGAGTCAATGGCTACTCTTATTCCTCTGAATACATCAAATTGGTCAAATGAACTTGGGCCTTCAAATTCTCGTGATACTGGAAAATGGATTGGTGTTCACAACCAAACACCAGAGAAAAAAGGGAATTCTTCAGGTGCTTTAGTTAGTGATTTTCAATTATTAGGTGATTTTACTTTTAGTGGTTTAGTCACACCGACAAGTATGGATTATGACGATAACGATATTATTGGCATTGTCTTTGGTTGGGAAAATGAGTTAAACCACTATCGCTTAGGTTGGACACAAACACAGGCAATCGGTGTTGATGACCGTTCATATACAGATATAACTGGTCGCACTGGCTTGTTTTTAATTCAAGAAGTCAATGGTCATTCTAGCACTTTATTTAATATTAATGATCTGTTCTGGACTGATGATACAACCTATGAATTTAACATTTCTAGAGAAGATAACTTACTATCGATAGACTTTGGCGGAACAGCATTTGAAGTTGAAAGTTCACAGTTTATTAATGGAAAGGTTGGTATTTATACTGAAAGTCAAACAGCAACCTTTGCGCAATTACAGGTTAACGGTAACGTTATTCAGGTACCAGAACCAATGACTATTGCCATTTTTAGTGTTGCTATGCTGGGATTAGTAACTCGTAAGTTCAGTAGAAGTTAATTCGAATACAACTTTTAACCGATTAAAAAGTACTAAATATCTTTAGTACTTTTTTTACTCATCAATTTCATATCTTCACATTGAATATGAGCGATAAACCAATCTAAAAGAGAATCTAGTACGTCTTGAGATATGTGTTCCAATGCTTCATCTTTATAAAGATATAATTGTTCGATAAAGTGTTTATGTTGTAGTTGATGTAGAAGAATATCCTTTTCATTTAAATGCTTAAAGTAAGGCTCTTCATTAGCAAAGTGATACTTAGTATAGCTAATGAGTTTATCAAATTGTTTCTCTAATAAAATCAATGACTTGTTTTCTTTTATATTTATAGATAATTCATTAATGCACTCTATTATTATCTTATGCTGATTATCTATACTTTCTATACCGACACTTAAGGTCGCATCATCCCATTTAATTAAAGGCATCTATATCCAACTTCCACTGAATTTACGAAATAATCAAACACTAGACTAAGCATAATTGATCTTACCTTTAACGCAAAAAAATTACCTTAAAAGATAAGCGGTAATATATGGGTTAAAAGATCTGAATAATTTGCTATTATAATTACCCTACTACTATGTTCTCTGTGGTGATGTTATGTCGCTAGATAAACTCTCTGATCAGCTAAGCTCAAACACAAAACTACCGCCAGTGGAATTATGGGACCCGCCATATTGCGGTGAAATAAATTTAGTGATTAAAGCTGATGGCAACTGGTTCTATAATGGCACTATATTTAAACGAATGGCTTTAGTAAAACTATTTGCATCAGTTTTAAAACGCGAAGGTGAGGACTATTTCTTAGTAACCCCTGTTGAGAAAGTAAAAATTATCGTTGAAGACGCACCTTTTTTATTAACCCAGTGGCAATGGACAAATAATAACCACATCACTATAAGCGCTAGTACAAACTTAGATGATTATTTTGAAATTAATAGTGAACATCCAGTGGTTATCAATGAAAGTGGCGAGTTATATGTGACTGTACGACGTAATTTATTGGCCAAAGTTCATCGTAATGTTTATTATCAATGGGCAAATATAGCGCAGGAGTCTTCTACCAATGACGGCACCGAACTTGTGTTAACAAGCTCGGGGTATACCTTTAGTTTAGGTAAAATTGATTAATAACGTCTTTTGCACTTATATGACACGAGAAAAACGTTGTTGATTAACATGTTGTTTCATATAGGCATCGAAGCTCATACAGATATTTCTGATCAGCAAACGCGCTTTCTGATTAACCACGATATAGTTTTCACTATTTTCAACTAACTCATCATTAATAAAAGTATTCAACAAGGGTAAATCTTCAGCAAAGTATTGATTAAAATCGATACCATGTTTTTCATTTATATTTTGTTTATCGAGGTAATAATTACACATTAATTCTCGAATAACATCTCCTCGAATAATATCGTCTTTACTTAATGTTAGACCTTTATCTAACGCATGTCCTTGCGCGTCAATAGCTTGGTAATAGGGTATTAGATCTTTGATATTTTGTGAGTAACTATTTCCAATAGCACTTATTGAAGAAACACCTAAACCAAGCAAATCGCAATTACCTCTGGTGGTATAGCCTTGAAAATTACGATGCAAATGTCCTTCTTTTTGGGCGATTGCCAACTCATCAGTAGGTTTTGCAAAATGGTCCATTCCAATAAATTCATAACCATAATCACATAATTTTTCAATTGCTAATTTCATTAGAGCAAATTTTTCATTGGCACTAGGAAGCCACTCATCACGCAGCTTTCGTTGTGCGGCAAAACGACTAGGAATATGGGCATAGCTAAACAAAGAAATACGATCAACGTCCATTTCATAGGCTTTATCTATAGTTCTGGTAAACGTATCGAGGGTTTGGTGTGGTAAACCATAAATTAAATCGACATTTATAGACTTAAATCCTACTTTTTTAGCATGGGTGATAAAGTCACTAATAAACTCAGTTGATTGTAAGCGGTTTATTGCCTTTTGTACTTTTTCATCAATATCTTGTACACCAATACTTAAGCGGTTGAAACCAAGTTGATATAAATGCTCAGCTAAGTTCATTTCTATTTCACGAGGATCAATTTCAATGCTCATTTCAAGTTCATTAGCAAAATTGAATTCTTGTTTAAGTAAGGATACTAGCTTGGTAATTTGAGCATGGGTTAAAAAGCTTGGTGTACCACCGCCCCAATGTAATTGTTTAACGGTATAGTCTTGAAATAGTGGCGCACGCGAGGCTATTTCTTTTGCTAATATTGCTAAATAATCATCGGCTTTACTACGATGACGAGTAATAATTTTATTACAACCGCAGTAATAACAGAGGCTATGACAAAATGGAATATGTACATACAACGACAACTCCCTGTTGTTTGAATGTTCAATAGCCGTAACAAGATCGTTATGGGTAAAGTTATCACTAAATTCCAACGCCGTAGGATATGACGTATATCGAGGACCACTAGTATTGTATTTATTTAATAAACCTTTATCGAAAAATTGATCTGCTTTCATCACTATTCCTACTCTTCAAACTTAAGGCATTTTAATGCAACGCATTTTAAAAATAGTTGATCGGGCGCAAGATTAAGGCAATAAAAAACCAGCGACTAAGCCGCTGGTTTTCAGTGACGTATATTATTACACGTATGTTATTACTGTGAAGAGATCGTCATTTCAGCAATCTTATTCGCTTCAATATCCGCCTCTTTGAATATGAGTGGACGTAATTGAGGTTGTGCAGAATAAAGCAATGATTGATCTGTGTTATGTTCACTGCCATAAACATGAGATTGAGAATAGCTCAATAAACCTTTCGCTACTGGGCCGTCATCAGTAAAGTTAACAACACTCATCCAACTACTACCGTATCCGATATGATACCCTTTGGCTTCTTCACTTAAAATTGACGTTCCATCTTGTGCTGGATAAACATGACGAGGTAATAACGTACCATCATTGTCTGTGCGTGTAGTAAATACGTTAAAGCCACCTTCGATATTATGCGCGCCGGCCCAGGCAATTTTCTCACCGCTTGCACTACCGTCGGCTTTACTGCGCTCAACAAACTGTACTTCATCTAAAGTTGCATCAAGTGCAATGCCAGCCATTTCTATTTTATTAATGGCTTGTGCAAACTGTGCTAGTGTTGTGCTGTTATTAGCTAAGCCTGAGGGAGTATTTAATGGATCATTAGCATCAAAGGGAGTAATCCACTGTGGATCACGATTAAACTGGAAAGCAAATTCGCGAAATACATGTGCCGCGACACTACCTTTATTCATGGTACCATCCCAAAGAGCTAAGGCACTACAACCCGCACTAATATCGATACCATTTACTGGAGTATCACCTTGAGCACTACAAATAGTTAATAGTTCATTAAGAACGGTTTCACTTAAAAAGCTTCTATTTCCCACTAATGCCTGTTCTACTTCTGCTAGAGAAAATAAATTATCAGCGCCAGCTGCATCATTCAATAATGTATGTCCCATGCGAGAGCGTAATGATTGCTGAGTATTAACATTTCCATATAATGGAGATACTCCTACAATTGGCATCTCGGCATTGGTTAACCAGAAACTATCATTTGAATTTTGTACATAATCAGTGCCGCTATATTTAGGTGCTTTATCGTATGGAACGGCATCATCAAAAATGAACGCTGAAATATTCCCTGGTAATACAGTAAAGCCTGCAGCTTGCTTAATACCAATTAGCTGAGGATTCGTTGTTAAATTAGTAATTGCAGTATCGCTTAGGTTAGGTACAGTTGAATCATCGATATAGAACACATTGCCATCTTTATCAGCAGACATGGTATTGTTAAAAATAACGCCGTCATAGTCGATAAAAGCTTGTTTAAACTCATCAAGATCAGACGCCACATTCATTGCTAACCAATGGTCGATAATGTCTAAATTTTGCTTGTTAGCATCTTTTATCGCAAAAGCATTAGTACTTGTCCATTCGAAGTTACCTGGAACAACGATCATAGGTCCTTGCAAAGTTGAGTAACTTTTCTTCGCAAGTTCAATCGTTACGCCTGGTGCAACCGCTACATCTATCACAAGCTCTTTAACATCTATAGCGCGTGGAGAACCATCAACCGATTGATTTAATAGCCCAGGTAGGCTGTTATCTATGGTTAATTGGTAAACGACAAAATGCTCAGCAGTAGAAAATGTATGTGTCCATGCAACATTTTCATTAAAACCAATATTGATCACGCCCGGCATACCCATTAATGAGCCACCCATTACATTTAAATGTCCAGGAATTGTGGTATGGAACTGCCAAAAACGTAAATTACCTGTATGTGGAAAATGCGGATTGGCTAGTACCATACCTTTACCATTTTCCGTTTTATCTTTACCTAAGCCCCAACCATTTGACCCCATATCACTTGGATTTTTTTCTGGCATTTTAATTTTTGGTTGAATCTTCATTGGCGCAGATGCGGCGGCAGAAACCGTATAAGGTAAAAAGCTTTCTCCTGGAGGTGCGGCTAAAAACATTGGGCCAAGAAAATTAGACGCGCCAGGTAATAAAGCGACACCTAAGGAATAAGTCAACATATCAATATCAGTAATTGGCTGTACCCAAGGTTGCCCTGCACATGAAGCATCAATATTATCAACACCCGTATCTGCTAAATATTTGTTATAGCCTTGTGCGTAACCCGATAACAAAGCTTGGCTATTAACAGACATTAAACGGATATTTTTTTCCGCTTGTGCTCTTATTTCTAACGCTAAATAACCAAAGTCATTAATTAAATGCTCAGAGTCTCCTGAGCCAGGTGTCATATCAGGACCATAATACTTAGATCTCTGTGAGTTATATTTAAGAATTTGATCTGCTAATACACAGATATTGTCTTGAGCAAAGGCATAACCAACACCATAAGATAAACTCTGTAGATTATCAGCAGTTACATGCGGCACACCATAATCAGTCCAACGAATATTGGCGCTAAGTACGCCATCGGTATCAAAAGCTGGAATGGGATCAGGTGAGGTAGGTGTTGTAGGCTCTGTTGGCTGAGTAGGCTCATAGGTTGAGCTATTATTATATTTAAAATCTCCACCACATGCAGCGAGTAAACACGCTAAACTTAGAGCCGATACAGGCATAGCTAAGTGCTTAAATTTATTTTTCAAAACAAGTCCCCCAAGGATAATGTAATTTTATTATTGGCAAATTTTTTAATTTAACTTTTAGTATAGACGTAATTTTACATCACGCTTAATCTGCTCTTACCAGTTTGTATCATACTTATTTATCTTTGTACATTGGTACGAACAATGTGAATAATTTGGCCCATTTATTAAAGCGCAGAAACAAAAAAGCACGGATAATCCGTGCTCTAAAAAATAGAAAACCTTTATTATGAAATGATTACGATTTTATCTAAGGCGTATTGATGAAGTGATGTCAGCTCTTTTACGATAGTTGGCGTTAATCTCGCCTCTGCTTTAGTGCGTTCTAAATCTAATTTCATACGCTCTTGCTTGGCTAATTTTTTACGCTCCTGCATAATCGGCATATGCTTTATGGCATGATAAAGTTCGAAAATAGCAGGAAACTCTTGCTCCAAACCTTCTGCGGTTTTTAAAGAGTCAAGTAATACACTTAAACGCCAGCAGCCCTCTGAATAATCACATTGATCTTCTTTCATTGCTCGAACAATGATCACCACACTATTAAGTACTTTAGTATCATGTTCATTATGTGCTTTTTTATTGGCTCGTAAAATCTCATCTTGAAGTTGTGTTTGTCTACGTAATTGAAATAATAGTTTTCCTGCATAAAACGACAAGGCGGCAATAATGACAACAGCACAAACAATTAGTATAACACTATAATTCTCGAACATAATTTCCTCAAACTTAGAATAACTTATTCAAAATCAGACAAATTAGGCTTATCTAACTTATCCCATAGTGCTTCTTCATCAATTGCATCAGAATGTTTAGTTGCTGTGTTCTCATCATCTTCGTTATCCCAGCCAAGTATTTCTCGTAATACTTCATGACGTGCCATTTTTTCATTGAAAAAATCAACTTCATTTTCAGTTAACGCAATATTATCTTCTTGCTTTGCCAAAATAGTTTGTAAATAGCTATCATCTTCAATGGCGTAAAGTTCTTGTTTAAGTGCTTCAATGTCCATTGAAACAGCCTCTGATTGCACTTCACGTATTGGTGCAACAGACATTTTCTTACTCGATTTAGCTTGAGGTTTTTCTGTTACTGCGGCTACCGGCTTACCTAGATCAATTGGCTTTTTACTACCAATTCTTGGGTCTTTAGCTTGGTTATTAACTTGAGAGGTTTGTTTTACTTGAATCGCTTCTTTCTGGCGATTACCTGATTGCTTACCGTTTTTTTTCTTTGGCTTTCGATCACTAGCAACAATTTCCCTTTTTTTGTCTTCTTTAGAGGCAATTGTGGGCACAAAACTAGGTTTTCTCGATTTTTTAATGCGACTCATGGTTTTCAAATTTATTAATAAGTATGCATCTATTTTACGACATAAAATAGACAATGGTTAGTAGATAGGAAAAAATCTTTTGTAAAAAGAAAAAAACGATGGGGAGGCCATCGTTTTAGGATAAAATAATTGTGAATATTCAGCAATTATATCAAGTTCCAATTCTGAAGTGGTTATCCAAACCTATTAGTACAATCCCTGTGATCTCTGACAGTAATCCTATTTTTATTAGCGCATTCCTAGCTATTTATTTTTTTCGGTCATCCTAACGCTTTTTTGGGCTTTCCGTATGTCCTCCAGGACAAAGTAGTAGCAATCTTCCTGATTTAAGGTAATCATCCATATTCGAATATTTAGTTTTTACGTTATAAAAACTGTTCGCTTTCCTTGTGTTTTTATGTCCTTTTTCTTTAGTTGAATTAATCAACTGCTAGATACTTTACGCAAGTGAAATAATACAGCAAGTAAAATATTACAATTAATTACAAAATTTAATTCGTAATTTACTAACTGACTGTATTTTAAATAAATTTATTTTTATTTGTGAAATACAGATATAATGAGAATGTAATTCAATAGCCAATGTCTTACAAAAAATATGGTCATTATATTAATATTAGACAAATTCTTTTTATACGAAATATTTCGTTGGATATATTATTCGCTTATTATTCCCTCAATTTAATGATTAATCTCTCAATAACTTTAGCGACAACCTCTGGCTGTTGAAACATGATTAAGTGATCACCGTCATTAATAGCTAAATATTCACCACCACTATTTTTTGCGATATAACAGCTCCATTCATCACCTTCTGTTTGCCATTTTTTAATTGCTGCGTAATTTTCAGTTTCTGGTGTTATATCGTGTAATTCAAAATCTGTATTAATAACTGAAATAGGAATATCCCAGTTCATTCCTTGTTTTTCAGCCAGGATTAAATCTTGATGATAATGAGCTATTTCACGGGCAACTGTTTGTTGATTAGTTATACTTATGCGTTGTTGTTGAACTGCTTTAAAATAAGGCCAATCCATTAATGAGCCATATGATGCTGGGATCAACTTCTCAATTGTTAGTACTTGAGTTGTATTACGCTTTACTGTTTTTTCTGTCCAATTACTGCCTGCAATATGTGGAAGTAATTGAGTAATATTTTTTTGATACCAGCTTGCTGGATAATCAGCATATAAGCTAATTGAATGCGGTAAAATAATATCAGGATCAATCCAAACCATGCCTTTTACATTTAAATCTTTCAGCATGTCTCCTAAAAGTATGCTGGTTATATTACTGCTCGCAAAATTAACAAAGATAATATCGTCTAAGTTAAGTGTTTTTATGAGAGCCTTTAGATCTTGTGCAAATAATTGGTAGGAGGCTTGTTCTGATGTTGTACTCCAAGCATTTCCTGCACGGTCAACACTGATAACGTGATTTTTTTCTGCAAGAAGCGGTTGTAATAAAGAAAACCAAGCACTATCGCTATGCCAATGCTGATTCGGACCCGAGAGCAAAATAATTGTTGGCTGATGGCTTTCACTTCCCATCGTTCGAATATGTATCTGGCGCTTACCTATATCAACTAATGAGGAGAACTCAGGTAACTGAGCTGCCCATGATGATGTAGCGTAAATGGTAGATAATAAACAAACTAGTATGTATTTCATTTGTGAAACTCGTTTATGGTAATGTTCCAAGCAATAGTGTCGTAAGAAACATAATAAATATAGACAAAATATATACTTAGTTACATTTTAAAATTATAAAAAAACCGACAATATTGTCGGTTTTAATCGTAATAGTCATTATTAATAACTTTATTCGTGTAGCCAAGCAGCATGACGTGGTGCTTTTTTTGTAACAGACCATTCTTCGATCATGTCTTGAGCCACATCATTTAATTGTTTGTATTGTTCAACCGTTCCTGTATTAGCCGCTAACTCTAAACGATGGCCATTTGGATCAAAAAAGTAAATTGATTTAAATACCCCATGGTTTACCGGTCCAAGTACATCAAGTCCTTTGCTTTTTAACGACTCTTTTGCTTCCACTAAGGCATTTAAATCTTTAACTTGTAATGCAATGTGTTGTACCCATGCTGGCGTATTTTCATCTCGACCCATTTCGTCTGAATTTGGTAACTCGAAAAATGCTAATACATTCCCCATACCCGCATCTAAAAATATATGCATATAAGGATCTGGGGCTTTAGTCGATGGAACTTCGTCTTCAGCAATTGCTAAGGTTAAGTCCATGTTTAGCATATTCTTATACCATTGGACTGTTTCTTTCGCGTCTTTACAGCGATAAGCAACGTGGTGAATTTTTTCTATTTTAATCATAACAACCTACGCTCTACATGAGATTCACTAATAATGACTATTTTTACATAAAGTATGAATAGTCACTATTATTCGTGATTAATTGTTATGGTGTAGAATGTCAGCAAAACACTACGCTAGACTTTATCTATAATTGTTTGCCACTGCTTTATTTTATCAATCTCGATAACTTTTAATGTCAGTGCAGTTTCAGGAGAGTCTGTAAAAGCTATTGCCGTTTTTACTAGCTTATCGTCTCTAAAGTAATGACAATCAATCAAAGTATTAGATGGCAAGTGCTCCGCTAGGCTTTGTATATTAGTTGTTGTTACTTTTAAATTATCTATTGCAATAATAATATCATTTACAGCTAATCCCGCGCTATTAGCGGGTGAGTCTTCTAATATTTGGGTTACCTTTAAACCATGTTCACTCGCTTTAAATTGTAAGCCTAGGTATGGAATATAATCTTTACATTCAGTTGATTCGAGGCTAGCCAAATTTTTAAATTTTTGCGTAACTTGCTTTACACCAAATTTTTCAAGTAACTGGGCTAAATCAATTCGCTTTGCTTGATTGAGTAACTCACTAAACTGTTCTCCAATCTCTTCACCACAAAGCTTATTAGCAATTTCAATATAAGCGAGTGTCGTTGTACCTATATTTTTTCGACCAAAATTAAACCAAATTTCACGCATTAGTGTATCTAAACTGTACTTTTGCTTTGATTTATCACGAATGGTTAAGTCTAACCACAACGCAATAATGGCACCTTTTAAATAATAACTAACAATGTGATTAACCGCTTCTGGCCCTTGTTGATAAAATTTAGTCCAGGCATAGTAACTTGAGTCAGCGACACTTTGTTTTAGCTCACCATTGCCTCGATTAATTCGGGTCATTACTTTGCTCAATATTTGTAAATAAGCTTCAAAATCTATGATGCCAGCACGATAAAGGGAAAAATCATCATAATATGAAGTAATACCTTCAAATGCCCATAATTGTTCGGTATACGATTCTTTAGATAAGTCGTAAGGTACGAATTCTTCAGGTTTTATTCGACAGACATTCCACGCATGAAAATATTCATGCGAACATAAACTTAAAAACGTTTGGTATTGCTCTGTTAATTCTTCAGGCTTATTAGGATTGGGCAAATCAAAGCGACTGGTTTGTAAAATAGTCGAATTTTTATGTTCTAAACCGCCAAAACCATCAGCCAGTAAATGGGTAATAAACCAATATTCACTAAAAGGCGCATGAGTGAATAAATCAATGTGATGCTGGCACAGCTTGGTGACATCTTTTACGATGCGCTCACGGTCTCCATAATGTTTGCTAGTAAACACCATGTGATGGCGAATGCCATTTACGTCAAACTCAAACGCATCAAAATCACCTATCGCAACAGGGCAATCAATTAGTTCGTCATAGTTAGCCGCTTGATATTGACCAAATTGATACTTTTCCGTTGAAGAAGAGCGTGTCATTCCTGTTGCTACTCGCCATGTTTCTTGTTGTGCTACAGTGTGGATTGTCAATTCACATGGCACATTCAGCAATTCTTTAATGGCTAAAAACGTGGAACTACCATTAAAAAATCCTCGCTGATTATCTAAATAAGCGGTTCTTACTGACAAGTCAAAAGCGAAGACTTGATAGTGTATAGATAATTTTTCATCGGTCGCAGTAACCTGCCAGCTTTGTTTGTCTTTTTTGTGTAATTCAAGTGGGTTATTTTGGCTATCTTTTACTGAAAGTTGATGGATGTTTTTCGCAAAGTCTCTGATCATATAACTGCCAGGTAACCAAGCAGGTAGACTTAAATTGTAGGTTTGATTGGCATTAGTTTCAAAGTTAATGCTGACATCAAATAAGTGGCTATTGAAGTTATCGGCGGAAATAGTGTAATAAACGGTCATAAGTACATTGAAGAAAATAAATTTTCTTCAATGTACCAGAAATAGTCTTAATTAACGCTATCAGACTGATAAAATTTTACTTTTTTACGATAAAATAACGGTTTTATCGCCATTGATACAAATACGTTGTTCGGCATGCATTTTCACCGCATGGCTTAATGCCGTAGCTTCTAAATCATGCCCTAAGTGCACCATATGCTCTATCGTAAAGGTATGATTAATTGGTTTGACTTCTTGTACGATAATTGGCCCTTCATCTAAATCAGAAGTGACATAATGTGCAGTAGCGCCAATTACTTTAACACCTCTTGAATGTGCTTGATGGTAGGGTCGAGCACCTTTAAAACTAGGTAAAAATGAGTGATGGATATTAATCGCTTTGCCTTTGAGTTTTTGACAAAGATCATCTGACAATATCTGCATATAACGTGCTAATACTAATAAGTCAGTGTTTGTTTTCTCAATTACGGCTAACAATTGCGCTTCTTGTTCCGGCTTATTGTCTTTATTAATTGGCAGGTGATAGAAGTCGACGCCATGCCACTGAGCAAGTGCTTGGCAATCGGTATGGTTAGAAATAATCGCAACAATATTTACTGGTAATGCGCCTGACTTCCATTTCGTTAATAAAGACACTAAACAATGATCATATTTAGAAACCGCAATGGCAATATTAGGGTAATCATCACGTTCCCGTAATTGAAAATTCATATTTAATGCTTTAGCTAGCTCTTCAACTGCGACTCTTACCTCTTCAATGGGTACAGTTAAACTACGATCATCAAAGGCTACGCGAGAAAAAAAAGTTTCACTATAAGGATCACTATATTGCGAAGTTTCGGTAATAAAAGCGCCATGTTCATATAAACTTTGTGAGACTTGTGCGAGCACACCTGAGGTATCAGGACATTGCCATGTTAAAATATAGTGATGATTCGGTATTGGGTGCATTTTATTAACTAACCAGTAATTAGAGTGAGTATTGCGATAAAAGCTATTTTGCCAGTATATATACAATACTCACTAGCTTTTATTTCTATGAGATATGCTATTCGTTTCTATACATTTTTTTACTAAAAAATTTCAACCTTTGCCACGAGTTATTAACCACGTATTGCTAATTTATTTTTAAGATAAAACTGTTCCACTTTTTCACGTGCCCAAGGGGTTTTACGTAAAAAGGTCAAGCTTGATTTAATACTTGGATTATCACTAAAACATTTCATTTTAAATTCTTGTGCTAAGCGTTCAAAGCCAAAGTGCTCTACAAGCTCTGTCACTATAACTTTTAAGGTTAAACCGTGTAACGGATTAAAAGGTTGATTGTCCACAGTAATGATCACTTTTATCTATTGTGTTATTAATAATAAATAGTATATCAGTTCAACTATTAATAATGACAGAAACTATCAATTGCAGATCACAAGTCATTTAAATAATTAACAAACTCATCAACTAATAGACTTTTTTGATAGTACTGAGATTGGACGATTGAAAGTTGTCGATTTAAATTTAATGGGGTAGGTAACTCTACAAATAAACCTAATTCTATTTCTTGTTTAATCGCTAAGGCTGATAATACACCAAGCCCTAAATTAGCGCGAACCGCCTCTTTAATTGCTTCTTGGCGTGATAAGTTTAAACAATGGTCAACAATGCCGCCTTGCTGTTGCATCGCATTTACAAATACCGCCCGTGTACCTGAGCCTTGCTCTCTCAATATCCATCGTTGTTCTGACATGGTCTTTATCGATAATGACTTTTCCTTTATCAAAGGATTATCTGGCATACAAAATACAATTAATTGATCTTGTCGCCAAGGGTATATAGATAAATGTTGATGAGTAATTGGTGCTTCAATAAGCCCAATATGGGCTTGTCCTTCTGCTAAGCGAGTTATGACATCATCAGAATTTCCAATAACAAGTGTAGGTGAAACTTTAGGATGTAATTTTACAAACTGAGCCAGTATTTTGGGTAGTAGATATGAGCCTGTTGTCACACTTGCCGCTACATTTAGATGACCTTGCAATTCGTTACTTAGCGGTTGTTGAAGCTGTGTTTGCAACTCCAGCATTTGTATGGCTTTTGGCAAAATTTCCCGACCATGATCATTTAATATTAGACGTCGCCCAAAACGATTAAACACTTGATACCCTAAATTATTTTCGAACTCTTTTAATGATTGGCTTGCTGCTGATTGAGTTAAGCACAATTCGTCGGCTGCGTTACTAATACGTGTTAAACGTGCTGTAGATACAAAAATAGCCAATTGTTTAAGGGTAATATTCATGAAATACGTGACAAAGAATCAATCTATATTAAAAATATTAATATAACACATAAAAAACATCTGTTTTATTTATTTAAAATAACGTTATATATTATATAAAAAATGAATATAGGTTTGTCTATCTTGAAGTTATTGATAGTAATCGCTTACTTAAAATGTTGGTACAAATGAGTTATTCGGAAAATAGATATCAAGATACACTCAAAGGTATTTTGCTCGTTGCTCTACTTTCAGTGATTGCAACGGTGATTGCAATGTTCAAAATTTTTCAAGAGCTGGCTATCAGCCCTTTAATTATTGGTATTGTAATCGGGATTATATACGCAAATACTTTACGTCATAAATTTCCTATCGCGTGGCAAGTCGGCATTAGTTTTTCAACCAAAACAATATTGCGTGCAGGTATTGTTTTTTATGGTTTTCGTTTGACTTTTCAGAATATTGCCGAGGTTGGCTTATCTGGTGTATTAATGAGTTTATCTATTGTTGTTCTAACATTTTTATTGGGCTATTGGGTGGGCACAAAGCTTTTAAAAATGGATAGAGATACGACTATTTTGATTAGTGCAGGCAGCTCGATTTGTGGCGCTGCGGCAGTTTTAGCAACCGAACCCGTAATAAAAGCTGAATCATATAAAACCAGTATTGCGGTGGCGACTGTTGTGATATTTGGCACTATAGCTATGTTTTTATACCCCTTTATTTATTCTGTTATCGGTGAAAGCGAGCTACTAAAGTTGTCTGAGCAAGCGATGGGAATATATCTTGGCGGAACTTTACATGAAGTAGCTCACGTTGTGGGCGCAGGACATGCTATTAATAATAATGTAGCGGATAGTGCCGTTATTGTGAAAATGTTAAGGGTGATGCTACTTGCACCATTTTTATTAATACTTTGTTATTGGCTTAAAGACAAACTCAGAAAGAACACCCCAGATATTGCAAATACTGATAAAGCACCAATTATGGTCCCTTGGTTTGCAATTGGCTTTATTGCCGTCGTGGCTTTTAATTCCTTAAACGTTTTACCCCAGCAAACTATTACTATTATCAACCATGCAGATACGTTTATTTTAACGATGGCGATGACAGCTTTAGGTATGGATACTTGTTTAAGTAAATTTGAAGGTATTGGCTTAAAACCAATTTATTTGGCAAGTGCTCTATTTACTTGGTTATTTGTGGGGGGATATTTATTAACTCAAGCTATTACCCAGATAATCTAAACTCAATTCATTTAAACACATGTTGTATTTAGCCCTATCAGCATGATAAATTATACAAGTTGTATATACAATTTAGGAAGCCTATGTCTGACGTTTACACTCTTATAAAGGGTACAGTACCTTTACTGATTAGTATGCCGCATAACGGCCAGTTAATTCCTGCCGATATAGCAAAAAATATGACTAACAAAGCTAAAGCAGTTCATGATACTGATTGGTATAAAGACAAGTTATATGACTTTGCTAAGTCATTAGGTGCCTACATTTTGATTCCTAATTATAGCCGCTATGTTATTGACCTTAATCGAGACCCTAATGGAGTTGATTTATACCCTGGGGCTAATTCAACAGAATTATGTCCAACAACTGCTTTCGATCTTTCGCCTTTATATATTGAAGGTAAAACACCTAGTCAAAGTGAAATAACGAAAAGAATAGGCCAATATTGGCAACCTTATCATGACGCTATTCAAACGACATTAGCAGAAATAAAACAACAACATTCACGTGCCGTATTACTTGAAGCGCATTCTATTTTATCGAAAGTACCGCGTTTTTTTGAAGGCCAACTTCCTGATTTTAATTTTGGTACCGCAAGTGGTAAAAGTTGCTCGGAGCAGTTATTAACACACATTACTGAGCTTGATTTTTCACCTTATACAATGGTCACCAACGGTCGCTTTAAAGGCGGCTATATTACCCGTGCTTATGGCGATCCAGCCAATGATATTCATGCTGTTCAGTTAGAGCTTTCACAACGTACATATTTAGATGAAAACAACTTTGAATATCTTGACGACATGGCTAATCAAGTAAAGCCCAAACTAAAAAATTTAGTTCAATTATTAATTTCCTACGCACAAACCAAAGAATAGTAACTTTATGAAAATATTTGCAGAGCGCATCCTTCTTGCCGATGGCTGGAAAAGTAAGCAAACACTCACTGTCGAAAATGGCATAATAAAAGCAATCACTTGCGGAAAGGAAATTAATGCTGAATGTGTAGGCACAGTAATACCGGGGATGGTAAATTGCCATTCCCATGCATTTCAGCGAGCATTTGCGGGCTTTAGTGAGCAAGGTAGCGAAGGACAAGACAGCTTTTGGACGTGGCGCAATGTAATGTATCAATTTTTGGCAACATTAACGCCTGAAGATGCTAAAATTATTGCTACTCAGCTTTATATTGAAATGCTAAAGTCTGGCTATACTCGCGTTGCAGAATTTCATTACTTACACCATGATATTGATGGTAGCCATTATGAAAGCTTGGCCACTATGGCTGAAGCTATTTTTGCAGCCAGTGAGCAGTCAGGCATTGGGTTAACCTTATTACCTGTGCTATATCAATATAGTGGTTTTGGTCAACTATCGCCAAACGATGGACAAAAACGTTTCATTAATCATATTGATACATTTAATACCTTGGTTAGCGACTGCTATCAATTAACTCAAAAGTTTAGTAATACGAATATTGGTATTGCTCCCCATTCTTTACGAGCGGTTGATAAAGCCTCTCTTAATAGTGCCGTAGAACATGTTCGAAGTTTAGACAGTAAAGCGCCAATCCATATTCATATTGCTGAACAACAAAAAGAAGTAGATGATTGCTTAACACATTATCATCAGCGTCCAGTACAATGGTTATTGAACAATTGTAAATTAGACCAACACTGGTGTTTGATTCATGCTACGCATATAAATGCTCAAGAATGTAGTGATATTATTGTAAGTAAAGCGATTGCCGGAATTTGCCCAACAACCGAGGCAAACTTAGGTGATGGTGTTTTTCCTACCACCGAGTTTTTAGCCGAAGGGGGCACTGTAGCTATCGGCTCCGATAGTCATATATCAGTTAACCCAGTTGAGGAGTTACGCTGGTTAGAGTATGCACAACGCTTAGTTAAACAACAAAGAGCATTACTTGCTACATCACAGCAACCATCAGTTGGACAATATTTATGGACTCATACCGCAAAATATGGGGCTCAAAGTACGAATAGCAATACAGGTGAATTAGCCGTTGGTAAACAAGCTGATTTGATAGTGCTTGATGAAAGTAAGCTCGCGATGTTTGCAGCTAAAGATAAGCACGTACTTGATAGCTTAATATTTGCTACACAAAATAACGTAATCAAAGATGTGATGGTCAATGGAAAATGGTGTATTCTTGATGGTCAACACCCATTTGAACAAGAAGCTAACGAAGCATTTACTGAATTATTAAATAGAGTAAGTTAGCTTTTGCTCATTAACTATTCTTACTCAACAATTTAATATCACCAAGTTAATTAGCTCGCTGATATTTTTTAAAATAATGACTGGTATTTACCTATTGCTTTACACACCAATGTTTGATTCGCCTGATGAAATTTAGGCGTTCTTTTCGGCGCGTTTGTTGAACAATATTCTTTGTGAAAAGCGATGACAACCTTACGATTTGAGGTTATTTCTTTTAAGAATTCTAACTCTTCAGGACCAAACTGATTAAAATTAGGCTTTAAGTCATTATAAATTTTATCTGACTTTAACCTAACCTTAGTGTCAGTTGCATCAGAAAACTCACCTAAAACAAATGCCTTTTGCTCTTCAAACCATGCTTCAAGCTTGGGTTGCGGATAAAAATGCAAAAAAATTGCTGCTGCAACGATTAAGATCAATAAATTTTTCATAGTCTACGGTATAATGATGCTGTTTTTATAGAATAATCAATTTTATACAAACAATGAATGCTTTTAAGTAAAATTTTTTTACACAGCTAAGATTTAAAGTAGCAATTGTTATATGCGTGGCGGCGCATTCTAGGATTTACGGTGAAATCAGAAGATAAAAAATCAAGTGTTGGCATACAAATACCCGTTAAAAATATTAAAATTCATCAGCCTAAGCAAGATGAAAACTACAAGCCACGCGATCAAATTTATGTAAGGAAAGTAAAAGGGTTTTTCCAACAATTTCGTCAAAAAATGAATTTTGTTTTTTTAGCCGTATTTGCCGTACTCCCTTGGTTACAGTATAACGGACACCAAGCTATTTTATTTGATATTGCTGAACAGCGTTTTACCTTATGGGGGTTAACCTTATGGCCACAAGACCTTACCTTATTAGCATGGCTGTTTATTCTTAGTGCGTTTTTATTGTTTTTTGTAACAACTTTTTTAGGTCGGGTTTGGTGTGGTTACCTTTGCCCACAAACAGTCTGGACCTTTATTTTTATATGGTTTGAAGAAAAAATTGAGGGCACAGCTAATCAGCGAAAAGCCTTAGATAACCAAAAACTTAATTTTAATAAGTTTTGGCGAAAAGCCCTTAAACATTTTTGCTGGTTATTATTTTCTATTATTACTTCACTAACCTTTGCTGGTTATTTTGTGCCTGTTGAACAAGTTTTTATTGATTTTTTCACGTTTAATATGTCCTTAGGTCTTGCTGCTGTTGTATGGTTTTTTGCTTTTTGTACCTACGGAAATGCCGGTTGGATGCGTGAAATTATGTGTTTACACATGTGTCCTTATGCTCGTTTTCAATCTGCAATGTTTGACAAAGACACCTTAACCGTTACTTATGATTACAACAGAGGCGAGAATCGAGGGCCACGCTCAAGAAAACAAGATCCCAAAAAACTTGAACTAGGCGACTGTATTGATTGTAATTTATGTGTTCATGTTTGCCCTACAGGAATAGATATTCGTAATGGTTTACAATATGAATGTATTAACTGTGGTGCTTGCGTTGATGCGTGTGATGGTGTCATGGATAGAATGAATTACGACCGTGGCTTAATTCGCTATACAACAGAACACGAATTAGAAGGAAAAAAAGTCCATTTCATTCGCCCAAAACTCATTGGTTATGCATTAGTATTAACGATAATGACCGTATTATTAGTGATGGAAATAGTTAATAGAAAACCTGTATCCATCGATATTATTCGCGATAGAACGGAACTTGCAAAAGAAAACTTTAATGGTGAAATCGAAAATGTTTACACCCTAAAAATTCTTAATAAATCTCAAACTGATAATCGCTATCGCCTGTCAGTAAAAGGCATTAATAATCCCGTATGGAATGGTGAACAAGAAGTTACGGTAAAAGCCGCTAGTGTTTTTACCTTACCAATGAGCCTAACCGTTGATCCTTTTGAATTAGACGGTTATATGACAGACATAACCTTTGTTATTGAGCTAGTTTCAGATGAAGATGAGGTGGTAGTAGAACATGAAAGCCGCTTCTTTAATAAACGCTAATGTCGGTTTTTGATTTTAGTTCGCTAACACCTGATTGTATTCTTGACGGTATTGAAACAACAGGTACTACGGTAGACAGTGGCTTATTGGCCCTAAATAGCTATGAAAACCGTGTCTACCAATTTAGTGATTACGATGGTGTAAAATATGTCACTAAGTTTTACCGACCTCAGCGTTGGAGTGAAGCTCAAATTCGTGAGGAGCATAACTTTGCTTTCGAATTACTTGAGCATGAACTTCCGATTGTTGCGCCACTAAAGATAGATAATGAATCCTTGTTTGAACATGAAGGCTACCATTTTGCCCTTTTCCCTTGCCGTGGTGGTCGTATTTTTGAAGTCGACAATCTCGACCAATTAGAATGGATGGGACGGTTTATTGGGCGTATACATGCCATTTCAGCTAAAAAATCATTTAACGAAAGGCTTTCATTTAGTAGCCAAGAGTTCTTATTCGATGCACAGCAAACCATACGGGATTCAGGCTTTGTTCCACAGTCATTAGCCTTACCTTTTTTTACGATTCTAGAGCAAGTGATTGCACTAGCAAGTGAACAGTTTATTCCAAGTAATAATATTCGTTTACATGGTGATTGCCATGCGGGAAATATCCTATGGCGAGACGAAGGTCCACACTTTGTAGATTTAGATGATTGTAGAATGGGCCCCGCGATTCAAGATCTATGGATGATGCTGTCTGGTAACCGTCAACAACAACTACTTCAACTTGATACAATGTTAATGGGATATGAAGAGTTCTATTCATTTGACACAAAACAACTTGCCTTAATTGAATCTTTACGTAGTATGCGGGTAGTTAACTATATGGCCTGGTTGAGTAAACGTTGGCAAGACCCTGCATTTCCACATAATTTTCCATGGTTTAATACCGAAAAATATTGGGAGCAGCAAATACTTATGCTAAAAGAACAATTCTCCGCGTTACAACAACCGTCATTAACACTGATACCTTAATGTTAAAGCTTTAACGCTTCTTGCTATTGAAACAGGAAATTTTATGAAAAATTTAATCGCACTTTTAGTGATGTCAACGCTATTACTAGTGAGTGGCTGTAATGAACCATTAAACGCCAAGCCCCATGAAACTCATGAAGGACATAACTCCCATAAAACAGCTCAATCATTAAAGCCTACCTCAGATAAGGTAAGCTCAACAACGTCTTATCAAGAAGGTGTTCACTATGTAAAAGTTGAAGGTATAGTCTCAGAAAAAGATGAAGTGAGAGAGTATTTTTCTTTTTATTGCCCTCACTGTTATCAGTTTGAAGGCTTTATTGATATTTTGAAAAAAGAGCTACCAAAAGATATTGCCTTAGAAAAAAATCACGTTGATTTCTTAAGAATGGCCTCACAAAAAATGCAGCAGTTATTAACGCAAGCCTTAGTTGTAGGGCAAGAGTTAAATATGGAAGCAGAAGCTTCAGCTGCTATTTTTAAATATATCCATGTTTCTAATGCAACCCCAACTTCAATGAAGGATATACGTAACATTTTTATCCTAATAGGTGTTGATGCTGATAAATTTGATGCGTTAATTAACAGTGAAAACGTTATTGCAAAAGCAAAAACAATGAAAGCTAATCAGGATGCATTAGCTAAAACGGAAGGAATTACAGGCGTTCCAGCCGTTATTGTTAATGGTAAATATCGTATTGTAAACAGCGGACTTGATAAAGAAAACTTTAAAGAAGATTACTTAAATTTAGTCAGTTATTTAGTTAGCCTTAAGTAAATATTGGCAAGTAAAGCAAATAAGGCGCGCAGTACAGCGCCTTTTTTATGCCTTCTTATTCATTATGTTTAATTTGCCCGAACGATATAAGTAGCCAGTCAACCCCGCCGCAACTAACAATAAACAGATACTGATCACTATTTGTTGTTTACTGCCCACATTTATCCCCGATCCTAACATTGAAAATACTATCATTTGTGGAATAAAA
The DNA here is from genome assembly GCF_014653195.1 of Thalassotalea profundi. Taxonomy (GTDB): domain Bacteria; phylum Pseudomonadota; class Gammaproteobacteria; order Enterobacterales; family Alteromonadaceae; genus Thalassotalea_B; species Thalassotalea_B profundi. The sequence continues at coordinate 52,230 of NZ_BNAH01000006.1, forward strand.
CCCAGCATACTACCCGATAGATAAGGAAATAAAGGAGCTTTTGCTGTTCCAGCTAACACATTGGTTAAAAAGTTTGAGCCTGCTGGTATCAGACGAATAATAAATGCTTTAATCAACACATCATGTGTAAAAAAAGCACTAAAATTACTCAATTGTTTAGGAAAACGCTTACTTAGGCTTCGATGGAAGATAAAGCGCGCTGCAACAAAAGTGAATAAACACGCGATACTTGCTGCTAACGTCGCAAATAAAGTGCCATAGCCAGTTCCTAAAAGGTATCCGGAGCTAAATGCTGCTACTTGGCGTGGTAAGCCAATACTCATCATTAACGTTAACAAAGCAAACCACAAGTAGTAATCACCTAGGCTATCAGGACGGAACTCTTCAATAAAAAGATTAATTAAGGCTTGGTCAGCAATAATGTAAAACAAAAATGGTAATAGTATTACCGCTATCCCCAAAAAAATAAGAGATAGAGAATTTTTAAAACGAGTATTCAACACAAACTATTCATTTTGTAGATTTGCCAATATTTTTGCTTTCGCACTAATAAACTCGTCTTCAGTTAAAAAGCCTTTTGCTTTTAAGTTTGCTAATTTATTTAACGCTTCAATAAGTTGTGTATCAATATTACTACTATCAGTATTTTGCGTTTTTTTGTTTATTACCTTTGTTTCTTTATTCGATGGAACCGTTTGGATATTTTTTGTATTTTTATCTGAATCTAGTTTAACTTTATTGTTACTTTCGTGGTCTACATTAAGATATTCAGTACCCTCTACCTTCGCTGTTGACTCAGGTATATTCACTGTCGGTTTATTTACACTTGGTTGAGTTTTTACTATTTTGGGTTGTACTATTTCAACAATACGTTTTCCTGTTTTATCAGGGGATAATTGAGCTGAAATGAACCAGCACCACTCTTTGATTTCATCTGTAATTTGGCCAAATTTAGCTTTAGTTAATCGTTGATTACCTTCGCGAAAATATAAGAATACGCTATAAACCGTCCCTTTATCATCAGTAAGGTTCACTGCTAATTTTCGTGTTCTGTCGTCTACCATTTTGATGCGTTTTTCATCAATAAACTTGTTTTCAAGCATTTGTTCAAGTTGTTCATTAAAACCAGAAACATCAGCCTCTATTGACAATAATACCTCATCATTGAGTAATACATCGCTACGAACAATACTACTAACATCAAGAGTTAACGCCGCATCTTGTTGATGGCGATGAAATAGTGAAAGTTGCTTATTATCAGCCGATAATTCAAATCGAGCATAATTTCTATGTAAAAGGCTTTTCACTGTTTGTTGGCTTTTTTTACTTTTAGCAAACCAAGCTATTATTATTCCAAAAACTACAACGACCCAAAAAATATAGCTGCTAATAGAGCTGTCATTGGCTTGATTTTCAGGTTCATTAAACAAGTATTCATCAGCCGTTGTCTCGCCTTTAGGGGTATTATTTACAAGCTGTTGAATTACATGGTGAGCCCTTGAAAAAATGAGTAATTCATCATTCTCGTCGGTGAGTATTGAGATCTGATCATTTGGTGCTAAGTCATTTCCTGAAAATACATTTATCACGGATTTTTGAAATGGAGGCGAAGTATCAATTGATTGTAATTGCCAATAACCATCATTTTGACTCATAAACAGCACTTTATTTCTTGAGGCTTTAAATTCTCGACCTCGATAGAAAACTAAAGAGTCTTCTGCTAATTGAGACGCTCCTCTAAGCAAAGTGTGTTCCGGCTCAGTGTTGCTTAAAATATCTCCATAATTTACTAAGCTTAATAACACTTGTTGGTTAAATCTATGCGCTAAAATTAGTTGCTGATCATTGTTTTTTTGCCAAACAAACTGCATAAGTTGCTGTATACCAATGATCAACAATTCATCCGGAACATCAGCTTGATTAATAAACGGATTGTTGTTAGGAGTGGTGTAACTACGTAAACCAAATTTCTCTGGATTAATGCGTAATATCGCTCCTGAATACAAAGGGCTCTCTCTTAACGTTTCATCATAAGCTAATGCAATATACATATGCGAAAAGTTATCATGCCAAGACTTTATATAAGGATTGAATCGCATTTCAATTACTGAGTTTTCAGGGCTATTGATACCAATACGTAAAATTTCTCTTTGGCTATCGGGATCTACTTTAAGAGAATTAGCTTCATTTAATTTCCATTCAACGATAACCGCTTCATAAGGAAAACTGTGCTCTAAGTTTTTATCTTTAATTCTTAACGTGCGAATGCTTTGGTCGGCCAATTCAACGTGCGCAGTATAAAAGGTGTTATAACCTTTTTGTTGATTAAAGGAGAAATTAGGGTGTAATACAACAGCGCTTAGTTTGACAAATTCTAGGTAATAATTGGGGATGTTCAATATTGGCGTTTTCACTACCTTTTGATCATCAATTAAGTGAAACTTCCCTGTGGTATTAGCGATATAATATTGTTGATTGTTTTTAGGGTTAACACTGGGTTTATGCCAAAAAACATCCTCCTTATAGGTATCTCCTAAATCGATTAATGCCGTTAAATTAATATTATTAGCTACTGCTTGCGGTAAATATAGAGCAAATAACAATAAGCTAAACATGTAACTTAGAAAGTCTTGTGATGATTTATTATTTTTTATTATCAACCGATTAAGTCCCTTTTTTAAGTTATAAATCGCTTTATTTCTTTTGTAGTAAGACCTGTTTAGCCTCTAAAAACTGTGATTTTTCTTCATTATTAAGGTAGCTCAATTTTCCGTCAACTATTATTTCATCGCCAAGTTTAGCATGTTCTTTGATATAAGCAGCTTGAGTACCCCATATATGTAAAGGACGAGAAACTTCTAGGCTTCTAAGCTCATTAGTTACTGGTGAAAAGGCATAATAATTGATTGTTAACGTTAATTCCGCTAATTGCTTATTAGACTCGGTTGTAACCAAACGAATTTCACTGCTAATTGCGCCGCTACATTGCAACTGGTTTATCGAATGTGTATAGCCTTTAGGATAAGTATGCGCATACGTCGCATGAATTATTTCGCGTTTGGATTTTTTACTATTAACTAAATGTCCTTGGATAAAAACAATATCTCCTTTTTGAGCATGCAATAATGAACGCTCTACAACGTCACCAATCATTTTTACTGTATGATAACTCGTCCATTGTTTCATCTGATTACTTGCTTTATCAAGCCATTGGCTATGCGTGGCGACAACAAACTCAGCAACAGCAATTACCGGGTTAGCTTGATAACGAATTTCTGGTTTCGTTACTAAATTTCCCAGTAAAGTGATTGTGCATAAATGATTTTGAGGAATTGTTTTATTCATAACTTAGTTAAATAGACAATAAGGTGACTAATTTAAAAGATGCACGCTAGGTAAACAAGTAGTTATTTAATAAACTCTTGAGGCTTTAGTTGTAATCGCTCATACCTGATCAGATAGAGAATTAAGCGTAAGCAAAGAATTGTCAGGTTTTTATACACATTATAATACTTGCCAATGTAAACAGACGAACATGGTTTCTCATTGTTTTAAATATGTAGGTGAGGTTATATTTTGTGTACTATCAAAATCGAATAAAACTCTGTCTTACTCTAGTTCTATACTGAAACACCTATAAACTACAATCATCTTAATAAAGGACATGTAAATCATTGAGTTGGCAATATGATTAGTGTCAGATATTTTTACATTCTTTAAGCATGCCAGTAATCATTATATTTTAAGTCCTTGGAATTAAATGGATTTTTAATTTGGCATTTTTTTTGTATATTTGTTCGGTAATTAATTTAACTACTCTTTCTACTAGAGGGTTGGAAAGAGAATAAAAGGGTCATTAAATGAAATTTAAAATTATAAAATCTGTTTTTGCCAGTTTAATTCTATCAATTAGTTGTTTATCTCAATTTGCGTATGCCGGTTTAATAACTTCAGATGATGTATATAACGATGGCTCTTTAGAGTGGTTACATTTTAATTTTACGGTTGGTTTGTCATCTACAGCCTCATTAAATACATATGAAGATGAAGGATTTAGATTTGCAACAGCTGATGAAGCAACCACCCTAGTCAATGACTGGTTTGGATTGAACTTGGATGCAGGAAATACAAATGTGAGTAGTCCTGCTTTTTCTGATTTAATAGACAGTTGGAATGAAGAGTTCACAATAAATTACACAACAGTTGGCAGTTACGGCTTAGTGGCAAATTATGGATTATTTGGCGCAAGACGCGACAACAATTTCATATTTAGTAATTATTATCCTGCAGTTTATGGTGCTGGTGGGGATGTTTCTCCTATTGGAGCATCATATATGTTAGTGAGGGATGTTAACAAAGATGTTAATGTAAATGTGCCAGAGCCTTCAACACTTGCTATTTTTGCATTAGGAATAATTGGATTAGCGTCACGTAGGTTTAAACAACAATCTTAAGTTAATGCCTTGAACTAAAGCTAAAAAACATCAATTGTTATGATTGGTGTTTTTTTGTTTCTAGCGATGAGTTTATATTTTTAACATCGCTACTTTTGATATATCTCTAACGGCAAACCATCAGGATCTGAAAAAAAGGTATAAGCTTTTTGGGTATATTCATCAATCCGAATAGGTTCAACGTCTACCCCTTGAGTTATTAAGTAGGCGACGGTTTCTTCAACTGAGTCAACCACAAAGGCTAAATGCCTTAGGCCGCAAGCTTCTGGATAACTCAGGCGAGCGGGAGGACGGGTAAAAGAAAACAATTCAATTTGACTACCGTCTGGCAAGGCTAAGTCTAACTTATAAGAATTACGCTGTTCGCGATAATGCTCAGCTACTACCTTAAGCTGCAATATATTTAGATAAAAATGTTTAGATTTTTGATAATCGGAACATATTATTGCGGCATGGTGAAGTCCTTTTAGCATGCAGACTCATTATATTTAACAAGTTTATTCAGTACTTGAATCGCTTTTTCTAACTGACCTTTTTGTTCTAGCACCTTGGCAAAAGATTGTAAATCTACATTGTCATATTGATTACCTTCTAGATTCACTAATGAATTGAACGCCTTTTCAGCACGATCCCAATCTTGATCAGCAATAGCTAAGTGCGCCAAACAACTTAACCATTTCGCATTTGACGGTTCATGATGTAGGTGTTTTTGAACTGCTTGCATCAATTCATTAGTGGCAGAAAGTGGTAATAATCGTATCTGCTTAAGCAAATAGTGATTAGCTCCTTTTTTAATCACCGGTAATAAAATTTTAGTCAGAGGTTCATTAATTTTATGCTGGGCTAAAATTTGACAATATGCCAATAAAACGGCTTCGCGTTGTTTAATTTTTCTCGGAAGCGCCTCCCAATATTCATGTAATGCATGATTACTTTTTTGCTCAATTTGCTGATTGAACATGCCAGTAAATGCCTGAGCTTCCCATAATTGAACTTTACTTTGTTCAAGGGTTTTACTCTTGCGTGCAGCGGCTAATTGCTTAACTACATACTCAAAGCGCTGTTCAATTAAACTCAGATTAATATCAAGCGCAAGTAAGCGATCATCATGACCAATATGTTTATGATGTTCGTCAATTAACTCGCGCGCTTTATTATATTCTTTATAGTTGATTAATAGTTTTACCGTTACTAAAACGGTTTCTAACCCCAATTCTTTGGTGCTAATTTCTTGCTCATTAAGCAAAGCAAGATAATGTTTACTGTTCGTAGCTAAACCTTGCTTATTTGCAGCACTAGCGGCTAATAAATAACATAACTGAGCTTGTTGCGAAGGCTCTGCACATTTACTTAACAAATGCTCTGCTTGTTGATTATCTTCTAAAATATAACAAGCTATACCTTTATTAAAGTCTCTTATGGCCCTACGGCGACTTGCAAAAGCGATTTTATTCCATGTGCCAAACGTTAACTTTAAGCCTCCTCGAAATACTTTTATTGAAAGCATTAAACCAATAAAAATTAGCACTAACATGATAATGGCAGTAACCACGGTAGACTCTACCGTCAGGTCACCCATAGCAATTAAAATATAACCTTTTTCGTTAATGAGTAATGGGCTAATGGCTACCGCTGCAAAGAATAATAAGATTAAAACAACAATTTTTTTCATTAGTTGTTCTCACTCTTGTTAATTATTTCATTATCATCATCAATTATCGTGTTATTGATAGCTGAATCATTAGCGGTGTTTTCTGCCTGAGTATCATTAACAGCGCTTTCTAAATCCTCTGTTACATTAGGAAGTTCTGTTAAGGGTTTTTCCGCCAGCAATGTGCGAATTTCACTTAAAGCAGATAGGCTATTAGGATAATCTGCATCTATAGCTTGTGCTTTAAGCTCTTGAATAGACTGCTCAAAATGTTGAGAATTTAATTGGCTCATATCAAAATATTCATTAACCCAGGCCGATACATCCGTTAACGTTTGTTGAAATACTTGAGTTTGACGTTTAGTTACAGCCCATTGTGCTACTTGCAATTTAAGCATGATATTTTCACGTAAATTTTGTTGGTACTGCGGTGACATTAAGGGCTCTACATTGCCTTCTCTACGACTTACCGTAATAAAGTCTGCTAAAAATTTACGCCAGGTTTTGGCTAAGTTTTCTTGCCAATCTGAAGTGTTTTCAGAAAGTATTAAGCTTTCTTCTTTATCTGAACTCTCTGGTATTTTTACCATAGCTAAAGGCAATTTATTAACTTGTTGGCCTAATGCATTTAACGAAAGTAATATGCTTTCATTATCAATAACGGGTAATAGCTGTAGCGTTTCAATGTCGTTTCTTATTGCCTGACGAATAACAATATATTGTGGATCATTTAATTCTTTTAAGCGGCTGTCAGCATCTTTTAATAAATTAATCGCCGTGCTTGTATTTTTTTCTAACCATAACGTACGACTGGCAATTCTTAGTAAATATTGAGCTTCGTGCACAAGCCAATCAGACGATTTATTTTGCTGTAGACGACCTAACTGCTGTTCTAACTGTTTTATTCGGGCATTACTATGAGCAACTTTTTGATCCATCTGTGTCACTTGTTGATGAATTTCATTATTAACTTGAGTCGACAAAGTATTCGCTTGTTGCTCAAATAATTGAGTAACTTGCTTTTGTATTTTCGATTGTTGAACTACAAGCTGTTGTTGAAAATTTTGGTGCTCTGCGGTCAATTCCTTGCTATGCATGAAATGCATTGCGGTGAAACCGCCAGCAACAGCAAGAGAAATAAGTAAAGATAAAACAGCTATTTTTGAAATGGGGACTTTTGATGAAGCAACAATTGGCTGTTTGGTATTTACAGAAGACGTTCTAGATTTACTTGGTTGTGCATTTTTCGCAGATAAATCATCAGACTGTGCGCTTTTTTCAGTGTTTGTATTAGACGAGTTTTGAGTTGGTGAAGTTAAAGAAATACTGGCAGATAAACCAGCTTCACTACCTTTTTTGGTATTATCAGCACTTTGAGAAGTACTTTGCGATACTTTTTTATCTGATGACGAAGTAGAGTCAGGTGTTTTTTTGTCAGTCATAAGTTAATTCCGTATTCAACAAAGTAGTTATTATGGCTTGGTTTGTAGCCCCATGAGTATTTATTACATTTCTCAATCCAAGTGCCGTTGCACAAACGGCAACTCTCTCACTAATTACAAACCAAAAACAATGATTTTTCCAATAGTCGTCGGAAATATCGATTATTTGCACAAGATGATTTAAAAAAGCGTTACTAGTAACGACAATACAGTTTATTTGTGATTGACGCCATTGTTGAGCTTGATCAGCTGCAAATTCTAGCCAAACTTTTTCATATACCGATAAAAAGTTTACTTTAGCGCCCTTTTTTTCAAGATTTTGAGCCAAATACTCTCTACCATCTTCGCCACGTACGATAGTCACTCGACAATGACTCAGCGAAGGTTGTTCCAATATGGGTAACGCTAACATTCCTTCGCTATCAAAGCTATTTGGACACAAACTTTCAATATTGTAACGCTTTAACGCTTCTTGAGTACTAGAGCCAACTGCAATGATAGCTTCTATATCACTTAATGACTGCCATTGGTTAATACTAAAATGCTGTTGTGCAAATTCAACAGCCGCAATGCTAACAAAAACAAGAATCGTTGGCTTATGCTCAATTAAGTGGTGACGTATTATTGCCTCGTTAGCATTCGAGTTATATGTCATTATGGGGTGACATAATGGCTTAAACCCAGCTAAAATTAACTGCTGCGCAAGTTTTTCACCCTGAGCTTTAGGCCTAGGCACTAAAATCGTATTAATTTTTTGATTCATAAACGCTTTTAAGAATTTTATCAGCTCCTTGTGCTAATAAATTTTCTGCAAGTTGTAAACCTAATGACTCTGCTTGCTCAACATCTCCAGACACTTCACTTTGCAAAATTTCACTACCATCGACGGCACCAACTAATCCGCGTAATTTCAACGTTTGATTATTAATTTCGGCATAGCTTCCAATGGGGACTTGGCAGCCGCCTTCCAGTGCTCTATTCATTGCACGTTCAGCAAGTACGCGTATTCGTGTTGTAGTACACTCTAGTGGTGCCAATAATGTTTTAATTGTTTCATCGTTAGTTCGGCATTCAATACCAACAGCCCCTTGACCATTAGCAGGTAACATAGTTTCTGGATCAATAAACTCACGAATTCGTTCTGGCATTGCTAACCGAATCAAACCTGCAGCAGCTAAAATAATGGCATCGTAATCTCCATTATCTAACTTTGCTAATCGTGTATTAACATTACCGCGTAAATCTCTAATATCAAGATCAGGCCGTAATGCCTTTATTTGGCACTGACGGCGTAAACTTGATGTTCCAACAATGGCACCTTTAGGAAGCTCAGCTAAACAATTAATATGATTAGATACAAATGCATCACGAGGATCTTCACGGGGGCATATCACTTCAAGACCTAAGCCTTCTGGAAATTCTACAGGTACATCTTTCATCGAATGAACAGCAATATCAGCACGACCTTCTAACATTGCGACTTCAAGTTCTTTAACAAATAAGCCTTTTCCACCTACTTTTGCTAAAGGAGTATCAAGTATAATATCACCTTTAGTAGTCATAGGAATTAATTCAACTTCTACGTCATTATGAAAGTGTTCAAGTTGTGCCTTTACATATTCGGCTTGCCATAGTGCCAACGCACTTTTACGCGTAGCAATGCGAACAAGTTTAGTGGTCATATTATTTCCTAAAGTTATTAATTTGCTGTTACTGTTATATCGGCGTCGGCTTGAAGAGAGATGGCCTTAGAGATAAATTGCCAAAATTCGCCACCGCCTCTTTTATCAATCCAATTGTCATCTTCAAGATGGAAATGATGACCATTAAATTTTGTCGCCACCCAAATCTCATGTAATGGGGCTTGCTTATTAATGATAATTTTACTGCCGTTTTTAAAGGTAAGTGTAAGCATGCCACTAACACCTTCATAATCAATATCTACACCGCAATTTTCTATTGCCTCTTCAAGCGTTAAAAGAAGCTCATCGGCAATAAAATTGTACTGGCTGTCGTTCATAATATCGTCCTTTGTAAAAACGTAATTGAAACCTTGTTGATCTGCTAGTTTATCGTTCTGTTATCATTGATAGTGATTCATTTAAGTGTTTTTTATACGATTTAGTTATGATAAATATATATAAATTGCGCACCACATTGTACTATTTTGCTTTTATTAGCGAAAAATCAACTTATCAGTATTCATAAAATGAAAGATTAACACGTTAGAGGCTTTTCTTTCACTGGTAACTTATGGTCATCGCATTATAAAACGTCTATCATGGGAAAAAAATCGAATTGATCAAAAATGCGTAAACTAAATTCATTAAATCTAGGTTGCCTATTGGCATTAGTACTATTATCCGGTTGTGGAATGCCAGGGCCTTTATATCAAACACCCGAGAAAGTGCCGGAACCTGCACCGAAAGAAAAAATAAAGAAAGCATCTTCAAGCGATCATATGGCTAGCCCAACAGATCAGGATAATACATAGTGGATTTTTTTAATTATAGAAATAATACATTGTTTGCAGAAGACAATGCGATCGCTAAATTAGCTGAGCATTACCAAACACCACTATATATATACTCAAGAGCAACTATTGAACGTCATTGGCATGCATTTAATGATGCCGCGGGTTTACATCCACATTTAGTTTGCTACGCCGTAAAAGCCAACAGTAATTTAGCTGTTCTCAATGTATTAGCACGATTGGGTTCAGGTTTTGATATTGTCTCAAAAGGGGAATTAGCACGTGTTATTGAAGCTGGTGGCGATGCAAGTAAAGTTGTGTTTTCAGGAGTAGGTAAAAAAGTTGATGAAATTGCATTTGCATTAGAAAAAGGGATTTACTGTTTTAATGTAGAATCCGAGCCTGAATTAGCACGTATTCAACAAGTAGCCCAAAAGCTTAATAAAAAAGCTGCCATTTCATTACGGGTAAATCCTGACGTTGACGCCGGCACTCACCCTTATATCTCTACGGGTTTAAAAGAGAATAAATTTGGAGTAGCAATAGATGATGCCATCACGATTTATTTAAAAGCCTCAACTATGTCGCACATTGACATTAAAGGTATTGATTGTCATGTCGGTTCGCAACTTACTACCATAACACCCTTTATTGATGCCCTAGACCGTATATTAATGATGGTCGATAATTTAGCCGAACAAGGTATTAACTTATCGCATATTGACGTAGGCGGTGGTTTAGGTGTTACTTATCAGGATGAGCAGCCGCCAATGCCTAGCGAATATGTAGCAGCAATTATTGAACGCATAGGCGAACGAAAGTTAACCATCTTGTTTGAACCTGGCCGCGCGATTATGGCAAACGCGGGTATTTTAGTTACCGAGGTGGAATTTATTAAAACTAATCAAGGTCGACATTTTGCTTTAGTTGATGCCGCAATGAATGACCTTATACGCCCAGCATTATATCAGGCGTGGCAAAATATTGTTCCTGTCACTCCCAATGATACACTTGAAAGTAAAACCTACGATATTGTAGGACCCGTTTGTGAAACCGGTGATTTTTTAGGTAAAGACCGTTTATTAGCGATTCAAGCTGGTGATTTACTTGCTGTGCGTTCATCTGGCGCATATGGCTTTACTATGAGTTCAAATTATAATAGCCGACCAAGAGCCGCAGAAGTCATGGTTGACGGTGAGCAGCATTATTTAATTCGTCAACGTGAAACATTAGCCCAACTGTGGCAAGGTGAATCCTTACTACCAGATAACAAGTAGCTTAATTAAAACTTAAGCGGTAAGAGAATAATACAAAAATGCTAGTAAACTTTTCAAAAATGCATGGTTTAGGTAACGACTTTTTAGTTATTGATAATGTTACCCAAAATGTGTATTTACCAAACGATCAAATAAAGCGATTAGCAGATCGTAATTTTGGTGTCGGCTTTGATCAATTATTGGTGGTTGAACCACCTTATGATCCTGATTTAGATTTTCATTATCGTATTTTTAATGCTGATGGTAGTGAAGTTAATCAATGTGGTAATGGTGCTCGTTGTTTTGCCAAATTTGTTCGGATGAAAGGATTAACCAATCGTAATAAGATCCGCGTTTCAACTCATGCTGGGAAAATGACATTATTCGTTGAGCGAGACGGTAATATTACCGTGACTATGCCTGTTCCGCAGTTTGAACCCAATAAAATTCCTTTTAATGCGCAAAAAGTAGAAGGTACCTATATTTTACGTAGTGAAGACGATACCGTTCTTTGCGGTGCGGTATCACTTGGTAATCCACATTGTGTGATTACTGTTGACTCTATTAAGGAAGCTCCTGTAGAAAAATTAGGAGCTAAGCTATCAGTGCATGAGCGTTTTCCTGAAGGTGCAAATATTGGCTTTATGGAAATTGTTTCAGCCGATACAATTAAGTTACGCGTTTACGAACGAGGCGCACAAGAAACATTGGCTTGTGGTAGCGGTGCATGTGCGGCTGTTGTTATCGGCCAAATGCAAAAAAAATTAGCAAAACAAGTATTTGTAGAGTTACCCGGTGGAAAATTAAAAATATATTGGAAAGGCCCTGGCCATCCAATAAAGATGACGGGTCCTGCAACACATGTCTTTGATGGACAATTATCAATATGAGTAAAGAAATGAATTCTGACACAAGTTCGGTAGAATCACTCCAGACTGAAGAAATAGCGCTATCGGATGACATTGTCGTTAGCTTTTTACAAGATAACCCAGAGTTTTTTAATCGGCATCCAGAGCTTGTCACAAGCTTACGAGTACAAGACTTCCAACGTGGTACAGTATCGTTAGTTGAGCGCCAGCAACAATTGCTACGTACTAAAGTTCATAACTTGGAAGAAGAAATCACTCATTTAATGTCTGTCGCCAATCAAAATGAACAACTTTTTGTTTTATATAGTGACTTATATTTACGTTTACTCGATTGTAAGGACAGCACTGAACTTCTTGATTGTCTTACCCAAGCTACTACTGAATTATTATCGTTATCAGGCTTAAAACTGTGGTTAGCTCAGCCTGCAGATATTGCTCACTCGAGTATTTGTAACGAAAACTGCCAAGACATCTTTGATAATCGTTTAGCGCAAGAAACCTATTATTTTGGTCGTTTGCAACAAAGTGAGCAACAACAAATATTTTCAGAAAGCGTGCTTGGCTCTGTGGTATTAATCAAATTAAGTGATCAGCACGGCACTATCGGATTTTTAGCAATTAGTAGCCAAGACGCTGATCATTTTGATCCTCGAATGGATACGCTACTCATCAGCCAATTTACACGCTTGGTGTCAAAGTTATTACGCCAACACATAGCATCTAAGTAATTAAAGGTTATTTTATCTGTTATTACGGGAACTATAGATGAAATTTTATCGACGGCTAATGCCTTTCAAGGCCATTAGTTTTGACTTAGACGATACTTTGTATAGTAATCATCCTGTGATGACCAAAACAGATCACCAGATGATTAATTACTTTACACAACATCTGCCTAAAAGCTCAAACCAGTATAACTATCAGTTTTGGTTTGAGTTTCGCCGACAAGTGTTAATGAATAATCCAACGTTAAAACATGATGTTGCAGCTTTACGTTTTCAAACTTACCTTATAGGCATAAAATCTTTAGGCTTTAGTGATATGCAGGCTAATAAGATCGCACACTCTGCAATGGAAACATTTAATTTTCATCGTAGTAATTTTACCGTACCGAAAAAAAGCCACTTACTTTTAAAAGAGTTATCAAAAAAATATCCTTTGGTGGCAATCAGTAATGGCAATGTAAACACAGAAACAATCGGCATTGCACACTATTTTAATCATATTTACCATGCTGATTTAAGTAAACAACAAAAACCTAGCTCCGCTATGTTCTCACTGGCATGCCAAGATTTATCAATTGAACCCCATCATTTATTGCATGTCGGTGATTGTGGACACAGCGATATTTACGGAGCGATTAAAGCTGGCTGTCAAAGCGCTTGGCTGTCTCGCTATACTGTAGGCAAGCCATTATCTATGTTACCCAATATTGAAATAGCTGATATTACAGAACTACATAAATTGGCTTAATGTAAGTTATATTCCTTGATAGACTACTTCGCTAACTAGATTTCGCAAAGCCACCTAATTTCGGTATAATCTCGACATTCTGCCGACAATAAAAACACCTTATTTTATGGATGTATCTCAACTTTTAGACGACTTAAATGATAAACAACGTGATGTCGTTGCCGCACCATTACAAAACATGCTGGTACTTGCCGGCGCAGGCAGTGGAAAAACCCGAGTATTAGTACAACGTATTGCTTGGTTAATGAAAGTTGAACATGTTTCTCCCCATAGTATTTTAGCCGTGACTTTCACTAACAAAGCGGCTGCTGAAATGCGATCTCGAGTGGAACAGGTGGCAGGTGGTAATATTCACGGTATGTGGATTGGCACTTTTCATGGTTTAGCTCATCGTTTATTGCGCATGCACTTTCAAGAAGCTAAGCTGCCACAAAGCTTTCAGGTACTTGACTCGGATGATCAACTTCGTTTAATAAAGCGAATAATACGCTCTTTAAATTTAGATGAAAAGCGCTGGCCAGCTAAACAAATGCTATGGTATATCAATGGCAAGAAAGATGAAGGGCTTCGCCCGCAACATATTGATACACAATTCGATCAAACCGAAGAAACCTTCGTTAAGGTGTATAAAGCTTACCAAGATGCCTGTGATAGAGCCGGATTAGTAGATTTTGCTGAGTTATTATTAAGAGCTCACGAGCTATGGTTACATAATCCGGAGTTATTAGCCCATTATCAACAACGTTTTCGTCATGTATTAGTAGATGAATTTCAAGATACTAATGCAATTCAATATGCTTGGTTAACATTACTGGGTAAAGATAAAAGCAAAGTCATGATAGTTGGAGACGACGACCAGTCAATTTACGGCTGGCGTGGTGCAAAAATTGAAAACATTCAGCGTTTTTTAAATGACTTTGATGAGGCTCAAACTGTACGTTTAGAACAAAATTATCGCTCCAGTGCTAATATTCTCAATGCAGCTAATAAGCTCATTGCTAACAATAATAACCGCTTAGGTAAAGAGCTATGGACAGAAGATGATGCTGGCGAAAAAATCTCAATTTATACCGCTTTAATGAAATAGATGAAGCCCGCTTTATTTCAGGACGGATAGAACAATGGCGTTCAAATAATGGTTCGCTAGATAACGTCGCTATTCTCTATCGTAGTAATGCACAATCGCGTTTACTCGAAGAAGCCTTAATTCAAGCCAAATTACCTTATCGCATTTACGGAGGTTTACGCTTTTTTGAACGCCAAGAAATTAAAGATGCACTGGCGTATTTACGTTTAATTAATAATCGCGATGACGATGCAGCATTTGAACGTATTATCAATACACCCACTAGAGGTATTGGTAACACCACTTTAGCTTTGGTAAGAGATGCGGCTAGAAGTTTAGAACTTACTTTATGGCAAACTTGTCAACAGATGTTGGCTAACGACGAACTAAAAGGACGAAGTGCTAAAGTTATCACGCAATTCATTCGGTTAATTGAACAATTAGAAGACGATTCAACTAATTTAGACTTGGACCAACAAGCCAACTTTGTCATTCAACATAGTGGTTTGAAAGCTATGTATCAAGCTGAAAAAGGCGAACGTGCTCAAGCTCGGATTGAAAACCTGAACGAATTAGTGACGGCATGTCAAACCTATGAAATGGAACCTGAGTTAGAAGAAGAGCAAACCAAACTCACTGGTTTCTTAACTCATGCTGCTTTAGAATCTGGCGAATCACAAGCAGACGAATACGAACCTGCAGTTCAGTTAATGACAATGCATTCTGCCAAAGGGCTAGAATTCCCGTTAGTGTTCATTGCCGGTTTAGAAGAAGGTATGTTTCCATCACAACAATCCGTTGAAGAAATTGGCCGCTTAGAAGAAGAACGACGTTTATGCTATGTCGGCATGACCAGAGCAATGGAAAAACTTTATCTTTGTCATGCAGAGAGCAGGCGCTTATATGGACAAGAAAAATTTCATCCACCCAGTCGATTCTTACGTGAATTACCTGAAGAGTGTGTAGAAGATATTCGCATACGAAACCAAGTATCTCGTCCCACCACAACAGGGCGTTTTTCGAATACGATAACTTTAGAAACTTTTGAAAACACCGGCTTTAAATTAGGGCAGTCTGTTGTACATCAAAAGTTTGGTGAAGGCGTTGTGCTAAACTATGAAGGTAGTGGCGCTCAAAGTCGTATTCAAGTAAATTTTTCTGAAGTAGGTAGCAAATGGCTAGTAGTAGCGTATGCTAACCTTAAGGCAGTATAAAAGTTAGGTTTAACATGACAAAAAAGTTATTAGTTGTTGAAGATAGCAAAGCCATTGCTCGAGTAATACAAAAAATTGGTGAGTCACTTAATTATGAAGTAACCATTGCTGAAAGCATGGCGAAATTAGAGTTTATTCTTCAACAAAGTACGGACTTTTTTGCAGCGACTATTGATTATTCTTTACCTGACGGCCCCAATGGTGAGGCAATCGATTATGTATTGTCTCATAAAATACCAGGGGTTGTTATGACGGGGGTAATGGATGATGTTACTCGCCAAAAAATACTCGCCCAGGCTGTTATTGATTACATACCTAAAGAAAACAGCCAAGCTTATATGTATTTAAAGCGTATTCTCTATTGGCAAATGATTAATAGTGAAATAGGCATACTGGTTGTCGATGATTCTCGCTCTGCTCGAGTATTAATCGCTGAGTTATTAAAAAGACGTAATTTTACTGTATATGTTGCCGAAAACGGCATGCAAGCCATGGAACTTCTCCAAGAATACCCTTCAATTAAAATGGTGATCACTGATTTAGAAATGCCTGAAATGGATGGTATCGAATTAACAAATGAAATACGTCGACGATTTGATCGCGAAAAGCTGGCTATCATAGGTGTTTCAGGGGCAACATATGGTTCAAACACCGCACGTTTTATCAAAAATGGGGCTGATGACTTTTTAAGAAAACCATTTTGTCCCGAAGAGTTTTACTG
This sequence comes from Thalassotalea profundi, assembly GCF_014653195.1. GTDB lineage: Bacteria > Pseudomonadota > Gammaproteobacteria > Enterobacterales > Alteromonadaceae > Thalassotalea_B > Thalassotalea_B profundi. The sequence continues at coordinate 68,849 of NZ_BNAH01000006.1, forward strand.
CCGCGTTACCCAAAATATCGAAAACTTAGCCAATATTGAAAAAATTAAAAAAGCAGCTTTGACTGATTACTTAACTGAACTACCTAACAGACGCGCTTTTTTTCAACAAGCAGAGGGGGCAATAGCTCGTTATCACAGCAAGGCAACTAACTTCTGTTTGGCTATGATTGACATCGATTTCTTCAAAAAAGTTAATGACACGTATGGTCATGATGCCGGTGACCATGTATTAAAAATAATGGCGTTGTATTTAAGAAAAAATTTTGGTTCAGGGTTAATTGCCCGTTTAGGGGGGGAAGAGTTCGCTATTTTAATTGAGGATACAGACAAAAAGCAGTTACTTAATAAAGTAGATAGATTCCGACAAGATATTGAAGAAGCGATAACACCCTTTGAGAAAGACACTATTAGGTTTACTGTCAGTATCGGCGTAATCTTTAATAGTACTGACCCTCTCGCGAAACAGCTCAGTATTGCTGATGATGCACTTTATTATGCAAAAGAAAATGGACGTAACCAAATAAAAGTAGCAAATTGAGTAATCATTCCAACTAATGTATTTAATTATCCTAATTAAGCTTATGTAATAGCCGGTTTTAACTGGCGAGCTTTCTTTTTATGGTTATGAAATGAATCAAGGCTATAAATTACCAGTGCTACCCAGATAAAAACAAAGGTAATTATTTTTGCTGTTGATAAAGGTTCTTGATAATAAAAAGTAGCGAGTAAAAACATAATACTTGGCCCAATATACTGAAAGAACCCTAAAGTTGATAATGTTAAACGTTTCGCAGCCGCAGTAAAACACAATAATGGCGCCGTAGTGACCACACCAGCGAGTATTAGCCCTGCATTTAAAGCCATAGAGTTATTAAATAAATTGCTGGTATCGCTTGAGATAAACAACCACCAATAAACAGCGGCAATTGGCAACATTAAAATAGATTCAATTAACAAACCAATAAACGAATCGACTGCCATTTTTTTTCTAAGTAAACCATAAATACCAAAAGTGCCTGCTAAGGCTAACGATATGATCGGTACCGACCCAAGTATAACAACTTGAATTAATACCCCTATAACTGCTAAAAGTACTGCAAATAGTTGCCACTTACTGAGCTTTTCATGAAGAAAAAGCATGCCTAAAGCCACGTTAAGTAATGGGTTAATATAATAACCTAAGCTAGCATCTAATAAGTGATCATTATTAATTGCCCAAATAAATAGAAACCAATTAACTCCTAAAATTAGTGCGGTAACTGCTAACTGAAATACCAGCTTAGGGGAGTTTTTAATTAATAAAGCTAGTGAACGCCATTTCCCCGTAATAACAATAATCACTAGTAATAGTAGGCATGACCAAAGTACACGGTGCACCATAATTTCATCAGCACCAATATTATCGAGCAACTTAAAGTAAATAGGGGCAATTCCCCAGAGAAAATAAGCGCTGATAGCACTAATAACACCTTGGCGTTGTTCTTTCGATGCGAGTTGGTTGTGAGTCATATTAAAAGCAATGAAGATAAAGAATCATTATATCATTATGTTAAGTCATACAAGTATGGCTAATTCAAAATTATTTATTCTTATGTCATCATAAGCATCCTATCTTCAAAATTCATCATACACAGTACTTATCATATACATGGTTAACCCACCATATAAGTTCCAGTACCAAAGGCTATATGATCATTTTGTTCGTTATGAAGTTCCATCCTCGCTACGGCAACTTTACTACCACTACGGATAATTTTTGCCGTGGCAATAAATTCATCACCTCTCCCTGGAAGTAAAAAATCAGTACGTAGGTCAATAGTGCTCAATTTCCGTAGGCTTAAAGCGATACTTTGTGAAGAATGATCTGTCAGTTGAGCAATAATATTGGCTGCCGCTACAACGCCTCCCACTAAATCTAAAGCGGTTGCCGTAACACCACCATGTAGAATTTTTTGCATTGGATTACCGACTAACTTATCTTGCCAAACAAACCTAACTTCTGACTCTTGGTGATCAAATTTAGTGATATTTAACCCAAGTAATTGATTAAATGGCATGTCATTATTCCAAAACTTTTGCATTTGCTGCAGTATTAGTGCCTGATCCATAAGAAACCTACTGGTAAGATGAGTTAAGAATTCTAGTGTATAGGAATAATCACATATTTAACAATAAATCACTGTTTCGCCCTGTCGCTCTCAGGTAAAATACCCAGAATTACCAATTAACTGAAAATTATCATTGTCTGCTCTTCCTATAAAATCTGACCATTCAACACTATTAAATGCTTTACAGCATTTTTTTGGCTATTCCAGTTTTCGCTTTGGTCAGGAAAAAATTATTGAGCAAGTAATGGAAGGTAAAGACAGTTTAGTGTTAATGCCTACAGGGGGGGGGAAATCATTATGCTTCCAATTACCCGCAGCATTACTCCCTGGTATCACCATTGTTATCTCTCCACTAATATCTTTGATGAAAGATCAAGTTGATAGCTTAAATAGGCAAGGAATTTCTGCAGCGTACATCAATTCAAGCTTAACAAACGAAGAAATTAACCTTATCTTTCAACGTTTAGCCAATGCGGAAATTAAATTACTTTATTTAGCACCAGAACGGCTCAAAAGTCGCTATTTTATTGAGGGTCTTCATAACTTACCGATCAGCTTGTTTGCAATAGATGAAGCACATTGTATCTCCCAATGGGGTCATGACTTTCGACCAGCATACACCCAATTAAATTGTTTGAAGCAACAATTTCCGCATATTCCTATTTTAGCTTTAACAGCTACTGCTGATGTAACAACGCGAAAGGATATTTTAACGCAACTGCAGTTAAATCAGCCTAATATCCATATCGATAGTTTTGACCGGCCTAATATTCGCTTAACGATGGCAGATAAATATAACGGTATTCAACAAACTATCGGCTATATAAAAAAACAAGGGAATCAAAGCGGTATTATTTATTGTAATAGCCGTTGGCAAGTTGAGAATGTTGCTAAGTCACTTGCTTCGGTAGGCATTAACTGCGCGGCGTATCATGCGGGTTTAGAAAGTGAAATACGTAACAATGTACAGGAAAACTTTGCCAAAGATAATATTCAAGTTGTAGTAGCGACAATAGCATTTGGCTTAGGAATTAATAAGTTAAACGTTAGGTATGTAATTCATTTTGAACCACCGCGGACCTTAGAATCTTATTACCAAGAGATTGGTCGTGCCGGCCGAGACGGTTTAGCCGCAGAGGCACTTTTTCTTTATGATGATAAAGATGTGCAACGAATTATAAAACGTATCAATGACAATGATGATGAACAACGTGTTGATGTAGAAATGCAGCGTTTCCAAACAATGCAAGGGTTTATTGATGCGCAAACTTGTCGACGACAAGTTGTACTAAATTACTTTGCTGAATATACCGAAAAATCCTGTGGAAACTGTGATATTTGTTTGGATCCCCCCACTCTTTTTGATGGAACACTTGCCGCTCAAAAAGTTCTATCATGTGTCTATCGTATTGGACAGCAAGGTAATATTGATTATCTTATTCAAGTCATACGTGGTGAAGTAAACAAACAAGTAATAGCCAGTGATCATGAAAAAGTATCGACTTTCGGCATAGGGCGAGATAAAACCCCCGGTTATTGGCACGCAATAATTAGACAATTAATCCATTTAGGTTATTTACAACAAGATATTGCTAGCCAATCAATGCTTTGTTTAACTCAAGCCTCTCGTAACGTACTAAAAGGCGAAAGTGTATTAATGTTAGCTGCTCCAAGGCTACAAAAAGCCAGTTATTGGCAACAGAATAAACAACACAGAAATAATTACGATAGGAAATTATTTAGTAAACTACGAGAATTACGAAAAATGATTGCCGATGCTGAAGATATTGCCCCTTATATTGTATTTAACGATGCAACATTAGCTGAACTAGCGAGTATCAAGCCGTTAAACGCACAACAATTTTTAATGATAAGTGGTGTTGGTGATACCAAACTTACACGCTATGGAAAGCCATTTATCGACGTCATTCAAGAACACTTACACTTAAATAACTAGTGCTTTGAAAAAGCACATACAAAAAAGCGCCCAAGTAAGAGCGCTAATATTCAAATATAACTAAATTTATTTTTTACTTGCGTAATATGCTGAGATATTAACAATATCTTCATCAGATAATGGCATTGCCATTGCTGACATCACAGGATCTTTACGGGCACCAGATTTAAAGTCTTTTAATTGCTTAACAAGATAAGCTTCTTTTTGACCGGCTAAATTAGGATACATAGGAATTGCAGATATACCTTCTGCACCGTGACAAGCAACACATGTTGCCGCTTTAGCTTTACCTGCCGCAACATCGCCAGCAAATGCAGGAGATGCAATCATCACAGTAGCTGCAATAGCTAAAGTAAATTTTTTCATAATTTATCTCTCTTTCATGGTTAATAATAGATTTAGTCTTAATGGATTATATGTAAAAAGACCAAAGCTGTCGTTGCTTTTTTTGTATTATACGCATAACTTTGCTATTGATCATAAAAATGTGCTTTAGATGTCCCATAATTACCTAAAAAATGTTATTAAACGTATTGTTTTAGATGATACCTACGAAATAATTGACTTTCAGATTGTCAATTTCACCTGGCAGAGCGAGGAAATAATTATATTTACTCGTTCATTTTTTCAGTTGTTAACAAACTTACATTTAATTGAAACAATTGATGGTGCAGACAGGCATAGCTTACGCTTCAGCTACCAGAACAATGAATTTATTTTAAACATTGAATGTATATGTGAATCTATCTGGATTGATGCTTATGCTACGTCACATAAAGACATTTTCAGCATACTATTTCAAGAAATAAAATCTCAACTTTTACAGGATCTACCATGAAAAAAATTTTAGTCAGTGCCTGTTTGCTCGGTGAAAAGGTTAGATATGATGGTAATAGTCAGCAACAACATCACGTTATGCTAAATAAGTGGCAGCAACAAGGTCGAATTATTAGCATATGCCCAGAAGTCGCAGGAGGGCTTACGATTCCAAGAGAGCCCGCGGAAATACAGCCCGATTCGCGTGTTATAACCCAAAAAGGTATAAACGTAGGTCATCAATTTCTACTTGGCGCCGAAAAAGCGTTATTTTTATGTCAAAAATATGAAATTCGCTATGCGCTATTAAAAGAATCTAGTCCCTCATGTGGTAGCCATACTATTTATGACGGCACATTCTCCAACTCAAAAATATCAGGTATGGGAGTTACTGCCGCGTTATTAGAGGAAAATGGTATTCAGGTATTTTCTGAACACCAGATAGATGAGTTAAATCATTTATTGAACTGAACTAAGCTAATTTAATTTTAACTAGCAACAGCAATTTGATTATATTGTGAGCTCTGTTGCATTTTAGTTATTAGTGCTCGAGTCTGGTTAATAGCACTATGCACATTTTTAGTTAAATCAAAGGTATTAACAGCAAGAGAAATTGTCATCTTGGGCAACCTTATACCAGTTTTACTGCTAACAAACCTTAATCGCTCAACACCTTGACGTATTTTTTCGGCTATTTCAGATGCAGCTAAACTGTCTATTTCAGGTAATAAAATCGTAAATTCATCTCCAGAAGAACGAACTGGCAACCCACTTTCACCAACATAACTAGTCACTTTATTAGCTATTTTAGCTAATAAAACATCACTAATTAGGCCACCAAATTTTTCAGTAACCTGTTGCAGTTGATCTACATTAATGACTATTGCAGCTAAGTTTTTCTTGGGATCTTGTTTTATCCAATCTTCAATGTGCTTATTTAGTGCTTTTCGGTTATATAAGCCTGTCAAAGGATCTAAATAAATTTCTTTACGAATTTCTTGTAACTCATTTTTCAAAGTAACAGTTTGCACTTTCGATTGCTGTAATTGTAAGTTAAGCTTTTCTTGCTGTAGTTTAAAGTTTCTTGATGCTTTATGTATGCTTAAGAGAGCTTGTTTAATTTGCTGATGATCTTGTGAATAAAGGCTTTCGGAATGCTTATCAACATCAGTAATAAATTGCTCTGCCTGTTGTGATGACTTTTTACTGCTAATTTTGACTTGCTCAATAACATTGTCAATATCACTAATTATCTCATCTCGAAATTGATCTCCCCCCAATAAAATCTGTCGGTAGACTTCGTCAAGAAAAAAGTTATCGAGTGGTTTTTCTGAAGATAATTGCTGGTTGATAAGTGCTGTTAAAGTCGCATTTTTATCATTAATGTACTCATAACTCACAGCATAGTTTATTGGGGTCGCAGGCAAACACCATTTCTGCAATTGTTTAATTGCTAGTGCAAGTTTTTGATCCGCTTGTGTAATAGAATCATGATTCTTCACAATTCACCCTTCATATACAACATTTCAAATTACGAAAAATTTATTATTTTCATATTCTCTAGGAAAAGCATGAAAACATCTATAGAAAATACAAAATAAGTGAAGGAATTTATTAAAAATGGCGTAAATTAATGGTTTTAGCGAATGCTATATAGATTTTCTTAACAAAAAACAGAAAAAGGTGGCGCGCAAAAGTTACCGCAGGTACAAACAACTGAATACAGTTTTCAGATAAGCCCCCACTATATCTAAATTCGGTAGTTCCGCTGCCATAGAGTAATCCGTAGGCCGGTAACTTTGCGTCTCTAATTTTCATTAGATTTGCCCTTTTCGAGCCTTAGTAGCTCAAAAGCCATTATAAGGAAAAAAAAATCCTTGTAAACCTATAGATAATCATCTTTAACACTTAATTCCGACAAAATACTCTTGGTATGGTTATACTGTTTAGATATTATAATTTCTGCGGTGTTAGGACATTTCTATAGATGAGGGCTTTGGTGAAACGACGTGCATTATATTTAGTTGTCTTCATTTGTATTTTCTTAAGTGGTCATACTATAGCTCAAGAACTTGCGATTACTGAAAACATTAAAAAGATTGATGCTTTTTTTGCAATGGAAAAAGAAATACTTCCTGCTGACGAAGTAATAACCCTGGCTAATAAGGTTATCAAACAACGTCACTACTATAGTGCTAATACCATCGCAAAAATGTTTATATTATTGTCTGACACTGCGGATAATAAGGGCGACTTAGGAAAATCAATACAATTTGCTCAAGATGGATTAGGTGTTGTTGGTATTAATAACGTTCTTAGAGTTAATTTATTACTAAAGTTAGCCGCTGGCTATTATGTAGAAGGTCATTTTCATCAAGTTCATGAGTTCGCTCAAGAAGCAGTAAAACTATCAAGACATATCACTTCAGTAAAATCATTGCTTGTCGCGTTAAGCTATAGCGCCATGTCAAATGCTTTAATCGCTAACAATTCTGCGGCACACCAAGAATTACAAGAAGTATCTCAATTATTGGCAGATAATAATCAATTTAATAATCACCTTGAAGTTATTGAGATACTTGCTTTAGCGCTTTTATACCAACAAGACTATAACACCGCAAAAACACTATATAATAAAGCAATAAAATTACGTTTTGAATCCAATAAAATAGATGGTATTGATCGAAGCTATTATTATCTTGCAACAACAAATTTAAAATTAGCCCGATTAAATGATGCTTATAGCGGCTTTTATCAAGCTAAGCAGCAAGCAACTAAAAATAAGTTACCCATTCGTATCGCCTTTGCTAATTTAGGCTTAGGCCAAGTGTTATTGCTGCAAAAAGATTATGCACAAGCCATCGAACATTTACAAAAAGCAGAATCTCGACTAAAAAACGAAAGTTTTGGCGCTCCTTATTTAACGGCTCTAATAAACTTAGCTAAAGCATACTCTGCCATTGACGATAAACCAGCCTCTTATATAGCACTTAAACGAGCAGAGCAGTTAGCTCAAAAAATTGAAATAAGTTACGATCAACTGGATCTCTATACATTACTCGCTGACATGTATAGCGAAAAAAATAAAGAACAACAAGCACTTGAAGCCCTGAAAAAGCAGCTACAACTTTATAAAGAGCACTATTATCAAAAGCCTGTTACGGCGCAAGGTGAAAAAGACATTTCTCTTGATTTAAAAAATAAGCAAATCGCGTTAAACGTTGCTGTCCAATCAGATTTACGTCAATCTTATTTTAAAAAATATCAAAACACTAAAAAGATAATTTATTTATTATTAGCGCTACTCATTATTTTTTTATTTACTTCTTTTTATTTATATTTGAGTCAACGAAATCAACGATTAAATAAAGCCTATGACGATATTGAAAGACCTATTGATTACATTGCTCCGCCGCCGCAAACAAAAAAGATGTATCAATTAAACTTCAAAAAGGCACGAAAATTCGAATATGTCATATCTGTTGGTTATTTATCAATTGATAATTGGCAAGAACTTACTTTTAGTTTTAACAAGAAAGTTGTTGCAGAAGTGACTAAAACAATCGCACTATTAATTAATGAATATATTGGCGAGTTTGATCAAGTTGGATTAATTAACGAGGGTGAATATCTATTCTTATCACCACATCAAAGTAAAGAAAGTCTACAGGCCAAATTAAACTTACTTTCAAATGCAATAAATACTCGTTTTTTTGCTAATTTAGGCGATTTTTCAGTTAAAAACAGTTATTCCTGTCAATCTCCTAGCCCCCAAGATATAGACCCCTTCATCTTTTTATCGCGACTAAGCGAATCAGCGAGCATAGAAACGCCCACCTTTAAAAAATAAAATCTAAGAGTGTTATAACAATTTTATTAGGTGAAAATAAAAATTTTGGTGAATTATTTTAGTGGTATTAATGAACTAGAGAAACAATATATCAATTGTTTCTCTACTTTTTATGGGCGGATAACTATTTCAGGGCTAGTATTAATTTCACCATCATCACTAATAGTTGCAGGGTTTTGATCACAAAGCAAAACAGCTAAACTACCTGTAGTGCTTGTACGAATAAACGCTAAATTATAGCCGAACTGAGTTAAACTACTCGCCGCAAATTTTTGAGCCAAAGACAATTTGTCCCAAAGCGTCGCTTGCTCAGGAGTGTAGTGTCTTCTCTCTAATAACACTTCTCTTTCCATTATTGCTTGCACAAAAACCTCTGTATTCTATAGGAAGTAATCAAAAAAACCATTAATAATGGACAGTATATTACTTTTTATCGCTTTACAACTATTTTATCGTAATAAGTTACAATAAATCATACTGATAGTACCAGTTCGTAATTTACGTTAACATTGATTATCTTTATTGTCATATTTCAAAAAGTTAACGGTGAGCACTATGAGCCAAGTATTAGATGAGTTATTAAGCCTATTAAAGTTAGAGTCAATCGAACAAGGCTTATACCGTGGACAAAGCCAAGACTTAGGTTTTAGAGCATTATTTGGGGGCCAAGTCATGGGACAGGCATTGTCTGCAGCCCAAGAAACTGTTGACTCAACCCGCTATGTTCATTCTCTGCATTCGTACTTTCTCAGACCTGGTGATGCAAGTAAGCCTGTAGTGTATGAAGTTGAAAATATCCGTGATGGTCAAAGTTTTAATACACGGCGAGTAAAAGCGCTTCAAAATGGTAAAGTAATTTTTTATTTAACGGCATCATTTCAAGCCGTAGAAGAAGGGTTTGAGCATCAAAATACTATGCCAATTGTTCCACCACCTGAAGAAGTGCCTTCATATCGTGACTTTATCGTAGAGCACCAACATTTTATTCCTGAAGAAATTCGGGATAAATTTTTAGCAGAGAAACCTATAGAGTTAAGGCCGATAGAGCAATATAACTGGATAAAACCAGAAAAAATGGCTCCAATCTGTCATATGTGGATAAAAGCAAATGGAAAAATGCCAGATGATTTGCGTGTCCATAATTATATGTTGGCTTATACCTCTGATTTTCATTTTTTACCAACGGCTTTATTTACACATGGCGTAAGTTATTGGCAACCTAATTTTCAGCTAGCAACAATTGATCATTCTATGTGGTTTCATCGCCCTTTCCGTATGGATGATTGGTTATTGTATGTGATTGAAAGTCCTACTACTGGGGGGGGCAGAGGCTTAGTACGCGGGCAAATATATACACGCACTGGTGAATTAGTCGCCAGTACTATGCAAGAAGGAGTTATGCGTCAACGTTAATATTTTTACTAATGGTTATGATTGGCGAAAAGTTTGCCAATCTTTACCGCTAGGATGCTGAAAGAGGCGTATATTAAATACCTTAGCCATTGCAAAGAGATGGTCAAAAATATCGGCTTGGATATTCTCATAGTTGACCCAGTTTTGATCATTACTAAAAAAATATAACTCTAACGGCAGGCCTGCGGCTGTTGAGGGTAATTGTCTTACCATGCAGGTCATATTTTTATGCACCTTTTCATGTTGTTTTAAATAAGCTTCAATATATGCCCTAAATGTACCTATGTTAGTAAGTTGACGGCTATTTACGTCAGTGTCTTCTAAATTAAATTTTTCTGCATGATTTTCAAGCTGAAGCGTTTTCTCTTTTAAATATGGCGCTAGTAAACGAATTTTCTTAAGTTCTTCTAATTGTTCTTTGTTATAAAAATCTATACTTGAAATATCAATATGAAGTGCTCTTTTAATTCGTCTACCACCAGAGTTAAACATATCCCGCCAGTTTTTAAATGAGCCACTAATCAATGCATAAGTGGGCACAGTGGTAACGGTACGATCAAAATTTTGAACTTTTACTGTACTAAGTCCTATTTCAAGAACATCACCATCAGCACCATATTGTGGTATTTCAATCCAATCACCTGGCGCTACCATTTTATTCGCTGAAATTTGAATGCTTGCCACTAAACCTTTAATAGTATCTTGAAATACAAGTAATAATACTGCTGTTAAAGCACCTATACCACTTAGTAAATAGAAAGGAGAACGATCAAGTATGTATGAAATAGATAAAATAGTTGCCACTAAATACACTAGTAATTTAATTACTTGCAATGTTGAATTAAGGGGGAGGTAGCGTTCACTAGCCTTCCTTTCATAAATACTTTTTATAACGTTAAGTAATGAAGAAATAGCCCGAGCAACCTGAAAGCAAATTGCAATTTTAGCTATGGTCAGTAAAAACTGGCGGTATAAGGTATCTTCAAGGGTAAAAATAGGCACTAAAAACAGTAACACTATGTAAGGCAGCATTAATGCAATTCGTTGAAATACGTCATGCTCAAAAAATAAATCATCCCACGTGTTATTCGAATGTATGACTACTTTTTGCACTAATCTAAGCACCTGATGCTTCGCTAAGTAATAGCTAACAGCACATAAGAAAAAAATACAGATACTTCCAACGAACGTTACACTCAATGTAAGATTTACATCAGATATTCCATTATCGCTTAACCATTGTGTTATCACTGCAAGCATGTTTTTTCCTAACGATTATTATTTTTTAATTGGTCTAATAATTGATCTTTTTCAATCCACAATTGATTAACCCACTTTTGAAAACTAATTTTATAATTTCTATCATTTACGTAATCACCAAGCAAATCTTGCTCAATGTCTTTAATTTCAATAACAACTTTAAGCTTCTTAATTTTTCCACATAAAAAGTCGATAAAGTTAGGCATGCCCTCAGGGTAATATATAGTGACATTAACAATTTTATTTAAACTCTCACCCATAGTTGAAAGTACAAAACCTATTCCACCGGCTTTAGGTTTTAATAAATTATTAAAGCCTGCATTCTGCTTTTGATGCTTTTCATCGGTAAAACGAGTGCCTTCAATAAAATTCATCACACTCACAGGTTTATATTTAAATTTAGCACAGGCTTTTTTTGTGGTTTCTATATCTTTTCCCTTCAAGTGTGGGTTTTTCTTGATAAAACTTTGGCTGTAACGTTTCATAAATGGAAAATCGAGCGCCCACCACGCAATACCTAGAAATGGGACAAAAATTAATTCTTTTTTTAAGAAAAATTTTAAAAATGGAATTTTTCCATGTAAGACGCGTTGTAATATCAATATATCTACCCAAGATTGATGATTACACACCACTAAATACCATTGCTTAGGATTTACTCCTTCAAGCCCAGAGACATCTATTGATAAATTAGTAAATAATTTTTGATTGAGTGTATTAATCGCCACCCAATTACTGGCCATATGATCAAGTAAATAGCTAAATACTTTTTGCGTGGTATTAAATGGTAATAATGCCTTTAAAATTGAAAAAACAATAATAGGAATTAACCATAAAAAAGTATTAAGTGCGTAAAAGCAAAACGACAAAAAGCCAATTAAGAAAGCAGGTAAAAAATGTAACATAATACGTCTAAAAAAGTTCGTTAATATAGCAACAGAGTAAAATTATTTTATCATTGTTACCTTCGTTTAAAAAGCGTATTAGTCGTTTACTCTTACGCTTGAAGAATTAATAAACTTTCAAGCTAATAGAGTAATTTAGATGATTGAAGGGAAAAATCTTTGCTAATCGCTAAAAAGCTAAAAAAGAATTTATATTTATCTAACAATAAGTTCCCATAGTTAGTGGATATATACCTTATAAAGCAATTTAAATAGTGCTCGATAATACATCTATTGAAATTTAATAATAAAACCTGACAATAAATCTTCTTATTTAACTACTCAAATAAAAGGATTTAATTTCTTTATTGCCGAAAGCAAGTAAAAATAACGATATAGTCTAGAAAAACGGTAAAAGTAAGTTGCTTATTTCCCACGTTTAGGTGCATGCTTAATATATCGATTTAGAGGATAAACAAATGAAATTTAATCGTGTTGTTATTAAAGTAGGTAGTGCATTAGTTGCACCTGACAATAATGGCTGTAGTGGTAAGTATTTACTTGCTATTGCACGTTTTATTACCGAATGCCATAAAGTGAACAAAGAAGTTATTTTAGTATCTTCAGGCAGTGTTGCCGCTGGACGTCATTTAATACAACATAGTTCTCTTCCCTCTATCCCAATGAAACAAGCAATGGCGTCCGTTGGCCAAATGCAAATGATGGCAAACTGGCAACGGTTCTTTGATGTGCCTTGTAGCCAATTGTTAATCACTCATGGCGACCTAAAAGATCGTGAACGTTATATTAATATTAAGAACACGCTCAGAATTTTATTAGAAAATGGCGTTATCCCCATCGTTAATGAAAACGATACTGTGGCAACTGACGAACTGAAGGTCGGTGATAACGATAATTTAGCTGCACTTGTTGCTTTAGTAAGTGAGGCCGATAGCTTATTTATTTTAAGTGACATCGATGGCGTGTATAACAAAGATCCAAAACAACACAGTGATGCTATTCTAATTCCTGAAATTAAAGAGATTACTGACGAAGTATATGCAATGGCTGGAACCACAAATAACCCTATAGCAACCGGGGGAATGAAAACAAAAATACAGGCAGCCGAAAAAGCAGTAGAAAATGGCATAACCACTTTCATCGTAAATGGCGGTAGTGCTAATGTATTCGAAAAATTATTAAAAGGTGAAAACCCAGGCACTCAATTTTTAGCAAAACAAGCGGCGAATAAAGCCCGAAAACATTGGTTAAAGCACACCTTAAAAAGTAACGGTAAAATTGTTATTGACCAAGGGGCTACTTCTGCCGTTTGCGATAAAGGAGCATCACTATTACCATCAGGTATAGTTTCAGTCACAAATAGTTTTTCTAGCGGTGATTCCATTGAAATTATTAACAATATTAATAACAGAGTCATTGCTAAAGGTATCTCACAATATAGTGCACGCGATTTAGAGCGTATTAAAGGTCAAAAAAGTGATCAGATAACTGAAATTTTAGGCTGCTGTCCCAGTCAAGTAGTAGTTCACCGCGATGATATGGTAATTATGTAAAGCGACTTAGCAATAAGAGGTAAATATGACATTTAATATTGAAACGAGTGCCAAACAAGCAAGAATTGCAGCTCGGCAAGTGGCTCAACTTAACACTAATGAAAAAAATCAATTACTACTTAAAATAGCCTCTTCAATTGAAAATAATAGTGACGCTATTCTTAAAGCAAATAATAAAGATATCGACGCTGGTAAAGCAAAAGGTTTATCTGAGTCAATGCTTGACCGATTACTTTTAACGCCGCAGCGGATCGCAGACATTGCCCATGCAATAAAAGAAATTATTGCTCTGGCAGACCCTATTGGTGAAGTCGCTAATTTAATATTACGACCTAATGGTTTACAAGTGGGTAAAATGCGTATTCCATTAGGTGTTATTGCAATGATCTATGAAGCACGCCCAAATGTAACTGCTGAATCAGCCGCTTTATGCATTAAATCAGGTAATGCCGTTATTTTACGGGGTGGCTCAGAAGCTATACACAGTAATTTGGCATTGGCTGAATGTTTACATCAAGTCATTAAAGATCAAGGCCTTGATCCCAATATGGTGACTGTAATTCCAGATACCAGTCGTGAAGTAATTGAAAAGCTATTAAAACAGCGTGAAAGCATTGATCTAGTCATTCCTAGAGGTGGTGAAGGCTTGATTCGCTATGTAACAGAGCATAGCCAAATCCCTGTGATTCAACACTTTAAAGGGGTTTGTCATTTATTTATTGATAAATATGCTGATCTCGACAAAGCGATTAACATTTTAGTCAATGGCAAAACCCAGCGTCCCAGCGCTTGTAATTCACTAGAAACCTTATTGGTTCACCAGAGTTTTGCTGATAAGTTTTTACCTTTAGCTGCTAAAGCATTGTTACCTAAACAAGTAAAAGTACATGCATGTCAACAGAGTATCAACTACTTTGATAATGCAATTTTAGCGACTAATGATGATTACCACGCGGAATATCTTAATCAAGAAATTGCGATTAAAGTGGTAGAGAGTTTTGACGCAGCGATCAACCATATTAATGAGTTTACCTCTGATCATACTGAAGTAATAGTTAGTCAAGATACCTCGCGTACTCAAGCGTTTATCAAACAGATTAACTCATCGGTAGTCATGGTTAATGCATCGTCAAGATTTTCAGATGGCGGACAATTAGGTTTAGGCTCAGAAATAGGTATTTCTACCAGTAAATTACATGCCTACGGTCCAATGGGGCTAAGCTCTTTAACCACTGAAAAATTTGTTGTATATGGTGATGGACAAGTTCGCGATTAATCGGTTTGTAATCCTCTAGTATTCTTCTAGGGGATTACTTATCAACGACAAAATACAAGTTATTCGGTTAAATAAGAACAACAGTAATCTGTAAGCGTTTTTGCTTTGACTTTAAAGCTCGCGTTGGCAGGAACATAAAACTGTTCGCCACCTTTAATCGTTTGCCATTGAGTGTTTTCAGGTAATAATATATCAATATCCCCAGCGGTTATTTCCATAAGCTCTTTTTCAGCCGTTGAAAATTCATATTCGCCGGGCATCATAATACCTAACGTTTTAACACTACCATCAGCTAATGTTACTTTTCTGCTGGTCACTTTACCGTCAAAATAAACATTAGCGGCAATTTCTAATGTTACTTGGCTTAACTGAGACATAAATTCCTCATTTTTTAATTAGTTAAAGCTAAATTATCCTGTACATAAAACCTCACTAACACCATCCGTGGCTCGTGAGGATAAATACATCCATGTATAAAAAAGCGGTATTGGGTTCAGGGTTCCAATACCGCCCTTTAACCTTGTACTAAAATCATCAGTTAATTAACAAATTTACTAGTAAAGGGTTGCGAGCAAAACGCTATGTATTTTTATTCAACAATTTTTTTCATATCGGTCATATAACCACGTAATTCTTTACCAATTATTTCAACACCGTGGCTTCTAATTGCTTCATTTACTTCAATTAAACGTACATTATCGACACCATTTGAAGTTTCTTTTAAGCCCTCGCCTAACTCTTCAAGTGTTAACTTACTCGCAAATTCTTCTAATAAAGGAACAGCAGCATGGCTAAATAAATAGTTACCATATTCCGCAGTATCAGAAATAACTACATTCATTTCATAAAGTTTGTTACGTGCAATACAGTTAGCGATTAATGGTGTTTCATGTAACGATTCATAATAGGCTGATTCTTCAATAATACCCGCAGCAACCATTGCTTCAAAAGCAAGCTCTACACCCGCTTTCACCATAGCGACTACAAAGATACCTTTATCGTAGTATTCTTGCTCTGTGATTTTTGTTTCACAGTCAGGAGCTAGTTCAAATGACGTTTCAGCAGTTTCTGCACGCCATTTTAATAAATTAGCATCATCATTTTTCCAATCTTCCATCATGGTTGAAGAAAAACGCCCTTCGATAATGTCATCCATATGCTTTTCAAAAAGCGGACGAAGAATAACCTTTAATTCTTCCGACATATCAAATGCTTTAATTTTAGCTGGGTTTGATAAGCGATCCATCATGTTAGTGATACCGCCGTGCTTCAAGCCTTCAGTCGTAGTTTCGATACCATATTGTAAAAGTTTACGGGCATATGCTGCATCCATACCTTGGGCAATTAATTGCTTATGTCCTAAAATAGCTGCTGTTTGTAACATACCGCAAAGAATGGTTTGTTCACCCATTAAGTCAGACTTAACTTCAGCAATAAATGATGACTCAAGTACACCAGCACGATCACCACCGGTTGCTGAGGCATAGGCTTTAGCAATAGCTAAACCATTTCCTTGTGGATCATTTTCAGGATGAACAGCAATTAACGTTGGTACACCAAAACCACGCTTATATTCTTCACGAACTTCAGTACCTGGACACTTAGGAGCAACCATAACCACCGTAATATCAGGGCGTATTTGCATGCCTTCTTCAACAATATTAAAACCATGAGAATACGATAACGTAGCACCTTGCTTCATCAATGGCATAACGGCGCTAACAGCAGAAGTATGTTGTTTATCAGGGGTAAGGTTTAAAACTAAATCAGCTTGAGGAATTAACTCTTGGTAAGTACCTACAGTAAAACCGTTTTCGCTTGCCCATTGATAAGATTGACGTTTTTCAGCAATAGCTGCGTCACGTAAAGCATAAGAAATATTCAAACCTGAATCTCGCATGTTTAAACCTTGGTTTAGACCTTGCGCACCACAACCAACGATTACAATGTTCCAATCTTTAATAAAATTACAACCATCAGCAAATTCTTCGCGCTTCATGAAACGACATTTGCCTAATTGCGCTAATTTTTCGCGCAAACTTAATGTATTAAAATAGTTAGCCATGATGTTCTCCAAATACTTTATATGAGTATTTATTGTAAATTTGATAAAATTATTAATGTCAGCATTTTCTGACGATGAAAACATCATATCTTTTTTCTTTTGTTGCTTAAAATGATATATTTGCATCACCATGTTGCATATATTGCAATAATAAAAAATTTAAGGCATCGTGTGGATTTAAAATCATTAAAAATGTTTGTTAGTTTAGCCAAAAGTTTACACTTTGCTAAAACCGCCGAGATGTATCATGTGAGTCCATCTACCCTTAGCCGTGCTATTCAGCGACTTGAAGAACAAGTGGGTTGTGATTTATTGCATAGAGACAACCGGACAGTCACATTAAGCGAAGCAGGGAAACAATTTCAATTATTCGCTGAACAACAAATTGAACAGTGGAAACTATTACAACTTTCATTAAATCAGCAACAAGCTCAGCTTCAAGGCAAGTTACATCTATACTGCTCAGTTACTGCAGCATATAGTCATTTACCATCTCTAATCGATAGATTTCGCGAGCAACATCCGTTAGTTGAGATTGTATTATCAACCGGTGATGCAGCCGATGCTTTTGAACAAGTCAGTAGCGGCATCGTTGATTTAGCCATTGCTGCTAAGCCAGAAAAATTATCAAGAATGTATTATTTTCATCAAATAGCAACATTGCCTTTAGCCATCATTGCACCAACCATGCCTTGTAGAGTTCAACAACAATTACAATCAGATATAATTCCATGGTCTGACATTCCCTTTATTCTTCCGGAACATGGCGCAGCCCGCAAACGTTTTGATTATTGGTTCAGAAAGAAGCAACAAGGAAAACCCAATATTTACGCGACCGTTGCGGGTAACGAAGCACTCGTTAGTATGGTGGCGTTAGGTTGTGGTATTGCGATTTCGCCCAAAGTGGTTGTTGAAAATAGTCCGGTGAAAGATCGTGTGCAATATGTTAACGGCGTTGGTGAAATTGAGCCGTTTGATCTTGGTATTTGCTGCCTAAACCAAAGCCGAGAGCAAGCATTAGTAAAGGCCTTTTTTGCTACGCTATAAATCCATTAAACCGCTACAGCTTCAGTTAGGTGGCGCAAAATTCTATCCATTGCACGATAGGAAAGCGCCTCAACAAGGTGATGGTTTTCAATATCTTGCTTTTGTTCCATATCCGCCAAGGTACGCGCTATTTTTAATAATTTATGATGGGCCCGTGTTGATAAGCCTAACTTTTCAACCGCTAATTCAAGAAACTCATTATCGTCTGTTGTTAATTGACAATATTTGCGAATTTCTGCACTTGAAAGATGAGCATTAGCTTTGCCTTGCCGTTGCTGTTGAATACTTGCGCACTGCTGAACTCGTTTACGAATTTCAGCACTGGTTTCACCTCTACCATCGCTATTAGACCAAGAACCTCTTGGTAAGCGTGTCACTTCAATTTGAATATCAATGCGATCAAGAAATGGGCCTGATAATCGATTTAAGTAACGTAAGACTTGCTCTGGCGTACTACGGTTATCATTGTAAAACCCTGTAGGACTTGGATTCATTGCTGCAACTAATTGAAACTGTGCTGGAAATGTTTGTTTGTGCATAGCCCGTGAAATAGTCACTTCACCCGATTCAAGTGGTTCCCTTAAAACATCAAGGACTTTTCTTTCAAATTCAGGTAATTCATCTAAAAATAATACACCGTGATGAGCTAGGGACACCTCTCCAGGCTGAGGTTGACTACCACCTCCCACGAGTGCTGCCGATGATGCGGTATGATGTGGCGATCTAAAAGGGCGTGTAAGCCAAGAATTAACAGTAATACTGTGATGGCAAATAGATTGAATAGCCGCAACTTCTAATGCTTGAGTTTCAGTCATCTTTGGTAAAATACCCGGTAATCGGCTCGCTAGCATAGTTTTTCCTGTTCCCGGCGGACCAATAAACAGTAGATTATGCGCGCCGCTCGCGGCAATCTCTAAGGCTCGTTTGGCCATTGGTTGCCCAATGACATCTGCAATATCGTTTTGACTTTCAGCTTCAGGTGCTAATTGACTTACATTCATTGCTAAAGGCAGTATTTGTTGGTGCAACAAATGCGGATATAATTCACTTAGATGTGAAATTGCATAAATTTTAGCTGACTTTACCCAGCTTGCCTGTTCAGCATTGTCTTGCGGGAGGATCAAAGTTCGTTCACTTTCACTACAGGCCATTGCCATAGGAATTTCTCCTATCACTTCACGCAACTCCCCAGACAAAGCTAGCTCCCCAGAAAATTCATAGCGCGCAAGATCTTCTGTTGGAATTTGCCCTGATGCGGCTAAAATCCCTACGGCAATAGGAAGGTCAAAACGTCCACCTTCTTTGGGTAAATCGGCTGGCGCTAGATTTATAGTGATACGTTTTGCGGGAAATTCATAACCACAATTAATAATGGCGCTGCGCACCCGATCTTTCGCTTCACGCACTGACGTTTCAGGTAAACCAACAATATTAAACGCAGGCAGGCCATTAGCCAAATGAACTTCAACGGTAACAAGAGGGGCAGTTAAACCCACACGAGCACGACTGTATACACAGGCAAGAGACATACAATTCCATTTTATTTTAAATCCATAAACTCAGTTTAGTTGAGATATTTTTATTGCGCGAGTTTCATATTTCATCATAATTAAAAACCGGTGTTATAACTAAATTCACTAACGCCCTTAAAAATTCTCTAATAAAAAAACTTGCGTCTGATATTAGAGCTATGGTACTAATTTAATAAGGCTGATAAGAAGCCAACCTAATTAATTAGTTTTTCAGGTAATGTGAATAAATATGCAACATTTAGTCTCTGTCATTATTAACATTCTCATCGTGGTGATTATTAAATCATCGCGGGGATGTTTATTGGGCTAAGAAAAGCTAAACGTAAACATAAACCCCCGCTTCGAAAGGACCGGGGGTTTTTCTTTTAGGGTTTCAAGTACGTTTTGAGATGGTGAATTTTTAAATTTTTCAAATTAAGGAACAACTAATTCATTTTTAAGCAGGTGAATATAAATTAAAAATGAATGGTGCAATTGATTATGGTAATCGAAAAGAAACAAACTGGTGGTTCGTTATTATTTGACGTATTACAACAGCATGGGGTTCAGCATGTTTTTGGGTATCCTGGCGGCGCAATTATGCCAATATATGATGCGTTATACGATAGTGATGTAGAGCATTTTTTATGTCGCCACGAACAAGGCGCTGCGTTTTCAGCTGTAGGCTACGCAAGAGCCTCAGGTAAAGTTGGCGTATGTCTAGCCACATCTGGCCCAGGGGCAACTAACTTAATTACCGGCTTAGCCGATGCTATGGCAGATTCAATACCAATTATTGCAATCACAGGCCAAGTAGCTACAGCGGCAATGGGTTCTGATGCTTTCCAAGAAGTTGATATTTTCGGTTTATCACTAGCTTGTACTAAACATTCTTTTCAGGTTACTAATGTTAATGAGCTTGAGAATGTTTTACATCAAGCGTTTGCTATTGCCCTAGAAGGTCGACAAGGACCAGTTTTAGTGGATATCCCAAAAGATATTCAATTAGCGACTGTTAATGCGGTACTTAATGATGCCGTTAATTTACAAAATAAAGTTAAACTTCCCCCTGCTAATGTCGGTAAAGCTATTGCCCTATTAAGCCAAGCAAAACAACCCGTATTATATGTTGGTGGTGGTGTAGGTATGGCCAACGCTGTTGATGAACTGCGAGAATTTGTTAAAGCAACCGCTTTGCCGAGTGTTTCAACATTAAAGGGGTTAGGCGCATTAGATCCTGATAATGAAAATTACTTAGGTATGTTAGGAATGCATGGCACAAAAGCCGCAAACCTTGCCGTACAAGAATCCGATTTATTAATTGCAGTTGGCGCACGATTTGATGATCGAGTAACAGGAAAATTAAATGAATTTGCCCCTAATGCGAAAATCATTCATTTTGATATTGATACCGCAGAAATTAACAAGCGTAGAGCTGTAGATTCTGCCATTTTAGGTGATTTAAAGGTTAATTTACCCGCACTATCTGTACCTTTATCTATCAAACCGTGGCAAGACAAATGTCGCCAAATGAAACATGATTTTGGTTGGCAATATGATCACCCCAATGAGACTATTTTTGCTCCTGCCGTATTGAAAGAAATTAGTGAAAAAATGCCTAAAAATAGCTGTGTTACAACAGATGTCGGGCAACATCAAATGTGGGCGGCACAACATATGTCGTTTCAAGATCCTAGCAATTTCTTAACCAGTGGCGGTATGGGAACTATGGGCTTTGGTTTACCTGCTGCTATAGGTGCACAAATTAGCCGGCCGAACGATTGTATTGTTACTGTTTCTGGCGATGGTTCTATAATGATGAACATCCAAGAACTAGCAACAATTAAGCGTTTTCAATTGCCTGTGAAAATAGTTTTAATAGACAATTCAAAATTGGGCATGGTACGCCAATGGCAGGACTTATTCTTTAGTGGTCGATTAAGTGAAACTGATTTATCTGATAATCCTGATTTTGTCATGTTAGCGAACGCGTTCGACATTAAAGCCAAACAAATTACATTAAAAAATGAAGTATCAGCTGCAATAGAAGAAATGCTCGACCACAACGGCCCGTATTTATTACAAGTAAAAATTAATGCCGAAGATAATGTGTGGCCGCTCGTACCACCAGAAACCGCAAATGACAAAATGATGGAGAGTACCTAAGATGAATGACTATCAATTAATTATCTTAGCAGATGATAAACAAGTAGTACTCGAGCGAATTTTGCAAGTCACACGCTATCGTGGTTTTTTAATTAACGGTATAAATGCAAAAGTTAATACAGGAACGCATATTGGCACAATTGAGTTAATGGTCAGTAGTGACCGTCCAATTGAACTATTGGTCGACCAAATTAACAAGCTAATCGATATTAAAGAAGTCAAAGTAGATAGTAAAACACAACAAAGTACTGCTTAGTTATAAATTAAACAATGCCAATAATTGTTGGCTGTAAACTAATAATCAACACGTTAATGGAAAGAATCATGCCTAAATTAAGATCTGCAACCTCAACTCAAGGCCGTAATATGGCTGGTGCCCGAGCATTATGGCGCGCAACTGGAATGACGGACGGGGATTTTGGCAAACCGATTATTGCGGTAGTGAATTCTTTCACTCAGTTTGTACCGGGTCATGTGCACTTAAAAGATATGGGACAACTTGTTGCTGGAGCCATTGAGGAAGCTGGCGGCGTTGCAAAAGAATTTAATACCATTGCGGTAGATGACGGTATTGCTATGGGGCACTCAGGTATGCTTTATAGCTTACCATCGCGAGATCTAATTGCTGATTCAGTTGAATATATGGTTAATGCTCATTGTGCTGATGCCATGGTATGTATTTCTAACTGTGACAA
This sequence comes from Thalassotalea profundi, assembly GCF_014653195.1. Taxonomy (GTDB): domain Bacteria; phylum Pseudomonadota; class Gammaproteobacteria; order Enterobacterales; family Alteromonadaceae; genus Thalassotalea_B; species Thalassotalea_B profundi. Next base: position 91,471 of record NZ_BNAH01000006.1, read on the forward strand.
AATTACTCCAGGCATGTTAATGGCAGCAATGCGTTTAAACATACCGGTTATTTTTGTATCTGGCGGCCCAATGGAAGCAGGTAAAACTAAGCTTTCAGACCAAATTATCAAGCTTGATTTAGTAGATGCCATGATTAAAGGGGCTGATCCTACAGTAACAGACGCAGATAGTGACCAAGTTGAACGTTCAGCATGTCCTACCTGTGGTTCATGTTCGGGTATGTTTACTGCTAACTCAATGAACTGCTTGGCAGAAGCGTTAGGCTTAGCATTACCGGGTAATGGTTCAATGTTAGCAACACATGCTGATCGCGAACAGTTATTCTTAAAAGCGGGTAAACAAATTGTTGAGTTAACTAAGCGTTACTACCAAGATAATGATGAGAGTGCTTTGCCACGTAATATCGCTAGTAAAGAAGCATTGCATAATGCCATGTGTTTGGATATAGCAATGGGCGGTTCAACAAATACTATCTTACATTTATTAGCGACAGCGCAAGAAGCTGAAGTTGATTACACCATGGCTGATATGGATGAATTATCACGTCGTGTACCACAGCTATGTAAAGTGGCGCCATCAACACCAGATTACCACATGGAAGATGTTCACCGTGCGGGTGGTGTTATTGGTATTTTAGGGGAGTTATCACGTGCAGGTTTATTAAATACTGATGTGCCAAACGTATTAGGCACCACTTTAGCTGACGTGATTGAAAAGTACGATATTAAAGTAACTGATGACGAAGACGTTAAAAAGTTCTACCGTGCAGGCCCTGCAGGTATCCGTACCACCAAAGCATTCAGCCAAGATTGTCGTTGGGATACTTTAGATGATGACCGTGAAAATGGGTGTATCCGCAGTATAGACAATGCTTTCTCATTGGAAGGTGGTTTAGCTGTATTAAAAGGTAATATTGCTATTGATGGCTGTGTAGTTAAAACGGCAGGCGTATCAGACGATAATTTAACGTTTACTGGCCCTGCGCATATTTTTGAAAGCCAAGATGCCGCAGTAGCTGGTATTTTAGATGGTAAAGTAGTGGCTGGCGAAGTGGTTGTTATTCGCTACGAAGGCCCTAAAGGTGGCCCAGGTATGCAAGAAATGCTGTATCCAACCACGTATTTAAAATCAATGGGCTTAGGTAAAGCCTGTGCGTTATTAACCGATGGTCGTTTTTCAGGTGGTACGTCAGGTTTATCAATTGGTCACGTTTCTCCAGAAGCAGCAAGTGGCGGTACTATCGCCCTAGTTGAGCAAGGCGATATTATTCATATCGACATTCCAACTCGTGAAATTACATTACAAGTGAGTGAACAAGAGTTAGCAGCACGTCGGGCAAATATGGAAGCGAAAGGCAAAGATGCTTGGAAAGCGGAATCTCGTGTTCGCCCAATTAGTTACGCGTTGAAAAATTATGCCATGTTAGCAACAAGTGCTGATAAAGGTGCTGTACGTAATCGCAAGTTACTTGATGGTGAGAGTGATGACTGAATCAGAAGTCGTTAATCAAAGTATTGGCCTTGAATATCTTCGCAGAATATTACTTGCGCCAGTCTATGATGTAGCATTAGAAACAGAGTTAACGCCATTAACTAAATTATCGACGCGCTTAGGTAATCAAATTTATTTAAAGCGCGAAGACCAGCAACCAGTTCATTCATTTAAATTACGTGGTGCATATAATAAACTCGCCAATTTATCTGAAGCTGAGTGTATACATGGAGTGATTGCAGCCTCCGCAGGCAATCACGCTCAAGGTTTGGCATTGGCGGCTCACAAGTTAGGTATTAAAGCGACGATTGTGATGCCAATTACAACGCCAGATATTAAAGTCGATAATGTCCGTCGTTTTGGCGCTGATGTTCGTCTTGTTGGTAAAAGCTTTAACGAAGCACAGTCTGCTTCATTGGCGTATGCCGAACAAGAAAATAAAACGTACATTCATCCCTTCGACGATGAAGACGTAATTGCTGGTCAAGGTACCGTTGCTAAAGAGCTACTTCAACAGCAGCCAAATACCGAAGTCGTTTTTATTCCTGTAGGTGGTGGTGGTTTACTCGCAGGAATGGCTGTTTATCTAAAGCAGTTACGACCTGAAATAAAGGTCATTGGTGTTGAAGCTGAAGACTCCGCTTGTTTAAAAGCAGCACTTGCTGCCGGTAAACCAGTAGATTTAGATCAAGTGGGATTATTTGCAGACGGTGTTGCTGTTAAGCGTATTGGTCAGCATACTTTTGATCTAATTGAACGTTACTGTGATGAAGTGATCACGGTAACTACCGATGAAATCTGCGCATCAATCAAAGACATTTTTGAGCAAACACGTGTTATTGCAGAACCCGCAGGCGCGCTTTCTCTCGCTGGCCTACAAAAATATTGTAAAACCAGCAATGGAAATGAATCATTAGTTGCAATATTGTCTGGTGCCAACATGAATTTTCATACATTGCGTTATGTCTCAGAACGTTGTGAATTAGGTGAGCAAAAAGAAGCGGTATTAGCGGTCACTATTCCTGAAGAAAAAGGCAGTTTCAGACGTTTTTGTCATGCCCTTGAAGGACGCGTGATCACTGAATTTAATTACCGCTTTGTTGATAAACGCGATAGTGATAATAATCAAGCCAATATTTTTGTTGGTGTTCGCGTCGCAGGGGTAGAAGAAAGAACAAAACTTACTCATTTACTTGAACAACAAAATTATCAAGTAGATGATTTTACTGATAACGAGCTCGCTAAATTACATGTTCGCTATATGATTGGTGGCCAGCATGCGTTGCCATTGCAAGAACGCATTTTTCGTTTTCAATTTCCTGAATACCCTGGAGCATTGGAAACGTTTCTTGATACCTTAGGCGAACATTGGAACATTACTTTGTTTCATTACCGTAATCATGGTGCCGCTTTTGGACAAGTGCTTGCTGGTTTTGAGGTCACAGATGCTAATCAGGCTGACTTTTTTAATCATCTTCATGACTTAGGTTATGATTGGCAAGAAGAGACTGAAAATCAGGCCTATCAAGCGTTTTTGAAATAACATTTAAAGAATCCTAAAAATGTGCAAAACACCTGTTCTGCACGTTTTTTGAGCAAAACTTCAAAAATCCTAAAATTCAGCTAAAGTTATAAAATAAACTGGTTTCGTTTTGAGCCGAAACTAGGGGTGATTACTCTTCGATTAAAACTACTTCAAGCGTGATCAACACCCTTAAGCTGGAGTTTTACATGAGAGACTTATATTTATTAATTGACCGTTTAACTAACACACTCATCAATGAAAAACGTAAAGCCCTAGCTGAATTTGGCTTACAACCTGTTCAACTTGACGCTTTGCTTTATTTATCAATGGCAAATAAACATTCAGATAATGCCATTTCGGTGTCTGAATACTTAGGTCATACCAAAGGCACTATTTCTCAATCCATAAAAGTATTGGAGCGTAAAGCCCTAATCCATAAAACAGTAAGCCCAGATGATAAACGGGTATTACACATCAAAGTAACAACCGTCGGCAAGCATATCCTTGCGCAATTGACTGAGCATTCAAAACTTCAAGCTGCATTAACAAATCTCAGTAAAACCAACGAAAAAGCGTTAATTAGAAGCTTAGATTCCATTTATCATCAAATACATGACAATGGAAATAGCCAATCGTTTGGGCAATGTTTTACTTGTTGCCACTTTAAAATGAGTGACTCTGGGTATTGCTCTCATTTTGACGAAGCACTGACCTCTGCTGAATCATTACAAATTTGTCGAGCCCATTTAAATTAGCGCATTGCTCTCACATTAGTTAATTATAATTTTGCATTTCGCTTTATGTTAATTTATTGTGAATTAAAAATAAGAAAAGCACATGAAAAACAAGGAAATAAATAATGGAAAATGCTCAAGGAGGATCTGAATTAACGAACGCTTTAACTAAGTTAGCGCCTATTGACGAATCCAAAAGAATTGATGCACTCGACATTCTTCGAGGCATAGCATTAATCGGTATATTATTGATGAATATCGAATGGTTTAACCGTCCTATGGTCAATTTAATTGGCTTCGATAATTCATTATCTGGTACAGATCATGCGGTCGGTTGGTTAATTCGTTGTTTTGTTGAAGGTAAATTTTATAAACTTTTCGCCTTGCTATTCGGCATGGGCTTTGCTGTTATGTTAATAAGGGCTAAAGAAGTTGGTCGACCTTTTGGCGCTTGGTTTACTCGCAGAATGTTAGCGTTATGGATACTTGGCATTGCTCATATGGTTTTTCTCTGGGGTGGCGATATTTTGCATGATTACGCCCTAGCAGGATTAATATTATTAGCATGGGTCTATTTGTTGCAAAAGCCTCGCTTCCAACAATATGATAATACTCACTCTTATTTAAAACTCTCCCTTATTTGGTTATTTCTCCCAATCTTTTTCTCTACAATTGCAGGTATTGGTGCCGGTATTTTTATCGACCATGAAAAAACACTTGCTAATTGGTCAGAAGAACAAGAAATTTCTGCCATAGTTGCACAACGTCTTGAAATATCGGCGGAACCACTCGAATTAATCAAAACGGATAAATTACACAAAGATTCCAGTCAATTAGAAAATGAAGAAGTAGCTAATCAGTCAACAGGTGAAGCTGACGAAAGTGAAGACCCCAAAGAAGAGAGTATAAAAGAACTCGTAACTGCCGAAAGAGACATTCAAGAAAAAGAATTGGCAGAAACTAAAGCTTTTACCGAGGGGAGTTACTGGAAAGCTACCGAATACCGCCTTGAATTTTTAGCCTTCATGCTACCATTTTCACCTTTATTCGCTTTTATGATGTTAATTCCTATCTTCATTTTAGGCTTTTGGTTTGTTGCTAGTAAACGCATTATTAATTATCAGCAATATATACCTATGTATAAGATGATGATGCGCATAGGTTTATCTTTAGGTATTTTCCTTAATGCTGCTGGATTATTATTACTACAACAACCCGCTGCTCAGATTTCAACTGTCATAGCTTCTGTGGGAGAAATGATATTTTTTGTTGGCCAATATGTACTTACAGCTGGCTATTTGGGTCTTGTAATTTGCTTGTTAAATAATACAAAATGGCATGCTCGTTTGGCGAAATTTGCTCCTATGGGAAAAATGGCCTTAACCAATTATTTAATGCATTCAATAATTTTGACCTCTATTTTTTATGGGTATGCTGGTGGGCAATATGGGGAAATATCGCGTGGTCCTCAAGTATTGATTGTGCTTGCTATTATTATTTTTCAAATACTGTTATCAACATGGTGGCTTAATCATTACCGCTTCGGTCCAATGGAGTGGCTATGGAGATCAATAACTTACAAAAAATTCCAACCCATGCATATTTAATAAAATCCAAATAAGTTGACATAATATGTCCCGCCGTGACATATTATGTCTTGTCGCCTAAATTAAGCCGAAGGAGTAATAATAATGAATAATGGTTTAAGTAACTCAACAGTTAAAGTAAATCCCAAAAATGCAACTAAACATCTCTGGAAAGTCGTTGTCGTCGCAGTAGCAGTAGTGGGTGCTTGGAAAGTGTTTTATACTATTGATGAAGGCCATGTCGGTATTGTGAAACGTTTTGGTGAGGCCACTACACAGGTGAATCCTGGTTTACATACCAAAGTACCATTTGCAGATACAGTAGAAGAATTAGAAATTCGTACCAGAAAAAATTCAGAAATGCTAAAGGCTTCTACTTATGAGCAAATGCCGGTTACCGCTGAAGTATCAGTCAACTGGACAGTAATTCGCCCTGAAGCTTTTGAGTTATATAAAAATTATGGTGGTTTAGATCAATTTGAAAATCGTATTTTAGATCCACGATTACGTTCCGCAACTAAAGATGCCTTGGCACGTTTTAAAGCAGAGCAGATTATTCAAAATCGTGGACAAGTTATTCAAAAAATTGAAGAAACCTTATTATCAGAAATGGTTAATTTTCCCGTAAAATTAGATAGTGTGCAGATTGAAAACTTAGTTTTACCTCCTAAGTATTTACAAAGTATTGAAACCAAACAAACAGAAAAAAACCTAGCTGCTGCTGAAATGCATCGCTTAGAACGTCAAAAATTAGAAGCGCAACGCGAAGTAAATACTGCAGAAGCAAAACGTGACGCTGAAAAAGCACGAGCAGATGGTTCTGCTTATGCCATTACTACCGAAGCTAGAGCCGAAGCTGAAGCGATTAAATTAAAAGGTCTAGCTGAAGCTGAGTCTATGATGAAGAAAGCTGAATCGCTCAAAAATAGTAGCTTATTAGTAGACTATGTAAAAGCACAGCAATGGGATGGTAAGTTACCGTCAACAGTCATGGGAAATGGGCAAGATATTTTATGGAATATGAAAGAAAAATAAAGGAGCTAGCTGTAAAAGCACTTTATTAGGTACCTTTACCAAAAAAGAGGAATGACGATGACTAAGCGTTGGAAATGCCCAAAATGTGATTGCCAAGAATATGATACAGACACCATTGCAACGACAGGTAGTGGTTGGTCTAAAATCTTTGATATGCAAAATCGTAAATTTACTGCCGTTATTTGCAGCAATTGTACATACACTGAATTTTATCGTGGCAAAACAAGTACGTTAGGCAATGTATTTGATTTATTTACCCACTAAAAGGCAAAGGGATGGATATATAAATGACAAAGTTTAAGTATAAAATCATTGATACTCGCGATGTTGAAGCTGCAGGTTTGTTTAAAGGCAGAAAACGTGAAGATGTAGAAGCTTATTTAAACGAGTTAGGTAAAGACGGCTGGGAGTTAGTGAATGTAGATTTTCGCGAACTTGAAGGCGGTTCTGAATTTGCTGGCATAATGAAAAAGGCAGTGTAGCTTGGCCCAGTTAACAGCTCTAGTACTCACTAGAGCTGTTATCGATAACTAATAAAGACAAAACCTAATTTCTCTCACTATTTTTAATATTCTTATTCTTTCGTCCAAGGAATAATTTCATTGCACCACCGAATACAAGGCCAGCAATTAACCAAATACCTATTTGAGTCGCTATATAAACTAGTGATACTTCACTTTTAAGTATTTGCGGTAAGGACATACCACAAAACATTATTACTCCATATAGTAAGCCCATTTTCAGCCAAGCGGTATTTTTAGCTGTTACTGGTTCATCGTCTGAACTGTTCGCGTATTGACGCTTTTTAGCACTTCGCCATTTTGTCTCTAACGAAGAACGAAACCATCCCCATACAGGAAAAGTAAGGGTGAGCAGAATTAAACTAGTAATATTCCAAAGGCAAGGAATTGTTTTATCGCAAGTCGGGCATAAATAACCAAACCAATTACCAAAGGCTGCTTTTTTTGCCCATAAAGTACCTTTATGAATAGTAGCGCAATGCGGACATGGAACATATTGCCTTTCCATTAAAGGCGCATCACTTATTTTATCAATTAACGTCAGTTTAGGAATACGTTGACCTAAAATTATCTCATTAAATGCTAGACCTGGGTTAATTACCCAGTGTAATAACAATAAATTAGGTAACTTCCATGCCTTATATTGGCTTTGATCAAAATCCATTTTTTATCTCTAGGTAAATTATAAATGAAATGCGGTTTAAGTCAGTTAATAGAATCAATCTACTCAACTTCGTTCATTTTTGCTTCTAGTTCAGCAACTTTAGCTTCTAAGGCTGCTAATTTTTCACGGGTTTTTAATAGTACTTGGGTTTGGACATCAAACTCTTCACGTGAAATAACATCTAACTCAGTCAGTTTACGCTGAATAACGATTTTCGTTTTTTCTTCAAAGTCGTTAGCTAAATTTTTCAAGCCTGGTGGAATCGCTTCAGTTACTTGTTTAGCGATATCTTCTATTTTTTTGCTGTTAATCATCTTTAAGACTCATCATTTTCAATTAATGTCTATTGTAAAGCTTTTAGCTGTTTTGCCAATGGTTAAAACAAGGTAAAATCTTCGCCCCTGATTGTTAGTGTATTGTTGGCGTGCAATTTTAATGAAACTTAATCCTAGACAAAATGAAGCGGTTAAATATGTTACTGGCCCTTGCTTGGTATTAGCTGGCGCTGGTAGCGGTAAAACTGGTGTTATTTGTCAAAAAATTGCTTATCTTATTCAAAAGTGTGGCTACAAAGCACGTAATATTGCCGCGGTAACCTTTACTAATAAAGCATCACGCGAGATGAAAGAACGTGTTGTTAAAATGCTAGGCAAAGACCAAACTCGCGGACTTACCGTATCAACATTCCATTCTCTGGGCTTAGATATCGTTCGCCGAGAAATTAAAACCTTAGGATATAAACCTGGTTTTACCTTATTCGATGATCAAGATTCTTTAGCGTTATTGAAAGAACTCACTCAAGAAGAATTTGATGGGGATAAAGATCTGCTGAGCAAATTGCAAAGTATGATTTCTAATTGGAAAAATGACTTATTACTACCTGATCAGGCTTTAAAACAATCGATTGATGCTGATACTGCACTTTTTGCCGAATGTTATGCGCGTTATCAAAAGCACATGAAAGCTTACAACGCTTTAGATTTTGATGATTTGATATTAGTGCCTACCTTATTACTGAAAAACTATGAAGAAGTTCGTCAGCGTTGGCGTAGTAAAATTCAATATATGTTGGTTGATGAATACCAAGATACCAATGCGAGCCAGTACGAATTAGTGAAATTAATCACAGGTGAAGCTGGTTTATTAACCGTTGTGGGTGATGACGATCAGTCAATATATTCATGGCGTGGGGCTAAGCCACAAAACTTAGTCTTACTTGGACAAGATTACCCACAATTAAAATTAATCAAACTAGAACAAAATTACCGCTCTAGCGGGCGTATTTTAAAATGTGCCAATACCTTAATTGCCAATAACCCCCATGTATACGATAAAGCACTTTTTAGTGAATTAAACTATGGTGTTGAGTTGCGTGTAGTACAAACAAAGAACGAAGAACATGAAGTTGAACGCATCGTTGGCGAATTGATTGGCCATCGTTTTTTAAACAAAAGTCAATTTCGCAACTACGCTATTTTGTATCGAGGTAACCATCAATCTCGTTTACTTGAAAAAGCCTTAATGACAAACCGCATTCCTTATAAAATAAGTGGTGGTACTTCATTTTTTTCTCGTTCAGAAATTAAAGACATGATGGCGTTTTTGAGAGTTTTAGTTAACCCTGATGACGACAATGCATTTCTACGTATAGTCAATGTACCTCGTAGAGAAATTGGTCCCGCTACTTTAGAAAAATTAGGCAGTTACGCAAATATGCGCCAAATCAGCATGTTTGCTGCCAGCTTTGAATTAGGCCTTGAGCAAACCTTAACTGGTCGTGGGTTGTTACACGTACAAAACTTTACTCGTTGGTTAGTAGAAACGGCTGACCATGCTGAACGCGGAGATACTGCAGCCGTTTTACGAGGCATGGTGCGTGAAATGAATTATGAAGATTGGCTTTACGATACGTCTCCTAGTGCAAAAGCTGCTGAAATGCGTATGAAAAATGTAACAGAGCTTTTTAGTTGGGTAACCCAAATGTTAGAAGGGTCTGAAGATGATGAACCAATGACCTTACCCCAAGTAGTCACACGTTTAACATTACGCGATATGATGGAACGTAGCGAAGATGAAGATAATGCCGACCAAGTACAATTAATGACGCTGCATGCATCTAAAGGGTTAGAATTTCCTTATGTATTCTTAATCGGTATGGAAGAAGGTTTATTGCCTCATCAAACCAGTATGGACGAAGGCAACGTAGAAGAAGAACGTCGTTTAGCTTATGTGGGTATTACCCGTGCGCAAAGAGAATTAATTTTTACTTACGCAAAAGAGCGCCGTCAATTTGGTGAAGTTGCGCGTACCGAAGCCAGTCGTTTTTTACATGAATTACCGCAAGACGATTTAAGCTGGGAATTAACTCAAACTAAGCAAAGTGTTGAAAAAAAACAAGCGACAGCAAAAATGGGCGTTGCTAACTTGCGCGAATTATTAAAAAACAAACCAAGTGGATGAACACTCAGTTTGTTTTACTCATCAACAATTTATAGCGTAATAATGCACTATTTGGTGATTAACCACAGTGCATGTAAAACTCCTGGGATAAAAAACAAACAACTCAATATGATATTAATAATTAAGTCTTTACCCACGCCACTTTTCAAGAAAACAGCTACTGGAGGCAATAAGATTGCTAATATTATTAGTACGATTTTATTCATGTTAACTCCTTCATAAAAGTATTAATTAGTTTTATTATTCTTTCGATTTTCAATGGTTTTAAAAATATCTCGCCAACTTAATAAACCTACAGGCTTTCCTGCCTCATTAACAATAGGTATACAAGAAATTTTGTGGTTATTAAACAGTGAAATGGCATCATAAACACCTGCTGTTGGTGGTAATGTGATTAATTGACGAGATATAATTTGATGAGCTCTTTTATTTAAAGTAGCAATATCTTTTGTTGTTTCAGACGCTGTACCTAAGTTATGACTAATCGCTTTAAGGAGATCTCTATCAGAAATAACACCGCATAACTTATTCGATTCAACAACAAGAAGATGATGAAAACTCGCTTTTTCAAAAATATCTTTGACCACTTTTAATGTATCGTCCATTGATACACTAACAACCGATTTACTCATTATTTCTGAAACTTGCATAAAATCACCTATCACTTAACATCAAGTTTAGTGCCTGTTGTATTTATAACCTTTTTATTTTTAGTAAAAACTAATGTTAAAACAGGTACCAATAAAAAGCTCGCAATTGCTGAAACACATAAGCCTGAAATAATCACCACACCTAAAGATTGCCACATTGCGCCGCCGTATAATGTTAACGGTAATAAACCACCAATAGTTGTTAATGTTGTCAGTAATATAGGGGTAAAACGTGTTGAAGCAGCGTTAACAATCGCTTGTTGTTTTTCTTGTGTCTGTTTCAAATTTGTATTCGCAGTATCTATCAAAATAATAGCGTTATTGACCACTATTCCAAATAAACTGATAAGTCCTATAAAGGCCATGATTGAAAACGAAAGGCCTGTTAAATATAAACCTATAACCGAGCCGGCCATTGCAAAAGGTATAGAAGTAAAAATAATTAAAGGCTGTAAAATTGATTTAAATTGCAATACTAACACCGCAAAAATACCCACCGCTGTAATCATTAATATTTGAAATAGGCCTGAAAATGACGCTTGACGAGATTCTTCCTCACCACCCAACATAAAGTACATACCTTGGGGGAGTTTATATTCAGATAAATATTCGACTAAATTTAAGGTTAATTCATTAATCGAATAGCCTTGTTCAACATCAGCTGAGACCTTAGCCATTCTCAGCTTTTGATAATGGAAAAAATCAGTTTGCCCCTGCTGTAATTTTATTTCGGTAACTTGGCTTAATGGTATGCTTTTACCGTGATTATTCTCAATATAAATATCATTTAAGCTTTCAATATCAAATTGATTTCTACGCAAAACAACCGGATAACTTTCACCGTTAAGATCATTATAAAAGCCCACATTTTCACCTGATAAAGTGGTTTTAATGGTGTTATCAAGTTTATTTATATCAATAGAGTATAAACCTGCTTTCTCGTAATCAATAGCGACATTAACTTCAGTATTAGGCATGCCGATAGGATTATTAATATTGATAATGCCAGCAGTGCTTTTCATTTTTTCTGTTAAATCTGCTGCTACTTTGTGTAGGTCTGCTAGCGATTCACTCATTAAACGAAAAGTAACGGGCTGATCAGTGACAGGTCCTTGCGTAAATTCTTTAATTGAAACGTCAGCCTTACTCCAGTTTTTATATTGTGCTCGAAGTTGATTAACTAATTCATTTACTTTATTTGACTCATATTCAGTCAATAATACCAATATCTGTCCATATTGAGGAACGCCACGCTTAGGCATTTCATTATAGTAAATACGTGGATTAGCATTGCCAATATTTAACGCAATATTTTTAACCAAGGCTTTAGTAGATAAGTCTTGTGCAATTTCTTGCATCACTTGCTCAGTGTAATTGAGTGATGAATTTACTGGTGCTTCCACATCAATTAATAGCATAGGCTTTTCCGCTTTTGGAAATAGGCTTACGCCGACCTGTGGGAATAATGAAACCATACCAACAAGCCCAATAATAAATATAATAATAAGTAGTATTTTAAAACGAATTATTACAGCTAAAAATCGAGCATAAATACCTTCTGCAAAAATATTAAGATAGTGCTGTAATGCTTTTATTTTTCCGTCTTTCTTCTTAAATAATTTACTCGCCAAGAGAGGAGTAACTGTTAACGCAATCAATAATGACGCCAATAAGACTAAAACGACAGTTACTGGCATAGAGCGTAAAAAATCACCCGTATTACTCGCCATCAATAACATAGGTAAGAAAGCAAACATCGTAGTAACAGTGCCAGAGGTGATCGCCCAACCTACCTTACTGGTTCCTTTGGCTGAGGCTAACACCAGACTTTCATCTTTAGCTTTCTCTCGATGAATACTTTCAGTTACCACAATGGCATTATCCACTAACAAACCAAGCGCTATAATTAAGCCAACAATAGACATTTGCTGTAAGCCAAAGCCTGCGAAATCTAACCAGCCGATTGCGATTAAAAAAGACAATGGAATAGCAGCAACTACCACTGCAGCTTCACGAAAACCAAGAAAAAGCAGAGACATTAAGCCAACAATAATCAGCCCTTGCCAAAGGTTATCAAAAAAACCATCAACTCTTACTTCAACACTATCAGCTTGCTTAAACAGTGTTTCTAATTTTATTTCACTCGGAAGCGATTGTTGGAACCGAGATATTTCAGCTTCAATACTTTTGGTCAGTTCAAAAATATTGGTTCCCTTACTTTGCTGTACAGTAATAAATATAACGGGTTTATGTTGATAATAAGCTAAATACGTAGGTTCACGATCCGTTAAATGAACATGAGCAACATCCTTTAAGCGTAAAATAGCCTGCTGGTCTGAACGAATCACAGTTTCCGATATTTCGTTTACGTGCTCAAAACTACCACTGCTGGTAACATTAAAACGACGATTCCCTGCATCAACAAAGCCAGGGGTTACATTTAGCGCGCGGCCTTTAAGAGTATTACTAATATCAGTAATTGACAGTTTATAATGCTTCAATAAATCTAAATTAACATCTACCGCCACAATCTGTTGAGGATAGCCCCAAATTTCAGCTTCTTTAACGCCTGACAAGGCTTCTAGGCGTTTTTCAAGCTGTTTGCTATGAAACTCCATCGACTTGTAATCATGAGGTTCACTCCACAACGCTATCTGCATAATAGCAACGCTAATAGGTGTTGCTTTAAAAACGGATAGTTGCTGAATGCCATCAGGTAAACTTGACTGAATAGAAGAAACGGCTTGTTTTACTTTATTAAAAGCCTCTTCAGGGTCAACACCATAAATAAACTCAATGGTAATACGAGTACCACCATTTTTAATTTGAGATTCAACTTTTAAAATATTTTCAATCGTAGAAACTTCTTGTTCAATTGGATTAACCACTAACGACTCAATATCACTAGGAGAGGCACCCGGATATACGACTTCAATTAGCGTAATAGGAAGGTCAAATTGGGGATCCTCTGAACGAGGCATATGAAAATAAGAAACTATCCCAACTAGCACCAACAGTATTGCAATAATGAAAGTAAATTGTGCGTTGTTTATGGCTATTCGAGGGAGTTTCATGCGCACTTCACTACTTAAAATTATGCCAACCGTGAGTGATCACAGTCATTTCACTTAGGCGACTATCAGCGCTTAAATATATATATTGATTATCGAGTTTATATATAGGAAAAGCTTGTGAAATAGGCAAAGTGGTGTCATTCAACGTCATTAATATTGCATTGCCTTGCTCATCTATTTCAACTAAAGCATCAATTGGTACAGCAAAAACATAGTCATCTACTGTAGTATTAATCGTAATTTGAGCTAGTTGGCCTGCAATTAAACGGTACTCTTTAGTAACGTCAGGTAAAAGTATTTCAATATTAAATAATTGAGTTTCGGCATCGGCACTTGCAGGAATTTTAGAAATAACCCCATTAACGTTACCTGCATTATTCAAACGAACATTTACCGGCTGCTTTAATGTAACCAAGGCTATTTCAGCTTCAGTAAGTGCGACCTTGATTATCCAATTATTTTCTAATGACGCAATAGAAAGCGCTATCTGCGACGGGGATTCTAATTTCCCCACTTCTGTATACCGTTTAAGCACTTGTCCTGAAAAAGGAGCCATTATTTGCGCCTTTTCTAAATTATAAAATGCGCTACGGTACGCTGCTCTAGTCGTTTCAACCTCAGTTTGAGCTAAATCAAGTGCTTGAGCTGAACTTAAATCCTGAGCGATGAGTTCAGATATCCGGCCTACATTACGTTTAGCATTTAATAATGAAGCATATTTAGCATTTTTATCTGCTGTTAGTTCGGTTGTTTCTAATGCCGCAAGAATATCGCCAGCTTCAAAGTATTCACCTTCATCGACATTTAGTATTTTTAAGTATCCTGTTGCTTTAAATGATAAGTCGAGCGTTCGTTTAAAGTCTAATTTACCTGTTTTGCTAATCGCTTGCTGAAATGGAGTCGCAGTGATCTTTTGTGACTCATAGCTTTGCGCCATGATCGACAATGAAATAAAACTTAAAAATAAAACAAAAAATACACGCATCATGGAAAATTACTTTGCTCTTCAATAACTAATAATTATCAACAGTAAAGGTTACTTTAGGCTGATTATCAAAAAAAGTACACCTTTTTCCCTGTTTATAACGGCCAGTTTATCAAACAGTTTAATGTTTAATTATAGTTACATTTGAAAAACTCGCACTAAGCCATGATGCATGGCTAGACAACTATCAATGAAAACTATAATATTGCCGCGCTTAACATCTTCCACCCTTAGCTCAGCTGGATAGAGCGTACCCCTCCGGAGGGTAAGGTCGCAGGTTCGACTCCTGCAGGGTGGGCCATTTTATTTTAAATATCCTTGAATACTTAAAACTTAGAATATTGATTATAATAATTTAATTAAATCTTAAAAAATAAGCCCTTATTACTCATGCTACCATAAGCTACTCAAATTGATGCTTATTCGCAATCACCTGAGATAAGTAGTTTCCCTTGTGCTTGTTTAGGCGTTGTTTCATACTTATCTTTAAAACATTTTGAAAAATGTGGCAAAGTTGTAAAGCCGCAAGATATCGCTATATTCGAAATACTATCACCTGACTTTAACATCTCAAAAGCACATTGTAATCTATACTCTCGGATAACATCTTTGGGCTTTTGTGATAAATAAAGTTCTGATTTTCTTCTTAAAGTTCTTTCATCCATCGCTAATAATTCTGAAAGTTTTTTTACATTAAACTCGGGATCTGGAAAATGTATTTTTAAAAAAACTTTCGTGCGTTGAATAAAGCTATTTTGAATATCATCATTTAATTGATTTACTTGTAAATATTTGGCAGCTGATGCCGTGATTTTATTTCTTTTGTCTGTTAAAGAATCTAATAAATTTGCTATTTTTAACTTTAATATTTCTCCGCTAAAAGGCTTGTTTACATAATCTGTAGCCCCTACCTGTAAGCCTTTCTTTTGACTTGATATATCACTTTTCGCGGTAAGCAAAATGATTGGGATTTTACTATAAGACTTATCGCTGCATCTTATAAATTCACATAACTCAAATCCTCCCATTAATGGCATCATTACATCTGATAAAATAATATCTGGTTGAAAGGCTTCAATTTGTTCAACGGCTTCTTGGCCATTGTATAAACTCAATACTTTATAGTTTGGAGCTAATAACTGAGTAAGGAATTGATTAATTTCAAGATTATCTTCAACAATAAGCAGTTTTTTACCACTCGAATTTAGTATGTAATCTGTTTTAGCGTTCTCACCAGCATCATCTTCAACTAATGCTTGATCAAGATTAAAAATTAAATCAATTGGCAGTGAAACAATAAACTGAATCAGGTTAGGTTGGCTGTTATCTAATGTTAACGTGCCCTGATGAGATTCAACCAACTCTCTACTTAGTGATAAGCCAATGCCTTGGCCTTCAATTTTCTGGTGCTGCTCTAATCGGTAAAATTTTTTAAAAATTGATTCACAATCTTTTGCTGGAATATTACTTCCAACATTAGTGACTTTAATAACACAATTAAGGTTTTCTACCGTACAAATCACCTTGATTATACTTGAATTATCTGCATATTTTATTGCGTTTGAAATAAGGTTATTAAGAATTGTCTCTAATGCTTGATCTTCAATAATTAGTTCTGCATTGGTTTTGCAATCAAGTATAATTGTCTGTTGTCTTTCTGATGCGACGCCTGATAAATTATTAATGACTTGTTGACAAGTATTTGCCAACAATATAATTGACTTTTTGGTTGTTGTTTTTTCATTATTAGTGAGCGATAGTAACTGCTCAAAAAGATGAAATAAGCGCTGGCCATTATGCTTTATATTGTTAATTTTTTTACTAATTTCACCAGTTAACTCTCTATTGGATATGGTCTCTAACGAGTTAAAAATTAGTGTTAATGGTGTTTTCAATTCATGAGATATATTTTCAATAAAGTGCTGTTTTTCTTTAAGTAGCTCTTCAACTTCATTTTTACCTTTTAGAATTTCTACTGTCTTCAAATTAACTTCTTTTTTGAGTTGATTTTTGCGTTTTTTATGTTTGTTTTGGCGCGCTAATATAAAAAGGAAAATACCTGCAATAATAATAAAGACATACAAAAAGAGGGCAACCCAAGAGTAATAAAATGGCGGTGTAATAGTTAATGTCAACGCTTTAGGGTTATTGGACCAAATACCCTCGTTATTACTTGAATCAATTTCAATTTTATATTTACCAAAACCTAACTTCCTAAATGTTAAATCCTTGTACTTAGGATTAATACTGGACCAATAGCCGTTATCCACTCTATAGCGATATTGATTTTTTTCTGGCTGAGTAAATTCATTATTTGCCACAGAAAGTGAAAAGGGGTTTTCATCATAATTAAGTGTTAATTTATCAGCGTAGCCTATCCACTGATTCAAACCATGGTGTAAATCAGGGGTAACAAATTCTCCTTTTATCTTCAATTGACTAAAAAATGTATTCTGAGGGCGGTGTGAGTTAGATTCCATAGGTTTGTTTGGATTGAAGCTTATCACGCCATTGAGCCCTCCAAAATATATGGTGCCGTCCTCGGCTTGAAACGCACTTTCTGAATCAAACTCTATATCCGATAAGGGCGCAGAAAAATCATAATTCTTAATTATAGGTTTACATTGATAGTTAATTGCCGCCGATTTTCGGTGGCAGGGGATCATACGATCAAGCCCGCCGGCTGAACTAATCCAAAGACGCCCCAATTTATCTTCAAAAATAGCATAAATAACATTGCTTGATAGGCCATCATTCGTTGTATAGTGTTGGAAACTTTCACCATCATTTTTTAACAAATTAATACCACCGCCCCATGTTCCAACCCAAACGTCTTGTTGACTATCAACATTAACGGCAAATATTAAATCATTTGACAGACTATCCGGATTGTTGGGTATATGATGGTAATTTTTCCACCTGTGGCTAATTGTATTAAATTTGTATAACCCGCGCGCATATGTGTATTTTTCTAATTCTTTACTTTTAATAAAATGAGTACCTACCCATAGATTGTTTTTATTATCTAAACTTAATGCCCTGACCATTGGCGAAGTATCATTTTTATCAACAGGAGAATAATTGGTGAATTTTCGTGTTTTTTTAGAGAAAGATGCAATACCTCTTCCATGACCAATCCATAAGTTATCATCATTTCCTTCTTGTAAACTGAAAATATGATCTAGCATTTTTCCTTGTTTAAAGTGTTGCCAGTTTTGTTTATCCTTATTGAATAAATTAAGCCCCCCTCCCTCAGTTCCTGCCCAAATATTTCCCTGCTTATCTTCTAGCAAAGCTCTAGTATGAATATTGGATATTGAATCACTAATATCTTTATTATAAGTAAAATAATCCCATACTTTAGTTTTACTGTTAAAACGGCTAATACCTTTGTCTTGACTCCCTAGCCAAAGCTGAGATTGAGAATCATATAAAATGGCCCTAGTTAATTGACTTTTAGGCCCAAAAGCAGATTTAGGATCAAATTGGTAGACATTAAATGTAGGTCTATTAAAGCTAATTCTAGCAATACCTTTTTGGGTTATCGCCCATAAATTTCCCGAAGTATCACTAATAAGTTTATCTATTAGTCCAGCACCACCATTTTGAAGCTTGATATTACTTCCAAGAAGTTCCATTTTATCGTTATCGTAGTCGTAGGTAACTAATGACCCAGTTACTGCAATCAATAGTCTACCATCTATTTTTTGTATACCTTCAGCATGATTTTTATCATAACCAGAGAATTCTTTAGGTTGAAAATAACGTATCAAGTTGTTATCAGAGGACATATGGTAGATACCATTCTTAGCTGTTACCCAATAACTAAGGTCTTTTTCAATAAACATATCGAATAACCTCTTCGGGTTCGTACTGATAGTAAAAATTTCCTCAGTTTCATATGTTTTATTATTAATTTTGTACATTGACTTAGCTGTAAGTACCCAGCTTGTATTTTTTGAAACACTAATTTTGAGTATTTCTTTTTGCTTTAACATATCCGACTCTAAGGTAATAAATTGTCGTTGTTCGGCGTGCCAAAGATAAATTCCTTGGCTTGTGACCAGCGCTATTTGATCATCTGAAAAATAAGTAATTTGATTGAACATGAGCACTTCATCAGATTTTTGTCTGGAAAGAGGAATGGGAGTAAGTTCTTGGCGAGTGGTATCATAAGTAAAGACACCAGAATTAGTTGTTAACCATATAGTGCCTTTTTTATCGACAAAAATCTGATTTCCCGTTAACTCTGTTAAATTATTTTTCTCATCTTTTATCGAAATTTTTGAAAATATCCATTTCTGCTTGTCTAGCCGGAATATTCCATTCACAACATTAAAAAACCAGATCCCTTTGTCATTATCTTCAAAAATGCGGGCAACATTTAAAGGTTTTACTTTAGTATCATTTAATTTAACTTCTAACTCGTTGAATTGACCACCTAAATACCAATTTATCTTGGTTTCTGTTCCCACCCAGAGAATTCCATCACTATCTTGAAATATAGTGTTTACATTTGAGTTACTTAATCCATTTTTTTTACCAAGATGATCAACAGAAACAGCTAGAGAATAGAACGAGTTAAAGAAAAAGTAACATAAAAGCCCGAAATAAGTGGTTAGCAAGTAATTATTTTTCATTATTTTAGATGGCATTATCAATAGCTTTTAACATTAATATTATTAATTCCTTTTTGTCGTATTTCAGACAGTACCCGTAAAACCAGTCCTAAATCAAATTGTTTTAGCCAATGAAAGCCTAATTAGACCGTTTCAGATAAAAGAATGACCGATTCAGATAAGCACATAATTCTCTTACTCCCTATTATATGCCTCTCACATTTGGGCGTTCATCAATCTATGGTCAAAGGTATATATCAAATTTATGAAATATTTATCTTCTTTAAGTCTTTTTCTAATATTTTTCACTGCAAAAATATTTGCTGCTGATGTCCTTGTTTCTACTTTGGAAGATAGTCCAGATCCCGCGCCACGTGGTGGCGAAATAAATTATGCTATTACCGTTGGTAATAATGCCGCAGATGCGGCGGCTGATGTCGAATTAACCTTTCCACTTCCCGCAACTACTAGTTTTGTTTCCGTCGATAATGGTAGTTGTACCCACGATGGCGGTGCACCTGGTAGTGTAAATTGTGACTTTGGCAATCTGGCTGGGCTAGCAGAGATTGATTTAAATATTATTATAAAAACCAGTGAAACTACACCAGCTTCAATTGCTGTAGAAGCTACTGCAACAACCTCTTCTACAGACACAAATGCATTGAATGATAGATCTACTCAGAATACAACGATTGAGGATGGTGCCGATCTAAACCTGACAATGAGTGATAGTATTGACCCTGTAACCGCGGGTGGAGAATTTAGCTATACATTAATTGTAAATAATGCAGGCCCTAATGACTCGGGCGCTCTTAAAGTTGAAAATACTTTACCTACAGGTGTTAATTACCTTTCAGCCAATGGCGGTGGATGGAGTTGCAGCAATAGCGGTCAAGTAGTCACTTGTACACGTAGCGCTTTAGCTAATAATAGTAATGCACCCGCAATTACGATTAATACGAAAGTTGTGGGAGCGATTTCAGGTACAGTTACTAATAGCGCGATAGTATCAGCTACAGGCATTGTTAAAGATCCAAATACTAACAATAATACTCAAACTGAAAATACCACAATTAACCCAGGCACGGATTTAAGTATTACAAAAACGGTTGACGCCCCCGTTATAGCTAACACAAATGCCACTTTTACATTAAAGCCAAGAAATAATGGTCCATATTTAGCTAATACGGTTGAAGTTATTGATACATTACCTGCCGATTTTATCATGGTAAGTGCAACAGGAGCTGGCTGGGTTTGTAATACCGATGGCGCTAACCCAGAAACTATTACTTGTGGCCGTTCTACGTATGCTGTTGGTGCAACGGATAATATTCAAATCCAAACATCGGTACCCGCAACAGGTGTTAATGTGGTGAATTCGGTAGCCATATCAACGACAGATACCGACTCTATTGCCAGTAATAATACAGATTCAGTCACTTTTGATATTGTGCCAGATGGTGCTGATTTAGAAATAAGTAAAACCAAAGGTCCTAATCCAGTGGCTTTAGGGTCAAACATGACCAGCAGTATTAGGGTTAAAAATAATGGCCCTAAAGCAACCTCAGGCATAGTTACTGTGATTGATACATTGCATGATGATGAAGAGTATGTGTCTTTTTCGGGCACTAATTGGAGTTGTAATAGTGATAACGCCAGCCCTGAAGTGGTTACATGTGAATTTTCTAACCAGCTAAGTAATGGTGCTTCTTCAGATTATTTGTATATTGTCACTAAAGCAAATGCCGCTGGTACCCTGACCAATAATGCCTGTGCTCATGATATAGGCGGAGAACCTGATAGTGTTATACCTAACCACTGTACAGGTGCTGGCGTTGAAAGTACTACTGACACAGCAGACTTATCTATAGTTAAAGCGGTAAGTACAGTAGGTGGTACTGTAAATGTATTAGAAACAAACGAAAACCAAGTTACTTATACACTAACAGTTACACATGTTGCTGGAGATATCCTTAATGGTAATGACAATGACGCAGTTGTAGTTACCGATGATATTCCCGCTTATTTAACCAATGTTATTGGCGCCACCCCATCCAATACGGGCATTGCGGTTAGTGATGACCATAATAAATTTGACTGCGCTACTACCGGTGGAGTAGTGCGTTGTGAGTTAAAAAATGGCGAAACTATGTCTCAAGGTGATGTCTCTATTTTTACTATTATAGTAGACAGACCATTAGACGACGGTTCCTTTACCAATACAGCGGAAGTAGATTCGGCAGTATTGGGCGATCCAAATCAAACGAACAATAGCGATAGTGTTGCATTAACGGTTAACCCTATTGCCGACGTAGAAATGGTGAGTTTAGGGCTCACTCCAAGCACAGCTGAAGCAGGAACGGATGTTACCAAGGTACTCACCTTTAGAAATAATGGTCCATCCGCGGCTGAAGATGTTGAGGTTACTCATACTTTTAATCCCAATGGGCATTTCTATGATTTAATTTCAGCAACTACCACTCAAGGTAATTGTGCGGCATTAGTTGGAAATGTATTAACGTGTACGATTGGCACGTTAACCCGTAACGAGAGTCATTCTATCACTTTAAAAGTGCGTCCCCGTTGGGAAAGTGGCAATCCAGAATGGGTATTAACAAATACATCTGCAATTACCACCACAACAATAGAGAGCGATTTAAGTAATAATAGCAAGAGTGAAGACTTAAGCGTTGTATCATCCGAATTAGATTTATTAATTAATACTACTGATATTGAAGATCCTATTAGCTGGAACCCTAGCTTTGGTGCATTTCCTGCCACTACAGACAATATAGTTCGTTATAAAATGGAGATCACTAATCGCGGCCCATCAGTTGCAACTGATGTTTATTTTGATGCTGTGTTGGAGCCGCAAGCAGGAAAACAATTCACTTTTTTATGTGATGGCATTACAGATGCAAGTGGCGGTAGTTGTACTTCAGCTGATGTGATTTGTAGTAATGTGGGTAACTCGGTAATAGGTGCTAATACCATGACAATGCGCTGCGAATTACCTTCAGGCACAGAGTTAGAGGTTAACGATACTTATACTCGTTATTTATTCTTTCGTGCAGATACGGCACCTGATCCAACGGGTGATACATTAAGCATTACACCAACCGTAGCCTCTAATGAGTTCGATACTTATACGCCTAATAACTCGGAAGGTGAAAGTACATCTTTACGTATTGCATTGGATTTAGCCGTTGATATAACCCCTTCTAAAACATCCGTTACCATATATGAACCATTTAATTGGACCATGATAGTTACCAACAATGGTCCAGGGAACAGCGCTAATTCAGAATTAACCAATAACTTGCCTGCAGGTATGGAGTTAACTGGGCCACCAGTACCTAGCCAAGGCGTTTGTACAGGGATAAATACAGAAACAAGTTTTGATTGTGATTTTGGCACTATTAATAATGGTAATGTTGCAAGTGTGCAATTGCCAGTACGCTTCATTACTTATCCAACAGGCGGAACTAGCAGTAATACAGCTACTATTACTACTGCCGGTTTTGACTCTGATAGCAGTAATAACAGCGATACGGAAATAGTAACGGTGACACAATCATCTATTGCTGGTCAGATTTATATTGATTTAAATGACGATGGTATTGTTGCTGGTAACGAAGATGGCATCGCAGGCGTTACTCTCAACCTAAGCGGAATAGATTTGTATGGTAATAGCGTTAATATTACTAAAACTACAGATATTGACGGTCAGTACTTATTTGACGAACTTATACCTAGTAATGCGTCGGGGTATAGCATTACCGAAATACAACCTGCTGATTTTGATGATGGGTTAGAAAATGCAAACGGTAGTTTAGTCACGAATAGCCGTGCTACAGATACTATTAATGCGATAGTCTTAGTGGCGGATACCAACTTAGAAAATTATAACTTTGGTGAATTAGGACGGGCAAGTATTAGAGGCAGTGTTTGGCACGATGAAAACAATAACGGCGTAAAAGATGGCGCTGAAACAACAGGTATTGCGAATGTTACTGTCACATTAAGCGGCACGCTAAGTATTATTACTCAAACTGACATCAACGGAAATTATGAGTTTGATAACTTAATAGCAGGTACTTATGTTGTTACTGAAACCCATCCTGTTGTATGGACCGATGGCTCAGAACAATTAGGTAATGCTGGCGGTAATATCGCTAACGATGTCTTTTCTAATATTATATTAACGGCTGCACAACAAGGTAGTGGTTATAATTTTGGTGAACAAAGTGCCAAAGTTAGTGGCAAAGTCTATCGAGACACAAATGATGATGGTGTGGTCGATATAGGAGAAGTTGGTATAGCTGGGGTTAGGTTAACCCTAACAGGTAAAGACGGTAATGGTATTGTTATAAACCAAACAACAGTAACTGATGCTAATGGCGATTATCTGTTTTTAGTAGCTGCTTCCGACGGCACTGGCTACAGTATTAGAGAAACCCAGCCAAGTAAAGTTATAGATGGTAAAGATACTGTTGGTACTTTGGGAGGGACGCTCGCCAATGACCTCATATCGGGTATTGTGGTGGCCGCCAATAGCGTAGGGACAGGCTATAACTTTGGTGAAGGAGCAGACATTCCAGATGTTACACTACTTCAAGGGGTTGTATTTATTGATGCTAATGACGACGGTCAATTCAACGCAGGTGA
Organism: Thalassotalea profundi; assembly: GCF_014653195.1. GTDB lineage: Bacteria > Pseudomonadota > Gammaproteobacteria > Enterobacterales > Alteromonadaceae > Thalassotalea_B > Thalassotalea_B profundi. The sequence goes on from NZ_BNAH01000006.1 coordinate 115,484, forward strand.
GCAAGGTATAGCAGGGGTTGAATTACAACTGAGTGGCGAAACCTCCACCGGCCAAACAGTTAACCTAACTCAGTTAACCAATAGTCAAGGTGAATACTCATTTGACAATTTATCGGCTAGTAATGCCATGGGCTATCAGGTTACTGAGAAGCAACCAACTGATTTTGATGATGGTTTAGACAGTATTGGAGGCTCTATTATACCTAATAGCCGTAATAGCGATAGTTTAACGGGCTTAGTAGTTTTAGCTAATAAAGCCCTAATAAACAACAACTTTGGCGAATTATATAAAGGGCGGTTAAGCGGTTTTGTTTTTGTAGATAACAACAAAAATGGCCTTAAAGACAATAATGAAAGTGGTATCGCTAATGTAGAAATGGTATTAACAGGGATCAGTCAAAATGGTAAGCAAATTAACTTAACGCAACTAACTGACGCAAATGGCCAATACCTATTTACCCAATTACCACCTAGTAATAGTGCAGGTTATACCCTGACAGAAACTCACCCCGTTGACTATCTTGATGGTCAAGAAAGTATTGCTGGCGTGATTATCGCTAATAGTGAAGTTAGCGATACGATATCTGGTATTCAAATCACGTTAAATAGTGAACTTAAGCATTATGATTTTGCCGAATGGGCTATAGGGTCAATTTCAGGTGTTGTTTTTATTGATGCTAATGCAGATGGTGTTTATTTACCGACTTCAAAAGATGAAGCCGGTATAGCAAATGTTAGATTAACGCTAACTGGTACTGACAATTCAGGTGCATTAGTACAGCGCCATACAACGACTGATATTAATGGTCAGTATTTATTTGACCTATTACAACCAAGTGATGCAAACGGCTATCAAATTAATGAGGTTCAGCCTGTTAATTATGATGACGGTTTAGACAGTATTGCGGGTGTTGTTCTTGCTAATAGCCAAGGTTCGGATAGCTTAACGGGGTTGGTATTAAAAGACCAAGAGGCCTTAATAAACAACAACTTTGGCGAATTATATAAAGGGCGATTAAGCGGTTTTGTTTTTGTAGATAACAACAAAAATGGCCTTAAAGACAATAATGAAAATGGTATCGCTAATGTAGAAATGGTATTAGCAGGGATCAGTCAAAATGGTAAGCAAATTAACTTAACGCAACTAACTGACGCAAATGGCCAATACCTATTTACCCAATTACCACCTAGTAATAGTGCAGGTTATACCCTGACAGAAACTCACCCCGTTGACTATCTTGATGGTCAAGAAAGTATTGCTGGCGTGATCATCGCTAATAGTGCAGTTAGCGATACGATATCTGGTATTCAAATCACGTTAAATAGTGAACTTAAGCATTATGATTTTGCCGAATGGGCTATAGGGTCAATTTCAGGTGTTGTTTTTATTGATGCTAATGCAGATGGCCTTTACTCAAATGATGAGACGGGTATAGAGAATGTTAGTCTTACATTAACAGGTACAGACCATTTAGGTGCTGCCGTTACACGTACTATTACTACCGATAAAAATGGTCAATATTTATTTGACTTACTAGACCCGAGCGATACAAACGGATATCAAATTAGTGAAGTGCAACCAGCAGAATATCTGGATGGTGCAGAAAGCATTGGTCAGCAGATTATCGCCGATAGTTATAAAACCGATAAAATTATTGACGTACAACTTCCAGCAAACACCCAACTTGAAAACTATAATTTTGCCGAATTAGAGGGCGCCTCGCTACATGGTGAAGTTTGGGTTGATGAAAATGACAATGGTGAACGAGACGAAAGCGAAACATTAAGTATAGAAGGTGTCACAATTACCTTAACAGGCATTGAGTCATGGAAAGAAGATGCAACGGTTCAATATACTCAAATAACAGATATTAATGGTCAGTATAACTTCAGTGGATTACGCGCAGGCAACTATGTTATCAGTCAAACACAGCCAACAGCTTGGCATGACGGTCAAGATCACCTTGGTAGTCTTGATGGTATTTTAGCCAATGATCAATTCAGTAAAGTTGTGATTGCCGCGGGTGAAAATGGCATAGATTACAATTTTGGCGAACGAGGTAGTTCTTTGAGCGGGCGCGTGTTTAATGATCAAAATCGAGATGGTATCCGTACTGAGAACGAACCGGGAATCCCCAATGTTACTATTACGTTAGCAGGCACAGATATTAATGGTCAATCTGTAGAGCGAAGCGTACTAACTGGCGTTGATGGTAAGTACATGTTTAGCCACTTACCATTACCGAATAGTCAAGGGTACCTTGTAACTGAAACACAACCAAGTGAAATGGACGACGGTCTAGATAGTCTAGGCAGTCATGGTGGTGAATTAAGCAATGACTCGTTCAGCAAGATTATCTTTACCGATCATATTAGCCATCTTATCGATTATGACTTTGGTGAATTACTTAAAAATCCATCGAGTATTAGTGGTTTAGTATGGTTAGACAGTAACCATAATCGTGATGAAGATGAAGGCAATGGCCTTGAAGGCTGGACCGTTCAACTTATAGACACTCGAGATAATCCTAAAAATAATGAAGATATTACGCCTATTGCTGTTGTAAAAACTGACATTAATGGTCGTTATTTGTTTGAAGGACTATCACCAGGCATTTATGAAGTTCGCTTTATACATGAACAAAATGGCGCAATTTATGGCTATGGTGTTTCAGATGAACCAGGCGTTGACTTATCTTTTGGTACTATTCGTAACATCACTTTAGATGTTGGTGAAGATATCGAAGATCAAAATCTGCCTATCGATCCTTCAGGTGTTGTTTACGATAGTAAAACCCGTGAACCTGTTGCCGGCGCTACAGTTCGTTTCGAAGGGCCTGTTGGCTTTGATCCAGAACGTGATTTAGTAGGGGGGCTGGCCAATGTTGAACAAATCACAGGAAATGATGGTGTTTACCAATTTTTAATCTTTAATTCTGCACCTAAAGGAGTTTATACCCTTGTTGTAACTGAGCCAAATGGTTATTTACCGGGTGTCTCTAAAGTACTTCAGGTGTGTACAAATACGGTTGATATACTTGCTTCTCCAACTCCAGCACTGGTTCAACGACAAGATTCTCCTCCACCTTTGAGCGCAAGCGTTCAAGATCCTGAAAATTGTGGTACTACCTCGGCAGATTTTTCAGACGGAGACGAAGGCACACAATATTATTTAAGCTTTAATATTGATCCGCTACTACCCTCAGGCAATGTGATTAATAATCACATTCCGGTTGATCCTATCGACGATGAAATGCTTAGCGTAATTAAAACCACCAATGTGAAAAATGCTTCTCGCGGTGATTTTGTTCCTTATTCTATTGTGGTCACCAATAATCAAGAATTTAGTTTGAGCCAGTTAAATGTTATTGACCAATTACCTCCAGGCTTCAAATACGTTGTAGGCTCAGCGACTATTAATGGCATGAAAGTAGAGCCATTAATTAATGACCGTCAACTTATCTGGTCTGATTTAAATTTCGCAGCCAACCAACAATATGAAATTGATCTCATTACTATCATTGGTGCAGGAGTTGGTGAAGGCGAATATGTTAATCAGGCGTGGGGCGGATACCAAAACAGTCAATTAATTTTGACTAATATTGCTGATGCAACAGTACGTATTGTGCCAGACCCGTTGTTCGATTGTTCGGATGTCAGCGGAAAAGTATTTAACGATTTAAATGCTAATGGTTATCAAGATGCCGATGAATCCGGTCTACCAGCAGTACGTTTAGCAACAGCTAGAGGTTTGCTTGTTACTACAGATGAACATGGGCGATATCATATTGCTTGTGCAGGTGTTCCTAATGAAATGCGTGGTTCTAATTTTATTATTAAAATAGATGAACGTACCTTGCCATCAGGTTTTAGAGTCACAACTGAAAACCCAAGAGTTGTTCGTTTAACACGCGGTAAAATGGTAAAAGCCAACTTTGGCGCTACCATTCATCGTGTTGTCCGTATCCAAGTTAATGCAGATGCCTTCGAGGGGGATAACCTCAATGATAAATCTCAACAACAATTACAAACAGCAATGAAAGCCATGCGCCTTCAACCATCCGTTTTACGCTTAGCTTATGGCCAGCGTGATGAAGACATTGATGTCATTGAACGCCGTTTAGAATTGCTACGTGAAAACAGTGAGAAATTATGGCAGGAGTGTGAATGTAAGTATGAATTGATTTTTGAACAAGAGATTTATCAGGATGAAAGAAGTATGAAAGACGTTGTTAATGCAAGGGGGGCTGGTAATGAATAAATTAAAGGTTCGTCCGAGTTTACTCGCAAGCTCAATAGCACTTGCTATTTTCACTACATACCCTGTATTTGCTGATCAGTTTTGTGATGAATCAACCGTTTGTACTTCGCGAGATTTAGCAGGTCGTGTTAGTGAAAACAATAACTTAGTACTTGTTGAAACACAGGAAAACGCAGAGAGAAATTTAGCCACAGCTTCTTGGATATTTCTGGGATTACCTGATGTATCAAGTAAGCATCAGGATAACACTCTGGTTGAGACTAATACTTTAGAGGTAGAAAACTTACCCAAAATTAATTTTTCTTCAGGAAAACATACATTAGCCAAAGAATTAATTGTGATGATGGATAAAGCGATTGATGTTTTAAAAGATAAAAAAAATGTTCGATTATCATTTGTTGGTCATGCAGACAATCAAGCGTTAAGCGCTCGAGCCCTTAAAATTTATAAGGATAATGTTGATTTATCTAAATCGCGGGCTAGAGCTGTGTCTGAGTATTTTAAGAAAAAGCTACAATTATCGGATATCGCAATCACGATAGATGGTAAAGGCAGTGCTGAACCTTTAGCATCAAACCTAACAGCAGAAGGAATGGCTAAAAACCGACGTGTGGAATTACAAGCTTGGTTTGATGATGTTGTCGTACCAGAGCCATTGATGGCAATGGCCCGAAATAATATTTGTGACTTTAGTGGCGTTAAAGAACTGCCATTCGTGATCACAATTGACGGACAATTATTAAATGATGCTGATCAAAGTAGTGATGCTGATAATCAACGTTGTACTGATGTTGCATTAGATAATGCCGATATTAAATTGCAATACGATAATTTGTCGATAAAACCCGCATTAAATATTACCCCCGTACTTTCTGAAGTGAATGAAGATAGTAACGTTAATGAAAGCAATAAAAGCTGGCAAATCCAATGGCAAGGCTATAGTAATTATTTAGATTTTATTGATAAAGCTGAAATACGTCTGTTTAGTACTAAGCAATCTTCTCAAGCAGATCCTCATACTGTTATCCCTCTGAATACGCAACTTCAAGCGCAGTGGGCGCTCCCTGATACACCTGCAGCTGAGTATTATTATTTATTGAGAGTCTATGACAGCGCCGGAAATTTTGATGAAACGCAGCTAACAACAATCACGACAGGAGCGCCAATACGTCCAGAGTTACCGTTATCGCAAGCAACGTTGAGTGGTTATGGCGAGAGTCGACTGGTATTACAAAATATTCCTTTAAATGGTGGAACGTTAACGGTTAATGGTCAAAAAGTACCTACAGATCATCAGGTTTATTTTTTAGGGCAGCAAATACCTGTTAACGAACAAGGCGAGTTTGTAAACCAACAAATTATCCCCTCAGGGCAATTTAACGCTGAAGTTGCTGTGCTTGATGAGCAAGGAAATGGACAACTATTTCAACGTCATCTTGAATTAAAAAGTGATGATTGGTTTTATGTCGGTTTAGCCGATATTACCGTTGGCAAAAACTCTACTATTGGCGCCGCGGAGCTTGTCACTCAAAATGAAGCCTTTGATGATGATCTCTTTATTGATGGAAGGTTAGCGTTTTATGCAAAAGGTAAATGGCAGGATAAATACACCATTACCACCAGTATTGATTCTACTGAAGAACCTATCGAAGATTTACTTTCTAATTTTGATAAAAAAGATCCAGCAAGTTTATTACGAAGATTAGAGCAAGAAAATCATTATGCCGTTTATGGAGATGATTCAACGCTTGTTGATGATGCTCCTACACAAGGCCGATTTTACGCTAAGATAAATGATCATAAATCACATTTGATGTGGGGAAATTTTATTTCCGATATCAATGATACTGAATTTGCACGTATTGAACGTGGGCTTTACGGTGCTAATATTGATTGGAATAGCGAGAAATTAACAAACTTTGGAGAACGAACTACCCAGGTTGACTTATTCGCCGCTGAAGCTGGTACTAATGCTGCATATGAAGAATTTCGTGGTACCGGCGGTTCATTGTACTACTTAAGCAATCAGGATATTAGCCAAGGTTCTGAACGCTTATCCATTGAAATACGTGATAAAGACTCTGGTTTAATATTAAGTTCTCAGCCTTTAGTTGCTGGTGTTGATTACGACGTAAACGCTATTCAAGGCAGGGTATTATTAACTAGACCGTTATCATCTATTAGTCAAGATAATCAAACTATACGAACGGGAGGATTATCAGGTCATGCTGCATATTTAGTCGTTAACTATGAATATACACCAGGTTTTGATGAGCTTGACGAATTAGCGTTTGGTGGACGAGTAAGCCATTGGATTAATGATAGTTGGAAGATTGGCTTTAGCGGCAGCAAGCAAGACATGGGGCTTGAAGAGCATAAATTACAAGGGGTTGATTTAACCTATCGCTACTCAGCGCAAAGTTATATTAAATTAGAAGGTGCTCAAACACAGGGACAAGGTGTAGCAGGCACCAGTTCTAATAATGGTGGTTATTATTTTGATCAATTAACCACAGCGGTAACAACAGATGATAAAGCAAAAGCTTTACGGGTTGAATCCGCTTTTGTGTTTAAAGATTTAGGCATAAATAATAACGGTAGAGGTAATGTTTATTGGCAATATCGCGATGCTGATTTTTCAGGTGTTGGTCAGTTTAGTCAATATGAAACCGAGCAAGTTGGCGCTCAAATCAGCTTGCCTATGGGCAAAGATACAGAGGCTCTTCTAAAAGTAGACTCCCGTGAAGAAAAAGGTGGTATTGATAAACTCAGTGCTGAATTTAATCTAAACCATGCTTTGAATGAATACTGGGCAGTGAGTGCTGGTTTACGTGCTGAAGATAGTGAAGCGGCAACTGTGGCGCAACAACAGAATGTAGGGAAACGTACTGATTTAGCGGTGCAAGTTGACTATCAACATAACGAAAAGTGGGGATTACTCGCTTTTGTTCAAGGTACGTTAAATCATGATGATAGTAAATTGGCGAATAACCGCACGGGTATTGGCGGTAACTATCAAATAACCAAAAACATCAAACTAAATGGCGAAGTTTCTGATGGTAATCAAGGCTTTGGTGCCTTAATTGGTAGTGAATATCAGTATGATGATGCTAGTAATATTTATTTAAATTATGCATTAGACCCCGATCGCACAGATAACGGTTTAGGTGGACGTAATGGCCAATTAGTAAGTGGTGTTCGCCATCGTTATAGCGATACGATTAATGTTTATGGTGAAGAGCGTTATCAACATGGTGATAGCCGTGTTGGTTTAACACATGCCTACGGTATTGAGTATTTGCCAAGCGAACGTTGGTTATTGAGCCTTAGCTTAGAAAATGGTACGCAAGAAGAGCCAGGTCTGCCATCGTTAGAGCGAAATACGGTTGCAATAAATGTAAATTATGCGACAACAGACTTCAAATACGGTGGTGCGTTAGAGTTTCGTAATGATAAGCAAGAGCAAGATGAGCGAGACTCTTATTTAGTCAGAAATAATCTCTCTTATAAAGTAAACCCTGATTGGCGCGCACAACTTAGAATTGACATTGCAATCAGCGATTCTAACATTAAAGACAGCTTAAACAGTGACTATAGCGAAGCTTTATTAGGTTTTGCTTATCGCCCAGTTGATAACGATAAATTTAACGCTTTACTAACTTACAATTATTTATATGATTTGGCACCAGCTGAGCAATTTACTGCGAGCTATCAGCAAAATGATTACCAACAACGCAGCCATGTTGTAGCAGTTGATATTAATTATGATTTAAGTGCTCGTTGGACTATTGGTGCTAAACTTGCTCATCGTAAAGGTGAAATACGTGCAGGTAGAGAAGCCGGCGAATGGTTTGATAGCACCTCTAGCTTATATGTAGTGAAACTTGATTGGCATTTGATCAGACATTGGGATTTTCTTGTCGAAGGTCGTATGCTTGATGTTAGTGAAGCTGACGATAAACGTAGCGGTATGTTGATTGCTTTACATCGTCATATTGGTGAAAACTTTAAAATTGGCGTAGGTTATAACTTTACTGATTTTAGTGATGACTTAACTGACTTAAATTACGACTCAAAAGGTTGGTTTATTAATTTGGTAGGTAAATTTTAACATCTAACAGAGCAATAATTACCAATATTAGCGAATGTGAATTCACTACGTGAGTATGAATACATAACGTTTAGCTAAACAAGAGATTAACGTAAGTTAATCTCAGTTGCCTTAACATTACAAATATTTGTCGATTCTCTTTTTACTAATCGAGGGATATGTTTAAGAGTGCTACTTTGAGAAGCAACTTCTTGGCTATTAACTAAAGCTAAAGCCAAGCTTGTTGCTTGTTTAGCCATTACTTCAATCGGATAATTCAATGTGGTTAATTTTGGCCTTGAATAACGTGACAGTAATACATCATCAAAGCCTATCACTGAAATATCAGCAGGTACGCGATAGCCATTATCTTCTAGCGTTGAAATAGCGCCAATTGCCATTGCGTCGTTATAAACAAATATTGCGGAAAAAGGCTTACCTGATGCGAGTAAGTTCTGAGCTGCCACCTCTCCACCTTGCAAACTTGGTTCTGCGCAGGCTATGAGTTGTTCATCAAGTGGTATACCTGACGCATTAAGCTCATTAGTAAAGCCATTAAGCCTTAACTCAGGGTCATCAATTTGATATTTACTGGTAATACACGCCAAATTTTTATGACCTAAGGCAAGTAAATGTCGCGCCGCTATTTTCCCGCCCTCAAAGTTATCAAGCCAAATACAACGTTCAGCAATAGCAGCTACATAACGATCGATAATCACTAAACCTTTAATGCGTTGGCTTAACGCTATTAGTTGTTCATCACTTAATTTTTTACTATGGATAACCATTACATCACAACGACGTCCAACTAATAAATCAATCGCTTGCATCTCAGACTCTGCACTTAGTTGCCCAGTACTTAGTAATAGTTGCATGTTATGTTGACGGGAAATTTGCTCCACGCCATTTGCAAGTGAGGCAAAAAAGGGATCATTCAATTCAGGTATAACCACGCCTATAGTGGTATTTTTCTGGGTAACAAGTGCTCTGGCATTGGCATTGGGGGTATAGCCAAGTTCAGCCATAATTTTTTGCACTTTCTCTTTTGTTTTACTACTCACTTTAGGGCCATTGTTAGCGACTCTAGATACAGTAGCAACAGAAACTCCAGCAATGCGGGCGACATCTTTAATTGTTGACATAAGGTATACGTTTACACTTTTTAGTGTGATTTTAAGCTAGGTATTATTTAAGCAAAACAGTAGTTATATAGCAAGTTAATAAAATTCAACTTAAGGGTTGCACAATTAAGGGTAAACGTTTACATTTGATATTATCATACAATTAACCCAATTAAATAATATAGCCATGAAAGCAGTTTTTGATCCGAGCGAGCACCCACATAGACGATTTAATCCGCTACTAGATGAATGGGTTTTAGTCTCCCCTCATCGTGCAAAAAGACCATGGCAAGGGCAAATTGAAACAGAAGAAAGTGATAACAAACCAGCTTATGATCCAGAGTGCTTTCTCTGTGCGGGCAATACGCGGATTAATGGAGAAATCAATTCCAATTATACTGAAACCTATGTGTTTACCAACGATTTTGCTGCGTTAAAACAAGATACGCCCCACTATCAAAATGAAGACCCTTTATTTAAAGTGGCAACGGAACAAGGGGAAAGCAGAGTTATTTGTTTTTCACCAGACCACAGTAAATCATTACCCGAATTATCCGTAGAAGAAATTAGCCAAGTTGTTAATACCTGGCAAAGTCAATGCATTGAGTTAAGTAAAAATTATCAATGGGTACAGGTTTTTGAAAATAAAGGCAGTGTCATGGGCTGCTCTAACCCGCATCCACACGGACAAATTTGGGCACAACAACAGCTACCAACGTTAGTCAATAAAAAGCAAATTACGCAATCTGCCTATGCTGAAAAATATGGTACTAATCTACTTGGTGATTACGGAACAAAGGAACTTACTAATAAAGAACGTCTTGTTGTTGAAAATACTGACTGGCTAGTTGTCGTGCCTTATTGGGCTGCTTGGCCCTTTGAAACCTTAGTCCTACCAAAATTTACTGTCACAAGAATGACAGATTTAACCACAGCCCAGAAATTATCACTCGCCGATATTATCAAACAAATTACCATTAAATATGACAACCTCTTTAATTGTTCTTTTCCCTATTCAATGGGATGGCATGGTGCGCCTTATGATGGACAAGAACATAAAGAATGGACATTACATGCCAGTTTCTTTCCGCCCTTATTACGCTCAGCCACGGTACGAAAATTTATGGTGGGCTATGAAATGATGGCTGAGGCTCAGCGAGATCTCACCCCTGAACAAGCGGCTGAACGCTTAAGAAATCTGCCTTCTGTGCATTACAAGGAGAACAAGTAATGGACCAAAATAAACTAGTTATCACCTTGTTTGAACAGGAATTTAATGAAACGCCTGCCATTGTTTGTCATGCACCTGGTCGCGTTAATATTATTGGCGATCACACCGATTATAACGATGGTTTTGTTTTACCTGCAGCCATTAATTATGGCACCACGATCGCCGCTAAAAGGCGTGATGATCATCTGATAAAAGTGTATGCCCATGACTGTGAGCAACAAAGTGCCGTGTTTTCGTTAGATGAATTTGTCTTCAATGAAGATAAAATGTGGTGTAACTATGTGATAGGTTCTGTTCAAGCATTAATGAAACATTTTCCGGCAATTCGCGGAGCCAATTTAGCCGTTACAGGCAATGTGCCACAAGGCGCGGGATTAAGCTCTTCTGCAAGTTTTGAAGTTGCTATTTTAAAAGCGTTTACGGAGCTTTATGAATTGGATCTCAACGGCATTTTAGCAGCGAAATTAGGTCAAGCCGCGGAAAATGATTTTGTCGGTTGTAATTGCGGCATTATGGACCAGCTAATATCTGCAATGGGACAAGAAAAGCACGCAATGCTGCTCGACTGCCGACAACTAACGTTTGAAGATGCCCCTATTCCAGATAGCCTCTCTTTATTTATTGTTAATTCAAATGTAAAACGTGGTCTAGTAGACAGTGAATACAACCATAGACGCGAACAGTGTGAAGCGGTTGCTAGACATTTTAATAAAGACGCACTCAGAGATGTTTCAATAGAAATGTTAACGACAGCAAAACACGACTTACCTGAGATACTTTATAAACGTGCTCGCCATGTGATAACTGAAAATCAAAGAACGATTGAAGCCTTATCTGCACTAAAGTCCAATGATATTGAATTACTCAGTAAACTGATGAAAGCGTCACATGCTTCACTACGCGATGACTTTGAGGTATCGACAAAAGAAATAGATGGTTTAGTCGAGATTATTGATACAGAGCTTGGCTTAAATGGTGGTGTTCGCATGACTGGAGGTGGTTTTGGTGGCTGTGTTATCGCCTTAGTACCTAATGATATGGTTGACAAGCTTACGCAGGTTGTCAACGAAAAGTACCCACAGCAATATTCACTTCAACCTAATATATATATTTGCCATGCCACCCAAGGTGCATTCAGGTAAGACATTAAGGAGCATAACGATGAAAATATTAGTTACCGGTGGGGCAGGTTATATAGGCTCTCATACTGTGTTATCGCTTTTAGAAAATAGTTATCAAGTAGTCGTTTATGACAACTTATCAAATTCGAGTATAGAATCTATTGCCCGCGTTCAAGCCCTCACAAATAAAGAAGTCGACTTTATTGAGGGTGACATAAAAGATAAAGCAAAATTACGCCAAATATTTTCTGAGCATAAGATTGACGCAGTTATTCATTTTGCCGCATTAAAGGCAGTTGGCGAATCAATGCACAAGCCGTTGAGCTATTACCAAAGTAATATTCATGGCACCATCTGCTTACTTGAAGTTATGGAAGAATATAACGTAAATGAGTTTATTTTTAGCTCTTCTGCAACCGTTTATGGTGAAGAAAATAATGTTCCTTATGTTGAAACCATGTCTCTAGGAACACCCGCCAGTCCATACGGGGCAAGTAAAGTTATGATCGAACGTGTCTTGCAAGATCAAGCTTTTGCAAACAATAGCTTTCGAGGTGTGTCTTTACGATACTTTAATCCTATAGGTGCCCATGAAAGTGGGGAGATAGGTGAAGATCCAAAGGGCATCCCTAACAACTTACTTCCCTATGTAGCCCAAGTTGCGGTAGGAAAAAGAGAAAAGCTTAGCATCTTTGGAGGTGACTATCCTACAGCTGATGGTAGTTGCGAACGCGATTACTTACATGTGGTTGATTTAGCCAAAGGGCATGTGGCGGCGGTAAAGTGGCTAGAAAAAAATCAATCATTCAAAGGGATAGAAGCTTTTAATTTAGGTACAGGAGTTGCGGTTTCCGTTTTTTCCATTGTTAAGGCTTTTGAGTTGGCAAGTGCAGTGAATATACCTTTTGAAATTGCAGCACGTCGAGCAGGTGATTTGCCCGCTTTTTGGGCTAATGCAGATAAAGCGAGTGAAAAATTACAATGGCAGGCTGAAAAAACATTGGAAGAGATGATGATAGACACTTTTCGCTGGCAATCTAAATACCCAAATGGTTATGCACATGACTAACGCCAAAAACCTAACAACGCATGAAGTTAAAAGTATTGTTTTACACAATAGCTTTGGCATGAGTGTTGAAATAATTAATTATGGCGCCCGTATTAAATCCATTAAATTTCCAGTAAATGGACAACCAACAGAAATGGTTGTCGGCTATGATGACGCTGAAAATTATATAAATGAGCCTTTTTATTTAGGTGCAACTTGTGGTCGCGTTTGTAATCGCATTTCCAAAGGTAAATTTACGCTTAATAACATCGACTACCAATTACCTATTAACAGTGATGAAAACTGTTTACATGGTGGCATTGATAACTTTTCCATGCGTTATTGGCAAATAAACGAGCAACAACTTTCTGATTCGTCTGTGTGTTTACATTTAGTATCAGAAGATGGTGATCAAGGTTTTCCTGGAGAAGTTTCAGCGAGTGTTATTTATGAACTAACAGACGACAATAAGCTGAAAATTCACTATAACGCTAATACCACTAAAGCAACGCCAATAAACCTAACAAACCACGCATATTTTCATTTAGGTGAAGCGAGTTGCCAAACACTTTTGCTGCAAATCAACGCTAGTGCGTACTTACAAAGAAATGAAAATGCTATGCCAACGGGTGATTTTTTATCCGTTGCTAATACCGATTTTGACTTTAGAAGTTCGCAAGCAATTGGGCCAAGACAATTAGCAAGTAACAATCAAGAATTAAAAAGTCTTAATTGCTATGACCATTGCTATGTTTTAGACAGCACCGCGATTCAAGAGACAAAAGCAGAGTTAATATCCAAACAAAATAATGTGCGAATGCGGTTATATACCGACCAACCATCTCTGCAACTCTATAGCGCCTATTATTTAACTAAGCCTTTTTATCCATATCAGGGGGTATGTTTAGAGGCACAAAACTATACAGATGCCGTAAATATTTCGCATTTTCCAAACTGTGTATTACAACCCAATGAACAGTATAAAAAAAATATCATTTATGCATTCGAAAACACTCAATAAATATAACTAAAAAAGGTAAAAAGAAGTATGGATTTCACAAATAAGCTGAGTAATTTAGATAGTGGCGTTTTTATTGTCTATGTTATAGGTCTGTTATGTCTTGCTTTATGGATATCGAGAAGTGAGAAAAAAGAGGGGGCAAATACAGAGGACTATTTTCTCGCCAGTAAAGCCCTACCGTGGTGGGCAATTGGTGCATCGTTAATTGCTTCAAACATTTCCGCCGAACAAATTATTGGCATGTCAGGTTCTGGGTATGCGCTGGGGCTTGCCATAGCTTCTTACGAATGGATGGCGGCTATTACCTTAATTATTGTTGGTAAATATATGCTGCCCATATTTCTGAAAAATGAAATATTTACTATGCCGCAATATTTAGAGCAACGCTTTGATAATAAAGTAAAAACTACACTCGCTTTATTTTGGTTAGCGGTATATGTTTTTGTAAACTTAACCGCAGTGCTTTGGCTAGGAGGACTTGCCATTGAAACGGTTGCTGGTATCGACTGGATGTTTGGTATGATGTTTCTAGCTACATTTTCAGTGGCTTATTCATTATACGGCGGTTTAAAAGCGGTTGCATATACCGATATATTACAAGTCGTTTTATTAGTATTAGGCGGCTTATTGTTAAGTTACTTAGCGTTAGACGCGGTTTCAGATGGTCAAGGTGTTCTTGCCGGCTTTAGTGTATTAACCGAACAAATGCCAAGCCATTTCGATATGATTTTATCACCAGAAAATGAACATTACATGAGTTTACCTGGAATTTCTGTACTCATTGGCGGTATGTGGATCATGAACTTAAGTTACTGGGGATTCAATCAATATATTATTCAACGTGCACTTGCCGCGAAAGACTTAAAAGAAGCACAAAAAGGTATCGCTTTTGCTGCCTACCTGAAATTATTAATGCCTGTTATTGTCGTGCTCCCTGGTATTGCCGCCGTAATTTTACACCCTAATTTAACATCACCCGATCAAGCCTATCCATCAATGATGGCATTAATGCCAAGCGGTATCAAAGGCTTAGTATTTGCTGCCTTAGTTGCAGCTATTGTCTCTTCGTTAGCCTCAATGACCAATAGTATTTCGACTATCTTTACCATGGATATATACAGCCAATTAAAACCCAACAAGAGCCAAAAGCATTATGTATTCATTGGTCGTATTGCTGCTTTTGTTGCGCTATGTATCGCTTTATTTGTTGCAGAACCTCTTCTAGGCAAGTTTGATCAAGCATTTCAATACATACAAGAATTCACTGGATTTTTCACCCCTGGTATTGTGGTTATATTTGTGATGGGAATGTTTTGGAAACGAGCAACCTCTGCGGGTGCTTTATCAGCGGCACTAGGCTCGGCGGTATTTTCACTACTGCTTAAATTTTTATGGCCAGAACTCCCGTTTATGGACCGTGTCGGTATCGTATTCTTATTGTGTTTAGCCTTGTGTTATTTAGTTTCAATAATAGGTCAAGCTCCGAAGGAAGATAGTAGCGTTAGCTTAACTGAAGTAAGTTTTGACACTAGCAAGCCATTTAATATTGCAGCTATTGGGGTAATACTTATTTTAGCTGCACTTTATGCAACTTGGTGGTAATAAATACACCATTAAAAAGTCTTACAGATGAAGCTCAAGGATGAGCTTTCGTTTTCAGCTGAAGCTTAATCACTGTATACTGTTATAAAATGCATAATTGAATAAATCGACAAAGTCGTTCAGCACGATTTAGTCAGATTATTTAACTCCCTAAAGTTAATTTATATACAGGTGATAAGTGGAAGATAATCAGAAAAGCCATGTCGGCATTGCCGCTGTTTTAGCTTTTGTTATGGCGTTAGGACCTTTTGCTTTAGATACCTACCTACCAGCCTTCCCTTTTATTGCTGAAACTATGAACACGTCTGTTCATCAGGTTTCGTTAAGTATTTCCTTATATGTATTTGTACTTGCCATAGGCCAATTAAGTGGCGGCCCTTTATCGGATTATTTAGGGCGAAGCAAGGTAATGCTTACTGGCATTACTATTTTTGGCATTGCCAGTATCTTGCTGGCCTTTTCCACGTCATTACCTGAATTTTTAATACTTAGAATATTACAAGCATTTGGTGGCGGTTGGGCTACCGTCACTATACCTGCATTAGTTCGAGATAGGCTTTCAGGTGTTGAAGCCGCTAAATTTTTTAGTTTAATTGGTTTATTAATGATATTAGCGCCAGCTGTTGCACCTAACATTGGTAGTTTATTACTTACCATTTTCCATTGGGAAGCTATCTTTGTATTTTTAGCTATTTATAGTGTAGTTGCTCTTATCTTATTAAAAACATTAATTTTTAAAGAAAGCTCTGTAAGACCAACCAAAGAAAATATTTCGGTATGGCAGCGCTATAAAATCGTATTATCAATACGCCCAGCCATGAGGTTTATGTTAACAGGCACATTTGCTTTTAGTGTTATGTTACTGTTTATCACCCATGCTTCTTTTATTTATCAAAACCACTTTGGCGTAACACCAACAGTATTCTCCTTATTTTTTTCGGCCAATGTCGTATTGATGTTAATTTTCAACTTGGCTAATCGTCGATTGTTGGAGCATTATGCTTCAGAACAAATACTACGTTGGTTTGTATTACTTCAAGGTATAGGTATTCTATTGCTAATCTTGTTCACCTTAATCAATGCTGATCTCTCATTATTTGTTATGGCGATGGTATTAACTATTGGTTCAATGGGGGCCGTTTTCCCCAATGTTCAAGCCTGTTACATGGAATTTTTTAGTAAAAATGGCGGCACTGCGGCGGCATTATTAGGAGCCACACAGTTTTCGATTGCGGGAATCATTGCAACATTGTCTACGCTCATGCCTGAAAGCTTAATTTCTATCATTTTGTCGCAAGCCGTTTGCTCATTAATATGTATAACATTAATTTGGAGTGGTAAAATACGTAAAGTAAGCGACAATAATTAATCATAATATCAAAGAGTTAAAACGGACTTTTATAGTACTTTTGAACAACCAAAAAATATGTAAACAGATTTTTATTGAAAATGTAAATACCAATAAAATCGTTATTATTGTAGCTAAAATCGATAAAAATGCCGCCATTTAACAAAATAAACCCTGCCGCTAATATTTTTATTTAACATCTTGAATTTATTTTAATTGACGAAAATTACACTTTTCTTTTTGAAAATATAACTGCAACGTGTAAAATACACCAATCTAAATGATGATAGCAATCATTCTCATATACAGTTAGGAAAAGCCTTGAACACGTTAATGTCTTTATCAAATACCCTTAAATTAATTTTTCCGATGTCATTATTATCGCTTAGCATTAATACTGCCTTTGCAGAGAATGCAGAAACCACAAAAGACAAGGAAACGACCGAAGTCATCGAGGTTGTTGGTCAAGCATCGCAAGTAGACCTTACTAAGCGTTTTGCTGGCGGCCAAGTTGCTCGTGGTGGGCGTGTCGGTATTTTCGGTAATATTGATTTCTTAGATACGCCTTTTTCAGGTACCGCCTATACCTCGAATTTAATTAGTGAACAACAAGCTCAAAATATTGGCGATATACTACAAAATGATCCTACTGTTAGAGTTACTAAAGGTTTTGGTAATTTCCAAGAAGTTTACATGTTACGTGGCTTTCCTGTTTTTTCTGACGATATAACACTTAATGGTGCTTTCGGTATATTACCCCGTCAATTTATCGCAGCTGAACTATTGGAGCGCGTTGAAGTTTTACGTGGTGCCAACTCGTTTGTTAATGGCGCAGCTCCAGGCGGAAGTGGTGTTGGCGGTTCAATAAACTTAGTGCCTAAACGCGCACCTATCGGTGGTATAAAAAACGCCACTATTGGTTATGATGCTAGCAACCAACTTTCTGGTGCTGTAGATGTTGGTACTCGCTTTGGTGACGCTAATGAATGGGGCATACGCGTTAATGGCGTATTAAGAGATGGTGAAGGTGCTATTACCGATCAAAAACAAAACCTAAGTGTGCTGTCTTTAGGGATTGACTATGCCAGTGACAATGCCAGATTTTCAGCGGATATTGGTTATCAAGACAATCATATTGATGCTCCTCGCCCACAAGTTACCCCTCTTGGTGATGTTCCTGAAGCGCCTGATGCAGATACAAATTTCGCCCAACGTTGGACGTTTTCAGATGAGCAACAGTTATTTGGTGTAGTTCGTGGTGAATATGACCTCGACAACAATTCAAGTGTTTGGCTAGGTGCTGGCTTTAGAAGTGGCGATGAAAACAATGATTTAGCAAACCCTAAAGTAAATGCTGATGGTAGCGGTACTGCTATTCATTTTGCCAATGTACGAGATGACTCGGTTTATTCAATAGATGGTGGTGTTAAAACAGAATTTACCTTGGCAGGGATCCCTAACCGTCTTGTACTTTCTGGCGCAATCGTTGATTCCGAATCTAAAAATGCGTTTGCATTTGCTGATTTTGGCGGTTTTGCTGTAGACATATACAACCCAGTACAAATAACGCCACCGGTTACTGATGTATTTCTTGGTGGCGATATGGAAAACCCAACGGTTACTGAAAAAGTGAATAACAAAAGTATCGCTATTGCTAACACCATGTCGTTTGTCGATGAAACGGTATTAGCCACGGTAGGCTTAAGACACCAATCGATTAAAACACAATCCTTTGATGCCACAAGTGGTGTACAAACAGGCATTTATGATGACAGTAAAGTCACACCCGTTTTTGCCTTATTATATAAGGTGTCAGAGCAATTTTCTGTTTACGGTAATTATGCTGAAAGCCTTCAACCTGGAGCTACTGCGCCTAATGTAAGTAACGGTTTACCCGTTAGTAATGCGGGCGAAGTGCTTGAACCATTTACCGGAGAACAAGTAGAGCTTGGTTTAAAATACGATGGTGGAAAAATAGGCGCAACTGCTAATATTTTCTCTCTTAATCGTCCTAATGCTGTCATTACTAATCAAGTATTTTCGGCATCAGGTGAACAACAAAGTACCGGCATGGAAATAACAGTATTTGGTGAACCTATAGAAGGCTTACGAATTATCGGTGGTGGTACTTATGTTGATGCTGAGTTAGCAAAAACTCAAGGCAATGCAGATGAAGGCAATACGCCTATTGGTATTCCTGAATTGCAGACCAATATCAATATCGAGTGGGATATCGCTAGTTTACCCGGCTTAACCTTAGACAGTCGAGTCATTTACACCAGTGAGCAATATATTGACACTGCCAATACTAAAGAATTAGATAGCTGGACACGATTAGATATTGGTGCACGATATGCATTCGATATTGGTGATACCTCGTTAAATGTGAAGGCACGTATTAACAACCTAACCGATAATAACTATTGGTCTTCAACTGGTGGTTATCCAGGTGCTAATTATTTAATTTTAAGTGAACCGCGTTCTGTGGCAATATCTGTCTCTTTCGACTTCTAGTTGATTCAGAACAGGATTAATTTAAATGCGCGCATCAACAGTAAAAGTATGGGAGCTTATCCATAAATGGACTAGCTTAATTTGTACCGCTTTTTTGCTGATGCTATGCATAACTGGTCTACCACTGATATTTCATGATGAAATAGACGATGCCCTTAATCCTGATGTTTGGCAGCCAAAATCCCCTGATGCAACGCCACTTACACTCGACGAAATATTAACTATAGCCCTTAATAATCGCGAAGGTGAACAAGCTATTTATATGAGCTTCGACATCGTCCGCCCTGTTGTGAATGTGACAAGTGGCCCAACAGCAGACGCACCGGGCACTAAAATGCACTTTGCTTCCTATGATCTCACCAGTGGCGACTTAGTGCCGCCGGCAGATGTAGGCGAATCGGTAATGGAGTTCATTCTACAATTACACACCGATATGTTTTTAGAATTACCCGGCATGTTATTTTTGGGGGCTATGGGCATATTATTTATCTTATCAACGATAAGTGGCGTGGTTATTTATCGTCAATATATGCGTAAACTTCGTTTTGGCACAGTCCGCAAGCAAAAATCAACACGTCATAAATGGCTCGACTATCACAACCTACTTGGTATCGTCACTATCGCTTGGGTATTGGTTGTCGGCTTAACTGGGGTTATTAATACGCTTGAAAAACCAATTCTAGATACATGGCGAGATAACAATTTAAAACAGCTATTGTCTGAACATCAAGGGGGAACTATTGCTCAACCAGTTGCCTCTCTAAGTGAAGCAGTCAAGCAAGCCAAATTAGCGGCACCTGATATGACCTTACAATTTGTGGCTTTCCCGGGCAGCAACTTTTCAAGTAATCAACATTACGCCATATTCTTACATGGCAATACGCCATTAACGAAAGAGCTTATTACGCCAGTATTAGTTGACGCAGTAAGCGGAGAAGTTATCGGGTTAAGTGAAATGCCTTGGTACGCTAAAGCATTATCTTTATCAAGACCATTACATTTTGGCGATTACGGCGGACTATTCCTTAAAATATTGTGGGCAATACTTGATGTGCTAACCATTATTATTTTAGGCAGCGGGCTTTATTTATGGGTTCAAAAAAATAAAAAACTGAATAGAAATACACCAACAAAGAATATCGCTAATGGAGTCACTCAAAATGGCTAAGCAACTTTCACTTTGGCAGATATTTAAGTGGCCAATTTTCATGTTTATACTTTCACTGACCGGTATCATCACCGCTTTATTAGTTGACGGCTTAATCGATATATTCGCAAGTTTAACGCTTGCTTCTACTCTCATCGTTACCGCTTGGTATGCATTAAAACAAAAAAGATAGCACAAATAGTACCGCGGTTAGCTTATTCCCATCATTCTTAAAAAAATAAATAGACTCTTTCTTGACAGTTTCTCGTGTTGACGTGATAAGATCTCGCGCGCATTTTTACCATTCTAGGTAAATAATGAAAAACCCAAAAAGCTGATAACACTGCAACTTCTTTCAGTGTTGTTTAATATAGTTCGTTCAAGGGAAGAAGATTAGAATTCTTCACTGCCCCCGCAACGGTGATCATAGCAACAATTGTTAAGTGAATAACTTAAATAATATTGAGCTATGTAAGTCCGAGTACTTGAACTTTCTTAATCCACTGCGTCAATACGCAGTAATCACTATGGTGCGGAGGGCATCATTAAGAGGTCATATGAAATTCAAACAAAAAAACACACTAACGAAATCGTTACTATCATTGGCGATCACGGCAACATTTGCTACATCTTTTATGGCAACTGCGAATGAAAAAGACGAAGAATCTGTTGAAGTATATACAGTAACCGCTAACCGTTCTTCGATGAGTATTGGCGATGCTCTAGCTAACCAAATTGTTATTACTCGCGCCGATATTGAAATAATGAACCCAACATCAGTATTAGATATATTCACCACAGTAACCAGTGTTGATGTAGCTTCCAATGGTGGGCGAGGTCAAAGTTCTTCAATTTTTATGCGTGGTACTAATTCAGATCACGTTTTAGTATTAATTGACGGTATTCGTATCAGCTCTGCCACATCTGGCGGCGCAAGCTTAAATACCTTATCTCCTGAAATGATCGAACGCATTGAGATAGTTCAAGGTCCTCGTGCAGCATTATGGGGCTCAGATGCCATTGGTGGTGTTATACAAATTTTTACCCGTCAATTTGAAGCAGGCGAATTTTTTGCTGGAGCAAGTTTTGGTAGTGACAGTTATCAAAAATACAAAGCGGGTGCTGGAATTAGCCATGGTGACGGGCACAGCAGTATTTCAATCAGTAAAGAAACCAGTGACGGCTTTGATGTTCAAGAAGGCAGTGAAACTGATGACGACGGTTACGACTTTACCTCTGTAGCTATTCGCGGCCAACAAAAAATCTCCAAAGATTTAACTTTTGACTGGTTGCTTTCTAGCGATCAAGGTGACAATGAATACGATGGCTATTACAACGGTTCAGATATTAGAAACCATGTATGGTTAGTACGCGCAAACTATCAAAGTGTTTTGAATGGTGTTAAGAACTTTACCACCTTTTCTGTAGGCCAAAACAGAGATAGTGCCGACAGTTTAAGTGATGGTATTTGGCAAAGTACCTTTGAAACGCGTCGTATGCAGTATTCACTTACCAACAACATGCAGTTTTCTGATGAACTACAAATTAATGTAGGTGTTGATCACTATCAAGATGATGTGTCAAAAGGTACAACAACCTACGATATTCAAAAAAGAGACACCACCGGTGTTTTCGCGCATACACTTTATACCGATAACGCTTGGACTTACGAAGCAACCATTAGACACGATGATGTTGAAAACATCGACGCTGAAAATACCTATAATTTAGGCCTAGGTTATCAGCTTGATGCTGATAGTCGCTTAGTGGCTAATTATGGTACCGGCTTTAAAGTGCCTAACTTTAATAGTCTTTATTATCCTGGCTATGGTACCCCTACGTTAAAAGCTGAATACTCAAATACGTTTGAAGTGTTTTATGAAACAACATTCAACAATATTGACGCGAGTATTAATTTTTATAATTCTAAAATTGACGACCTTATCGGCAGAAAAGAAGGTAAAGCGGCGAGTTTTGCCAAAGTAGAAATAAAAGGGGTTGAACTAGCGGCAAACTATCAAGGTTTGGGTGGTACACATGATATGAACGTGTCTTATACCGACACTGAAGATCAATCAAGTACATACCAAAGTGGCGATAGAATGGGTGAATTAACCTATGCACAACTTATTCGACGCGCTAAGGAAAAGTTTAATTATAAATTTACCACCTCAGCTGCTGGTGCAGATTTATATCTTCAATACCAATTTGTAGGCGCGAGAACAGACAGTGTTTATGGGGTAGAAGGGCCGGTTCATTTACCTGCTTTTCAATTGGTTAATTTAGGCTTGAACTACGAAGTAACAAGTAACTTAAGTGTTACCTCACGTGTTACCAACTTGTTCGATAAAGATTACCAAACAGCCAAAGGCTATAACACTCAAGAACGTGCTTTTTATATTGGCCTTAATTACCAAAACTTTTAATTAAGTTTAGGTATGTATGATTATTTGATAAGCAAAAAAGCGTGATGCTTTTTTGCTTATTTTTTTAACTGAATTTTAGCCTGTAATAATGCATCGACTAAACGAGGAAAATTAGCCTTAGTGGTAATACCAAACCTTAAGCTCGTCTGTTCATCAGTTAACCGAACATAAATGCCTAATTTACATAAAAGCTCATGTAGTAACTTGGCAATCACTAATTGATTAAAGCTCAGAGTAATAAATAAGTTAGTGCTAACCACCTCGGCAATAATTTCTGATCCTAAAACGTCCCTAAGCAATGCTTCTTGTTGCAAACGTAACTGATGTAAATTTTCACGTTGTTGTTGTTGCCAAATCTTATCTTTTAATGCAAGTTCGGCTATATATTGTGCAGGCCCGTTCACTTGCCACGGGCCTAAATGCTCAGAAAAAGCACGTTGCCAATAGTCACTTGTAATTAAAAAACCAATACGAATTCCGGCTAAACCGAAAAATTTTCCAAATGAACGTAGCACCAAGGTATGGTGATCCGTATTATTCACAAAAGACGTAATGGATTGGTCTGGCTCTATAACATCCATAAACGCTTCATCAACAACCATTAAGCCATTAATCTCTTTTATTGTCTTTTGGTATTGACAGATTTCAGTTTGTGTAAAGAGCTTTCCTGTTGGGTTATTTGGATTAATCACCACCAATACACAGTGCTCGCTTAAGTCGGTTTTAGCGGGTAATTCATCATGATAATAACAAATATTATAACCTGCACTCGCCCACGCATGTTCATGCTCTTTATAACCTTTAGCAGGTAAATACACCTTATTTGATTGTTGATTATATTGCCGCCAAAGATTTGGGAGTGCTTTTATTATTGACTGACTACCATTAGTAACCAATATATTTTGACACTGATAATAATCCCTAGCCGCTAGATTTAAGTGAGGGGCAAGTTGCGGTAATTGTTGCCAATAATGCAGTGGCACTGCTGGAATAGGATAACTTAATGGCGCAATTCCCGTTGATAAATCAAGCCACTCATCAACCGGTACTTGATAACGAGTCGCCATCTGCTGTAATTGTCCGCCATGAAGAAGTGCCATAAAACCCCGTATTGATTAATCCGAACGGTTAACGTCCAGTGAGTAAGCTCATGTTAAAAAAGTATATTTGAGAACAAAAAACAAACAACAATAGTAGTGCTGTGGCACGTTGTACCAATGTGATGCTTCGTGGAATATCATCAATAGCGATAGCTTTGCCATTGCCCAAGGTCACTGACTTTACAAGCGCACCATGATAGTTTGCTAAGCCACCTAAACGAATATTCATCACTGTAGCGCCCGCGGCCATAACCCAACCGCCGTTATGACTTTTATATTGATTACCTTGCAGGTAAGCGTTTTTGATACTCTCGATAACATTCCCTTGAAGGGCATAAAGTAAGGAACAGCATTTACCAGTAAAAAATCCTAATAAATCATCGAATCGCGCACTGACATAACCGAACGAGTAGAAACGTGAATTTTTATAGCCCCACATGGCATCTAACGTATTGGCGAGTCTATGTAATATCACCAAAGAAGCGCCACCTATTAGATAATAAATAATTGAAGCAATAACCGAGTCATGACCGTTTTCTAACATAGACTCTACCGTTGCGCGTGACATTTCATCAGGGCTTAGCGATTGCGTATCACGACTCACTAAATAACCGGTAAAATGTCGTGCCGTTTCAACATCACCTGACTTTAGTGGTGCATATACTTGCATAGCATGCGCTTTAAGACTGTTAAGCCCAATAGCTAAATATAAAATGACACTATCGACTAGCACTTGCCAGTACCAAGCTAAGTCGTTAAATAAAAAGAAGTAAATTATGGGGAGCGGCAAAACGAGCAATGTCCAAGCTACCCCCCCTAAAATGGCACTTTTAATAGAAAAGCTATCGGGTAAGATAGTTGATGTTTTAGCATCATATTCAGGATTTAATCGCTTTTCAAGCCAACCACAAAGCCAACCGAACCCCACTAAATAATGATATTTTTTCGCTTCCCCTAAAACATTATCTAGCAGTATCGCGAATAAAAGGGTAAGTGTTAAAGCAAAATAAGGTATCGCAGTAAACCATGTAGCTGTATCCATACTTTCCATTACACTCATTTTTATAATACAGCTTGAAATTCGGCTTTTTTATGTTGATACCGTAGCTTAAAAACACTGCCATTGCCAAACAACTGATAGGCGTTTTCTGTGTGTTGTTGACCGAGTGATAATAAAAAGCAACGTAAGGCTTCGCCATGAAAAATCACTAACACACGCTTGTTTATTGCATTATGTGCAATAGTTTCCAGTGCTTGGTAAATACGTTTGCCACATGCTTGGGCACTTTCACCGCCAGCAGGAGCAATATCCGTAAATTGTTGTAATACTTCGCTATAGATAGCATTCGAAGAGAGTGCCTCTACAGACTTTCCTTGCCACTGGCCTAAATCTCGTTCACTTAAATTTACCTCTATTTCCGTTTCCACATTCAATTCTTGTTGGCAAATTTTAGCTGTGGCAACGGCTCTGCCAAGTGGAGATGAAATAATACAATCAATGTCATTTTCACTTAAAGTCACCCCAAGTTGAAGTGATTGCTGCTCACCTAGTTCGGTTAACTTACTGTCAAGTTGCCCTTGAAATCGATGTAACTTATTCCACTGTGTTTCACCATGACGAGCTAAATATAAAGTTGTTTGCATTAAAGAAAATTACTCATTGCACTAAACAGGCCGATTACATAAGGTGTCGAAGAATAACCAAATCAATACATAGGTTCAATTGTTAATATTGAGTTTTAATTCTTACCTCAATCTTTAGCCCTGTAACTTGCTGACCTTTCTCAGTTGTAACTTATTTCCACTTGGCGTACTATTAGCGCAGATTTAGGTGTCTTCAATATTTACAATAACTTAAGCTTGTTAATATTGAAGATGAAACGTGAAACTGGTGAAATGCCAGTACTGCCCCCGCAACGGTAACTGTGAGCAGCAACGAAAACCACTGTGTTTAAACTAATCTCTTATTTAGGTATTAGTCACAACATGGGAAGGTGTTGCAAATGCGATGAACAGAAGTCCGGAGACCGGCCTAAATTAATATTCTTTGGCATAAATCCGAAAGATATTACTCGACAACTGCGGTGGGCGGTGATTCAGAGACTAGTAAATTTGCTTGGTTTTATTAACATTCACGTTACAGTAAGCGCAAACTCAGTTGTTTCAATTGATAAACCCGTTACTAATAGCTAACTAATTTACTCGCTTTGATTTCCAACACCGTTAATTTATTTAATGGACTTAATACGAGATCAACAGCGATGAAATCTGCAACTAAACAACCAACAACGCCCACCTCACCACAGAGCCTACTTGTTAGCGTATTTCTATTATTAGCCTTTTTAATGATAGCCACCCGCGGGCATCATTTTTCAACATTCAGCCAATTACCCAGTGCCTCAACCGCCGTATTTTTCATTGCTGGCATGTATTTACGCAACCTTAAAAGCTTCTGGTTTTTCTATATTTTATCAATCGCCATTGATTTAACGTCATCTTATATTCGAGGAGAGTTCGGTAGCTGCTTGACCGTTTCATACCCTGCATTAGCTTTTAGTTATGCGGTCATGTTTGCGGCAGGTTACTATGCTCGTGTCGATTGGGCAAAACAGTCAACGTTATTTAACATTGCTAAAGTTTCATTCGCTTTAGTGATTGCCAGTTCGCTTGCATTTTTCATCTCGAATGGTAGCTATTATGCATTTTCTGGCAATTTTCCTGAATTATCATGGGCTGAATACACAACTCGTGTTGCTAAGTATTACTTCCGTTCTTTCTCTAACCCTATTTTTTATGTAGTAACAGCCATCGTAATTGATTGGACGATAAGTAAATTTTTAAATACCAATGTAACAGCAACTACTCAGTCAGAACAGTAAGGAAAACAAGATATTGCCTTTTACAGATAAACCAAAAAATCAAACGGGTACTGGCGTATTATGTCCAGCATTAATTATTTCTGCGCCATCATCGGGATCAGGAAAAACCACTATTACGGCAGCCTTAGCAAGATACCATCGCAATCGAGGCCGTAAAGTTACCGTATTTAAAGTGGGCCCTGACTTTATCGACCCTATGATATTACGCCAAGCCAGTGGTGAATTAGTTTATCAGCTCGATTTATGGCTAGTAGGTGAACAAGGCTGCCAAGAACTGCTTTATCGTGCAGCCTTAACCTCAGATCTTATTTTAATTGAAGGTGTTATGGGGCTATTTGACGGTACACCAAGTAGTGCCGACATCGCCGAGTATTTCAATATTCCAGTACTTGCAGTAATTGACGCTTCAGCAATGGCGCAAACATTTGCAGCGGTTACTTATGGTTTAGCCAAGCATCGGCCTAATCTACCTTTTTCAGGAGTTATCGCTAATCGGGTTAATTCACAAAGGCATGAAGAATTGTTAGTAACCAGCTTAGCCTCAGAATTTAAGTTTTATGGCCGAATACCTAAAGAAGCCGCAATTACCTTACCTGAGCGCCATTTAGGCTTAGTGCAAGCACAAGAACTTGCTGATATTGACCAGCAACTTGACCATGCCGCCGATCTAATAGCAGAAACAGCACTTACAAAACTTACTGCTGAAGTTGAATTTTTTCCTACGATTAATACTTCTTTAGCAACGTTGTCAGATACCGCACTCGCTGACACACGCATCGCTATTATTAAAGATAAAGCTTTTAGTTTTATTTATGCCGCCAACATCGCATTTCTTAAGCAAGCGGGAGCCGAAATAATTTATTGCTCTGCATTAACCGATGTTGGTTTACCTGAAGCCGACGTCCTGTATTTGCCCGGTGGATACCCAGAACTCTATGCGCAATCATTAAGTGAAAATATTACTTTTATACAAAGTATTAAAAATTTCGCTGCGGCCAACAAACCGATAGTTGCGGAATGTGGAGGCATGTTGTATTTACTTGATGAGTTAACCAACCTAGAAGATCAATCATTTAAAATGGCGGGCTTAATTCCCGGCAGTGCCGTCATGCAAAAGAAATTAGCCGCTATTGGTTCACAGTCTGTTGAACTTCCCATATTTAACCTAGATGAAAACGAAAGCACTATTATGCGTGGTCATAGTTTTCACTATTCAAGTGCAAATATCGCGTTAACGCCTATTAGTCAAACAATACACCACCCTAGCGAACGCTTAGGGGAATTTGTATATCAACATGGCAATATCATTGCCTCTTATATGCATTGGTATTTACCCAGTAACCCTGAATTAGCCGTAAAGCTTTTCAATAAAAATCGCCGTTTTTAATATGCCTAAAAAGAGAGTTTTATGAATAAAGAACTGGCTAACGAGCAAGAAAAACAACGTCTTAAAGATAAAAAACACCGAGAACGTCAACAAAAAATAAAAGAAGCGGTTGCACAGCGTGTTGCCAAAGCAACAGAAGAACGAGGGGTATTGTTGGTAATTACCGGCAATGGCAAAGGTAAAAGCACCTCTGGTTTCGGTACGATTTTACGCGCATTAGGACACGGCCTTAAACCCGGTATTGTGCAGTTTATAAAAGGTACGAAGTGGGAATGTGGTGAACTCAACATTTTAAAACAATTTCCCATTCAGCATTATGTCATGGGCACTGGTTTTACGTGGGAAACTCAAGACAAGGCCACGGATATTGCCGCCGCCAAAATGGCATGGGAAAAAAGTAAGCTGATGTTAAGTGACCCGACTATTGATATCGTATTACTTGATGAAATGACCTATATGGTGAAATATGGCTATATTGATCTCGATGAAATTATTGAAACACTTAACAACCGCCCAAAAATGCAACACGTGTTAATTACAGGTCGTGCGTGCCATCGACGTTTGGTTGAATTAGCTGATACGGTATCAGAGGTACAACCGATTAAACACGCATTCACGATTGGTGTAAAAGCGCAGAAAGGCTTAGATTGGTGATGCGGACTTAGGTGATAGAATGCACAAAAGTTATGCGTGTAATGCAAATAAATAAACCGCTAACTAACATGATTTGTTAACCTTATCATGTTAGTTAGTCGATAATTATTAATTTAGCTTTAGCCTAATAATTTACTTAAGCCTTCAGTTAAAATTTGTTTAGCTTGTTTGCCTTCTTCAGTGTCTAAATAAGCTTGAGCACTTGAAATAAAGCTGCTGATCATTTCAGGGCTTAACCCTAAAGCTTCAAACTGCTTTTTCACATCATTAATCGACTTTAACGAACCGCTATATTCAGACGCTTTATCAAGTAAACCACCTAAACCTTCTCCAGAACTTAGCTTACTAATATCAGGCATTTGACTTACTAAACCTTCAATACCCGGTACTGATTCAGCAAGCTGACTAAATTGGTCGTTAGAAACATTGTTTTTAACATAGTTTAAAATAGCGCCCATACCACCAGATGCTTGACTAGCATTTACATCTAATGAGCTTGTTAGCATATCAACCAAACCACTTGCAGTTGGCGTTGTCACAGTTTGCTCTTGAGTGTCACCCAAACCAACCAAGCTTTTCAAGCTATCAAACCAACTTGATTCTTCAGCCAAAACAGAACAACTTAATGTGGAAATAGTTAATAATACGATAAGTTTTTTCATAAAAAGATCCATTGTCATTTAATTTTTAGTCATTATAACGTAATTAATATCTATTCACCTTTCATTTTAATCTCTAGGCTTAGTTAATTTCAAAATTAATCTCGTCAATTTATAGTTAGTCAAGTCAGCATTTATCGTAAATAATCACAGTAATATAATTGAGAAACTACTTAACCAAACAAGTTGAAACCCATAAGATAATCGTTGATGTATTCCCGGATTTTCCTGAGCTTTAACGGCTTTAGCCATACGAAATAAATAATAAACAGTACCAATAACAGAAAAAACTGAAACCAAACGAAAAGAAAATGGATTCATGCTAGATGTAGGACTTAACGCAGTTAATATTGGCGCAATAATTAGAGACAGCAGCATAATAAAGCCAGCCCATGAATGTACCTGACAACTAAAAGTAGGATGCTTTGTAAATGGATCAGCATCCATAGGGAAATAGCCAGCAACCCAAGTACCAATACCGTGAATGATAATAAACCAACCCGAAAAATTCACTAATGTTGAAACATTTTGTAGCTGAGCTACATACCAACCAAATAAGCAAAATAAAAGGCCAAGCGGGTAATTATTAATGAGTGGTGATAACTTTTCTGTTGGGCTACCTGTTGCTCCTAATTCGCTACAAAACTGTTTTGAATGGCAATAACCATCATAAAATAGACTTGCAACATAAACACCAATAACAAGCCAAATACTTGCTATTAGCCCAGATAAAATGGCAATACTATTGAACAAATTAAATTCCTAATAGCTCAACTAACAAATAAGATTTTTATATTACTTACTTTCGCTGTGCTTTTTTATTGATGCTTTAACTGCTTCAACTTGAGCGTCGCATTTTTCCTTTTGGTGACCACTCATCTGTGAGCACTTCTTAGGTGCAGGTTCTGTTTGCAGTATACCACTTAAAATAGCTGATGCTGCACATCCTGGTGCTCCATCACAGGTATCTGGTGCGGGATTATGATAATTAGGTGTATTACTACAGCCAATAAATAATAAACTCAACGCACAGGTATATAGCCATTTCATCATGCGACTACTCTTTCAAGAAAAAAATCATAATTCATTAAATTTATCGACCTTTTATAATTAAAAAATAATGTGTGATCAGCAAGCTAATTTTGCTTGCTCTTCACACTTTGCTTTAGCCTCAGCTTGGGTCGCTCCGCCCATACAAAAATCTAATCGGATAAGCTTTTCTTCAATGGCATTAGGTTGACTGGAAACATTTTTCCACTGCCATTGCTTGATAACTTTTCTCGCCGGTTTATAAATAACCCTCTTAGGCACTGAACTAATAAGTTCAACGTTATCTGTATGCCCATTTTCATCAACAATTACTTTAAAGACACCGCAACCTGCAATACCTTTTATTGCAAGCTCCATTGGGTATTTGGGTGTAAATTGTTTAGTTCTAAGCCATTGAGCATCAGACTTTTCGGGAGTGATATGAGTAAGTTTTACCTCAGCATAATTTGCACTTGCATGACCTGATAAAACGATAAACAAACCTAGCATTAACTTCACGACTCGAAATTGCATGTTAACCTTCCTTAGTCTAGATTTTGACTTTTTGTTTTTTAAAATACCAAATCATAATCGGTATCTCGATGGCAGCATAAGTAATAAGAGTAAACCAAAACCAATTTGTACTAAAAAGTAAAACATTAAACGCTTGCCCAGATTCCCAATAATGTAAACCCACCACTAACAATGCAAAGCCCGATGCAAAAACATCATAAAATGAAATTTTCTCAAAGCTACTTCCCGCTAATTTGGGGTATATAGAAAAGTATGCCACTAAAACAATGCAAAAGTTTAAAATGATTACAGATAACTCTGGTGAACTCATTTACATTAATACTCCTATTAAAACGGCTCTCACTAGCAGTAGGTTCATTATTTAAGAAACTTGATACTCAATGGATAAACCCATAATTGACCATTATTCGCCTTTAGAGCCGCGATAATGGCAAATACAAAATTAAGTATTGCCAATAGAATAAAACCAAATGCCCCAATAAGAATAAAAACTAAAATACCGCAAACTATAGAGTAAATGAAAAGGCTAATTAACCAATTAACCGTGACTTTTCCATGTTGATCAATCGCATCATTTTTATCTTTATTTGTTGCCCACATTACGATAGGTAATATAAATCCTAACCCAGGAATGATAATACTGCTTAACTGACTTAAATGGATTAACATACAATAAGTATTTAAGGGCATTCCCCAATATTCTTCTCTATTTTGCTCCATGTTTTTCTCCTTTGTTTCCAAACACCTAATTAATTAGTAATAAAATAGTCACTATATAAATTTACACATACCAAGTCCCAGCGCAGAACCTGATCGCTTTATATATCCAAAACGGGAATAAAAAGCTTCTTTACCTAAAGCTGAAAGTAACCCAATTGTAGCTCCCTTTAACGCAGCATTAGATATATAAGATTCTATATTTTGCATTAATAAATTACCAATCCCATTACATTGATAGTCAGGATCTACTACTAAATCTTGTATATAAAAAAATAGCGCGCCATCTCCAACGATGCGAGCCATCCCTACAAGACGATTCTTATCACGTGCAACCACATGGAAAAGAGAATTTTCTAGAGCTATCTGAGCGAGTTTTTTAGGGGTTTCTCCCCAGCCTACTTTAGAGCGTAAAGTAATAAACTCCTCTAATGCAGGTTGTGAATTTTCTATAAAAACATCCACCGTATTATATATTCCTAAAGCAAACGTTGGTTAAACAAAAAATAGTGGTTGCCTATTTATTATAGGCTTTGTTCATCAAGCCATTTTCTTGCAGTTGCTACATCATCAAAAAAGTGAACATTACCTGATGCTGCTTTATCAAGAAGGGCCTTTTGTAGGTTATTACTAACTACAATTGCCGAAGCATAACAACCATGATCTATAAACCATTTAGCTTTCTCTTTAGATAAAACAATGCATTCGGGTGAGCCTAGAGTTTCATCATCCCAAATCTCCATTCTACGCCAACTTTTTATGTTTTTATCTAAAATGGAGTTTTTAACCTTAGAAATACTATGACTTAGACCTAGCTCATTAAAAGGGCCTGTTGAGGTAATTTCAATCAAATCTCCATTCCATATAAAAGATACATCTCCGTGTATTATCATAATCACCCCAAAATTTAGTTTGCGAAAATAAAGCAAAGATAACAGCCTGCACTTGCTCCTGTAATTTTAATTTTTACACACACAATAAAATAATTAGAGTAAACACTTTACTTTTGTAAAGTAATTACTCTATAATGCAATTGTTCCTAGCGAACGCCTGTTGTAATAATTTTATATTCTAGCTTCCCCAAGCTATGTAACCGATGATTTTATAATTATCGGTTTTTTTTGCTTAATTTTCAGGCGTACTTTCTATCTTGTTAGCCTGGGCTAACCAATCGCAAATTATTTGATTTGCGCTATCGCATCCAGTACGTTTTAACGATGAAAATGCTTGTACACGAATATCAGCATTTAAAGCACTTAGGTTTTTCTTCACCTTTAATACTTCAGCGCTGGCTTTACCTGATGAGAGTTTGTCTGACTTTGTCAATAACGCTAACACAGGTAATTTACTATCTGCCGCCCACTCAATAAGATCGCGATCTAAATCTTTTAATGGATGACGAATATCCATTAATACAACTAACCCTTTTAAACTTTTGCGTTTTTCTAGATACTCACCTAGAGCCTTTTGCCACTTTTTTTTCATTTCTAGTGGTACTTTTGCAAATCCATAGCCAGGTAAATCAATTAAACGTTGATTTTCGCCAACTTCAAACACATTGATTAGCTGTGTTCTCCCTGGTGTTTTACTGATACGTGCTAAACTTTTCTGATTTGTTAATGTGTTTAATGCGCTTGATTTACCTGCATTTGAGCGCCCTGCAAATGCAACCTCAATACCTGTATCTTCAGGCAAACGACGAATGTCAGGTGCACTAATTGTAAAAGTGGCTTTGCTTAGATGAACAACAGAAGTAGACAAAATTAATTTCCGAAAACATAAATATGGCCACATTATATCCCTTTTTTCAGTAAATGAGTCGCTATTCCCTTACATTTTTTAATGATTTTTTATCTCAGCCTATTAAACATTGTGCTATATCGTGTAAAATACATGGCTAATAACCTATTTATTACTTTTGTTTTCATTAATCATAAAAACAAGCAACCTTAAGAACAGAGAGCTCTCCATGAAAAAAGTCATATTTTCGTTCGTTATTGGATTAGGTATGCTAACCCAAGCCAATGCGTTTGAAGGCGATGTACAAGCAGGTAAAACAAAAGCAGCCGTTTGTGCAGCTTGTCATGGCGCTAACGGTATCAGTGCTGTAGATATGTATCCAAACTTAGCTGGTCAACATGCCGATTACATTGTTAAGCAATTAAAAGCTTTTAAAGATGGTTCGCGAAGTGATCCTGTAATGGCGCCGATGGCCGCAGGGTTGTCAGAGCAAGATATGAGCGATTTAGCTGCATATTTCCAAAGTGCTAAGAAAGCTGCAGCTACTAGTGATGAGTCAACAGTTGCTGTTGCTCCTGTTACAACGGCCCCTGCATTGGTTGCTGATGCCGCAAAAGGAAAAGCATTATATGAACATGGTGATAAAGCGAGAAGTATAACCGCATGTATAGACTGTCATGGTAAAGATGGTGCTAGTGACGTTCTTATTAATCCTAATTTAGCTAAACAACATCCAGAATACTTAGAAAAACAATTACATGCATTTAAAGATGGTTCACGTAGTAACGCATCAATGAACCAAGTAGCAAGTAACTTAAGTGAAGCTGATATTATAAATTTAGGCGCTTATTTTAAAGATACAAGCGCAGTGGGTGATGTGAGCGAAATGCAAACCGTTACTGTGGTTAAAACTTTTTCAGGCGATGTTGAAGCAGGTAAAGCTTTATCTGCAACATGTGTTGCATGTCACGGAGCTGACGGTAACGCAGCTGTGCCAATGTATCCTTCATTAGCAGGTCAAAGTGAGCATTATTTAGTTAAACAATTAAAAGATTTTAAAGCAGCAACAGTTAATAGTGATGAAGGACGAGCTGATCCGGTAATGGCTGGAATGGTAGCGCCTCTTTCTGAAGATGATATGAAAAATTTAGCAGCATATTACGCTTCACAAACATTACGTCCAGCGGCTAGTAAAAGTAATGAGGTTGGTCAAAAACTTTATCTTATTGGTGATGCTAAGCGTGGAATAACAGCGTGTGTAGCTTGTCATAGTATTGATGGTAAAGGAATGGGGCAAGCAAGTTTCCCTGCAATTGCTGGGCAGAATGCGACTTATATCAAATCTCAACTTGAAAAGTTTCGTTTAAGTACTCGTGGTAATGACACCAATGGCATGATGCGAAATATCGCTGTTAAATTATCTGACGAGGATATTGTTGCACTTTCAGAGTATGTCTCTGCAATGAGGTAACTTAAGCTTTAGATTTTAACAAAGCAGCGTTTATCGCTGCTTTTTTATTTTGAGTTACCGTAAAAATAAATAACCAATAGAGTCAATAATAAAGATTGTGGTTTAACGTGCTAATAACCGATAAATATAGTCTCTTTATCCCGATAAACTATTTCAAATGATTGTTTTATGTTATTAATATCCGCTCATTATTAATTGAGGCGCTCTGGTATGAGAATTTTTTATTGTGTATTAATTTTATTATTCTGTATGTCAGTTTTTCCTGCCAATACAACGGAAGTTTTTGATCAAAAAGAGTCGGTAACTCGACAAGATATTCTACGAGGTTCAATAACCCCAGAGCGAGCATGGTGGGATGTAAGTCATTACACTTTACAGCTTAATGTAAACCCTAAAGAGCAAACCATTTCAGGAATAAATACAATTACTTACCGTGTGTTATCTGAGAAAAAAAGATTACAAATAGAGCTTCAAGCTCCTATGGTGTTGCATAAAGCTTTACAGAACAAGCAAGAGTTGGCCATAGAAAAAGATGGTTATAGCTATTTTATTTCTTTGAATGAAACACATGAAATTGGCTCAGAACACCAAGTTGTTTTGTATTTTTCTGGCAAACCACATGTCGCTAAAAAGGCGCCATGGGATGGTGGTATTACATGGAGCAAAGACGATAATAATATTGACTTTATTGCATCATCTAATCAAGGCATAGGTGCTAGTATTTGGTGGCCTAATAAAGATCATGCCTACGATGAGCCAGATCTAGGCGTTGATATTATTGTTGAGGTTCCAGAACATTTAGTGAATGTTTCGAATGGCCGATTGTTTAGTGTCGATCATAATAAAACAAGCAAAACTAAAACCTATCACTGGCAAGTTAAAAACCCTATTAATAACTACGGCATTAATATAAATATTGGTGACTATGTTCATTTTGGTGAGCAATATCAGGGTGAAAATGGTTTGCTTGATATGGACTACTGGGTATTAAAAGACAATTTAACAAAAGCCAAAACTCAATTTAAAGAAGCTAAGCGTACTATTGAAGCTTTAGAGTACTGGTTTGGGCCTTATCCTTTTTATCAAGACAGTTATAAATTAGTGGAAGCGCCTTATTTAGGAATGGAGCATCAAAGCTCAGTAACGTATGGTAATGGTTATCAAAACGGTTATTTAGGCCGAGATCTAAGTGGTATGGGACCAGGCATGTTGTTCGACTTTATTATTGTGCATGAAACTGGCCATGAGTGGTTTGCTAATAATATTACCAATGTTGATGTGGCTGATATGTGGATACACGAATCTTTCACTAACTATTCGGAAAGCTTATTCCTTGAATATCATTTTGATAAAGCAACTGCATATAAATATATTCGAGGCTTACGAGTAAATATCCATAATAAAAGTCCTATTATTGGGCAATATAATGCCAATAAAACGGGCTCTGGTGATATGTATTATAAAGGTAGCAATATGCTACATACCATTCGTCAAATAGTTGATAACGATATTCAATGGCGAGAAATACTGAGAGGACTAAATAAAGTATTTTATCATCAAACTGTCACTACTCAGCAGGTTGAGGAATATATAATTAAGCAAGCGGAAAAAGATTTAAGCAAAGTGTTTGACCAATATTTAAGAAATACCGACATTCCTATGCTTGAATATGCGGTAATTGATAAAAATATGAAAGTTCGTTGGGGAAATGTTGTTGATGGTTTTAATATGCCGGTGAGATTATTTATTGATGGTAAAGCGACTTGGTTATCTCCAACTAATCAATGGACTAGCATTGAGCTACCTAAAATGAGCGCTAAAATTAAGGTAGATCCTAATTTTTATATCAGTACATTAAATATAACGGGACATTAAAGTTTGAATAGATTATTGAAAAATAAATGTAATTTTATAGCGCAGAGTATACTTTGCTGCGTAATTACATTTTTTTATTCAAGTATTGTTCATGCACAAGCGGAAAATGTTAATCATAGTATTATTCAAGTTAATAAAGTGTGTGCGCGTTCAGCAGTAGAATGTCTTGAATTAGTGGAAGTAGAGTTGAAAAGAACAACGCCGAATACTTATATTTGGTATGACTTACTTCAGCATAAGTTTGACGCCCTTTTTGATTTACAGAAAATATCTGAATTAAATAAAGCGGTAACTCCTTGGATTGATCAAGAAAAATTACCTAATTCATTTAAAATTACTGTTTATATTTATTACGCCAAAACAAGTTTTATTCAAGAAGATATTGATAGAGCCTATCTGTATAGTCAGAAAGCTAAAAATAAACTTATTGAAATGAATCAAGTGTTTCCATCTCCTATGCGGTTAATACAATTAGCAAATTTACAAATGAGGTTAAATGAAGACGACTTAGCTTATGAAACACTACAAGCATTAGAGAAAAAATATGAAAAGAGTAAAAATGCACACTTTATGATGGAGTTGTATGGAAATTTAGGGCACGTCACTCGAAATTTGTCATTGCATGAATTATCCCTTGAGTATTGTTTAAAAACGATACCATGGAGTAAAAAATATAATAATCAGCAGCAGATAGGCACGGTACTTTTTAATTTGGCGAAAGCTTATCTTCATTTTGGACACTATAATAAAGCTGAAAAGACGTTACATGAAGCTCAAGAGTTTTCAAAAAAAGCGAAAGATGAAGTCAAAGTAAATCAAATACAGCTGTACTTAATAGAAATAAAATTACAGCAGTTGCAAACACAACAAGCAAAAATATTATTTGATCAAATTAATGTAAATTATTTACCTAAAAGTGATTTACCAAAAATTACAAAATTACAAAAAACGTTATCTGGATTGCCAATAGCCGTTAATTAGCTTTAAAGCCCATTCTAAATCCACCCCAATGTTGACCGTTCACGTAAATGGGTGCAGAAACATCGTGCATTATTTCTCCTGTATCACGCTTATAAGTTTGTAATAAAAACTTTTGAGTGTTTTTAGCACAGCGAATCCCGGTAGCATCATTAAATAAACGTTTAGTTCTGTTATTCACAACGTCTACATCATAATTTCCCGTTAAAGGTTGCGAAAAACATTGATTATGAGTGGGAAAATAGCCATTAATATCAACAGCGCCCGCATATATTACAGCGTTGTGATCGGTTAATATTTTCTCTTGAATTGCGGGTAATACTTTATCAGTGAAAGCATCAAAAGAGGTGTTGTATTTTTTGGGGTTAGTATTAGCTATTTCATGGTAGGTAAAGTCAAACAGTTTTTGTGTGCTGATTTCTTTGTCATTAATTTTTTTCTCGAATAAAGCCCCAATTTCATGTGCTGTCTTTATTGCTTTTTGGCACATAATGTCGTTTAAAGAGTTTGTTTTAAATTCAGCAAGGTTAATGAAAATTGATTCAGTGGTTTGTGAAAGGTGATCAGCTTTTAATGAAATCTCTTGAGTTTGTTCGCTTTTACTTACTAAGAAGTGATGTAAATTTGCAATCGCGGATGATATTTCTTCTGTTGTTAAGTCATGCTCTTTTAGTGTGTTGCTGATCAAATTGCTGGCGTTTGAAGTGTCAGCTATAAGCTGGCTTACCTGTTGAAGAGCTTGGGAAAGCTCGCTAATACTTTCAACAATGGTATGTGTTTGTTCAACAACCGTTTGCATAACTTCCGTAGTGGCTTCTGTCTCTTCATTAACCTCTGTAAGCATAGAACCTATTTGACGAGTTGCTTCAGCCGTTTTTGATGCTAATGCTCTAACTTCATCAGCTACTACAGCAAAACCTCTTCCTTGTTCTCCTGCTCTTGCTGCCTCAATTGCAGCATTTAATGCTAATAAATTAGTTTGGGCAGATATAGCATCAATAACATTGGTAATACTCTGAATTTTTGCCGTTTTATTTGACAATGATTGGATTTTGTCTGAGGCATCCATTACTCCCTGATTTAACGCCCCAATCGTGTTAACGTTATTCGCTAATTGCTTGGAACCTATCGTAGTT
Source organism: Thalassotalea profundi (assembly GCF_014653195.1). Lineage (GTDB taxonomy): Bacteria > Pseudomonadota > Gammaproteobacteria > Enterobacterales > Alteromonadaceae > Thalassotalea_B > Thalassotalea_B profundi. The sequence continues at coordinate 154,573 of NZ_BNAH01000006.1, forward strand.
TCTTGCATTGCTAGTGCTGCTTTTTCAGAGGCATGTAACGCGTTGTCGTTAATTTGCTTTGTATTTGACGAAAGTAATTCTGCAGAATTAGCTAAATTATTTACGTCTAAGCTAGACTGCTCGATAGCATGAGTTAGTTGCTCTAAGAAAAAACTGATTTCAGCTGCGCTAATGGCAAGCTTACTCGTTTGTTCGTCAATGCTTTTGCCAATGGTAGCGGTTGCTATGTTTTCAACGGGGCTATTTTGTGCAAGAGATAGAGATTTAATATTTGTATCATTAAAGAGTAGATAGCTCGTCACTATAGCGCAAAAGAAAATAACCCCAGAGGTTAGCAATGTGTTAAAAGCTAACATATGGCAAGTAAAATACACTAACGCAACGATAGCGCTATTAATAAGTACTCTGATGAATAAAGGTGTGTTGGTTAGGATCATGTTGCATTACCTTTATAAATAAAGTTATACAGTAAGGGAAAACTGCATAGAAACAATCCCACTTTAGTCTATTGTTAGGTGTTTAAATAAATACCTGTGTTTGGTTACTTATAATTATAGTGTTTATTTTGGAGTTTATTACGATAATAAAGTGTTAATCCAATAAATAATAATAATAGAACCCCCATAACAATAACGGCAATGATAAGGTGTTGTACAAGTTCATCCTGCGTTAAAATATTCGATAGCATGTCTTTTTTGACAGAAATAAAAGTATTTTCTCGGTCGGCGACTGTTTCTTGAAAGTCGTGCTCTACTTGAGAAAAATATGCAAATTTATCGGCTTTTTCTTGTTCGAGTAATACTTGATAATATTTTTCTAACCAAGTATTTGCCGTTTTATCATCATTTAAATATTGGTAAGCATGTACCATTGCCAAATAGCCGTCAGATAAACTACTGTACATTTCTTTAGTTTTGATGGTGTTTATTGCCGTATTTAGCAAGGTAAACCCGAGTTTGGTTTTATCAAGAAAAACGCTGGCGAGTCCTTGGTTAAGTTGGCATATTGCTACTAAGTTAATGTTTTTAATACGCTGTGAAGCTTCAATGCAATGCTCCGCTTGTTTTTCAGCTTTTTGATAGTGTTTATTCCTTAAAAAATAATCAGAAAGGTTCGCGTAAATTGTCGCTAATGTTTCAATGTCGTTTGATCTTATAGCGTAGTCTTGCGCAATATTATAGGCATTTAGTTCTTGCTCTTTCTTTCCTAAGTAACTTAAGGCGATTGCCCTGTTAATATAATTTGCGGCCATTGCCCGAATGTTTTTACGAGGAAGTTGCTCTAGTAAAGTAACGACTTTATCTGATGCTAATAGGGCTTTGTCATATTCTTGTCTATCTAAATAGAGAGTGACTAAATTTAGATACACTTTCATTGATAAATCGTTATTATTATTTGATTCAAAAAAGGTTAATGCGTCTTGATAGTCTTTTAGTGCTAAGACACTGTCTCCACGTTTGCTATGAAAAATAGCGCGTACTGATTTTGCTCTTGCCGTTAATTCTTGAAAGTTAATTTTACCTGCAATAGTTATTGCTTGAGATGAATAATCTAACCCTTTTAAAAACTGTCCTTGCTTTAAGGCTAAGCGTGCTTTTTTATGATAGTACAAACTTAACACCCACTCATTGCCTAACTTAATTCCTATTTGATGTAGTTTATTTAGATATTCAGTTACGGGTTCAAACTCTGATAAAGCGTTGTGAATAGAGATGTAGGCTAAGTATTGTGCAACTTCGTATTCTATATGTTTTGCTTTAATTCCTGTTTTTGCCAATACATCAAGCTGTTGTTTAGAAAGCGCTGGATCATAATCTGCATTATCAGCAATATCCAACAACAGTCTACCTTCAACGGTTTGTTGCAGGTATTGAGAAAGAGAAAAAACTTTTTGAGAGATTGTTTTAGCTTTTATTTCATTAATGGGAGAAAAATATAAAACCAATAGTATTAAATAATGAAATAGGGGATTCTTCATTTTAACCTTAAAGTTTAGTGTAATACGGTGTTGTTTTCTTTTTTAAAGTAGTAGTTAACTAAGTGAAATACAAACAATATTTCTAATTAATATGTTTATTATCATCAAGTCTGTTTTATTGCATAAGTATACGTTTATTTAAAGTATCAAGCACTGATAACTTATCAGCTTTATGGATTTATCTAATGAATAGATACCTTAGTTGCCGGTAATCAAAACTTGACTTTTGTATTTTTGATATCATAATGATATCACATTGATTGTTTAAGGAAATTAATATGTTTGCAGAAAAAACAATAAAAGCCCCCAATGGTATAACAATAATTATGTTGTTATTTATGCTACAAGCAGGAACTATTGCCTTGATTACTAATGCAATTATGGCTAAATCTGGATTAACTGCCATTCTTGGTGTTTTGTTTTTTGTTGTAATTTTTATCGGCTGGTTTGGTTTTTATATGGTGAATCCAAAAGAGGCAAGAGTATTACAATTGTTTGGCAAATACGTGGGTACCGTTCATGAAGCTGGCCTTCGTTGGTCTAACCCTTTTTATACTAAAATGCGTGTATCGGTAAGAGTTCGAAATTTTGAAAGTGGAAGACTTAAAGTCAATGACAAAAATGGCAACCCTATTGAAATTGCGGCAGTGATTGTATGGGAAGTTGTTGATACAGCAGAAGCTGTATTTCAAGTAGATGATTATGAAGATTTTGTATCAATTCAAAGTGAATCAGCTTTACGAAATTTAGCAACAAGCTACGCTTATGATCACCATGAAGATGATGATATATCTTTGCGAAGTAATCCAATTGAAATCTCTGAAGCGTTAAAAGGTGAAGTACAAGATCGCCTAGAAAAAGCTGGAGTTAAAGTTATCGAATCACGCATTAGTCATCTTGCTTATGCGCCAGAAATAGCAAATGCCATGTTAAGACGTCAACAAGCTATGGCAATAATATCTGCTCGAAGAACTATTGTGGAAGGTGCTGTTGGTATGGTTGATATGGCATTACAACAATTAGCCGAAAGAGAAATTGTTGAGCTTGATACTGAACGAAAAGCAGCAATGGTGAGCAATTTACTTGTGGTACTATGTAGTGATGAAGCAGCTCAGCCGGTAGTTAACGCTGGTAGTTTATATTAAAGTTGCTACGTTTATTTGCTATAAATTTTTATTAGGCATTTATAGCAAGTTATTGTTTTAATTGATGGAGTTGGGATAAATTTTGGCTAAAAAAGCATATCCACTGCGAATTAACGAAGAAATATTGTCGGCAATGCAGCAGTGGTCTGATGATGAACTGCGAAGTTTAAATGCGCAAATAGAATATGTATTACGTGACGCTCTTCGAAAAGCTGGGCGTAGTAAAGCTAAGCCAATAATTCCAATTACTGACCCTATTGATGAAGAGCATAATAATTAAAATAGTGATTTACTAACAAAATGGTAATTTAATTACAGATTGTGCTTTGTAGAAGGTGAAGTTTCGAGTGATAAAAAAAGCCGATATCTAAATATCGGCTTGTTAGCTATGAGGAAAGCTAGAATATACAAATTATTACAACAAGTGTTCGGTTAAGAACGAAAGTATTATAAAGTATTTTTATTATTCAAGTAAAGTTATTTTGTAACAAAATTTCATTTATGTTTTAAATTTTCATTTTGATTGGGGTATACCTTCAATTAGTGAGCTTGCTCCCAATTATCCCCTACTCCAGCTTCAGCAATAAGCGGAACATTTAAACTAACAACGTTATTCATAATATGAATGAGCTTTTCTTTGGTTTCAGTTAAAATGTCCTGATGTATTTCAAATACTAATTCATCGTGTACTTGCATCGTCATTTTAATACGGTTATCACCTTGTGTTTCTATCCAGTCATTAACAGCTAGCATGGCCTTTTTAATAATGTCAGCGGCAGTACCTTGCATTGGTGCGTTAATAGCTTCTCTTTCCGCGGCTTTTCTGCGCATAGCATTTTTTGATTTTATATCAGGTAGGTATAGGCGTCGCCCAAATACCGTTTCAACATAACCAAGTTCTTTAGTTTGTTGACGAGTATCTTCCATGTAATTTAATACATTCGGGTAACGCTCAAAATATTTGTCCATATATTCTTGAGCCAAATAACGCTCAATCGATAACTGTTCTGCTAAACCAAAAGCAGACATTCCATAAATTAAGCCAAAATTAACAGCTTTAGCGCTACGGCGTTGATCGCTGGTTACTTGCTCTAGTTCAACATCAAATATTTCAGCCGCTGTAGCTTTATGAACGTCTTTTCCTTCTGAGAATGCCGTAACCAAACCTTTATCATTAGATAGGTGCGCCATAATACGCAGCTCTATTTGTGAGTAATCGATCGCGACGATTTTGTAACCTTCACTAGCAATAAATGCATGGCGTATTTTTCTGCCTTCTTCACTACGAATAGGAATGTTTTGTAGATTTGGATCGGTAGAAGATAAGCGACCGGTGGCTGCAACTGCCTGTTGATAGGTTGTATGTACTCGGCCATTAGCATCTACCATTAGTGGTAACTTATCTGTATAAGTAGATTTAAGTTTTGATAAACCACGATGTTCAAGGATTATTCTTGGTAATTCATAACCTTCTTTTTCAAGTTTTTCCAGTACATCAACAGCCGTAGAAGGAGCGCCTTTAGGGGTTTTTTTAAGTACTGGAATTTTTAGTTCTTCAAACAAAATGTGTTGTAGCTGTTTAGGAGAGCCTAAATTAAACGCTTGACCTGCCACTTCATGAGCTTTTATTTCTAAGGCTTGTATACGTGGAGCAATGTCATTGCTTTGTTGATTAAGTAGATCACTATCAATTAATACGCCCAATTGTTCCATTTTAGCTAAGACAGGTAATAATGGCATTTCAACATCAGTAAAAATGGCAAGCTGTTTTGGACTTTTTGAAAGGAGTGAATAAATGGTCTGATGAAGTCTTAACGTAATATCGGCATCTTCTGCAGCATAATGTCCTGCTTTATCAATATCTATTTGATTAAATGTTAATTGCTTTGCACCTTTTCCTGCAATATCTTCAAAATGAACCGTCTTATAACCAAGATACTTTTCTGCTAAGGCATCCATATTATGACGAGTAGCTACACTGTTTAAACAATAAGACTCTATCATTGTATCAAAGCCAATCCCTGCCATTGTAATATCGTATTGTGATAATACGTTGGCGTCGTATTTCAAATTTTGGCCTATTTTTATAATACTTGTACTTTCAAGTAGTGGTTTTAATTGAGATAGCACATCGTCTAATTCAAGTTGAGTAGGGGCTCCTTCATAATCATGTGCTAAAGGAACATAGGCCGCTTTACCCGCTTCAACGGCAAAAGAAACACCAACAAGCTTTGCTTTGGAGTAATTAACACTTGTTGTTTCAGTATCAAAAGCAAAAGTTCCAACACTTTTTAGTTTGTCTAACCAAAGTGAAAGAGAGTCTTGATCAAATATAATTTCATACTCGGCAGTTATATCTTGAGGTGTAATGTCTTGCTCTGTTGTATCATTAGAATTGTTAACAGTATCTGTAGACTTATTTGATTCACTTGGGTTGAGTTCAGCAAGCAGACGTCGTAACTCAAATTGAGTATAAAGTTCCGTTAATTTTTCAATATTTGGCGAAGAGGGTTGTAGTTGTTCAACGGTGAAGTCTAAGTCAACATCCAGTTTAATGGTGGCTAATTGATAAGATAAGGGTAACTGAATTAAAGCGGCTCGCAGGTTCTCACCAATTTTTCCTTTAACAGAGTCGGCATTAGCGATGACATTTTCTAATGTTTCGTGTTCAAGAAGCCATTTTACTGCTGTTTTAGGGCCACATTTTTCCACACCTGGAATGTTATCCACCTTATCGCCCATTAGTGCTAAATAGTCGATAATTTGATCAGGACGCACTCCAAATTTTTCGATAACTCCAGCTTCATCTAGTTCAACGTTAGTCATTGTATTAATCAATCGAACATGTGGAGTGACAAGTTGAGCCATATCTTTATCGCCAGTAGATATAACTGTCTCAATACCTATTTGCGATGCTTGATGTGCTAATGTGCCAATAACATCATCAGCTTCCACTCCTTCTACTACTAGTAACGGCAACCCCATAGCATCAATAATTTCATGCAAGGGCGCGATTTGAGTTCTTAAGTCGTCTGGCATTGGTGGACGATTAGCTTTGTATTCTGGGTACATATCATTACGAAAAGTTTTACCTTTAGCATCAAAAACAACAATGATGTTTCCATTGGGGTAATCTTTTTTAAGGCTTTTTATCATGTTAAGCACACCCGTAATAGCACCCGTAGGTCGGCCATCGGCAGTGGATAATGCTTGTAGATAAGGGACATGATATGCACGGAATAAATAAGAAGAACCGTCGACTAAAATTAAGGGAGATAATGAAGATGTTGTCATGATGCGCTACGCTGTTTCGTAATTTGCTGCTAAGAATGCCACAATCAGGATATTCACTCTAGCACTAAAGTTATTTAATCGGGACTAAATTAAGATGAACTGTGGATAACTTTGTTGAAAAGCACAGGTAAACGACTCATCCATTTATTGATTTAAATGATAAGTGTTCTTTAAGTTGTTGTTTAAAATGGAAAAAGGTAAGAAAAAATCCTTTTAGACACATTTTATTTTTATTTTTATATATGTGGATAAAATATTCACTATACTCGGTAGTTGGATAATATGCATCCAAACTTTTTTACCGAAGACGTAAGAGATTACCAGATTCCTATACGATTACTAGTCTATTTTTCAAATTTTTTACGGATAAAAGAGAGACAATAAATAACAAAAAAACATAAGCGTTTATAAACAAGCGTTAGGGCGTATTTGCTAAATTATTACTAAAGATGATGTCAAACTTCGCGCCAGTTTGACACGTGTTATCGTATTGAATTTCTCCACCGAGAGATTGTGTTACTAAGTTAAAAACAATGTGCATGCCAAGACCTGTTCCACCTTGTCCACGCTTAGTGGTATAAAAAGGCTCAAATACTTTTTTAATGGCACTTTCTGATAGACCAATACCAGTATCTTGATAAGAAAGGTGAATGATATCGCGTGTTAATGTTACTTTAATTGTAATATCGCCTTCTTGCTTACTTTCAAAGCCATGTTTAATCGAGTTGGTATATAAATTAATTAAAATGCGTGTAAGCACTTCAGGATCTTGATAAACGTTAATGTTGTCTGGACAGTCAATGTGTATTTTAAAATGTTCTTTTTCTGAGTCTTGCTGTATGCAAGTGAGTGCGTTGATTATTTCAGTTTGAAGATCAAATACCGTACGTCGCTCATCTTCTTTTAGTACCGCAACTTCTTTAAAGTCAGCGATTAAATTAGAAGCACGATATAAATTAGTATTGAGTATCTCCATACTTTGGTTGGTTGCATTGAGGTAATCAGATAATTGATTACGTGCAAGTGTGCCTAGCTCGAAGCTTTTTAGTATTTGTTCATTTCGATCTTTTATTAAACTCGCTGCGGTAACAGCGACCCCTACCGGCGTATTAATTTCATGTGCAACACCTGCTACAAGACGTCCTAACGATGCCATTTTATCGGCTTCAACGAGATCACTCTTGGCTTTTACAAATTGTTGGATGGTTTGTTCTAATGCGCTCGTTCTATTTTTCACTTCAATTTCTAAAACTTGCTGTTGCTGCATTAACTGATTATTAGCTTCAATTAAATCCGCCCCCAAAATTCTAATGCTATAAAATACAACACCGAAAATGATTATTATTAATATTGCTGAGCTTATTCCTACGCCATTGACGGAGTGAGATACTATTTCTGCATCGTTAAGGTAACCCATTAATAGTAAATTGATAATAATGACAGTAAACATTATATATAGGCCTTTGCGAGAGCCCATTATCACTGCAAATGTAATTAAAGCTGGAAAAACTAAAAGTACTTCATCTCTAATGCCTTGATTAAGCCAGGAGAATGAGAGAATTACCGTACTCATAACGGTAATAATAATATTAGCCGCTCGATTTAAGTAATTTTTTTGAACCTGCTGATAGGCAAAGTAAAGTAACGAAGCAAATATTATTAGTAAAGCTAAACTTTGCAAATTCAAGTTTCTTAAGGGATGAAAGCTTACTAAGAGAAAGGAAATTTCACATAGCCAAAAAATTTGAATAATACGCCTTTTTCTTTGGTTATGTTTTTGATGATAGATATTACTAGCTTCTTGCATAATATTAGCCTACTACCTTATTTTTTCCTGAATTCTTGGCCTGATATAACTTTTCATCTGCTTGTTTTAGTGCTTGGTCGAAAGGTACTATATCATTGACCTCAGCCACTCCGAAACTACAAGTAAACGAGATGATTTGTTTGTTAATGGTTAATGGTGAGTTTGTTAGGCTACATCTAATTTTTTCAGCAACTTCTAGGGCTTTTATATGAGTTGCTTTCGGTAAAAAAATTAAAAATTCTTCACCACCGTAACGAGCAACTACATCGGAGTTTCGTATTTGATTCTTAAAAAGTTGTGCAACGTGAATAATGGCAGCATCGCCAATGTCATGACCATAGGTATCATTAATTATTTTAAATTCATCTATATCAGCCATGATTAAGGACATGGGTAAAAAATTTTCTTGTTTAGTCGTGATTTTGGGCAACAAAAAGCTATCAATAAAACGTCGATTGGGTAGACCTGATAAAGAATCGCTATTGGCTTTTTTTCGTTGCTCCAAAGAAATGCTATTGATGGTGGCGAAGCTTTTATCACGAAAAAATTCATTGATAAAAGCGAATAAAATGACAACGCAATATGAAGCAAAAAAACGGCTTTTTTCGGTCGCACCATATATTGTTTGTCCAATATCTGGCCCATAAAGCAAAAAGAGAATGTAACTGACTAAACTTAGCGTAAGTATTGAACCAAAATAAATACCAAATATTGAATACGCAGCAAGCGGAGAGAACATTAACCAGTATAAAGCTGTATTTTCATTCCCTCCTGTATATGTTAATAAAAACACGAGGATTAAAATGACAATACTTGATATCAAGGTTGTTTTTGTCAGATCTTTGGTTTTGAAATATAAGAAAAGTGCAACAGACATTCCTATTAAAGCAAAGGTTAAAGTTGCTGTCAGCAAAATGGGATAAGTGCGAAAGTTAGCAGTAATTAATATTATAAAAACAACAATAGCCGTAACAGCCATAGCAATAAAGGAGAAAACTCTGTGTTTTTGGTGTGCGTTATGTAAACCTTCTAATTGAAGATGTTTTTGCCAAATTTCCTTTGAAGACAAGTGATCAACTTTCATGTGAAACTAAACCATGGTTGATTGTTTTCACAATTTTAATTAGATATATGATAGACAAACTCCCTGTACACTATAGTTTAGTTCAAACAATTTAGAATAAAAATAAAGAGTATACTATATGGTACTTTTGTACAATTATATTTAAAAGTAAAAAGCATAAATGCAATTAAATATTCATTTTTCAAACATTTATAATGAAAAAGTCACTATAAAACATAATTTTATAGTGACTTAAGTTATAGTAGTCGCTTTTTTAGATTATTCAATAATTGAAAATAGATATTTGTTAATTATGTTAATGTCACAAATTCTTCGGCTGAGGTAGGGTGTATAGCCACAGTATTATCAAAATCAGCTTTAGTTGCGCCCATTTTCATGGCAACGGCAAAACCTTGTAATAATTCATCACTACCAAAGCCAATACTATGTATTCCGACTATTTTTTCTTCTTTTCCTACACAGATTAATTTCATTCGCGTAGGATCACGATAATCTTCGGTCATTGCTTGATATAAAGCGGTAAACTGTGAATTATATACCTTTACGTTTTCTTCACCGTAAGTGTCAATTGCCTCTGCTTCTGTTAGGCCTACTGTGCCTATAACAGGGTGGCTAAATACTACAGTAGCAATATTACTGTAATCTAAATGCTCTTCAGGTTTGTTATTAAAAAGTCGCTCACAAAGACGGCGTCCTGCGGCAACCGCAACAGGTGTTAATTGAACACGTCCCGTGTTATCACCTACGGCATATATTCCTTCAATATTGGTATTTTGATATTTATCTGTTGGAATATAGCCATGCTCATTAACTTCAACACCGGCAGCATTTAGGTTGATATTATCAGTAGCCGGTTCTCGGCCAATCGCCCATATAACCGTTTCAACCGGTCCGATTGTTTGTCCATTTTCGAGGTGTATGGTTAATTGGTCATTATTTTTTTCGATGCGCTTAGGTGTACTATGACAATGTAATTTAGGGCCATGTTTAGCCATTTGCTCAACTAGGGTGTCAGTTAACATGGTATCAAATGATCTTAAGGGTTTATCTTTACGTACCAATAAATGCGTTTCACTCCCTAATGCATGTAACACACCGGCAAGCTCAACGGCAATATAACCTGCACCAATAACCGCAACACTTTTGGGTTGCTGTTTAAGTGCAAAGAAACCGTCGGAAGTAATACCCAATTCAGCTCCTTCAATTTGAGGTATGCTAGGTCTGCCACCTGTTGCGATACAAATATGATCGGCGCTATAACGTTGGCCATTTACTTCGACGGTATTTTTATCAATGAACTTAGCGAAACCTTCAATTACAGTTACACCATTTCCTGAAAAGCCTCTTTTATAGGCAGCATGAATACGCTCTATATAGGCTTCTCTATTGGTGACTAATTTTTGCCAGTCAAATCCCTGAAGTGGTGAATTAAAGCCATAATCCGGTGCGTAATGCAGTGCATCGGCAATTTGCCCAGCATACCACATTGCTTTTTTAGGTACGCAGCCAACATTAACACAAGTACCGCCAATGGCTTTAGCTTCTATTACCGCTGATTTTTTACCTAATTTAGCGGCTCTATTAGCCGAAGCAATACCGCCACTGCCTGCGCCTATAGCGAGAAAATCAAAGTGTTGTGTCATGAGGAACCTTAAGTAATTAAATGTGATTGAAAGTAATGATAAGAACGGATTGTTCATCGATCAAGTTCATATTGAAGTTAAATAAACTAACAATACAGCATATTTTTAGCAACACTTGAATTTTTCAATATAAGACACCATATAAAAAGACAAATATTTACCCTTATTTATGCACAATTGAGCCTACGTTATGAGCAACCCTCTTTTATCAAATAGTTTATTACCTGAATTTTCGAAAATTAAACCAGAGCACATTAAACCTGCGGTTGAGCATGCAATAGCTAATTGTAAACAAACCATTGAAGAGGTATTAAGCCGAGAAACTGGTTTTACTTGGGATAATCTTATTATGCCTTTGGATGATGCTGATGATAAATTAGGTAAATTATGGTCGCCAGTTTCACACATGAATTCAGTCGTTAATAGCGAGGAACTTCGTGATGCATACGAGTCTTGCTTACCTATTCTATCTGAATATAGTACGTTTGTTGGGCAGCACCAAGGGTTGTTTTTAGCATACCAAGAACTAGCAAATAGTGAGCATTACCAAACGTTGGATACTGCACAGAAAAAAGTGATTGATAATGCGCTTCGAGATTTTAAGTTATCGGGTATCGCACTAAATGAAAAAGATAAAAAACGTTACGGAGAAATAGCTGCACGACTTTCAGAACTTAGCTCATCTTTTGGTAATAACTTACTTGATGCTACTCAAGCTTATCAAGTGACTGTAACCGATGAATCTGAATTGTCAGGTTTACCTGAAAGTGCGAAAGAAGCGGCACAAGCTTTAGCAAAAGAACAGGATAAAGAAGGCTGGTTATTCACTTTAGATATTCCAAGCTACTTACCAGTCATGATGTATTGCGATAATCAAGCACTACGTGAAAAATTGTATCGCGGTTACGTAACTCGAGCGTCTGAGCAAGGGCCTAATGCAGGTGAATTTGATAACAGTTCAATTATGATCGAGTTGTTAGAGTTACGTCATGAATTATCACAATTACTGGGCTTTAATAATTTTGCCGAAAAATCTTTAGCAACGAAAATGGCCAACACTACCGATGAAGTGATTGGCTTTTTAGAAGATCTAGGTGCTAAATCTAAGGCACAAGGACAGAAAGATCTTGATGAAGTGATTGAGTTTGCTAAAAGTGAATTTAATCAAACAAACCTGCAGCCATGGGATTTACCATTTTATAGTGAAAAATTAAAACAAAGTCGTTATGCCATATCAGATGAAGAATTACGTCCTTACTTCCCTGAAAATAAAGTAGTTAATGGTTTATTTGAAGTGGTTCGTCGTTTATTTGGCCTATCAATCAAAGAAGTTTCAGGCATTGATACATGGCATAAAGATGTTAAATTTTATCAAGTTTTCGATAATAGCAATAATCTGCGAGGGAGTTTTTATTTAGACTTATATGCACGAGCTAAGAAACGTGGTGGTGCGTGGATGGATGATTGTGCTGGGCGCAGAAAGTTAACTAATGGAGATATTCAGTACCCTGTCGCTTATTTAACATGTAACTTTAATGGCCCTGTTGGTAACAAACCCGCACTATTTACTCATGATGAAGTGATCACATTATTTCATGAATTTGGTCATGGCATACATCATATGTTAACGCAAATAGATGCTTGTGGTGTTTCCGGTATTGACGGTGTGCCATGGGATGCGGTTGAATTACCTAGCCAATTCTTAGAAAACTGGTGCTGGCAGCCAGAGGCTTTAGCTTTTATTTCAGGCCATTATCAAACAGGCGAAGCGTTACCTAAAGTTATGCTGGACAAAATGTTAGCGGCAAAAAACTTTCAATCGGCAATGCAAATGCTTCGTCAATTAGAATTTAGCTTGTTCGATTTCAAAATGCATCAGCATTTTGATCCTAAAGCTAATAATGAAACTTATATACAAGAAATAATCGACCAAGTACGCGCAGACTATGCGGTCGTTAAAACAGCGGAATTTAATCGCTTTCAGCATAGTTTTGGTCATATTTTTGGTGGTGGGTACGCTGCTGGTTATTACAGCTACAAGTGGGCTGAAGTTTTATCGGCCGATGCTTTTTCTCGATTTGAAGAAGAAGGTATTTTCAACGAAAATGTTGGGCACGACTTTTTAATTAATATATTAGAAAAAGGTGGCTCGGAAGAACCAAGTGAACTATTTAAAGCGTTTAGAGGGCGAAAGCCTAAAATTGATGCATTATTAGCACACAGTGGTATTGGCTAGTCAATTCATTGTTATTGTAATGGGCACATACTTGAAAAAGTATGTGCCCATTCTTTTATCTAATATCAAACTTCAATAGTTGATAAGTTGAACTACGCTTATATGTAGTAGAAAATATTATTGATAATCAGCGTTCAGGAATTTCATTTTGACCGAATACCAAATAGCACTTGCATATTTATCTGCATTGACAATTGTTTGTCTGGTGCTATTTTCGTTTACCTATTTTTTACCCACACCTGAAAATGCGAATAAAGCAAAATCGACATATTTTTTTCGGATATTATTATTGTTTGTTATTGCTTCTCAAACAGCGATTTTATTTCGCTATGAGCACCCTGCAATTGTGTCTATTTTACTAGGCAATCTGTTTATTTTATGGATTTCATATACGTTAATGTGTGCAATTTACAGTCGTTATGATGTGAATATAGTGAATAAACATTATTGGTTAATTGCTATGCATAGTGTCGTTTTTGTTTCTGGATTATATTTTGTATCTCAAATAACTGAATTAGCTTATTTGCGATCTGTTTATGTCTTGTTGAATATATTCCTACCATTTTGTTTAACGATACATCAATGTCATCAGCAATTTAAAAAGCATCGCATAGGTGATCGGGTCCTATATTGCTCATTACTGGTCACTATATTGCTTTATCTTGCTTATTTATTCTGTTTAAGTGTGTTTTTTAGAGATCAATTTTTTGCCCCTATTACACTGATTTTCATTATATTATTGAGTTTTGTTTGTATTTTGTTTTTTGGTTTTGCCTTAAGTATTATTTACTCATTGGTTGGAAAGTTAAGAAAAGAATTAATCACAGATCGCTTAACCGGAGTCAAAAATCGAAACTATTTTACTGATATTTCTCAGCAATTAATGTCGATGGCCAAGCGAGCTAATACACCGCTTTCTCTTATCGTGTGTGATATTGACTGGTTCAAGAAAATTAACGATACCTATGGTCATGCTGCTGGTGATAAAGTTTTAATAGATTTTTCAAAAAATATAAAAGAAGCCTTACGTGTGGAAGATGTGTTTATTCGTATTGGTGGTGAAGAGTTTATTATTATGCTGCCGCAAATCAATTTAGAAAGTGCAGTACTTGTGGCAGAAAGGCTAAGATTATCAATCGATTTATTACCCATTAACGTTGGTGTTGAATCAATACATATTACCGCTAGTTTTGGCGTGGCTGAGGTTGATGTTAATAACACAATTGATCATAGCGTAAATAATGCTGATGGGGCGCTTTATGAAGCAAAGCGTAGTGGTCGCAATAAAGTTGTCGCATTTAAGAGTTAGCAAACTAATTAAATTACTTATTCAAAAATTTAACGGATACTATGGAATCTATAGATAAAATTTATACGCGCGCTGCTGATCGAAAAGGTGGTGAGCAAGCATTACAGTTTTTATTAGGTGAGGGTAGCAACGACAGGGCTCTTGCTAAATTAACGGATGACCGACTACTCTCTGCATTCACTAAAAAAGTATTTCAGTCAGGTTTTGTTTGGCGTGTTGTCGAAAATAAATGGCAGGATTTTGAAGAAACGTTCTTTAATTTTGATATTGAAAAAATTCTGATGATGCCAGAAGAAATGCTTGAGAAAAAAGCTGCAGATCCCAGAATCATACGCAACTTTAATAAAGTAAAAACCATAAAAGCTAATGCGCAAATGATCTTTGAAGAACAGCAAAATTCACATAGTTTTGCTGAATTTGTTGCTCAATGGCCGAGTAATAATATTATTGGTTTATGGGATTATTTGAAAAAAAACGGACAACGTTTAGGCGGTAATACCGGTCCTTATGCCTTGCGCGTATTAGGTAAAGATACCTTTATAATTAGTCGCGATGTTGAAGCTTATTTTCGTGCACATGACCTTATTTCTGGAGGCACTCAAACTAAAGGCAGTTTAAATACGATACAAGCATGCTTTAATCAGTGGCAACAAGCATCTGATTTATCACTTAGCCAACTCAGTCGTTTAATTGCATTCTCAACAGGCGACAACCATGTTCAAGCAGAGTAACTATGTTAATTGATTTAGCGAAAATAGCTGTTGGTTATGTTGATAAAGTTGATAGCGACTTAGCCAAGAAAATTGCGAATAAATGGCAGTTCTCTTATCTAGGTGATGTAGCTGCGGCAGCAAATAAACCAAACTTAAAGTTTCTGCTGCAAGTTAATTGTCAAACACTAGAGCTTGTCAAACTTGATGAGCCTAAACTTGGCGCCATTAAAGTAGACTTTGTTGAAGGGGCTGTGGCTCATCGACGCAAATTTGGTGGTGGACGCGGACAAGACATTGCAAAAGCCATCGGTTTAAAGCATGGTTTTACCCCTCATGTACTTGATGCAACTGCAGGCTTAGGACGCGATGCTTTTGTGTTAGCTTCACTAGGTTGCCAAGTGACTATGATAGAACGTATGCCGGTAGTCGCCGCATTGCTTGAAAACGGCCTCGAGCGAGCGCAACTTAACAGTGAAGTGAGTGATATTGTGAATCGTATCTCATTAGTGTTTGCTTCATCTATTGATAATATGGAAGAGGCTATATCGCCTGATGTGATTTACTTAGATCCTATGTACCCACACCGTGAAAAATCTGCCGCTGTAAAAAAAGAGATGAGAGTGTTTCAGTCGTTAGTTGGTGAAGACTTAGATGCTGATGCCTTGCTTGCACCCGCGCTTACATTGGCTAATTATCGAGTGGTAGTAAAGCGACCAAGTTATGCACCGCCGCTTGATAATAAAAAGCCGTCTATGAGTATCAACATGAAGAAAAATCGTTTCGATGTTTATGTGAATAAAGCGATCCCTAAATTACTTTAATAGCATTCACCCTTTCAGGAGGATACTCTTTAGTATCCAAGCTAAATCACGATAGAAAATTACGGCTTATACACGTGGAAAACACATTGAGTATTATCACAATCTTTTATTATTTTGCTTCTGTCCACTCAAGGGAAAAGTACATTAGTGAATGATTTCTCCCCTGAAGTACTTGAGCTATAGTGTTTTAATGTTATTGACTTAAACGTAAAATTAGAATGCCAGCTATAGCTGCTGTCAAACCAAATATCTCTTGACGACTGAAAGATTCTTTTAAAAAAATGCGTGAATATAATAATATAATTAAAATATTCATAGCCGATATTGCCGAAACCAAACCTGTTGTTCCAATAGCAAAAGCAGTGATGATGGCTATCATCCCCATTAAGTTAGTTAAACCAATAAACAATCCACAAATAAATGTTTTTCTATCTGACCATTGAAGAAGCAAATCATCGGTGTTTTGAATTGTTTTTTTACGTTTACTTAACCAACTTATTGCAAAGAGTAAGCTGCCAAAACCAAACATTGATGTTAATGTTGCAAACATATCTGCGTCGAGGCGAGTAGATTGTTTTCCTAGTAAATCATTAAATGAAAAGAATACTGCGGCAAGTAGCCCCCATTGAGCGCCCTGTAGATTTTTAAAAGAGATATCATTGGAATAACGAATGGTATAAAGGCCTGCAAAGATAATTATAAAACCAATTAATTGTGCAGGAGTTAATGTTTCATTCCAAAATAAAAATGCGAGTAATACGACAAATAATGGAGGAAGGCCTGATAATATACTGATGAGTGAAGCTTTTCCCACCGAAAAGCCTTTATGTAAAAAAGCATTTGCAGCATAAGATCCTAACCCCAGCGCTAGTCCAACAGTAACATCTTGCTATCCGTACCACTGTTGGTTGAATATTTTCATTAATACAGCACTTATGACAAACCCAACAAAAAAAACGCCAAATAACATCAAATTTCGATTAACATTTTTTTGAGAAGTCCATTGATACATTATTCCTCTAGCACCAAAAAAAACTGCTGCTAATAATGCATAGATAATCCACATAAATCTTCCTTTAATCACATATAGTTTTTGAGTGAAAGCGCTCTATTGATTCACTCATTAAAATGAATTTAGATAACCTGAATGATTAACAACTCATAATACAATTAATATAAATTTTTTATGGCGAGTTTAATCATGTTATTTGGCATAACTTATGATCAAATAGGCTGGAAATTACATAAAGTTTAAAATGAATATTATTAATTACTAACGTTCAGATGAAAAATAGGTGCCGATATTAACGGCACCTATAAGTTTAACCTTTTCTTTTTCTAGGTTTTTCTATTTTATTACTTTTTTCTTCTTTTTTTAATTTACGTTTTTCTTTCAATGTTAACATTGGTTTTTTCATATTATTTTTAGACATATCTTTACCTAACAATAAATTACAGATTAATTGTGTATCATTTTGCAAATCGAACTAAAAGTTATAAAAAAATCAAATCACATATCCTCCTTAAGTTATTAATATAAAACATTAAAAATAAATATATGTATAAATAAACTTTGATGCTTAGATGACTCGAAGACCAGGCATAAAAAGTTTAAATTTATAAAGTTGTATTAGAATAATTTGACTGTTATCTGTATTGACAGACGGGCAACTAAGCGTGCCCTCTTAAGACGGGAATTTTAGGGCTAGGCTCCCTAAAAATTGCTTATAAAATCGTAAAGAAATAGGTGTTTTCATAAGGCCAATATAGCAATATAAATAATAACTTCAAGCTTAATCTTATTATGTTTCATTATTATGCTTTCGAGTATATTTTGACCTTAGTATCCACGCTTTTAAATAGTTAATATAAATATGCATGTTTGTCATAAAACAGCAATGTATTTGTAACTTATTTGTCATCTGCATCAAGGAGAATCCGCGTAATTTAAGTCCTTAATGTTTAGGTGTAATTAAGTGCGTGTTTCTACCTTTTCCCGTTTGTCTGTTATTGCAATAAGTTTGTTTACTATTATTTTCCTCGCAACGATGTATCAAGTTGCACAATCACTTGGCAACAGTCGAGATCAGAATGCCAATTACCAAGCATTGAAGTCTTTAGTGACGATAAAATTTAATCGTACTATTGGTCAATACTTACAAACGGGTTCTGCAAACTTATTAAATCAAGCGGAAGAAGAGTTGGGTGAAATGGCTCTACTTAGCCAAAAAATTGGTGTTGAGTCGTTACATAATATGATGGACGAAGAGATTACATCATTAAACCTCAATATTAATAGTAAATATCGGGCGATGGGAAAATTAAGCGGAGATCCGTTAGCACTATTACGTAATGTTGAAGCGGATTTATTGGCAAATAATAGTGCGTTAAATCGTTACGTAATAGAAAAAAGCGATCTGCTTTCTTCGTCAGAAAAACAAGAGTATTTGGTACTTAATGCAAGAACGGCTAAAGTTATTGCAGAGCTAATCGTAGCCAGAGAAAAGCTCTTTAGTGAACTTTCAACAGATCAAGTGCTTATCAACCAAGCTATAAATGATTTGCAATTAATAACAGAAAAGTTGACTCATTTACCGTTATTGGAAATATACCCAGAGGTCGATGAAGACGACCTTTTTGCTGATGAAGATGATCAAGACGATCTAAGCGAATTAGCAATAGCTGAATTATCTTCTTTAAGTAAGCGTTATAATAAAGAATTAACCACTACGATCGAGCTAAAACAGCAGAAACAAAGTGGTTTGGCACTACTTGAACAGCAAGTGGCTAACTTAGAAAAAATTATGATTGATGCTGAACAAGATATTCTGAAAGTGCAAGCCCAGTTAAACAAACAACTTTACTGGATAGTCATTGGTTTATTGGCATTTTTAGTGGCATTTTTAGTCGCGAATTATTGGCTACAACGCAGTGTAATTTTAAATCCATTACGTAAATTACGTGATAGCTTTGTCGCATTAGTCGAGCAAGGTAAAGTTGATAATATAGAGGGTATTTCTGTAAAAACAGAGCTTGGCGAAATATCTCATAGCTTTAATCAAATGGTTAATAAGCTCGCCAAAGACGACTATGAAAAAGCAAAGCAACTTGATCTTATTGCCAAGGCGCTATCAACTATGGAACTACAAGTTAATAATATTTATCAATCATCAACAAGTACGAGTGAACATGTACAAGTAGCACGAAATATTATGGCTTCTCTAGGTGAAGCAACAGAAAACGTAAACACCTTATCAAGCCAGGTTGTTGAAAATGCACAAGCGACTCAAGTCGCAATGGAGACGAGTCAATCACGTGTCGCATTAGTGCTTAGTGCAAGTGAAACAACTAATCAAGCGGCACAACAAAGTAAAACTGAAATCACTATGCTTTGTCAGGCGGTAAATAGTGTAACTTCAATCGTTGATGTTATTGGTGCTATTGCAGATCAAACTAATTTACTTGCGTTGAATGCCGCGATTGAAGCCGCAAGAGCGGGAACACATGGACGCGGGTTTTCTGTGGTAGCTGATGAAGTAAGAAAGCTAGCAGGTAAAACTCAAGACTCTTTAAAACAAATTAATGGACGACTTAGCCAGTTGCAAAGTGCCAGTAGCTCTATTGAAGGTACTATTTTAGCGATTGAAAAAGCATCAGAAAACCAAAAAAATATTGCAGATGAATTACAAGTAACAGCGCTCGAAGTAACAGAGCAAGCGCAACAATCGGCCAATGTGGCCCTTGATACATTAGCCCAAATTACTCGTCAGCAAGAGTACTTCAATAGTGTAGAGCTTGCGATGAGAAGTGTTGATGATGAGGTCTCCCAATCACAATCTCTTTCGGAAAGTATTGCTAAAGAAGTGAGTATCCATGTCAGCGACATTGGATTAACGCTTAAGAAGTCGGATTAATTAATTTTGGATCAGCCTTTAACTATGCGTTAAATGATTCATGAGTTGAGCAAAAGGGCCGTATCATATCAGGTTAAATAGAATGCTTATTTACTTGCCATTTTATTAGTGAATTGTCACTGAGTGAGCTGATCACTTCCAACTCTTTTATATCAATTGAATGTTGAGTTTCTTCAATGATTTTTGACATTATATGCTCGTCATTTAGAGCTAGATTTTCTAGCCCTACCCATGCATTTCTGCTTGATTTCTTAGCGGCATATAAACAATGGTCGGCAATATCTATAACACGTTCCCAGCTTAGTAAATTAGGATTGTCTATTATAAATGGGAAACAAGCATATCCAATTGAGCATGTTTTAGAAAGAGGCGCTTCTTGGTTGATATCAAACTTATGTTCTTCTATTGCTAGTCTTAATCTTTCAGAAAGGAAAGGAGCTTTTATTCTATTAGTAAAGCGAGCTATCACTAAAAATTCCTCGCCACCCCATCTAACTAAATAATCGGTTTCTCTAAATACACTTTCTAATATTGCTTTAATTTGAATAAGTACCGCATCGCCGGCACTGTGACCATGGACATCATTAATCTTTTTAAAATAATCTAAATCAATAAGAAAGAAAATAAGATCAGAGTCATTTGATAATTTATCTTCTTGATTTTTACTTTTGTGCTTTCGGAGTATAAGGTCGATATCATTTTGTAAATGGTTTTTCAAAAAGCGTCTATTTTTCAATCCTGTAAGTTGATCTGTTGAGCTTAATTCTTCTAGCTTTGAATTCGCTTCTTCTAAATGTTCATTTGCTAATTGCAGCTCTTTGGTGCGTAGAATAACTTTGTTTTCTAATTGAGCATTTAGGTGTTGTTCAAAAAGCACTTTTTTGCGCTGGGAATTAATAAATGCGATGATTAAACTAAGTATAAACAAAACATATAGTGTATAGGCCCACCAAGTCCTCCATGGCGGGGCTAAAACCGTAATATTTAATGAGGTGCCTTCTACATCCCAAAAGCCATTAGCATTACTTGCTTTCACCCTGAAAATATAATCGCCGTCTGGCAAGTTTGTATATGTTGCTCTTCGATTTTTGTAGTCAGTATTGATCCAATCTTTATCCCAGCCTATTAGTTGATAGGAAAAATTAATTTTTTTCGGGTTACTAAAATTTAATGCAGAGAACTCAAATGACACAACATTATCTTGGTAGTCTAATGTGATGGACTTTGTTTTATGTATAACTTGCTCTAAGTTAAAATCCGAACGTTTTCCAGTAGCTTCTTGCTGGGTTGGTCGAAGTATAGGAACGGGTTGATTTAACAATAAAATGTCAGTGATAACCACATTAAGCGGGGTAACATCGTAGGCTATTTTTTCAGGTGAAAATTGATTAAAGCCATTAATACCACCAAAATACAAATTGCCTGATTTCCCCTTAAAAGATGCGCCAATATTAAATTCATTACTTTGAAGACCATCGCCGATGTCGTAATTTATAAAAACCTCGGTGTTTGGATCTAAACGTGAAAGTCCTTTGTTGGTGCTTACCCATATATGTCCTTGATTATCTTCTTCAATACCGTAAATTACATTATTGAAAAGCCCGTGTTCTATATTGTAATTTTTGAACGATGCAGCTTTGATATTGAATACATTTAGGCCTCCACCATCTGTCCCGATCCAAATATTTCCTTGACTATCTGTTGTCATGCTATAGACCGTATTATAGCTTAAGCTACTTGGGTTATTTTCTTGATGCTTGTAATGGGTAAACTTTTTAGTTTGAGTATTAAAGTGGTTAAGTGCGTTTGGGGTGCCAATCCATAGGTTGCCGTCTTTATCTTTTGTCATGATATAAATAGTGTCATGACTTAAGCTATTTGGATTATCAGCTTGATGATAATAACGGGTAAATTTGCCATTTTTGATATCGAAATAATTTAAGCCACTTTGAGTACCAATCCAGAGATTTTTATGACTATCTTCGACAATAGAATAAATTGTATTATGGCTTAAGCTATTTGGGTTATCAGGCTGATGTTTAAAGTGGCTAAATTTCCCTGTTTTTCTATCTAAATAATTCAGTCCTCCACTACCTGTCCCAATCCAAAGGTTGTTTTTACTATCACTTTTTAATGCATAAATAGAATGATCATTCAAACCACTTAGACTATTTACTTTGGATCTATAATGAGTGAATTTTTGATTGTTATTATCAAGGTAATTAAGACCACCACCTCTCGTACCAATCCAAACACCTCCTTGGTTGTCCTCTTCTATGCTAAAAACATTATTGTGAGTTAAACTATTTGGGTTATTAGGCTGATGATGGAAATGAGTAAAGAGTTTCTTTTTCATATTAAAGCGATTAATCCCACCTCCAACAGTACCTACCCAGAGATTATTTTGATGATCTTCTAAAAGGGTATAAACGGTGTCATGGCTTAAACTGTTAGGGTGGTTAGCTTGATGTCGGTAGTGAGTAAATTGTTTGTCTTTACTATTGAAATGATTAAGGCCACCGTCTCCAGTGCCGATCCATAAATTATTCTGTTTATCTTTCAACAGACTAAATACAGTATCATCGCTCAGGGTTGTAAGGTCATTAGTCTGATGACGATAATGAGTAAATTGATTACTTTTGGTATCTAGATAGTTAAGGCCACCGTTTCCTGTACCTATCCAAAAGTTACCTTGGTTGTCTTCTAAAAGACTATAAACGGTATTATGGCTTAAACTATTGGTGTTATCAGTTTGGTGCTGGTAATGAGTAAATTTTCCTGTTTTGTGATTCAAATAATTGAGACCATTAAAGGTACCAATCCAAAAATCACCACGCTTATCTTCTACAATGCTATAAACTGTATCATTACTTAAAGAGTTTGGGGTATTAGTTTGATGGCGATAATGTGTAAATTTTTGGTTTTTAATATCAAAATAATTAAGGCCGCCGCCCAACGTTCCAATCCATAGGTTTTGTTTACTATCTTCTATAATTGTGTAGATAGAATTGTTACTGATACTATTGGGATTATTAGCTTGGTGGTGAAAACGAGTGAATTGCTCTGTTTTAGTATTAAAGTAATTCAAGCCTCCACCACGAGTTCCGATCCAAAGATTACCTTTACTGTCTTTCGTAATAATTGAAACATAATTGTGAGAAAGAGAATTAACATTATTTATTTCATGTTTAAAAACTTTTAGGCTATAGCCATCATACCTCGCTAAGCCATCTTCTGTTCCAAACCATATAAAACCACTATTATCTTGAGCTATGGCAAGCACAGAATTTTGAGGTAAGCCATCTTCAATTGTTAGATGCTGAAAACTGATAGAAGCATTCATTGCTAAACAATTTGAAGGCAAAGTCATTAGGAATAATAAAACACTTACGATAAAAGCAAAGTGAATTTTTATTTTATCAAACAATTAATTAGCTCTTAATAGCCTATTATTAGGTTCAGTATAGTGTAATTTTAATGAAAATTAAAATAGTGGAAGCAGTCGAACTAGTGACAATCTTATTTAGTATCGTTTTTATTAAAAAAGAATAAGCAAGAAGAAGATGAATAAACTAAAATATCCTCTATATGATGAAAATTGTCGAGATACAAAGGCATGGCAAAAGCACTTTGTAAGTGGAAAAAAAAAGAAATTGAGCAAGATTTGCATGAACTTGCAGGTATTGTTGATAAACCTCGTTATGTTTGTAAGGATTGTGCGAGATGTGCACATAGTAAAGGTTTTTTATGTAAAGCAATAAAGCTACCTATTAACTCTTGATTCATAACGTATAACTTAATTGATACTTAATTTAAAAAAAGGCGCAAGAATGATTACTGAGAATACAAAAATGCCCTCTGGACAATTGCAGCAGATGGTTAATGGTAATATGGTTACTATAGAAACGGATGAATTTTTTGCAGATAAAAAAGTCGTTCTTTTTGCGGTACCCGGTGCATTTACACCAACCTGCTCAGAGGCCCATTTACCTGGTTATATCGTTTTAGCGGATCAGATTAAAGCTAAAGGTGTTGATGCAATAGTTTGCTTATCGGTAAATGATGCTTTTGTAATGAACGCGTGGGGTAATTCACAAAATGCTGAAAATGTGATGATGATGGCTGATGGTGATGGTAGTTATACCAAAGCACTAGGGCTTGAAATGGAAACGGGTACTTTTGGTGGATTGCGTTCACAGCGGTATTCGATGATTGTTGATAAGGGCATCGTTACACGTTTGAATATTGAACAACCTAAACAATTTGAAGTGAGTACCGCACAAGTCGCTTTAGAGCAGCTATAAGCTATCTATATTTTTGCTCAAGCATAATCAATTGTCTTCAAAAATAGCTATTTTTTAAGGGTGATTGGATAGTAATAAAAACTATTGTTATTCACAATCCCCTTATTTTTATTGGCCTTGAGAGGTATTGACTTGAACTTTACTCATAAATTAGGCAGACTCTACGTTTATGCCGCTGCGAGGATCCCCCATGTTAAAATCAGAAATGATCAAACAACTTAATGAACAGATTAACTTAGAATTTTATTCTTCAAACTTATACCTTCAAATGAGCGCTTGGTGCGAAGAAAAAGGCTTTGAAGGTGCTGCTGAATTCATGCGTAAACATGCGTTAGAAGAGATGGACCACATGACTCGACTTTTTACTTATGTGAGCGAAACAGGTGCATTACCTATTTTAGGTGCTATTGATGCTCCACCTCATGAATTTGAGTCGCTTGGTGATGTTTTTGAAAAAACTTACGAGCATGAATGCCTAATCACCGAGCGTATTAACGAACTAGCTCATCAAGCATTTAGTAATCACGATTATTCAACGTTTAATTTTTTACAATGGTATGTTGCTGAGCAACATGAAGAAGAAACATTATTTAAAAGCGTATTAGACAAAATTAATTTGGTAGGCCACGACGGACATGCACTCTTTTTTGTTGATAAAGATTTGGCAGAAATGGCTAAAAAAGGTACTACAAGCATAATGAATCCTTAGATTTATTATCTTAAGTCATAAATCTTGTCTTTCAAAGAGATATGTCTTACCAAGAGGAATTGAAACCTTGGTAAGACATAATGCAATGTTAATAACTTAGTAAACTGTATCCTTTCCCTCTAATTGTTTTAATTAACTTTTTATTCGCTGTTTCATCCAGCTTTTTTCGAATATTCAGTAAATGAATACTTATGCGCTTATTACAATTGGCTAAGCTACATTGAAATATTTTTTTCGCTATTAGCTCTCTAGTAACTACTTGTGGCGATAATGACATAAGCAAATGTAACAAACTGAATTCTAACACAGTAAAGTCGATCAATTGTTCATGTAAAAATACTTCTCGTGTGTTCATATTTAGCGTTAAACCACTAATAGAGTATGTTTCTGGTTTTTCACGGTTATTAAACATAGCAATCACCTAAATTAAATTATTGAGTTAACTGATCAATAAGGGTTGCTTTATATCCAGAGGGACTATTTTCATCTATTTCCATAATTAAGTACTTGGATGTAGATTCTTCATTGAGTACTAAGTCAAAGGCATTTAAAATAATGTCGCTACTATTTTCTTGCGCCGTTACAAACACTTTATAAGTATTGTTGTTAAGTGTGATGGAGTCATTATTAGCAAATGTTATCGAGCGATGATTTAGTGCGGTATCGATTGTTTCGTCATTTCGAACAAAGTATACATTTACCACTTGGAAGTCGTCGCTATCAACAAGATTAATCATAGTTACGTTATGCTGGTAAATGCTAGAAACGGTCGTGTTAGTTAACACCATAGAATGAATATTAATTTCAATCTCGTCAACAATTCCATCGCCGTTCTCATCTACATCACCGTCACCATCTTCATCAACATTTTCTTCATCAGCATAAAAGAAAACGGTTTTATCGCTATTCTCAGATAATGATAATAAGTGATTACTTAACAGTCGTGAATTATCAGCTGTGTTAGTGAGATCTAAACTATAGTCACCATGGGAAATAATATAAGGAGCACTTAATTGACCGTAACCAATCGGACCGATAGTTAAAGTGTCATTAATACCTGATATCGTGAGTGATAATTCTTCTTGGTAACTCTCAAGTAGTTCAGTCGACTGAATTGCATTATAGGCACTGATCTTAGCTTCAGATTCAAAGTCAGTCAGTTCTTCGATTGAAGAAGGAGCAATGCGGTCGATTACGTATGAAGAGCTCCCCGCCCCAGTATTTGCTCTAACAGACATAACATATTGAGTAGAATAAGGAAATGAAACTTCTTCTGATTGAAATAGTACATCATCGCTACCTGGAGCTGTGATATAAAATATATAGTCATCTTCCGCAAATTTAGTGTTTTCTGATAATTCTTGGTAGGCAACATTACTAAGCAACACGGCTTCATTAAAGGTTTCATCTGAACCTGATATATACACATCTACGCCTTCGCTACTTTGAAACATATTCAATACACGAATATTGAAAAGGTCATTTTCGGTATCATCGTCGTCCTCAATAACTGGAATGTGATATACATTTACCGAAGGAGAAGTTACATCTTCACTTAGTACAATCATTTTGATCACATCTTCTTCGATCGTCACATCGCTTTGATAGATAATAGATAACTCATCTCTTGTTGTACTATCGTTTTCTTGCCAAGCAAGCTCAAAAGTATAGTTATTGGTTTCTATCTGATTGGCACTACTTGCTGAGCCGTAATCTATACCTAAATAAGTAACTTCAACGTCATCATCGTCATCACTGTCAATATCTTCATCAAGTGTTAGGTACATTTTAGGGGCATTTTGAGCAACATGATAAAATTTCACGTAGCCCACTGCATCACTATCATCATCACTACCAGAACCACACCCATAAAGCCCAAGCAATATTACACCCAGTAAAGCTTTTGAAGTTGTACTTGCATTAAAAAATTGTTTTAACATCGTCATTGTTTTTGTTCCACATAATATTTATCGAAAAAGTGCCTAAGGATATTTGCAGGTATATTCGCAAAACTGGCGCGTTAAATAGAGCCGTAGAATTAGGCTTAGTTCCTATCTTTACAATTCTTTGCGTTTCTTAGTTTTTGTTAACTCATGTGATCAGGGGTCATTTGAAAGTAAAGACTAGGTGCTTTCAAGTTCTGCTTTTATAATAAAACTGTTTTAGATACTAATAGGGTTTATTGTGGTTCAAACTGATGTTGTGGTTATTGGTGCTGGTGCGGCGGGCTTAATGTGCGCTGCAACTGCCGGCTATCGTGGTAAAAAAGTAACGGTAGTTGATATGGGAAAAAAAGCCGGACGAAAAATACTTATCAGTGGTGGAGGGCGTTGTAATTTTACCAATGAAAACGCAACGCCAGAGAATTACCTTTGTAACAACCCGCACTTTATTAAATCAGCACTCAGTCGTTATTCACCTCAAGATTTTATTGAACTAGTTGAACGCCACGGCGTTGAATATCATCATAAAACTCTTGGTCAACTATTCTGTGACAACACGGCACAGAATATTGTTGATGTATTATTAACGGAATGTGAGTGGGCAGGGGTAACAGTGAAACTAAGAAATGAAGTGACCTCTGTGCATAAAACTGCAGAAGGCTTTAGTGTTAAAACAACTGAAAATGTATACCAATGTCATTCAGTTGTAGTTGCATCTGGTGGTTTAACTATGCCTAAGCTTGGTGCATCTCCTATTGGCTATAAAATTGCTGAACAGTTTTCTATTAATTTATTTCCGACCACAGCGGCGCTTGTTCCTTTCACTTTACATGAGCACGACAAAGAGCGTTTTGAGGGTTTATCAGGTATTAGCATTCCGACGATAGTGACGAGTGAAAATGGTATCAGTTTTAAAGAGAATATCTTATTTACCCATCGAGGCTTATCTGGCCCTGCTATTTTACAAATATCTTCTTTTTGGAAGGCTGGAGAGTCTGTAAGTATTAACTTACTCCCCGGGTTAAATATTGTTGAAACCATTAAAGAGTGGCGTGATGCTAGCGGTCAAAAATCGCTAAAAAATATGCTCGCGACGATTTTGCCTAAGCGCTTTATTGAAAAGATGATCAGTCAGCAGGAAATCATTGATAAAACCATTAACCAATTGAGTAAGGACGAGATGCTTAGCCTTGCTGAATATGTACATAATTGGCAAATAAAACCAAATGGAACTGAAGGTTACCGAACGGCTGAAGTTACTCTTGGCGGCGTAGATACTGACGAACTTTCTTCTAAAACCTTTGAAAGTAAAAAAGTCCCTAATTTATATTTTATTGGCGAAGTTATTGATGTCACTGGTTGGTTAGGAGGCTATAACTTCCAAGCTTGCTGGGCCCAGGGAATGGCTTGCGGGCAAGCATGTTAGTATGCTTTCTACTACTAATTTAATCTTTATGTTAATAAGCCCTCAATGTATGATAGAAGCCGAACTTAACCATTTTCACCAAGTTAAAATCAATGGTTGAGCTATACCTTTAACTTATTGAATTTATTTTTCATTTAAAAGAACCTTTGTTTATGCGCTTTGATTATCGAATTGTTTTTATTATTACCGCATTACTTTTTACTTTATCAGCGAGTTTAACACTTATTAATTATGTTGAGTCGATGGATTCTACGCGCAAACAACTAAAAAATAGTTCTTTACCTTTAACACTTGATAATATTTATACGCAAATTCAAAAGCAGATCATAGAGCCCAATCTGATTGCTTCGGTTATGTCTAATGACACCTTTATGAAAGATTGGCTTTCCCATGAAGAAGACGAAGTGGAAAAGATCACTCAGTATTTAGAAACTATTACTAATAAATATAATATGTTTACTGCTTTTCTTGTCTCTGAAAAAAGCCAGAACTATTACACTACAGATGGTTTCTTAGAAAAAATATCTATTAAAAATCCAAATAATGCTTGGTACTTCAATTTTAAAAATAAACCAGAGAAAAGTGAAATTAACATTGATTATAATGAGTTTATGGGAAATTCATTGATTATGTTTATTAATCATAAAATTTATGATGACCAATCCACCATGGTGGGAGCTACGGGGGTTGGACTTAAAACATCTTATATCAATGAAATGCTGAAATATTTCCGAATTCGCTATAACTTTAAAGTGTTTTTTATTAATGACGCGGGTGAAATTCTTATTGCAGAGCAAGGTATCGATAAGCTTGAACAACTTAGTAATCATCCGGAATTAAAAGCATTAATTCCAGATATAATAAATACAGAAACACAATTATTTGAATATACCGAAGAGGGTGAGTCGTACTTGCTCACTAAAAAGTACGTAGAAGAATTAGACCTTTATTTAGTCGTTGAAGCTAAGGTTGATAATTTTACCCAATCTGTCAAAGAGGCATTTTATTTTAATATAGTGGTGTCTTTGCTAGTCACTATACTTGTTAGTATTGTTGTGATTTTGTATGTACGTAAAATACATACAAAACTCAATGAACTTGCTAGTAATGATACATTAACAGGTTTACCTAATCGACGAACGTTTCAAGGACAACTAGAACATTTTATGTCATTGAAAGCTCGACATCAGCAAGCGTTATCACTTGTATTTTTTGATGTTGATGACTTTAAAAGGATTAATGATGAACAAGGGCATGATGTTGGCGATGAAGTATTAGTAAATATTGCCAAGACTTTAAAGTCAACCATAAGGCATACGGATTATGTCGCTCGCTGGGGTGGGGAAGAATTTATAATTTTATTAATAGATTCACAACTTGAAGATGCAACATTAATCGCAGAGCAGCTCAGAAAAAACATTGAAAATAATACACAGATATTTGAACACGTAAAACGAAAAGTAACAGTGAGTGTGGGCGTTACGCAAGTGAAAGAAAACGATGATGCCGACTCGTTATTTAAACGTGTAGACACGGCGTTATTTCAAGCAAAAAGAGTAGGGAAGAACAGTGTTACTACTGTTGAATAATGACCAAGGCGAGCGAAATGTCTGAAAGAAAAATTATCTTTGAATTTGAAAAAGAAAATAAGAACAGTGTACGCTATAAAGAAGTGCCAGAAGATGGTATGCCCCCAGTAGTAGGTAGTATATATATTCAAAAATGGTTCGCGGGCAGTAGTAAACATATTGAAGTGGTTATTAACAAGAAAGATTAACTATTATGGTTGGGCCTAAACTCGACACCCCCTAAAATAAAGATTTTTAGTAAGTTTGAGTTTAGGCTTACATTAATATTTTTGATTCTTTTTTAAGAATGATTAAGCTTTGATGAACGCCATAGGTAATAAAGTGTAGGTAGGATCAGTAGCGTTAAAATAACGGCACTTACCATTCCTCCAACCATTGGGGCTGCAATTCGACTCATTACTTCTGACCCCGTTCCCGTACTGTATAAAATAGGTAATAAGCCAATAATTACTGTACCTGCAGTCATCATTACGGGGCGCACTCTCTTACCTGCACCATGTAATATCACTTGTAAAAGTTCGTCCTTAGTGACGATACTGTTATTTATTTGATGCCTTTTTAGCATTTCTTGATACGCTTGGTTTAGATAAACTAACATGATCACACCTATTTCAACTGCCACCCCCGCAAGGGCTATAAACCCAACGCCTACGGCAACCGAAAAGTTAAACCCTTCGATGTACATCAGCCAAATACTACCAATCATTGCAAAAGGTAGGGTTCCCATGATCATGGCAACTTCAGTGATATTTTTAAAATTTAAATATAATAAAATAATAATAATAAATAAGGTGAGAGGTATCACATATGTGAGCTTAGTTTTAGCCCGCTGCATATATTCATATTGTCCTGCCCACGTTATTGAATAACCAGTAGGAAGTTCTAGTTTTTTTGTTAATGCTTTCTGAGCTGAACTCATGTATGTGCCAATATCAATATTATCTATATCTATCAGTACCCAACCATTTAAACGTGCATTTTCTGATTTTATCGCTGGGGGACCATCTTCAATATATATATGAGCAACGTCACCTAATGAAATATGTTGTCCATTTGGCGTAACAATGGGTAATAATAGTAGTTGTTCCGGCGAGTCACGGTGATCTTGTGGGTAACGTAAATTTACAGGATAGCGTTCTAGTCCTTCAACCGTTTGAGCTACATTCATTCCCCCAATGGCTGTGGCGACCACCTGTTGTATCTCTGTAATATTTAATCCGTAGCGGGCGGCTTTAATTCGTTGAATATCAACTTTGATATACCGACCACCAGCAACTCGCTCAGAATAAACAGAAGTGGTGCCTTTAACATTGGCTAGAATACCTTCAATCTGTTTACCAAGGTCTTCAATAGTATCAAGTTTAGGTCCTGAAACTTTCAAGCCTATAGGTGTTTTTATGCCAGTCGCTAACATATCAATGCGCGTTTTAATTGGCATCACCCAAGCGTTGGTTACTCCTGGAAGTTTTACTAAATGATCTAGCTCTTTTTTTAAACTTTCAGAGGTTATTCCTTCACGCCATTGCTTTTGTGGCTTGAGTTGAATAAATGTTTCTATCATTGTGAGTGGCGCAGGATCTGTAGCTGTTTCAGCTCTACCTATTTTGCCAAAAACAGTGCCTACTTCAGGTAATGTTTTAATTAATTTATTCGTTTGTTGTAATAATTGTCGTGCTTGTCCTATCGATATTCCGGGATAGGTAGTGGGCATATACATTAAATCCCCTTCATCGAGTGAAGGTATAAATTCGCTACCAATTTTATCTAATGGATAAAATCCAATAAGTAGTAATACCAATGCTGCTACTAGCGTAGATTTAGGGAAATGTAGTGCAGCTTTTAGCGCGGGAAAATAAATAATCGTTAAAAATTTATTAACAGGGTTTTTATGTTCGGGTAATACTTTTCCACGAATAAAATAACCCATCAAAACGGGGACTAAAGTAATCGCTAATGCAGCAGAAGCGGCCATAGCATAGGTTTTGGTAAAAGCTAAGGGAGCAAACATGCGTCCTTCTTGTGCTTCTAACGTAAACACTGGAATAAAACTTACCGTAATTATGAGTAAACTGAAAAATAATGCGGGGCCCACTTCACTGGTCGATTCAATAACTAATTGCCAACGATTCTCATTGGTAATGGGTTTTCCTTGGTCATTAAGTCGCTCCATATGTTTGTGCATGTTCTCTATCATTACTATCGCACCATCAATCATCGCGCCAATGGCAATAGCAATACCACCTAAAGACATAATATTGGCATTTAGCCCTTGAAGGTGCATAACAATGAATGCGGTTAATATACCCACAGGCAAGCTGATTATCGCTACTAATGAAGAACGCACATGAAATAAGAAAAGAACACATACGAGTGCCACAACCCCTAATTCTTCTAATAATTTATAACTTAAATTATCAACGGCACGTTCAATGAGGGCAGATCGGTCATAAACAGGAACAATTTCAACGCCATCAGGCAAACCTTTTTTAAGTTGCTCAAGCTTTTCTTTTACTCTAATTATAACTTGTTGCGCATTTTCACCGAAGCGCATAACCACAATCCCGCCAACGGTTTCACCTTCTCCGTTAAGTTCTGCAATCCCCCTACGCATTTGTGGGCCAATAGCAATTTCCGCAACATCCTTTAACAATAATGGAGTGCCATTTTCATCAACACCTAGCGGAATGCTTTCTAGGTCACTAACATCTTTTATATAACCTGTTGTAGTTACCATATATTCAGCTTCAGCCATTTCAATTACGGATGCCCCAATCTCTTGATTGCCTTGCTCAATTGCTGTTTGGATAAGGGAAAGAGGTATGTTAAAGGCGCGTAATTTATTAGGATCCACTTGAACTTGGTATTGTTTAACCATACCGCCGAGTGCTGCCACTTCTGACACTCCAGTAACCGTTTGAAGTTCATATTTTAAAAACCAATCTTGTAGGCTTCGTAATTGTGCGAGATCGTGCTGACCTGTTTTATCAACTAAGGCATATAAATATACCCAGCCAACACCCGTTGCATCGGGACCAAGTTGTGGTTTTGCTTCGGTAGGTAAATTAGGCGCTACTTGGCTTAAATATTCCAGCACGCGTGATCGTGCCCAATACAAATCAGTATCTTCATCAAAGATAACGTAAACATAAGAGTCTCCAAAAAAAGAAAAACCTCTTACAGTCTCGGCACCAGGTACTGATAACATTGCGGTAGTTAAAGGGTAAGTCACTTGGTCTTCAACTACTTGTGGTGCTTGCCCTGGGTAATTTGTTTTGATGATAACTTGCACATCTGATAAATCTGGCAGTGCATCAATTGGCGTTTTATTAACTGAATATAAGCCTGCCGCCACTAATATAAATGTTGCGAGTAAAATGAAAAAACGATTGCCAACCGACCAACGAATAATAGAAGTAATCATAATTAGCTCCTTTATGGGTGGTTTGAATGATCAGTGGTTGCTTTTTCACTAGAGGAAGCATCTACTGGTATTTCTTTATGGGGTAAGGGGAGCTTATATATTTCAGTAATAACAAAAGTGTTACCTCTGACTTCAAAAGTAAAGCTCACATTATCGCCTTGTTTAAATCCAACTAAGCTAATATGGTTTGCACTAGTAAAATCTACGGTTGCAGGAGGTCTATTCCACTTTTCGATAGCAGAACGACTGATATTTATCATTCCGTGATCGGCCATTAAATAATTCACAGTACCAGTAGCGCTGGCTGAAGAATATGTTGAAGAAACAGTATTTACATTATTAATACTTTCGTGATGTGAATGAAACATATCAATAGTATCTTTGTTATTAGAGTTGCTATGGTCCATGCGTTGAAAGTCAGATGATTTGCTTGATTCTGAATCAAGTAAAAAATGGGCAGAGCTGACAATTTCATCATTCTCATTAAGTCCCGATAAAATTTCGACATGTGTTTTGTCAAATCGACCAACTTTTACTTCGATCGACTTAAAGTGGCCTTTACCTAATACTAAAACAACACGGTCTTGCCTCCCTGTTCTAATGAGTGCTTCCTTCGGAATAACTAAGGCACTTTCTTCGTCAGTCGTTTGGATTGTAATTTTTGCCAGCATGTTTGGTTTCAGCTCACCATTTTTATTATCAAACGCTAATCGAGCGATTGCGGTACGGCTATTTGCGTTTAACATAGGGTGGATGTGTGAAATTTTGCCATGCCATTCTTTATTGGGTAGGTAGTCTAATGTCATCAACACATCGTTACCCATGGATAGTTTATGTGATTGGCGTTCAAAAACTTCAGCTTTTACCCAAACTGAGGTTAAATCGACAATAGATAAAATTGTGGTTTCAGGTTTAACAAAAAAACCTTCGCGAATATTTAAATTTTCAATAACACCGCTTTGAGGAGCCAAAAAAGTGATTCGTTGTTGAATTTCTCGTGTTTCTTTCAACTGAGTAATGCTTTTCTTGGGGATATGTAAGGAGATTAGGCGACTTTTAGCGGCATTAATTAATTGATTGTTGTTACGCTCGAGTGCTAACAAAAACTCCTCTTGTGCGTTAACTAATTCTGGTGAATATATTTCATATAAAGGCTCTCCTTTTGTTACCGATTCACCATTAGCTTTTACATGAAGCTTTTCAATCCAACCTTCAACTCTAGAGTGAATATGAATAAGCTTGTTTTCATTATAGGTAACATAGCCTAATGAGTTAATTTCGGTGCTTAATGGTTTCTGTGTTACTTTCGTTGTGCGAACACCTAAATTATTTACTACATCGGGTGAAATATGAACATTGCCGTTACCTTCATCAATATCGTTTTTGTTTTGTTTATAGATGGGTATTAAATCCATTCCCATTGGCGATTTACCTGGCTTATCTCTTTTGTAATTAGGGTCCATAGGTGCAACCCAATATAATGGTGCATCTTCAGTGGATAAGGCCTGCTTCTCTTGAATCTTTTGAGGTAGAAGAAATAGTTTAAAAATGCTCAAGGTAAGAATACTACCTAAAAGAACACCTAAAATTATCGCAATTTTAGCTCTATTTTTTTGAACAAAGTTACTATTTTCCATTAGGGCGCTCCCCAAATTTTTGCATTTTTTTACTGTTAGAATAAGTTAGAAAGTTCATTGTGTTTTTGTTATTTTTACCTGCAAATAGATAATTTAATTCTAGGTGTAGCTTTTGTTTTTCAACGGTAAGCATTAAGTGATCAATTTCAGCATTTAATACCGCAATATGGGCACGAATTACGGCTGTGAAGCCGCCATCATTATTGGAATATGCATTGAGCGATACTTTTGCTTGGTCAATTACTTGGGGAAGCAACTTAGCCTGATATAATTCTTGCCTGTTTTTAATATGATGCAGCCTGCCTTTGGCACTTGAAAAAGCCCCTACTAGTTGTCTGATAAGTAATGTTTTTTCAGTTTTAATTGCCTCAGTGAGGTAAATAGCAGATTGTACTTCTTTGTCCTGTTTATTTTCTGTAAAAATAGGAAGATCAAAGGTGACGCCCAATGAAAATAAATCTGCCCTACTATTTCCCATTGGATCATCTTGTCGGTAACCATAACTTGCGCTGATTCCCCATTCGGGTTTATATTTCTGCTGGGCTAATTCAATCCCTTTTTTAGTCGCATTAACCTTTTTATCAATAGCAATAATGGCTGGATGATTAGAAAAATACTGAACTAAATTTTCAGCTTGATCATTGTTTTGTAATAGCACTGATTTAGGAATTGTTAGTGCTATTTCAGGCAATGTTTGACTCAATGTTATATTGAATAAGTTGTTACTCTGTGAGGTTTCATTTAATGAATCTTCAGCTATCCATTGTAATAACTTGCCTTCAATATTGCTTCTTTCTTGCTGCAACTGCACTAAACGTTCTTCGATGCGTGTTAGTTCTATCTGAGCACTAATAATATCTTGCTGCTGAGTGTTGGCTAATACAGATGAGTAGGCTGACTCTGTAATTTGTACTAATTGTTGAAACAGTGTTTTATTTTTTTCAACTAGGCTGATACTTTTTTGTATGTTGTATGCATCTAACCATAGGCTGCCAACGGTTAACGCGATTTTAGCCTCTCTTTCTTGTCGTTGAAATGGAAAGGTTTCACTTTGAATACTAAGTTGCTGACGTTTAATTGATAAAGAGTCACCGCGGGGAAATACCTGTGCAATACCAACTTTGACTTGGGTCATTCCTTCTTGTGCCAAGTCATAACCGTTAGTTGGTAAATTAGCTAAACTAATGGTTATTTTAGGATCAGGTAAAGTATTTGTAGCAACACTCATGGACTCTGTAGCACGTTGCTGGTGTATATTACCAGTAAGCCAAGGGTCATTTTGTTGCGCTAGTTTTATCGCTCTAGAGAAAGATAGCGCAGGTTGTTCTTTTGCAATAACAGAAAAACATAAAAATAAAATAACGCTCATACATAGCGTCATACGACATTTTCCGAAAAACATAATCCCTCCAAAGGGATGTTAATTTATTAACTACCAGGGTAAAAAGTGTAATAAGTGAAGATAATGTCCGAAAATTGGACACATTTATCCTGTATTTAACTAAATATTGGAGGCCTATAGAGAGAAGATAATTGCTGTTTAAGTAATGAATTAAGCAGGTATTGAATTTTAGATGAATTATTTGAAAGAGCGCTACTTTCGATGTCTTTAATCAAGGCCACAGCATTGGTAGAACAGCTACCTGTATAGCAGTCGCATGAATGATTGCAACAGTCTGTAGATAGGGTTTCATCTGAATCAGCAAACATTTCATCATTGTTTGTAGTATGGTTAGCATGATTCATTTGAGTCATGGCTTCAGCTTGTTCTAAGTCGCTTATAACTACTGAATTCATCCCTTGCATACTTAACATATGATATGACATTGCAGTCGATGCCATTGTCTGACCAATAAAGGTCAAACACAACAGTACTAGCATGAATGTTTTAGGGAAGTTTAAAAGCACAAGTAACCATAATTTTTAATAACTATTCCCTATGATACGCTTGCTAACATATTTTTCAATAAATATAAGACTTGGGCGCTAGGGGATTACTAGAAAAGTTGAAATATGTTTATTTTTAAAATATCACTTGGTATAAGTGATATGCTTTGTAAATAATAAAACATCATTACATTATTGGTAAAAAATAATACATGAACACCATTGGATTATTCGGTTACGGCCTTGCCGCTGTCGGCTACTTACTTTTTGCTTTTTTGCTTTTCGCAGCCCGTAATAAAACGGTTTTAGCTAAATGGATTTTAATTTCAGCATTAGTAACTGTTTGTGCTAATGCTGTCGCTGCATTTCAAATTGAATTGGGCTTTAGTCTCCAGTTTGTAATGTTAGTAGATAGCGTCAAAATAGCTTGCTGGTCGGTACTTATTCTATTATGCAATGTTGAATTTCGCTCATTTAAGTCATTAATAAAAAATAAATATATCCAGCAATATTTAGGTATTTGGATAATGTTGGTGTTATCGAGTTGGTTGGCGACCCGCACTTTTAATTATTCTTACGAATATCTATTTTTATTATTTATCGTGCTTAATTTATGGTCATTAGTGCTATTAGAGCAATTGTTTAGAAGTGCAAATGAGCAAATTCGTTGGGCTATTTGGCCGTTAATTATTGCCATTGCCAGCGTATCGGTATTTGACTTTGTGTTATACGCACAGGCAACTATGGTGGCGAGTATAGATTTCCAGTTTTGGTATAGTCGAGGTTTTATCGCCGCAGTGGTGTTGCCGCTGTTATTGGTTAGTACCCGGCGTATTCGTAACGGTTCAGTACGTATTTTTGTTTCCCGAAATGTAGTTTTCTATAGCTCAATGCTGATGATTGCGGGGCTGTATTTATTAGTTATGGCCATAGCGGGCTATTTAATTAATTATTTTGGCGGTAAGTGGGGAGATGTTGTTAGTATCGGCTTTTTGGTGTTAAGCGGCATAGTGTTGGTAGCCCTGCTTATTACTGAGTCCTTACGTCGAAATGTCAAAGTGTTTATTGCAAAAAACTTCTTTGCTAACAAGTATGAATATCGTGATGAATGGCTTAATTTAATTGAAAAAATTGAAACCAGTACCGCTGGTGATTATTACCAAATGGCAACACAAATTATGATGTCGACGTTAAAAACCTCAAGCGGCGCTATCATACGTAAAATCACAGATAATCAATTTAATACGCTACTTAGTATCGATCTTGACATAACTAAAGAGGTGAAACAGCAACTAGGAAGTATTAGTCGCTTTTGTCAATCTAAAGGTTGGATTGTTGATATGGAGGAATATCAACGTACGCCAACCCTGTACCCTAATTTATCGATAGATGCCAAACTTTGTATTCAAAGTAATATTCGTATTGTTATCCCAATCTTTATTGGCAAAGCGTTTTATGGTTTTTTTCTGTTAGGGGATAGCAAAGAAATTGGCCGTTTAAATTGGGAAGATCGCGATTTATTTTTTGCTATTTCAAAACAACTAGGTAACTTTGTATCATTACATGAAGCGAATGATAAATTAGCTGAATCTAAGCAGTTTGATGCTTTTAACCGAATGTCGGCTTTTTTAGTGCATGACTTGAAAAATGTGCAGGCACAATTAGGTTTAATCAACAAAAATGCAGAGAAACATCGAGATAATCCTGAATTTATTGATGATGTTTTTGAAACGGTTGAATCAGCAACGGAGCGATTAGAGAAAGTATTATCGCAATTACGCAATAAACAAGTAGCTCAGTCAAAATCAGCGCTGATAGATGTTAGTACAATAGTAGAAAAAGTTGTACAGCAAAGGAATATTAAAAAACCACTGGTAACTATCACCCAGATAAGTAGTTGTAGTATGGCAATAGATGGAGACACTCTGCATTCTGTGCTTAATCATCTAATTCAAAACGCGCAAGAAGCGACAAACCCAGATGGATGGGTTAAAGTATCTTTAGTACATGAAGATAAAGACATTATTATTGAAATTAGTGATAATGGCTGTGGAATGTCACCAGAGTTTATAAAAAACCGACTGTTTAAACCTTTTGATACCACAAAAGGAAATGCAGGCATGGGGATCGGTGTTTTTGAGGCAAAACAATTTATTGAAAGTATTGCAGGCTTGCTGAGTGTTGATAGCGAAGTGGGTAAAGGCTCGACTTTTCAAATTGAACTGCCAATAAATCCCGTATTTGAATGATATATTTTTAAGGGTTTGTAATGGAAAAGTTGTTGATCATAGATGATGATAAAGGGATTCAAAAGCAGCTTAAGTGGAGTTTGTCTGATTACGAAGTGATACTCGCAGACGATAGAGAAAGTGCAGTTGCAGCAGTAAGACGCCATGAACCTAAAGTCATTACTTTAGATTTAGGACTTCCACCGGATGAAACGAATGCTTCAGAAGGCTTAGCTGCACTAGATGAAATACTAGCGATAGCGCCTCATACAAAAATAATAGTGATCACAGGTAATGATGACCGTAGTAATGCGTTAAAGGCAGTTAATGCTGGTGCATACGATTTCTATCAAAAACCAATAGATTCTGATGTTATTAACGTGATTGTCGCTCGTGCCTTTTCTTTAGCGACTATAGAAGAAGAAAATCGCAGAATGCGTGCTGTTGCCGGTAGCGATATAGGTATTATTGGTAATAGCGAAAGTATTGATCGTTTACGCATGATGATTAAGCGTATTGCTCCTACTGAGATCACAGCGCTAATTCTAGGTGAAAGTGGTACAGGTAAAGAAGTAACGGCAAATGCCGTACATCTTGCAAGTGACCGTAAAAAAGCCCCATTTATAGCCATTAACTGTGCCTCTATTCCTGAAACCTTATTAGAAAGTGAATTATTTGGTTTTGAAAAAGGCGCGTTTACAGGAGCTCACCGTACAACTAAGGGTAAAATTGAATGTGCTGAAGGTGGAACACTGTTTCTTGATGAAATTGGTGATATGCCTTTTAGCTTGCAAGCTAAATTATTACGCTTTTTACAAGAAAAGAAAATTGAACGCTTAGGTGGTCGCCAAGAAATTTCGGTTGATGTACGTGTGGTTTGTGCAACTAACCAAAACTTAGAAGAAATGGTGGCAGAAAAAACCTTTAGAGAAGATTTATTTTATCGTGTCAGTGAGATCACTTTAAATATTCCACCATTAAGAGATCGCGAAGAAGATGTGCTAATACTTGCACAATACTTTTTACAGCGTTATGCGCTTGATTATAAACGTAATATAAAAGGTTTTTCTGATGATGCTTTAAGCGCTATTAAAAATCATCGTTGGCCAGGTAATATTCGAGAATTACAAAATAAAGTCAAAAGCTCTGTTATTATGGCACCAGGAACACAAGTAACAGCAATGGATTTAGGCTTTTTTGATCATATAGATCAAAGCTTAGAGTTATCATTAAACTTACGTCAAGTACGTGAAGAAGCCGAATCAATTGCTATACAAAAAGCCTACGCATTGGCCGATGGTAATATGTCAAAAGCGGCTGAATTATTAGGTGTTGCACGTCCTACATTATATTCGTTAATTGAAAAGTACGAATTACCGATTAATGTAGAGTAATAGGAATACTGATTGCTGTTAAATATCAGTTTGTAGGCCTAAAGACCGGCCTACATCTATTTACTCAGAATCAATATTTTGCTCAGCATAAAGTCGGCTTTTATGTTTAAGTAATTTATCAACATAACGCGCCATTTTAACTTTTTGTTTTATTGAAGTTTCTAAAATATCTTCAACTTCTCTTAAGACATCTTTGATGTGCTGTACATTTTCAGTGGAGTTAACTACTACTTGGCTGTTTGGTTCATTGTTTTCTAAGGTCGAGTTATTTAATGAGCCAGTTAATTCAACTTCCATTTCTTCTGCAACGCTATTAATTGCTTCAATAGAAATTTGGTCAAGCTCTTCTAGAAAGCCAAATAATAATATCCTATCAACAAAAATATTAATTTTTCGGGGAACACCAAGAGTCTTCTCGTGGATAACTTCAAAAGCACTATCGGAAAAAAGGTTATCTTTAATACAGCCAGCTTGGTTTAAGCGATAATTAATGTACTCTTTCACTTCCTCAACAGAAAGAGGTTTTAAGTGAGCAGAAGCGATTATACGTTGTCTAAATTGTTCCATATCAGGGGCTTGAATAATCGGTTTTAATTCTTCTTGCCCTAATAAAAAGCTCTGAATCAATGGCTTATTATCTAGTTGAAAATTAGATAACATTCTTAGTTCTTCTACTGTTTCAGCAGGTAAGTTTTGTGCCTCATCA
Organism: Thalassotalea profundi; assembly: GCF_014653195.1. Lineage (GTDB taxonomy): Bacteria > Pseudomonadota > Gammaproteobacteria > Enterobacterales > Alteromonadaceae > Thalassotalea_B > Thalassotalea_B profundi. The sequence goes on from NZ_BNAH01000006.1 coordinate 195,761, forward strand.
ACAATAAGTAATGCGCGTTTACCCTGTTTATGTAGTTTAATTAAAAAGTCTTCAATAACTTGGAGTAGTTCAGCTTTACTATCTCCGTTTGTTTTAATATTAAATTCTGAAGCTACTAACGCTAATAATTCTTGAGGATTAAGTTTAGTGGTAACAAGTTGTGCGGCAACAATACTATTGTCTGCAATATTGTTTAATAAGTTACGTGCTATTGTGGTTTTACCTGTACCTATAGGGCCAGTAACCACGATAAATCCTTCACCTTGGTCTAACCCATATTGTAAATATGACATGGCACGCTGATGGTGATTCGAGGCAAAAAAGAAACGGGGATCAGGGCTTAATTGAAAAGGTTTTTCCTTAAAACCATAATAGCTTTCGTACATCTAATTAAAATCCTTTGGTTACTTTAAACGAAATGCGATTCTCATCATAATTTAGGTACAGTTGCTCGGATTCTCTATTTACAGTGCTGATGCTAAAAGTTGCATTTAATTGTTTATTTAATTCTCTATTATAATCTAATGAGGCTTGAAGATAGCGGTTTGATCTATCAATGGTTAAATTAGATTCAAACTCTTGATCTGTATAAGAAAGTGTTAATTTAAGTGTAGATCTAGGTCCAAGCTCTCGACTTGCATTAAAATTAGCCGACTTTGTAGTATCAATTAAATTAGTTTCTAAATTTTCTCGCTCATTCCCATTTAAACTTATAGAAAATGTTGTTCGTGATAAAGATAAAGTACTAGACCAATTTAATGATTTATTTAAAGAAAGACCATAATCTTCTACTAATTCAAAATCATAAATAGGAAGAATTCTAATATCTGTAGGGTCAATATTTTGATCATTAGATAAGTAACATTCGTCTAAATTATTAATTTCACCCGTTGGACATAAATAAGTGCCTTGAAGCACTGCTTCAAAGTTATTACGAGTAAAGGTTTGAACAGCCTCATTATAACTTATAGTATTTGTTAGGCGTTTATTTTCGTGACTCAACGCTAGTTGATAACTGTCACCGTAGAAACGTTGAGAATAACTTGCAACTAGTTTAGTGCGCTGTGTTGGTTGCCAACTTAGTGAATAATCAAGGTAGTTATCTTGTACTTCACCGTCAATATTAAGTTCGTCGCCGATTGGTTTGTTATATGAAATGTCTAAATATAGGCGCGGAGTCGCTAACCAACGGATCCCTAAACCAACTGAGTTTGATTCAAGTGATCTTTGTCCTAAACTTGCTCCTTCATTATTTTCATCGTAATAACGTAAAAAAGGATTAAAACCAACACCAGAGACCCAACCAAATTTTACTTCTGCTTGATAAAAAGTACTTTCTCTAGCGTTATTTTCTTGATCTTGATAAGAGCCTGAAATATTCCAAAAAATATTTCTTGCACTCTTGCCGTTATTGCTTTCTATTGAGGCAACGTACCCTTCTCGTTCACCAATATTATCTTCACTTTCAGTTATTTGATATTGAACAGAGCTGTTTATAGTAAAGTCACTATTGACAACGTTATAGGCTAAACCAGAGCTATAGTTTTCAATTTGAACAGTATTACCACTCACTATATCAGCAAGACCATTTCTTGCTGAGTTTCTGCTCTGATTGGAAATCCCTGCACTGGCAGTAAAGGTGATACCATTAGGCCATAACATGTAACTAAACTGGCTATCTAAGGTATGAAAATCTTTATCGATTTCATGATCATGAGTATACATAGCGTAGGTGCTAGATGAATTGAAATCAAATGATAAATATTGCGCTTTATAATTCGTATTTAACGCCAAACCTATCTGGCTAACCAAACTATCAACTTTATTGGTTTTGGTTAGCTCAACATTATCGCTATATATTTCATCCACGAAAATATCGGGTGAAAATTGCCATTCACCTGCTAAAGTTATTTGCGGTATTACGCTTAACAGCGAAAGTACCGTTAGTGATTTAATTCGCACCGTATCCATAGCCATAGTAGCCATACATATCCTTATGAGATCTAATTGCTTTATTGACAACTAAGCCTAAGGCTAAGTCTTCACTAAGGTTTTCAGTCGCTTTTTGAATATCTGCTAATTGTGTTTTCGACTCTTCTACTACTAATAATGCTTGCCCCATAAAGCTTGATAGTACCAGAGTTTCAGAAACCCCTATTAATGGTGGGCAATCGAAAATAACCACACGATCAGGATATCGTTGAGCTAATTCTTCAGCCAATGCGTGCATTTTATCACTTGCTAATAATTCATTAGACAAATGATGAGGTTTACCCGCAGGAATAATTTTAAGCTTATCAATATTTGTATTGTAGATACACTCGCCAATGTCTTGGTTTTCACCTAATAAGTATTCGATTAATCCTGGCATTTCATCAAGACCAAGTTCACGGTTAACACTAGGTCTTAAGACATCTGCATCTATTAAAAGTACTGTTTTGTCTTGCTCTAGTGCAATACTTAGGGCTAAATTAATAGAAACAAAGGTTTTACCTTCATTAGGCTTTGAACTGCTCACCATAATTAAATTTGGATGTTTTAATGTTTTAGCCGCAGCACCAAATGCATTCCCCAATAACTTACGCTTAATTTGGCGAAATTCGTCTTTAATACTTTTTCTTGTGCCGTTATCGACTAAGTAGCCTCTAGATTCAAGTTCATCTTTATCAATAGTAATAAACGTGTTGTTACTGTGTTCTTTTGTGGTTGATGAAGATGATTCTTTTAAGACTTCTTTCGTATGAACATCCGCTTGGGTTTCTGGCGAATCATTGCTGGTATTTTCTACTGGTTTACTTTCATCAATAGAGTTCTTTAATTTGTCTTTTTGCTTTTGTAGCGCTTTTTCAATTGTACTCATTAGTTACACTATCCTTCTAATTAGCGCTTGAATGGCGTCAGGAAATAAGAAATACGCAATTAACGCGGATAATATTGATAACAATAACATGTTAGAAAAAATAAATATCTGAGTTTTTCTTTTATGCCATTTTTGTAAGCCAAGGTTGTCGGCGGCAGAAACAATACCAAAGACAGGAATACCGGTAACTTGTGATACTTGACGGCTAGAGGTAACTACTGGATTAATTTGACTTACAAATAGAGATAAACCCGTGCCGACACCTAAACCTGCAATAAGAACAGCTATAAAAAATAATATTCGCTTAGGCCCTGATGGTTTAGTTGGCGCTTTTGGGGGATCAATAATTCTAAAATTAATTTTATTCGTTGATTCATCTGCTTGCTTTGCTATTTGAGCGGTTTCTTTGCGAGATAATAGTTGTTCATATTGCTCTTTGGTAATATCGTAATCTCTATTAAGGGCAGTTAATTCAGCTTCAATTTCAGGAAGAATATGAATTTTACTCTCTAATTCAGTGACTTGCTGCTGATAACTATTCGCTCTTACGGTAGCCGAAGCGATTTGATTCTCTAGCTGATTAATTTGAATCATTATCCCTTGAGTTACCGGGTTTTGAGATAAGTTATAGCTACCACTTCCATTTTCAGACGAATTTAAGAAGTCTTCAATTTCCTTTTCTCGTTGCTTGGTTAAAAGCGCTAAGCGGTTTTTAACTTCAACAACATCAGGATGTTTTTCAGTGTAGCGTAGTAGTAAGTTATCTAAGGCGGCTTCTAGCTCTTCAATTCTTGAATCAAAGGTTGTTTGAATTGTATTTTCACCAACAATATTATTTTGTGCTTGGCTCGCTTCATCACCCTTCTTTGGAAGTTGAGCTCGTGCGGACTCTAGTTGAGTTTTAGTTTCTAATATACTTAGTTCAATTGCCTTTAATTGCTCTTTTGCAATGGTTAATTTTTGATAATAGCCACCATACTGGTTAGGTAATACGCCACTGTATTTTTGTTTGAAATCAGTTAGTTTAGCTTCAGAAGCTGTTAGTCTATTTTCGTATTCTTTAATTTGAGAATCTAAAAAGCGCTGTGCTGAGTCTGAATCACTTCGGCTTTCACCTAACATGCTCTCAATAAATACTGTTAATACAGATTGAACGACATTTTTAGCTACTTCTGGGTTTTGATGTTCATAAGTGATCTTAAAAATATTTTGATTTCGACCACCAATTTTATCAATTTTAATTTCATCTTTAAGATCGGTAATTAATTCTTCATATTGAACAGGGGTATTAACGGTAACATCAAGGTCTGTCATACGTGAAATACGTTCAAGATTATCTCTGCTTAATAAGGTTCTGACCATTAATTCAATTTGTTTTTCAGTATCAGTACTTACTGTTATGCCTTTTAATAAAGGCCCTAAAATCGACTGAGTATCAGCGAAAACGGTAGCTTCTGATTCATAAACATCATCTAGTTGAGCGACCACATACCAACCTATTGGACAGATTAACCAGGTCGCTATTATTAAATAGCGACGCTTAATCCAAATTCCTTTTAGGTAATCTACTATCTGTTCAATTATTTCTTGCATTCCTGACCTCTATTACAGGGAAATATTAACTAAAAACGTTTTTACTTAAAACCATGTTTCAGGAATTACAATAATATCGCCGGGTAATACGTCTACATTTGCAGCAATGTCACCATTTTTGAGTAAGTCTTCTATATAAATGTCGTACTGCTTTTGTGTTCCACCTTCAATGCGTACTAGTCTTGCATCATTACCATCGGCAAATTCAGTTAACCCACCAACACTGATCATTACATCAAGTAAGGTCATATTTTGTACATAACTAATTGATTGAGGTTGAGCGGCTTCGCCAATAACACGAACTTGCTCACTAAATGGACCAACAAAATTATTAACAGTAACCGTTACAACGGGCTCTCTTAAATACGTACCGAGAATTTTTTCAATTTCTCGGGCCAATTCTGTAGGGGTTTTACCTGATACCGGTATGTCTTCAACTAACGAAGTAGTGATCATTCCATCTGGACGAACAACGAATGTGCCTGAAACCTCAGGATTTCGCCAAACAAAAATGTTTACGGAATCGCCAGCACCTATTAGGTATTTATATGAACTTACGTCAACCGTAGTTGATTTGTGTAATGAGGCAGGAGGGAGTGTATTAGCACTACAGCCGACCAAAACATAGCCAATGGCTAAAAATACGAACGCTTTCAGCTTGTTAATCATACGAATTTCCATGGTTGTGACCTTCTTTATTACGACGGTTTTTATATTAAGCTACCAGATTGTATTTGATTTTTACAACTGATGCACATTATTTAATATCTGTAAAAAAGCTGTTAAAATTGCTAGCATAGCATTACACTTCTTTATTATGAAAGTATTAACTATTTTAGTACTTTAAAATTAGATAACCGTTAACACTTAGCAAATAAATTACTCAGGGATTGTAGCTCTATTTATGTCTAGTCCAAAGTTTCGAGATCTATCTTCAGGTAGTAAATCTCTGGTATTAGTTGAGTTGGTATTTTTTGCCAGCGCTTTATTACTTACTGTATATTTAAATCAATTCTTTCTTTTTGTCGAACCTATAAAGTTACCGCATAACTTTATTTTTATCTATGCCATTATTTTTGCATTTGTTGTGCAATTATCTTCATTAGCTTTAGGTTTGTACAATTCTAAACTACGTGAAAGCTTTCGTGGAATTGTAAGGCGCCTTTTAGTATCTGTGGCTATCGGCTTTTTTATTGTAAGTTTAATTAACCCTTTTTTTGGTTCTAATTCATTACCTATTGAATTACTGGCGATAGCCTCTGTAATTACCTTAGTCATAGCGTCAACCTTTCGATATATCATTTATCAAGTTGATTTCTTTGGCTTAAATAAACGCAAAGTATTAGTTTTAGGTGCAGGACAACGTGCTTCTATTATTGAAAGACGTATGCGCCGAGATGTGGATAGGCAAGGCTTTTCAATGCATGGTTTTGTGGTGATGGAAGGTGATGGAGATGGCGGGATAGTTAACGAAAATAGAATAACACTAGATACTTCATTAGTTAGTTATGCGCTAGAACATGAAATTGATGAAATTGTTGTTGCCAGTGACGAACGTAGAAATAATTTACCGGTAGATGAATTATTTGCGTGTAAAATTCGTGGTGTAGAGGTCACTGAGATTCTTGATTTTATTGAGCGTGAAACCGGTCAAATTGCTGTTAACTTAATTTATCCGAGCTGGGTTATCTATTCAAATGGATTTGCCTCTGCTAACCACCTACGTAATACCTTAGATTGGGTATTTAATGCTGGCATCGCATTCTTTTTGTTCCTGATTACTTGGCCTGTAATGCTAATCACGGTTATTCTGATCAAACTTGATGAGGGAATGAAAGCACCTGTTTTTTATTATCAAGAGCGCGTTGGGTTAGACGGTCAAGCATTTCGTATTATCAAGTTTCGTAGTATGCGAATAGATGCTGAAAAAAATGGTGCGCAAATGGCTTCAGAAAATGATGACCGTACGACTAAAATAGGTAAATTTATTCGAAAATATCGCGTCGATGAATTACCACAAATATATAATGTAATGCGTGGTGATATGGGGTTTGTTGGCCCGCGCCCAGAGCGTCCTGAATTTGTTCAGCAGCTAATTAAAAATATTCCATACTACAATGAACGACACAATGTGAAGCCAGGCTTAACTGGCTGGGCGCAATTAAAGTACCCTTATGGTGCGACAGAAGAAGACTCATTAGAAAAACTAAAATATGACTTGTACTACATTAAACACCGTAGTTTCATGTTAGATTTGTTAATCTTAATTAGAACGGTTGAAATAGTCTTGTTTGGTAAAGGTCGATAACACCTTAACTATTGGTAACAAATTAGTCAGTTGGAAAGGAACAAATATTGAAGGTTTTACATATTTTAGAGTATTCAAGGCCTAATATCAGTGGGTATTCGTTGAGGTCAGATGCAATAATTCGGCATCAAAGGAAAATAGGGATTGAAACTCAGCAACTTACCAGTCAAAGGTATCAAGACTATACTGAATTGCAAGAAGACGTTGAAGGGGTTACTTATCAACGAACTCAAGCATCTACGTCGTTCTTAAGTAAAATTCCTTTTGTCAATTATTTGCATCATATTAATTATTTAGCGAAAAGAATTGAGCAAGCTGTAGTTGCTGATAAGCCCGATGTCATTCAAACTCACTCCCCTATGTTTAATGCATTGGCAGCAATTAAAGTCGGTAAAAAATATAATATTCCTGTTGCTTATGAAGTGCGTGCGTTATGGGAAGATGCCGCAGTTGATACCGGAAAAACTAAAGAAGGTTCCCTGAAATATAAAATAATTAAAGCAATAGAGCAGCATGCATTTGAAAAGGCAGATGCCGTTAGTTGTATTTGCCAGGGCTTAAAACAAGATTTAATCAAACGAGGCATACCAGAAAACAAGCTTTATGTAACACCTAATGCAGTAGATATTAATAATTTTCAACCTTTGTACCAACGTGATTCTGAACTAGAACAGGCATTAAATTTATCAGGTAAGAAAGTACTCGCTTTTATTGGTACATTTTTCAAATATGAAGGCTTACATTACGCTATAGAAGCGATGAGTGAAATCGTTAAAACGAGATCAGATATTCACCTTTTATTAGTTGGTGCAGGCAATGAGTTTGATAATCTAAAGAGGCAGGTTGAAGAGCACAATTTGCAAAACTTTGTAACCTTTGTCGGGCGAGTTCCGTTTGAAGAAGTGAATCGTTACTATAGTTTGGCAGACCTATTAGTATTTCCGAGAGAGAGTATCCGTTTGACCGAACTGGTAACTCCATTAAAGCCTTTAGAATCTATGGCGCAATATAAACCGGTAATAGCATCAGATATTGGTGGTCATAAAGAATTAATTAAAGACGGTCAAACAGGTTTTTTATTTCCTGCTGACAATGCATTGGCATTAGCCGCTAAAGTACTTGAGATCATTGATGATACTGACTTGCTTACCGAAATAAGTGAGAAAGGCTTAACATTTGTTCGAGAAGAGCGGAATTGGTTAAATACGGCAAAGCAGTACTTACCTGTTTATGAAAGGCTTGCTTAGTATATGCTTGCTACGCAAAAGCCCATTCTTATTATTACAAATTTGTATCCAGTGCCTTGGGGGCCAAATAGAGCCAGTTTTAATAAACAACAGTTTGATTTAATAGAAAAGCAGAGGCCAGTAAAGATAATTATTTTACTTGCATGGAAAGAGTGGTTTAGCCATAGAAAAGAATGTATTGGTACTAATAACATTAAATATTGTCCTTATTTTTACATTCCAAAGGTAGGACGTCGTCTAGTTCCTTTATTTCAATTTGTTTCGTTATGTTTTTTAATTCCGTGGATCAGGCAGCAAAAGGCAACTGTGTTGATGGCATCTTGGGGCTTTCCAGACGCAATTGCGGCATCGATGGTCAATAAATTTTTACAGTTACCTTTTTTTGTTAAAGTTCATGGCACAGACGTTAATGAAAATGTTAAGTATAGTGCTCGCTCTAGCTTAATGAAAAAATGGTTAAATAAAGCGAAACGAATTTTCTGTGCAAGTAATGCTCTTGCTAGTGAACTTAGCAGCCAAGGTATCGAAAAAGAGATATTAGTCGTTAATTATAATGGCGTTAACCCGAAACTATTTTATCCTCTGGTGAGTAAACCTAAGTGTCAATCGTTTGTATTTGTGGGGAGTTTAATTCCAACGAAAGGGGTAAACGAATTATTATCTGCGTTCATGATTTGTCATGAAAAATTACCTGATTTAACTTTAGATATTTTGGGCGAAGGCCCCATGAAAAATGTGCTAATAGATAAAATAAAAGCTAATAATTTACAGCATGTTATTAAATTACATGGCTCAGTACCTTTACCTACGGTGGCAGACTATATCCGTTCGGCTAGTGCGTTAGTGCTACCCAGCTATCGAGAAGGAGTACCTAATGTACTGCTTGAGTCATTTGCTTGCGGCACACCTGTTATTGCAACGTGTGTAGGTGGTATACCAGAGGTAGTTAATGAAGATGTTGGTATTTTAGTTGAAGATAAAAATAGCGAGCAACTAGCAAATGCAATGTTAGAAGCGTTAAATAAAAACTGGTGTAATGAAAAAATATTATCGCACGCAGCGCAGTTCGACTGGCATAAAAATGTGCAACGAGTAATGGACGAAATAAATATACAGTGAAATATTTAAAGAGTGACTTGAAGCAAAAGCAGCAAGTACTAATTAATGAAGGCTATAACGTATCTATGCTAAGGGTACTTTTAAGTGATGGTACTTCTGCAAATGTATTTTATCGATTAACCCATTGGTTAATTACTTATAAGTTATCACCTTTTGCGATTATTACCTTATGGCTAAACCGGGTAATTAATGGTTGTGTAATTGGTGCCGCAGCAAAATTTGATTTGGGTTTTGTTATTATGCATCCAGTTGGTGTCGTTATTAATTCAAAAGTGCGCGGCGGACAAAATATTATTGTTGAAAGTGGTGTGGTTATAGGTGATGAAAAAGGTCAAGCGCCCGTGTTAGGTGATAATATATTTATTGGTGCAGGGGCAAAAATTATTGGTGGTATAAAAGTGGGTAGTAATGTAAAAATAGGCGCTAATGCTGTTGTCGTAAAAGATATCCCTGATAATGTTACTGTTGTTGGTATACCTGCCAAAATTATCAGCAAAAATGTTGAAGATACAAGTGTGAAAGGCGAAGGTGTAAAAGAATGCTAATTATTTTTTGGATATCATTAACTCTATTAGTGTATTCCTACTTTATTTACCCCTTATTTTTGAAAATATTTGTATCTCCCAAAGTAATTAAACTACAAACATTAAATGAATACCCAAGCGTAGATATTATTATCGCCGCATATAATGAAGAATCGTGTATTAAAGCACGAATCGAAAATGCATTAGCGCAAAAGTACCAAGGGGAATTAAATATACTGGTTGCCTCTGATGGCAGTAAAGATAACACGGGTGAAATAATTACTAGTTTTACAGACCCTAGAGTTAAAGCGATAAACTTTCCAGAAAATAGAGGAAAAATATCTGTATTAAATGATCTTATTTCACAATCAAATGCAGAATACTTAGTACTAACTGATGCCAATACTGAATTTAAAGAAGATGCCGTTGATATTTTAATACGTAGTTTTGACAATAATGTAGGTGCGGTCTCTGGAGAATTAATTTTAGAAACAGATGACGGTAATCAAAATCAAGATGGTTTATATTGGCAGTATGAACAATTTTTGAAAAAATATGAATCAGCACTAGGTGGGCTATTAGGTGCAAATGGTGCTATATACGCAATAAAACGTGAATTATACATTCCGCTATCAAAAGACACTGTAGTAGATGACTTTTGTATTGTTATGAACATTAAAAAGCAAGGTTATCAAGTGCTTTACAATGAGTTAGCCGTAGCAACAGAAGAAATCGCCCCTTCACTAAAAGAAGAATTTGGCCGTCGAGTGAGAATAGGTATTGGCAATTATAAAGCGTTTATGGTGAATTTATGGGCATTATCTCCTTTTAAAGGTTGGTTCAGTATCTGTTATTGGTCACATAAAGTTTTGCGCTGGTTTGCACCTCATTTAATGTTAATTATTTTGTTATCTAATTTATTTTTAATTAATTCAGCTCCCTATTTATTATTATTTATTGGGCAAATATTGTTTTATGGTATTGGCTTTTATGGCCAGCGTAAAATTGATTCGGGAGAAAAAGTAAATGGCATTGTTGCAATTATTAGCTTCTTTTTATCAATGAATATTGCACTAGGACAAGGCTTCTTTAAGTTTTTAAAAGGGCATAAAAGTGGTGGTTGGCAACGAACGGCCCGCTCAGGAGACACAAAATAATGAATTTCATTCTATTATTGTTGATTTTTTCCGCGCTTACTTTTTGGTTTGTGCTAAAAAAGAAAAATATGGATATTTGGTTTTTCTCATACCTAAAAAATGTCATAAGTCGGCCTAAAATAAAAGAGCCTGTTCATATTATGTTTTGTTTTGCAGATCATTTTGAACCACAGTGGAAAAATAGAGATAATATAGACTTAGAACGAGAGCGAGTAGACCGATGGTTCAAAGACTACCCTGCTATGGCTGAGCAGCATAAAGATGCAGATGGCCACATGCCCAAGCATTGTTTCTTCTATCCTGAAGAAGAATATAGATATGAGCATTTAGCCAAACTGTCTGATATGTGTTATCGAGGATTTGGTGAAATTGAAATTCATCTTCATCATGATAATGACACCCCTGAAAACTTTACGAAAGTGATGACTAATTTTGCGAATACGTTGCATAATGACCATGGAGCTTTGCCTGTAAATCCAGAAACAGGGCAAATTATGTATGCTTTTATTCATGGTAACTGGTCGTTAGATAATTCATTACCCAATGGCTATATGTGTGGCATAAACAATGAAATTGCGTTACTAAAACAAACAGGATGTTATGTTGATATGACATTGCCGTCAGCACCTAGCCCCGCACAAACAAAAAAAGTGAATTCAATCTATTATGCGACAGGAATTCCCGGAGGCTGTAAAGCACATAACACTGGTGTCGATGTTGAAGTGGGTAAGGCAGCGTCAGGCGATTTAATGTTAATACAAGGCCCGCTAGGAGTTGCTTTAAAATGGCGTACGCCAAAAGGTTTACCTAGAATAGAGAACTCGGATGTGCGAAATACAATGCCACCATTAAAGTCAAGGGTTGATCAGTGGGTTGACTCGCACATTCATGTAAAAGGCCGACCTGAGTGGCTATTTATTAAAGTGCATACTCACGGTACACAAGAAGACAGTATGGAAACATTATTAGGTAAGCCTCGTCACGAAATGCATAACTATCTAGAAACAAAATACAATGATGGTGAAAATTATATACTTCATTATGTTTCAGCAAGAGAAATGTATAACATTGTAAAAGCAGCTGAAGCAGGTGAAAGTGGGAATCCGAATTTATATAGAGACTTCGTTTTGCCTAAACCATCGTTTAAACCTTTGTAGTGAGATAAGAAGTGTTTTTTCAACTTCGCCAAGGCCTTAGTAAATTTCTGTCATTAACGGGAGGAATTAACTATTTTTGGCAAAAGCTACCAAACGGTGTTTATGCCTTTAATTATCATCGGATAGGTGATAAAGAAAAAAACCCTTTTGATCGGGCTATTTTTTCATGTACGCAGAATGCCTTTGAACAACAAGTGATAGAGCTAAAAAAACACTTCAAAATTATTAATACAGTAGAGCTTTCAAAACTAATAGCGCATGGTGAAATTGTGAATGATCGTTTTGCAGTAATTACGTTTGACGATGGCTATCTAGATAATTTTACTGAAGCTTTACCGGTTCTTAAAAAACATAAAATACCTGCAGTTTTTTATTTAACAACAGAGTTGCTCGAATCTCGCCAAATAACTTGGTGGGATGAAATTGCCTATTTATTGAGAAAGGCACATGGTATGAAATACCAGCTACCGAACGGCACTTTAGAATATACTCTTGAAAAAGATAATATAGACAAAATTATTCAACGAATAATGTCTGAAATAAAACAAACAAAGAATTTATCTGTATTAACTGCACTACAAGATATTAGATCAAAGTTCCCTGAAGCTAGAACAAAGCTTTTAGCCGAAAATCATGAGTTGTTCATGGGGTGGGAACATGCTGAAGAACTACTAAAGCAAGGGATGGAGATAGGCTCTCATACACTCACTCATCCTATACTTACACAGCTTGAAGACGAGCAACACAGAAAAGAGATTGTTGAATCAAAAGCAATACTAGAAAAAAGGTTGAACTGCACCATTAATTCAATAGCGTACCCTGTTGGTCGCTATTATTGCTATGACCACAATACATTTGAATACACTGCTGAAGCAGGCTATAAAATTGGCTTTAATAATGAGCCTGGTTATCATCGTAGTATTGGTAATGCACTTGATATAAATCGCTTTTGTGTATCAACTAACGATCTCAATTATTTGAAATATGAGTGTTGCTTTACATAACGTCAAGTTTAACCAGATAAGTTTTTAGGAAAATATTCGTTCATTATGTCGATAACGTTATCTGTAATTACTTCATATCAAGAATTTAAGGCGCTTTCATCTAAATGGGAGAGCTTCAGACAAGATCAAAATGATAATATATTTTGCAATAGTTGGGATTGGTTGAATACTTGGATTGATATTTTTTCTTGTTCTAAAGACCCGCTCTACATACATATTTGGCGTTATAACCAAGAAATTATCGGAATTATCCCTTGTTACCTTAAATCAACATTCGCTGGAAATGAATTACGTTTTATTGGTACTGGAGAGCCGGTTAAGTCAGAGGTATGTAGTGAATTTCAAGACTTTTTATTAAAAAGTGAATTTGCAGAAAAAATTTTGGCCCAATTTACTGAAATAGTAATGGAGGATAATAATATATCAGCCATTACTTTTAATAATGTGCTGACTACCTCCACAGCCTACAAGTGGCTAACAAAATTAAATATAAGTGGTTGGATAAGGGTGATAAATAACTTAGGTATGCGTTATGTTATCCCCGTAAAGCAAGAGCAAACCGAGCAACTTTTATCTTTTAAAAGTAAAAATATTAAGAGGCATGCAAAAAAAGTTCTTACCGATAACCATTGGCGTATTGTTACTATTAATGAAACCGCATTACTGGATTCATTTTACCCCCTATTGATTAAAGAACATAACAACACTTGGCGAAAGCGAGGAAAATTAGGTGCATTTGAAAATTCTGATTTTGTAGCTTTTCATCGAAATTATAGTGCTGCGATATTGGTAAATAACAAATTGGTGGCTTTTAAAATAGAGACTGAAACTGAAATATCGGCGCTTTTTTACGGAGTAATTGATGGTGACACACTCTATTATTATCAAAGTGCAATCAATCATGATAGTAAATTACCATCTGCTGGAGTAGCTATGCATCTGGTTGCACTTGATATTGCTAGAGAACATAATCTAGCTTTTTATGACTTAATGAAAGGTAACAATCATTCTTATAAGTCACGTTATACTACTAGCGATATTAATGTTGTTAATGCGACCTTTTACAGGAAAAAATATAAATATATGCAGTTTTTAAGCAAAATAAAAAATAAAATTTTTAATAAATTAAAAGTTAAGGTTTAATTTATTAGATAATTTTAATCGAGTGATTATGGTACGAATAATCAGAAAAGTTCAAATAACGATTACAATAAATGACCCTTAGAATGAAAATATTACATGTAGTAAGTAGTTTAAACGTAGGCGGAGCTGAGCGGTTTGTTATTGATCTGGCTGCAGAACAAAATAAGCAGGGGCAACATGCAACTATCTTGTCTATGGGCAGTAAAGGCGAGCCTCTTGAAAGTGAAATTAAGCGCTTTGGATTAGGTTTATTTCATGGTACTAAAATAAAAATATTAAGATCATATCTGTCATTATTCGATGTGGTTCATGTGCATAGTAGTTATAGCTTACTTAGGGTTTTATTAGCATCCCTAATGTTACCAGTGAAAGTTGTTTATACGCGACACAATGAGCGTGTACATAATTCATTTAAATGGCGTTTAATTTATCAATTAGCTAGGTTTCGTTTACATAAAATGGTATTTGTTGCAGAAAAAGCCAGAAAGAACTATTTAGCTTTTTATCCATCACTTGAAAAAAAATCCTGTACTGTTTTGAACGGTGTTTTGCCAATGACTCAAAATAAAACAAATAGTGATAAGCTCCGTATTGCCCATGTTGGCCGTTTTGTTCGCTTAAAAGCTCAACACATTTTAATAGAGGCTATCGCAAAAATACCTTTGAAACTTCAAGAAAAATTAAGCTTGTCATTCTTTGGAACAGGAGATTTATTAGCACATAACCAAAAACTGGCTAATGAATTAATTCCCAATGTAGAAGTGAACTTTAAAGGTTTTGTTACTAACCGAGATGAAATATATGGTGAGAGTGACTTACTAGTGGTTACTTCTGAAACTGAAGGGCTTTCGTTGGCCATATTAGAGGCATTAGCAAGTGGAACTCCGACAATTGCCTCGAATGTTGGTGGTAACCCTGAATTGATACATCATCAAGTTAATGGGTTACTTTATTCCTATGGTGATATTAAAGAACTAGCCGAACAAATAAAATCTTTAATAGACAATAAAATAATATATCAAGAATACAGCATGCAGTGTATTGATATTTTCAAAGAAAGTTTCTCTATGGCTATTTGTGCTGAGAATTATCAGAAAACGTATCTGTAGAAAAGTGTAGATAGTATAGCGCGAAAGATTAATTAAGGAAAATAAATGAATGACTTGGTTTCTGTTGTCATACCAGTTTACAACGGATCGGAATATTTAAAAAACACAATAGATTCTATTTTAGCTCAAGATTATCAAGCGTTTGAGATAATATTAGTTAATGATGGTAGCACAGATGATTCGGCCGAACTTATAGAGTCTCTGAGTGAAAAAACCAACAAAATAAAACTTTATAATAAAGAAAATGGTGGTGTGGCAGCTGCAAGGAATTACGGAATTGATAGAGCAAAAGGAGATTTCATCGCTTTTTGTGATCAAGATGATTTATGGTTACCAGAGAAGTTAACAAAGCAAATGCCATTGTTTCAGAACAACAGTGTAGGCTTAGTTTACAGTGGGGCAATAGCTGACTATGTTGAACTGAATAAACAAGATAAACCTAGTTTTGATACTAAATATAGGGGGGATGTTTTTGACCAACTTATACAAGTAAACATGTTTACCTGTTGCACAGCTATTGCGCGTAAAGGTTTGTTACAGGAAATAGAAGCATTCGATAGTGATCGGGAGCTAATGGGAGTAGATGACTGGTTAGCATGGTTAAAACTGTCATTAGTATGTGAATTTGACTATGTGCCAGAACATTTAGCCACCCATGTATTTCATGGCGATAATTATTCGTCAAATGAAGAAAAAATGCATAAAGCCGAGTTAGTGTGTTTAGAGAAAATAGAGCCAATGGCTACAAAACATAACAAAGTAGTTGATTGGAATGAAATTAAGCAAAACTTGCATGTTAGATACGCAAATACTTATATTTACAATGGGTTATTTCATTTGGCAGGTGAAACCTTTATAAAAGCTTCAAAATTAAAAAATAATAAAAAACTATCGGTAAAAGGGTGGTTATTTAAAATAGTTCCTCACTTTATTTGGCGATCTATTCAAAAAGCAAAGCGAAGTTTATAATATTTGAACATGCGTTACCGTTAGCTATTTTTATTAAGAAAGAGTGTATTATAAATGTTTTTCACCGGTTATGAAGAATGAGTACGAAAAAACTATTTTTGAAAAGTTCTGTGTTTCGATTTATCGAACGAATTATCTTAGTTGTATCATCATTATTACTCACCCCTTATTTTATCAATGTTATTGGAGCTGAGGGCTATGGCTTTTGGTTATTAATTCTTTCGATAATCGGTTGGTTTAATATTATTGAGCTGGGATTTCCGTCAGCAGTTCAGCGTCATACAATATTAGCTTTAGAAAAAGATAATCCTGAAGCTGTTAATACAGTGTTTTCTACAAGCGTTGCACTATTTGGTTGTCTAGGTTTGGCTGCAACCGCTTTATTAGCTGGGGTTGGAATATTTTCATCGACATTTTTTGGCGAAACAGTAGATGCCGATGCGTTGAAGTTGGCATTATTTGTTTTATCAGCAAAAATTCTAATGGATTTTTTGATGAATCCATTCCATGGCTTTATTACTGCATTTTTACGGCTAGATATTGACTCTAATTTGGTAATCTTAAATGTAATAATAAAATCCGTATTGATATTTTTGTTAATACCAACGCTGAATATTTGGGGGGCAATTATTGCCACACTTTTTTCAGATGTATTAACCAACGGCCTTAAAATTTATTACATAAAAAAACTTTATCCAAAACTAAGCTTTAACTTTAAATATGTTTCTAAAGACGAAATAAAGTCACTTTTTGCTTTTTCTAAGCATGTGGTTGCTAACGGTATTGCTAATACGCTAAATTCAAAAGCTGACCCGTTTATTGTCACTAAACTTATAGGCCTTTCATCTGTGGCCGTTTATGGCGTGGCAAATCGCTTAGCAGAGCATATTAAGTCATTTGTGTTTACTGTTAATGGTTTTTTATCGCCGGTTTTCATGAGAAAAATGTCCAAAAATGAAAGCCTAGATGACTTATTTCATAACGCTATAATGATAAACTTATTTTTTGCGTGTGTTTTTTCAGCACCACTTATTATTTTAGGGAAAGCCTTTATCATACTTTGGGTTGGTGACGAGTTTGCACCCGCAGCAAATATTCTTTATTTTTTAATTTTTACTTTCTTTTGTCAGGCCATTTATACATCAGTTAATCAAGTACTACTAGCGCAAGCGCAGCATAAATATATTTCATTAGTTAGCCTTTTTGGGGCAATAACCAATATTTCATTGTCTATAATATTAGGGTTGAAATACGGGCTTATAGGAGTTGCTGTAGGTACTTCAATAGGGTCTTTTATTGCTAATATCGTGTTAAGCCTGTGGCTTTATAGTTACTATAATAAATTAAAGCTTTGGTTAATTATTCGTAAGCTATTCTTAGCAAACGTCTTGGTTTTTGGTGTTGGCTTGTATATTGCCTTTTCTATGACAACGGTTACTTGGTTTGAATTGGTTTTATATGGTGCGGTAAGTTTTGTTGTATTTTTAATACTTAGTTGGTTATTAGTTTTAGATTCAAATTTAAGAAAAGTATCAGGCCATTATTTTATCTCTATTAGTAATAAGCTGTTAAATAAATTGTAAATTTAATGGTAGATAGAGCTTTTAATTAGTTGGTGTTTTGTTGCGTTAGAATTTACCTAAGGGATACAATGATTAAGGAAAAGCAAATAAAAAACATCGCTATATTATCTTGCTGGTTTGGTTATAAATTTAATAAGCCTCTAAAAATATATTCATTTTCTACCTGTAAAAAATGGTTGTATGCCACAATAAAAAATCATATACCATATAGAATTTTAAATAAATTGGGCTTTATATCTATCATTCCTCAGGCTCCCAATAGTGTAGAAAGTTGTTATTTTTATTCAAATAATAAAAGTTTAAAGGCCGAAATAATTGCCAAAGGATGGCAATTTTGTTTTGTTGAAACCAAAGTTGACAATGGAGAAAGCATCGCATCTTCTTTATTAGCTAAAAAAGTTAAATTTTTGCAGATGGATGCTGCTATCTATAAAAATCTAAATCACATCATATACATGGACAGCCGTCGAATCTCTGATGATATTGCTAACATCATTCACATGAATCAAAAAGGCATTCTTATAAGGTATGAAGCTAAGTTTAAGCCCACTATCTGGCACGAGGTAGAAGAAGCGAAAGGGCAGGACAGGTATGCTAAACATATGGATATCACTATTGATTTTATCAATGCCAAATTATCAGAGGGTTACTGCTCTAATAATCGCGTGATGAATACCGGAATTATCGCCTATGATATGGATATAGAAGGTAAGAAAATCAGATCACTCTGTGATGAAGTTTATAGTGCCTGTGTAAAATTACAGCAACCTGAATGTCAGATATTCTGGTGTTTATTATCTCAGGCATATATTGATATTATCCAAGCAATTGAAGGTTATAAACTAAAAAGTCGCTCAGGGCTTTAATGAGCGACAAAGGACTTTTTGGTTTTAATAGCAAAATGAAATATGTTTAAAAAGTTGAACTTATACTTCTAAAACTAACCATATAGTTATTTGTTAATTGATGGGCTAATTGCTTTAAATCCTTATTAGGTGTAGCCATAGCTATACCAATCGATTTTGATAAATTTTCAGGTTTAACACCTCTAGGCATGTGTGATAGATCCCAAGTATCCATATAGTTAATTTGCTTTCTTAATTTGGGTAATAGCGCAACCCTTGGCACTTCAAAAGACATGGCGGTAATCAAGCCATGTAAACTCGTACCACAATAACAGGAAGAATTACGAATAATATTCATTAAATCAAAAATATTACCACTTAAATAGGTATCATAACCTGTGCCTTTATCCATAAAAGAGATCACTTTATTAATGCCTTTTGAATCATTATGACCAGCCGCATTGCCTATCGCTATAAATACAATTGGTAATTTAAGAACTTGACTGATCTTGGATAACTCGCGAGCAAAGGCCTGTTCATTTCCTTTTATATGAGATTGTGATATTTGAAATACAATATAGCCTTCTATATATTTTTCGAGCATTCTCTTAGTTTTATTTGAAGACTTTTCTTCTAACTCAGCAACAGTTATAACAGAGGACATAATTGTTGCTGAATCAGGCACTACTTTTGTACTATGGTTCCCTAATCTCCTTAATTGAGTTTGTGAAAATGTATCTCTGACGGAAATATAGCTAGTATCTGTTATCACATTTCCTAAGGACAATATTTTGTCCGTGTTTTTAAGATTAGCAACTTCAGTTGCTCCTACTGAATTATATATAATAGTTCGTAGTGCACCCAAATCATTTCGATTAAGATTAAAGGGCAACTCTGAAGTTAAACCGAACATTCGGGAAACTAATTCTTTGGTCAGTTTAGGAAAATGATAAGAAAATCGTTTATAAACTGGGGTTAAATAGTGAGGTAAAAGGTAACCATAAGCAGATTGCCAGTTACAGGCAATGACATCACCACCTGCAAGTATAATTGTTGCATTATCCTTACTGTATTTCAAAGCTTTACGTATAGAAACTGTAGGAAGAGCACCATATTTAGAAAGGTCACTATTAATCAGCCCTGTAACTAATACTTTTTTTTGAGGTAACTCCTGTTCAATAACTCTTTTCATTATTAATGGGAACAATAAATCTCCATAATTATGGCGATCAAAAGCACCATATAAAATAATGTCATGCATCTGTTATTCCTTTTGATTATTTATTCTAACAAAAGGTACCGTAAGTTTATGAAGACAAAATGACAAAGAAGCTCAATAGTATTACACTAGCGTATTTTTTGAAGACAAAATTCTTAGTTTGAAATAAAGGCTATATTTAATGAACAATGCTTTATCTACATATCTTAACGGTAGAGATAATAATTTTAATCTTATTCGAATTATAGCTGCAGTATTAGTTTTAGTGAGTCATTGTTACCCATTGTTTTATGGGAGTAGTGATTATGAACCATTGAAGCGGTTGGTAGGTATTTCGATAGGCTCAGTAGCTGTTGACCTGTTTTTTATATCGAGTGGTTTCCTAATCGCTAATAGTTTTTTTTATCAAAAAAATTTAATAAACTTTATTAAAGCAAGAATATTAAGGATATATCCAGGTCTAATTGTTTCTTTGATAATTACCGTATTTTTCTTAGGTCTGGTGTTTACCAAGCTAACAACAACTGCTTACTTAACTGATTTTCAAACTTACAAATTTCTATTCAAAAATATGTTTTTATTCCTAGGTGAGGAAGCAACGTTACCTGGAGTTTTTGAAGGCTTACCTTGGGCTAATACTGTAAATGGTTCTTTATGGACATTACCGTTTGAAGTTAGGGCATATGCTTTGCTAGTTTTAGTTGGTATTTTGCTTGGATTTTGTGAACAAAAATGGAAAACTTTGAGCTTCAAAAAGGTTTATTTACTAATTCCTATAGTTGGTTTGGGGGTTTATTTTTTAAATTATTTTCATCCAATATTACCAATTTCTTATTTTAGTGCTGAATATGCTCGTTTGTTATCGATGTTCTTTATTGGTGTTGCATTTTATCGCTATCGTGAAAAGATTATACTTTCAAAAAAATTATTTTTAATACTATCAGCATCACTAATAGTATCAGCCTTAGACAGCCATTTATTTTTCGTAGTATATAATTGTACTCTAGCTTATCTAGTCTTCTTCCTTGCTTATATACCCAAAGGATTTATTCGAAAGTTCAATAAATATGGGGATTATTCTTATGGGATATATATTTATGCATTCCCTGTGCAGCAAGCTTTATTAGTATTGTATCCCAAAATGAGTTTATTTGAATTTTTTCTAACGTCATTAGGGAGTACATTTGTTTTTGCTTACTTTTCATGGCAACTCATTGAAAAGAAAGCACTAAAACTTAAAAATAAAAGAGTAAAATCATGAAAAAGCTTAAGAAATTAGTTTTTCTATTAATCAATTTAATATTGTTTTGGTTTTCTCAGCTAATACCAAAAAATAAGAATTTATGGGTTTTTGGTGCGTGGTTTGGTCAAAAATATAGCGATAACCCGAAAGCTTTTTTTGAATATATTAATCAACAACAAACGCATATTCATGCAATATGGATAAGTAAAGATAGTCGTGTTGTTGAGCATGTCCGTTCCTTGGGGTTCAATGCATATGAAGAAAAAAGTATATTAGGTATCTGGTACCAACTTAGAGCTGGCTATGTGTTTGTTTGTCAGTCATTGCATGATGATGTTTATGCACCATGTATAGGTAAAAATACTAAGGTCGTTAACTTGTGGCATGGATTACCTTTAAAAAAAATTATGTATGATACTTTTGACACTAAATCCATACAGAAAAACATTATTGGTAAGTTATTTGATGTTTTATCCCCTTATGAAAAACATCGTAATGATTATTTGTTAGCAACTAGTGCAGAAACTCAGATGACATTATCAAAAGCTTTTAGAATTCCTAAAAGCAGAACTATAATCACTGGTTTTCCAAGAAATGACGTGTTTTTGAAGCCATTAATTAAATCTAAAAGCGCTACTTATAAATGCATTTATATGCCAACTTTCCGAGGAGGGATAGGAGCAGAATGTGATTTATTC
Organism: Thalassotalea profundi; assembly: GCF_014653195.1. Classification (GTDB taxonomy): domain Bacteria; phylum Pseudomonadota; class Gammaproteobacteria; order Enterobacterales; family Alteromonadaceae; genus Thalassotalea_B; species Thalassotalea_B profundi. The sequence goes on from NZ_BNAH01000006.1 coordinate 217,539, forward strand.
GCTCAATATGGATTTGATGTTCCTTTGATTGATGCAAAACTAAAAGCTAATAATGTTGAGCTTGTATTACGGATGCATCCTGTTAATAAACCGCCAGTATATTTAATCGAAAAAATTAAAAAATCAAATAATATAACTCTTGATTCATCTGCTGATATTTTCGATTCCATTGCTGATTATGATTGTATGATAACAGATTATTCTGGTGGATATTTTGATTTTTTATTGTCGGGGCGACCGATACTCTTTGCACCATTTGATCTAGAAAAATATAAGCAAGAAGAGCGAGATTTATATTACCATTATGAAAAGGTTACTCTTAAGCCATACGCATATACTTGGATGGAGTTAGTTGAAAATATTATTACTGTTAGTCAAAATCAGTTTCCAGAAGAATACCAAGAATCATATAAGGCTCTACAAAGGTTATTTCACGAGCCTATAGGGGGAAACGCAAAGAGCTTTTCGGGTAACTTATATGAAAAGCTCATGCGATTATAGTTTAAATGCTTTATTATTGTGAACACAAGTGAATAGTTTTTACTTAAGAGAATAATATTGAGCATTAAGGTTAATATTGCTCTAAATAGCATTTATAAGTATCACAAAACGTAAACAAGTTTATTACCATCCAAACTTTCATTGCTAAACTATGATTTTTTGCTAAGTCTTTATCATTTAATAATGAAAGTACAAAGTCTGTATCAATAACTTGGTTGGCATTATTACTATTATCGGAAAGTATTTGTTTTGCTTGTTCAGCAAAACTCCCCCCTAACCATTTGTCTAACGGTACAGGAAACCCCATTTTTTTTCGGTAAAGGACTTCATCAGGAAGGTACTTTTCTCCCACCTTTTTCAGGATGTATTTTGGAGTGTCGTGTGCTTCTGAATTTTGATCAGCCATTTTGTTTTTAGCAAGTGTTTGGTCTTTTGTAGAATTCCATTTCAATTTGTATTTGTTTGGTATGCTAAAAGCAAATTCAACTAGGCGATGATCTACAAAGGGTACACGGGCTTCTACAGAGGTTGCCATTGTAGTAGTATCTACCCTGGATAATAATCCTTGTAAATGCACTGTTTCAAATGTGTACATCATTTTTGTTTGATAATCAGATTCAGGTACTTCATTAAAGCTTTGTTCAAACCTCTGGTTTAATTCATTTTCTATAACTTGCCAATCAACATTTTTTGCTAAAAGATTATGTTTTAGTTCGGGTTTAGTGTAACTGTAATTAAAAAGGAAGTGCTCTAGAGCTGTTGAAAATACCTGTTGACCATATTTTTTCTCAAAAAGAGCAGAGGTTGCTGGTTGTTCTTTTAAGGAGTTTTGGTTGATAAAGTCATCACTTGAGCGAAAGATTCGACCGTAACCACCAAATATTTCATCTGCACCCTCACCCGAAAGTACAACAGTTATATCTTTTTTAAGCTCTTTACTCATCAAATATAAAGGAACCTCATTTGGTACTGATAATGGCGCATCTTTATAAGTAATAAGTCTATTTAAGGTACTAAAATATTCAGTTGCATCTATATTTATGGCTTTATGATCTGTTTGATATAGTTTGGCAACACAGTCAGCGTATTCAAATTCGTTATAGCCTTCTTCAGAGAAGCCTATAGTGTATGTTTTAATGGGTGCTTGCGTATATTTTGACATAATTGCAGTGACTAAACTGGAATCTACACCACCTGATAGGTATGCGCCAAAAGGGACATCAGAAATCATACGGTATTTAATTGACGAGTGTAATAACTCCTCCACGCCATTTAAATAGTATTCTTCGCCTTTATCTTCACTTTGGTCAACATAGTCAGATAACTGCCAATATTTATGCTGTTTTGTTCCTTCTTTTGTTATATGCAAATAACTGCCTGGAGTTAAGTTTTGTATACCTTCGAAAAACGTTTCGTCTAAAATCGAATATCGATATGAAAAATAAGACGAGACAGTTTTTTTGTTAAGAGGAAATTTTCTTTTTGCTAAAGCTAAAATTGATTTAACTTCAGATGAAAAAATATAGCCTTTTTCACTTTGGTAATAAAATAAAGGCTTGATACCTAAACGGTCACGCACAACGTAAGTGCAGTCCTTTCCTGGACGCTTATCAACAATAATAAAAGCGAACATGCCAATAAAACTCTCAAGACAATCTATTCCGTAATGTAGATAGGCTTTTAGTAGTACTTCAGTATCTGATTGTGAACTAAATGAGACACCTTCAAGCGACAATGTAGCTTTTAATTCTTTAAAATTATAAATTTCACCATTAAATATCAATGCCACTTTATGACAGTCGGAAAACATGGGTTGATGACCTGAATCGGTCAAATCCATAATACTTAATCGTGCATGACCAAGCCTGCTGCCATGAAATGTTTCAAAGCCATTGTCGTTAGGTCCTCGATGACCTTGTAATGCTAATGCTTTTTGAAATTCATTGTCGCTAGTATTGTGATTTATATCGCCAAACGTTGCTAATATTCCGCACATATTGTTCCTTGAAATTTTATTTAATAGTTTTGCGTATTACTTCTCTTTACGAAGATCTAATAGCACGTTATTGATTAGTGTGGATGAAGTTCCTTTGGTGTATGGGAAATAAACAACACGAACACCTACATCTTTAAATTGTTTATCAATAGCTTCCCATTTTTCGCTTTTGAACCAGTCATCACCCACAAACATAACGTTAAATTTAACTTTTTCCCATTGGGTAAACTTATCCATATCTTCTTGTGGGATAACTGCATCTACATATTTACATGAACGGACCACTTCCATTCGCTCTTCAAAAGAAATAACTGATTTTTTATTTTTATAGCTAACAAGCTCATCAGTTGTAACACCAACTACTAATTTGTCGCACATTCCTTTCGCATTTCGTAATAAGTTAACATGACCTACATGAAATAAGTCAAATACGCCTGTGGTATATCCTAAAATCATTTCTTTTTCCTTTCAATAATTCTAATTTTAAAAATTAAATGTACTATTTTTGAATATGAGTATTATAAGCCCAGTTTAAGTGAAATATACACTGCGATGATAATTATCCAGCAGTAGCCCATGCTTTTTATGGCTAACGATTTATTAAAATATTGTTCATTTTCAGGTTTTATTTTTATCATTCTAATATGTGAGGCTATAGCCATGCCCATAAATATAAATAGTAATAATGTAAACATACGACTAATAAAAAATCCGGTGATCATAAAGCCAATCATAGAAAAAAATAAGGTTTTGTTGAGTAATCGCTCGTTTTCAATAGACAGCTCTCCTATATTGTTATTTTTAGTATGCCTTTGTGCTTTATTGTTTTTAATAAATAAATAACCGGTTAGCACTGTTAAAATTAGAGCCCCCCCCCATAGTGAATACCCTGGCACTCCTAACTCTCCCGCTACATGAATATAAGAGTTATGGGCAACTAGACCATGTTCTTCTCTAAATTGTCCTTTACCCACACCAAATATGGGGTTAGCTAAAAGCATTTGTATACCAGCATACCATGCTTCTAGTCGCCCGTTTGCCGAGGCGTCAATTCCGCGTTGCAATGAAGCAACAACTGTTGCAGCAATAGGGGCTAATAATACACCAGAAATAAATAGTTTAGGGCCAGCATTTACAACTAATAGATACACACCTAATAAACCACCTGCGCCTAACATACTGCCCCGAGAGCCCGTTAAATAAATACCGTAAATTAGCGCGCCTAAAGTACACAGCATCGTTAATTTCATAAACGCTTTAGACTTTTTATAAAAGTAGATTGCAAAAGGAATATTCATCACTAAGAACATTCCTAAGTCATTAGGGTCATTAAAAAAGCCTAAATAGGTAATTCTTCTTTCGCCTAGATCAATATAACCAACTGAGTGTGTATTTAGCGCCCAACCAAAGCCTTGATATGCGGTTTGTTGTATATGACCATTATGTACCATTAATAATGCAGCAATTAAACAAACTCCCATAAGTACATGCTGACGTTTGATGGTGGTAATGCATGTACTCATTAAAAATAAGGGAATAATGGCGCTTGTAAATAATTTTTCAGATTCTTCTATCCCAAACATGCCTGACCCATTTAAGAAACCTGACATAATAATGAGCGGTATTAATGCTAAAAGCATCCAGTGCTGGGGTAATAATTTAAGTGGTCTTTGTGCCACCAATACCAAGCAGAAAGCAATAATTGCAAAAATCTTAATGATGACCCAATCAACAGTTTCTTGCCACATTTCGTGAGGACGTATAAGGGAAGCCGCCGTATATAAAAATAGAAAGAAGAATGCTGCTGAGGAGTCTTTTTCTTTTTTTGTGGGGAATTGATAAGCCATTAAAGAAAAAACCTTAACTTAAATTGGACAAGGATGTTGACCGCAAAATTTTATACTATTTAAATGTTAATTGATAACGTTAAACAGTATTGAGTCTAAATAATAGATGCTTTTTTTAATTAGTATATATCTCATGTTATATCCTTACGTTTATATTTTCTTATCTAACCAATATACTAGCCATGGTAGGTCACTCGTTGTTGAGTATGTCCAGCCAAAGCGTCTTGGTGGTATTATGGGCAAATAACCTTTTTTAGCGTGTTTATATTTTTTGTTAATATCTTTACACTGTTGAATAAATACATTGAAGAGTTCGTTTAATAAAAAAACATCTTCGTTGACTTTTTTCTTTATATATAAAGATTTTCCAATTAGTCCTGCAATGTCACAAACATGCTGGTCATCTATCCATTGGTTTTTTATTTCTAATAATTTATTGTCCATTGAAGCAAGATATAATGGGAGTACTTTATTCTTGAGCTTTTTATCAGCAAAATGAATCCCATAATTTGGCATAAAATCACCAAAGGCATTAAGTAATGCAGCTGATCTTTTATCATGAGTGAGGCGGTAATAGCGCCATAAACCATCACCTAGTAAAGCCATCATCCAAGGAGAGCAAACAGGTGAATTACCTGCTTTGCCTTCATGTGATTTATAGGTATGTTGTGGACACCCTATAATTTTCCATTCATTTCTAGGGCTGAAAGTCATTTGAACAGTAGCATCAATAATTTCATCTATTCTATTTTTAGCTTGCGGGCTACCTGATATTTCCCAATAGGCTATTGCAATATTCAAAGCGGCCGCTTGATGACGTTCTGTCCAAAATTGATAATTGCTTTTGTATGTGGCTTGCCAATTTAAAGATTGTTCAAAAAAAGCTTTTAGTACAGGCTTAATTCTATTATCTCCAGTAAGCAAGTAGAAGTAGAGTAATCCATTAGGCATTAAATATTTTAAATCGAAGTTTTCTTTTAATTTGAATTTTCCTGTCTCGTCTAAATTCTCTAAATAAAAGTGCACTAACTTGCTGCCTTCTTTAAGCCATTTAGTGTCACCAGTTAAAATAAATAATTGAAAGATAGATCTTGGTCTATCGAATAACCATTGTGATGCTCGTGTCGGCGGGTATTTATTTTGTTTTAATAACAGATCGTTAGTGACAAAGTTGGCATAAAGGGTTTTCGGGCTTGTATACCATGAAGTATCCAATTGAGTTATTTTAGGATGAAGTAAAATACTTTCGGCTAGCCATTGTGCTGAAGGGTAAACTAAATGCGGTAAACTTTTATTCTTGATTATTTGGGTATTTATTTCTTTTTTAGCGGGAAGCCATTGCAATTTATACGTAATGTTTTCTTTTGGGTTTTGATCATTTTGTTTATTTACATTGATTTGTAGTAGGCGAATAAATGTTGCTTGATTATCGTTAGTCCATTGGGTTAAAGCCGTAGCTTTATTGTTTAACTTTATTCCATTAACTGTAATTATTATTTCAGATTGTAGTGGTATTTTATTATTAGGTACAGGAAGAACAAAGATTTTTTTATCAGCAGGCGCTGCAAATTTTATACTGTTTTCTTGTGATAATACTGTGCTAGATACAATACAAAGACAAATAATAAAAAATTTTATTGTGATAAAGTTATTCATTAAGATCAGCCTCTTTTAAAGAAAACTGTGATAGTACGGGGTAATGATCTCCTCCTAAGGTTTCTAATACAGTTGCCTTCTCGATATTAAATTCATCTGAAAATAGTATATGATCTATTCTAACGCCAGGTAATTTTAGACCTTTATAATTATAGTTAAGTGTATTATTAAAGCCGTTTCCCTGGATTGAAAGAGCATTATTGAATTGATTGAATGTTCGTCGATAAATACCCTCAGAGGTACTCATATTGAAATCGCCAGAAATAATTACTTTATTTTTTGATGCGCCCCAGCTACTTATAATCAATGCTGCAAGCTCTCTATTTGAATGGACTTTAGCTATGTTGCTAAATCGAGGGAATATACTTCTTACTGACGGGAAGTGCACATTTACAATATTTACTTTTTCATTATTAATTTTTAGTTCGTAGAAAGCAGCCCAATCACCATAACCTTTGTACATGGCATTATTTAACGAGTTTATTTTTTTAAAAGGGTATTTACTAATGAAGCATAAATTATTTTTACAGTCTTGAAATGGATAGCTTTTGAATACTTTTGTGCCTAGTAAACGTCCAGACTCTTGAAACAGAAATACATCAGGGTTATAAAATCTGATTGCTGCTTTCAGCTTTTTAAGTTCTATTCCTTCACCAATATTGGCAGTAATTAGGGTGAAGGATGGTTTAGAATTTTTGTTAGTATTCAATGGGTTAATGTTGATTTGAAAATCTAACAAATAGAAACTTAACGCCAAAATAAGGGGTAAAGTATACTTTTTTGCAACAGTGAGCTCTTTCCATAATAGGCAGAGAAAAATAGTTAAGCAAAAATAAAAGTATCGCGGAACAAAAAAAATCAGATACTGCACGACAAGCATTAATTCACTATCAGGAAATAATAGTAAATAGATAACAAATATACTTACAGTTAATGATAGCCAATATATAGACTGAGCAATTATATTTATAATACTTCCTTAGTTGTAATTACAAGTTAACTGATTAATATTGCAAAACTAATTTTTGCTAGTTTATTCACTATATTGTGTTTCTATCCAGTCTTGATAACTGCCATCCATTACACTTTGCCACCACTGTTCATTATTTAAGTACCATTGAACTGTTTTTTCTATGCCAGATTGAAATGACTCTTTGGGTTGGTAACCTAATTCATTATTAGTTTTGGTGGCATCTATTGCATAGCGACGATCGTGACCGGGTCTGTCTTTCACATAAGTAATAAGTGACTCGGTATTAGCGTTAATGGCGGCAGTGGCATTAGGGAAACGCTGCTTCAATGAACTATCATTAGCAAAGGCTTTTTCAACTAACTTTGATATTTCTTTTACAATATCAATATTGGCCCATTCGTTATTACCACCAATATTATAATTTTCACCAAGTCGACCATTTTGTATAACTAAATCAATGCCATAGGCATGGTCTTCTACATATAACCAATCTCTAATTTGTTGGCCATCCCCATAAATAGGTAAAGCTTTATTGTGCAGAATATTAGTAATAACCAGTGGAATTAGTTTTTCAGGAAAATGGTAAGGACCATAGTTATTTGAACAGTTACTTGTTGTTACGTTTAAACCGTAAGTATGATGATACGCGCGAACTAAATGATCACTCGCTGCTTTACTTGCCGAGTATGGTGAATTTGGTGCATAAGCCGTATCTTCAGTAAATGCAGGATCTGTGGCTGATAGTGTGCCATACACTTCATCTGTTGAAACGTGATGAAAACGATGGTTTTCTTTAGGGGCTTTACCTTCAGCAATTGGCGTATCTAGCCATACTTTTTTAGCCGCTTTTAATAATGCATACGTTCCTAGTATATTGGTTTCGATAAAGGCGTCAGGCCCTGTAATTGAACGGTCTACGTGTGACTCAGCTGCAAAATGTATTAATGTATCAATATCATGTTCTTGTAAAATAGATGCTATTAATGCGTCATCACAAATATTACCGTGAATAAAAGTGAAGTTTTCTTCGTCTTTTACGGGTGTTAAGTTAGCAATATTACCAGCGTATGTTAATGCATCGATCACCACCACTTTGTCTAATGGGTATTGTTTCATCCAATAATGTACGAAGTTGGCACCTATAAAGCCCGCACCACCTGTTACAAGTAATTTTTTCATTGGTTAATTTTCTCTATTTTTTAAGTCATTTAACATACTATTAAGCTGTTGTCGCCAGTGTACAATTAACTCCGACGGAAATGTATTTGAATTTTGTGATTTATCTAACACACTAAAGCTTGGCCTTTTGGCGGGAGTAGGGTAATCAGCGGTAGTAATTGCTTTTATCGCTATGTTTTTGCTAATTAAATCTTTATCAAATGCCAACTCTTGAATGGCAACAGCAAAGTCATACCAACTTGCTACGCCTTGGTCAGTCCAATGGTAAATACCCATCAATTGGTTTTTAGCTGCATGCAAAGCCGCTTTAGCTAAGGTTTTAGCATAAGTTGGTGTGCCAATTTGATCGCTAATAATTCCCAGCTCAGGTTTGCTTTCCATTAAGTTCAACATGGTTTTTACAAAGTTATTACCGTATGTTGAATAGACCCAAGCTGTTCGTATAATACAGCTGGTCTCAGGTGCTAATTCTAGTAGTAGTTTTTCACCTATCGCTTTACTTGCACCGTAAGTATTAATGGGTGCATGCTGGTCGGTGGTTAAATAAGGCGTTGAGCTATTCCCGTCAAAAACAAAGTCGGTAGAAAGGTGAACTAAATGTAAAGAAAGTGAATGGCAAGCTTGTGCTAAATTCCCTACTGAATAACCATTAATTTGATTTGCTTGTTCGGGTTCTTTCTCTGCAAGGTCTACTGCCGTATAAGCTGCTGCATTTATAACCGCATCAGGTTTTAAATGTGTGAGTACTTTTTCTATAGCATTTTTATCTGCAATGTTAAGTTCATTTCGACCTAAACAAATAATCTCTCTTTTATTATTTGACAGGTTATTTAATTCACTTGCCACTTGGCCACTTTTTCCGATAACAACAATTTTCATTTTACAGCCTTGTTAATGTCATGATGTTTTAAAATGTTGGCGCATTTGAGAAAGCTAAACCGCTTTTATCTTTTTCTGACAACTGGGGCTGTGCGTTGTTAACAAGTGGCCATTGAATGGCTAATTTAGGATCATTCCATAATATTGACACTTCATGTTCAGGCGCATAATAGTCAGTACACTTATAAACAAACTCGGCGGACTCACTTATCACATAAAACCCATGAGCAAAGCCTTCTGGTACCCATAATTGACGTTTGTTTTCTGCTGATAATACTACGCCAACATGTTGCCCAAAAGTTGGTGAGGTTTTTCGCATATCTACTGCTACATCGTATACTTCGCCAGCACACACTCTCACTAATTTACCTTGAGTTTGTTTTAGTTGATAATGCAAACCTCTAAGAATACCTTGGGAAGACTTACTGTGATTGTCTTGCACGAATGTACGATCACAGCATAAGGTTTTAAATGTGTCATCTCGAAAGGTTTCCATAAAGAAACCACGTTCATCACCAAATACCTTTGGTTCTAGAATTTTTACATCGGGTATTTGAGTTGCTATAACCTTCATTAAAAAACAGTCTCGCTAATTAGTTTTAATAAGTATTCACCGTAGCCACTTTTACGCAATGGGCCCGCAATTTCTTTTAGTTTTTGATCTGAAATCCAGCCATTTCGGTAGGCGACTTCTTCAGGGCAATTTACTTTTAATCCTTGGCGTTTATCTATGGTGGCAATAAACTGAGCAGCAGCTAATAAGTCGTCGTGTGTTCCTGTGTCTAACCAAGCGGTGCCTCGGCCCATAATTTCTACACGCAACTCACCTGCTTGTAAATATTGGTCGATGACGTCCGTGATTTCTAATTCGCCACGTGCTGATGGTTTTACGTTCTTTGCAAATTCTACAACACGTTTATCAAAAAAGTAGATACCTGGAACGGCATAGTTTGATTTAGGTACTTCAGGCTTTTCTTCTATAGAAATAGCAACGCCATTTTTATCAAATTCTACTACGCCGTATGATCTTGGATTTGAAACATGGTAACCAAATACTGTACCGCCTGATGTTTGCGCGTTTGCATTTTTAAGTGATTTTACTAGGTCGTGGCCATAAAACATGTTATCACCAAGTACGAGAGCAGCTGAACTACCAGCTAAAAAGTCTTCGGCAATTGTAAATGCTTGTGCAAGTCCGTCAGGGCTTGCTTGTACCTCATAGCTAATTTTTATGCCAAAATTCTCACCGTTGCCGAGTAAATCACTAAATCTATCTATTTCTTCAGGTGTTGAAATGATTAGAATTTCATTGATACCTGCTTGCATTAACGTTGCTAACGGATAATAGATCATTGGTTTATCGTATACGGGCATTAGCTGTTTACTAACTACTTTTGTTAAAGGGTATAGGCGTGTTCCTGTCCCCCCAGCTAAAATTATTCCTTTTCTCATGTTGTATTTCCACTATTTTTAATTTGAATTTTTATCATGAAACAGTTGATTCGAATTAATTTTATTTCAATTCTATATCAATACCATACACTAGTGCACCATCATAACCACTTGGCACAGTATATTCGACATTTTCTACGTTTTTATCCGGAGATTGCTTAAATAATATTATAAACTTTTGAGAAGCCGAAGAAATAGCAACTCCAATAACGTTATTACTTTTTATCAAGCCATTTTCTGTAGTCATCATAATAGGATTTTGATCAAACTCTATATCTTCTTCTTTTGAAGCGAATTGGATTATATTTATAATTTCACTATTGGATGTATCTGATTTATCTGAAATAGCTAAATGCCACTTTTTTTGATTGTCTTGTACTTGGTAATCCGCAATACCATCCCATAGAACTCGCTCATCAATAATTTCTATATTAGTGTCTAACGGCCATATATTCTGAAATAACACTTTATTTTTGCCATCATTTATTAGGTAACTTTTATTTAATAATGTATCTTTTTCAGGCTTTACTTGAAAGTGCTGAATGGTTTTTACCCATCGTGTGTGGCTCATGCCCTGTGTTAATCCCAGGTCACTATATTTGATTAAATCTTTTATTTGATCGGGCTTTGTTATTACATGGTCGTAGCTTATTACAATATTAGGTTTAATAAACGCTAACTGTCGGTTAACTAATTCAGCATAGTCTGTAGCATAATAACCAGACATGTTATAGGTATCTGTGGCATCTGCTGAGATTAATGTTATATGCTGATCATCGAAAACATATTGAGTTAAAGGCTCTCCTACAGGCCTTCTGGTAGGGCTTGAGGACCCATTATCGGCATTTTCTATTAGAATTGTGTTATGAGTTATACTTGAACCTGCAGGGCCATCATATCCTGTTACTTCTTTAGTGACCCAATTACCTTTGTAGGATATGTCGAATGATAATGCGTCTCGATGTTCATGATCAACACGAAGTTTTCTGTTGATAAAATAAAGGTTAGTAGCAGTCTCTGTCCAATTAGTTCTACTACTAATCAGGCCTACTCCTGGAGATATGTTAAGTGTATCTTCAGGGAAAGCAGGTTCGTTATTTTTGATCATAGGATCATGATGTAATAAACGTTGAAAGTGAGTAGTTATAGAGCTTGTTTTGTATCCTTCATTGGCTAAAACATCATTAAACCATTGATAGAGAACCGCAATATCTTTTTTGTTTTCTAATAACCCCATTAATTCAAATGCAAACTGATAACGGTTGTCGTCAAATACTGGTTCGTAGTCGGTTGCTCGTTCTTCATCACCATATTTATAAACGCCCGAATAATTAGCAAGTGTTTGATGGATTAGTGATTGAACTGCATTATGAGCAAAGCTTGTTGGGTAAGATATATTACGCTTATCTTTATTGATCATAAATATTCTGACCCAATGAGCTTGTGTAGCAGGGCTATAATCTGAACCTTCGGCCCAAGAACCACCTGCCATGATGTCTTTCATGTAATAATCAATAACAAAACGATTAAGTACTGAATCACCGGCACTTAATAGTTCTTGGCCTAAATTCGTGTACTGTGAAGACTCACTAAGTACATAACCTAATAGGGTAAGGTTTTCGGCTAAAGACGTTACTTCATCACTATCACCAACTCTAAAATCATTAAAGTCATTGTTAAAATCAATATAATCAAGCCAATATTCGCCCCAAACAGAAAAAATGTTTTCTATTTTTGTTTGCTTATCCTCCGCTATATATGACTTGATCCATGTATACCCCATAATTGCCCAACGTGATCCGCTTCTAAATGCATTACGATTATTGTAATATTTCCAACCAATATCTGGTTCGCTGAAATAGGTTTGTTCCAATAAATCTATAGCTCGATCTAAATATTTGACTTCACCTGAAACATAATAAGCTAAAGAATAACCACCTATAAACTCTCCTGTATTTGCTGGGGTTTTAACTAAATAACTATTAAGCCTATTTGTTAAGTCTTTCCACGCACTGTCATCCTCTAAAATTTTTCTCTTAACTTGATTAATTCTATCGTTAGTAAGCAGTAAAACATGGTTTGGAATTCCAGTTGTATATGGCAATACTGTGACAGTAACAGTTTCTATAGCACTCTCATCATCTTTATCAATTGCTGTTATTTCAAATATTAATTGTTCTATGTCACTTACTTTTGGTGTGGTAAATGCTATTCCAAAGTTTTGCGTAGGAGTAACTTCTACTGTTGTTCCTGATATTTGTTGCCAATGGCTTGTTACATCACTTTCTTCATCTTGGATACTGGGAGTGAGGGTGACCTCGGAGTTTTCATTAACAGTAATATTGTTTTCTATTTCTATCGTAGGAGAGGTATTAATATATAATAAGGTAAAGCTTTCTTGTTTAGTTTGAGTATTATTGTCAGCGTCTTTAACTGTTAGTTGTAGGGTAACTTCTTCATTAGCTGTTATATTAGGAATCGTAAAGTTTACCGTTTTTTGAGTGGTATTCGTTAAAGTAAGGGGAATGCCAGAAATTTGTTCCCATTGGTAAACTATAGATTGACTATTAGAAGCAGAAACATAGCTAGTAATAGATGCATCGCTTTCTTCATAAAGACTACCCTGACTCTCAATAGAAGTGATCACTAGACGATGAACTTCGGGTGCACTATCAGTACTACTATCACCGCATGATTGTATGAATATTAGAAATGCTAATAGATAGAAAAATTTTGTACTAACTTTTATTGGGTAAAAATTCATTACTTTTGGGCATCCATTATATTTAAAAAGTGCTTAGGTAACCATTAAAAGGCATATAACCTCTGGATTGTTTATTATAGACCGTGTTTGCTTATTTTTTTATAAGAGAATAAGTTTATGATATTAATTAAGAGTATCTTTATATTATGTATAGAGTTGTTCTTGCGAACCTTTCGCTAATAACTCGATGAGATAAATATTTTTATCATATTTATCTCATTTCTTATGCCATCAACTTCCTGAAGTTATTGATTTAACTTTAAAAAATTATCTACTGTTGTTTCACAATTAATGTCGCAAGGTAAGTAAACCCAGTGTAATTTTGTGTTATTAATATTGTGAAGCGCTTTTGTAAAACGGACTATCTTGAACGCGCTTAAATTAGTGTAAGTAAGGTTATTAATTTCGTATTTGTATAATATAACGGCACGATTTTCCGGCGATTGTGCTATAGATATATTCCAGTTTTTGTCGACGCTTGAACTTATGAGCCTATAATTTGTTGGCAGCATATTGTTGTTATAAAAACTAGGCTTACCATCAAGGTCACTGCCATTAAAATGATATATTTGATAAATATTATTAGGGTTATCTAAAGGCTGCTTTATAACGCCAGAATAAAACCAAACGTCTGGATAAATACCTTCAACCTGTTCTGAGTTAACTGTTTGAATACTGCCGGTTGAATTTAAAAATGACTTAATAGAAGTAGAAGAAATTATTAAAACAGGAATCAATAACAACACCACTGAAAGCTTAGGCTTGGTGTTTACCATCACGTCACTTTCATTTTTAAATATATCGGTATCTATTAATGAATTACCCCACTTAAATAGTAATATCATAAAAGGTATATATATGTACCAACCGAAAGCATTGTGATCTTCCATCAAACTACTTTCCATATTGGTATATTCACCAATCATAATGAGTGCAGTAATTCTGATCCAGTTGGTGATAAGTGCGCCTAAAATAGCCACACTAAAAAATAAAACGGCTCGCTTGAAGCTTTTTATGTACAAGAATATAAATAGCGAACTAATGGCGAGAGACACAATAAAGTAACGTAGACCAGAGCAACCGTCAGCTATTTCAAAGACACCAGCTGGAATAGTAATAAATTCACCTTCCACATAGGTGGGAATGCCTGTAAAGCCCATGATAAAAGTTACGGCGGCAACAGAAAGATTTTGTAAAAAAGGTACTAAAAGCCCCCAAAAAGGAAAAATAAAGATTAAAAATACTGCTGGAAATAATGTAACCCAGCTGAAGTTGAATAACATTATAAGGCTTGAACAGGCTAATGCTAAAATTGCGATCCAATAACCAATACTTATTTGTGCATTACTTGTAATGAATAAGAGCATTGCACTTGCTAGAAAAATTATGATCGATAATATTGATAATTTTTCACGAAAAATTAATTTCCCCCCTTTTGATAACTGATAAAAAAGGTAGAAAACGATAAACGGAATTAAGTATGCGTGCGAGTATGTGCCATCATCAAAGCTGTGTCGGGTTAAGGTTTCAATAACAGGTAAATTTAAAAGCGTTAATATCGTAAAAAGGATCATTATGCTTAAAAATGGAAGTAGTGAAGATAAAGAGGCGTTTTTGTTCTTACGATTATCCATTGATTATCTTTTATATCCTTTAATTGTTTTATTAAATGTAAAGTGAAAGTATGTTTTTATATTTTATCTTTAATAATACACTTTTTAATACGTCCAATACTTTACAATAGTTAACTAAAGTAACCAATAGTTTTATTTTTAGGCTGATTTAAATACTATAATTCTGCCTTTATGAATTAAAATATCTGTGCGATACTTTTACCTCTTATGGTAATCATTACAGTATGCTGTCTAATGTTTAGACAGTAAATTAAAGGAAGTTGAAATGAAAATTGGGATCGTTGTTGGTACCCGCCCTGAAATTATTAAAATGGCCCCTGTCATTCGTGAATGCCAAAACCGCGGTATTCCTTATTTTATCATCCACTCAAATCAACATTACTCAGAAGAAATGGATAGCATTTTTTTTAAAGAGTTAGAGTTACCTAGCCCACACTATAATTTAGGTGTTGGCTCAGGCTTACATAGTAATCAAACGGGTAACATCTTGATAAAAATGGAACCTATTTTAGTTGATGAAAAGCCTGATGTAGTGTTAGTTCAAGGTGACACCAATACAGTACTCGCGGGGGCGCTTGCTGCTTCAAAATTAGGCATTAAAGTGGGGCATATTGAAGCTGGTTTGCGTAGTTATGACCGTACAATGCCTGAAGAAACTAACCGTATTATGACGGATCATATTAGTGACTATCTATTTGCAGTTGGTCCAAACCAGCAAATGATTTTGCAGAAAGAAGGCATTGATCAAAATAAAATACATACTGTGGGAAATACTGTATCCGATTCACTTTTCCAACATTTAGAAATATCAGCATTAAAAAGTACAATATTAAACGATCTCCAATTAACGGCGGGTGACTACTTTTTGGTGACCGCTCATCGCGCATCAAATGTAGATATATCATCAAACCTAATGGAATTATTACATTTACTTGATGAAATGCATGCTAATTATACGGGCACAATTGTTTGGCCTATTCATCCTAGAACGCAGTCAAAACTAAAAGAGTTTAATATAACGCTTCCTGATTACTTGCAATTGATACCACCCGTTGGCTATTTAGACTTTATTCAATTACAAAAGCATGCGAAGTTAATTTTAACTGATTCAGGTGGTATCCAAGAAGAAGCATGTTTATTAGGTGTGCCAAGTTTAACGCTCAGAGAAAATACTGAACGACCAGAGGCGGTTGAAGTTGGTGCAAGTGAGCTTGTGGGCCGTAATGCAGAAAAAGCTGTAAAGGCGGCTAAACAATGGCTAAGTCGTGAAGATTACTCATGGGACAACCCTTTTGGTGATGGTCATGTTGCTAAGTATATTCTCGATATAATAACGAATACCCGTAACATTGAAGAAGAAGAGAAAATTGTTGCACGAAATGAAACATTAGCTGTTATAGGTATGGGGTATATGGGCTTGCCTATTTCTAGCTTAATTGCGCAAGCTGGGTATTCAGTAACGGGTGTTGACTTAAACCAAGATAAAGTTGATTCAATTAATCGTGGTGAGTGCCCATTTGATGAAGTGGGTATGCCTGAACTTATTAAAAAAGTTGTTTCACAAGGATTTTTAACTGCATCTACAGAAATACCATCCAGTGATACTTATTTAGTAGCTGTGCCTACACCACATAAAAATAATAGCTGTGATCGAAGTTATGTTTTTAGTGCTGTAGATGCTATTGCAAAAGTAGCAAAAGATGGCCAAACCGTTATTGTAGAATCAACTATTTCACCGCAAACGAGTATGGCTGTTGAGCAACGCTTTGCTGAAAAAGGAATTAAAATTGATGTAGTGCATTGCCCTGAACGTGCAATACCTGGGCATACATTACATGAGTTAGTAAATAATGATCGTATTATTGGTGCATCAAGTGAGAAAGCTCAGCAAAAAGTAAAGCGTATTTATCAAAGCTTTGTTAAAGGTGAGGTATTTTTAACTGACTTAACAACAGCTGAATGTATTAAATTAGTGGAGAATACCTCTCGTGATGTAGGGATTGCTTTTGCAAATGAATTAGCTGAAATATGCTCAGAGCTTAAAGTTGATGTATATGAGGTAATTCGTCTTGCTAATCGTCATCCTCGAGTGAACGTATTAACTCCTGGTCCAGGTGTTGGTGGTCATTGCATTCCTATCGACCCTTGGTTTTTAGTTGAAAAGACTAAAGCTGGTGAATTTGTACGCTTGGCTCGTAAAATTAATGATCAACGCCCTATTATTGTCGCAGATCAAGCTGTGGCATTATTGAAACAGTCGGGTGGTAACAAAATTGGTATATTAGGTGTTGCTTATAAAGCTAATGTCGATGATTGTAGAGAAACCCCAGCTGATGCAATATTGGCACATTTTCAAAAGTTAGGCATTGAAGTTAAATATCATGACCCATTTGTATCGTCATGGGATTGCCCTAGAGCAGAGTCATTAGCTGAAATGGAGCAATGGGCTGATGTTGTAATTTTAGTGACAGATCATACTTGTTATGATTATATGCAATTAAGTGTTCCATTACTCAATACTCGAGGGTAACAAAAGAAGCTCATCATTGATGGGCTTTTATTTTATTGAATAACTAAATATAGTGTAATACCAAGCGTTATTGCATTGTTATAAAGGATTAAACATGAAAATAAAAAATAAAAAAATAACACTTTGTTTATCAGTTGCATTAGCGCTTTCTGCGTGTTCTGAAAAAGAAAATGCTGATACATACATTGCTCAAGCACAGAAGTATTCGATAGATAACCAACATAAAGAATCGATAGTCGCATTAAAAAATGCGGTACGTTTAGCTCCAACGAATAGTGAAGTTCGCTTTTTATTAGGGCAAGCTTATTTATTGTTAGGAAGTGCTTTAGATGCAGTTAAAGAGTTGGAAAAGGCGCAAGAACTTAAATATAAAAGTGATAAATTATTGCCCTCATTAGCTCGCGCTTATTTAATTGCCAATGATGATGAAAGTATTCTTGCGCTTCAAGGCACCGAAACTTTACCTGCTGAAAACAAAGTGCAGTTTCTTGCTTATAAAACCTTGGCGGCTATTCGCACTCAACAGCTTGAAGTTGCTAAAAAATCATCAGAAGAGGCAGAAGGATTATTACCAGCCAATGTATTTACAACGCTTTCTCAAGCTTATATTGAACTTGCCAATGATGAAGTAGATAAAGCTGAGGCATTAATTACTAAAATAAAAAATATTGATGAGGGTATTCCTGAAGTTACAATGCTTGAGGCGCAAATAGCAACGGCTCAACAAGATTATGCGAAAGCTAGTGAACATTATCAACGCTACGAAAAGCAACAGCCTAACGCACGTATTGTTTATCTACTTATAGCTGACAGTTTATTAAAAGCTGAGCGTTATGATGAAGCTGAAAAATATGCCGATTCTATTTTAAAAGCATTGCCCAACCAGCCATTAGCTAATTATGTAAAAGCTGCTTCTCGTTTTATTGCCAAAGATTATCAACCTTCTATAGAGCATGCAGAAAAAGCAATTCAAGGAAAATATGTTACGCCACATGTTAGGCTTATAGCTGGAGCAAGTGCTTACCATTTAGGACACTTTGAGCAAGCTCATAATCACTTATCTTTTATTGCTGAAATGCTGGTACCAGAACACCCGGCAAGAAAAATGTTTATTATTAGTCAGTTTCAATTAGGATTAATAGATGACTTAACAGATTCACTTGACTCTTTTTCACCTCAAAGTGAAGAAGATGAACAGTTCTTATCAACACTTAGTTTTAATTTATATTCAGTTGGCGCTACACAAGAAGCTAAACGACTTGCTGAAAAATCAGGTACGACCGAAGGTAATAAACCTATTGATGATGCTCGTCAAGGTATTTTGAAGCTGATGATGAATGACCCGTCAGGTGTCGAAAACTTAGAGTCAGCACTTGAAGCAAACCCTGACTTAGAAGGTGCTGAACTAGCTATCGCTTATGCCGCACTTCAGTCTGGTGATTACGATAAAGCATTTGATGTTGCCAATAAATGGCAAGAAAAACATCCTGAACTTGCGGGTAGCTATAACATGCTTGCTGCTGTTTATATTGCTCAGAAAAAGAATGCATTAGCGAAAGAATCGTTACAAACAAGTTTAATGAAAGAAGAAAATAATTTGTTTGCTTTAACAGAATTAGCGAAGTTAAATTTTACAGAGGGCAATAAAGAAGAAGCAATTAAATATGCAGAGCTTGCTGTTGAAAAATATCCTGATAGTCCGAAAGCATTACGTTATAACTTTGCAGCAAAATCAGATGAAAAATCATTGGCAAAAATTCAACAAGCTTATAAGAAAAATAGTAATAATATAGAGCTAAGTTTGCTATATGTTGATGCTTTAATTAATTCAGATGATTTACCGCAAGCATTAATCGTGTCAAATGCTATTGATACAAGTGTTAAAACCCCTAAAAAAGCATGGTTACAACGTATTGCCATCTATCGCAGACAAGGTAATTCACTTCAGTTATTAACAACTATCGAAAAATGGTTACAAGCTAACCCTTATCATATTGAACCTATTTTAATGATTTCAGATCATTATGTTAAACAAAGACAAGTAGATAAAGCGATACAATATATTGATAAAGGCTTGGCAGAACATCATAAAGACAACCTTGCATTAAAAATTGTTAAAATTCAGCTTTTACTCGATAGCGGAAAGCTTTATGAAGCGAAAACACTTTTTAAAGATAAGCAATTTGAACTGATTAAGCCTGAACTTAAATTAGGGTTGGAAGGGCGTATTGCTTTACTTGAAAAAGACTTTAGTGAAGCTTCTAAAAAGCTCCCAGCTTTTTATCAAGCATTTCCTAGTAGTCAAAATGTGATGTTACTTTCATTTGCATATAAAGGTAATAATCAGCAGGATCTGGCACAAAAAGTATTAAGTGAACATTTAGCCAAAAATGCGCAAGATGATCGCGTACGCATGCTATTAGCTAATGGCTATATTATGAGTGAACCTTTAAAAGCGATTGATGAATATGAAAAACTAATTCAAACACAAAGTAAAAATGTGGTTGTCTTAAATAACTTAGCTTGGCTAACTATGGAGCATGGGCAATTAGACAAAGCCCTTGAATATTCCAAAATAGCTTACGAGGAAGCTCCTGAAGTCTCTAGTATAGTCGATACACGAGGTATGGTTTTGCTTAAAGCTGGTAAAAAGGCAGAAGCATGGAAACGTTTGGCTGAAGCTTTTAAATTGTCGAATGGCAAAGATTCGTCTATCGCATTAAATTATGCTGAAGTATTAATTGCCAATAAACGCAACGAAGATGCTTTAAAAGTTTTAAAATCAGTAGAATTGAAAAATTCTGCAGATGTAAATAGAAAAAAACAGCTAACACAATTAGCACAATAACGAGTATTTACAACGTATAAAACAAGGGATGGCACATGTACATAATAAAAAAAAGTAAAGGGTTAGTACCATTATTACTGGTTGTTTTGGCAGTGATTGGCTGTAGTGGAAAAAAAAGTGATGAAGAATACTTAAGTTTAGCTAAAACATCGATGGACAAAGGTGAAACTAGCGCGGCAATAATCAATTTAAAAAATGTATTGAGCGTTAATTCACAAAGTATTGAAGCGCGCTTTTTATTAGGGAAATCTTATTTAAGTTTAGGTTTATGGATTTCAGCAGGTAAAGAGTTAGAGATTGCCTATACCAATGGCTATGATACTTCACAGGTTATTCCGTTGTTAGCAAAGTCATATTATCACTTGGGTGACATACAGGGCTTGGAAGAATTAATTGCCCAGATAGATTTATTATCACAAGAGACTCAAACCATATTAAAAACGTTTACAGCCTTAACCTATATAAAGGAAGAGGTGTTTGAGCAAGGAATAATCTATTTATATGATGTTGTAGAAGTTAATTATGATTCTAAATATACCAAACTTAGCCAAGCTTGGAAGTATGGTATGGATGATCAATTGAGTGATGCGATTGCAGTGATTGATGACATTTTAAATGAATCACCTGATTTTGCAGAAGCTATAGAGTATAACGCCTATCTATATTTCAAAGAACAAGATATGGCAAAAGCTGCTGAGTATTTTGGTAAATATATTGCGATTCATCCTCAAGCCCATGAACTAAGAATGATGTATGCGCTAGCCTTAGTTTATTCTGAACAATACGAAGCCGGCGAGCAGCAAACTGATTTATTGCTTAAAGGTATGCCTAAAAATCCTAAGCTAAACCAAATAAAAGCACAAACCCGCTTTGCTGCAAATGATTATGAACAAGCAAAGCAATTTGCTGAGGTTGCTATTCGAGGTGATAATAAACTTGTACTTTCTAAAGTGATTGCGGGTATTAGTGCTTATCAATTAAAGCAGTTAGAAGTGGCTTATTCTCATTTAAACTCGGTTAGTGCTGATCTGAATTATCAACATCCAGCGAAAAAAATTCTTAACGCCTTAAAGTTTCAGTTAGGTTATGAAGATGATGTGTTTAATGAGTTGTCGAGCGTTAATAATACAGATGTTGATGTTAATGTACTTGGCACGTCTGCTCAGGAGTTATTTAAACTAGGTAAAATTGAGGAAGCAAATTCATTATTGGAAAAAGCCGCTAAAAAAGACCCTGAGAATGCCGATGTTTTATATCAGCAAGGAATGTTTAAGTTATTTAATAAAGATGAAACAGCAACAACGTTCTTTGAAAAAGCGCTAGAAAAAAATCCTGAACTTGAATCTGCAATGTCAATGCTGTTACTTGAACGGTTAAAAGAGGGTGATTATGAGAAAGCCTTTGAAATAGCGAATAATGTAGCCAGCGAAAATCCTGAATTAGCGTTTACCTACAAAGGGGTCATCTATTTTCGTCAAGGCGATTTAGCTAAGTCAAAAAAGGAATTTGAACAAGCATTAAGCCTTAACAACGAAAATGCAGGTGTTCATTTCAAATTAGGCCAAGTATACGAAGCAGAAAAAAATACAGATAAGGCAATTGAGCAATATCAACAAGCGCTTAATATCAATATCAACTCACCATTAGTCGCCTCATCATTACTAAACTTAAGTAAAAACGAGGACTACAAAGAAACAGTTGAGGAGTATTTCCAACAACTTGTCGATAAAAATGACAGGGAATATATCGCTCATGTTTATTTAGCTTCATTCTATATTGTTCGTAATGAATTTAATGCGGCTCAATTAGCTTTAACTAAAGGGCTTGAACGTAATCCAAATAACTTTCAACTATTGATGCTAAAAGGTAAGGTACAAGCTCACAGCAAAGATTATAGTAATGCACTTGTTAGTTTTAATGAGGCATTAAAGCTAAATCCATATAGCCCAGCAACATTAATTGCTAAGGCTAATGTTTTTGAACTTCAAGGGAATTTACCTGAAGCAATAAACAGCCAAAAAGAGGCTATAAAGCTTATTCCAAATGAAGTTAGTTTAAAGCTAGGGCTTGCCAATTTACATATAAAAAATCGTGAATTACCTGCTGCGGCCAGCATACTTTCAAATTTAAAGTTATCAGGGAAAGAGAATATTAATATCGAGCGTTTATTGGGAAAAATTGCATTTCTAAATAACGATTTCGATAAAGCGCGCAATATATTAAGCAATGTATATCAAAAACTACAATCGGAAGATGTTGTTTTTGAATTGTCGACGTCATTACAGCAGTTAAAGCGTTCAGCAGAAGCTATTGCCACTATCGAAAAATATAAATCTAATAATAAGGTGATTACCTCATTAGATTTATTACTTAAATACGCTGAGTTATTGGAAAAAGACAAACCAGAAGCGGCGCTTGATATATATAATACGATTTTGTCACAATCTGACCGCCACTTTGCTATGTTAAATAATGCAGCGATGATTCATTTAAAATTAGGAAATACTGAGAAAGCGCTTTCTCTTGCAAAAGAAGCGTTGGATAAAGCCCCCAATATGAGTGCGATTCAAAATACGTACGGTTTAACGTTATTATCTGCAAATAAAAACAGTGACGCTGAAAAGTATTTAAAACAAGCTTCTGTGGCCAACTTGAAAAATGATAACTATAAAGTTCACTATGCGATGGCGTTGTTTGCCAATAATAAAAAGGATGAAGCTAAAGGGGTCATCTCAAATATAAACCTGCAAGACTTGAATGAGTTTACATTGCCTAAATATAACGAATTAGTGGACGCTTTGGGTTTATAATCAGTGTCAGAATATTTTACACATAGTAAATACTGGCATTACCTGTGTTCGCTATATTGTTGTTTTAAGAGTGTTTTTTAATGTTGGCACGTAGGGTGCATTATACAGGACAGAACTTAAATGGAGATATTAAAATGAATAAATTATTTACAGCAGCGTTAGCTTCGCTAGCGTTTGTAGGAACAGCAACAGCGGACCAAATTTATATCGATGTTGGTGCGGATTATGGCGGAAATACATACGCTCAAGGTAATGGTAATACTACTACAGGTTGGAAAAATAGCCTTAAGTTAGTATTTGAATCAAACTCTACAGTAACAGATGTAGACGGTGACGGTACTATTTCTGCTGGTGATACTATTGTTTCTACTGGTGGATTAGGTTTTGGTGGTACTATTGCGAACAATAAAGTTACTGCGTTAATTGATGGTGAAGGCTTACTTGCTACTGATCCTAGTGACAATGGATATGGAAGCATCTCTTCATCTTGGGTACTAAGCTTTCGCTTCAGTGATTTAATGGGGTCGTTTGACGGTACTGATTTTAACTATACTTCGGGTAATATTGATTGGTTATTATTTGATATTACAAATGGTTTTGGTACTGAAGTACATTTATTCACAACTAGTATTCAAAGTCATTCATACACAACTGGTAACCAAGTATTTAATGGTGAAATTGGTAACTTTGGTACAGATACAGTAAATGGCGTAGCTGCTAGTGATATCTTTAATATTGCTTATGGTAATTCTTCAATGACGTTTGAAGAGTATGCTACAACAATGAGTCAAAATGTACGTTTTCGTATCGACCAAAATACTGACCAACCAAATGTTGTTGGTGTTGATGCTCAAGCAGGTGAAATTTATATTTCTGGTAAGCATGACGGTTCAATAGAGTTTGCAGTTCCAGAGCCGGCTACTATTGCAATCTTAGGTTTAGGTTTATTAGGTTTCGCTGGTGCGTCACGTCGTAAGTCTTAATCTTAAATAGATTTAATAAGAAACCGCCTTACGGCGGTTTTTTTATGCCTAAAATTTAATGAAATAGATTGAGTGTAGGTCGGTGTTTACGCCGACAGTAAGGTCAGCAGTGATTGTTAATGAATTAGATATAGAACAATATGCTATTGAGCCCAACCTACAATAGGCCTGTATATTACTATTAGCTAAGCTGATTATTGTAGGTGTAGGTCGCCATTTACCCTGATAGGGCGTTAAATGGTGTAGACATAACTGGGTCATAAGTCTACTTACTATCGTCAATTATCCCTTTAAATACTTTGAACATATAACGCTGTAGTGGGTTTTTATTACCAAAAGGGCGCCATGTTTTTACTGTTTTATTAAGATAAGCATCGTAGTGCATACCTCTAGGAGCGCAAATCACTTCACCTCTATTTAAGATAATTTTTAGCGCGTTAGAACATAACACTCCAGCGGCTAAGGAAATACCCATGCAGGTTGAAGGTACTTTCTTTTTAAAGAAATTAACCGAGGTTCTTTGCGCTAAATAATGTCGCTGTAAACAGGCTGGAGCAACACCAACAACAAACCTTATAATGTTGTCGGCAAAAATTTGTGCCTTTTCTTCTTCAGTTGCTGTGGGACTAGGATCTTGAATGGCAAAATATTCGTCAAATGACATTTTACCAGGCATAAAGACTAAAAATGCGGTACCCATACCAAGAGGTGCGGCTGTGATAGTCGGAATTCCTTTTTCATAACAACGACGGAATACTTTTCTTCTCATTTCTAACGCGAAAATATCTAAGCTGTCGACATATATATCAACGCCTTCGAGAAATTCTTCAAGGTTATCATCGGTAATGCCTTGGTTGAAGTTTTTAATTTCAGCTTCAGGGTTTATACCTTGAATAGTCTCTTCCATCACTTCTGCTTTAGCCCTGCCAATAGTAGACATATTAGCGCCGGCTTGGCGGTTAAAGTTAGCAACATCGTAATCATCAAGATCAGAAATATTAAATTTACCTATCCCAAGGCGAGATAATACGATGGCGTGATCACCACCAACACCACCTAAACCGCCAATAGCTACCTTAGTACTACGTAATTTTTGTTGCTCTGCATCGGTAACCCAGCCGATATTTCTAGAAAATGCTTCTTCATAATTAAACATATAAAACCTTTATATTTAGTATTAATAGACAGAAACAAATGACCAATATTTAAAAATGGTTACTTAGGTCTATATTTGGAATATTAAACGGGGTATTTTTACCAAAATTAACTAACTTAATTTGCTCTGTCATATCCTTATGAATAATGGCATAGAGCTCTTCAAGTTGTTCTGTAAGATCTTTATGAAAGTTCTTTTTGTCTAAATAGAACATTGCCCGTTGCCCGTGATAATCCATTACATCACCAATTTGCTCAAAGGGTAATCCAAAGCGTTTTAATCGTCGATTAAGTCGTGGTTCCATCATGACGACCATGCCTTGATGTTGACATAAACTTGCTAATGATATTCCACCTAGATAAAGACCCATTGCAATATTAGGAAAGTTACGGCGTTCTTCTTCAGAATAAATTGTTTCAGGATTAATATTATTGAGAACGTAAGGGATGTTCTTTTCTTTTTCACGTCGTCTAAATGATGCAAGGACCGCTAAACGTGATATTTCTCCAAAACTTCCTCTGGGTAAAGAACTTGTATCAAAAACTTCTTTTTTTGCACTTTGTAAGCAATTAGCTTCAAAAGGTAATTGTTTATTAGGATCATTCGGAGGTGGAATGATTAATCTGATACAGCCGGCGAAAACACCTGTACGTCTATGTTCTAATAAGCAGTGATAAGCATAGTGATCACACTCGTCAATCTCCATTTGCAGGTCATTTTCGGGCTCCCAACCTAATTCAGTACTATAGACGCCATAGCGTATTTTATACGCTTCTTGTCGAAGTTCTTTGGTATCGGCAAATCGTATTTTGAAATACTGATTAAAATTTTCTGCAATTGAGTATTGAGTCATTATCCGTTTGCAATTTTAACTGACTATTTATTTATATAAATATAACAGTTATAAATTGTTTTACCTCATTTTAATTAATATTTTATTGATATACATTAGTATTGATTCAAGAAAGTTGCTTGAATAAAATGAAACACTTATATCAATAATGTGGTACGCATTTTATTGATATACAACAATAATTCACCAGCGCTTGGATGGCAATGCTAGCTTACAGTTATTTAGCTGAAATCACTGTATTAATAATTAATTATTTATGACTGTATAATTAATAGACTATTAATTTATTCAGATAGTGCTTTTACTTTTATTGGCAAAATTTTATGTGCGGTATAATACCCTTTATAAAATAGAGCTTCTTTTTGAAGAGTGGTCATATTGAAGTCAACCGCTGATGATAACCCTGTATTAACCACTACCGTATTATGCCAAAATTCATTATTAATATATTCTCTTGAGATCGTTGTCATAAAAGTGCGTATTAATAGGCTAATATATTGTACAATAGGGAAAATGCCTTTTACCTGAATTTCGTCATACTCATATTCACCTTTTAACCTAAAACAAATGACGGGTGTTTCATCTTTTGCCCAATCTCTGTGTAATGCATCCTCAGATAAAATACTGCCGTCTACCATTAAATGCTTACCAAAAGTTTTAAAACTAAAGACTAGTGGTATAGACATTGAAAACCTAACAGCAAGAGAAACTTTAACATCAGGAGTATGCTCTTTATCAAAAATAACTGGTTGACCGCGGGCAACATCAGTAGCAACAACATGTAGATTGTAATCTAAGTCAGCAAAAGTTTTACCATTGAGGAGGCGATCTATCCAACGCTCGAATACGTCACCTGAGCTTAAACCTCCGCTTCTAATTAACTTGATTAACGAAAACTCACGAAATTGATTGTAATTTGTATTCAAAGCAATATGCTTTATTTCGGCTAATGTTAAGCCTGATGCATACAAACTGCTGATAATACTTCCCCCTGATACACCTACTAAATGATCAAACTCGAGATCAAACTCTTGTAATGCTTGCAATATCCCCACATGTGCAGGTAATCGAGTGCCACCACCGGCAAAAATAGGTACTATTTTTTTTGTTATCATATTTTCTTACTTGTTAGGTAGTTAGAGTTCCGAACCTAAAGTAATTATGGTTAATATTTATAAATTTGCGTAATTATAAGTTTTTTTTGCTACACTTTTTTTTATTTATATACTTGAATCATTTGGAAATTTAGTATGATTTTATTTTTTCGTCGCACCATACTCATTGCTTTTGTTAGTCTATCGGCAAGCTTTGCTGTTTATGCTGACTTAGCCAATACATTAGAAAAAGTGAAGCCTTCAGTTGTTGCTATAGGTGTTCATACACCGACAGGTCGTCCGCAAAATAGTATTAATGGTACTGGATTTGCAATAGGGAATGGTCAATACATAGTCACTAATCACCATGTTTTACCCACAGAGCTTGATGTTAGTTTGTTGCAGCAGATGGCTGTGTTTGTAGGCTCAGGAAAAACCGCAAAGGTTAGAAAAGCTCAGATAATTGGTACTTCAGCAAAATACGACTTAGCACTATTAAAAATTGAAGGTGCACCTCTACCTGCAATGAAACTTGCTGGGGAAAGTTTTATAAGGGAAGGCAGTGCTGTGGCATTTACTGGCTTTCCTATTGGGGCGGCTTTAGGTTTATATCCTGTTACTCATCGCGGAATTATCGCTAGCATTACACCCACTATTGTCCCTGTTGAAAATGCAGGCTCTATTAATATTGCTATGTTAAAACGCTTACGTGATCCGTACTTGGTGTATCAGCTTGATGCTACAGCTTATCCTGGTAATAGCGGCAGCGCTTTATATGATATTGAATCAGGTGCTGTGATCGGAGTTATTAATAAAGTGTTTGTACAGGAAACTAAAGAAGCGGTAATTTCGAAACCTAGTGGCATTACTTACGCAATACCTGTTAAGTATTTATATGATTTATTAAGAGAGCATAAAGTAAAATGGTAGCTCTAATTGGCTTGCCAGTGAATGTTATTATTTCGGGCGTCAGTATTGACGGATCATTGAGGTGTACTAATTTAATAGCGCTTATTAATACGTAATTTAAGAGTAATGACTAGTCAGTATGAACGGCGATTTCTTGTGGCGGAATAGGTGTTAGCAGCTTGGAAATGGCGACGAGTTTAATGTTGTTTTTTTCAAGAAGCGGTATAAGGCTTGATAATGCTGCTACAGTTTCAGGATGCGGATGTGCTATTGCAACGGCATTTTTGTTACGTTTTGCGTATCGGATCAAAGCATTGAATTGCTGGGTAATATATTCTTTATTTAATTGATTATCCAAGAAAATTCTTCGTCCTAAATTGGGAACACCAAAGTGACGCGCTACATTTCTTGCTTTACTCTTATTAGTAGTAACACTATCAATAAAAATCATTTCTTGCTCTTTAAGGTAGCGCATTGTCCATGCCATCGGTGTATAGAGCGTGGTTAAATAACTTCCCATATGATTATTAATACCAATAGCAAAAGGTATTTCATCAAAAGCATTTGCTAGTGTTGCTCTGATTTCTGCTTCACCCATGCCACTGGTTAATGCGCCAGGACCTAGTGCTTTTGATTCATTACTCGATTCCATAGGAATAT
The DNA here is from genome assembly GCF_014653195.1 of Thalassotalea profundi. Taxonomy (GTDB): domain Bacteria; phylum Pseudomonadota; class Gammaproteobacteria; order Enterobacterales; family Alteromonadaceae; genus Thalassotalea_B; species Thalassotalea_B profundi. The sequence continues at coordinate 246,263 of NZ_BNAH01000006.1, forward strand.
GTAAAATAACATCGTGATCACTTTGATGGGCAATTTCGGCTAAAGACTTCCCGTAGGGAGTGTGTGGTAGTACCGCAAAAGTTATATCACCTGGTATATTTAAAGTGGCTATATCACTTTTTCGATAACCAATATCATCAATAATAATGGCAACCCTAGCTTGTTCAGCAGAGCAGATAGAAACAAAATTGAAAAGTAGTAAAGCTAAAAATAGTCGCACGGTGTTTAATTTTTATTATTAATATTAAGCGTATAATTGAATCTTAGGTTAGCAGTTCTTTTTCACTAAATCGATAAATGAATTTTGTTTTATAGTGATTTTAATTATCGACACCAAAGTTTAGGGTTTACTGCTTGGCCGTTATGTCTTATTTCGAAATATAAACCGGATTGCTCTTGGCCACCACTTTGACCAACTAACGCTATCGGCTCTCCTGTTTCTACCCGATCACCTACTGATTTTAATAAGGCTTGGTTGTGTCCATATAAACTCATATAACCTTCACCATGATCGACGACAGTCACTAAACCATACCCCTTTAGCCAGTCAGAAAATAGCACAGTGCCATTATGAATGGTGGTTACTTGCCTACCGGTTGGTGCTGATAATAGAACACCTTTCCATTTTAAGTAGCCTTGTTTGCTTGAACCGAAACTACGGCGAATTTTACCATTGACAGGCCATGATAATTTACGTTTTAGGCGGCTGAGCCCTTTTAAACTTTCTTCTTGTTGGCTCAGTTTAGCTATACGCGCTAAAGCTGCTTTTAAATTAGCTTCTTCTTGTTCTAATTTCTCTAAAGTTTGCTGATCGTTTAGTAACTGTTTACTGAGTTTAGCGATAGTTTGTTCGCGTTGATTCTTCTCTTGGCTAAATTCTTTTTGTTGTTTTGATTGCGCTTGTTGTAGTTGTTCAAGTTTCTGAATTTGATCCATTTGCTCAATTTTAACTTGATGGAGTTTATCAATGGTGGTTTTAAACTGTTCTATTTCTTCTATTCTTGCGGTATTTAAGTATTGATAATAAGTAATGCTACGTTGAACTTTTGCAGGGCTTTCTTGATTTAACAATAACTTAATATAGTCGTGATTACCTGAAGAGTATGCTGCTCTTAATTGTTTAGCAAGTAATAACTCTTGTTGATTTTTTTTCTTCAATAATTCTGTTTGTTGCTTTTCAAGTGTTGTTAATTTTTGTTGGGTTTCTGCTAACTGTTGCTTAGTTTTTGCAATGGCCTTAACGACTTGAGATATGGCTAAGTCACTTTTTTGTAGCTGCTTCTCTAATTCTTCGCGCTGCTTGTTAACTTGTTTAATGGTTGTCTTTTGTTGATTAATGGCTTTTTTGAGCTGATCTAGTTTTTGAGCTGAACTTGTTTCTTGGGCTAATAGCGTTGCATTAGCCATAACTACACAACTGGCTAGGGAACCGATGCACCCTAGCCAAAGCGTCGTCATAAATCTAATCAATAGTATATGCGTTCGCAAATGAAACTTATTCATTAAGTAACAACAACTAGGTAACTGTCATCAAACGAGTACCTGTCATTTCTTCAGGTTGCTCAAGTGCCATTAAATGTAAAATAGTAGGTGCAATATCACTTAATGCGCCTTCTTTTTCGGCCGTTGCCTTACGTCCAAAATAAATCAAAGGAACGGGTTCACAAGTATGTGCAGTATGTGCTTGCCCCGAATTATTATCGACCATTTGTTCTGCATTACCGTGATCGGCAGTTATCAAACATTCACCACCTGTTTTTTCTAATGCAGCAACAACTCTACCAATGCTTGCATCTACAGCTTCACATGCTTTTACGGCCGCATCGAATTTACCTGTATGACCTACCATATCACCATTTGGATAATTACAAACGATGAAGTCGTAGTTGCCACTTTCAATCGCTGCTACTAATTTATCTGTGAGTAATGTTGAGTTCATTTCAGGTTGTAAGTCATAAGTGGCGACTTGAGGAGAGGGCACTAAAATGCGCTCTTCGCCAACATAAGTATCTTCTTTACCACCGCTAAAGAAAAAGGTTACATGAGCGTACTTTTCTGTTTCTGAAATACGTAATTGTGTTTTGTTATGTTTTTCCAGCCATTCACCTAATACATTATGTAGTGCGGTGGGTGGAAAAGCACAATGTGCTTTAATATCAGCAGCATACTCAGTCAGCATAACAAAGTCTGATAATTTAGGTTGTTTAGCTCGGTTAAAACCATCAAAGTCTTTATCAGTAAAGCAGTGAGTAAATTGGCGAGCGCGGTCAGCTCTAAAGTTCATAAAAATTAAGGCGTCACCATCATTTATGCCAATGGTATTATTGTTTGCGTCAGTAATAGCACTGGCTTGAACAAATTCGTCATTTTCATCACGTTGATAGGCTGCCTCTAATGCGTCAATGGCATTAGGGTATTGAAATTGAGCTTTACCTTCAGTCATTAAGTTATATGCAGCTTCAACTCGATCCCAACGTTGATCTCTATCCATAGCAAAATAACGACCAATGATCGATGCTACTTGACCACACCCTAATTGATTAAATTTTTCTTGCGCTTTAATTAATGAGGCTTTTGCACTGCGTGGCGGCGTGTCTCTTCCATCTAAGAACGCATGTAAATAGACTTGTTTTGCACCGCGTTGGCTTGCAAGATCGATCATCGCAAAAATGTGATCTTCATGGCTATGAACACCGCCTGGAGATAACAAACCAAAAATATGTACGGCACCATTTCTTGCAATTGCGTTATCAACAGCATCACATAGGGTGGCATTATTGTTAAATTCGTTATCGGCAATAGCTTTGGTTATTCGGGTGAAGTCTTGATATACAATTCGACCTGCACCTAAATTGACGTGTCCGACTTCTGAATTTCCCATTTGACCGTCAGGTAAACCTACAGCCATGCCAGAGGTTTGAATTAACATATTTGGATAATTTGCCTTTAAGTTATCAAGCACTGGTGTGTTTGCATGGAATATTGCATTCGATTCAGTGTCTTCACGATAACCCCAACCATCAAGTATTAATAGAACGGTCGATTTTTTATTTGGCATGTTCACCCTCTTTATTCAGTAAGTTAATTCATTTATCAGTATACCAAGCAACATGATCAAAATAAGTAAAATAAGCAAGAAAATCTAGATAAAAATGTTCTATTGAAGTGCTAAAAGCATAGATGAGTTAATATATTCATCATTAAGCCGGCTTTATCGCTTAAATACACTGTAAAAAATGGGAGTAATCTGTATACTGACGGCAATTTTATTTATCGACAATATGTGAAGTTTTATGGATCAATTTATTACGTTTTTAACAGCTCATCCAATGTTAAGTGCTGCATGGGTTGGGATATTTATAGCTATCATTGTAACTACGATTAAAATACAGTTTTCTCCAATTAAGCAATTAAGCCCGCAAGAGCTTACATTTGCTGTAAATAAAGAAGAAGGCGTTGTATTAGATATTCGTACCGAAAAAGATTTCAAAACTAGCCATATACTTGATGCAATACATTTAACGGTTGAAAAAATCAATAAAAATGAATTGGGCACCCTTGAAAAGTATAAAGACAAACCCATTATTGTAGTGTGTGCCGCTGGTATTACTGCTTCAACAACAGCTTCTAAACTATATAAGGCGGGTTTCAGTAAAACAAGTTTACTTAAGGGCGGTATGAATGCATGGGTAAATGCAGGACTCCCCGTTACAAAGTAAGACCATATTGTTAAGGTAGCTAATAATGACAGTAGAAATATATACCAAAGTTACTTGCGGTTTTTGCATGAGAGCGAAAGCCTTGCTTGAACAGAAAAATGTTGATTTTCGTGAAATTAAAATTGATGGAAATAATGAACTACGTAAGGAAATGATTGAACGTAGTCATGGGGGTTACACAGTGCCGCAAATATTTATTAATGATCAGCCTATAGGCGGTTGTGATGATTTATATGCATTGCACGCACAAAATAAACTTGATGAATTACTTGTTGGTAGTAAATAACAGGTAATTAGAATAAAAACTAACGAATTGATTCGTTAATGTATAAATTAATAACAAATTAGGAAGTAAAAAATGGCTGATGAAATTCAAAACGAAGCAGAAGGTTCTGCAGAGCAAGCGGCGGCACCACAGTTTGCAATTCAACGTGTATACACAAAAGATTTATCTTTTGAAACACCTAACTCACCGGCTATTTTTCAAAAAGAATGGAAACCTGAGCTTAAGTTAGATTTAGATACCCGTTCAAATAAATTAACAGACGATACTTTTGAGGTTGTATTAGCATTAACCGTTACTGCAACAGTTGAAGGGCAAACGGCCTTTTTAGCAGAAGTGCAACAAGCAGGTATATTTACTATTGGTAACTTACCTGAAGCGCAATTAGCACATACGATTGGTGCTTTTTGCCCTACTACGTTATTCCCGTATGCACGTGAAGCAGTGGCTAGCTTAGTCAATCGTGGTTCATTTCCACAAATTAATTTAGCACCAGTTAACTTTGAAGCATTATTTGCTTCTTATGTTCAACAAAAAGCTGCAGAAGCTCAGGCTGCTCAAGCTAGCACTGAAACACACTAGTACGACATATCAATAATGACTGATATTTGTGTATTAGGAGCAGGCTCATATGGGACTGCTCTTGCTATCTGTTTAGCGAGAAATGGTCATAGAACCCTGTTATGGGGACGTAATGCTGATCATATTAATCAGATGAAGCAGTCGCTATCGAATGAAAAATACTTACCTGGTATTCAGTTTCCACCTACCTTAGAAGTTAGTTCAGACTTAGCCCAAGTGGTGAAATCTAGCCGTAATGTGCTTGTGGTTGTTCCTAGCCATGCTTTTGGTGACATTCTTACTGAAATTAAACCATGGTTGAGAAAAGATGCACGACTAGCTTGGGCAACTAAAGGGTTAGATCATAAAACAGGGCGTTTATTACAAGATGTTGCGCGTGATATTCTTGGCGATGCAATACCCTTAGCTGTATTGTCAGGTCCCACTTTTGCAAAAGAAATGGCAGCAGGATTGGCAACAGCAATCTCACTTGCTTCAACTGATGATGAGTTTACTAAAGATCTTTCGGATTTATTGCATTGTGAAAAATCATTTAGAGTGTATCCTAATCATGATTTTATAGGTGTTCAGTTAGGCGGTGCGGTTAAAAACGTTATTGCTATTGGTGCAGGTATGGCCGATGGTATAGGTTTTGGCGCTAACGCAAGAACAGCATTAATTACTCGAGGATTAGCTGAAATGACGCGTTTAGGCGCGGCACTGAATGCAGAGCCTAGTACTTTTATGGGAATGGCGGGGTTGGGAGATTTGGTATTAACCTGTACCGACAACCAATCGAGAAATCGTCGCTTTGGTTTAGCGTTAGGGCAAGGGTGTGGCGTGGAGCAAGCAATGGCTGATATTGGTCAAGTTGTTGAAGGTTACCGTAACACTAAAGAAGTTTATATGTTAGCGCAGCGCATGAAAATTGAAATGCCAATAGTTGAACAGGTATATCAAGTGTTATATTGCGGTAAAGCGGCTAAACTTGCCGCTTATGACTTGCTATCACGTGAACGTAAACACGAATAATTTCTACATTTAAGTTTTATACTGCGTTAGTAAACCCTAACTGACGCCATGCCTCAAAGATAATGACCGCTGTAGCATTCGATAAATTCATGCTACGGCTGTCTTTGAGCATAGGTATTCTTATTTTATCTTCATCAGGAATTTGTTGACGTACGTCTTCTGGTAGTCCTGCTGTTTCCGAGCCAAAAAGTAAATAATCTCCGGTTGTGAAAGTAACATCACCATAATAATTACTGGTTTTAGTGGTGATCGCTAATACACGTGGTGGTTGTTCTGATTCAATAAAAGCTTGAAAATTTTTATGGCGCTTTATTGCTGCAAATTCGTGATAGTCTAAGCCGGCTCTTCTGAGTTTTTTATCATCTAAATCAAAGCCTAATGGCTCAATAAGGTGTAATCTAAAACCTGAATTGGCACATAATCTAATAATATTTCCAGTGTTAGGTGGAATTTGTGGCTGAAATAGCACAACATCTAACATATAAGCTCTCTTGAATCAGGAATAATGAGATCATTATACCTTGCACAGTTGAACAGTGAATAAATTTTTATGAGTGATAATAAGCCCACAACACAAAAAAGTTACAATTTTTTGGTAACAACAGCAGCTTTCATGGCAACTGGAATCGCATTGTTATTATTTTTCTTTAAGTTATATGCTTGGTTTGTAACTGAAGCAAGTGCAATGCTAGCTTCAGCAACAGACTCCTTACTTGATTTATTCGCCTCATTAATGAGCCTTATTATTTTAAGATTCGCTCTAGCACCACCTGATGCAGAGCACAAATTTGGCCATGGAAAAGCGGAGAGCATAGCGGGGTTAGTGCAATCGGCTTTTGTCTTAGGGTCGGCGGTACTTTTAATAATTAATGGCATCGATCGTATTGTTACCCCCAAACAAGTTGTGCAAACGGAAGTGGGGATTATCGTAAGTATTATCGCTATAGTGATGACGTTATTATTGGTGTTAGTGCAGCGTTATGTCATTAAGCATACGTCTTCTGTAGCAATTAGTGCAGATGCTTTGCATTACCAATCAGATTTATTATTAAATACCGGTGTTTTAATTTCTTTATTTTTAAGTCAAGGCTACTGGCTTAGAGCTGATGGTGTTTTTACGCTATTAGTGGGTGGGTATTTATTCATCGGGGCATTAAAAATTGTCTGGCTTAGTGTTAATCACTTGATGGATCATGAACTTGAACAAGCGGATATAAGTATCATCGAAGATATTGTTAAGAAACATCCCCAAGCTAAAGGTTTACATGATTTACGTACACGAGATTCTGGCAATATTCGCTTTATACAGTTTCATTTAGAACTTGATGATCAGTTAAGTCTTTTAGAAGCTCATACTATAGGTGAACGTCTAGAAAAAGACATCGAAAAAGAGCTGTCACCTTGCGAAGTCTTTATTCATCATGATCCTATTTCGGTAGTAAAAAACAATATTGCTAATGACGCTACTGCAGATCAGCTAACCACTTAAGGGTCGTATTGATAGCTTGTTGTCGATATTTGTCTTGCTCGAAAAATAACTCATGATAGGCACCATCGATTCTAATGGGTTTTCCAGTTTGACATAAGCTCTCATTCTGCTGATGTAATAATTCACAGAAACTATCTTGTGCGGCATTGTCGACTATAGTGTCTTCACCGGCCTGTAGTATTAATATTGGAGTGTTTATTTTACTGATATCATTAAATATATCGGCATTTACTTTCAAGGCTTGTGCTAACCATTGGAAGGTAACCCCACCAAGTTGTGCTTTTGGTTGCAGTTGATAGCGATTAACAAAACGTTGATAGCGAGACTTTGAATGGGTGATGCGATTATCAGCAAAGCTCTTTGGATTGTAATTACCTTGTCCGAAAAAGTACCATGGCTCATTCGATATAACCTTATTTAATAAGGCGCCTGAGTGTATTAAGGCTTTTGCTAACCATAAAGGAATGCCCCCATTATTTATGGCGAACATTGGAGAAGATAATACTGCCGCTTTAACTAAGTCAGGATATAGTTGTAAAACACGTGTTGCTATTGCTCCCCCCATAGAATGAGCAAGTAGTATTGGTTTGATATTTTGGGCGCAGCTTTTATTAACGTATTGATTGATAAATGTTGCTAAATCATGGCTATAGTCATCAAAAGTGACTACATGTCCTTTATGTTTATTTGCAGACATACGTTGTGACAAACCTTGTCCACGATGATCAATAATAAAAGTATTATAGCCATGCTGATGTAATTCAAACGCGAGCTCTTGATATTTGATATAGCTTTCAACCCTGCCGGGTGAGATAACAATACATTCAGCATTAATGTCTGTTGCAAATTGTGCATAGTTTATTGTTACGTTATCTACCCCAATAAAAGATGAAAATATGCCTGTTTGCCAAAAAGCGTCGATTTCGTTAGAGGAAGATGAAATTGTGTGTTGATCATTGTTAGTCATAGCAAAACTTATAGATACATTTAAAAATAAAATGACAGTTAATGTGAGCCTCTTCCAATTAATTATCATAGTGTTCAGTAGTATTTACCTTGGCAACGTGAGTGTAACAGTTAGTCCTGAAGGGGCATTGTTATTGGCGTATATACTACCATTATGAGCTAAAATAGCTTGTTGTGCGATAGCTAACCCTAATCCGGTTCCTCCGGTGCCTCTATCGCGAGCGTTTTCTACTCGATAAAATGGTTGAAATAGTTGGCTGATAGACTCTTCTGGTACTCCAGGACCTGTATCAACCACTTGTATGGTTACCATTAGTTCGTTAACTGACATCAAAACTTCGATAGTTGAATGCTCGTGACTATATTTTACGGCATTTGTGATTATATTAGAGAGTGCGCTTGTGATTAATTTATTATCGGCTTGAATAATACATTTTGCAGGCATAGTTGCACTTATAGTTATAGACTTTTCATTAGCTATGTACTGGCAATCGGTAATACATGAAGTTAATAGGGCACATAAGTCGCAAGACTGTAATGTTAAATTTTGTAAGGTATTTTCTAAACGAGATAAAGACAATACTTCAGCGATCATATCATCAAGACGACTTACTTCTAACTCGCAGCGTGCTAGATGACTAGTTAAAGCGTCTTTATTATCAATTGATTGTAAGGATAAGCCAATTGCCATTTGTAATCGGGTCATAGGAGATCTAAGCTCATGAGAGACATCCCCTAAAAGACGCTGGTGAGCATTAATATTTTGTTCAAGCTTTTCTGCCATTTGATTAAAACTACGACTTAGATCACCAAGTTCATCGCTTCTATTAGTTGTTTTCTTGGCTATTCGGGTCGTTAATTTGCCATTGCCTATTTCAGCCGCAGCAGATTTAATTTTTAGTAACGGATTACTGAGAGACCGAGCCAATAACCATGCTAAAAGCATGCTAACAATAATAGGAATTATAATACGCGCCCATGCAGGTAACTGCATTAGATAGGAGCTAAAGTGAGGGTTATGATCTTTAGCTGCGATATATAATTGATACTCAATGTTGTCTATAGAGGTTGCTAAGGGCCCCGTTACACGAGCATTTGCAAATTGAATACTTGCGGGACTATCAAAGCTATTTTTTTCTAAATAAGGAATGAGTGGTTTTAAAAAATTCTTTTCACTGGCAAATACTTTAGAGTTACTAGGATCTTTAATTAAAATGGCTTCACCGCGAAACGGCGTGCTTTTGGTAAGTAAACGATTAAGGGTTAACTTTTTAGACTTTTCAATGCGTCTTTTTAAATGCTGTAATTTAGCAATATCTTGTTTATGTAAAGGCCTTAAAATACTTTCCTCGGCTAATTGAATTGAAATGACACGGGTTAATACAATCGATAAAATGGCAAATAACCAAAAGGAAATAAAAAGTTTAAAAGCGATAGAGCTTAATGACTTAGTGACCCCTTTAAACATGAGTTTGCTCTCCTGATAAGAAAAGATAACCCGCACCACGTATCGTTTTTAATTTTTCATTGCTACTTTTCGTTTGTAATTTTCGGCGGATATTACTGACATGCATATCAATACTTCGATCGAAAGCACTTAAACGACGATTAAGCACTTGCTCAGAAATTTCTTCTTTACTGACGATTTTTCCATGTTTATTCATTAATAATTCGAGTATTTGATATTCAGTGCCCGTTAGTTCAACAATTTTACCATGGCAATGAACTTCTCTTGTTGCATTATCAAGACTTACGTTATTTACTTCTAGTTTGTTACTAGCGACTTTATTATTTTTGACAATGTCTATACGGCGTAAAATTGCATTAATTCTAGCGAGTAACTCTTTGTGTTGGAAAGGTTTTGCAAGGTAGTCATCAGCACCAAGCTCTAATCCTAATATTCGGTCGGCATCATCACCTTTGGCGGTGAGCATAAGAATAGGGGTTTTGTGTTTGCCACCTAAAGCTTTAAGCAACTCAAAACCATTGAGTCCTGGCATCATAACATCGAGCAAAATAAGGGAATAACTATCATCATAAGCACGAGCTAAACCGCTAACGCCGTCGTAACAACATTCAACAGTAAAACCTTCGAATGACAAATACTCGACTAACAGGTCGCTGAGTTCTTTATCATCATCAATTATTAATAGTTTATTTTGCTTCATTACTACACCAATTACACACAAGCTTAGCTTCTTAATTGTTCTCATGATATACCAACAATAATAGGTAAAACCATTCTTTACAAAACCTTTACATTGGTTTGCGTTTCTTTGCATTGCAATTGTTATTATTAACTCGAATCAATTAAAGAGGATATTTAAATGAACAAGATTATCTCAACTATGGTTACTGTTGTTGTTTTAACACTTTCTGCATCAAGCATGAGTTTTAGCAATGAAGCTAATGCCTATGAGAATGCAGAAGGAAAAAGTCACATGGCTAAACAAGAGCATCGTCAGTTTAAACGTATGGCTAAGCATCTTGAGTTAACAGATGAACAGAAACAACAATTTAAAGCGTTAAAAGAGCAAGCGAAATTAGATCGCACGGCTATGAAAGACAAAATGAAAAGTTATAAGGATCAGCTAAAAGTGTTAATGGAAGCTGCTACTTTCGATGAGCAAGCATTCACACAATTGCATAATACTTATCAAGATACTTTTACCGAAGCTGCGTTGTTAAGAGCTAAGCATAAGCATCAAATGATGCAAATTTTGACGCCTGAACAGCAAGAAAAGGCTAAAAAAATGAAAAATCGAATGAAAGGCAAACATAAAGGAAAAATGAAAAATAAGCGAGATTAATTACAACCCGCTAAATTTGAAAACTTATAAGTAGGTACTTTGTTATTATTAACACTTAGCTTCATGGACAAAAAAGAGCAGATTTTTATCTGCTCTTTTTATTAACTCTTAATCAGACTAAATGAAAATATTTTTGCCATTTGGCTATCGATGGGCTTTTCATTAACGGTCGCTGGCTGAAAACGCCATTTATTCATTGCTGTACGAATGGCATTACGAAAATAACTCACTTTATTTTGGTCTTCAAATTCAATATCCGCTACATAGCCGTCTTTATCTATCACAAACTTCACAAATACATCAACTTCTATCCCCTTACGCTTGGCAATTGATGGGTATCTAGGCTCTACAGATGTAATTAACTGAGCTGATGATTTTTGAATTGGTGCATTTCTATATTCAATATTTTTGTTTGTGTGTATATTTTCTTGCTTAGGCAGGGGTTGGTTGAAGGCCTGTGTATATGTGTTATTTAATTCAATCGCTTTATCAATTGAAGGTAATGGCTCTTCAACTAATGAAGCTAACTGGTTGGCATAAGGGTTTTTAAATTTTGCTTCAGAGTTTGAAGAGTCTGAACGTTCAAATGCCATTTCAGAAATTGATTTGGTTTGTTGAGTAGAACCATTAGTTGTGTTGGCTAATAAATTTATATCAGGAGTTTCTATTACTTTTGACAGGCTTTCTTGGTCTTTTTGTGAACTAACTAATTCAGCTTTTTGGCTTTCTCGCTTGGTGCTAACTTGAGCTAATGGTTGCTCATTAGGGACTGTTTGTTCTTTTAAATCAATAATTTTTCTGGGGGTTTTTAATAATTCTTCGCTGGTAGTGCGACTAGTTTTTGCATCTTGTTGTGTTAAAAAAACATCTTTATTAGCTGAAGCCATGTCAGAGTTAGGTGTGTTTTGCTCTACAAGTTGCTGGGCTAATGTGGTTTGAGCGAGGGGTTGTTCTTTCTCGTTAACTTTGTGTTGTATAAACTCGCCAGCAGATTGTACTAATGAGATGCGACCAGAGCCCCAATCGATCATGCTATTATCAACAAAGGGTTTTGCAAATACACTTAATATAGCAAATAGGATTACAATTGAAGCGAGTAACTTTCCAGAATCATTTTCTACAGTACATGTGTGGTCATTATCAATTAAACGTACAACACGTTGTTTTAAATCACCTCCAGAAGCAGCCATTGCCATTGCAGGAATTGAGCTTTGACGGTGTTTATGACATAAACTTGCTGTATCCGCTAATGTATGTGCGTACGCAATTGCATTACCGCAATGTTTGACTGCAATATCATCACTACAATATTCTCGCTCATAACGCATTTGCTTAGATATCCAGCGTACGCCCGGATGAAAGAACAATAATATTTCAACTAATGTCTGTAAAAAGTTTACGAGATAATCATGTCGTTTAACATGGGCTAATTCATGTAAAATTAACATCTCAAGTTGAGTAGAAGTGAGCCCTGTCATCATGCTAGCAGGTAGTAATATTACAGGCTTTAGCCAACCAATAGCCATTGGAACTTCGGTTTTTAAGGAAATTAAAAGCTGTGGCTTACGCCAGAGCTTGAATTGACTGATCAGTTGTTCAAATCTTAATTGTAGCGTGCTATTTACTGCAATAGTGTCGTTTGTCGGTAGTTGATTGACTTGACGGAGTGCAAATAACAGTTTTACTGAAGAAATAATCACGGTGATTAGCCAGGCGAGTGACAAAAAAGGCAAGCTATCAACGGCGGTTTGATACCAATCTGAGTTTATTACTGAATTCGGTTGATTAGAATCAAATAACTCAAGCGCCTCTAAACCTTGAGGCCCTATATTTAAGTAATCTGGTGTGTAAATAATGCTAAAGGTGATAATGGGCACTATTAAACATGTGATTAAGGTAATAGTGGACCAAAAATATCTAAGTTGCGGATTTTTATATGAAGTACTAGAAAGTAAACACTTTAGTACAAGCGCAAGTAAGCACCCTTGCCACAAGAAGTGCAAGAGCGTTAACGCAAGACTATACAGTATTGGGCTGTCTAATAAATTCTCAGGCATAAATACAATTATTGTTAATTTTTTTGATCTAGTTTATTTAATAATTGACGAATATCAGCAATTTCTTCTTTACTAGTTGATTCATCTAATGCGCGCATGACTAATCTTGACGTTGAACCACCAAAAGCTTTACTGGCTAAATCTTTTAATAATGATGATTGAGTATACCCTTCGCTATTAGCGGGAGAATATACATGGGCACGATTAGTTTCATCACGGGTGACCAATGTTTTCTCATGCATAATTTGTAAGATCTTTAATACAGTAGTGTAACCTGTTGTTTGAGTCGCACTAATTGCATCATGCACTTGTCTGACTGTTGCCGGACCTATTTTCCATAAGACATTAAGCAAAGAAAGTTCTGCTTCAGTCGGCTTGATACCTTCATTATCACGAGCCATCGAAATCCCCTAATGTGCAATATAATTTAAAAAATGTTGTCATTCGTCGTATTGGTAATATTGTTTAATTCAATAATAATTTTTATGTAATACGAACATAATCGTATACTGTGATGAATAAATGAGCAATACATTATTACATAAAAATGTAATATGCTTCACATTCTAATGACAAATCGTATTAACTTTATCTCTTGTTTGTTGTGGAAAGTTGGTAAATATAGCGTCCACTTTATATAGCAAACACTTTTCAATATCGTCAATATTATCAACTGTATATACCCAACAAGATAACCCTCGCTGATGAATGTCGTTTACTAACTCTTGGTTTAGACAATCAATATCTTGATTAACACCAGATAACTGCATTTTTTCACTAAACTGTGCGTAATTGAGCGGGCAATGAGCAATAAGCGCCGCAAATTGGACTTTGGGTAATACTAAGCTTCCACTTTGAATTAAATAGTGATTGAACGAAGAGATGTATAGTTGAGACCATTTAATTTTATTATGACTAACCGCATTTCTTAATACACGTTCGAGCTTTTTGATTACAAGGTCTATTATTGATTGTTCACTGGCGCTGATTTTTAGCTCAATGTTAAGCAATATATCTTCTGGAATTAACGCTATCGCTTGTTCTAACGTAATAATGGTTTGTTCTTGCCCAATGGTGGTTTGCAGTAGCTCATCTAAAGTAAAGTTATTAATAGTACCGAGTTTACTGGTTAGCCTCGATAAATCACGATCATGAAAAACAATAAACTCGCCGCTAGCTCTATGGTGTTGGATATCTATTTCAATACCATCAGCACCTTGCTCAATGGCTTTTTTAATGGCAAGTGTAGAGTTTTCGGGATACTCGCCACTGGCACCGCGATGGGCAATAATGAGCACTGTATTAATTCTCGTTTTTGCCAATTAAATCGGCATAATGCTCACCAAGTCGTGTAACTGTACCGGTGCCTGCATCTTGGTTAAATTTGATCATTTGAGGGGCAAAAGTAGTGATAACGGTTGAACCTAATTTAAATCTACCCATTTCATCACCTTTATTAAAGGTAATTGCACCCGTTCCAGATGCAGGATATTGCCAACGGAAAACGTCTTTTCCTGCAGGCGGGGTAATAGTGCCTGCCCAAGTAGTTTCAATACTGGCTACAATAGTTGCACCAACTAATGTCATCGACATAGGTCCGTATTCCGTATCAAAAATAGTGACTACACGCTCATTACGTGCAAATAAATTTGGTACATTATTCGCTGTTAATGGGTTGACTGAAAATAAATCGCCGGGCACGTAAATCATTTCTCTTAAAGTAGCGGCCATGGGCATATGAATGCGATGGTAGTCTTTAGGAGCAAGATAAATACAAGAAAATGCCCCATTTTGAAAAGGCTGGGCTGTTTCTTTATCACCGCCAAGTAATGTAATAAGGCTATAGTCGAAACCTTTTGCTTGGATAAGCTGTCCGTCTCTTATTTCTCCTTGCTGACTTATAGCGCCGTCAACAGGGTAGCAAATAGTGTTGGCATCTTGCAGTATTGGGCGTGCACCCTCTTCAAGTTCTCGGGTAAAAAAGTCGTTAAAGGTTTTAAAGTCGCTGGCATTTTTATATTTAGCTTCTTGCATATTGATGCCATAAGATTTGATAAATGCACTAATTGCTTTCGTGGTTAGCCAACCCGCTTCTGCTACTGCAAATTTTCCTACCAATCGGGAGAGTGCATGCTTGGGCATTATGTATTGTAGGGTTATTTTTAATTTATTTAGTGACACTGGGTATTCCTTGCGGTTTTATTTTCATTTTGTATTGTTATTTTTAATTAAATCTTGATGTTAGTGTATTGTCATTCAAGCTGGCTAAAATTCGTTGGAAGCTCGCTAAACGTTCGGGATGAATTTGTTTATTTTCTACGGCCTTAATTAAGGCGCAGCCTGGATCTTTTTGATGTTTGCAATCTCTAAATTTACAAGTACCGAGAAAGTCAGCAAAGTCAGTAAAACCATTACATACTTGCTCTGGTGTTAAATGCCACAAACCAAATTCTCTAATGCCAGGGGAGTCAATCAAATCACCGCCTTCCGTGAAGTGATATAAACGTGCAACAGTGGTTGTATGCTGACCTAATCCTGAGTTTTCAGATACATCTTTAGTTAAAATTCCAAGCTCTGGCATCAAGCTGTTAGTAAGCGTTGACTTGCCTACCCCTGACTGCCCAACAAAGATACTTGTTTGTTGGTTTAACTGTTGTTTTAATTGACTTAAACCGTCAGTTGTTTCACTACTAACATAAAGTACTTGATAACCAATATCTCGATAAATTGCTAATTGTGATTCAATGGTTTTTGTTAATTCTGGTGTGAGTAAATCAATTTTATTGAGTACAATAATTGGCTTAATGCCGGTTTCTTCGGCCGCAACTATGTAGCGATCAATTATGTCACTATTAAAAGCTGGTAAAACGCTTGAAACGATAATTATTTGGCTAATGTTAGCAGCGATAGGCTTTACGCCATCATAAACATCAGGGCGTGCTAATACTGAATCACGTTCATGTACGGCTTCAATAATGCCAGAAATACTATGTTCGTGGGTTTTACTTTCTCGCCATAATACTTTGTCACCACAAACGAGTGATTTTATACTGCGCCTTAGATTACAACGCACACATTCGCCATGGGTGTTTTCAACATCGGCATGTTGACCGAAACGACTAATAACGGTGCCCATTTGCACGTCACCTAGTTCGTCATCTTGCCATTTTATATCGTCCGCATTACTTTGAAGCTTCTTCGTTTGATTTGCTTTAATGCGCCTGACTTGGCCTTTTGTTAATTTTTTAGCTTTTGCCACAAGTTATTTTCATAATAGTTAAATAGTGTCGTTGAGTTATCTCGACAAAATATTTCAAACAATGTTAATTGTCACGTATTATACTGGTAAATTGATGTTTCATCTAATACTTGTCTTTATATCTGATTTTTATTGTTAATTAATGTCATAAAAAGCACAAAGTATTAAAACAGAGGGAAGCTTATGTCTTGCAGTGAAACAAATCTAATTTGGTTAGATTTGGAGATGACGGGGTTAGAGCCTGAACATGATGTAATTTTAGAAATTGCTAGTATTGTGACAGATAGTCAATTAAATATTTTAGCGGAAGGTCCTGTATTTGCTATTCATCAGGCTGATGAGGTTTTAGATAATATGAGCCAATGGTGCATTGATGTGCATGGCAAATCAGGGTTAACACAGCGTTGTCGTGACAGTAAAGTCGATTTGGCTACTGCAAGTGCGGAAACTATCGCGTTTGTCGAGCAATATGTACCCAAGGGTTGTTCTCCAATGTGTGGCAACAGCATAGGACAAGATCGTCGTTTTATTAATAAATACATGCGTGAATTTGAAGATTATTTTCATTATAGAAACCTAGATGTAAGTACGGTTAAAGAGCTTGCTCGTCGTTGGAAGCCTGAAGTATTAGACCAAGTTGAAAAGAAGGGCGTGCATTTAGCATTAGATGATATTCGAGAATCTATTGCTGAATTAAAAGTCTATCAAGAACACTTTTTTAAACTCTAAGTCTTTTATCTTAAAAATTAATTCGCCTTATAAAAATGCCGACATAATTGTCGGCATTTTATTAATTTGTTAGTGGTGTGTTTGTCGAAAACTTATTGCTTTTGTTTCGCTGCTTCTCTTTTCCCATTTGTAATAAACTAGGCAAGAAAATTAAAGTAAATATTGTACTGACGCCCATACCACCGACGATAACTGCGGCAATACCTCGGTATAGCTCAGCTCCAGCTCCCGGTATTAATAGTAATGGGAGCATGCCGCAAAGCGATGTTAATGTACTCATTAATATTGGACGTAAACGTAAGCGAACCGCTTGTTTAACCGCATCGTGTCGCGTTAAACCTTCACTTTCACCTAATCGAGTTTGATACACCAATAAGATAGCATTATTGACAACCAATCCTAGTAAAATGATAAATCCGATCATGGTTAATAAGTCTAATGGCTGAAAAATGATCATATTAGTTAGTTGTAATACGGCTATTCCACCAACCGTTGCTAATGGAATGGTTAATAACACCAGTAAACTATCTTTAAATGAGCGAAAGAGTGCCGACATTAATAAATATAAAATGATTAATGCGAGTATGAAGCTTTGACTCATATTGGATAAGGCTTCATTAAGTGCCTCTGCGGTACCTCGATACGCGATAGATCCACCTTCAGGTAATTGGGCTAAAATGGTTGGGCCAGCTTTTTCTTTTATTAAAGTTATAGCTTCTTCTAAACTAATATCGTCAGGGGGCGTTACTTGTAAGGTAATCGTACGTTTTCTATCTACCCTTCGAATAGAGCTAGGGCCAGCCGTTCTTATAACTTCTACTAATTCGCCTACTGGTTGAATGCCTGCTTGCGGCGTAAATAAGGGGATAGCTTCAAGCTCTTCAGGAGAATCCCAATCGGTTGTTCGAAGAAAAACATTCAGGCGTTTTTGTCCATTAAAAAAATCTCCTACATAAAGCCCTGTACCTAAAGCGCTTGAAATAGAGGCCATTTGCTGTCGAGTCCACCCTGCTTCAGCAATTCTGCGTTCATCAGGGTGAAGTTGTAATTCAGGTTCGGCTAATGTTAACCCTGGTGTCGGCTGTATTTGTGCACCAGGTAATACCTGGCTAATTGTACCAAAGCCTATTTGTGCTGCTTTTAGTAACTGTTCAACATCAGTACCTTGAATATCAATATCAATTCGGCGTCCACCGCTTAAATTTCTGAAAAGCTGCTCTTGAGAAGCAAATGCAATAGTATCTGGAAATCCTCGTAATATTTCATAGTTAATAAGGTTTACTATGTCTTGGATATCATCTGCGTCTTTACCTCGTCCTCCCATAAAACCAAAGTTACCAAAAAAACCCATCCAAGTATGGTCGATAGCAGGAGACTTCTCGCCTTTCAAATATGGCATAAGGCGCTCGTTAATTACATCACTCATTTCAACACGTGATGCTAAATAACTTTGCCCTGGTGGGGGTAAAATAAAGACGTTAAAAGAGTTTTGATTGCCTTTAGGTAAGTAGTCAACTTTAGGAAACATTAGATATGAACCTAAGAAAGAAAAAAGCATTAACCCTATTACCCATAACGCACGTTTTTTTGGCGTGGATGTTATTTTCATAATACCTTGGGTAATGTTATGCCACCAATGCTGATGAGGATCGTCTTCTGATACTTCCTTTAATAAACGTCGAGCAGCGGTGGGTAAAACCGTTATAGCAATTAAAAGCGACGCCACTATTGCCACGGCAATCGTAATCGCTAAATCAGCAAATAGCTGTCCCGAAACATCTTCTAAAAATGCGATAGGCAAGAAAATAGCCACGGTTGTGATGGTGGATGATAAAAGCGCTCCCCATACTTGAGAGGTGCCAAGTAAAGACGCGTTTTCAGGGAGTTCACCTTTTTCTCTTAACCGAACAATATTTTCTAATACAACAATGGCGGCATCTAATACCATGCCTACGGCAAATGCAAGACCTGCCATAGAAATAATATTTAAAGTACGCCCTGCGCTGTACATCACTATTAAGGTGATTATTAATGAAATGGGAATAGAAAGTGCGACGATAAGAGTGGCTCGAAATTTACGTAAGAACCACCACAAAACGGCAATAGCAAGAAAAATACCTAATAATAAGTTGTTTTGAACTAATGCCATCGAACGACCAATGTAGATGGTTTCATCATACATTTGAATCATTTCTAAGCCTGAGCGTTTTAAAGGGCCTTCATTTAGCTCTTTCATTGCAGCTTTTAAGCCATCCATGACTTCAATAACATTTACGCCTTGCTCAACTTGAGCATTCATTGCTATTGCAGGCTCACCATCTAACGTTAAAATACCTGTGCGGTCAGCATAGGTGAGTTCTACTTTCGCTATGTCTTTTAATAATATAGGTTGACCATCTCGCCAATCAACGACCATATCTTGAAGTTGTTCAACACCATATTTTCCTGTAAATCGAATGGTGTATTTTCGACGACCTATTTCATTAAATCCGCCAGAAACATCAGTGTTATTACTTAAAGTGCTTGCGAGTTGTGGTACATTTAAACCTAAATTTGCCGTTTTATAGGGGTCAAAGGTTATCCGTAATTCAGAGGGTAAACCACCAAAAGCATTGGTTTGAGAAATACCTGATACACGTTCAATACGCGTTTGAACGACTTCCTCGACATAGTCTTGATAACCTGCAATATCATTACTATTGCCTTGAGTAGGTTTTATGGCAAACCAAGCTATAGCGGTAAACGTGCTTGCCCCGCCAACAGCAATGGTAGGTTCAGTTGCATCAGGTGGATAACTGGGGACTTGGTTAAGCGCATTCATGACATCGATCAAGGCTCGTTCTAAATTTATCCCTGTTCGATACCGCAGAGTAATACTGCCACTACCTTGGCTTGAGTTTGATTCTAAAAGCTCTAGACCTTGCAAACCTTTTAACACATCTTCTTGGCGTTCAATAATTTCAGCTTCGATTTCTTCTGGTGCTGAACCACGCCAAGCGGTTGAAATTACTATTTGTGGTTGACTGATTTCAGGTGTCAATTGAACGGGGAGTTTAAATAAACTGATCGCACCAAAAAGTGCCACAAGTAAAATTGCGACAATTACCGCAGTTGGATTATTCAGAGAGGCTTTAGTTAATATCATGATTTACCTGAAATTAGCAATTGATTATTGTCTTTAATAACAACCGATTGGCCTGGCTGTAGTCTCTCTGCACCTCTAATAACAAGTTTATCGCCAGCTTTAATTTCTCCCATTATTTCAATTAATTCGCCTTCACTGAGACCTAATGAAACTTGGACTTGTTCTGCAATGTTTTCATTGTTAATACGGAAAACTGTAGTGCTATTACGTCTTAAAACAATGGCATCGCGAGGAATGGCAAGCGTTGATTTTTTCTCCCCATTAGCAACGGCAGCTTGAATGTTTAAACCTATAGGCCAATCTACAGCGCTTAAATCTAAACGTACTTCCATTAAGTGAGAGCGGTTATCTGAAACTGGAATAATTGCTTTTATTGGCACTTGTTTTTGGCCTAGAGGTGAGCGGATAGTTAAAGATTCTCTTGCTTTTACAAATAAATAAGAGGTTAAAGGGGCAAAAACTGAAGCTTCAATATTCTGAGTTTCTACGAGCCGAATAATGGCTGTACCACTCGTTACGTATTCTCCTTCATTACTTAATCGCTGGGTTACTATGCCATTGAATGGTGCTTTTAATTGGCTGTAATTAAGGTTTTGTTCTGCAAGCGCAACTTTTGACATAGCTGCCTCATAGTTTGCTTGAGCAATGTTAAAAGTTGAAATACTCTCGTCAAGTTCAGTTTGAGAAATTAACTGCCGTTCAACTAAGCTTTTTTTACGTTCTATTTCAGATTGTTCGAAGGTTAACTTAGATTTAGAGCTTGCGAGTAATGCTTTTTCTTCATTTAACACTAGTTTTAATGAAGAATCGTTTATGGTCGCAATAACTTGGCCTTTAACAACGGTATCACCTAATTCAGCTAAACTTTTCAATCGACCAGAAACTTCGGAGGCTATAGCCGAATTGTTTCGGCTTACAATCGAGCCTGAAACCCAAGCAACTGGAGATAGTGTGGTTTGAATGACTTGTGCTACATTGACATTGGCAGCACGGCCTTGTTGTGCCGATGCTTGCAGAGAATAGATATAAGCCGTAGCTGCAAAAATGCTCAGCGATATATATGAGATTAACTTAGACATAAAATCCTATTTAAATGGCTAGCTTTAATTTATAAAAATGGACTAAATCAGTGATGATTTAATGATATAGTTCATTATGTAGAAACTTAATTTTTAAAGTGTAAATTAATATTAATTATTGGCGAATTACACACCGCTTTTTATGCTTGTTTATTGGTTATTCATTTGATTATTTTCAATCTCGTCAAGTTTATAATTACTTAAAAAAGCAATTAACACTTCTACACTAGCTGTTAGTTGTTGCGTTAGTCTTTGTGAAAATAATTGATCCATTATGGCTAATTGATCCGATTTTGTGTGCCAAATATGCCCCCACTGGTTTTCTTCTTTACGCTCACATGCTGAATGGGTTGTTTTATCAAAACAATCCCATAGTGCGGCATTATCACTTTGAGAATAGCCATCGTAACCATCCTTACCGTTTATGGTGAAGTTCGTTGATTCTATATAAGCTATTGGCACGCCTGCGCAGGCAAAAGGTGCATGATCAGACCAGCCTCCAGTGACTCCTTCTGGGTAACCTTCGTAGGCAGGATGAATAATATATTGTTGCGCTTTATTGATAAGTGAACTTGAAAGCGAAAATAAGGCATCTCTAACATGGGTATCACTGTTATATTTAGCCTTAATATCACCACATTTATATGGCGTGGTATGCGCGCTATGCACATATAAAAAATCCCCACCAGCAATGGTATCTAAATTGATCATCGCAAGAATGTTTTCAGCCGTTCCAGATTCTTCAAGTAAGTTTTTTACGTAGTATTTTGCCCCCAATAAGCCAACTTCTTCTGCGCCAAAAGCGATAAAGCGAATGTTATAAGGTAAATTTTCTTTATGAGCTAATTCTTCCGCTACCGTTAGCAGTGCCGCAAGACCTGTTGCGTTGTCGGTTGCACCATGAGAGCCATGTTCTGCGCCCGTTGAATCTAAATGCGCAGCAAGTACTAAGGTTTTTGCTTTATTGCTATTAAGGTCAGCAATAACATTAGCCGAGGTTAATTCACCTTTAGTAAGTGAAAATGGTTGAACACTCACGTTAAGTCCCATTTCTTTGAAGTTTTTTCCAACATAGATAATGGTTTCTTTTTCTTTGGCGCTACCGGCTTCCCTTGCGCCAATCCCTTTTACCGGATCCGCTATTTCTTGGAGGTATTTATTAACAGACGCGCTAAATTCAGATTTTAAAATAGTTTGACTGTGAACCGAAAAGGTAAATAAAGTGTATAATATGAAAGTTAATAATAACGATGGTATTTTGTACATAAAGTTGTCAGTAGTTTAAATTGGCTAATGAGGCAGTAATGTATAACATATCGTATAATTATTCGATAAAATCTCACTATGATTTTAAATTGAGGCAAAGATGAAAAAACTAATCGCTATCTTTACATTCTTATTACTGCCAACGTTACCTGTATCTGCACAAAGTTGTCCTGATTACTTAAATGTGACATTAAAAAAACTTCATTCATCGGAACAAGCTAATTTATGTGAAATTGCACAAAATAACCCAGTGTTAATCGTTAATACTGCAAGTAATTGTGGTTTTACGCATCATTTTGAAAGCTTAGAAGCGATTCACAAAAAGTATGAAAAAGAAGGGTTAGTGGTTATCGGCTTTCCTTCCAATGACTTTTTTCAAGAAGAAAGTGCTGAAAAAGATACCGCTAAAGTCTGTTTTGTTAATTACGGGGTAACGTTTACAATGTTAGCGCCAAGTGCGGTAAGGGGCAGTGATGTTAATAGTGTGTTTAAGTTTTTAGGGGATAAATCATCATCGCCTAAATGGAATTTTTACAAATATTTAATAGACGGAAAAGGCAATAAAGTAACATCGTTTAGCCCTAAAACAAGCCCTGATGATCCAGAGTTTATTGAAGCCATTGAAACGTTAATTGAAACTAATAAAAGTAGTGTTTAATGAAGGTTAAACGCTTATTTTATCTCGGAATATCTTGTTGTTTACTGGGCTTTATTCCTGTAACTTTAGCCGAGTTTATTCGTGCTAAAGAGCCCAAAATTAGCACAAATATGCATATCGATGTTAATGCTTTGTGCCGTGTCTCTAAAAGCACACAAGCATACTTAACACAACATCAGGATGATAAATTTGCGGTGCACTCAGGTGATAATTTAGCACCTGATGTTACATTAAAACGTGTACAAGAAACGCTAGCTTTTATGTGCTTACCGGCTAATAAAAGTCAGATGAACAATAGTGAGTTTTTAAAGCAAAAATTTGATTTTTATCGATGGATTCCTGATAAAAAACAAGCAGATTTTCTGGCAAGTAAAAGCACTAACGATGTGAAAACACGTTTATTAACGAATATTCCCAAAGATAAAATATTTCTAACAAAGTATTACACCAAATTATTAAATGCTAGTAGCGTGCGTACCGAAAAATTCAATCAAGCACTTTATGCCCTTCCACATGATGAACATGGGCTAACATTGGAAGCAGCTGATTTAATAAAGCACAAACTCACGCGCTTTAAATACACTCGTCAAGACGTAATTAAAGGTGTGTTACTTGATAAAGAACTTGCTAAACCATTAATTTGGTTAACTGAAGCCGCATTGCATGATGTACTTTTACAAGGCACTGGTGTGGTTAAGGTCGATGGCACCATTCGTTACTTTAATGTTCATAGGAATAATGGCATTGTTTATGACTATGGCATTGGAAAAACAGAACAAGCGCGTTACTGGTACTTTGCTGAAGTACCTAATGTACTTGGCTACGGAAAAACCTTGGACAGTAAAATAGCCATAGAGACTGATGTTGCTTTTGCGGGTAATGTTAAAGCATTAGGCTTAGGTAAATTGTTTCTAATCAATTACAAAGCAGAGGGAGCAATCCAAGGGAAACTGGGTATTTTAGCCGATCAAGGCGGTGCATTTGATAATAACTTATTTCAGCTTGATTGGTTAAAAGGCAGTTATTATGGCTGGAAAGATTATTATCAGGCAAATAAGCAATTGCCTGATTATGCAAGTGCTTGGTTGTTATTAAAAAAATAGTTTATTGCAGTATAAGTAAGTTATTCACTTGTTTTAAATGAAGATCTAACTGGGTGACACTACGACTTAAGCAATATTGGTTCAATAGTATCGTCTAAAAGCTCACTATTTTTAGTCGTTGCCTTTTTTTCATTATGTTGACTGTGACCTTCTGGTTGATATTCTAGCGGTGCATTTAATAAAATTTGTTTCAACTTATCTACATCTTCAGCGCGCATGGCGTCATTGAGATCATTTAGAATCACATTAACTTCAGGCCAGCTGAGTGATCTTTCATTAGCGGTAAGAATACGTTGATGATCAGTGGGTTGAGCGTGATCATCAATCAGTAGTTCTTCATAAAGTTTCTCACCTGGGCGCAAACCACTGTAGTTTATTTCAATATCGCCGTTAGGGTTTTGATCATCTTTAATGGTTAACCCCATGAGATGAGTCATTTTGATGGCTAAATCTATAATTTTTACCGGTTTGCCCATATCAAGCACGAAAACATCGCCACCTTTACCCATGGCACCTGCTTGAATAACTAACTGTGCAGCTTCTGGAATTGTCATAAAGTAACGAATAATATCAGGGTGTGTAACGGTGATAGGGCCGCCTTTTTTAATTTGTCTCTTAAACAAAGGTACGACAGAGCCTGATGAACCAAGTACATTACCAAATCGCACCATTACAAATCGGGTATTATGATCTCGAGGCGATAATGATTGTAAAACTAGTTCAGCCATACGTTTGGTGGCGCCCATAACATTAGTAGGGCGCACGGCTTTATCGGTAGAAATCAGCACAAATGTTTCCACATCACAGTAAATTGCAGCTTGAGCGATTTCATAGGTGCCTAAAATATTGTTAGCTATACCGGCAATGACATTACCTTCCACTAAAGGCACGTGTTTATAGGCAGCGGCATGATAAATAGTTTGTACTTTATGGGTATGAAAAATTGAGCTCATTAACATACCGTGTTGCACATTACCAATGAGCGGGACTAAAGGGATATCAACATTAAGCTCATTAATATAAACACTTAATTCTTGATTTATTTCATAGAGAAAAGCTTCACTCACATCAAGTAATACTAATTTAGTCGGACCTTGTTTGATTATTTGACGACAAAGTTCTTTACCAATTGAACCACCAGCACCTGATACCATGACAACTTTATCTTTTATATTGGCATGCATTAAATCGGCAACAGGGGTGACTGCTTCTCGTCCTAGGAGCTCGTCAACAGAGACTTCACGCAGCTGATCTATTTTTTGTTTACCAGAAACAATGTCTGCCATGCTGGGGATTGAAAGTAATTCGAGCGCATGAGGTTCAAAAGTGGCGATAATTTCTTTCATACGTACAGGCCCTACGTGAGAAAGTGCAATTAAGACTTTAAATTCACCGTAGCGCTTGGTCAGCTTTTCAATATTATCTGTTGAAAATACTTTAATGCCTGATAACTCTCGGCCATGATAACGGCTTTTTTCATCGATAAATGCCACGGGTTGGTAAACGCTGCCAGATGTTAGGCTATTGGCAAGTTGTTGACCTGTTTTTCCTGCACCGTAGATAATTACAGCAGTACGCTTATCAAACCATTGTTTTCCAAGTATTAATCCAAAGAGTGCGCGTGCGCCGGCAATGAAAACACTACTGATCACAAAAAATACAATGGGAACTGAAAGCGGCACAAAAGCATCGTAAAGTACTTCACTCAAGTAAAATATAAGGCTTGCTAAACCCAATAGTAAAAAGGTTTTCAGTGTTGTTCTTGCATTAAAGTAACGAATAATAGTTCGATATGTACCAAAAAAATAAAATAGCAACATAGTACTGAGGGTAACGGTGATAAAGACCGACCACTCAGCTTGAGTAAAGTTTATATTGGAAGCACCAAGTCTAATAAGGTAGGCAAGAAAAAAAGCTAATCCAAGTGAAAAAAGATCATAAGAAAGTAGGACCATCAGTTTCAACGAACGTGGAATTAAATCTATTTTTCTGATCATAGATGTGCCTTTTAGAGGTTCTGATTATTATTTTATTGTTATTATTTTGTTACAACTTTTCTATAGTATCAGTTTTTATGCGCTTGTCTGTATTTGTTTAAATAATTTACTCATAATTTTACAAACATTATCCACTTCTTTTTGGGTTAAACTCGGATGAACCAAAAACATTAAACTGGTTTCACCTAATGTTTTTGCATTTACAAGTGATTTTTTGGGTTTACAGGCTTGACCATCAAAGGCTTTTTCTAAGTAAACTTCAGAACAGCTCCCCGAAAAGCAGGGGACGCCTTGTTCATTTAAAGCGTTAATGATGTTATCACGATTCCATTTTTCAGGGAGAAGTGCGAGATCAACAAAGGCGTAACATTTGTAGTAAGCATGCTCAATATGTTCAGGCATAGTCGGTACACGAATAAAATTGAAAGCAGCACAAGTGTTGAGTATTTGCTGTGCATAACGATTACGTGTTGCAAACCATTGCGGCATTTTTTGAACTTGTATGCGACCAATAGCTGATTGCATTTCCGTAATTCGCCAGTTAGTGCCAAAAGATTCATGTAACCAACGATAGCCGGGAGGGTGTTCTTTCTCATAAACGGCAGCGTACGATTTACCATGATCTTTAAATGCCCAGGCTTTACGCCAAAGCTCTTCATTGTTGGTGGTTAACATACCACCTTCGCCACCCGTGGTCATAATTTTATCTTGGCAAAATGACCATGCACTTACATGACCAATGGATCCTACAGATCGCCCTTTATATTTGGCGCCATGTGCTTGCGCGCAATCTTCAATAACATAGAGATTATGAATGTTTGCTAAAGATATAATGTCATCCATTTCACAAGGCCAACCGGCAAGGTGAACACAGATTATTGCTTTCGTTTTATCTGTTACTACAGGAGCAATTGTTTTGGCACTGATATTTTGACTGTCTAACTCAACGTCCGCAAATACTGGAGTAGCGCCAGCATTGATAATGGTACTAATGCTGGCTATAAACGTGCGAGAAGTTACTATAACTTCATCGCCTTTTCCAATACCTAAACTATAAAGTGCCAAGTCTAATGCTAATGTACCGTTAGCCAGCGCTATGGCATATTTACAATCAGAAAATTCAGCAAATTCTTGCTCAAACTGTCGGCCTTCTTGACCGGTCCAATAGTTTACTTTGTTTGAGCGTAATACCGCGCTAACAGCGTCTATTTCTTGCTCTGAAAAGCAAGGCCATGGGGATAATTGGGTATTTAGCACGTTTTACTCCTAATTTAGTTAATGTTTATCTGTTGGGGATATCCGTTTAGCAGGAATACCAAGATAAAGTGAATCTTTGTCTGTATTACTGATGACAACAGCCCCTGCTCCTACTTGAGTATTTGGGGCAATTGTTAAACATTCTATCACTGTGGAGTTTATTCCTAACCAAGATAATTTTCCTACAGTAATACCACCGGCTAGTGCACAATTTGGTGAAATATGCGTAAATTCACCAATATTGCAGTCATGTTCTATGGTTGAAGCCGTATTAATAATGCATCCATCATTAATTGTTGCGCCAATGTTGATTGTTGCATTAGCGCACACTACGACCCCAAGACCAATATGGGCATGTGGACTGACAGTTGCTTGGGGATGAATAATGGTCACTATATTAGCGTTAGCAGCATGTAATTGACTTTGCACTTTTTCACGGAGTTTATTGTTGCCAAAAGCTACGATAAAATGAGCCTCGTCGAGATATTGTGTAAATTCTTTTACTGTACCTACAATACTCCACAACGCATTATCTTTACGCTCTGGATAGCAATCGTCTAAAAAACGGATCTCTTGATATTGTCCTGTCGCTAGTGCACAGTCTGCGACTACACGACCATGACCACCTGCGCCAATGATAATGAGTCTATTAATAGTAGGTTTTTCAGTATTGGGTTTAGTCATGGCTTGAGCCTGTAAATTTTGACATAGTTGCTTCGCCTTCGGCATTAATATCAGCTTGTGCAAATACCTTTTTAACCGTTAGCAATAATATTTTAATATCTAACCAAAAACTTTGATTTTCAACATACCACACATCAAGGGAAAATTTTTCTTCCCAGCTAATGGCATTACGCCCGTTCACTTGTGCCCAGCCAGTGATTCCTGGCTTAACGTTGTGGCGCTTTGCTTGTTCGGCAGAATATAAAGGTAAATATTCAACTAGCAAAGGGCGAGGCCCAACTAAACTCATATGGCCTACTAATACATTCCATAAGCCGGGCAGTTCGTCGATACTTGTTTTCCTAATAAATTTACCAAACGATGTTAGCCGCTCACTATCGGGGAGTAGCTCTCCGTTCTTATCTGTTTGGTCTATCATTGAACGAAATTTTATCATGTTAAAAATACGATTCTTTTCACCGGGTCTTGCTTGCGTGTAAAGTACGGGACGACAGCCGGTAATAAATAGAATAACGGCCGTTATCAACATCAAAGGTAAAAAGATAATAATTAAAACAGTAGCACTCACTATATCCAATAATCGTTTAATCATCTTTCATGCCTAATTCACCATCATTAATGAGTTTGGTGTAATAATAAAATACATCTTTTGCGTTATTTCTCACATCAAACATCTCTTGGGCAAGTTCTCTGCCTTGTTTAGCGAGCTGATTTCTGTTTTCTTCATCGGCTAACGCTGAAATTAATGTATGCGCTAATTGTTCAGGGTCTTTCGCAGGTGTTAACCAACCAGTGACATTGGGTTTAACTAAATCAGGAAATCCGCCCACATTACTTGAAATGGTTGGACATTGACAAAACAATGATTCAACTGCGCCACCAACATTTTCTGAATGAGAAGGGTGCACTGCAAGCGTAAAATCACCATAAAGTTGTTGAATGTCTCGGCGTAATCCTAAAAAGTAATACTTACCATATTGCTTATTATTGGCATATTGAATAACGTCATCCATATATTGTTGACATCCAGCCCATGGACCACCAACAAAAACGCCAACAATATTGTTATGTGTTTGAGAGATTATATCGATGGCATCAATTAAATCTTCATGACCTTTTAGTCCTCGCTTTTGACCTAAGTGTTTTTTAGGCGCATAAAAATAAGCAACATTACCAATAATTTGTGTATTTGGGGGAAGCCCAAGTTCTTGATGTAAATTTGCACTTAGTCCCGTTGTAAAGTCTTCAATGTCTACTCCATAATATACTAAGCCAATACGCTTTTTTTCGATTCCAAAATTTTGATAAGCTTGTGCTGTCCACACACAAGAAGCTAACCAAAAGTCTGCTTTTCCAGCAGTAAGCAATTCTACATTTCTAAAAAGCTTATGTTCTAAATGTAAAGGACCTGGCACATGAAAAATTCGTTTTATTGGGTGGTTTTTACCAAGCGCTAGTCTCATCGTCAGCGTTGTGGCGACAAAGTGACTATGAATAACTTCAGGTTCAATATTCTTTACCAGTCGACGAAACTCTTTGAAAAGACGTATGTTTTTCCATGGGTTTTTTACATGAATCGCTGTTTGTAGAATATGTGTATGAACACCTACTTCATTATAAGCTGTTACTAATGGTCCATCAGGTAGTGCAACATGTACTTCAACGCCTAGTTTGACTAATTCTCGTAATTGCCTTAATGCCCAAGTTGCGCCGGTTGAGGTTTTAAGTAAATGTAATACTTTCATGAATTAAGTTCTTTTAGTTTGCCATAAAAATCAGATCTTCTTTTTGCTAACACGTCTTCCTGATAATCAATTGAAGTGGCTAAGTTTATTGTTGATTGTGCTGACAATAGTTTGGTGTTGTTACATAATTTATCTAATGCGCTATACAATGCATCAATATCATTAATAGGTACACAAAAATCTGGCGCTAACAATTCCGGAATGCCTCCAGCATTACTGCCTATACAAGGTAAGGCTTGCGCCATTGCTTCGATCATCGCCCTTGGTAAGCCTTCAGTCCGTGACGGTAGCACAAATAATTCAGACTGTTGTAAGTGCTCGAGCACTTGTTGATGATTGATTTCACCAGTAAAGGTGATGTTTTTTTTGATAGTTAATTCATTAGCCAATTGCATCAGCATGTTTTGATGAATGCCGGTGCCAATAATAGTTAAGTGATATTTTGTATCGTTATTCACTAACTTCGCAAATGCTTTAAGCAGTATATCTGGGGCTTTATAAAGTTGATTAAGAGAGCCAATAAAAACTAATCGACGAGCCGGTTGATTGTATTGGCGTGCTTCTGAGCTAAAAGACTTCTTATTTAGTTGAAGTGACGAGTAATGGCTGGTGATGGTATTTTTACCCGCAGGGTATTTCTGTTGTAAATAGCTTTTAGTGACATAGCTAACACCAGCAGCATTTTTGCATTGTTGTTTTAGTGAGCGTGTACTTAAAAATTTTAAAACACCCCCAAGTATTTTTCCGCCGACACCGGAAGAGAACACATCTTCAGGATCACCGACTACTTCTAAGGCATATTTTTTTCCACTAGGTAGTAGTTTAGTCAGAATATTGGCTGATTGTGAAGGTACTCTGAATAATAATACCCCCTCTAGTTTCGTTGCTTGATGTAATCGATAAATAAGTTTTGGCAATGTTCTAATTAACCCAAATAACCCTAAATATTCGGGCAAATTGAAAAAAGCCACTGACTGTCCACTGGATAAAACCCATTCAGGTTGAGCTAAAGCTACTTGCTTAACGCGGGCAATCACTACAACATTGTCAAAACAGCTCAAATACCGTAGCCAAAAGTTATAATTAAATGAAGATGTGGTCCAGACTTGGCCGTCAGGCGTTTGAGAAAAATGAAATTCACAACTAACGAGTATATTCATAATATTTAAGTATCCACTTTAACTTTAGCGAGCTGTAAGATAATAAAAGCGAGTACGACCCCAATAAATATCTGTACGGGAATAAACGCAAAGCTATTTCTGATCATGACAAATAACGGGATAATGGCAACACCAATGAGAATATCTGAGCGAATCGTCGAGGGTATTCGATCCAATTTGGCAAAAAGACTCCCAAGAATAATGGAAATTAAAATAATACCTTTCTCACCGAAGTTGGCGTAAGCTTCAGCGACAGGTGAAAAGCCTATAGGCCCCGCTTTTTCCATCACAACTACATTTAACAGTCGTTTATCTTGCAATGAGGGTAATCGTTCTATGGGTAAAAATAGTGCAAGTTGTCTTTCGATTGGTGCCCAATAGCTCTCACCATTTAATAATTCGAAACCAGACTTTCGCCATTTAATGACTTCTTGTATTGCCCTTAAGCTACTGCCCATCTCTGCAATAGCGTTGAGTGGGTTGATATTATCTACGGAAGAATAATCACCTGAAATTCTAGCGTTTTTTACAATAATTGTGGCGAATAGCATAAGGCTTACCACAATAAATAATTTATGTGTTTTTAAGGGAATTCTCCTTCTGCCAAGAATAGCTGCTATTACCGCTGTCGGGAACATAACTTCCCCTCGTAAACCAACTTTAAAGGCAAATAAGCCCCAAATAGCAAACACGATAAAATAGGTATAACCAAAACCTTCACGGTAAGATGCAGCTACAAAGACAATGGCCATACCAATAAATAAATAAATATAGACAAAAAGTAATGTAATTAGCGGAGAGCTTTTTACAATAGCGAGGTAAGCACCATAAGAGCTTAAAGCGCCTGTTGCAAAACCGATTGCGAAAAAAATTAACACCATAAAAATTAACATCAAACCGCCAATATGGTGTAAGCGTTTTATTAATTTAATATGTATGGCTCCTTTTGACTGTAATGGTACTTTTGACAGTATGATGGCTGTGATCGCATAAAGTATCATAGTGTAGTTGAAGAGATATATTGCTAAGTTAGTCTCCTGAAGGTAATACCAATAACGTATTGCTTTTAAAATTGCTTGGTCGGTGATCATCCCTATGGCCGATACAAAAATTAAACCGCCATGAAAGATACTAAAGGTAAAAAAGAAGAAAAAGCTAATCGACCAAATCCCTTTCGGTATCGCGTACATTAAAATAGTACTAATAACTAACCAGTTAAATAAAGTGATTAGTTCTAAGGTGTCTCGTGATATTTGTACAATATTAAAGTGGATCGGAATTAATAAAAATCCGATAAGCGCTAATACAATAACGTATAAAAGTTTGTGGAAGGGATTGATGCTATTGATAGACAGCATATAAGGATTCGACACATAACGCTAAATTAAAAGGACTTTGAATAAACGCAGTTTGTGCTGCTATTTTTTCTTCTGTTGTTTGTTCAAATGCAATTGTTAATGCACTACTCCATTGAGTTATTGCTGAATTTAAGGAAACCTGCTGAATACAGGGTAAATAATGAGCTATTTCAGTTACACCGGCTAATTCACTTGAAACAACGGGTAAGCCTAAAGATGCTGCTTCAATCACAGCTCCAGGTAAGCCTTCCCATAATGACGGGAATAGCATCACATCGGCATTAGAGATAAACGGATAAACATCAGATTGCTCAGTGGCAAAGTAAACGTACTTAGTTAGCTTTACCTCGTTGATACGTTTAAGTAATCTTTGTTTAACGCTTGCGTTTTCTTTTCCTATAAAGACTAAGTAGCAAGGGGATTCTTTAAAGGTATTAATAAATACTTCAAGTGTAAATTCATGGTTTTTTGGGGGATCCATTCTGGCAATGTTGATAATTACCGGTAACTTTTCAGTAAGTTGGAATTGATGCCAATAGTCAGGGTCCTTTGGTAAAGGTTGCTGTCTATTCAATCCATTATAAATTACGCGACATCGGGTATCATTTTGCCATTCTTTACTCCAAAACGCGTCTAGAGCGGCGTTACAAACCCCAATAATATTTGTAGCAAACCAATCAATCAGCTTTTTAAAACACTGATTTCGTATTCTTTTTACTAAGGTCATTTGAGCTGAGACTTGAGTACTACGGTAATGTGCGATTCTCTGTTTTACGCCAGCAAGCTTAGCAATAAATAAAATAACGCCTGATACATCTGCAACATGGCTATGCACACTATCGAAGTGATGTTTTTTTAAGAGTAAATAAAAACGTATTGGGAATAATAAACCTAGCCGACAATAATGCACTTTGCTTTTTTGTGTGGTTATTTCCTGATCGAGCACGCCTTGTTGCCCTGTTAAGGCACAAAATTCTAAATGTATACCTTTATTTGCTAAAGGCAATAATGTGTCAAGGGTTCTAAGTTCTGCACCGCCCCTATTCATAATACCGAAGATATGCAGTACTTTTTTTGTCATATCGCCATACCGTCAGTTGTTTTGTTATGAGAGGTAATAGTTTTCCATTTTTTGATAAAAATAAAGCTCATTACTAATAACTCAATAAAACATGCGAAAACCATCGCAATACTTGCGCCCAACGTGCCGTAGTCAGGTACCAAAAGCAAACACATTATGGTAAGCCCTATAGTACCAGCGCCATAAACTAAAGTTTGTTGATTAAAACATTGGAGAACATTAAGCCCTGCGCCTAAAAAAATATAACTATAGCGAATTAAGCTAGCAAAAATAATCAATTGTAGTTCAGTCGTTAATTGCGCTATCGATTCGTTATAAATTAGTGTAAGCAACCAAGTGCCCATTGTTGTAGCAATAACAAGTCCCAAAATGCCAATGAGTACACCAACTAACATCAGCTTTTGTAAGGTTTTAATAAAACGTTGAGATTCACCCTGATTAAATTGCATAGAAAGAGAGGGAGTTGCCGCTTGCGATAAGCTATTTATTAGAATACCGCCAGCAACTAAGAAATAACTAATTGCAGCAAATTGCCCGACAGCTTTTGTTCCTTGATAAGTCTCTAAAACATAATTTGGAATATAGACAAACATAGCACCAAAGGCGATAGATAGGCCAATGGGCCAATAGGCTTTATATAAAGATAAAGACGTTTTAATTGATTGGTAAGAAAATAAGACTTTCTTCAATATAAATCGTCGGTGTTCTTTTACTTTAATTGTGCGAGCGACAATGACTATATCAACGAATGAAAATAACACAGTTACAGCAGCCCATGCCAAGAACGTAAGGGTAATATTATGAGTTAACATGGCAGATGTTAACAAAGCGATAATAGCCAAAGCACTTCTTAATGTTTGCGAGAGGGCGGCTCGACTAAAAGCCTGTTGCTTATGCAAATAGCTATAGCATAGCTCTGAAATACCATCAAAAACTTTGAAGATGATGACACTGATAACAATAACCCGTGGCACTTCAGGTAAAAGTAATGGGGTAAGGTAAGCTAATAATGCAAGAATAAAGATTTGCGCCAATATACGTGTATTTATGTATTGCTCGAAGGAATGTTTGTTATGAAAATCAGTGACAATTAATGAGCGTAACTTAAAGCTAAACAGTAAAAAAATTGGTGAAATAATTGATAGGGTAAGAACAAGTGAGCCTAAAATAAGATCATCGAACTGCTTGACTATAATTATCAATAGTAGCCATTGACTGGCAGCATGAGCCAAGTTAGCTATAGTGGTTAAGCTTGTATGGCGTAACGTTTTTAAGTTATTACTCATAACGCCTATCGTTATTTTTTTAGTTTTTATTATAGAAATAGTTTTATCACAAATAACGACTAGTTAACATTATTAAGCAAGATATAATTGTGTAGCGTTTGGTTCGTTAAAATCCAATAAGTTTTATATAGTTTAATTTTTTATGTTTTTATAATGTTGACGGAAATGACTTGGTTTCATGGCTTTCAGCTTTAAAAAGCGTCGATTAAAATTTGAAATATTATTAAATCCACAAAGATCACTAATCGTCGATATGGGCATATGGGTATTAATGAGTAACGAACAGGCTTTGCTGATCCGTAACTGATTTACCACCTCTATAAATGTTTGTTCTGTTCTCTGTTTAAAAAAACGATGGAAGTGATTGGTACTCATATGTACCAATTTGGCAACATCTTCCGCTTTAATCGCGTCAGTATAACGTTGATAGATATATTGAATAATTTTATCGAGCTTATCTGAAGCATTATCAGAAGTTAATGCAATGGTATAATTTTCGCTCGATAAGGTATTTTTATTTGGGTCATCTACCATTAATTGCAGAATTTCCATAAGGCTAATAAATCGTTGAGACGCATTTTGTTTATGCATTTTTTTGAAATGTGATGCTACTTTTTTCGCGGTGAAATCACTAAATTTTATCCCACGCTTTGACATGACGAGTAAGGCTTTAATGTTGTCTAACTCAGGCATGCCTACGACTAAGTTTTCAATCCAATTTGCAGGGATTTGAGCTACATAAACTTGTTGGAGTTGACCATTTAACTCAGCAGCAGAACTCCATGTGTGTGGTAAATGCGGGCCCAATAAAGCAAGGTCTAACTCTCCATAATCCTCAATACTGTCGCCTACATAGCGCTGCCCGTTACTTCCTAACGTTAATGCTATTTCATATTCTGGATGGTAATGCCAATTAAATTCAATTTCGTTGTCTTGATAACACCAAAATCGCCAGGACGAATTTTCATTAGGTAATATTTTTTCAAACATTAATTTCATATTAAAGACAGCGTTGTCAATTTATGATAGTAAAGTACCATAATTGCTTAGAATAG
Source organism: Thalassotalea profundi (assembly GCF_014653195.1). Classification (GTDB taxonomy): domain Bacteria; phylum Pseudomonadota; class Gammaproteobacteria; order Enterobacterales; family Alteromonadaceae; genus Thalassotalea_B; species Thalassotalea_B profundi. The sequence goes on from NZ_BNAH01000006.1 coordinate 282,042, forward strand.
TGTAACTAAAGTGGAGTGTTTAGCCGCAGAATGAATCTACATTTTTCTGGAGAGTTGTTTTTATCTTGTAGGCAAAGTCATATAGAACGAAATACAAACATTCCTTGGAAAATAATTAAAAATCTAGATAGAACATTGGCTTATTTTAGTTTAATGAATATTATTGAGGTTATCGGAGCTTATTTTGAACAGATACATTGCATTAGACGCCTTTCGAGGCTTAACAATTGCGCTTATGATTTTAGTTAATACCCCAGGGTCATGGTCGCATGTGTATTCTCCCTTTTTACATGCCGATTGGAATGGACTTACACCAACAGATTTAGTGTTCCCTTTCTTTCTTTTTATTGTTGGCTCTGCGATGTTTTTTGCTTTTAAAAAGAGTGAATTTACATTATCGGCAGAGCAAAGTGTCAAAATAATTAAGCGTGGGATTATTATCTTTTTAATTGGCGTTTTTCTTAATGCTTTCCCTTTTTTAGCGTCATTCGAAAATTTACGGATAATGGGGGTATTACAACGTATTGCCCTTTGCTATGTTGCTGCGGCGTTTCTTGTACTTATATTCAGTCGTTTGGGCTTGTTTATTGTGAGCATACTCCTACTGGTTAGTTACCCTTTTATATTATCCATAGCGGGTGCAGAAGCTGCCTATTCTTTAGATGGCAATATAGTACGTACAATTGATATTGCGCTTTGGGGGGAAAGTCACCTTTATCAAGGAAAAGGGCTAGCATTTGATCCTGAAGGCTTAATAAGCTCGCTTCCAGCCGTAGTGAGTGTGATTTTTGGCTTCGAAGTGACACGAATGGTGAGCCAAAGTCAGAGCAAAAATAAAGCCATAATTCATTTAGTCAAAATTGCTTTTGTTTCTATTGTTGCCGCATTAATTTGGCAATTTTGGCACCCTATTAATAAATCATTGTGGACGAGCTCTTATGTACTTGTTAGTTCAGGTTTGGCTTGTTTAGTACTGGCAGTTTTTATTTATATTATTGATATAAAAAATATTGAAAAACCGATTGTTCCTTTGCTCATTTATGGCACGAACCCACTTTTTATCTATGTACTTTCTTGGCTTTGGGTGGTCAGTTATGTATTCGTGCCAACGGCAGACGGTAGCTTACATCAATGGTTATTTATGAGGTTAGCGGATTTCATGCCTGAAAAATTAGCCTCTTTGGTGTTTGGCTTAAGTCATGTGGTGTTATTTGGTTGGATATCGAAATGGCTTTATGATCGTAAAATATTTATAAAAATTTAACGATGAAAGCCAAAGCCATAGAGTGCTATAAAAGTTAGAGAAATAAATAACAGTAATAATATTGGAGGGGGTTCTTTGAAAAATTTTAAGTGTTTAATGCCAAGTTTTATGGTGTGTGCTCTAGGAGCATGTTCGCCAGTTAAAGACGTCAAGAAAGAGGTTGTTACCGCTCCACTGTCGAACATTACGCAATCGCAATTAGATGTGTTAGCGCAAGAGTTAAACATTGAATACCAACCCTTAAGTAATGTGGAAACTAATTGCCCTGACAAAGCAGGTAAAGTCGTTAAGCATTGCTATAGTGCGACCATTGAAATTACTTCTCCCATCAATGTCTTAGTGAACGAATGGCAGATTAATTATTCGCAAGTTTATCCTGCTTATGCTGCTGAATCTGAGCAATTATCATTGGTGCACCTAAATGGTGATATTCATCAAATATCCCCTAAAGCAAACTTTAGTGGCTTTAAAGCTAATCAAGCGTTAACTGTGCAATTATGGATTGCGAGTACTGTGATCACTGAATCGGAATTGATGCCAAATTATTGGTTGAGCGCGGATCAATTAACGCCTGCTGTAATAGAAAGTACTAAAACAAGGTTAGATGCAGAAACTCAGCTTGAAATTCAGCCCTATATCAATTGGCAAACACCTATTGAAAAACGTATAAAGTCGGCACCAAGTGATATAAATGCTTACGCTTCAGCACAATGGTTATATGATCATAACGCTGACACTGACCTTACCTCTGAACATATCCCTTTTGCGATTATTCCTACGCCTAAATCAATCAAGGTAAGTGATGAAAGTAAGCGTTTAGTATTAGAAAGTGGGATTGATGTGTCTTTAACCAGCATTAACATTACAGAAATTGATGCGGCATTGGACCGATTGGCAAAGTTAGGTGTTACTCAACAAAAGCAAGGTAAGCAGTTTTCGGTGAGCGTTGATAATGCATTAGTATCTGAGGCTGAAAGCTATCTACTGACTATTAATGATCAAGGTATCACTATTATTGCAGCAGATAATGCCGGCGCATTTTATGGCGTGCAAAGTGTTGCAGGTTTATTAACGTTATCAACGCTATCTGTACCTTATGTGGAAATAAAAGATCAACCCCATTACAAATATCGAGGACAACATTTAGATGTTGGCCGAAACTTTCATGATAAAGCTATGGTATTGCGTTTAATTGAGCAAATGGCGGCCTATAAATTAAATAAATTACACATGCATTTAGCTGAAGATGAAGGCTGGCGTATCGAGTTACCAAGTTTACCTGAATTAACGGAAATTGGTGGTAAACGTTGTATGTCATTAACAGATAAGCATTGTTTACAACCACAACTCGGTGGAGCAGGGGCAAGTGAACGCGATGGTTACTACAGTACTGAAGACTATATTGAAATATTAACCTATGCAAAACGTCATCATATTCAAGTGATCCCATCGCTTGATATGCCTGGGCATTCTCGTGCAGCTGTTAAAGCGATGGAAGCAAGATATCAACGTTTCATTGAACAAGAAAATGAAGTAGAAGCTACACGGTATTTATTGTCAGATTTTAACGATACAACAAAGTATAGATCTATTCAAAACTACAATGACAATACGCTTAATGTTTGTATGGAGTCAACCTATAGCTTTGTTGACCGAGTGCTAGACGATTTGATCTCATTACATCAACAAGCAGAACATCCGTTACAGCTTTACCATATTGGCGCAGATGAAACAGCAGGTGCATGGTTAGAATCACCTCAATGCCAAGCGTTAATCAACGATAAAAGTAATGAAGTACATGATGCGAAGCATTTAGGTGCACACTTCATTGAACGTGTTGCTAACATGATTGTAGCGAAAGGTATTGCTGTAGGGGGCTGGAATGATGGTTTAGGTGAAACTAACGTGAAACAAATGCCTGAAGATGTTTATTCTTATATTTGGGGAACATTGCCAGGTGGCGCGCATCAACAAGTAAGCGAACAAGCTCGTCGTGGTTGGAAGGTTGTATTATCAATTCCGGATGTTTTTTATTTTGATTTCCCTTATGAAGTCGACCCGAAAGAGCGTGGTTATAACTGGGCGTCAAGAAGAGTAGATACACGTAATATCTTTAATTTTATGCCAGATAATTTACCTATTAACGCCGAATTTAGACTTGATACCTTAGGAAAAACCTATGCGATTGATGATACCGTACAAAAAAATGATGAAGGTGACATAACCCATCAACCAATGCCTAACAACTATCATGTGGCTGGCATTCAAGGGCAGCTTTGGAGTGAGACGGTACGTAGTGAACAGCAAGCGGAATATATGATATTCCCTCGGTTGTTAGCGTTTGCCGAAAAAGCGTGGCACTCACCTAATTGGCACGTGCCTTATAATTATAAGGGCGCTCGTTATGATAAAGACAGTCATGTATTTACTAAAGAATTGCAAACGGTACGTGATCAACAATGGCAATTATTTAGTAATACCATCGCTCAAAAAGAACTTATTAAGCTTGATGCGTTAAATGTGTTTTATCGCGTACCAACTATTGGCGCTAAAGTCATTGATGGCAAGTTACACCTTAATAGCTCTCTAAGCGGCTTACCATTAGAATATCAAACGGAAGATGGCACTTGGCATGGTTATCTACAACCTGTTGCGGTGAGTTTACCGGTAAATGTACGAGCAAGAAGTGCAGATGGTAAACGCGCAGGTCGCAGTCTAACTGTTAATTAATATTGTTATTGATAAACATGTATTATGCCCTAGGCATTTAAGTGAATTTTAAGTAGGCTATGCTTTTTGAGTGCCTACTTAAATTATCATTCGCTTTCATTTCTACAATGGCCATTACATGTTAAATTTTTCAGAATCTTGTGAACGTAATAAACACCCTATTTTAGCCCAATTAATTACCTTGTTGTCTGACTGTCGTTCGGTATTAGAAATTGGTAGTCACTCTGGTCAACATGCTTTTCATTTTGCTCAACACCTTCCTCAATTAAATTGGCAATTATCTGATAGAGCACTTGGAATAGAGGCTTTAAGTCATAATCAAAACCAAGCTGATCTTAGCAATGTATTAGCACCGATAACGTTAGACGTAGCTAATCCTACAGATTGGCCACAACAGAAGTATACGGCAATATATTCAGCGAATACTTTACATATAATGTCAGTTGATCATGTAAAAGCATTCTTTAACAACCTCCCCAAGGTTTGCCAATCAAATACAATTTTAGTGATTTACGGGCCGTTTAATTATCAAGGTAAATATAGCAGCGATAGCAATGAGACGTTTGAACAATGGTTAAAGAATAGAGATCCGCTTAGTGGAATTCGTGATTTTGAATGGGTAAATGAATTAGCAACAGCGGCAGGATTTTTATTTGAGGCCGATATTGATATGCCCGCTAACAACCAGTTGTTGGTTTGGCGAATGAGTTAAGTGCTTGATCCTTATTTATAATATAGTGAACAAGAAGAACCCTCTTGTAGTAGATCTTATTTTATCTTGAATTTTTAAGTGCAGTCGATTGTTACAAAAAACTTACCGACACCATTTGAATAACGAAATGAAGAACAAGATTTTTCGCCACCTAGTAACCTAGAGGAAGATTTATCTAATTCAAGCAAGCCTGAGCTATTGTTATGATTGATGATTAACATGCACCTTAGATCTCTACAGGTTAAAAAATCAATTGAGATATTAGGGGTTTTTTCGGAAATTATATTTCTGATCTTATCTTCGTTTTCTAAGCTGTAATTTCCATATATATCCTCAGATTGATTCATTTCATCTACTTCATAATAAAATTTATTTTCAACCGCTATGAACGCTTCTGGAGTAAATGTGTTTAAATCAGTCAATGTAATCACAGGGAGTCCGTTTTCGTTTACTTCTACTTCCGCCCAATAACTCTGATAATAAAAATCGGCTTTCTTTTCTGTGTATTTCTCTAGTATTTTCGTTTGTGTATCTTCATCGACATAGTAAGTGGGGTTGATTTTTAATACAGGTTGTCTTTCGCTTTTATCAACAGTGTTTAAACTCTCGGTTTTTATGTTATATAGCCTATGCTCGTGAGATTTTCCTTTGCTGGTTTCGCTCGGTTGTTCAGTATTTACTATAGCTATTTCTGGAGAGTTATCACCAGCAGTTCTAGTTAAGAACATTCCAAGAATTGAGCTCGAAATAATTAATATGAGTAAGTATCTTTTTTTCATTATTTACAAAAAGTTAGTTAATTAATTTCTAATGAAATTGGATTTTTAACGCTCTAGTGATAAAGTGATTTTACCTTTTAAATCATCATGAAAGCGAGTTGTTTGTGCTTCAACGTAAGTTTGCTCATAAAATTATTGTTATCAGTGCTGTTTTGTTAATTTAAGCTTTGTCAGTTTCCACAACCATCAATTACATCTCTTTAAAAAATGACACCCAAGCAAATCTTAATCGAGCCATTGATGAAATTGGCTATTCAGTCTCAAGTAATATTGCCAATTGGTTAAGCGGTAAGCTTCGTATCGTCGAATCGATTGCGCAAAGTACCTCAGAAAACCCTGAAAAGAGAACGGTACTTAAAACGGTGCAACAAGCAGTAAAGTCAGGGGCTTTTAAAAACGCTTATGTGGGGGTTGAAAGTAGTGGTGAGTTCATTTTAGATGACGATTCACTTGTGCTTCCCGAGGGGTTTGATGCCAGACAGCGTCCATGGTATACCCAAGTTAAACAAACCAGAAAGTCGTCATTCACTGAGCCTTATATCGATGTAACGATAGATAAATTAGTTATATCCCCAGTTTCGCCTGTGATGCCTAATGGTGAATTTGTAGGGGTTGCCGGTGGTGATATCTTTCTTGATGACATTATTGAAATACTGAATCAAATAGACTTTCTTGATTTAGGCTACGCTTATTTAGTCATCTCGAAAGGAAAAATATTAAGTCACCCAAACAATGAAATGGTTAATAAAAATGTCGAAGACTTATTGGGCAGTCGACCAGCGTTCACTCCGAAATTGAATGAATTAGATGATAAGAATATCGTGTCATTTGTGCCTATTAAAGGTATAGAATCGGTAGATTGGTATATTGGCGTGGTACTTGATAAAGAAAAAGCTTATCAATCACTTGTAAATGCGCGAAGTTCGGCAATTATTGTTGGTTTAACGAGTTTAGTTATAACTGTAGCACTATTACATTTCTTATTTAGCCATTTAATGAAACCTATCTATCGACTAAATGCGGCGATTAAAGATATTTCTGAAGGGGATGGTGATCTAACACAGCGTTTATCTGTTGATACGCAAGACGAAATTGGCCAGTTGTCGTTAAATTTTAATGGCTTTATTGAAACTATTCATCGTTCAATGCAACAAGTAAATACTTCAACAACTGCCCTTAATGAACATATTGCGTTGGTTCGACAAAGTGCCCATCATGGTATTTCTATGGCTGAACAACAATTAAGTCGTGGCGTTAATGTGTCTAGTGCTATTACTGAATTAAATAGTTCATCTAGTGAAATTTCGACTAACGCCGCTACCGCATCAGAGTTAACCCGAGCGATGCAAGAACAATCCGAAGCAGGAATGACTGCGCTTAACGATAATATCAAGTCTATTGAACATTTATCGCTTATTATGGCGAACTCAAGTGGTGATATTGAACAACTCAATGAAGAAACTAAAAATATCGCCAGTATCTTGGATGTCATTAAAGGGGTGAGCACGCAAACAAATTTACTCGCGTTAAATGCCGCCATTGAAGCTGCTAGAGCAGGCGAAGCGGGACGAGGCTTTTCAGTAGTAGCCGATGAAGTCAGAAATTTAGCACAACGTACTCAAGATGCCGCAACAGAAATAGAAAATATGATTGAAAAACTACAGCAAGGCACCGTATCTGTGGTTAGTTCGATGGAAACGAGTCAAAAAAATAGTAGTGATAGTGTTGATAAAGCTAATATTGCGGATGAAAAAATGCACTCAATTGTTCGAGCGTTAGCACAAGTTGATAATGAAAATCATGCTGTTGCAGAGGCTACCAAACAACAAAGTGATGTAATGACTACTATCGATGAAGATATCACCCAATTAATGGATTTAAACCAACGGGGTGTAGAGAACCTGCAACAAACAGATCAAGCTTGTGATAGTTTGCAAAGTGAATTTAGTCGCTTAAATAGTTTGCTTGGTAAGTTCAAGGTATAGCGAGTAAGTACTCGACGTTAGCCATATTTTTGAGGATAAAAGAGAGTGTTTTTATTAATGCCGTTCACCTAAGTGAACGGCATTAATTTGAGTTACTGTTAATAATTTATAAGAGTATTAAGATTTTATTTTTTCGGGTTCAATAAAACTGGAACGCCTAATCCTAAGTCTTTTAATCGATTAAGCTGGGTTTTAGCGTCGCCTACAACGAGATAAATCATTTTATCGGGCTGAATGTATTTATTCGCTAATGCTTTAATATCAGCTAAGGTAAGTGTTTCAATTGCTGTTGCTCGTTGTTGAACATAGTCGGCAGGTAAACCATATTCACTCATGTTTTTTAATACCTCAAGCTTGGCTCCCAGTGTTTCAAAACGTCGGGCATTGCTCTTCAAAAAGTAGCCTTTTGTTACGGCTAAATCTTGCTCATTAAACCCTAACTCATAGTTTTTCATGATATCTCGAACGAGTGCTACAGCCTCAAGGGTAATGTTTGCTCTTACGCCGCTATTAATCATAAAGCTGCCGTCGAGTTTGCTACCAGAAAAACTAGATCTTATCCCGTATGTATAACCTTTAGATTCTCTCAATTCTTGAGTCAATTGTGAGGCAAAACTGCCGCCACCTAAACGATAATTCATCACTTGTGCAGGGTAAAAGTCAGTATCTGTTGCTTTTAATGCGGGGTTACCGATAGTAATCATCGACTGTTTTGCATTAGGCACATCATAAAAGTAAACCTGTGCTTTCTGAGGCATACTTGGCGTGGTTAACTGTGGTAATTCAAGTGACTTATTTGGCCAGTTACTCGCTAAGCTTTTAATTGAGTCATTCACTGCTTGTTGAGTAATATCACCTACCACATGAAATTTAGTAAGATTAGGTGATAAAGCGTTTTGATAATAAGTTTTTAAGTCAGCAATATTAATCTCATTGATTGATTTTTCTGTACCGAAGTGACTATTAGCCAATAAGTGATCTTGGCCATAGAGCAGTTTTTGAAATTCCAGAGCCGCAATGGAATTTGGGTTAGCTGCCATTTGTTTAATGGCATTAATCGTTGCTTCTTTGGCTAAGTCAAATTCAACTTGGTCCCAACGAGGTTCCAGTAAGATCTCTTTAACTAACGTAATAGTTTGCGAATAATTTTTCGCTAATGTGGTGCCGTTAATTGAAATACTGTCCTTACTACCACTGACATTAATTTGCGCCCCGAGTTTTTTAATGGCATTTTCGAGTTCAGCGCGAGACTTATTTTTAGTCCCTCGATTCATCAACTCGGCAGTTAAACGTGCTACGCCAATTTTATTGGGTTTATCAAATAACATACCTCCCGCTATTTCAATATTAAAACTGACTAACGGTACTTCACTGTTTTCTATGCCGTAAAGTGTTAATCCGTTAGTTAATTTGTTTTGCCATACTTTTGGGGGATTAATCACAAGTGGTGAATCATCGTAAGGCGGTTCGATACTACGATCAAAACTGGAGGGTGTTTTCTCATAACTAGCTTGTTGAGAAGCATCGAATTTATCTTCAGCACCTATCACTATTTTCTCTTCAACAACATCAGCTTGAATGGAGTTTGTAAGTGCTAACTGTGCGTTGTCTTTAGGTACAAAGCTTGTTGCAACAAAAGGCTGATTCTTTATATATTTATTATAAACACGCCAAACATCGTCACTACTTACCGATAGAATGTTATTTACATCTTGATTAATAAAACCTGGTTCACCTGTATATATATTATATTGTGCTAGTTGAAAGCCTTTACCTAAAGCACTTGAAAGACCTTGATAAAATTGTGTTTCTTGTTCTGCTTTTATGCGTTCAAGATCGTCTTCTGAAAACTTCTCTTGCTCAAACAAGGCAAATGCTTGGTTTATTGCGGTATAAACACTATTTAAATCAATACCTTCAAATGCTGTAACTCGAATTGACGTTTGACCTGCCAGTTCAGAGTCGTATGCTCCCATTCTAACGCTACTAGTTAGCTTCAATTGGTCTACTAATATTTTGTTCATTACCGCACTTTTACCATCGCTCAATAATTCTCTAAGTACTTCAAGGGGGTAACTGTCTGGATGATAAAGTGGTACAGTTGGCCAAGTAACGGTAAGTTGAGCTGATTTTGCATAGTTGTCTTCAAAGTAAAGGCGTTTACTTTCTTTAAGGTTCGCTGCTTGTTGTTTATTTCTTTTTATCGACTCGCCTTTAGGTATTTCATCAAAGTATTTATGAATCCATTGTGTCGCTTGGTTTTTATCAAAATCACCTGAGACGACTAAGGTAACATTATTTGGTACGTACCAGCGATTAAAAAAGTCTTTCACATCTTGTAACGTTGCATTTTGTAGATCTTCTAGAGATCCAATAACTTGCCAGCTATAAGGGTGACCTTCGGGATATAAATTTTTATCAATTACATATTGTGTATGGCCATAAGGTCTGTTGTCATTGCTTTGTCGCTTTTCGTTTTTAACCACTTGTTTTTCTTTCGCAAGCACGGGTTCTGTAACGGTATTAATAAAATAACCGAGCTTGTCTGCTTCTGCCCAAATCATTTTTTCAAGTGCATTTTTAGGGACGGTTTGGAAGTAATTGGTTCTGTCACGACTTGTTGAACCGTTAGCCCCAGAGCCTCCAATACGCGCACTCATTTTGTCTAAGCCACCTTTGCCTAAATTTTCTGATTCAAGAAAAAGCAGATGCTCGAATAAATGAGCAAATCCTGTTCTCCCAGGTAATTCACGTGCTGAACCAACATGAGCGGTAAGAGCAACAGCAACAACAGGGTCTGAGCGATCAATATGGAAAATTACTTGAAGGCCATTCTCTAGGGTAAATTTTTCGTATTCAATATTTAAATCGGCGCTACTGTGAGGCGTTGCTTGTTTGTCTGATTGCGTTTTTTCGGTTTGTGTTGTGTTTTTTATCGATGTATCAGTACAGCTGATTAATAACGCACTCGTGCAGAGCGCTGTATATGCGATGAGTTTACTTGCTTTCATTATTATTATGTCCTTTAAATGCTGCGTAGAAGCATAGCTATTCTCACAGTGTGAATGATTTTTAATGTTAAAAAAAGGTAAATATATAAAATAAAGTATAATTATTGAATTTATAAGGCCAAATAAACATCAACTAAATTAATAATAGATAATATTTATGAATGGTTTAGTGTTATTTATGTAATTTTAATTATAAATATAAAGGCGATACATTCATTCTCTTACTAATATAGTAGAAAAGTCACGGATAGTTTTTTATGGCACTTAAAAATAAGCTTCCTTGTTACGTCGATGGTGTTTTTATTGATTCACAACATTATGTGAATAATATTAACCCTGTTAATGGACAAGTGATTTCTCAATTATGTGAAGCGACTCCTGAGCTGATTGACCAAGCAGTAAAAGGAGCTAAAGCCGCATTAAAAGGACCTTGGAGTAAAATGTCTGTGACTCAGCGTTGCGACCTATTACACAAAGTCGCCGATAGAATGATTGAGCGTCAAGATGAGTTTATTGAGGCTGAAATCGCTGATACTGGTAAATCACTCTTTCAAATTGAAAATATTGATATTCCTCGTGGCGCGGCGAACTTTAAAACCTTTGCCGATATGGCAAAATTTCATAGCGGTGAAACCTTCATAACCGAAACGGCTAACGGTGAAAAAGCACTTAATTATACGGTTAACAAGCCCCTCGGCGTGGTTGCTGTGATATCACCGTGGAATTTACCTTTATTATTAGCTACATGGAAAGTTGCACCTGCATTGGCTTGTGGTAATTGTGTGATATTAAAACCATCTGAAGAAACCTCATCAACGGCAACTTTGCTGGCGCAAGTCATGGATGAAGTGGGCGTGCCTAAAGGTGTATTTAACTTAATTTTAGGGCGTGGCAGTATCGTTGGCGATTACTTAACGGGGCACTCAAATGTTGATGCTGTTACTTTTACTGGCGCTTCAACAACAGGTCAGCATATTATGAAGTCGGTTTCCCAAGGGGTTAAACCGATTTCTTTTGAACTTGGCGGTAAAAATTCAGCTATTGTTTTTAATGATGCTGATTTAGAAAAAGCCATAACAGGCGTTACTCGTTCAACGTTTACCAATTGCGGGCAAGTGTGTTTATGCACTGAAAAAGTATTTGTACATCGAGATATTGCACAAGCATTTATCCACGGCCTTAAACTAGCCGCTAGCAAAATTAAAATAGGTTATCCCAAAGAAGAAGGGGTATTTTTAGGACCGCTAGTTTCAAAAGCTCATCAAGAAAAAGTGTTGTCGTATTATCAACTAGCGAAAGATGAAGGTGCAGAATTCATCTATGGCGGTGGCGTACCGAATTTTGGTGATGAACGTGATAACGGTAGCTACATCGAACCGACAATTATTACTGGTCTTGACGATGATTCACGGGTAAATCAAGAAGAAATATTTGGCCCTATTTGTCATATCTCAGTATTTGATGATGAAGATGAAGTGATTAATCGGGCTAATACGACCGACTATGGTTTAGCAGCAGCAATATGGACTGAAAATCTGTCGCGAGCTCATCGTGTTGCACCACAGCTAGATGTGGGGATAGTGTGGATTAACACCTGGTTTTTGCGTGATCTGCGTACTGCATTTGGTGGCGTAAAACTGTCAGGTATTGGCCGAGAAGGCGGCCAACATTCAATGAGCTTTTATAGTGAACCCGTTAATATTTGTATCAAGATAGATTAGGATAAAATAATGACAACAGAAAGCAAAGTAATTGCAGGTAAAGCAGTACCACGCGGTAAGTTTCCCCATGTAAAACGTGCTGGTGATTTTATCTATATTTCAGGAACAAGTTCAAGATTACCTGATAATAGTTTTGCGGGTGTAGCAGTTGATGAGTTTGGTACGACTAATCTAGACATTCAATTACAAACGCGGGCTGTGATTGACAATATTCGCGATATTTTACAATCGGTAGGTGCTGACTTATCTGATCTGATTGAGATAACCACTTTTTTAGTCAACATGAACGATTTTGCAGGCTATAACCAAGTCTACGGTGAGTACTTTGATTTTTATGGTCCAACACGCACCACGGTGGCGGTGCATCAATTGCCTCACCCTCACTTACTCATTGAATGTAAAGCAGTGGCATATAAGCCAATGAAGGAATAAACGATGAAAGCCAAGCTTACTGCCTTTAATTTTCACAACTGGATTGAAGAGCACCAACATTTATTAAAACCACCAGTAGGTAATGTCCAAATTTGGCAAGATACAGACATGATGGTGACTGTGGTTGGTGGCCCTAATCAACGGACTGATTTTCACGATGATCCAGTTGAAGAGTTTTTCTATCAAATTAAAGGCGATATGGTATTAAAAGTCATCGAAGACGATATATGTAAAGATGTTTTTATTCGTGAAGGCGATATCTTTTTTCTTCCGGCTCATGTTCGTCATTCACCGCAACGCCCAATGGAAGGCAGTATTGGTTTAGTGATTGAACCTAAGCGCCCACAAGGAGAAAAAGACGCCTTCGAATGGTATTGTTTTAATTGTAATACTTTAGTTCATCGAACTGAAGTTCAACTTACTTCAATTGTAGATGATTTACCGCCACTGTATCAGGCTTTTTATCAAGATATTGAAGCAAGAACTTGCGCCAATTGTGGTGAGGTTCATCCTGGTAAAAAACCACCAGCAGGTTGGGTAACACTTAATGAAAGCGAGCTATCACAATGAAAGTAGTTGATATTCATTCACACTTTTTTCCTAAAACATGGCCGAGCTTAAAAGATAAATTTGGTGGCGATGATTGGCCATGGTTACGTCATCAAAAAAGTGATGGTTCAGGCGTAGAAAAAGCAATGCTAATGAAAGGTGATAAGGCGTTTCGTCCTATTTATTCTGCTTGCTGGGATGCCAAAGTACGCCTTGAGGAAATGGACAAACATGGAGTCGATAAGCAAATTATTTCCGCAACTCCAATATTATTTGCTTATGAAAAGCCTATTACACAATCATTATATTGCGCTCAATTATTTAACGATGCCGCATTAGACATTTGCCAAACAAACACAAACCGATTATTCGCTATGGCGCAAGTGCCATTACAAGATCCTGATGCGGCATGTATTGAAGCGAGTCGCGCCAAGCAATGTGGCCATGTCGGAATTCAAATTGGCAATCATGTTGGTTTGAAAAATATGGATGACGAGGGCGTATTAACCTTCTTACAGCATTGTGCAAGCGAAGATATTCCTGTTTTTGTGCATCCGTGGGACATGATGGCGGCTGAACGTACTAAAGATTATATGATGGGATGGACTGTTGGTATGCCTGCTGAAACGCAACTGTCTATTGTCTCTATGATCCTTGGTGGTGGTTTTGACCGAGTGAGTAAAGACTTAAAAATCTGTTTTGCCCATGGTGGCGGAGCTTTCACTTTTTTACTTGGTCGATTGGAAAATGCTTGGTTACATCGTGATATTGCCCGTGGAAAATCAGCCTATCCTCCAAGTTATTACCTTGATCGTTTTTATTTAGACACCGCTGTATTTGATCATGATGCTTTGCAACTGTTAGTCAATAAAATGGGTGTTAATCGTTTGATGTTCGGCACTGATTACCCATTTCCCCTCGGAGAACAGCAAATGGGGCAGTTAATAAAAACAGCGCCTATGTTGTCAGAGCAGAACAAACAGCAACTTTTAGCCACAAACGCAACGCAGTTTTTTGCTTTGCCTAAATAAATAATCGCAACATAATAGAGTAAAAGATGATTTTTGAAAACACCTTAACATTTGCCCAGCAACAAGATAGCCAAGATATTCTAGCTGATTATAGACAGAAATTTTATCATCCTGTGATCAAAGGTAAGGAAGTGCTCTATTTCACGGGTAATTCATTAGGCTTGCAACCTAAAGCCGCGAAAGAATATGTGAATGCTGAACTTGATGATTGGGCAAGATGGGGAGTAGAAGGCCATTTTCATGCAACTAACCCTTGGGTGAGTTATCACGAAATCTTAACGCCTGCATCGGCGATGATTGTAGGTGCCAAAGAATCTGAAGTGGTTTGTATGAATTCGTTAACCACTAATTTGCATCTATTGTTTGTTTCTTTTTATCGACCAACACAACAGCGTTTTAAAATTATTAGTGAAGCAAAAATGTTTCCCTCAGATAGATACTTACTAGAAACACAAGTACAGCATCATGGTTTTAAACCAGAGGATGCCATTATTGAAGTCGCTCCACGTAAAGGTGAACACTTAATTCGTGAAGAAGATATTTTAGCTGCTATTACAGAACATGGTGATGAGCTTGCTTTAGTTTTTTTTGGCGGTGTTAATTATTTTACCGGTCAGTTATTTGATATGAAAAAGTTAACTGATGCGGCTCATCAAGTGGGAGCCATCGCTGGATTTGACCTTGCTCATGCTGCTGGTAATGTTCCACTAAACTTGCATGATTGGAATGTCGACTTTGCCGCTTGGTGTACATATAAATATTTAAACGGCAGTGCTGGTAATGTTGGTGCCATTTTTGTACATGAACGCCACGGTGAAAATACTGAGCTACAGCGTTTTGGTGGCTGGTGGGGGCATAACAAAGAACGTCGCTTTCTGATGGAGAATCATTTTGAACCTATGAAGGGAGCTGAAGGTTGGCAATTAAGTAATGCGCCAGTGATGGGCATGGCAATATTAAGATCGTCACTCGATATTTTTCAAGCAGTGGGTATGGAAAAATTACGCGCTAAAAGTATAAAGCTGACCGCTTATTTAGAATTTGTTTTTAACCAGGTAGTTGAAAAGTTCTCTGATATTAACCTAGAGATCATTACTCCAGAGGCCCCTGAAGAACGAGGATGTCAGTTATCGGTTAAATTGGTTGGTATAGATAAAAGCTTTTTTCAAGCGCTAACCGAAGCAGGTGTAATTGCTGACTTTAGAGAGCCCGATGTTATTCGTTTAGCACCAACGCCTTTATATAATAGTTTTGAAGATGTATATCGTTTTGGGCAAACATTATCTCATCTATTAGAAACATGGAAATAACAATGGCTACCACTAAACAAGACCTTGGAGCAAAAGAAAAAGAACTTATAGCTATTGTTGGTGCTGGCCCTGTTGGTGCATTGTTGGCATTAAAGCTTGCCAAAAAAGGGTACAAAATTGATTTGTTTGAATCTCGCCCAGATTCTCGTAAAACCGATATATACCAAGGTAAGTCGATTAATTTAGCCTTGTCTGATCGCGGTTGGCGTGCGTTACAAGCGGTAGGGATTGAACAAGAAATTCGACAACAAGCTATTCCTATGTATTGTCGAGTAATGCACGACATTGACGGTAATTTAACTAAACAGGCGTATGGTACTGAAAATCAAGCAATATGGTCTGTATCACGTTCAGGCATTAATGAGCAGTTAATCACACAAGCTGAAAAATGCCCATTAATTGATATCAACTTTTCCTACCGCTTAACTCAGCTAAATTTTGATGATAATACCGCTGTTTACTTAGATGAAAACCAGCAGGTGGTTACCCGTCAAAGTGACATAATCTTTGGTGCCGATGGCGCTTTTTCAAAAGTTCGTCGCTTAATGCAAGAATTACCTAAGCAACGTATTAGCTACAGTTTAGATTATATGCCGCAAAGTTATATTGAATTGACGATTGCGGCAAATGAAGATGGTAGTCATAAACTTGAAAAAAATGCGCTACATATATGGCCACGTAAAGACTTTATGTTGATAGCCTTGCCTAATTTAGATGGTTCATTTACATGTACTTTATTTATGAATCAAGAGGGTGATTTATCCTTTAATTCTCTCAATAGTTATCAAAAGGTTGCTACATTTTTTCAGCGATATTTCGCAGATGCCATGCTATTACTTGAAAACCCCGTTGAAGACTTTCTTGTTAAATCAGCTTCGCCTTTATGCTTAGTGCATATTTATCCTTGGTTGGTTAACGAACAAGTGGCTCTTATTGGTGATGCGGCTCATGCAATGGTGCCCTTTTACGGCCAAGGCATGAATAGTGGTTTTGAAGATTGTCGAGTATTAAGTGAACTTGTTGATGAGAATAAGGGTAATTGGCAAGCGATATTACAAGCTTATCAACATTCACGTAAAGTGAATTGTGATGCGATAACTGAGTTGGCTCAGCGTAACTTTGTAGAAATGAGTGATTTAGCTGGCGATGCTAATTTTCTATTACGTAAAAAGATAGAAGCACATTTCCATCAGAAACATCCTAAATTATGGGTACCTTTATATTCTATGGTGACTTTTTCTCCAGATATTCCCTATAGCAAAGCTTTAGCTATAGGTGATATTCAAAAAAATATTATGGATGAAATAATGAAAATGCCTGGCATAGAAAAAAATTGGCAAGGAGATGAGGTTTACAATCGTATGTATCAATTAGCATCATCTAAATTGGAGCTGAACTTATGAGCTGCCCGCATAATAATTATCGAGAAATGGAAGAGAGTATTCATACGGATTTTAAAGAGGATATGTCGTATGCCGATTATTTATGTCTTGATCAAGTACTACAAGCCCAGCAACCTTTATCAACACAACACGATGAAATGCTATTTATAACAATCCATCAAAGTAGCGAGCTTTGGTTAAAGTTAGCGGGACATGAATTATCTGAAGCTGTTAGTAATATAAAAAATGCTGACTTTGGCCATGCATTTAAAGTAATTTCTCGAGTAAAACAAATCTTTATCCAGTTAACGCAATCATGGAATATTTTGTCTACACTCACACCTGTTGACTATTTGAAGTTTCGAGATGCACTAGGTCATTCTTCAGGTTTTCAATCATATAGTTATCGCAAGCTTGAATTTTTACTCGGTAATAAAAATGCCAAACTATTAAAAGTACACCAGTCGAATGAGGCAGTGTATCAAGACTTAAATCAGGTTTTGCATCAACCAAGTTTGTATGATGAAGTAATTAAAGTGCTTGCCAAGCAAGGGCTGCAAATAGATGAAACAGTATTAGCACGCGACTTCAGTCAACCTTATCAAAAAAATAATTCAGTATTGAAAGCATGGATAGAAGTTTATAAGAACGATGAAGAATACTTTCAATT
Organism: Thalassotalea profundi; assembly: GCF_014653195.1. GTDB lineage: Bacteria > Pseudomonadota > Gammaproteobacteria > Enterobacterales > Alteromonadaceae > Thalassotalea_B > Thalassotalea_B profundi. Next base: position 299,618 of record NZ_BNAH01000006.1, read on the forward strand.
ATATGAATTGGCCGAAAAGTTAGTTGATATTGAAGATGCTTTTCAACAGTGGCGCTTTAAACATATGTACACAGTTCAACGTATTATTGGTAATAAAATGGGTACAGGTGGTTCATCGGGTGTGAGCTTTTTAAAGAAAGCATTGGATATCAGTTTCTTTCCTGAGTTATTTGAATTAAGAACACATTTATAAATAACATAAACTATTAAGAGTTGATATTATCATTCAATAATTTGATATTTCAGCTGTGTTTATGGATATAGTCAAAAGCCAATTAAGTATTAGCCATTTAAAAATGATGTGCGAGCTAGAGCGCCAAACAACGGTAAAAGCAGCAGCCCAAGCATTATTTATAAGCCAACCTGCATTGACTAATCGTATTCGAGAAGCAGAGCGACGTTTAAATACACCATTATTTATACGTCGAGGTAGAAAGCTTGTTATGTCTAATGCCGGTAAGCGTTTATTGGTGTCCGCTAAAAAAATTCTCGAAGAGCTAGCGCGCGCAGAGTATGACATAGAAAGGTTTACTGATGGTATTGACCAAGTTTTACGGATCGGTATTCCACATTACGCATCATTCGTTTGGTTGCCTAAAGTGATAGAGGTGATGAATGAGAAATGTCCAACTGTTGAATTAGAAATTACTGCGCAAGCAGCAGTTAAGCCATTAATTGCTTTAGAAAAAGGCGATATTGATATGGCAATGTTTTCTTCAAGTGATAAACAACTAGTATTAGATAATACGAGTTATCGTTCTGACTTTCTTGTGGAAGATGAATTAGTCGCTTGCATTTCATCATCCCATAAAAAATCAAATAATAACTATTTAATCGCGCAAGACTTTCTTGATGAGACCTATGTAACTAATTCAACAGTTGCTGAAAAGGATCGTGAATATGAATTATTCTTTAAGCCTGAAAGTGTTATACCTCGAAAAACACTTCAAGTTGGATTTAAAGAGGCAATAATAGAGCTCGTGAATGCAAATTTAGGTATTTCTATTTTTTCTAAGCGTCAAATCACTCCGTACCTAAAACAATACAATATTAAAACTATACCGCTAGGAGAGTATGGCTTAAAAATATATTGGCATTTGGTTTATTTAAATCAAAACAGGATAGAGGAACCCGCATCAACACTAGGAAAATTACTTAAAAAGGAAATTACGCGTTAGCAATTCACGACCAAAAGAAAATATATTTAGTTGCAAAAATATAAAACGCCACTTTGTTTTGCAAAGTGGCGCTTGTAATTATTTTACAATGACAAACAATTTATTCGTCATTATCGCTTTTTTCTGGTCGTTCTTTAGCTTCACGCACTTTTAATGTACGTTGTTGAAACTCAGAGTCATTTAATTTGGCAATAGTGTTTTTGGCGTCATTTGCTGATATCTCAACAAAGCCAAAACCACGACGTTTACCAGTTTGTTTATCTTTCATCAATCTAACTGAATGCACTTGACCATACTCTGAAAATAAAGCTCGAACTGAGCCTTCATTAGCACGGTAGGGTAAGTTACCGACATAGAGAGTTTTAACTTCTGTAGAAGCGCTTGAGTTGTTAGCTTTATTAAAGAACAACGGGAAAATAATCGCGCTGATAAATGCGATCACGGAAACTAGTATAGGGGTAAGCTCAACTTGTGTTGCGGTAATATAAGAAACAACAGCAAGTACAAAAGCAACCCCAAATGTTAAAAGTAGAGAAGAATTCATACGGAATACCTAATTATTATTTTAAAATCAAAATACTGCAAATTCTATGTTACCCAGCTTTTGATAATGTGCAAGTCAAAGTGTAAAAAATAATCATATATAGCTACAGCAAAAGGGAGACTGGTGTTTAAAATTATCCCTATAATTACCAAATGAAGGCATAACGCCTTTATATTAATCAAATTGAGTTAAATTTCAGCGAACAAACAGATAAAGGTAAAAAAAGCCTAAAAAGCACTTGATCCTTTTAGCGAAGTCGTTAGAATGCGCTCCAC
>NZ_BNAH01000007.1 GCF_014653195.1 Thalassotalea profundi
CTAACTGATACTAATTGCCCGTGAGGCTTAACCATACAACACCCAAGTAGTTTTGCTACATAGTGGTTGTATGTTGTTTGACAGTCACGTACTCATTACTGAATTAGATTTAAAAGCGTATTTATATTGAAGGTCGATGAAAGCATTCATCCATGAATAACATCGACATTAGTGCATCCGTGCACGTCATGCTTTCCAAGTTGTAATTTTTTTGTCTAGCGACAATAGCACTGTGGTAAGTTCCCATGTGAGAGTAGGACANTAATAAAAAAAATAATAGCTGGCCGTTCATAGGCATCCATGCCTTCACGACATTAGCGCATCCTTGTACGTCATGGTAGTGTGACTTATGTTGCAGAAAAGCCCATGTGAGAGTAGGACATTGCTAGATTTCTATTATAAAAGCCCCCTAGTAATTAAGACTTATCTTTTTACGTTTAATAAGCATGCAATCGGTTAAGGCGATAAGTTTTTTCTAACGTGCTCAGGTATATGGACAACATTAAAGCTTTGCGAGGAGCTTAACGGTGAAAGTAGAGAGATAAGAAAGCTATACTGTAACTTTATTATAAGTAGCTTCAACTACCTCTGTTTTGAATTAATAATGATATCAAGTAATAAACCAACTGGATAATAGTTTACTTATATTGTTATATATAGAGTGTATTAAACAGTTATTGACTGAGTCGTTACGCTCAACTTTGTTGTTTTAAATTATATTAATTTGAATTTAGAGGTCTATAGATTCTTTAAAAAAGGGCGTTAAGAGCTTTGCTACAAAAAACTCGATAATAAATATCGAGTTTTTAATTGGGTATCGAAACTTTGGTTCAATACTTAATTTGAATTTTTATTTTCCAATCGATACAGTCAATTGTGGAAATTGCTTGATCTGATCGATAACAGTAACAACATTATTGTGAGCGGTTTTATCATCAGCAATCACTACGGCACTAGTTGTTTGGTTTTCAGCTAGGAAACTTTCGATACGTGCAGGTAAACGTTCAATATCAACAGTTTTATTATTGAAGCTGATCATTCCTGAATCTGAAATTTTAACAAGTATTGTTGGGTTATCATTACTCGGTGATTTGTTTGGTTTAGGCTTATTAACTAATAAACCTTCTTCTTTTACGAATGATGTGGTAACAATGAAAAATATTAATAAGATAAATACAATATCCAGCATAGGAGTCATATCTACATCAGCATCATTATTTTCTTGTAACTTTCTTTTTCTACTCATGATGTTTCCTTTATAGTTTTCGTTACTATGTACGAAAAGTTACGTAATAACAAAGAATAAATCTAAAAATTTTAAAATATAATAAAAAAGTAATTTTTAGCTCATTAAGGTTATAAGCTGGAATACTAAAATACTAGTATTTATTTTACTCAATAATATTATCTGCCAATATAATATCAAACATTACATTGCGAATAAATAATTCTTAGTTGTCAATTTAGTTAAAATTAACATTATTTATCACCTTTTTTAGATTTTTACTTAATACTTCTAGAAAAATTAGAAGCGATTTAAATTACATCTTTGAATTATTATTTTCGATTAAGCTTTTTAACTCATTTATAACAAATGAAGGTAAAGCAAATGATGAGGTATGCAAAGCCGCATTATAGTAATTAAAACTTAATTCACTAGCTTTTACTCTTTGTTTATCAAAGTCATCGATTGGATGATATTTTTTTGATGCCAAAGTGAAACACCATAAGCCACCTGGATAAGTTAAATTACTAAAGTTATATAAAAAGCACTTTGGAAAAATTCGATTAAGGACTTCAAGTAAAGATTTTTGAATATCTATTGCATACCATGATGATTCTCCTTGAGATACAACAATGCCATCATCACTTAAACAGTTATAGACATCTTGGTAAAATTCCTCCCCGAATAATGGCTGTGCAGGGCCAATAGGATCCGTGCTATCAACTATGATGACATCAAATTTCTCTGAAGTTTCTTTGACGAACTTTACTCCATCGCCAATAATTAAATTCACTTTTTTATCATTAAGAGCTAATGATGTTTGTGGTATGTATTGCTTGCAGGCATTAACTACCATTGCGTCTATTTCAACCATAGTGCACTTTTCTACGTTTGAGTGCCTTATTACTTCACGAGCTGTTCCGCCATCACCACCGCCTATAATTAAGACATTTTTAGGAGCCGGGTGTGTGAATAATGGAAGGTGTGTGATCATATCGTGATAAGCAAATTCATCGCGTTCTGTCACCATAATTAAACCATCATTGAGTAGCATTTTACCGTGACCTTTAGTTTCAACTATATCAACAGTTTGAAATTCGCTTTGCCCTGAGAATAAAATTTTTTCTACTTTGAAACGAAGACCTAAAAAATCTTTAAATTTTTCTTCTACCCATAAATCAGAGTGCATTATTTTCTCCTTCGATATGTACTTGTATAGGTTGAGTAAATTCTAATTGAGGCAAAATAAAATTCGCAAAGTTCACATGATAGCCATTAGGTAATGTTTGTTGTACTAATGATTTACTTAAGTAATTTGCTTCTTTAAATAATGTAGTTTTATTGGAAAAACTATGTTCATTAAAGCTTAATATATCGAATGACAAGGGTTTTAATATCTCTATAAAAAGTGGCGCTATTGCCATTAAGTCCATATTTGATTCAAAACTTATATAACTACTGTCTGCTTGTGGAGTGATGTGAATCGTTAAATATCTATCTGCTTTAATTGCATTCAGTGAGTAGCCGTATGGTTGAAAAACATAATCATCTATGATGAAATCAGGTAGAATCTTATTAATCGATAAAAAGTCTCTAATCGCTAATGCAGTTATACCTTTGCTGGTTAATAAATTAGAAGCTTGTTCATTTATTTGATAAGCAAGGAATTCATAAGTTTTATCTTCAGGATCAGCAATAAAGTTGTTTTCATAATGGAATAGAAAATTGTGATGTCCGTCAAGCTCACCAAATCGATAAGCATTGCCTTTAATGTACTGTGACAGTAACTTTATATCATCCCCAAAGCAGCTGGGTTGAGCATGTGAAAAGTATTCGTTTTTACGTTGATAGGTAAGTTGTTTAATTTTATCTTTACCAATTTTCTTGATAAAATATTCAATAGCATTAACAAGTTGGGTTTCACCACAGGTTAAAATTAACAGTCTATCATTCCAGACAAATAAACTTGATTCAGAGAGTAAGAAAGCTTTGCAATTTTCATTGTTTATCGATGAAATAATTTGCGCATTACAAGATGTCACCATGGCTTGCCAAAAAGTATCTTTTATATCTTTTAGTAAAGATATTTGGCCAATATTTATTTGTATTTCTGCTTTTTTTTCAGCACCTTCAAAAAACAATGGTTCGCCCCTTTAAACGATAAAAACAATGGTTATTTATATTTGATCTATAAAATTTATATGTATTAAATTTTAGTTTATTTTTCAATGGTTAACAAACTTATTCAATTATGCATTTTATTGTGATTTTTATGACATAAATAAAGTCATAAAAAAAACATCAATAATTGAAAATATTTCTATACTTTGGTGAAAAAAGTAGCATAATTGCCGCGAAATTTTTCGCGTATATATAGGTTAACTAACGTGACAATAATAAAACAACTAACAATTGAATTAGACAGTGTTGATATTCCTTTTCAACTCTCCAAAAATGCCGAAGGTATTTATGCTAATTCTATACATATTATTGGTTTTGAATATGATGGAACTGCGTGTTTTCGAAAAGGCACTAAAGCAGGTCCTAATGCATTAAGAGCGGTTGCTGACGGCATTGAAACATATTCACCATATTTTAACGCTGATCTAGGTGATGTTACGTTTTATGATTTAGGAAATTTAAAAATTCGTCCTTCACTTACTGCGCAAAGTGAAAATGATGAAGCAGAAAAGCACAGTATACTTGAGCAACAATGGCAATATGCAAGTGATGACTTTACCGATTTGTTTGCAGATATTGATTTAGTTCAAGACCAAGTGAAAATACTGACAATAGGTGGCGAGCATTCTATTTCTTATGCACCGATTAAAACTTATTTAGAACAATACCCTGATTTAGTATTGATTCATTTAGACGCTCATGCTGATTTAAGAGATGGTTATCAAGGTTTTCATTATTCACATGCGTCCATTATTCGAAGAGTGTTAGATCATTTTGGTGAGCAACATGAGTTAATACAATATGGTATTCGTTCAGGAACAAAAGAAGAATATCAATGGATGAAAGAAAATAAGACAATTAAAACGTCAAGAAAAGAATTTTTGGACGCAGTAAATAACATTGCAAATGATCGACCTATTTATTTAACGTTAGATCTTGATTATTTTGATCCAAGCTTTTTCCCTGGTACTGGTACGCCAGAGCCTGGTGGAGAAGATTTTCATTCTTTTATTAGCCTTTGTAAAATGTTGAAAGAGAAGAATTTTGTTGGGTGTGATGTCGTAGAATTAGCACCAGAGATTGATAGCACGGGTAACAGCGATGTTTTTGCTGCTAAAGTTGTTCGTGAACTTATATTTTGTTTAGCATAGTTGAGATAAAGATTTGAACAAATTGAATAACCCAAGTAGCGGTAATAAAGAATTTTCAAGCAATGAGCTGGCTTCAACAGCCCTTAATTCATCTTGGACTATTGATGATGCTGAAAAAGCATATCGCGTAAAACGTTGGGGTAATGGCTATTTTGATATTAGCGAGTGTGGTAACATTCATGTTAGCCCTCGTTATGATCAACCTGATCTTAAAATAAACTTACGTGAAGTAATAAATGAAATGGCGGAAGAGGGGATCGAATTTCCTGCTGTTATTCGTTTTCATGATATTTTACGTTCACAAGTTGAACAGCTGAATAAAACCTTTAGAGCAAAAATTGAGGAAGCTGATTACGAAGGGAAGTACTTAGGTGTATTTCCAGTAAAAGTGAATCAAATGCGTGAAGTTATTGAAGAAATTGTTGACGCAGGTAGTCGTTTTAATTACGGCTTAGAAGCTGGATCTAAACCAGAGTTAATTGCAGCACTTGCCTATAATACTAATAAAGACTCTTTAACCGTGTTGAATGGTTATAAGGATGAAGAGTACTTACGTCTAGCGTTATTGGGCTTAAAAATAAACAGAAATATTATTATTGTTATTGAAAAGTTTAGTGAATTAACAAAGCTTATCTCTTTAGCGAAAGAGCTTAATATTGCACCTGTTATTGGTCTTCGAGTTAAAATGATGGTGAAAGGACGAGGTAAATGGGAAAGCTCGAGTGGTGAACGTGCCAAGTTTGGATTAAGTATTGCTGAAATTCTTAATGCAGTAACGTTATTAGAAAATGAAGGTATGAAGGACAGTATTAAATTATTGCACTTTCATATTGGTAGCCAGCTTACTGATATTCGCGCAGTTAAAGAGGCAGTACAAGAATCATCATTGGTTTATTCAAAGCTAGTACAGTTAGGCGTACCTTTAGAATATGTTGATGTAGGTGGTGGTTTAGCAATTGATTATGATGGCTCTCAATCCACTAATGACTCATCTTGTAATTATGGTTTAGAAGAGTATGTCTCAGACATCGTTTATGGCTTTAAACAAAACTGTGATCTTGAATCTGTTCCTCATCCTAATATTGTGAGTGAAAGTGGTCGTGCAATGACGGCTCATCATTCTTGTGTGATAACAAAAGTCATCGGTGAAATTCACCCAAGTGGAACACAATATGCGACAAAAAAATCGACTAGTGAGCATATTATTGTTACCAATATGCGAGATATTGAAAATGAAATGGAGCAAGAAAACTCTCAGGAAGTTTACAATGATATTTGCCAATTAAAAGAGCAAGCTTTTCAAGCGTTTAAACTTGGTATTTTTACGTTAGATGAGCTGGCAAAAGTTGAAACTATGTATTGGCGTATTCTAAATCGTATTGAAACACAAATAAAAAATGAAGAGTTTATTCCTGAAGAATTGCGTGAAATATCAGCAATGTTGTCATCACAGTATTTAGCGAATTTTTCAGTATTTCAATCAGCAGCTGACTCATGGGCGATTGATCAGGTATTACCAATTGTACCTATTTCTCGTTTGAATGAACAACCAACAAAGCTGTGTAGTTTAGTTGATATTACCTGTGATAGTGACGGTAAAATAGATAAATTTATTGGCGAAGATACGGTCGCTAGTAATATACCATTACACCAATTGATACCAGGTGAAGATTACTTTTTAGGGATCTTTTTAACTGGTGCATATCAGGATGTTATGGGTGATATGCATAATTTATTTGGTCGATTAAATGAAGTTCATGTGTTTAGTTATGACGACGATCCCAAGGATTTTTATATTGAAGAAACTGTGAAAGGCTCTTCTGTGGAAAATGTATTATCAACGATGCAATATACACCTGTACTTATGGCTCAAGTGATTAAAAAAGACATTGATAAAGAAGTTCAACGAGGAAAGATTAAACCCCGTGAAGGTGTTAATTTAATTGACTTTTATGAAGAATGTTTAGCTGGCTACACTTATTTAAAAAGTTAGCTAGTAAGAAAATATTGCTCCACATTATTATATAGTGATGGAGCAATATTATCAGTAAAGTTTTTCTTAATTATAAAGATAAATTAATAAACACTTGATTATATCTTGTTGAAATATCATTCTATATTACTTGCTGCGCTCATTTAATAAGTGCTATTTGAATTTTATTGAAAGGTAAACCATGTTGATGCGAGTTTTATACTTACTTTTACTCATTCAAATAAATATATTTATCAATATAGCGTACGCAAAATTGAATTATGTCAGCCTTAATACCATAGAATCAGAGCTACGTGAACCTCTCTTTTTAAAGTTAAATATTGTTGGAAGTGGAAATAACTTACCGTTAAGGTTTACCCTAGTTTCGCAAAAAAATGAGACAGAAATGGCAGCTCATCGGCTTAATGCTTTCATGGTTCGTTTAGCGAGTATACGCCCAGCGATAGGTGAAAGTTTCATTCAAGTATATGAGTTTGATGGTCAAGCTTGGCAAAAAGTACAACAAGTCGATATATCGAATAAATTAGAAAGTTTTGATCCATCTTTGGCTAATAGACCAGCCCAAAAAAATATCACGTCGCCAGTAGCACCGCAGGTGACTTCAAAAGAGCCAGATACCGAATGTCAGCTAACACGTGAATCTAAAGAAACGCTGTGGAGCATTGCCAGTCGTTATAAAGATAATTGGCGAGTAGATGTATTTAGTGCAATGCTTGCTATTTTTCAGACAAATAAAAATAAATTCTCTCATCAACATATTGGTTATCTAATTGATAATGCATCATTAGCTTGTCCTTCTCGAAAAACTATTGCGATGATGGGCGAAAAAGAGGCAATGAAAGCTGAATTCTTTCGTTTGAATAAACTTCCAATCTGATTAGAAAATCAGCTATATTGTTAACTATATATCAATAATAATTATCATCAAATGGAGTTGATAACATGGTTAAACGTATAGTGATTTGTGCTGATGGTACATGGAACCGTCCTGAAAAAGATCTCGAGAAAGACTTTCCTACTAATGTGTTAAAGCTCGCTCGCGCGATTATGCCAATGGGGGACGATGGTATTCCTCAACAAGTGTTTTATGATTGGGGCGTAGGCTCTTATTATAATTCAGTCGTAGGTGGTGCCACAGGTGCAGGTATTCAAAAAAATATTAAAGATGACTACCGATATATCGTTCAGAATTATAATGAAGGAGATGAACTTTATTTCTTCGGCTTTAGCCGTGGCGCTTATACTATACGCTCGTTATGTGGGTTAATTAATAACTGCGGTATTTTAAAGCGAGATAAAGCCCATTTAATTGAACAGGCTTTTGAGCACTATAAAAATGATGGTGTTGATTACAAGCCGCGAAGTGCAATGTCTGAAATGTTTATTGCTGAGAATAGTCATCCCGATAAAGTAATAAAATTTGTTGGGGTATGGGACACTGTTGGCGCAATGGGCATACCTATTTCATTTTTGGGGTTATTCGAAGATGAAGATGAATTTTATGACACTAAAATGGGTTCAAATATTCAGGTTGCGAGACATGCCTTAGCGATAGATGAACACCGTAAGGATTTTATCCCCACAATATGGCAACGACGTACGAGTGTTGATATTAAACAAGTTTGGTTTTGTGGTGCTCATAGTAATATTGGCGGTAGTTATGCGCCTGACGAAGATAGCGGGCTATTATCAGATATCACGTTACAATGGATGATAAAAGAAGCGAAAAGCCATGCATTAAGCGTTGAATCTCATTTAACGGAACAACTAAACCCTAAAGTTACGGCCACGATTACCGAATCACGAAAGTCTTTTTATCGTGTTAAACGTAAAATGTATCGAAAACTACAACTGACCGATGAGACGTATCAATTAAAATTACACAAATCGGTGAAAGCGCGTTATTTAGCAGATAAAAGCTATCGACCTAGTAATTTAGTAAGTGAAATAAAAGCTAATGGTTGGCCTGCTCTCGAGGATTAAATTCATTATTAATTTTTTAAAGCGATTAAAAAATTAATAATGTCATTGGTTGTATTTTGAATTTAAGATGTCTCTTTAATTACGAAGTCACAATTATTTCTAACTTGGTTTGCTGTTGATTTATTAATATCTCTGCAGTGCTTTATATATCTAAATAACTCGATAGGGAATATATTGAATTGGTACTGTGGAAGTTGATATGCCTTTTTATTATACGTGCTAAACATAACTCCAAGGGAGGATCGAGTAAAATAATATGATCAATTCATAAAGATATAACATCTCTTTCTTTGCTAAACAGTTCTTCAATAAAAATCAACTGGCTATTACTCCCTATAATTAAAGACTTTAATGAATTGGCAAATTTAGGGGGGAATAAGTGATTGGTTGGCTCCATTTTTTAACCAAGCTTCCATGTTTACAGGATAAGTGTTTTCATCAATATGATCATCAAAAAGTAAAAATGGGCAATCGAATTTACTCGCTAACCTTTTTACAATTGTCGTTTTACCTGAGCCTGATACACCACTGATCGCAATTACGATGTTTTTTTTCATTTAATTTTACTTTTAGTAAAAATTGTTATTTAGTGAGTTCAAAATCTAATTTTCTCACTTTAACATTTACACCTGCATTGGTTAATTCTTTAAAGAAGTTGTAAATATTACACTCAGGGACTTGTTTACAAATAATTTCATATTTTAAAATTGCAGCTTTACTGCTTTGTAAAGACGCTTGTTTCAGCCAAAATAACGCTTTATTTAAATTTTTTGGGGTGTATAAGGCATTTATATACATTTCTGCAAGGTTGATTTGGCCCTCGACATAACCAAGCTCAGACGATTGCTGGAATAGTTCAAATGCCGTTTTAAAATTGATTTCGCTATGTTGCTCTATTAAGAATGCTTCCCCTTTGATATTTTCAGATCTACCGTAAATAAATGGACTTGCCGCAGGTTTCATTATCTCTGGACTTACTAGGTTTCCATATAACTTTTTGCGAGTAGGCCTTTTTGCTAAGTAAATAATTTCACCTTGATGCATATTTCTAATTTTTGTAAGCGGTAAATTATAGCGTTTGGTTTCAAAGTAATCTTTGTAACTTAACTGACCGTATTTGATACTGTTAATAGCTGAATGTTTTCGTTGATAATACAAACTACCATAGACTAATGTAATAATGTCTCCGGTAATATCGACAACTTTAGCAATTCTATACTTTTCAGTAGGTCTTAATTTATTGCTCAATAATCTAAAATCTAAAAAATATATATCATCTATTTTAGGTGCTGAGATGATAGCCAATGTTTGATGATTTTCTAATTGATAAGCACTATATTTTAGGTAGCCTAAATATAACCCAAGAACAAAAAGTAGTAGCGTAGGTATTTTTAATGGTATAGATAATTTAGGGAAACTTAAAATTTTTATCTGCTTCATTGCTGCTTTAACATACACTTTACTTTGTCCTTTTACTGTAAAATTAAAATTTGTTGTTAAAGTTATTTTTCCTGTTTAACACCTGAATTTGGTGGCATTTTGTGATCCGTTTTATGCGTTCGTGGGAGTGTTTCTTTTAGATCATTTAAGTTTTTTTTACGCATTGGAAGCTTAGCACTTTTATGAAAAGTATTTAAATTCCCCACAAAATACAAAGCTACAATAATTAAAATGATCCAAGCAAGCCAATTATCCATGATCTTCCTTATTTATAGCATTATTGTCGAGAAGGTGTGTATGACAAATATTCGTAATATATTGCGTAAAAATACTGGTTAAGTTAGCTAAAATAGCTTTTTTACCGGAAATTTTACTCGTTCCAATTAAATTAGCCAGTAATGGAAGGGTTAACTTATTTTCATATTGTTGCGCAAGTGGTTGAAAAGACATGTGCCATGGTTCTATTGCGATACCACCTCGATCTTGAGAGTAAGGAAAGAAAAAACCAAATTCATTAGCGTGTTGATCTAACCATTGGCTTAAAGGAAAGAAATAGCCTTGTTCTTGGTATTCCCATGGCTCAAGCTGTAGAGATTTACCATTAGGTAATAAGTTAGTGGCGTAAACATCAATATCTGTCCCCCAGTGATGTCTGCTTGCCCCTGGTAAAGCAGAATAAGTCAAAATAGCCATCACTTTATCTGTTTCGTTTAAGTGGTCTAGCTCAATAATATTATTGTGCTTATCTCTAACGGCTAGCTCGCCATTAAATTTTTTATTCCAAATGCTAAGTTGGCGATCAAAGCTACGATATCCGCTGGCGATGGATAATTCAAAGCCAGATTGTTTAGCATGACTTACCAAATCTTTCCAAGCAGATAACATATCATTATGAATAGCTAACTTTGGAGATAACCAGCTTAAGTGGTACTCATCTTGGCCAACGACTTGTGCGTTACGTATTAAGAGTTTGTTCACACGTTTATCATCCAACAACTTAAGTTTTAGGTGTTAATACGTTAACGAGTGTTTGATAATAAATATCAGCTAACAAGTTAAGGTCTTCGCAGGCGACACATTCATTCACTTGATGTATAGTTTTATTACAAGGCCCTAATTCAATAACTTGAGCTCCTGTTGGTGCAATAAAGCGTCCGTCTGAAGTACCTCCTGATGTTGAAAGTTCAGTTGTGATCCCAGTAATTGACAAGATGGCTTCTTCTACCGCGCTAACAAATAAACCTGGTTCAGTAATAAAGGGCTTACCGTTATAGGTCCATTTTATTTCATAATCAAGTTGGTGTTCGGTCATTACCGCATTAACTTTATCCACAATAGTTTGATCATCTAATTCTGTACTATAGCGAAGATTAAACCACGCGGTAAGGTGTCCAGGGACTACATTTGTTGCACCAGTGCCAGATTGGATATTCGATATTTGAAAACTGGTTTCTGGAAAATAATCATTGCCTGTATCCCAATGGCTTTGACTTAATTGAGCGAGTGCTGGCATGGCTAAATGAATAGGGTTTTTTACATGATCTGGGTATGCTACATGGCCTTGTTTTCCATGAATGTCTATTTCACCTGAAATAGAGCCACGACGACCATTTTTAATAATATCACCAACTTTATAAGTACTTGATGGCTCTCCTACAATACAATAATCTATTTTCTCGTTACGAGCTTCTAATGTATCGATTACGCGGGTAGTACCATTAATAAATGGGCCTTCTTCATCGCTCGTAATTAGAAAGGCGATAGAGCCTAGGTGATCGGGGTGATCATTAACAAATTTTTCTGTGGCGATAACCATGGCTGCTAAGCTACCTTTCATATCGGCGGCACCACGACCATAAAGCATCCCATCAATAATAGTAGGCTCAAAAGGCGGTGTCTGCCACAACTCAAGATTACCCGCAGGCACAACATCGGTATGTCCAGCGAAACAAAATACTGGTGACGTTGAACCTTTACGAGCCCATAAATTGGTCGTGTCTTCAAATACCATTGTTTCGTTATTAAAGCCTAACGGTTCAAGGATATTTAGCATTAATGCTTGGCAACCTGCGTCTTCTGGAGTTACAGAAGGGCGAGAAATTAATGCTTTGGCAAGAGATATTACGTTAGTTTCAATTGTGGCCATTAGTTAAATAACTCTTGATATTGTTGCTCCTTGAAGCCGACATGTAATGTGTTGTTGATTAATAATACGGGGCGCTTAATTAATGTGGGTTGTTCAAGCACAATATTCTTAAAGGTATTTTCGTCTAAATTTTTCTTAATGCTCTCATCTAAAGCACGAAAAGTCGTACTACGTTTGTTTAATAATAACTCCCAATCTATCAGTTGAGTAAATTTGTTAATTAATGTGGTGTTTATGCCATTGACTCTAAAATCATGAAATTCATAGTTAATGTTGTTGTTATCTAACCATTTCAGTGTTTTTTTAACGGTATCACAATTTTTAATACCATAAATTACAGTCATAAAATTCCTTTGAATTTATCTATTTAACAAGATAGTGAATTAGCCTATTTAGCAGATGTTGCTAGTGCTATTACCGACCGAAATAATTATTAATTACGGGACAACATTTGATGCTGGGTAAAGCGGTAAAAAAAGCCATTTAATTAAAGAATAACTATACCTATTTCTCAGGGTAACCACTAGAGCAAGACTGATATTTTATATATTTGGTCAATAAGTATGAAGCTTTATTACGATAATATTGTGTAAATACGTGTTTGTTTATTTATTTTTAGTAAAAGGTAGATAAAAATAAGTTTAATGATGGTTTAATTGCCTAAAAACAAAGATGATTATTTATTATTTTTAATAATACTATCCACAAAAGCTGTGGATATCATTGTGAGCAACCTTTGTTTATCTGTGTATCTTATTGTTATAGTTTAATTAATTTGGTCGTTTGTTTTTTGGCTAGCTAAAAAATAAACGACCAATGATTGAGAGTTTATAAAAACACCAACTTAAGTCAAATAAGTGATTTTTATATCAAATATGCCACTAATGTCTGTATTTTAAGCATTAAATTTACGTATTATTTAAAATTTAGCTTGAATTGCTGTTAATGCAATGGTGTAAACAATATCATCAACAAGAGCACCTCTTGATAAGTCATTTACGGGTTTACCCATTCCTTGAAGCATTGGTCCAATACTGACCAAGTCAGCAGATCGTTGTACTGCTTTATAAGTCGTATTACCGGTATTTAAATCTGGAAATATGAACACATTGGCTTTGCCTGCAACAGGACTATTTGGGGCTTTAGTTTTTGCTACGTTTTCCATAATAGCGGCATCATATTGTAATGGACCATCTATTATTAAGTCAGGTCGTTTCTCTTGGGCCAGTTTAGTTGCGAGCTTAACTTTTTCCACATCGGCGCCGTGACCAGATGTTCCTGTGCTATAGCTAATCATTGCTACTTTAGGCTCTATCCCAAATTGTATTGCTGAATCAGCAGATTGAATAGCTATATCAGCAAGTTGTTCTGCATTCGGCTCAGGGTTTATTGCACAATCCCCATATATCAATACTTGTTCGGGTAATAGCATGAAAAATATTGAAGAAACTAGAGAGCTGTTAGGAGCTGTTTTAATTAATTGTAGTGCTGGGCGAATTGTATTTGCTGTGGTGTTTACGGCACCAGAGACTAATCCATCTACTTGCCCTAGCTTTAACATTAAAGTGGCAAGCACTACATTGTCTTTTAATTCTTGCTGGGCAACCACTTCAGTCATGCCTTTATGTTTTCTTAGCTCAACTAAAGGATTAATGTAATTATCTCTAATTAATTCGGGGTCGGTAATAATTAAACCAGAGGGTAAATTAATACCTTGTTGCTCAGCTATTTTGAGAATTTGTTCTTTATTTCCTAGTAATTGGCAACGGGCAATGCCTCGTTCTGCACATATAGCCGCAGCTTTTATTGTTCTTACATCGGTACCTTCAGGTAATATAATTAATTTATTTGCTTGTTTTGCTAACTCCGTTAATTTATGCCTGAACGCTGGCGGTGACATAGGATTTAGATGAGGTGCAATTTTAGATAATTGATCAACCCATACTGGAGACAAGTTATCTGCTATATATTGTTTTACTCTTTCTTGACGTTGTATATCATCTTGAGGTAATTCTGGCGTAAAGTTCATTAGGTGACGAGATGTTTGCCAAGTATCAGATGGTACAGATAGTACAGGTAAACCAGCGGCTAAGGCGTGATCGCATAGTTCCATAATGCTTTTATTCGGTAGATAGCCATTAGTTAGTAATAAAGCGCCGACTTTTGTTCCATTTAAAGCTGATAAGCAAGTGGCAATAATTATATCGGTTCGGTCACCTGGCGTCACCACTAAACGTCCTGGTTGTATATGACTTACTAAGTTGCTTACACTTCTCGCACAAAAGCTAATACTACGAATGCGGCGATGCTCCATGTCTCCAGCATTTATCACTGTAGCGTCTAAATAATTGGCGATATCTATGACTCTTGGTGCAATTAAATCAATTTCCCAAGCGATAGTCCCTAATAAGCTAAAGTGATTATGTTTAAAAATAGATAAATTAAGCCAAGGGGTTAAATCTGGATTAACCTCAAATTCATGTTCACGAGGGAGTAAGCCAAACTCATCTTTATCAGGAGAATTTATTTTGTTGATAATGCAACCGAGTAACTTTGGGTTTTTTAAACCACCAAAAGTAGCTGCGCTGACTTCAATTCTGTCTTCAAACTCTTCTTCATTATCGCTGTCTGGAGATGCGACTAGTACTATATTACTTGAAAGTGCTTGTGCTACTTCTTTATTGATTCTTCCTGCATACGGCTGGCGTGTCGTTGGAATTAAACCTTCAATTATGACTAAATCGTATTCTTTACTAAAATTATTATAGTTGGCAACTATTTGCTCTAATACCACATCATGCTGTCCGTCACCCATTTTTTCTTCTACATAACTTAAGGTGATTGACAAGTCGTTACCAGACCAACTAATGGTTTGGTTCTTATTTGAAAGTGAGTTTCTAGAAGGTTGGCTAATCGGTTTAAAATGACCAACTTTAATGCCTTTTTGCTGACAGGCATGCATTAGCCCAAGGGTTACACTTGTAAGTCCAACACCAAAACCTACGGGTATTAACATTAAACGATTTGACATTTTACATTCCTTTATTGATAAGCAAGTGTTGTGTTTGTTCTGCGATTACCCATTCTTCATTCGTGGGTATTACCCAGCAAGGTCTACTGGTTGTATCATTTATATTTCCCTGTTTTCCAAAGCGAATTTCTTCATTTAATTGTTCATTTGCTTTAAAACCAAGGAGGGATAACTGATTAAGAATAAGACTTCTGATTGTGTTTGAGTTTTCACCAATGCCACCAGTAAAAATTAACCCATCGAGATTGTCTAAACTAGCACTAAAGCTGGCAATTTTTTTGGCAATACGATAACAGAATACATCTATGGCAAGTTTAGCGCGTTTGTTTCCGGCTAATAATTGTTCTTCAATGGTGCGGCAATCATTACTGATCCCAGAAATGCCAAGTAGCCCACTTTCTTTATTTAGCAGGGTATTGACTTGGTCTAACGAATAGCCTAATTGTTCTACAAGGTAAAAAATAATGCTGGGATCGATGTCACCACTTCGAGTTCCCATTACCACTCCTTCAAGTGGAGTAAAGCCTAAACTAGTATCAACACTCTTCCCATTAACGATAGCACTGATACTACAACCATTCCCTAAATGTGCGCTAATAAAATTGCACTGCTCTAGTGGCTTTTGTAGTAATGAGCTGGCTCGTTGTGTGACAAAGTAATGGCTGGTGCCATGAAAGCCATAGCGTCGTATGCCATGTTCTTGATATAAATTGTAAGGTAGACCATAAATATAAGCTTTTTCAGGCATAGTTTGATGAAAAGCAGTATCAAAAATAGCCACTTGCAATAAATGTGAAAATACTTTCTCGGTTGCTTCAATGCCGACTAAGTTAGCAGGATTATGCAATGGTGCTAATTTAGCTAATTTAGCTATTTCATTTTTTACTTGAGGAGTAATTAATGTTGGTTGATGATACTTTTCTCCCCCATGCACGACGCGATGACCAATAGCTGTAATTTGTTCAAATAGATTATTCTTAGTTATAAAATTAACTAGCTCAACAATAGCAGTGTTATGATCAAAAGGGGGTAGAAGTGCTAATACTTGTTTTTCTCCATTTACTTTGAAGCTAATGTTTGCATTATCTGATAAAAGGCATTGGGCGATACCATTTAAACTTTCTTCACCTGTTTTAGGGTCCATTAAAGAAAATTTTAAAGATGAACTGCCACAATTTATCACTAAAATTAAAGGTTTTTTCATAAAATGATTAACTATCTCAACATGTTGATAGTTAATCATAGCTTTTTTAAATTTAAATGTTTTGATATCACGCAATTTTATTAAATTTTTAGACAAAATTTTCATCATTTCTCTAATTTTTACTGAGAATATGCTATCTTTTTAGCAAGAGTTACGATATTTTGTTGCCTATGAATATGAGTGTAATAGAAATTTTTAAATTAGGCCGGAAGTATATGGAGTTATGGCCTAAAAAAGCAGAGCTTAACCATTATTTTGATGAGTATCGTGCGGTACAAATAGGTCGATTAGTTTATCGATATTTGCCGGCCATGGCGTTATTTGTTTTAATTATGCAGTTATATTTTGGTGGGGCTGATATTCTTGCTCAGGCGTTAGTATATTTCTTGTTTTTATTAAGTATTCCTCTACAGGCTGTTGTTATGTTAGGTGTCAAAGCTGACAAATTTTTACCGCCTGCTTTAGCTGATTGGTATAGAAGAGGGGTTGCTAAAGTTAATGAGCAAGATGGTGATATTAAACTTTCTATTAGAAGACCTCGTTATTTAGATTTAGCAACATTATTAAATGTTAGTTACGCTAATTCTCGATACCGGTTATAGTTATAGCCTTCTTTAGTTCATTTGACTAAATTATAAAGTGCTTATTTTATTAAATTTTATATCTTTTGATATAAGCGAATGATGAAGTCAGCTTGGCAATTGAAATTTCGTTGTTGCGACAAAGCACTTAAGGCCTCTTTTGAAGCTTTAAACGCAAATGGGGTCATAGATAATAAATTTAAAGCATCATCTGGTGTGTTTAATGTCATTTGGTAAGCTATTCGTTGTTCATCAATTAATTTTAACGATTGAATTACTTCCTTTTCATCATCATGCTCCTTTGCTGACTGATAGATTATTTCCTTTAATTCAAATAAGTGGCGCTTACCAGGCGTGACTGTAACTAAATAACCTTGTTCAGCTAAAACACGGGTAAATTCTTGTTCTAAAATGGGAGCATAGACTGAAATCATCCAATTAAAATAGTGATCTGCAAACGGAAGGTGAGAGAGAGTTGCCACGCTAAAATAAACCTCTTTATATTTTTTCGAGGCTTTTTTAATCGCTTCTTTTGCAATATCAACACCGTATACTTGATTAGTGGTATTAATATGTTGATGAGTATAATAACCTTCCCCACATCCTGCATCTAATATCTTAGCCTTACATAATGCGTATTCTTGTTGTAAAGCGAGGAGTTTATTGACCAAAGGTTGATAATAACCTTGTGATAAAAAGTCGCGTCTAGCATTAACCATGGCTTTGTTATCGCCTGGCTGTTTTGAATGTTTAAGTTGAACCGGCAATAGGTTCACATAGCCTTCTTTAGCTTGATCAAAACAATGATTATTGATGCAAGCATAAGTCGGCTGTTGGTAGGTTAATTCAGCTTTACATATAGGGCAAAGATACTCTGCAAGTCTTTTCATTAACTAAACGTCGACCATATTGGGGCATGATCAGAAGGTTTCTCTATTCCTCTAAGCTCATAATCAACGTCAGATTCAATACATTTTTCAGCAAGTTTTGTTGTTGCTAAAACAACATCAATTCTAAGGCCTCTATTATCATCAAAGCCTTTTGAGCGATAATCAAACCAAGAATATCGTTCTTCTCTTGTAGGATGTAGTTCTCTGTAAGTATCTTTAAATCCCCAATTTAGTAGTGTCGCTAACCATTCACGTTCTTCGGGTTGAAAACTACATTTTCCTGTTTTTAACCAACGTTTGCGATTGACTTCACCTATGCCAATATCAAGATCTGTTGGGGAAATATTAATATCACCCATTATTACAATATTTTCATCTGGGGTATGGTGTAAGTTTAAGTAATTCATCAAGTCTTTATAAAATTGGCGCTTATATGGATATTTAGTTTCATGAGCAATATTATCGCCTTGTGGGAAGTAGCCGTTTAATATTGTAACTTTTTCGTTATTTTCATTAGTTGTTTGAACCATTATCATACGTTTTTGTGATTCATCAGTATCTGTAGGAAAGCCTTTAATAACAACATCCGCTTCTTTTTTACAAAGCATAGCTACGCCATAATGCGCTTTTTGACCATGAAAATATACGTGATATCCCATGGCTTCTACATCTGCAAGTGGAAACATTTCATCATGTACTTTAATCTCTTGAAGGCCAATTATATCTGGTTGATGTTTATCAATAACTGCTTGCAATTGGTGAAGGCGGGCACGTAAGCCATTTATATTAAAAGAAATGATTTTCATTTGTTGAAGATACCTATTGATAATTAATTTTTAAGCAAGTCAATTATTATATTGGAATGTGGCACTTAATAAAATCTAAAGCGTTAAATAAACTTCATGCTTATGACTTTAATAATTGGTGCAACATTCTTATTAATTCCAGTTTTTCAATGGGCTTAGCTAGGTAACCATCAAATAATTTGTTATAAATTTCTTTTTGCTCGGCTAATACATTGGCGGTTAATGCGATAATAATTTGTTTACTATTGAATTCCTTTATAATGCTACATGCTTCAAGTCCATCCATTTTAGGCATTTGAATGTCCATAAAAATAAGATCGGGTGATAATTCTTTGCATAAATCTACTGCTTCAAGTCCGTTATTTGCAATAACAATATTCGCTTTTGTTGGCGCTAACATTGCCTTTGCAACGACTTGATTAATTTGGTTGTCTTCAGCTAATAAGATTGTGCGATCATTTAAATCTGGATAGTTGTTAATTTCTATATCAATAGTATCTGGTTTTATCTGTGATGCTTCAAGTGGCAAGGTTATAACAAATTTACTACCGAGTTCTAATTCGCTTTCAACATCAATTTTACCGCCCATTAAGCGAATTAATGATTTGGTAATTGGCAAGCCAAGCCCTGTGCCTCCGTATTCTCGGGTAGTTGATTGATCTGCTTGTTCAAAGCGTTCAAATAATCGAGGTAAGACTTCGGGTGAAATGCCAATACCAGTATCAGTAATAATAAAAGATAAGTGTTTATTCTCAGTGAGTGTTACATAAAGAGTAATGCCGCCTTTATGAGTAAACTTAATGGCGTTGGAGATAATATTTAAAAATATTTGCCTAAGTCTGACAGCATCACCAATCCAATAATTATGCTTAACAGTAGAATTGAAGGTTAAGTAAATCCCTTTTTCTTTTGCTGGAATAATCAGGTCTGAATGTAAATAATTAAGTAACTCTTGTAGTTCGAATGTTCTATTTTCTAGGGATAATTTGCCTGCCTCTATTTTAGAAAAATCTAAAATATCGTTTATAATGGTAGTGAGAGCTTTGGTTGAGTAGATTGCCTTATTTACATAATCTTTCGCTTTATCAGCAAGGGGTAACTCTTCTAATAATTGTAATGTACCAAATAAGCCATTCATTGGTGTGCGAATTTCATGGCTCATATTTGCAAGAAACTCTGATTTAGCTTGGGATGCTTTTTCGGCTTGCTTTTTAGCATCTGCAAGAGCTTTTTCATGAATGATTTGCTCGGTTAAATCATATGCTATACCTAAATAACCCACAATTTTGTCTTCGTTGTTTAAAAGAGACGTTATATTTAAGTTTACTTGAGTATGTTTTCCATCAGAGCTTACATATGTCCATTGGTTAGTGTCAGGTTGATTGAGTGAGGCTTTCAGTACAAACACATCAAAATTTGCTTTTACTTCGATATTTAGTTCTTTACTTAATTTTTTAGCTTGTTTTATTATTTCTTCTTCTAAATGGAAAATAGCCGGTGTTTTAATGCCAACAACTTGATCTGCTGGATAACCTAATAATTTTTCTGCGGCAGGATTAAATACGGTAATAATGCCTTTAATATCAGTTGCAATTACTGAATAACTTGCGCTATTTAATATACTGCGTTGTAACATGTTTATTTCTGCTAACTGGTATGTTCTAGCTTTTACTTCAGCTTCTAATTTTAAGTTAGCGGCTTCTAATGCTTTTTCATGTTTTTTTGATAATTGAATTTCCAGCTGATCTCTTTGTGCTTTGCGGTATAAGGTAATTTGAACCGATAGAATAATTAACATAATTAAGACTGTTAATATTAGGCCATTAAAAAACTCTTCAAATTTGTTTGGTAAGTTCAAACTATTAATATGAGCGTTTGTTCCATGAAGTGTAATCACCCAGGTGCGCCCCATGATAGTAATGTTATTTGTAACGGAGTAAGAGGTTATATCATTCTTATTTCCGTAGGTAAAAAATGTGATTGATGACTCTTTAGTTTCGTCGATAAGGCTTAAATAATTAGCATCAAATTTAGATAATGATTTTAATACTTCATCGATTAATAGAGGTGAATAAGTCCAACCAACCAAGTCGTCCATTCGTTGTGTTTGACTTTTGGGAGGAATTATCGAGTTATAAACGGGTAATAAAATTAAAAAGCCTTGTTGTGTTTTTTGATTTGCTTGTACTAATGTTATTGGTCCAGTTAATTGCACTTGATTGTTCTTTGCTGCATTTAGTGCCGCACTTCTTCTCATTGTTTCAGAGCCAATATCTAAACCAATTGCCTGATTATTCTTATTTTCAGGAAAAATATACTGAATTATAAATTGGTTTTTTGTATGAGGATTTAATGACTTTATATTAAATTGATTATCGTCTCTTTCTTTACGCGCGCTTTCTACAAATGTATTTAAGTTTTTAGGTTCTACATTTTTTATATAGCCAATACCATTGGCGCCGGGCAATTCTAATTGATAGTTATGGCTTTTAGAGTAGTTTGCTATTGCTTGATAATTAAGATTGCTTACCTCAAGGCTATGAATAGTGCCACGCATTGCATTGAGTGCACGATGGTACATTTCTAACCTATCGTTTATTTCTGTAATTATAACGTCAACTCTTTTATTCAATGAATCTATTATTTGTTTGTCTAAGGCGTTTAGATTTTGATGATGATTAAATAAAGTAAGTGACAGTCCAATGATAAATAATACAAATTGAACGGATACGTGCCACGATATTTTTTTTATTGTTCTACATTTTTTATTCACTTATCAGTCCTTTAAGGCATTAATAAACACTTGATGAAAGTGTTATCCACTAGTATAGCAAAATAAAATAATTCCACTTTTATATTCTATATTTATTAAAAACGTTTATTTTTTAAGAAATAGTTTGTAACTTTTTTCACGTTGAAGTGTAACTTTTTCACGTTCAGGGCAATTGAGTTTTATTGGTAATTTGATATAGACTGGTTGCATAAGTTATAACCAAAATAGTGCTAACTCTCAAAGTTAACGTTAAAGCTAAATAACTTACATCACATACAAACTACAATAATCGAACAAGGGAAAAATGATGGATAGACGTAATTTTATTAAGCTATCTGGCGTTGGTGCTGGAGCGATTGCATTACCTATGTCAGGTATTGCTGTATCAGCAGAGCAATTACTTGATAAGCCAATGGATATTAGCTACAAAAAGAAATTGGCTGATATTGCTTTAAATGCCGCTAAAGCAAAAGGTGCAACTTATGCTGATGCTCGTATTGGCCGTTATTTGAATCAATTTGTTACCACTCGGGAAGTACGTGTAGATAACATTGTTAACACTGAATCAGCAGGTATTGGTGTACGTGTTATAGCCAATGGTACATGGGGCTTTGCATCAACATCTAACATGACCCCCGATAGTGTAGCAAAAACTGCTGAAAAAGCGGTTGCTGTAGCCAAAGCAAATGCTAAATTTCAAACATCTCCTGTTGTATTAGCGCCAGTGAAAGGTGTTGGCGAAGTAAGTTGGAATACGCCGATTAAAAAAAATGCGATGGAAATCCCAGTTAAAGATAAAGTAGATTTATTGTTATCTGTTAATGATGCCGCGCTTAAAAATGGGGCTTCTTATATCACATCCGTTTTATTCCTTGTTAATGAACAAAAATACTTTGCTTCAACTGACGGTTCTTATATAGATCAAGATATACATAGATTATGGGCACCTTTCTTTGCTACTGCTGTTGGCTCAGCTGGTTTTAAACAACGTAATGGTTTAGGTAACCCTGTTGGTATGGGCTTTGAATACTTAGATGGCAGAGAAGAAGATAAAATTAGAATTTCTGGTGCAAGTGTTGGTTATAAAAATTCATACGATATGGTTGAAGATGCAGCTGCAGCAGGTAAACAACTTCAAGCAAAATTAAAAGCCAAATCGGTAGAGCCAGGAAAATATGATCTAGTATTAGACCCTGCACATTTAATGCTGACTATTCATGAGTCAGTAGGGCATCCATTAGAGCTTGACCGTGTTCTAGGCTACGAAGCAAATTATGCCGGTACCAGCTTTGCTACTTTAGATAAGTGGAAAAGTGGTAAGTTTAACTATGGTTCAGAAATTGTTAATTTGTTTGCAGATAAGACCCAACCGTATTCATTAGGTAATGTTGGTTACGATGATGAAGGTGTTCCAACAAAAGAATGGGATTTAGTTAAAGACGGAACATTAGTTAACTATCAAGCGATTCGTGATCAAGTACATATGATCGACCAGAAGGAATCTCATGGATGTTGTTACGCGCAAAGCTGGCGTGATGTTCAATTTCAACGTATGCCTAATGTATCTCTTCGCCCTAATGAAAAAGATATTTCTGCTGACGATGTTATTAAAGACGTTGAAAATGGCATTTATATTGCGGGTCGTGGTTCTTACTCTATTGATCAACAACGTTATAACTTTCAATTTGGTGGTCAATTATTTTATCAAATTAAAGACGGTAAAATTACTGAGCAAATTGAAGATGTTGCTTATCAATCAAACACACAGCAGTTTTGGAATAGCTGTACTCAATTAGCGGGTAAGTCTGATTATCGACTTGGAGGCTCTTTCTTTGATGGTAAAGGTCAACCATCACAAGTAAGTGCAGTGTCGCATGGTTGCCCAACTACGCGATTTAACAATATTAATGTTATTAACACCGCACGAAAAGTGTGATTTTGACAAGAATAATAACAAAGAAAGGAATAAATTTATCATGACTATATTTACAGAAAAACATGCTAAAGAACTGTTAACTAAAGTAATAGCTTATTCAAAAGCTGATGAAATAGAGTGTAATTTAGAAGGTGAAGTGTCGGGTAATATTCGTTACGCGAGAAACACAGTATCAACTGCTGGAGAGCAGAGTGATTTAACTCTAACTGTGCAGTCAACGTTTGGAAAACGTATCGGGACTGCTGTTATTAATGAATTTGATGATACATCACTTCAAAAAGTCGTTCGTCGTTCTGAAGAATTAGCAAAATTAGCGCCTGAAAACTCAGAGTATATGCCTAATTTTGGTAAGCAAAAATACCTTAAAGCCAATAACTTTTTTGAAAGTACGGCTAATGTTACTCCTGATGATCGTGCGCAAGCCGCTGAAAATAGTATTAAGCCTTCAAAAGCTAATGATTTAGTTTCATCAGGCTTTTTAGAAGAAAGCGTAAGAGCAATAGCTATAATGAATAGTTCAGGGGTGTTTGCATACAACAAATCAAGTAATGTTGATTTCTCTGTTACCATTCGTACTAAAGACGGCAAAGGCTCTGGCTGGGTGTCGCGTGATTATAGTGACGTTGCTTTACTTGATACTAAAAAAGCGTCACAAGTGGCTATCGATAAATCAAAAGGATCTGTTGATGCTAAAGAAATGGAACCGGGAAAGTACACAGTTATCCTTGAGCCAGCAGCAAGTGTTGGTTTATTAAATAACTTAGTACGCTCAATGGGACAGCGCGAAGCGGATGAAGGAAGAAGCTTTTTAAGTAATAAACTTAAAGAAGGAGAGAAAGGCCCTAAAAATAAACTTGGTCAAAAAATGTTTGATGAGCGAGTTCATATTTATTCAGATCCTAATGATCCCATTGTACCTGTCGCGCCTTTTGCTGGTAATGGTTATCCTAGAAAAAAAATTGATTGGGTTAAAGATGGCATCATTACTAATATGCCAAATACTCCATTTTGGGCAAAAGATACCGGCACTGAATATGTTCCTGATGGCGGACATTTTATTATGGCTGGCGGTGATGAATCGTTAGAAGATATGATTAAAAACACGCGTCGAGGAGTGTTAGTTACACGTCTTTGGTATATTAGAGGGCTAGATCCGCAAACATTACTTTATACTGGCTTAACTCGTGACGGTACTTTCTATATAGAGAACGGCAAGATTAAATATCCTATTAAAAACTTCCGTTTTAATGAAAGCCCAATTGTTATGTTAAACAATATTGAAGCTTTAGGTAAGCCTGAACGCATTGATGGTAACTTAGTACCACCAATGAAAATACGTGATTTTACCTTTAGTAGTTTGTCTGACGCCGTATAACGAGTCTTAACACCAAGTAAATAAAAGGAGGTTGAGTACTACCTATCTAGTACTCAACCTAATTTAATGAATAAACGAAAATTTTTAAAATCGCTTGCCGCATTGTCCGCTTCAGGTTGTCTGCCATTGTCTTTTACGACGAATGCAAGTGGAGATTTTGATTTTTATTTTACACGATTAAGTTATGAGTCGGGTGATTGGGAAGTCGATGAACGTATGCCGGCAAATCTTTTAAATTCTTTAATTGAATACACAAGTTTACGTGTAGATATAAAAGAGCGAATTATTCCTTTATCAGATCCTAGCATGTTAATAGCCCCTTTTTGTTATTTGTCAGGGCATCGTTTAGTGCAATTTACGCCAGAAGAAACTCAAAATTTCAAGCAATATATTGAAAATGGAGGGTTTGTTTTTGTTGATGATTGTAATCATGACATAGATGGAATGTTTGCTCGATCATTTGAGTTACAAATGAGCACTATTTTTGGTGAAGAAGCTTTACAAAAGATCCCGAATGATCATGCACTTTATTCGTCTTTTTTCGAATTTGATGGACCACCTCGTACTTCAATAGAGCTTAATGGATGGGGAGATGATTTAGTCCATGATTATCTTAAAGCCATTGAAGTAAATGGTCGAATAGGTGTGCTTTATAGTAATAAAGATTTAGGTTGTGAGTGGGATTTCGACTTTCGTAATAAACGTTTTATGAAAACAGATAATACACGTTTTGCCGTTAATATTGTGATGTATGCAATGACAGCCTAAACATAAATAGGTTATTGATCTTAGGCGTTAATAAAATGCATTAACTTGCCACGGTTTAGCGAGTTAAATATCACCAACGCTTAATTCTTAATATTTTAAATTTCTCGTAGTATTAGGTATACACATGAATGAACAAGAAGTAGAACAAACATTAGCAAAGCTTAATCAAGCCATTAATGAAGTCGGTAAAGTTATTGTCGGTCAATCTAAGGTAATTGAAGAATTGTTAATTAGCATTATGGCGGGTGGACATTGTTTATTAGAAGGTGTGCCTGGGTTGGCAAAAACTTTGATGGTGAGTTCATTATCTAAAACATTAGCGATGGATTTTAATCGTGTTCAATTTACCCCTGATTTAATGCCGAGTGACATTATTGGTACTGAAATTTTAGAAACAGATCATGACAGTGGAGATCGCTTTTTTAAATTTCAACAAGGCCCTGTATTTACCAATATTTTATTAGCCGACGAAATCAATAGAACACCACCAAAAACACAAGCGGCATTACTTGAAGCTATGCAAGAAAAGTCGGTAAGTTATGCGGGTCAAAATTATCAATTACCTCAACCATTTTTTGTTTTAGCGACTCAAAATCCTGTTGAGCAAGCCGGAACTTATTCGTTACCTGAGGCACAATTGGATCGATTTTTAATGTTTATTCGTGTGGGATACCCTAGTGCTGATGAAGAAATTGAAATTTTAAAACGCACTACGAGTAATGTTACAAGTACTTTATCTAAAGTGTTATCAGCACAAGAAATGCTAAATCTTCAATCGTTAACTCGTGATGTTGAAATATCAGATGCTCTAGTGACTTATATCACTCAATTGGTTAGAAATACTCGCCCGTCAAAAGACGGTGAACATTCATTATGTGAATCTGTTAATAAATATATTCGCTGGGGAGCCGGACCAAGAGCGGGTCAAGCCTTGGTTTTATGCGCTAAAGCAAAGGCACTTATGTCAGGTCGATACGCGGTAACCATTACCGATATTGAATTTGTCGCACCTGCTATATTACGTCATCGCATATTACTTAACTTTCAAGCAGAAGCTGAACAAATTTCAACTGATGATGTTATCACTGCATTGTTAGTGGATACTCCAAAGCCTGTTAGTCGTTTAAACTAATCGAGACTAGTAATCTACTGTGAATAATTTACTAGACGTTAAAGCTTTATCACGCAGTAAAGACTTGCCTTTTGTAGCTAAAACCTTAGCACAAGGTTTTTTGCATGGCAGCCATGCTAGTGTTCAACGTGGTGTTGGTATTGAGTTTAGTCAATATCGTGCATATGAACCTGGTGATGAATTAGCCAAGGTTGACTGGAAGTTGTTTGGCAGAACCGATAAATATTTTGTTCGTGAAGCTGAAAGGGAAAGTGATACTAATCTTTGGTTTGCCATTGATAGCAGCGCATCAATGGCACATGTTAATCAAGCATATAAAAACGAAGTTGGTGCATTAAGTAAGTTATATTTTGCTAAAATTTTATCGGCAACAATGGGATATATTGCTCAACAACAAGGTGATAATGTTGGCTGCTTGGCATTATCTTCTGTTCAACCAGTATTTCTGCCTCTTATGAGTGGCTATAAACATTGGCAAAGATTGTTATTATCATTGAATAAGATAAAAGCAGGCGAACATTTTCCTCATTATCAGCATGTATACGCCCAATTACAAACTATGCGCAGTTCAGGTATTGTTTTTCTGTTTAGTGATTTTTATCAAACTCATGATGAAATTTATCAATTAATTAAACAGCTTAATCATAAAGATCTTGAAGTTATCGCAGTACAACTTGAAGCGAATGATGAAGTTGAATTTGATTTTGATGATGTCGTACGTTTTCAAGATCTTGAAAGCCAAGATGAGTATTTACTTTCTCCTAAAGTCGCTAAGAAGTCTTATATGGAAAATAGAGGGTTGTTTAATCAACAACTACAAGTGTTTTTACAAAAGAATGGACTAACCCATTGGCGAATTAATATTGATCTACCAATCGACGAAATTCTTCACCAATTTATACAAGAACGGCAACGAGTAATAATGAAATGATGTCGTCTTTTTCTGCTTTTTCATTTATACAACCTTTGGCTTGGTTTGGCTTAGCTGCAGTCACTATCCCTATTATTATTCATTTATTGAGTAAAAGCAGAGGACGTTTAGTTAAATGGGGAACTACGAGGTTTTTACCTCAAGCTAAACCGATAAAAATGACAAAGTTTAAGTTAACTCAACGCCTACTGCTATTGTTGCGATGTTTAATCGTATTATTTTCACTAGCAATTTTAGCAAAACTATATATGACCGATGATAGTCGTACAGGTGAAACGGTGGTTTTAGTCAATAAAACATGGTTTAGCGATACCAGTGAACAGGATCGTATGCTACTTGAAGGGTATATAGAATCAAGTGAGCATCAGGTGGTTTGGTTAGATAATTTAGAAAGTGTAACGAAAGAAGATGTTATTAATTTTACAAATAATGAGAGTAATTATAACACCTTAGTATTAAATAGTTGGTATCAGTTAAGCTTAGCTGACACTCAGTTTATCAATGCAAAACAATTTATTGTTTTTAGCTCTGCAAATACTTTACAGTTTGTTGGAGAAAAAACGTTAATCTCTCGACCAATACAATGGAATATAAGGACAATTAAGCTTGAGAAAAAGATAAATGACCTTATTCAAGAGCCATTTAATGTCGTTCTCTTTGCTGATGATGGACATCAAATAGCGCTTGATTATTTAATTCCTGCACTAAATGTTATTAAACAATTTAATATTAAGCAGTTAACTTTACAGGTGATCACACAGGAAAAAGACTTAAATTTAATTAAACGACCAGACTGGTTATTTTATTTAACCAATAAACCGATAACAGAGCAATTTAATGAATGGTTGGTATTAGGTACAAATATTTTTATTGATGGCAAAAATAATGAGTCAGTTATCAAACAGGATGGTTTAATATCTAAAGGTTATGGCTTAATAAAACCAGTCAAAATTTATCAATATAATGAAAAAAATACTGGTGAAATAAAAAATACTGAACATCAAATTCTTTGGGCCGTAACTAACCATCAAGCAAGTAAAAATTTAACTATTAATAGTAAAACTAATGAAATTACACCGGTTTTAACTGTCTTTAAAAATTATAATTTAGATACAGGTATACCAAACGAAACAGCCGGTAGCTTATACCAGTATTATTCTTTACTTACACCGCAATGGTCTGAACTAGTCACTCAACCACAATTCCCGTTAGTGCTACAAACCTTACTTTTTGGAGAATTAATTACTTCACAGCAACAAGCGATTAACCAAATTTCGCCAGATAATCTTGATCAGTTAATCACGCGGTTATACGAGCAAGCCCTAACTATGCAGCAGCAAAAGGAAATGGCTAATACCTTTGATAATATCGCAAGTAGTTACAATGCTGAGGCTTATGAAAGCTATCACCAGCAAGTATTGGTGTGGTTAGGCTTTATATTAATGACTTTATTTATATTAGAACGATTACTAAGTGAATACTCAACGAGAACATCTGTAGTGGTAAGTAAAGATGACTAATAAAATCGATATTCACATTTGGTTATCACAATTTAGCTACCAGATTAAACGTAAAGTTTTGTTAGAGTTTATGATGCTCACGAGTCCAATTTGGGTATTGTTTTCTTATGTTATTTTGCATGTCTTTAACTTTTCTATTATCAGTATTGTTGGACTATTGGGCATATATTGTGTGTTTGTTTTATTACTGACACGAACACATTTTTATAGAGAAGTTAATGAAAGAAATATTTTAGAGCATTTGAATAGACAATTTCCTCAATTTGAAGAAAGTGCGCAACTATTAATTGTAGATAAGACAAAAAGCTCTCTCTTAACGAAATTACAGCAACAGAAAGTTGAGGCTTTATTTTCTCAGTTATTGAAAGATAAAGAATATAAACAAAAAGCGTTAGGTCATTATAGCTATAAATCTTATTTTATTGTTGCTCTAGTAATATTAACTAGCTTTTTTATATTAAAACCATTTACTCAATTTCATCACTGGGTTGATACAAGTGACTTTACCACGGCTAATATAGACCATGAAGATAATGTTACTCCTGTGACCTTGATGTCACAAAAAATTATGATCACGCCTCCTCAATATACCAATTTAACAAATGTTGACACAGATACTATGGATATTAACGCTATTAGTGGTAGTCAAGTTACATGGAAATTGGGTTTTTCTCAGCCAGAGTTAACTTATTCGTTAGTGTTTTCAAATGGAGATGAAATCGATCTTATACGAGAGAATAATACTTTTACTGCAAGTAAAAATATTGCTTATACCGGCTTGTATCAAATTAGAGCCGGGGATGAATTTTTGTCACAAATCTACACGATTGAAGTGATCAATGATCAACGACCTGTTATTAGGATTTTAACACCTAAACTTACGATTACGGAATTGTTAACCAATGCCCAACCTATTATTGAGACTCAAGTACAAGTGTCTGATGACTTTGGTTTATCTAAAGTAGATATTCTTGCTTCAATTGCTAAAGGCTCAGGTGAATCTGTTAAGTTTCGTGATCAAGTGTTTGAGTTTGACCGAGTAAAGAAGATACCGAGTGTTACGCAACAAAAAGCGGCATTAATTAATCTTAATGAATACCATAAAAGTTGGAATTTAGCTGATTTAGGTATGGAACCAGGGGATGAATTATATTTTACCGTTAGAGCATGGGATAACCAAAGCCCTGAAGCCCAGCAGACAAAGTCTATTACTAAAATTATACGTTGGTTGGAAGATAGTGAACAAGCGGCAATGGCGGACGGTGTATTGATTAATTTCATGCCAGAATATTTCAAAAGCCAACGACAAATTATTATTGAAACAAAGCAATTGATTGCAGATAGCGAATTACTTACTAAAGCAGAGTTTAGTGAAACGTCTGAATTATTAGGTATTGCACAAAGTGAATTGAAGCAAAAGTATGGGCAATATCTAGGTGATGAATTTGAAGGTTTCCCTAATGCAAATGCTAGTGAAGAGCCTGCTCATGAAGAAGAACACAGTGAAGGAGACGATCATGATACTCACGAAGCAGGTTCCGGTGAGGATTCCCATGAGAGTGAACATAACCACGAACATGCCCATCAAGCAGAAACTAATAATACTAATGAAGGGGTGCAGTCAGCTTATGATGCTGTGATTGCTGAATATGCACATACTCATGAAGATAGTGATATTGGCTTGATGGGAAAACAAGATCCTGTTGCGCTAATGAAACGTTCAGTCGCTAATATGTGGGAAGCAGAGCTTTATTTAATGTTATCTAAGCCAGAGCAAGCATTACCCTATGAAGAGCAAGCGTTAAAATTTTTAAAGATGGCGAAAAAAGCAGAGCGAATTTATGTTAAGCGACTAGGATTTGAGCCGCCGCCAGTTAGTGAACAACGACGTTATCAAGGTGAACTTGATGAGATTAGTTCGTTATCTCAGTCGCAATTTATTCATATTTCAACAAGCGATTATCAAAAATTAAGTCGCGCATTTATTTTTCTTAATCAAAATAGTTTAGGAAATCATGTGTCAATTGAAAGTGAACTTACAACAAATCAACGATCCTTATTGATTGATGTTAAGGAACTATTGGAGCAGCAAATAGAAGGCCGACCAGCACTCATTGAGTTTATTGCGACGATAGAAAGAATTTTGCTTGCTAATCATTTAATACTTGAAAACTGTGAAGGTTGTGTTGTTAATTTACGTAATAAAATTTGGCAAATTATGCCTATTCCTAAAGCGATTTCTTCACCTTCAATGTCACATGGCGATCCGCGTGAAACTTTAACATTAGAATATATTAATCAAATAAAGTTAAATGCTGAGCAAGCTATAAAAGTAAAGAATATACAAGGTGATGAAACCAAGGAGAAAAAATGATGTTGTTCGGCTCTAATTGGCTTTTTGCCTCTTTTAGTACGTTACACTATGTTATTTTTGCATTCAGTGTTGTTTTTCTTGTGATAACTTGCGTAAAAGTTTGGCAGCGTTACCAAGGTAAGTCAGCCTTTATTTCTAGTTTACTCTGTCTTGTTAATACATGTGCAGTTATCACTATGTTACTATTAATTTTGCCTATCTATCAGCAGAATCAAGTCAGTCAACAAGCAATTGTTATCACTAATAATTGCGATGAACAATTACTACAACAAGCAGTAGAACGTTATCGACTTGGAGATATTGAAACTTTTTTTGTTTTGGTTGATGCGCCTGAACAACGTGAGCGTTTACAGGGTTATTTTAAACAAGAAAAAATGTTACCGGATCTTGTTTGGTTAACTTCTAGTTATCAATTACAAAATTATCACCTTGGTAAAAGTCTAAGTAATCGTCAGCATTTAGAAAACAAACTTAAATTTAAAGCATTATATGTTTACGGTGATGGCTTTACCAAAGAACAATTAACACATCTTGATAGTGCAACTTCTAGTCTACGTCTTTATTATTTTCCATCTAAGCCTATGTTAGGTGTGGTTGACGTAAAATGGTCCCAAGAAGTGCTTTTAGGAGCGAATACATCGGTTTCAGGTACGCTACAATCTAGTAATATGAATAGTCTTTATCTTGTTGAATTGGTCGATGTTAATAATGATATATTAGTACAAGCCTCTCTTAGAGCAAATGAGCGTTTTTATTTTGAGTTTGTTCCTAAGGCAACTGGAATTAACAAGTACTGGTTAAACATACGTGAAAAGAGTAGTGATAAACTTTTAGTGCAAGAGACTATTCAGCTGAATGTTATACTTGGGGATAAGTTAAATATTTTGGTTCAAACGGCATCACCATCATTTGAAATTCGGCATTTAAAAAATTGGTTAGCTGAACAGGGCAGTCAACTAACACTGATCAGCCAAACAAGTAAAAATGCACATTTAACTCAAACGATAAATACCGAGCAGCAAGCGAAAACTACTATTGATTATTTATCGCTCGAAAATTTAGCTAATGTAGATCTACTTATACTTGATAGTCGTTCAGTTGTCGCTTTTTCTCAAATTCAACAGCAAGAGGTGATGTCAGCAATAAAGAAAGGACTCGCTGTATTTGTTTTTATTGATGATGCTTTGATAAAACCGCATCAACCTAATGCATTGATAAACTTTTTTCAAACATTTACCTCATTTCAAAGCGAAACCGATATAAATATTAACAAACCTACTGGTATTTATCTTCAACATAACACTGGTTCAAGTGCCAATGAGCGCGTACTTATTCCAAGTAATATTCGTTTGAACAATAAACATGGGGATAATTTAGTTATAAACGCCGAAAAACAGCCATTAGTTCTCTCTCAGGCATATGGGTTTGGTAGTGTGACTCTAAGTGCAATAAATAGTAGTTACCAATGGAAATTAAGTGGCTTAGATAATGATTATGGACAATATTGGCAATATTTATTAGGTCTACTTATTCACTCACAAGACAGCTTGAGTTGGATGTCAAAGGCGCATAAACCGATTTTATTTCCACTAGAAAGTACACGCCTCTGTTACCGCAATGAAGGTGAATCTATACGTGTCGAACAGCGTGCAGTTTTCAACTCGAATATCAATAGTGATAAAGCCTCAAATAACGCGACAACACCCGCAACACCTTTAGTTGCTAATAAACTCATTGAACGTGAGCACCATTATTGTATTGACTGGCTAATTACCACGAGTGGTTGGCATAAACTCAGCTTGATAGCTAGTGATATTACCAAAACTATGGATGCAGATATCGCCAATAGCGTTGAAACTTTTATTTATGTCAGCGAGGCTAACCAATGGCTTGCATTACAGCAAATATCAAAGCGCAGAGCTACAAAACTCAAAGCATTACCCAATCAAAGTAATGAACATACTAATGAAGATCCAACAATAAATACGTTAAATTATATTAAAGTTCCATTTAATAAATGGCCAATATGGATAGTGTTTATTAGTTGTTGTACCTTGTTATGGATCGAGAGAAAAATAGCTTAGTACGTATTGCTAAAACCATCTTTGGTTAAATAATCAACAAACAGTGCTATCAATTACATTTATTGCTAAATAAATCATGGTATTCGTCGATAACA
The DNA here is from genome assembly GCF_014653195.1 of Thalassotalea profundi. Lineage (GTDB taxonomy): Bacteria > Pseudomonadota > Gammaproteobacteria > Enterobacterales > Alteromonadaceae > Thalassotalea_B > Thalassotalea_B profundi. The sequence continues at coordinate 33,620 of NZ_BNAH01000007.1, forward strand.
AGATAATGTGATTTATTGAGTATTATTGTGCAAATAGAAGAATTGGATTCTCGTTTATTGATTGAAGAGCTGCAGTTAGGCGTCAAGCTTAATGAATGTGTTCATAGTCAACGACGATATGATTTTTCATTAATGTTATCAATGCTTGTTGATGATGTTTGCGTACATAGTCAATTTTCACTTCCTTTGACCGATAAAAAAGTTAATAAGGTTGATGAGGAATCATTAAGAAAAACGTTTAATGTTGGGCCGTCTACACCGTTAGCCTTAAATTCGTTAGATGAAATTAACCAGTTTCAACAAGGGCAATTAGTCGTTGATGCTCAATTAGCATCTATTCGCTTGGCTGATGCGCTTAACCCTAAAGCATTAGCATTTAGAAATGATGTTAAACATATTCCTCGTTCAGTTATGGATAACACTTCTTTATATTGCCAGCAACATAGATCAGAGCCAGCAAAGCAACGGTTACCGTTTAATGTCGATGCATGGTTGAATTCGGTACAAGAGACTGTTGTAAAAGCACCATTAATGGCTTAATAGTTTTGGCACAACACTTTTTAAATTTTTTACCGCTTGAGCAAAAACAAGTGTCATTTCGTTTTGGGTGGTTTAATTTGATATGTTCAAAAATATTACCGTCTAAATATCGCCATTGATTTTGTTCTATAACAAAGCGAGAGCATTCACTCATTTTGTATAATTGTTGTTGATGAAGATAATATGCATCAAAGATAACCGTAGGTAAAACTTGTGGATTAAAATTATCTATAGCAGTATGACTCGAATCATTAATATTAAGTTTTAACCAGTGCGTTTGTTCTGCCCATTGTAATATATCAATAATAGTGTTTTCTTTTTGTTTATAGTTGGCATAAGTTTTATATATATACTCAGCGTTTTTTACAGCATATGCACTGTAACGAGATCTCATTAGCTGTTCAGGTGTTTCAGGAATGAGTATTCCCGTGTGAAAAGGGTGGCAACAATGTGTAAAGTTTATAGTTGAACCACAATAACAAGACATAACTTAGCTATAAATAAATATTTTTAGTAATTTTAGCATATTTTATTGAATGAATCGTTTAAAATTAACGACTTAAAAGAAAAAGTAATGCTAAACTTTTAAAAGTACTACTGCAGAGCGAATAGGTGAGGAATAATTTTTCAAAATGTATTACAGAAAGCTACTTTTTTTTATGACTTTTTTTTCAGTAAGTACTTGTTTTTCTAGTGAATCGATTAAGCTTGCGGTTGAAAATAGCTGGCCGCCTTATTCAGATATCAATGGAAATGGAATTTCTAAAGACATAATTCAAAAGGCGTTTGCATCAGTTAATATAAATGTTGAGTTTATTGTTGTGCCCTACAAAAGAGCATTATTCTTGGCTGAAGTTGGAGAAGTAGTAGGTGCATTTAATGTGACTAAACAAGAAAGCACTACAAAAGTCTTCAGTTTTGGTGAAGAGGCTATATTGCAGGCTGAGGCTTCATTTTATTATGAAAACTCCAATAAATTGAATGTTAAATCAGCAAATGAAATACCTACTGGGGCCAGTATTGCCTTAATAATTGGATACGAGTATGGTAATGACTATGAAAAAAATAAACACCGATTTAATGAAATTAGAGTGTCAAATCAAAAACAAATAATACAACTTATTCGTAATAAACGTGTTGATTTAGCGATTATGTTTGATGAAGTAGCTAAGTATACATTGCGTGAAATGGGCTTAGAAAGGAATGATATCAAACAAGGGGGTATTAATCATAAAAGTGATATTTATGTCGCTTTTAATAAAAATCAAGAAACAACCCCGCTGATAAAACTCCTAGATCAAGGTCTTCGAAATATCAAAGCGGCCGAGAAGTAATTACAATTAAGTTCACACTTTACATTAATGTATTCGTCTGTTGTTTCTGATCACTATACATGACGTTTTGCTTAATTGAGCGCACTCACTTAGTTGCTCTATTTCTTTATCACTTAATAAAGGATTGCATAAAACAACGGCAGAACAGTTACCTTTACATAATGCACTTTCAATATTAGCTAGTACTATAGTTACTTTATTTGCATAGACTTTTAATATTTTTGATGTATCAATTGCTATATTTTTATTTAACTGATCAAGTGGCTGCGTGTCTGGGTTAATCATTAAAACCCATTTATTTTCTACAAAGTATTGTTGGCATATCTCTGCATATTGCTGCGATATATTAAAATCATTCTCCACATCAATAATACGCAAGTGTCCATGTTTAAACCCCTTGTTTTGATCTTTATTATTTAGGTTCTCTAAATATGATGAATTTAAGTTGTTGTTTAATATTGTATTATTTGAATTTGAGTTGAACATTATTAAATACCTATAAATTACTGTATAAACATACAGTACAGTGTATTTTTAATACGATCAACTCTTTTTTAATATTATTTTTATTAACTCTAAATGAGTACATGCGAATATCTAATGAATAATAATAGTGGACATTAAACTTAAGTGTTTAATGTCATCAACAGTGTTTTCTGCTTAACGTGATAAAAGATATGATGAGCTATTTTTAGTTTTAATTAAAATTAAATTAATAAATTAGGAGTGGTAGTTTTATTAAATAAAAATGGGATATTAAGAAAGTTAGGGATAGCTAAGCTTAATTAACTTTTAGTCACTTTTTTCAAAAAGTCATATAAAATAGTTAATTGAAAAAATGCTAGGTTAGTTATTTATTTGGCTCAATTCGTCAATACGATGCTGAGTTGTATTTATATAACATTTTTTATAAGCAGGGGCCGCTGATATATCAGGTGATAAATGTAGATATTGCCAACGACAGTTATTTTCACGGAAGGTAATGAAGTTATTTTGCGAGCGCTTGAACATATCTAAAGGTTGTTTTCTTCCCGTTTTCAATGAAAACTCTTCTAAGATAAATGTTTGATTATTTATCCAAGTTTGTAGTTCTCGATCAACAGATTCTTTTACTCTATCAAAACACATTGATAACTCTTTCGGTTCTTCGTGTTTATTCTCACAAGCTTCAACCGTTTTGACAAACCTTGACGATTGAGCCAATACATCAAAAATAGGCACAATAACAAGCAAAAAGAGTAATATTAATGGGAGAGGTTTTATCATGCAGGAAGTACTTTTTTATATGGCTTAACAATTACCTGAGAATAAACACCTGCGGCAATATACGGGTCTTCATCTGCCCATAATTGAGCATCAGTTAATGAATTAAATTCAGCAATTATTACTGAGCCTGTAAAACCAGCATTACCAGGATTTTCACTATCAATTGCAGGGCAAGGGCCCGCAACCAGCAATCGTCCTTGTGATTGTAATTCGGCTAAACGTGCGAGATGTTTATCTCTTACTGAAAGTCTTTTATCTAAGCTATTTTCTACATCTTGACTAAAAATTACATAATACATTAATGATCACTTATTCTGATTTATTGTCTGCTTTAGTAATAGACTCATTATTTTCTTCTTCTTTAGGTAAGTACTGATATATTGCCATAATTGATCCGATAGCAAAAACAAATGTTAAGCCCATTAAACCGAATACTTTGAAATTTACCCAAGTTTCTAATGAGAAATTATAAGCGATATAAATGTTGAGTACAGCACATACTAAAAAGAATAGTGCCCAAGCGTTATTAAGTCTAGCCCAAATGTTATCAGGTAAGGTTAAACCTTCTGACATCATCTCTTTTATCAGATTTTTTTTAAAAAATACTTGGCTAATAATAAGAACAGCAGCAAATAAGGCATTGATTATGGTAACTTTCCATTTTAAGAAAGCATCATCATGAAAAAATATTGTTAATCCACCGAAAACAAGAATTAAAGCAAAAAAGACTAAGTTACGTTTAGGAATTGCCTGTTTTTTATATAGGTAATAGCCAATTTGAAGTGCTGAGGTGACAATTAAAGAGCCGGTAGCCCAATAAATATCAGCAAATTTATAAAAGATAAAAAATATTACTAGCGGTAAGTATTCAAAAATGGCGTGCATAGATACTTCAAAATAGTCAGAAAATAGAGATTAATTCTATCTAAACCTTAAGAGAGATCCAAACTTTTATATAGAATAAAGTCGATTTCTTGTAAGAAAAGTCGACTTTATTCTAGTTTTTGGCTGAAAGCTGTTAGGTCTTACTGTAACCAAAGGGGTCATCAATCGAGTATGATGGTTCAGTAAACCATTTAGGGCCATTGTCAGTCATATAAAAGTGGTCTTCAAGTCGAACCCCAAACTCGTCAGGAATAACTAACATAGGTTCGTTTGAAAAACACATGCCTTTCGTAAGTATCGTGTCGTCACTCTTAACTAAATATGGCCATTCGTGGATATCTAAGCCAATTCCATGGCCTGTGCGGTGAGGGCATCCAGGTGTTTCGTATTCTGGCCCCATACCTTGTGTAGCTATATATTCTCTAGCGGCAATATCTACATTTCCGCATCTTTGGCCGAGTTGTGCTGCATTAAAGGCTGCAATTTGTGCTGCTTTTTCAACCTCCCACATAGTGCGTTGACGTTCACTTGCTTCACCAAAAACATAAGTACGGGTAATGTCTGAGTTATAGCCTTCAACTTGGCACCCTGTATCAATTAGTACAATATCATTTTCGGCTAAATTTTTAGGGTTTTTAACGCCATGTGGAAATGATGAATCTTTGCCGAAAAGGACAATACAGAAGTATGAACCGGCAGGAGCTCCTACTTTTATATGTGCTTGGTTAATAAACTGGGTAACCTCTGCTGTTGATATTCCAGCATGTAAAATTTTGGCAACGGATTTATGAACTTCTAAAGTCATGTTTTTTGCTGTTTGTAGTAAAGCAATTTCATGTTCAGATTTCTCACTTCGACAACCCGCGGTAATATTTTTAGCATTGACTAATTCTATATTTGTTGTTGCTTGTTGAATGCCATTACTAATGAAAAAAGCAGTAGCTTCATCTATTGCTAATTTACCTGATGTGATGCCCATTGTTTTTAGAACATTTGCACACAAATCATAAGGGCATTCATGTTCTTGCCAACCGTGTATTTTACCTTTAACAGTCATATATTGATTTAATGTGTTTATTTCAAAGTAAGGTGAAATGTACTCTATATCTCCTTCGGCAGGTAAGATAGCCCCAACCAAGCGCTCACTTGCGTACCAGCGAGTACCAGTAAAATAGTAAAGATTAGTGCCAGCATTTAAGTAAGTTGCAGAAATACCTTGTGCCTTCATTAGGTTCTGTGCTTTTTCTATGCGCTGTTTATATTCTTGTTCACTAATAGCGGTAACTTCACCAGTCATATTTTCTAGTTTTGCTAATTCAATTTCAGCGGTTGAACCGCCAACGCCAATAGTCATATCAACCTCGTTGTTATTCTTTATAATAAGATAATTTTAAAATAATACTTACATATTGTATACAATTTAGTGTTATTTAATGTTAATTACCTAAATTCTGTTTAATTTATGGGCATTTAATAAAATTATATGAAAAATAAGGTATGCTAATTTCATATTGAGAATATAAAAAATAGTAAGTATAAAAATACAATTACCGAGTAGGTGCTTTTAAATTGCATTCCTGTAATTGCTAATGTAAACATTATTGAATATTGACTATAATTAAAACGTTAATATTCAATTTCAGAAGATATTAAGGATAGTGGTGAGTAATAATAGTACAATTTTAGTGATTGATGATGCCAAAGATACGTTAATGTTGCTTGAGTTTGATCTCATTCAAGCGGGTTATAAAGTGATAGCTGCTAATGGAGGAGCTCAAGCACTTGAAATATTAAATAAACAGGCTGTTGATCTGGTGTTGTTAGATCTACATATGCCAAATGTTTCTGGAACCGAAGTATTAACCCATATAACTCGTACGGAGTTTTCACCACCAGTTATAATGCTATCTTCATCTGCTGATGAAAATGATGTGGTAAAAATGTTAGATATTGGCGCTGAAGATTATGTTACTAAGCCTTATATTGCGAAAGTATTGCTTGCGCGTATCCGCAATGCGTTACGTTTAAAAGAAAAAACTCAAAAATTAGAATCATTACTGAGAACTGATAGTTTAACGCATGTTAATAATCGTGTCGGGTATGAGGAATTAGCTAATAAAGCCATCAGCCATGCCAAAAGGAATAAGCATCAAACTGCTGTGGCTATGTTAGATATTGATCACTTTAAAAAAGTTAATGATACCTATGGTCATGAAGCCGGTGATCGCGTACTGGTTGAGTTTGCAGACTTACTTACTTCTTGTTTTCGCGATTATGATGTCGTGGGACGAATAGGTGGTGAGGAATTCGCTGTTTGTATGCCTAATATTAGCATTACCCATGCATTTGATGCATGTGAAAGATTTCGTAAAAGCTTATCGGAATTAGTGATTACGTTGGATGATAAATCAAATACGGAAATAACAATTACTGTCAGTATTGGATTGACGGTATCGAAAGAATCTGAATTTAGCCTTGATGATTTGATGCGTGATTCAGATAAGTTGATGTACCAGGCTAAATCGGCAGGGCGCAATAGAACCATCACTGAGTCTAACTCACCTAGTAGTGAAAAAGCTGGAGTGACTAAAAGCACAAAGGAGCATCAAAAAATGGAATATCGGCAGTTAAACAATGATGTAGAAGTCAAGTATCCAGGTATTGATATTGATATTGGGATAAATAATGTGCTTGGTGATGAGAGTTTATTTGAGGAGATTTTAGTCATGTTTTATCAAGATCATGGTCAGGATAAAGCTAAAATTGCTCAAGCAATAAGTGATAATGATATTTTAACACTTAAGTCACTCACTCATACGCTAAAGGGTGTTTCATGCTCTATAGGCGCAATGGAATTATTTAATCATACTAAAGCACTTGATTTGGCAACGAATGAGCAAAATAACCAAGAGTTTGAATACTTATATAAGCCAGTAGCCTTAGCTTTAGATAAAGTACTTACAGGGCTAGAAGCGAAACTGTCATCTAAGCTTTGAGTGAGTTGTCTCTAAGTTGAAGTGATAAATACTATCTCAAGATATTTCTTTAATACTATTCGAGTGTTATTTTAATATCTGAGGTTGGAATACAGCAGCAGGTTAGGATTTCGTTATCGCCAACGAATGCTAATGGCTCTCCGTTAGGATAGCACACTTGCCCTTTATTGAGTGTGACTCGGCACGCACCACAAAAACCATCTCGACAATGGTAATGTACATCGATATTATTTTTTTCTAAACAATTTAATAGTGTTTTATCATCAACAGAGAAAGATACTTTGTCATTATTAACCGTGACAACATGCTCAACTATAGGTATTTGATCTGTTAATTTATTATTAGCTTGCCCCATAACTAATACGGCTAAGTGCAAGGACAAACTAATAAGATAAGAAAGGACATAATGTTATAAGTCAAAACCGTCGAAGTCGTCACTTGATACTGATGAGTCTACTTGCCCAACTAAATAACTCGATATTTCTGACTCTTGTGGAGCTACTTGAACATTATCACTGACTAAATAAGCATTCATCCATGGGAGAGGGTTACTCTTTATATCAAACGGAGCATCATAACCAATAGCCGATAAGCGTTGGTTACAAATATATTCAATGTATTGATTTAAAATTTCTGCGTTTAAACCAATCATTGAACCGTCTTTAAATAGGTATTGAGCCCATTCTTTTTCTTGTTCAACCACATCAAGAAATATTTGCAATCCTTCATTACGTAATTGTAATGCGATTTCTTTCATTTCAGGATCATCTTTACCCGATAACCAATTATTTAAAATATGCTGAGTTCCGGTTAAATGTAAGGCTTCATCACGCGCAATTAATTTGATAATTTTAGCATTACCTTCAAGTAACTCACGTTCAGCGAAAGCAAATGAACATGCAAAACTTACATAAAAACGGATAGCTTCTAATGCATTGACTGAACATATAGCAAGGTATAAGCGCTCTTTTAATTTACGCTCATTTACCTCTAAAGTTTCGCCATCAACTTCATAGGTGCCTTCACCTTGTGATTGTAATAATTGAGTTGTAATAATTACCGAATCAAAATATTTTGCAATGCTAGTAGCACGTTTTAAAATAGCGGGATTAACAACAATATCATCAAAAACAGCACTAGGATCTGAGAATAAATTTCTTAAAATATGTGTATATGAACGTGAATGTATAGTTTCACTAAATGCCCATGTCTCAACCCAAGTTTCCACTTCTGGTAAAGATACTAATGGTAGTAATACTGCATTAACTGAACGAGCAGCCATACTGTCTAAGAGTGTTTGGTATTTTAAATTTGAAATGAATATATGTTGTTCAGAAGGAGTTAAGCTTTGCCAGTCAGCACGATCTTTTGATACATCAATTTCTTCAGGACGCCAGAAAAAAGAAAGTTGCTTTTCAATAAGCTTCTCAAATGCAACAAACCTCTGCTGGTCATAACGGGCAACATTAACACTATTTCCCATAAACATTGGTTCTAGCAATGCATTATTTGGGTTTTGGTTAAATGTAGTATAGGTCATTTATTACTCCTTGATTCGCCATATTTACCAATTTTTGACGAATCATAAACAGATTATTATTATTTTAAGGGAAATATCGCAAGTAGTGATACTTGCGATAATTACTATTATTAAATTTTACAAGCGCCGCCTTCGCAATCAGCATCTTCTTGCTCGATATGACTATCTGCAGCACCGTCTCGGGTGTTGTGGTAATACAAGGTTTTAATACCCAGTTTATAAGCGGTTAAAATATCTTGTAAAATTTGTTTTACAGGTACTTTACCACCATCATATTTGGCAGGGTCGTAATTGGTATTTGCTGAAATAGTTTGATCAACAAACTTTTGCATAATGCCTACAAGCTCTAAGTAACCTTCATTGCTTGGTATATTCCACAATAATTCGTAGTTACCTTTTAAGGTTTCATACTCTGGTACTACTTGTTTTAATGTTCCATCTTTACTAGCTTTTACACTAATAAGTCCTCGAGGAGGCTCTATACCGTTGGTGGCGTTTGATATTTGTGAGGATGTCTCAGAAGGCATTAATGCAGAAACTGTTGAGTTTCTTACCCCATGCTCCTTAATACTAGCTCTTAATGCTTCCCAATCAAGGTGTAAAGGCTCAGCTGTTATTTTATCTATTTCACGTTTATAGGTATCAATAGGTAAAATACCTTGTGAAAGGCGTGTTTCATTAAATTTAGGACAAGCGCCTTGTTCCTTCGCTAGCTCGTTCGACGCTTTTAGTAAATAGTATTGAATAGCTTCAAAGGTTCTATGTGTTAAGTTATTTGCACTACCATTAGAATAGAATACGCCATTTTTAGCTAAATAATAAGCGTAGTTTATAACCCCTATACCTAGAGTTCTTCGTCCCATCGTTGCATTTCGGGCTGCTGGAACTGGATAGTCTTGATAATCTAGTAAGCTGTCTAGTGCACGTATAGCAAGGTCTGCAAGTCCTTCTAATTCATCTAGGCTCTTAATTGCCCCTAAGTTGAATGCCGATAAAGTACATAACGCAATTTCACCGTTAGGATCATTTACATCATTCATTGGCTTTGTAGGTAGTGCAATTTCTAAACATAAGTTACTTTGACGAATCGGAGCCATAGTCGGAATGAACGGACTATGAGTATTACAGTGGTCAACGTTTTGTAAATAAATACGACCAGTGCTTGCTCGCTCTTGAGCAAACAATGTGAATAGTTCTATCGCTTTTATACGTTTTTTGCGAATACTATCATCAGCTTCATATTGAAGGTAAAGTTGTTCAAACTTATCTTGATCTTCAAAAAACGCATCATATAAGCCAGGTACATCGCTTGGGCTAAATAAAGTAATTGATTCACCTTTTATCAAACGCTGATACATAACTTTATTAAACTGCACGCCGTAATCTAAGTGTCGAACCCGGTTTTCTTCAACTCCTCGGTTGTTTTTCAAAACTAGCAAGCTCTCCACTTCTAAATGCCATAAAGGGTAGAAAAGGGTAGCAGCACCACCTCTAACGCCACCTTGAGAGCAACTTTTAACTGCAGTTTGAAAATGCTTGTAAAAAGGAATACAACCTGTGTGAAATGCTTCACCATTTCTAATAGTGCTTCCTAGTGCACGAATACGTCCAGCATTAATTCCAATGCCTGCACGTTGTGAAACATATTTTACAATAGAACTTGAAGTGGCGTTAATTGAATCTAAACTATCGCCACATTCAATTAATACACATGATGAAAATTGTCTTGTTGGTGTACGAACACCAGCCATTATAGGAGTTGGTAGTGATATTTTATATGTTGAAATAGCATTATAAAAACCTTCAACATAAGTTAAACGTGTTTCAGCAGAATATTTAGCGAATAGGCAGGCTGCAACTAATAAATAGAGAAATTGTGCACTTTCATAAATTTCACCAGTTACTCGATTCTGTACTAAGTATTTACCTTCTAGTTGTTTTACTGCAGCATAGCTAAATGTGAGATCACGACTATGATCTAAGAAGCACTCCATTTTTTCAAATTCAGCTTGGCTATAATCTTCTAGTAAGTGTTGATCATATTTACCTGTATTAACCATCTTTACGACATGAGAATAAAGAGTAGGCGGTTCAAATTGGCCGTAGGCTTTTTTACGTAAATGAAATATAGCTAAACGAGCAGATAAAAATTGATAATCTGGTGTGTCCTCTGAGATAAGATCAGCGGCAGACTTGATGATAGTTTCATGAATATCTTCAGTTTTAATGCCATCATAAAATTGAATGTGTGATTTTAATTCTACCTGAGACACAGATACGTTATTTAAGCCTTGAGCAGCCCATGCAATAACTTTATGAATTTTTTCTAAATCGATGAGTTCTTTTTTGCCGTTGCGCTTGGTTACAAAAAGATTGTTATTCATGAAGATCCTGTAAATCTAGTTATTATTTTAGTTATCCCGATGGATTGCTAGCACTTTGAAATACCGCATGGTTATATGAAAATCCCCAAAAACGATAAAACACTATATCTAGGGTTTTATGCAAAGTGTTATCACAAGATAATGAGGTTTAGGTTTGATTGCAAGGGGTAAAACAGTTTAAATTTTTATCAACTTTATATATCTAAAAGCGGGGTTAGTAATGACTAACTGAGTACCGCTTTTTAATTTTGATTTTATAAAAAGGCAATGCTTTTTTGATATTATTTTTAGTGAATAAAAAGCTTTAATCAATTTGGTTATAAACATATCTCAAATAAGAATATAAAATATTTTTAATTTTAAAATCAGTTGTTTATATATTTTGCTCAATAAAGGTACAGCTTGCTTATTTAATCAACGCTTTAATTTCTAATGGGGATTCACAGCTAAAATCACTCGCCCACTGAGCACATTCCTCGGGGTTTAGTATATAGCCCCATTGTGCAATTATTGTTGTCATGTTGGCCGCATTCCCTGCTTCTATATCTCGAGGAGCATCTCCAACATAGAGAGTGTGTTTAGGATCAACGTTTATTTGCTGACATGCGTGCAGTAAAGGTTCCGGATCTGGCTTTCTTTTCGATAGAGTATCACCACCAACAATAACTTGGCATTGATTAAATTCAGGAAAGCTTGGTAGTAATTTTAATGTTAAATTTTCAGGTTTATTGGTAACTATTCCCCATGCTATGTCATTAGCTTCTAAATATTGGATAAGTTCAATTACCCCAGAATAAATCTCAGTATTTTCAGCAATGTTTTGTTCGTAGTAAGTCAAAAATTCGTGACGTAGTTGGTCAAAATTATATGAGCTAAGTTTATCTTTAAAACCTAATTCTAGTAAGCCTTTAGCACCATCAGAAGCTATAGGTCTATATGATGCGCGTTTAATTATGGGTAAGTCATATTGTGTTAAAACATAGTTTAAACTTTCACCTAAATCGTTAGCTGTATCAAGTAATGTACCGTCTAAATCGAATAAAACAGCTTGTGTAGTTAGTGAACTTGGCATCATTAAACCTTTTGACAGCATAAAATATAATTAACATCCAAATCATTATTAAGCTTATGATTTTCAGTGATCGGGTTGTAATGAATACCTGCTGCATCAATACATTTTAGTCCATATTTTTCTGCCCAGTTTATGAGTTGAGAAGGGCGAATAAATTTGTCATGTTCATGCGTACCATCAGGTACAATTTTTAATATTTTTTCAGCTGCAACTATAGCCAGTAAATATGATTTAAGTGTTTTATTTAGTGTTGAAAAGAATACATAGCCACCAGGTTTAACCATGTCGGCACAAGCCTTAATAACAGAAGACGGATTGGGTACATGTTCTAACATTTCCATGCAGGTTACAGCGTCTAAACATTCAGGGTGCTCTAATGCAAATTGCTCAGCTGGAATTTGTTGATAATCAACCTTAACCCCCGTTTCAAGTGCATGTAATTTAGCTATATTAAGAGGCTCTTCCCCCATATCAATGCCCGTTACATTCGCTCCTAATTTAGCTAAGCTCTCTGCTAAAATTCCTCCACCACAACCAACATCCACAATGCTTTTATCAAAGATATCACCGAGATGTTGAATAATAAATTGCTGGCGAATTGGATTAATTTGATGGAGAGGTTTGAAATCACCGGCTAAGTCCCACCATTGGTGAGCTACTTTCTCAAACTTAGCTATCTCTTCTGGGTTTACATTAATTGTCTGTGACATAGGTTTAGGTCGTTAGTGATAAACTAAAATTGAGCAAGATTCTAAACGATTATATCTTCCCCGCAAGTTATAAAGTTGATTTTTATATGTCATTAATAAAGTGAAATGAGTAATTAATATATAAAATAAGCTGTTTGATGATTGTTTTAAGATGAGAAATAAAGTGTGTTAAATAGCAAGAAATATTAAGGGAAAGCAAACGGCAAAAATTAAATATTAAATAAAGATGATTAATTAATGTTCAATTACTGTTTTGGTATAGATTCTGATTTATTCATAACAATTAATTATCAATAAAAACAATTAATTAGTGGTAATAGATAGTCAAAGTAATTTTCACTTGAAAAGATGACGTAACCAGCGCAAAATGTCAGGTCATAAAGAGTAGGGTATGATGATGACTTTGTGTTAGCATACAGGCCTTATTAACAATAATAATGTCAAAATTTATTTTAGGGATACCGCCGTTTTATGACTGATCTGGCTAAAGAAATTCTTCCTGTCAATATTGAGGATGAGCTGAAAAGTTCCTACTTAGATTATGCAATGAGTGTAATTGTAGGACGAGCATTACCTGATGTTCGCGATGGATTAAAGCCTGTACATCGTCGTGTTTTATTTGCGATGAACGTATTGGGTAATGATTATAATAAACCTTATAAAAAGTCAGCCCGTGTGGTTGGTGATGTAATAGGTAAGTATCACCCACATGGTGACATCGCAGTTTACGACACGATTGTTCGTATGGCTCAGCCTTTCTCACTTCGTTATATGTTAGTTGACGGACAAGGTAACTTCGGTTCTGTTGATGGTGACTCAGCTGCAGCAATGCGTTATACCGAAATTCGCATGGCGAAGATATCGCACTCAATTCTCGCAGACCTTGATAAAGAAACGGTAGACTTTGTACCTAACTATGATGGGACTGAGCATATACCCGCTGTAATGCCAACACGTATTCCTAACTTACTAGTTAATGGTACGTCGGGGATTGCTGTAGGTATGGCAACGAATATACCACCGCATAACTTAACTGAAGTGATCAATGGTTGTTTAGCTTATATCGAAAATAACGATATCACTATTGATGAACTAATTGATTACATACCTGGCCCTGACTTTCCAACTGCAGGTATTATCAGTGGTAGAGCAGGCATTGAAGAGGCCTATAAAACAGGCCGTGGTAAAATAAAAATTCGTGCACTTGCTGACATCGAAGTTGATGATAAGTCGGGCAAAGAAACCATTATTGTTCATGAACTTCCATACCAAGTAAACAAAGCTCGCTTAATAGAAAAAATGGCTGAGCTTGTTAAAGAAAAACGTCTTGAAGGTATTTCTGCTTTACGTGATGAATCTGATAAAGATGGTATGCGTATGGTGATAGAAATTAAACGTGGAGAAGTAGGTGAAGTTGTTTTAAATAACTTATATAAACTTACTCAAATGCAAGTCTCGTTTGGTTTAAATATGGTTGCGTTAACCAATGGTCAACCTAAGTTATTTAACCTTAAAGAAATGCTTGAAGCGTTTGTTCTTCATCGTCGTGAAGTTGTTACACGTCGAACCATATTTGAATTACGTAAAGCTCGTGAGCGTGCCCATATTCTTGAAGGTCTTTCTATTGCATTAGCCAATATTGATCCGATAATCAAACTGATTAAAGAATCAAGTAATAGAAAAGAAGCCGAAGAAAAGCTAATCGCACAAGGTTGGGAATTAGGTAATGTAAGTGGAATGCTTGCTAGTGCAGGTACCGATGCCGCCCGCCCTGAATGGTTAGAACCTCAATATGGTATTCGTGACGGTTTATATTATCTAACTGCTGAACAAGCCAAAGCAATTGTTGACCTACAGTTATATAAATTGTCAGGCATGGAACATGAAAAAATTCTAAGTGAGTACAAAGCGTTATTAGACCTTATTGGCGAATTGATGCATATTTTAGCGAGCCCTGAACGATTAATGGAAGTTATTCGAGAAGAGTTAGAAGCTATTCGTGATGAATTTGGTGATGAACGCCGCACTGAAATAACTAATGCTTCACATGATTTATCTTTAGAAGATTTAATATGTGAAGAAGATGTTGTTGTGACCTTATCAAATGAAGGTTATGTAAAATATCAAGTACTTTCAGATTATCAAGCACAGCGTCGAGGTGGTAAAGGCAAAGCTGCAACGAAAATGAAAGAAGAAGATTTCATTGAAAGGTTACTTGTTGCAAATACCCATGATACGATTTTATGTTTTTCTAACCGTGGAAAACTATATTGGTTAAAAGTGTATCAATTACCATTGGCAAGCCGTACGGCTCGTGGCCGACCTATTGTCAACTTATTGCCTTTAGATAGTGATGAAAAGATCACTGCGATTCTTCCGGTTCGTGAATATGAAGATGATAAATTTATTATCATGGCAACTGCTTCTGGCACAGTGAAGAAAACGCCATTAACCGCGTACTCTAACCAAAGAGCCAATGGTATTATTGCCCTTAACTTACGTGATGACGACACATTAATTGGTGTTGATATTACTAACGGTGAAAATGACATTATGTTGTTCTCAGATGCTGGTAAAGTTGTTCGTTTTAACGAAAAAGCTCGTGATAGTGAAACTGGTGAAGTGAAGCTTGATCCTGAAACAGGTGAAGAGGTTCATGCCTTAAGGGCAATGGGACGTACAGCAACTGGTGTTCGTGGAATTAGACTTGAAGGTGATCAAAAAGTTGTTTCATTAATTGTGCCTAAAAACGATGGTGCTATCTTAACTATTACACAGAATGGCTATGGTAAACGTACTGATTTAGCAGAGTATCCAGCAAAAAGTCGTGCGACAAAAGGTGTTGTATCAATCAAAGTTAGTGATCGTAATGGACCTGTTGTAGGTGCAGTACAAGTGGAAGAGCTTGATGAAATAATGCTGATCACAGATAACGGTACACTTGTTCGTACACGTGTTAATGAAGTCAGTGTTATTGGCCGTAATACTCAAGGTGTTCGTATTATTCGTACTGCAGAAGAAGAACACGTTGTTGCTTTACAGCGTATTGATGAAATTGAAGAAGACGAATCACTTATTTATGAAGGTGAAGATGGTGAAAATGTATCTACAGAAGAAGTGGTAACATCATCATCAAATGAAACACCTGAGCCTGAAGAAAGTAATGAACTCAACGAAGGCGATAACCATGAGTAGTTACCGCTGAGTAAACACTAAATAGGCGGTTAAACCGCCTATTTTTTTGACTAAAATAAATTATTTTAAATATAGAGAAGGAAGTTAAAACGTATGTCTGCTGTCTATAATTTCTGTGCTGGACCTGCTATGTTGCCAGCGCCAGTGATGGTTAAAGCGCAATCTGAGTTTATTAATTGGAACAACACAGGTTGTTCCGTAATGGAACTTAGCCATCGTAGTAAAGAGTTTATGGCTGTAGCATCGAAGGCGGAATCGGATTTACGTCAATTAATGTGTATTCCTGATAATTATAAGGTTTTATTTTGTCATGGTGGCGGACGTGGACAGTTTTCAGCCGTCCCTCTTAACCTTTTACCTAAAAATAAAAGTGCTGACTACGTGGTGACAGGGGCATGGTCGAAAGCAGCAGCTCTAGAAGCTGCTAATTTTGGACAAATAAATACGATTAATGTTGTAGAAGAATTAAATGGTAAGCGACAAATACAAGATCCAGCACAATGGTCATTAAGCCCTGAGGCTGCTTATGTACATTATTGCCCTAATGAAACCGTAGACGGACTTGAGCTGTTTGAAATACCTGAAAGCCATGGCGTACCTTTGGTTGCTGATCTGTCTTCTACTATTTTATCGAGAGAAATAGATGTTTCAAAGTTTGGTTTAATTTATGCCGGTGCCCAAAAAAATATTGGCCCTTCAGGTTTAACTATTGTTATTGTCAGAGACGATCTTCTAGGTAATGCTCATATTAGTACACCATGTATATTAAATTATCAAACAGAAGCTGATAATGGCTCTATGTACAATACTCCCCCAACATATGCTTGGTATTTAGCAGGGTTAGTGTTTGAGTGGTTACATTCTGTAGGTGGTGTTAAGGCTATTCAAAAAATAAATAAAGAAAAGGCTGAATTAATTTATCGTTATGTGGATAGCAGTAGTTTTTATCGTAACGATATTGTGCCGCAACATCGTAGTTTAATGAATGTACCTTTTTGGTTGAATGATGAGTCACTCAATAACGCTTTTCTTAGCCAAGCTGAAGACGCAGGGTTATTAGCACTTGCAGGACACAGAATGGTGGGAGGTATGCGCGCGAGTATTTATAATGCGATGCCGATTGAAGGTGTACAGAAATTAGTAGAATTTATGCACGAATTTGAAAAGGAAAATAGCTAGTATGGAACAGTTAACATTAAATCCAATTGGCAGAATCAACGGCGAAGTATTTTTACCAGGTTCAAAAAGTTTATCTAATCGTGCGTTATTAATTGCCGCGTTAGCTAAAGGTACAACCAAAATTACCAATTTATTGGTAAGCGATGACATTAAACATATGTTAAACGCATTAACTAGCCTTGGTATTAAATATACGTTGAGTGATTGCGGAACCGAATGCATAGTTACCGGTAATAATGGTTTTTTTAAAGTAGATGAGCCTACTGAATTATATTTAGGTAATGCAGGTACTGCTATGCGTCCTTTGTGCGCAGCACTCGCTGCGAGCGAAGGTGAGTTTGTCTTAACGGGCGAACCAAGAATGAAAGAAAGACCTATTGGGCATTTAGTTGATGCATTACAACAACTAAATGCTGATATTGAATATTTAGAAAATACCGATTATCCGCCAGTAAGAATAAAAGGTAAAAACTTATCTGCTAAAACCGTAACAATTGATGGTTCAATATCTAGCCAATTTTTAACGGCTATTTTGATGATTACTCCTTTACTTGATTGCGATACCCAAATAGAAATTGAAGGAGAATTAGTCTCAAAGCCTTATATTGATATTACTCTTAATATTATGCAGCGATTTGGTGTTAATGTTGAAAATAACGACTATCAGTCATTTCATGTTAAAGGTAACCAATCTTATCAATCTGTTGAAAGTTATATGGTTGAAGGCGATGCTTCTTCAGCATCATATTTTTTGGCAGCCGGTGCTATTAAAGGTGGAGAAATAACTGTTCACGGTGTTGGTAAGCTAAGTGTTCAAGGTGATAAGCACTTTGCGGATGTTTTAGAAAAAATGGGGGCTGATGTTATTTGGAATGATGAATCAATCACTGTTATTGGCAAACCATTGAATGCAATTGATATGGATATGAATCATATTCCTGATGCAGCTATGACTATTGCCACTACCGCGCTTTTTGCTAAAGGTACAACATCAATTAGAAATATATATAACTGGCGAGTAAAAGAAACAGATCGCTTATTTGCCATGGCAACAGAGTTGCGTAAAGTTGGCGCAGAAGTGATAGAAGGTGAAGACTTTATTTCAATTACACCACCAGAAACCATTAAACATGCAGAAATTGATACTTATGACGATCATAGAGTTGCAATGTGTTTTTCATTGGTTGCGTTAAGTGATACACCTGTCACAATTAATGATCCTAAGTGTACGGCAAAAACTTTTCCAGATTACTTTACTAAATTAGCTGAAGTTTCGTGCTAATTTGTAACAGTTTAATTTTTTCGCGATTTTGAAATCTAATTGCCGTATAATCTCGCCGATTTGCAACATTAGGAGATAAATGTATGCAGGAAAATATTCCAGTAATCACGATAGATGGCCCAAGTGGCGCGGGTAAGGGGACAGCAGCACGCTTAGTTGCAGAAAAACTTGGTTGGCATTTACTTGATAGTGGTGCTATTTATCGAGTACTTGCTGTTGCTAGCCAGCATCATCATTTAGGTGTTGAAGAAGAAGAGCCACTTATCCCTATTGCTGCCCATTTAGATGTGCAATTTGAAATTAGCTCTTCAGGCGAAAGTAAAGTGATACTTGAAGGTGAGAATGTTACTGAGATCATTCGTACCGAAGAAATTGGAGAGCTTGCATCAAAAGTAGCTGCATTTCCAAGAGTTCGAGAAGCGTTACTTCGTCGCCAAAGAGCTTTCAAAAGTGCCCCTGGTTTAGTTGCTGATGGTCGAGATATGGGGACAGTGGTATTTACCACAGCACCAGTAAAGGTCTTTTTGACTGCGAGCGCGGAAGAGCGAGCGCAGAGAAGATTTAATCAGTTGAAAGCAAAAGGCTTTGATGTTAAAATCGGGCGCCTTTTGGATGACATACGTCAACGGGATGAGCGAGATCAAAACCGTAAGGTGGCTCCGCTTATACCTGCAGAAGGTGCGTTAATGCTTGATTCTACTGACCTTTCTATAGATGAAGTGGTTGATAAAATTTTGTCATTTACTAATGAAAAATTAACACAAACGGCTAATTCTTAATTCTGAGCATTAGTTTTTTACAAACAACCTAGCGTATGGATGCAATAGGTTTTATTAATAACCCCATGATACATGTAAGTAGATTGGATTAAACACTGAGTTCATATACACATTATGACTGAAAATTTTGCACAACTTTTTGAAGAAAGTTTAAAAGAAATCGAAACACGTCCAGGTTCTATTATTAAAGGAACTGTGGTAGCCATCAACAAAGACAACGTTTTAGTTGACGCCGGCTTAAAATCTGAAAGCGTAATTTCTATCGATCAGTTTAAAAATACTGCCGGTGAAGTAGAAATTAATGTTGGTGACGAAATTGATGTTGCATTAGATGCAACTGATGATGGTTTCGGTGAAACAATTCTTTCTCGTGAAAAAGCAAAACGTCATGAAGCATGGCAAGTGCTTGAAAAAGCATACGAAGAAAAAGAAACTGTTATCGGTGTTATCAACGGTAAAGTTAAAGGTGGTTTCACGGTTGAAGTTAGCAACATTCGTGCTTTCTTACCAGGATCATTAGTTGATGTTCGTCCAATTCGTGACACAGCTCACCTTGAAGGAAAAGATTTAGAATTTAAAGTTATTAAGCTTGATCAAAAGCGTAATAACGTTGTTGTTTCTCGTCGCGCAGTTATCGAATCAGAAAGCAGTGTAGAACGTGATCAATTATTAGAGTCATTAGCAGAAGGCATGGAAGTTAAAGGTATCGTTAAGAACCTTACTGACTACGGTGCATTCGTTGATTTAGGTGGCATTGACGGTTTATTACACATTACAGATATGGCTTGGAAGCGTGTTAAACACCCAAGTGAAATCGTAAATGTTGGTGATGAAATTCAAGTTAAAGTATTGAAATTTGACCGTGACCGCACACGTGTTTCATTAGGTATGAAGCAGTTAGGCGAAGATCCATGGGTTGCTATCGCTAAGCGTTACCCTGAAGGTGCTAAACTTTCTGGTCGTGTAACTAACTTAACTGACTATGGTTGTTTCGTTGAGATTCAAGAAGGCGTTGAAGGTTTAGTTCACGTTTCTGAAATGGATTGGACTAACAAAAACATCCACCCATCTAAAGTTGTTAACTTAGGTGATACTGTTGAAGTTATGGTACTTGAAATTGACGAAGAACGTCGTCGTATTTCATTAGGCCTTAAACAATGTATCCCGAACCCTTGGGAAGAGTTTGCTAAGAACTTCAACAAAGGTGATAAAGTTTCTGGTAAGATCAAATCAATTACTGATTTTGGTATCTTTATCGGTCTTGATGGTGGCATTGACGGTCTTGTTCACTTATCTGATATTTCATGGGCTGGCGGTGAAGAAGCTGTTCGTGAATACAAGAAAGGTGATGAAATCTCAGCAGTTGTATTACAAGTTGATCCAGAACGTGAGCGTATTTCATTAGGCGTTAAGCAAACTGAAGATGATCCGTTTAATCAATACCTTGCAGATACTAAAAAAGGTGCTATTGTTACAGGTAAGATAGTTGAAGTTGACGCTAAAGGCGCTAAAATTGAATTAGCTGAAGGTGTTGAAGGCTACTTACGTGTATCTGACATCTCTCGTGATCGTATTGAAGATGCTACAACTGAATTATCAGTTGGTGATAGCGTTGAAACTAAGTTTATGGGTGTTGACCGTAAGAACCGTTCAATTAGCTTATCTATTAAAGCGAAAGATCAAGCAGATGAGCGCGATGCTATGGAAAACTTAAACCAACCTGAAGATTCTGGTTTAAGTGCAATGGCTGAAGCGTTTAAAAACGCTAAAAGTTAATTTTAGCCAGGAACCGGAGAAGAGCTTTAAGTAAAAGCTCTTCTTTAATTTAAAACCATTGGCGTGATGCTAAATGACACTGGGAGGTCTAATGACCAAGTCAGAACTCATTGAAAGATTAGCGGATAAATTAAGTCATTTGTCTGCGAAAGATGTAGAACAAGCGATAAAAGAAATTCTTGAAATGATGGTACAAACCTTGTCTAAAGGTGATCGTATTGAAATTCGTGGATTTGGTAGTTTTTCCTTACATTATCGTGCTCCACGCATTGGGCGTAACCCTAAAACAGGTGAGTCAGTTAGCTTATCTGGTAAGTATGTTCCGCATTTTAAACCTGGTAAAGAATTACGGGAAAGAGTTAACCTCTCGTTATCGTAATTGAAAAGTTTACTATTAAACGGCATGCTATCGCATGCCGTTTTTTTTCACTTGGCTTAAAGGGATAGTACCGTGAGACTTTATCTTACGTTAATTGTTATTATTTTATTATTAGTTGTTGCATTCATTTTTGGTAGTCAAAATGAACAGACATTAACTTTAAATTATCTAATTGCTCGCACAGAATTAACAGTTGCGGCAGCGGTTAGTTTGTTTACTGTTATTGGTTTTATATTAGGCTTGCTATTTGCTCTTTTGTGGAAATTAGTAAGGCGTGTTAAACCTAAAAAACCATCCATTGAAAAATAGAATGTTGTACTAGTTATGTTAGGTTTATTATTTTTACTTCTGCCTGTTGCCATGGCCTATGGTTGGTTTATGGGACGGAACAGTGTTAAGCAAAATAGACATAATGCAAAACAAGATCTTTCAATCAAATACTCAACTGGCTTAAATTACTTATTATCAAATCAGCAAGATAAAGCTATTGAATACCTAATAGATGCATTTCAAGTAGAAGATGATACTGTAGAAGCGCACTTTGCGATGGCTAATCTTTTTCGCAAAAGAGGTGAATTAGATCGTGCGCTAAAAATACATGAACATTTAGTTAGGCAAAAACATTTACCTTCAAAAGCAAAACAACAAGCGGCGTTCGAATTAGGAAAAGACTTTCTTAGTGCTGGATTATTTGATCGCGCTGAATCGATGTTCCAGAAATTATTAAAATCTAAAGACTATAGCAATAAATCAATTACTTATTTAATGAAAATATATCAATCTACAAAAGATTGGCCTCAAGGTATTTTACTCGCTAAAGTTATTGTTAAATCCAGAGATAAAAATTTACTCCATAACCTTGCTAATTTTTATTGCGAGTTGGCTGTGTTAGCTTTAGAGCAGGATAAATTTATAGAAGTCATAGAGCTACTAGATAATGCATTAAAATATGATGCTGATTCTTGTCGTGCTAATTGGCTACTTGCCAAAATATATGAAAATCACCAACAATATAATGAAGCATGTTTATGCTATCAAGCAATTTACCAGCAAGATAAAGAATTTTTCCCTGATGTTATTGAGCATATGGAACGCTGCTATAGTAAGTTAGATGCTATTGATGAATTTCAAAAATTTATTCGAAAAGTTTATAATGAGACGGGAAGCTCATCTGCATTAATTAAACATGTTGATTATATTGAACAAAAGCATGGGGTTGCAAAAGCAATCGAATTTACGTTAACAGCTCTTAAGCGTAGACCAACAATTAGAGGCTTTAATCATTTTATTAAAATGCAGATGGCAAGTGATAGCAATCAAACAAATTTAACTAACTTAGATATGATCAATGAGTTGATTTCGACTTACTTAAGTGTGAAACATCGATATAACTGTCGAAATTGTGGCTTCAATAGTAGTACACATTATTGGTCTTGCCCTTCGTGCCATGATTGGGAACAAATGAAACCGATCAGAGGATTGGAAGGTGAGTAATGAGCAATCTAACCTAGTCGAGTTGGCCGATTAACATAATTAGTAGGCTGATGATTGAAATCATATAAATTTACAATAAGGAATCCAATGTTAGATCCAAAAATAGTCGTTGCTTTAGATTTTGATAAAAAAGAAGAAGCGTTCTCTTTTGTTGATAAAATTCAACCAAGTGATTGTCGCCTTAAAGTAGGAAAAGAAATGTTTACCTATTTTGGTCCTGAGTTTGTTAAACAGTTGTCGGCGAAAGGCTTTGATGTATTTTTAGATCTTAAATTCCATGATATTCCTAATACAGTTGCTAAAGCGGTAACTGCCGCCGCAGACTTAGGTGTTTGGATGGTCAATGTACATGCGAGTGGCGGAACACAAATGATGATTAAGTCTAAACAAGCTCTGAAACCCTATGGAGATAATGCACCTTTATTAATTGCTGTTACCGTATTAACAAGCATGGGACAAGATGATTTAAATGGTTTAGGTATTTTGAAAACACCCGCGGAGCAAGTATTAGCGCTTGCGGATTTAACTAAAAATGCAGGTTTAGATGGAGTCGTATGTTCTGCTTGGGAAGCTGAAGCATTAAAAGTAAAATTTGGTCAGGACTTCAAACTGGTTACCCCTGGTATAAGACCGGCAGGAGCTAGTAGTGATGATCAAAAGCGTATTATGACACCAGAGCAAGCGGTTGCAGTTGGTGTTGATTATTTAGTGATAGGGCGACCAATTACTAAATCAGTAGATCCTCATTCAGTTTTACAAAATATCAATGCAAGTTTATTGATGCCTAATTAATATTTTAAAAGTAATTTCTCTCACAACTTGACAGATCTTAACTTCGATTCTAAACCTATAGTGTTGTTAACTGATTAACAACACTCATAGATTATTAACAAGGATCGAAAATTATGAAAAAATCTATACTATTACCCCTATCTATTCTTTTACTTTCTACTAGTTCATTTAATGTCTCTGCGATGGATAAATCGAGTGATGTAAAGACAAAGGTACAACTTGAGCAAGTACAGCAAATGGTTATTGATCTAAATAATGCTGATTTGACTCAGTTAAAGACATTAAAGGGAATAGGTGATAAACGTGCTCAAGCGATAATCGATTATCGAAACCAACATGGAAAATTTACTTCATTAGAGCAGTTACTTGAAGTAAAAGGGGTTGGTAATGCTTTTCTACAAGCTAATCAAGGTTTATTAAAAATCTAATGAGCTAACTTGTTTTTGAGTTATTACTTACAGAAAAACGCCAGTAAAATATACTGGCGTTTTATTTGGTTTTTATAAATCTTGTTTGAACTTACGGTTTAGTTGGACCGCAAGTTGAGCGACTACTAGCGTCTGCTATCATGGCTGCTTTACCTGATAATGCATGTGTTATGCGTTCATTGCTATTAGCAAATGCAGTAGGGAGCTTAGAAATCGTATTGATTGTTTCTGTTTTTACCATACCTGAAGACGCGTGGCTTTGTTTACGAGGAGTAAGCTTTTTACTCGGTAACTTAGCTTTCGTTTTCTTTTTTGTCTCTACTTTAGGTTGCTCAACTGACAGTTCAGGTGTTATTGATGAAGCCGGCTCTGTGGAAACAGTTTCTACTTCTACTTTAACCTTGACCTCATCAATATCAGTGTTCTGCTCTTCACCTTTTTCTATGTTACTTACTGATGGCTCAGCTAATTCAGTGTTGGTTGTAGTAACACTTTCAGCTTTTGAATCCTTTGCTTCCATTTTCTTCGAATCTTTGTCATTAGTATCTATTTTACTCGACTCTGGTTCTTGAATGCTTTTGGGCTTAGATTCAGTAACTTTTGATTTTGGCGCCACTTTTACTTTTACTGTTTCATCATCTTTAGTATTGCTTTGGCTAGCTGATTCAACAGAACTGATATTTTCGACAGACGTCTGTTCAAATAAATCTTGTTGAACTTCTGCTTTTGGCTCAATAGTTGGTGTCTCAGTGTTCGTAGGCGTATTAGGGTAACGTGCTTGAACTGGATCAGAGGTTATTTCATCTATTTGCGCACTAGCTTCAGCCTTTGCTTGGTCAAATTCAGGAGTAATATCCGTTTTGTTTTCACTATTTTGACGACGTCTTTGACCATGATTACGTAAATGACGAGGAGAACGACGACTACGAGGTCGTTGTTCATCTTGTCCTTTAATATCGTTTTTATCTACTGAAGCTGTCTCAACGGTTGCTTCTTGTACAGGCTTAATGCTTTCTGATTCAGTTATTTGAGGTGATTTAACTGGCTTCTTTTCTGCATTAGGGATTGTATCTTTAGTGTCTACTGTTTTTACGTCTTCAGTTCTTCTGATCTTATTACGGTTATTTCTACGTTGGCGGCGTTCAGCAACCTTTTCTTCTTTTGGTTTTTGAACACGGTCATTGTTAGATTTTCGAGTAGCTTTAGGTTGCTGATCTTTATTCTCTACCGATTTATTGTTTGAATTTGGGCGTTTTTCATTTCTATTGTCATTTCTCCCTTCATTTTTACGATTGTTTCTGCGAGGGTTTTGACGGTTACGACCTTGACGATTATCATTTTTTTCTGAGCGAGTATTTGTTTTCTTTTCAGGTTTTACAACAACTTCTTCACTTGCAAACAATCCTTTAATCCAAGAAGTTAAACTTGAGATAAGCCCAGCCTCTTTTTTCTCGGTTACTTTTTCAGTAGGTGCCTTGGCTTTTGCCTGAGGTTTTTGTGGGGCTGACATACCTTGAAGAATAGGCTCGTCCTTTTTAACCGCCTCTTTTGAAAATTTAGGCATTACAGCTTCTTCAGGGGCACTTTCTATTGCTGGAATATGATAACTTGCTTCTGCAATACTTTCATCTTGGCGTACACGTAGAACTTCGTATTGAGGCGTATCCATATTAGGGTTTGGAATAATAAGTACTCTAACACTGTGATGCTTTTCAATATGAAATACAGAACGACGTTTTTCGTTAAGTAAATACGTTGCAACAGGTACTGGTACTTGCGCTTGTACTTGTTGAGTATTATCTTTAATCGCTTCTTCTTCCATTAAACGTAAAATAGATAATGCTAGGGACTCAACACCACGAACATGGCCTGTGCCATTACAGCGAGGACATACCCCTTGGCTTGTTTCGCCAATTGATGGACGTAAACGTTGACGAGACATTTCTAATAAACCGAAACGTGAAATACGGCCTAATTGAATACGTGCACGGTCTTGTTTAACTGCATCGCGCATACGGTTTTCAACTTCACGTTGATGGCGCACAGGAGTCATATCAATAAAATCGATAACAACTAATCCGCCTAAATCTCGTAAACGTAATTGACGTGCAATTTCATCTGCAGCTTCTAAGTTTGTTGTAAAAGCGGTTTCTTCAATATCACCACCCTTAGTAGAGCGGGCGGAGTTGATATCTATTGATGTCATAGCTTCAGTAGGATCAATAACAATTGAGCCTCCAGAAGGTAGTCTTACTTCTCGTTGAAATGCTGATTCTATTTGCGTTTCAATTTGATAATGAGTAAACAGAGGTACATCGTTAGTATAAAGTTTAACTTTGCTAGCAAAGTCTGGACGTACTACTTCAATATGTTTTTTAACACTTTCAAAAGTTTTTGGACGATCAATTAATACTTCACCTATATCACGACGCAAGTAATCTCGAATAGCACGCAATATAACGTTAGTTTCTTGATGTATAAGAAAAGGAGCAGGGCGACTGGCTGCCGCTTCTTCAATTGCCTTCCAATGATGTAATAAAACACTTAAGTCCCATTCTAGTTCATCATAATCTTTGCCAACACCAGCGGTACGAACAATAAGCCCCATACCTTTTGGTAAATCTAATTTACTTAATGAGGTTTTTAAGTCAGTACGCTCATCACCTTCGATTCGGCGAGAAATACCACCTGCACGTGGATTATTAGGCATTAAGACTAAAT
This sequence comes from Thalassotalea profundi, assembly GCF_014653195.1. Taxonomy (GTDB): domain Bacteria; phylum Pseudomonadota; class Gammaproteobacteria; order Enterobacterales; family Alteromonadaceae; genus Thalassotalea_B; species Thalassotalea_B profundi. The sequence goes on from NZ_BNAH01000007.1 coordinate 60,372, forward strand.
AACTTCCGGCTAAACTAATAAAAGTAGTTAAGGCTGCACCTTTTTGACCGCGTTCTTCTTTATCTATTTGAACAATAACTTCTTGGCCTTCGGATAACACATCTTTAATGTTAGGGCGGCCTTGAAATGAATAACCTTTAGGAAAGTATTCTCGTGCAATTTCCTTCATTGGCAAGAAGCCATGACGGTCTGCGCCATAATCGACAAATGCCGCTTCTAAAGAAGGTTCAATACGAGTGATTTTTGCCTTGTAAATATTGGCTTTTTTCTGTTCATGACCTGGACTTTCGATATCTAAATCGTAAAGTTGTTGACCATCAACAAGGGCTACACGTAACTCTTCCGACTGTGTAGCATTGATTAACATACGTTTCATAGTTCTTGTGACTCGTTATTTTTAGTCACAACACACTATATGCGTAGAACACAAAGCAATCTGTTGCTATGGTAACAGCATTTTGTCAGCCTCACGGGTGTCAATCTTAATACGCCATATTACGTAATAAGCTGTTAAAAAATCTGATTGTATCGTTTACTTTATTGTTATCACAATAAAGAGAATTTTGTCTTTATGTGCTCAGCCAGTGTGCTGTGCTAACTCGATAAGTTTTCTGATAATACTACTGATGTTATTCAGTATTTGCCTTGTTGGCCTTTTACTTATCGATATTTTTAATAGTAATAAGTTTTATTTAGCTGGGGGAAATGTTTATGTAGTTTGGTTGACAAGATACACACGTCAATTATTACAACAGGCTTTTCTCTAAACAAGTCATTTATATTTTTTGATATATAATGCTTGCAAAGGTAGCCGCATTTTTCCTCTTACGCTTCTTTTAAAACTTGCGTTTTTCGTTACATTTATGTGATAAAAATCGTAACCTACCTATTATCTCACTTTTTATTAGAAAAAGGCAATTAAATAAAGATGTTAATTAGTTAAATTGTCGATGATTTGGTAAAAAGTTATGATAAACTCCACAGCATGAACGATACAACTAAGCCCCAAGTCCGCTTTATTACTGTTGATAATGAAGATGAAGGACAAAGAATAGACAATTACCTTTTAAAAACCTTAAAAGGTGTTCCTAAAAGTATGATTTATCGCTTATTAAGAAAAGGTGAGATCCGTGTTAACAAAAAGCGTACTAAACCTGAATACAAATTGGTAAACGAAGATATTATTCGTGTTGCCCCAATTCGAATTTCTGACAATACTAATGAAGTTTCTACAAAATTGTCTGTGGTCGCCAATCTCGAAAAGCAAATATTATTTGAAGATGACCGTTTAATTGTTATTAATAAACCATCAGGCATGGCTGTACATGGCGGGAGCGGTTTAAGTTTTGGCTTAATTGAAGCATTACGTGCCTTAAGGCCTGATGCGAGAATGTTAGAGCTAGTTCATCGTCTTGATCGTGATACATCAGGTTGCCTTGTTGTTGCTAAGAAACGTTCTGCACTAAGAAATCTGCATGAGCAATTACGTAACAAAACAGTTCAAAAGTTTTATCATGCGTTAGTTAAAGGGCGTTGGTCTGCGAAATTAACTAAAGTGACTGAATCTCTCAAAAAGAATGATCTAAAGTCAGGTGAGCGAGTTGTTATTGTTGATAATATTAATGGTAAAGAATCAGAAACACGATTTAAAGTTTTACAACATTATAAAGATGCAACGTTGGTGAGAGCTTTTCCTGTTACCGGAAGAACTCATCAAATACGTGTTCATTGTCAAGTAAAAGGGCATCCTATCGCTTGTGATACAAAATACGGCCATCCAGATTTTGACGAACACATGAGAAATATTGGGTTAAAACGTTTGTTTTTACATGCGGCAAGTATTGAATTTACACATCCATTTACAGAACAAAGAATAAAAATAGAAGCACCTTTAGAGCCATCATTAGAAAAGTGTTTAAAAACACTTTCTAAAGCGACATAGAAATTAAATGAGAAAATGAAAAATTATAAACTTATTATATTTGATTGGGATGGCACTTTAATGGATTCTATCGATCGCATTGTATCCTCATTACAAGCCGCTGCATTAAGTGTCAATATTGAACCACCATCTGATAAAGCGGCAAAAAGTATAATTGGCATTAGTTTAGATGATGCAATGATCGAATTATTCCCAACCGCTTCTCCAGTTATATGGCAAAAGGCAAAGTTGGCTTACAAAGAACAATATATAAGTTTAAATGAAACACCAACCCAACTATTTGAACATTCAAGACACTTATTAAAAGTATTAAAAACTCATAATAAAGTTTTAGCTGTCGCTACAGGAAAAGCCCGTGATGGACTTGAAAGGGTTTGGCAAGATACAAAAACAAAACATTTTTTTAGCTCATCTCGTTGTGCAGTAGAGTGTCAATCTAAACCTCACCCAAACATGCTGTTAGAATTACTGGAAGAGTTAAATATACATGCAGACGATGCTGTTATGATTGGCGATACAGTTCATGATTTAGCAATGGCTAAAAATGCAGGTGTCGATAGTATTGGTGTAACTTATGGTGTCCATAGCCATGATGAACTATCACAATTTAAACCTAAAGCCATTGTAGATTCCTTAATTGCATTAGAAAACTTGTTAGTCAACTAATTGCTTGATAGGTTGTGCAATTTATTAGTAGGAGGATTTTGTTTCATGACGTTTCTGAGAGTTACTTTGTGATTAAATGACAGCATTAAACCCTTACTTAGTAGCAATACTCGATGAAATTGAGCAGTTTTTAACGTGCTTTCCGCTTTGTAGTGAGCATGAGATAATAAAACATTTACAAAATGAGAAAATCCCGCCGTTTGACGCGTTCTTATTAGCCGACATGAGAGATTTATTTAGCGCACATTTTCTTTGTATGCATGCCCTCTATAAATTAAAAGTCCAATATCAACAAACGAATAAATATAAACTTATTATTGAATCTATTAAAGTTCAACGAATAGCTTTAAATGAAACTCTCGATTGTAATAGTGGACTGAAAACGGCAATTGAAACTATTGATCCCCTTGAAAGCTATTATCTAAACCTTAAACACTTTTTTGATACTCAAGAAGATGAAATTAGTGATTTGCTAAAATCATTTTGGCAAAAGTATCGAGCTCAAGATAGTAAACAAGCAGCATTTAACACACTGAACCTTCCAAATAATGCAGATGCTAAAATGATAAAAGCACAATATCTTCGCCTTGCACAGATACACCACCCAGACAAAGGGGGCAGCACTGAAATGTTTAGCAAAATTAATCAAGCCAAAGACATTTTAGATAAACTTTTTTAAAAGATTTAATAAAAGAATCAAGAGCTTGCTTGAAGAGCTAATACATCAACATCAAACTGAGCAAGTAATTGAGTGAGTTTAATGAGCGGTAAACCTATTAAACTATTAGGATCATCACCTTCTAATCGCTCAAATAAACAAATACCAAGCCCTTCACTTTTGAAGCTACCAGCACAATTGAGTGGCATTTCAGCCAGTACATAGTTTTTTATGACTTCTTTACTTAATGTTTTAAAGTGAACATGAAAAGGTTCAACTATTGACTTAGCGACTTGTTTTTTACTATCGTAAACACATAAACCTGTATAAAAGGTAATACATTTATTACTAAACATTGTTAGTTGTTTAATGGCATTTTCTATCGTATGAGGTTTGCCTAGAATTTCACCCTCACAAACGGCGACTTGATCAGAACCAATGATAAGAGCATTACGATGATCTAAAGCAACGGCTTTCGCTTTTTCTATTGCTAACCTTTCTACTAAAGCAGTGGGTGTTTCGTTGACTAAGGCGGTTTCATCTATATCTGGTTTAGCAGTAATAAAGGGTAAATTTAGTTTTTCTAATAATGATTGTCGAAATGGTGAAGTAGACCCTAAAACAAGTGTTTTCATGTAAATGACTCAATATTTAAACAGATACCTGCTAATATATGGCTTATATTGCATTTTTAAACAAATTTAGCTAATTTTCTTTTGACACTTGCCTTGATGAGCATTATTATGCGCGCCTTATGCAGAATCTTAAACTTCCGATAACGATAAATCCGATTAAAAGCGCACAGCAACGCTCAGTGTGTGACGGAACTTATAAGTTATCAGAAATGAATAGATTGCTTGCAGTATGCGAAAGTTGCTGTGAGCATGTACATGTTAATGTAAAATTTGATGTGGATGAGCTTGGCTTGGTAGTTATATCAGGCAAAGGGTCGGCAACAGTTTCGTTAGCATGTCAGCGGTGTAATGAGGCATTTGAGCATAAATTGGATCTTGATTTTCACTTCAGTCCAGTAAAAAATGTTGAAGCCGCTGAAAACTTGCCGTCATATTATGACGCAATTGAATTAGATGAAAATGGTGAAATTAACTTGCGAGATTTAGTGGAAGAAGAGCTAATGCTTCTTATTCCGTTAATACCTAGGCATGAACTTGAGCAATGTCAATCTCCAGCTGACAGCGTTTGGGGCGAGTTGCCTGAAGAGCTTGATAAGCCGAATCCATTTGATGTATTGAAACAACTTAAGTAATTAACAGATTTTAGGAGTTAGCTAATGGCAGTTCAAAAGAGCAAAAAGTCTCGTTCTAGACGTGGTATGCGCCGTTCACATGACGCATTAACAACAGAAAACTTATCAGTAGATCCAGTATCTGGTGAAAAGCACCTTCGTCATCACATCACAGCTGATGGCTTTTATAAAGGTGTTAAAGTAATCGCTAAATAGGCGAAACTACTTTGAATAGTCTAACCATAGCGTTAGATGTTATGGGGGGCGATAAAGGCCCCCTTGTAACGCTCACTGCTGCAATTTTTGCAGTTAAAAAAGTGCCTAACCTGCATCTACTGCTTTGTGGTGATGAAAAAATCATTACAGAGACACTTCTTGCACATCAAATTTCTCAGCATAACCAACTAACACTTATTCCTACAACAGAAGTTGTTGCTATGGATGAAAAACCGTCTAGTGCTTTACGTACTAAGCGAAATTCCTCTATGCGAAAAGCGATCGATTTGGTTGAGCAAGGCAAGGCGCAAGCTTGTGTAAGTGCTGGTAATACCGGTGCTTTATTTGCTATGGCCCATTGTATTTTAAAAACATTGCCAGGTGTTGAGCGACCAGCACTAATTTCGTCATTACCCACACACGATGAAAACAAACATGTTTTCATGCTTGATCTAGGGGCGAATGTTTTTTGTGAAGCGAATATACTGTATCAATTTGGCTTGATGGGCTCAGTAATGGCAGAGCAAGTTGATGGGATTACTAAGCCAAGAGTGGCTTTATTAAATATGGGTGAAGAAGACATAAAAGGTAGTGATCATATTAAGCTTGCGGCAACAAAGCTCAGTGATAATGATCAAATAAATTATGTAGGCTTTATCGAAGGGAATGACATTTTTACCAATAAAACAGATGTTATAGTCTGTGATGGCTTTGTTGGTAATGTGGCGTTAAAAACCTGTGAAGGTGTTGCCCAACTTGTTTACAGAAAACTACATAAATTCTTATCAGAGCATTTTTTTGCAAGAATAATCGGCAAAATTTTGGCTCCTGCCCTAAAAAAACTCTTTAAATCGATGAACCCCGACCAGTATAACGGTGCAAGTTTGATAGGATTGCGCGGTATAGTGGTTAAAAGTCATGGTAATGCAGGTAGTAAAGCATTTGAAGCAGCGATCTTTGAAGCAATGAAAGAAGTAGAAAACCAAGTACCTGAAAAAATTAAATTAGCCTTAGAACAAGGATTAATTGAACAACCACTTACTGAATAATTAAAACAACGATAAATGCTTTATTAAGACTACGCTTATATAAAGTGATATTTAGTGATCTTCTATTAGGTAAAAAAATGCAAAACAAATTAGCTTTTATATTTCCTGGGCAGGGTTCTCAAGCGGTAGCAATGCTGAGCGACTTTGACAATAACGATATCGTTCAAGATACTTTCAAGGAAGCCTCTGATGCATTAGGTTACGATGTATGGTCTTTAGTTAATCAAGGGCCAGCAGAAAAACTCAATCAAACAAATTTCACTCAACCTGCATTATTAACAGCCAGTGTTGCTTTGTGGCGTCTTTGGCAAGCATCTAGCACTATAACGCCAAGTGTTATTGCAGGTCATAGCTTAGGTGAATACTCAGCTTTAGTTTGCGCTAATGTTATTACTTTATCAGATGCGGTTAAATTAGTTGAAAAGCGCGGTGAATTCATGCAAACGTCTGTACCTGAAGGTGTAGGTGCTATGGCTGCAATTATCGGTTTAGCTGATGATGCTATTATTAAAGCTTGTAAAGAAGCAGAGCAAGATCAAGTTGTTTCTGCTGTTAACTTCAATTCTCCTGGTCAAGTAGTGATTGCAGGGCATACAGATGCTGTCACTAGAGCAGGAGAGCTATGTAAAGCTGCGGGTGCTAAACGTGTACTTCCTTTACCTGTTAGCGTGCCTTCTCACTGCGCTTTAATGAAAGATGCCGCAGATAAGCTAGCATTAGAACTTGAAAAAATTAGATTTAATACGCCTGACATACCTGTCATTAATAATGTAGATGTTATTGCTCAGACTGATATAGCTGAAATAAAAACAGCCTTAGTTAAGCAGTTATATAGTCCGGTAAGATGGACAGAAACAATAGAAAAAATGGCGGCTCAAGGTATTACCAAAGCACTTGAAGTTGGCCCCGGGAAAGTATTGCAGGGCTTAGTTAAAAGAATTGATAAATCAATTGCTTGTGTATCTTTAAATGACGTATCGTCATTAGAAAAGTCACAAGAGTTAGTGAAGGAATAAGTATGTTTTCATTAGAAGGTAAAGTGGCATTAGTGACAGGTGCTAGCCGTGGGATTGGTAAAGCAATCGCAACACAATTACAAACGTTAGGTGCGACAGTTGTTGGTACAGCAACTTCAGAGCATGGCGCTCAAAAAATTAGTGAATATTTGGGTGATAACAATGGCGTGGTGCTAAATGTTACTGATGACGCTTCAATAGAGGCTATGTTTGAAGCGATAAAAGTGCAACACGGTACTATTGATATTCTTATTAATAACGCTGGCATTACTCGTGATAATTTGTTTATGCGTATGAAGGACAGTGAATGGCAGGATATAATTGATACTAATTTATCTTCAGTATTTAAAATTAGTAAAGCTGTCATGCGTCCTATGATGAAAAAACGTCATGGGCGTATTATAAATATTGGCTCTGTCGTTGGTACAATGGGTAATGCTGGGCAAGTAAATTATGCTACAGCGAAAGCTGGATTAATTGGTTTTACAAAATCTTTAGCAAGAGAAGTTGCATCTCGAGGCATAACAGTAAATACTGTTTCACCTGGATTTATAGACACAGATATGACACAAACGCTGACTGATGAGCAAAAAGAAGGTATATTTGCTCAAGTTCCGGCAAATCGTTTAGGTAAGCCTGAAGAGATTGCGAACGCAGTTGCTTTCTTGGCGTCAGATGCTGCTGCCTATATAACTGGCGAAACTTTACATGTAAATGGTGGCATGTATATGGTTTAATCAACAGTGATTAGCGTTGATTAAATTTGAAAAATAAGCATAATAAAAAACGGTCAACAGGTTAGACCAGCAAAAAAAGCAAAGTTAGAAGCTTGCATGGTGACTTGTAGACGAATACACTACACGCAATTTTGAATAATTGTATTTTCTAGTAAAGGAAAAAAAATGAGTACTATCGAAGAACGCGTAAAAAAAATTACTGTAGAGCAATTAGGTGTGAACGAAGACGAAGTAAAAAATGAAGCTTCTTTTGTTGATGACTTAGGTGCTGACTCTTTAGATACAGTAGAATTAGTCATGGCGTTAGAGGAAGAGTTTGATACTGAAATCCCTGATGAAGAAGCAGAAAAAATCACAACTGTGCAAGCAGCTATTGATTACGTTACTGCAAATCAGTAATTTCAATAATCAGGCGGTTTATACCGCCTGATTTATTTTTAACAGACGTATTTTTAAGATACGTACACATCATAATTATTTTCATTTCTATCGGAGGCAACTCATCCTATGCGGCGTGTTGTAGTTACCGGTCTTGGTATGTTAAGCCCTTTAGGTAATTCACCTGAAACTACTTGGCAAAATCTTTTGTTAGGTAAAAGCGGCATTAGTAATATCGAGCATTTTGATACTTCAGAGTACACCACTAAATTTGCAGGTCTAGTCAAAGACTTTTCTGTTGAAGATTATATGGCTAAAAAAGAGGCCAAAAAAATGGATCTTTTTATTCAGTATGGTGTAGCTGCTGGCGTACAAGCAATAAAAGATTCAGGTTTAGAAATTAACGAAGAAAATGCACATCGTATCGGTGCTGCTGTTGGTGCAGGTATTGGCGGATTAGGTTTAATCGAAGAAAACTTTGAGAAAATGTTAAAAACTAGTCCGCGTAAACTTTCACCTTTTTTCGTTCCTTCTACTATCATAAATATGATCGCTGGACATCTTTCCATTATGTTTGGGCTTAAAGGGCCTAACATCTCAATAGTAACCGCATGTACTAGTGGAGTTCACAATATTGGTCATGCCGCGCGTATGATTGCATACGGTGATGCTGATGCTATGGTTGCTGGTGGTGCCGAAAAAGCATCAACACAAATGGGAATGGGAGGTTTTGGTGCTGCACGTGCGTTATCGACGAGAAATGATGCGCCAGAACTTGCTTCTCGTCCTTGGGATAAAGATCGCGATGGTTTCGTATTAGGTGATGGCGCAGGTGTATTAGTGCTTGAAGAGTACGAAATGGCTAAAGCACGAGGCGCTAAAATTTATGCTGAGCTTGCTGGCTTTGGAATGAGTGGTGACGCTTATCATATGACTTCTCCACCAGCAGATGGTGATGGTGCTGCACGATCGATGCAAAATGCAATTAATGACGCTAAAGTTGATATTACTAAAATTGGTTACATTAATGCTCATGGTACATCAACCCCAGCGGGTGATATTGCTGAAACTAATGCTGTTAAAACTGTATTTGGTGATCATGCATTTAATACGCTAGTGGGCTCGACAAAATCGATGACAGGTCACTTATTAGGTGCTGCAGGCTCTGTCGAAGCTATATTTACCATACAAGCTCTTACACATAACCAAGTTCCCCCTACCATTAATTTAGATAATCCTGATGAAGGTTGTGATCTTGATTATATTAAAGGGCAAGCGCGAGACGTCAAACTTGAGTATGGTTTGTGTAACTCATTTGGTTTTGGTGGTACAAATGGTTCTTTATTATTTAAGAAAATATAAACATTAATGCCTATAAAGAAAGCATTTAGTTATTTTTGCCTTTTAAAAATAAAATACTACTTGAATAACAATAAATAAGCTTGAATACTGTGCTCAGTATTCAAGCTTTTTTATGATCTATTACTTATGTTATTTTATTCAATAAATGGTGTTCAAACCAGTCACGTATCAGTTAGTGATCGAGGTTTTGCGTATGGAGATGGTTTTTTCACTACTGCTAAAATTTGTGACGGCGTGATTGAATATCAGAGTAAACATATTGAACGTTTAAAAAAAGCCAGTGAAATTCTAGAAATTGCTCCTGTTGATTTTGGGCAATTAAATGATGAAATTACTGAACTTGCATTATCATATTCTTTAGCTGTTCTTAAAATAGTCATTACTGCTGGTGAAGGGGGACGTGGCTATGCTCGTAGTAATATGCTTAAACCGACTATTGTTATTTCTATTTTTGAGTTTCCATTGCACTATAATCAATGGATAAATGAAGGTATAAGTTTAGGCATTGCAAAAACACAACTTGGACTTAATCCACTATTACAAGGACTTAAGCACTTAAATCGTCTTGAACAGGTTATCTTGAGATCTGAACTTGATAAATTGCCTTTTGACGAATTAGTTGTGACTGATATTAATAACAATGTAATAGAAACAACAAGTGCTAATATTTTTTGGCAAATCGGAAAGATATGGTATACACCAATATTAAAAAATTCTGGTGTTAAAGGGGTCTTAAGACAGCAGATTTTAACATTATTTCCCGAAATAGTAGAAACAGAAGCCCCAGTGAGCGATTTACAAAAAGCAACTTCAATTTTCATTTCTAACTCTGTCATGGGTATAGTGCCAATACATACTTTTAATCAACGTAAATTAAACAACAATAGCCAAGTTTTTATGCAAAAACTTAGGGAGCTAATGTGAGTAGTTTCAATAAGTTAAAAAAAACGTTAATTGCGTTTGTTCTTTTTTTTATTCTTTCTATTGTTGCTGCAATTACGTTTATACATCACCAACTTGAACAACCTTTACAGTTAAAAGAAACACAATTGCTTACCTTAACTACTGGTACGAACTTCGGAGCGTTTACTAAACAACTTGTTTCATTGGGTGCTATAAACTCGAATATTTGGCTTAAAAGCTATGTGAAAATGTTTCCAGAAAAGGGGAAAATCAAAGCGGGAACCTATCAAATAACTCCACAAATGAATTCCATAGATTTGTTAGTATTACTACATTCAGGTAAAGAGCATCAATTTAGTATTACGTTTATTGAAGGCTCTACTCTTAAAGAATGGCTTAATATTTTACAAAACCACCCTGATATAAATCATACCTTAAACTCGTCTGATTATAGCTATATAGCAAAAGAAGTAGGGTTGGATCACACCTACCCGGAAGGTTTATTTTTTCCTGATACATATTTATTTACGGCTAATACGAGTGATCTTGATATTCTTAAGCGTGCTCATTCGAAAATGGATACTTTGCTGAATAATGAATGGGGGCAAAGGGATGAAAATCTACCTTATAAGTCTCCATATGAGGCCTTAATTATGGCCTCTATTATTGAGAAAGAAAGTGGACAGCATTCTGAGCATCAATTAATTTCATCAGTTTTTATCAACCGTTTACACAAAAATATGCGATTACAAACAGATCCTACTGTCATTTATGGTTTAGGTGAGCGCTATAAAGGAGACATAAAGCGGATACATTTAAGAGAAAAAACGCCTTATAACACTTATCGTATTAACGGATTACCGCCAACGCCGATCGCAATGCCTGGTAAGTCAGCAATTTCTGCGGCCTTGCATCCAGAGATGACTGATTATTATTATTTTGTCAGCAAAGGAAATGGTGAGCATGTATTTTCATCTAACTTAGAAGCACATAATCAAGCGGTTGCTAAGTACATTCTAAATAAATAGTTATTTAGTAATGCTCAGTTTTGATAGTGCCAGATTGACTTTATTGACATCAAGTGTGTTTTTGTGAAAAGCTAAATAAACGGGGAGTTGATACTCTTCAATAACGAGTTGTTTCACAGCTAATGCACTATAGTTGTTTTTTAAAATATTTTCGCCTACAACTTTATTTGTAATAACAGCATTCACTCTATTTAAGCTTAACATTTTAAACAAATTTTCGTTTGAACCTGTTCGATGAATTTTTGCTTCACTTATACCGTATTTTTCTGGTATATCTTTATCAATATCAATCCCATTTTGTATCCCAATGATATGATCAGAGAAGTTCATTTTATTGGTTTCATTTGGTTTAGTATAAAAGATGGCTAATTGAGTAATATGAATTGGTATTTCTGTATAAGTAAGATGTAACTCTCGATCGGAAAATTTTGCTAAAGAAAAGTAACAATCAAATTTATTATGTTTAATTTCTTCTTTTAGTCTAGCCCAAGGCAAATTTTTAACTTTGATAGTTAAATTTAAATTTTCAAATAACGGATTAATTATTGCCATGTCTAATCCTGTTAATTCTTTTTCTGACTTTCCAAAAATGGTAAACGGGGGATAGTGAGTTGTTGCACAGGTCAATGTTTGAGCCGCAAGATGTTTGGGGATAGCAAAAAATATCAGTAGGCTGAATGTTACAAGGTTCAAATAAAATTTCGATATAACGTTGTTCATTACTTTAGTGGCTACTGAAATAATGGTTAAGTATAGCAATGTAAAAAATACTTTAATAGTGTTTTAATTGTAGGCGTTTGTAGCCCAATATTTGTGTTGATTCACTTAAGAAAGGACAATATAAAAATTTTGAATTAATTAATTTTTTAGTTACCTATTAATTGATTAATTATAATCAGGATAGCTTTCATTTAAACTTATCTGTTAACATTACAAGATAAATGGCGTTGGCATTAAAATCTAAAGTTACAGCGTTTGACTTTGTCTAATGCTTACATTGGAATTGTCCTTAGAAAGGTATAATGAGTAAATGATACCTCCTCAAGTTAATCAAATATTTTATTAGTGAAAAATAAAGAGAAATTATATGCAAAAAGGCTTTATGGTTGTATTTGATGGCAGTAATGGCGCTGGAAAAACAACAGTTATTAATGAAGTTAAAAAATACCTTATTGCTAAAGGGATTGACGTTACATTAACGAGAGAGCCAGGTGGTACAGTAATTGGTGAAAAAATTCGAGAGGTTATTTTAGATCCGAGAACGCCAGAAATGACAGATATCACTGAGTTAATGTTATTTGGTGCGGGACGTGCACAACATATTCAAGAAAAAATAAAGCCTGCTTTGAAGGCCGGTAAAGTTGTAATTTCCGATCGTTTTGACGCTGCAACTTTTAGTTTTCAGCATTACGCAAGAGGAATTCCATTAGATACCATTACTCAAATTAATGACTTGGCATTAGCTGGCTTTTCACCTGATATGAACATCATTTTAGATTTGGATCCTATAGAGGGGCTTAAGCGAGTAAAAAGTCGTGGAGAAGGCCTTGATCGACTAGAAGATGAAAAACTAGATTTTCTAATAAAAGCACGTAATGGTTATTTGACTCAAGCTAAACTACAACCTAAAAAATTTACAGTTGTCGATGCTTCACAACCTAAAGAAGTTGTATTAAATCATGTAATTACCATTATAGATGCATTATTGAAAACAGTTGAGAATTATGAGTCTTTATAGTGTTAGGGTAGTCATCGATGATGCATAAATGGTTGAATGAGCAACAGCGCTCATTGTCTTCATTACTCAAGCAAAATCGCGTACCTCATGCGTTTATTATTTCAGGTGCAGATGGCACAGGTAAATTGTTATTAGCCCAATGGTTAATAGGTATACTTGCCTGTGAGAAGAATGGTTTTCAAGAAGATAATGTATATCCAAACGAAATTTTACAACAGTGTGGGGAGTGTAAATCATGTCAACTATTGAAAGGGCATGGACACCCTGACCATTTAGTTGTTGATACAAGTGGTAACAGTATTGGCGTCGATCAAATAAGACAGGTGACTACTTTCTTCGAAAAAACGGCCTTGCTCGGTAGAAATCAATCGGCAATAATAGAAGCCGCGGATACTATGACTGAATCAGCAGCTAACGCTTTACTTAAAACCTTAGAAGAGCCTACAGCAAATAGTCATATTATCTTATTAACTACCGAAATTTCACGCTTATTACCAACAATTATTAGTCGTTGCCGTCAAATATCGATAAGAGCAACAGATCAAGAACTTAATAATAATATTGCTATTAATTATGTAACAACTTTTGCTTCATTAAAAACAGAGAATGTAAATGGCGATACGGCTTTATTAAATGAGTTTATGTTGCTATTTTATCAGTTTCTTGCGAACCCTGAAGAACGTAGTAGACTATTGCTTTTTATGCAAACTCATACTCAGTCGTTAAATTGGTGTGAGGGACTTATTGCAGACTTAATGCGTTATAATCAAGGTTGGCTTAATAATAATGAAAATACAGCTATTGACCAACAGATACTTGCACGTTTACAGCATTTAACGCATGATGATATATGGCAAGTGCAACTTTTGATCAGCGCTTGTAAAAAACAAATATTACTTTTGACGCAAGCAAATAGAAATTTTCAAATAGAAAAATTACTTGCTCAAATGACTTTTTATTTAATTCAAGCATATGCAGTAGATAGGTAAAACGTGGAAATTATACAACTAGAGTTTGTGTCTGAAAGAGATTTGTATTTAGCGTATATGCCATTTTTAAAAAATGGTGGCTTATTTATTCGAACTACGGAGCATATTGAATTAGGCACTGAATTTAAACTAATTGTCATCTTGCCTGATTCATTAGAAGAGTCAGAAGTTGAAGGTAAGGTTGTTTGGGTAACACCTATAGGCTCACAAAATGGTACACCTGCGGGCATAGGCATCAGTTTTGTCAAAGACCCTGATAATATTAGACTCCAGATTGAAAAATCGATTACACGATTACTCAATTCATCTGAGCCAAGTTTTACCATGTAAACTGGCGCCATAATGGCTAAATTAACTTCATAAATTTCAATATCTCACGTAATAAATACTCATAAGGAGTCGTTTTGTATATCGATTCACATTGCCACCTTGATCGTTTAAAACTCGAAGAGTTTGATAATAACATTAGCAACGTTATATCCAATGCAGAGAAAGCATCGGTTAATCAAATGTTGTGTGTTAGTGTTACTCTTGCAGATTTTCCTTCGATGGTAGAAAAAACTGCATCTTTTGATAATGTTTTATTGAGTTGTGGCACGCACCCTTTAAATCAGGAAGACGAGGTTGATGAAAAATTGCTGCAAAGCTTATCTCAGCACGAACGTGTCATTGCTATTGGAGAAACAGGGCTTGATTATTTTTACGCCTCAGAAACTAAAAAAGTACAAATAGACTCATTTCGTAAACATATTAAAGTTGCTAAAATACTACAAAAACCATTAATTATTCATACACGTGATGCCCAACAAGATACCTTAGATATTATGAGAGAAGAAGGTGCTGAAAATGTTGGCGGCATATTACATTGTTTTACAGAATCTTGGGAGATGGCTGAGCAAGCCATCGCGATGGGATTTTATATTTCATTTTCAGGTATTTTAACTTTTAAGAGTGCTAATGAATTACGTGAAGTCGCGAAAAAAGTACCTGAAAATAGAATGTTAATCGAAACAGATTCACCATATCTTGCACCTGTACCGCATCGAGGCAAGCAAAATCAGCCAGCATATGTTGTCGAAGTTGCAAAGCACTTAGCTAGTATTCGCGGGCAGTCTGTTGAACAAATAGCAAAGATTACTTCAGAAAACTTCAATACCTTATTCAACCTAAGCTAGTCTAGATTCAATATACCCAATAAAAATAGCCCGAAACTTAAGTCTCGGGCTTAGGGGTATGGCTCAAAAGAGCTGAGCCGTGCGCTAACTAATTTATAATACTGCCAAAAATAATTAACTTGATGTTGCGAGCATTGGTTAATAAATAACCTGTTATATAATTGTAGCTCAAAGTTATCCAAAAGCTAATAAATAATCAAAAATTTGCAAGTAATTAAAAATAAAAGTTTATTTTATGGTTTTTATTAAAAAATCATCTGTGTTTAAAAAATAACAGCAAACTTAACCACCGTTAGCGCACAAGTTATTCACAGGGTGTAAAGACGTATTTATTTACAGTGCTGAACCTTAATTGTCGACATGTTGTAGGAAAAAAATTTAATATTTGTATTTTTATCTACTACTTAAGTTGTAATTGTCGACAATTATCGCTTGTTAGACTTGACTAAGGATTTTTTTAGGTTACCCTTTGACCTAACTTATATCTTTTGATCATTAATTATGGCGTCAAATAATCCTACTCAGCAAGAAGCTATTACTACTGCGGATAAAATCTTTCAAAAAATGCAAATAGCAATAGTTGAGGGTGATATCCCTTCTGGCAGTAAAATTAGTGAGCCTGAACTGGCTAAACAGTTTCAAATAAGTCGTTCTACGTTAAGAGAAGCATTAAATCGATTAGAAAAATGTCATTTGATAGAACGTAAGGCTAATGTTGGTTCTAGAGTTATAGAATGTACGGTTAAAGGTTTGCTTGATATTTATGTTGTTCGAGAGGCGCTTGAAGGAATGGCATGTAGACAAGCCGCATTAAATATGACTGATGAAGAAATTGTCGACATGAAAAGCATGCTAGCTCAGCATGCGACTTCAAAAGATTTACAAGATGGCGTTTCATATTACCAAGAACAAGGTGATTTAGATTTTCACTATCGCGTCATTTTAGGTAGCCATAATCAAGAGCTTATCAATATTTTGTGCGGGCAGTTATATCACCTTGTGCGTATGTATCGTTGTCAGTTTGGTATGAATAGCCCAAGGGCAAGTAAGGCATTTACTGAACACTCTCGGATTGTTGAAGCTATTGCTGAAAGAGACGGAGAGTTAGCCGAAATTTTAATGCGACGCCATATTGCGGCATCACGTAAAAACATTGAAAACAAAATAGCACTGAAAGATTCTTCAAGTGTATAAATTCGTTAAAAATAAGGACAAGCTATGTCTACGTTAGATTCTAAAAATATGTCACCTGGCGCTAAATTTCGCCAAGCATTAGCTAATAATAAGCCTTTACAGGTGGTAGGCACTATTAATGCTTATTGCGCGATGATGGCGGAGCAACTGGGGCATCAAGCTATTTATTTATCAGGTGGCGGTGTTGCCAATGCTTCCTATGGTTTACCTGATTTAGGCATGACCTCATTAAATGATGTTATCGCTGATGTTCAGCGAATTACGTCGGCTTCAAGCTTACCATTATTAGTTGATATTGATACAGGTTGGGGGGGAGCATTTAACATAGCAAAAACTATACGAGATATGGAAAAGGCAGGCGCAGCGGCTGTTCATATTGAAGATCAGGTTGCACAAAAACGCTGTGGTCACCGACCTAACAAAGAGATTGTTTCCCTTGACGAAATGGTTGATCGAATAAAAGCGGCTGTCGATGCAAGAACAGATAAAGACTTTTTTATTATGGCACGCACCGATGCTTTTGCTCAAGAAGGTTTAGAAGCTGCACTTAAAAGAGCTAAAGCTTATGTCGCAGCAGGCGCCGATGGTATTTTTGCCGAAGCAGTAAAAACGGAAGAACACTATAGAGCATTTACAGAAGCACTAGATGTACCTGTTCTGGCAAATATTACTGAATTTGGTCAAACCGAATTATGGAATAAAGAGCAACTAGCTGAATGGGGATGTGCGATGGTGCTATACCCACTATCAGCTTTTAGAGCCATGAATAAAGCAGCTGAATTAGTCTATAAAACGCTTTTAAAGGACGGAGATCAAAAAGCTGTCATTGATAATATGCAAACGAGAATGGAGCTTTATGATTATTTAGGTTACCACGATTATGAACAAAAACTGGATGCGTTATTTTCTGAAGGCAAAAATAAATAATGCTTGAATAAGTATCGCGTAACCGATTGTTTATTATAATAAAACTATAAATATAATTAAAATATTAAAGAATATGAGGAAGTTAGCATGGTTGACAAAAAATTAAGTGGCGCAGGTCTTCGAGGCCAAAGTGCAGGTGAAACTGCTTTATGTACAGTAGGTAAATCAGGTAGTGGTTTAACCTATTGTGGTTATGATGTGTCAGATTTAGCTGATAATGCAACCTTTGAAGAGGTTGCTTATTTACTTTTTAATGGTGAGTTACCTAGCCAAATTCAATTAACAGCTTATAAAAATGAATTAATGGCGATGCGAGATTTGCCCCAAGCATTAAAAGAAGTATTACAACGTATTCCTGCAAGTGCACACCCAATGGATGTTATGCGTACAGGCGCGTCATTTTTAGGTAACTTAGAACCAGAGGAAGATTTTAGCCAACAAAATAAGGCAGCTAATCGCTTATTAGCCGCTTTTCCTGCAATTATGACTTATTGGTACCGTTTTTCTCATGAGAATGTTGAAATTGATTGTGTAACAGATGAAGACACAATTGGTGGGCATTTTTTAAAATTATTAACAGGGAAAGCTCCTTCAGAATTACATCGTAAAGTCATGAATGTGTCATTAATTTTATATGCAGAGCACGAATTTAATGCCTCTACTTTTACTGCTCGTGTCTGTGCGTCCACATTATCAGATATGTACTCCTGTATTACAGGAGCTATTGGCTCTTTACGAGGCCCATTACACGGTGGTGCTAATGAAGCGGCAATGGATATGATTCAAAAATTTGAATCTCCTGAAGATGCTAAAATTCAAATGGCAGCGATGCTTGAACGCAAAGAAAAAATAATGGGCTTTGGACATGCCGTATATCGTACGTCTGATCCACGTAATGTTATTATTAAAAAATGGTCAGAAAAATTAGGCCAAGAATTTGGTGATAGCTCGTTATACGATATATCTGTAGCATGTGAAGAGTTTATGTGGGATACCAAAAAGCTTTTTTGTAATGCTGACTTCTTCCATGCATCAGCTTACCATTTTATGGGAATCCCCACTAAGCTATTTACACCAATCTTTGTATGCTCTCGTTTAACAGGTTGGGCAGCTCATGTGATGGAACAGCGTTCAAATAACCGAATTATTCGTCCGTCAGCTGATTATATTGGTGCGGAGCCTCGTTCAGTCAAACCAATTTCACAAAGATAAGAAACCAAATTATATAGTTAAACCTTGGTTACAATTGATTAATTAAATGATCAATTGTAACCATCGATAAAAGCGTTTTATACAATGTGATTGTAAAAAGCTTTATCTTTAAAAAAAATTGTAGGCAACATTATGAATTATGATTATCGCAAGCCACTTCCAGGCACTAATATTGACTTTTTTGATACACGAGAAGCTGTAGATGCTATTGAAAATGGCGCCTATGCAAAATTACCTTATACCTCTCGTGTGCTTGCAGAGCAATTAGTGCGAAAATGTGATCCTGCAATGCTAACTGAATCATTAAAGCAATTAATTGAACGTAAACAAGATTTAGACTTTCCTTGGTATCCTGCACGTGTGGTGTGTCATGATATTTTAGGTCAAACCGCATTGGTTGATTTAGCTGGCTTACGTGATGCCATTGCAGATCAAGGTGGAGACCCTGCTAAAGTAAACCCGGTTGTGCCAACACAGCTGATTGTTGATCACTCTTTAGCGGTTGAACATGCAGGGTTTGACTCCGATGCTTTTGATAAAAACCGAGCGATTGAAGATAGACGAAATGAAGATAGATTTCATTTTATTGAATGGACGAAAACTGCATTTAAAAATGTTGATGTCATACCTGCTGGTAACGGTATTATGCATCAAATTAACTTAGAAAAAATGTCGCCTGTTATACAATCTCGTGATGGAGTTGCTTTTCCTGATACTTGTGTCGGCACAGACAGTCATACTCCGCATGTTGATGCTTTAGGAGTTATTGCATTAGGTGTAGGAGGGTTAGAGGCTGAAACAGTAATGCTAGGCAGACCATCGATGATGCGTTTACCTGACATTATTGGTGTAAAATTAACGGGTCAACGTCAAGAAGGTATTACCGCTACTGATATTGTACTAGCAATCACTGAGTTTTTACGAAATGAAAAAGTGGTTTCAAGCTATTTAGAGTTTTTCGGAGAAGGTACAGTTAATTTAACGATTGGGGATAGAGCAACTATTTCCAATATGACACCTGAATATGGTGCGTCAGCTGCGATGTTTTATATTGACCAACAAACCATAGATTATCTGAAATTAACGGGCAGAGAGCCTGAGCAAGTAGCATTGGTAGAAAATTACGCAAAACAGACTGGCCTTTGGGCTGATGATTTAGCTGAAGTCGAATATGAACGAGTATTAGAGTTTGATTTATCGACCGTATGCCGCAATATGGCTGGTCCTTCAAACCCTCATCGCCGATTACCTACCACAGAGTTATCTAAGCGTGGTGTGGCTGGTGAGTGGAATAAAGAATCTGAATTCATGCCTGATGGGGCGGTTATTATTGCGGCGATCACAAGTTGCACCAATACCTCTAACCCTCGTAATGTTGTTGCTGCAGGGCTAATCGCTAAAAAAGCTAACGAACTTGGCTTAATTCGCAAACCTTGGGTTAAGTCATCTTTTGCTCCAGGATCAAAAGTTGCAAAATTATACCTTGAAGAGTCTGGCTTATTACCTGAAATGGAAAAGTTAGGATTTGGAATTGTAGGCTATGCGTGTACCACATGTAATGGTATGTCTGGAGCATTAGATCCAGAAATACAACAAGAAATAATAGATCATGATTTATATACAACAGCGGTGTTATCAGGTAATCGTAATTTTGATGGTCGTATACACCCTTATGCTAAACAAGCATTTTTAGCGTCACCACCATTAGTTGTAGCTTATGCGATAGCCGGAACCATAAGGTTTGATATTGAACAAGATGTGCTTGGTTATGATGAAAATGGCGAGCCATTAACGTTAAAAGACATTTGGCCATCAGACGAAGATATTGACGCTATTGTTAACAAATTTGTAAAACCTGATCAATTTAAAAAAGTATATACACCAATGTTTGATTTAGGTGCTTTTGAACCTGCTGAAAGTCCTTTATATGATTGGCGAGAACAAAGCACTTATATCCGTCGTCCGCCTTATTGGGAAGGAGCCTTAGCTGGAGAAAGAACAATGAAGGGTATGCGACCTTTGGCAGTATTAGGCGACAATATTACTACCGATCATTTATCACCTTCAAATGCAATAATGCTTGATAGTGCTGCGGGAGCTTATCTTGATAAAATGGGACTACCAGAAGAAGATTTTAACTCTTATGCTACCCACCGAGGTGATCATCTAACCGCGCAACGGGCTACATTTGCTAACCCTAAGTTATTCAATGAAATGTGTCGTGACGACAACGGTGAAATTAAGCAAGGATCTCTAGCACGTATTGAGCCTGAAGGCGTAGAAAGCCGAATGTGGGAAGCAATAGAAACTTATATGCAGAGAAAACAACCGTTAATAATTATTGCAGGGGCTGACTATGGACAAGGCTCTTCTCGAGATTGGGCTGCTAAAGGTGTTCGGTTAGCGGGTGTAGAAGTGATTGTTGCAGAAGGTTTTGAGCGTATTCACAGAACTAACCTAGTTGGAATGGGGATATTACCTTTAGAGTTCACCAATGATGAAACGCGCCACACTTATGAAATTGACGGCAGTGAAACCTATGATGTTGTTGGTGATCATGCACCAGGTGCTATGTTAAACGTTATAATGACACGGAAAAATGGTGATAGCGTTGAAATACCGGTTAAGTGCCGTTTAGATACGGCTGAAGAGCTTTCTGTATATGAAGCTGGAGGCGTATTACAGCGCTTTGCGCAAGACTTTTTAGCGGCTAATAAATAACGTATTTTAGTTTCCTAGGTATATTCTTAATTGGCGTTGTGTTTGCTCTTAACAATCACAATGCTGATTTTTTAAATTAAAAATTTTCTTAAGGAAGAATCGGCGTGACTTATTTACCTCAATTAAAAATACTAGCAACGTACATGCGTGGTGGAACATCAAAAGGGGTTTTCTTTAAACTCACTGATTTACCCAAAGCAGCGCAAGTTGCTGGTCAAGCGCGTGATAATTTATTGTTGCGCGTTATAGGTAGCCCTGATCCCTACGGTAAGCAAACTGATGGTATGGGCGGTGCTACATCAAGTACTAGTAAAACAGTGATTCTATCTAAAAGCACGAAAGCTGAACATGATGTTGATTACTTATTTGGACAGGTTTCAATAGATAAACCCTTTGTAGATTGGAGTGGTAATTGTGGCAATTTAACTGCTGCTGTAGGCTCATTTGCTATTAGTAATGGATTAGTCGATGCAAAACGGCTGCCAGAAAACGGAGTTGCTGTGGTGAGAATTTGGCAAGCGAATATTGAAAAAACTATTATAGCACATGTGCCAATGACAAACGGTGAGGTGCAAGAAACAGGTGACTTTGAGCTTGATGGTGTTACGTTTCCTGCTGCAGAAGTACAAGTAGACTTTGTTTCTCCTGTTGATGCCAGTGAAGCTATGTTCCCTACAGGGAATATTGTTGATGATATAGAGGTTGCCGGTATTGGCAGGTTTAAAGCAACGATGATTAATGCAGGAATTCCAACTATTTTTTTAAATGCTAAAGATATTGGTTATCAAGGTACAGAGTTACAAGAAGCGATAAATAGTGATGAAGAAGCGCTTGCTAAATTTGAATGTATTCGTGCTCATGGTGCCGTTAAAATGGGATTGATTAACAGCATTGAAGAAGCTTCTGGTCGTCAACACACTCCTAAAGTCGCCTTTGTCAGTCATGCGCAAAGTTATGTAACTTCGAGTAACAAGCACGTCAATGCAGAACAAATAGATTTGCACGTGCGCGCACTTTCTATGGGTAAGCTCCATCATGCCATGATGGGTACTGCCGCTGTGGCTATTGGCACTGCGGCTGCAATCCCTGGTACTCTTGTGAATATTGCTGCTGGAGGAGGAGAACGTAATTCAGTGGTGTTTGGACATCCTTCAGGAACTTTAAAAGTAGGGGCTCAAACTTTACAATTAGATGATAAGTGGCAAGTGAATAAAGTTTCTATGAGCCGAAGTGCACGCGTTTTAATGGAAGGTTGGGTACGAATTCCACAAGATAAATTGTAATTTATTTTATAGTGTTCATCTTCAGTTCATGGATAAACGGTATAGTGACAATTATTCACATTAAGCGATAGAGTCTGACTCGTAAGGAAAAGGTTATGTACTTTCGAAACATTAGTTTAGTTTTATTGATAAGTTTTATATCAACGTCAGTTTTGGCTAACGATAAAGGGATAGAAGTTGTTGGTAAAGCTGCTATCAAAGCTGTTCCTGATGAATTTTCAATTACACTTGAAATAAAACAACGCGGAGTAGTTGCAAGCAAAGCAAAAGGAGTTGTTGATCACAAAAGTAAGTTGTTAATGAGGGAGTTAAATAAAATTGGCTTTGATAATAAAGCCGTAGATTCGTCAAATATCGTGATGTATCCCGTTTATGAAAAGCCTTCTATTGTTATCGATAATTCTGTCGCTAAAAGTCGACTGTCTGAAAATCAGCGAATCGACACAACATTAGGGAATATTGTCGCTGAAAAAAATAGCATGGTATTGAGTTATTTTGATGTGACACGTACCTTTGTTATTGCATTTGATGATTTAGCCAAATATGACCAATTACTTGATGTGGTAACTAAAGTAGGTGTTAGTCACATTTCTTCTTTAACCATGTCGTATAAAGACAGTGAAGCTATTTATCAACAAGCGTTAACTAAAGCCTTAGAAAACGCAAAAGCTAAAGCACAAACTATTGCTAAGCAAATGAATGTTGAATTAGCAGGATTAACTTCATTAAAAGAGACTGGCTATCATGCACCTAAAGCCTATGCAATGATGAGTGAAGCTAGAGGAAGTTTTAACTCAAATGTTTCAGAAAAAGACGTTAATGCTCAAGTAATCGCCATTTTTTCAATCCAATCTAAGTAAATCATGTCTTTTCGGTGATAATGCTTTAATTTAAAGCATTATCACGGTATCTTATGCCCAATTTTAATCGTTAGTAAAATAGCATGAATAAATCTGAATTTTATCAGCAGCTGATTGCTCAAGCAGAAGTGTTAATTGCAGGTGAAAAAGATATTATCGCTAATATGGCTAATTTAAGTGCCTTATTATTTGAATCTTTAGAACACGTAAATTGGGCTGGCTTTTATCGAATAATCGATCAAGAGTTGGTATTAGGGCCTTTTCAGGGTAAGGTAGCATGTATACGTATACCTATTGGTAAAGGCGTCTGTGGTACCGCAGTCTCAGAAGTTAAAACCCAGCGTATTGCAGACGTGCATCAATTTATTGGCCACATTGCCTGTGATGCGATGAGTAACTCTGAAATTGTAATTCCAGTTAAATATCAAGATAAAGTAATAGCTGTATTAGATATTGATAGCGTTGTATTTTCTCGATTTGATGAAGAAGATCAACAAGGATTAGAAACTCTTGTTCATTGCTTAGAACAAAATATCGCGACTTATGGTATTAAATAAACATGAAAGAATTTATTGTTATTCATGATTATTTAGTTTCGGAAGAAGTTGTTGGCGATTGGGATGGCGATGAAGAGCAAGTTTGCGAGAAAATAAATGAAATTTATCATACTCTCTATGACTATGCAGAAGAAGATATCGCACCAGACGAATTAACGCAGTTATTAGAACTGGTGTGGGAACATTGGATTGGGCAGGATGTTTTGCCTGAATTAGAAAGCGAAGATATTAGTGATTGGTGTCATAATTTGTTAACCAACCGTGATCAGTATCTTACCGATTAAGAAATAGAAGTTAAGTTGTTTTTATGGAAACTAAGCGTACTAGTACAAAAGAAATTATTGCCTATTTAGTTGAAAAATTTCCTGGATGTTTTTCATTAGAAGGCCCTGTTAAACCTTTAAAAGTAGGTATATTCCAAGAGTTAGCTGAACAACTTGCGGAAGATGAAACAGTAAGCAAAACTCGTTTACGTCAAGCATTAAGACATTATACGAGTAGTTGGCGCTACCTTAAATCTATTAAATTAGGTGCTTATCGCGTTGATATTACTGGCGCTGAAGTAGCTGAAATAGATCAAGAACAAGCTGATTATGCAAGCAAAACGTTAAAAGAAAGCCAAGAAAAATTTGGTAACAAAATCAATAAAGACAAAGCCGCTAAAAAGCCTTATAAAGGTAATAGTAAAGGTGAAAACTCTGCGGGTAAAGTTTCAAATAAACCATCTAAAGACGATTCAAAATTCAAAACGGTTAAGTCTAAAAAGCAATCACCAGTAAAACCAGCAATTAAACTTAAGCCGATAGAAGATAGTGCGTTAACAGTAGGCGGTAAAGTGAAGGTTCAACTTGGTAATTCACCTTTAGATGCCATAATTACGGAAGTAATGGGTAAAGACGTCAGTGTACAACTTAATTCTGGCATGGTAGTTAAAACGCAAGCAAAAAATATTTTTACTGAATAATCTGGAGTAACAGGCATGCAAAAAATCTGTCGTATCGCTGTAGCCGTATCATTATCATTAGCTAGCGTAAATCTATTTGCGCTAGCTAAAGACGCAGATATAACGACGTTACCTATATTGGAACCAGAAACCCAGCATGCCACTTCAAGTAAGCGTATCAGCACTCAGTTTACCAGAGCGCACTATAAACCTGTTAAAATTGATGATGAGTTGTCTGCTCAAATTTTTGATCGTTATATTGAGCAGCTTGATTATAATAAAAATGTGTTTTTAGCATCAGATATAGAGTCATTCAAAAAGTATCGTTCAGAGTTTGATACTATTGTTTCTCGCGGAAAATTAGATGCTGCATATGAAATTTTTAATCTAAATATGCAACGACGCATGGAACGTTATCAGTTTGCCATTAGTTTATTAGACGAACCTTTTGATTTCACCGTAGATGAATCTTATTCATTTGACCGTGATGATGCTAAAAGACCAGAAACAGTTGATGAGCTTAATTCTCTTTGGCGTTCGAGGGTTAAGTATGATGCATTGAACTTAACGTTGGCGGGTAAAGAGTGGCCAAAAGTTAAAGAAATACTAACCAAACGCTACAACTATGCTATTAAACGTTTAAAGCAAAGTGAAAGTGAAGATGTCTTTCAAATTGTAATGAACAGTTTTGCTCGAGTAGTTGAGCCTCATACATCATACTTATCACCAAGAAATGCAGAACGCTTTCAAATGGATATGAACTTATCTTTAGAAGGAATTGGTGCAGTATTAAGAGCAGAAGAAGACTTTACCGTTATTCAAAGTGTCGTAAAAGGTGGGCCTGCTGATAAATCTAAACAGCTCAAGCCTAAAGATCGTATTGTTGGAGTTTCTCAAGACGAAGAAGATTTTGTTGATGTTGTTGGCTGGCGCCTAGACGACGTTGTTGACCTTATTAAAGGGCCTAAGGGCAGTAAAGTAAGGCTACAAGTTCAGGGTGATATTGAAAACAATGACGACACGATTAAAGTTGTCTCGATTGTCCGCGATAAAATTATATTAGAAGATCGTGCAGCCAAATCAGAAGTTTATTTTGAAAAAGAGGGTGATGAAACCAGTAAAAAGCTTGGTGTTATTACTATTCCTAGCTTTTACAACAACTTGTCACGAGATGTTAAGAAAGAAATTGATAAATTAAAACTGGAAAACGTTGAAGGGATAATCATTGACTTAAGAGGCAATGGCGGTGGTTCATTACCAGAATCTACATTATTGACAGGCTTATTTATTGATAAAGGCCCCGTTGTTCAGGTACGTGATGGCGCTAACCGAATTTCAGTACAACGCGATAAAGATGGTATTACATACTACGACGGACCATTAACGGTAATGGTTGATCGTTACAGTGCATCAGCATCTGAAATATTCTCAGCTGCGATTCAAGATTATGGTCGAGGTATAATTGTTGGAGAACATACTTTTGGTAAGGGCACCGTTCAACAACACCGTCCTTTAGGTAAGGTCTACGATCTTTTTGAGAAACCTTTTGGTAGTATTCAATATACTATCGCTAAATTTTATCGAATAAATGGTGGTAGTACCCAACACCGTGGTGTACTTCCTGATATTGCATTCCCAACGGCTATTGACCCTGAAGAATGGGGGGAGAGCAAAGAGGAGAACGCGCTACCATGGGATCAGATAAAGCAAGCACGTTATAGTAAACTTGACAACCTTGAAGCAAGTATTGCGAATTTAAATGAAAATTATAAAACGCGTATTAAAACTAATCGAGAATTTAATTATTTGTTGAGTGATATTGAAGAATATAAAATAGAGAAAGAAGACAAAACGATTTCTTTAAATTTAGCCAAGCGTAAAGCAAAAAAAGAAGCGCTAAAAGCTAAACAACTTCAACGAGCCAATGAAAGACTTGCTGTTTTAGGTAAAGAAAAGGTTACTTCGCTAGATGATTTACCAGAAGAGCTAGAAGAATTAGACCCGTTTTTAGATGAGACAGCCCGTATTACCTTTGATTTAATTACTTTGGGACAATTAGCTAAAAACAACCCTGTTCAATAGATTACTAAATTAAAGCAGATAAACGGTCCATTTATGGACCGTTTTTTTATTATTAAACCTTATTATTGAACATATTGATATAAAGCTTTTAATATCGCTATTTTATTAGCATCACTTTCATGTTCATGGGCTAAGTTTTCAAGTTTAAGCATATATTCATCCATACTAAGCAGGCCTTTACCACCAGAGTGGATTTTATCTTGACAATATTGTTGCCATTTTACTTGTTCTTCACTTGTTAAAGTGTATGGATAATTTCGTGCGCGGAAGCGGAATAATAAAGTAGCTAAACGTTCGTCTTGAAAATGAAAAGGGTGAGTAGCAAGTTGCTCAGGCGATAACTGATGCAATATTTCCATTTGGGCTTTATCAGCATGAGAAAAGAAATTCCCCCCATATAAACTATATTCAGCATCTTGTTCTTCAAACTCATTATTATCAATAGCGTAAACATCAACTAATTTATCACGTATTTCAATGTGCTGTTTAAGTTTGGCTAAGTTTGATAAACATGTTTCTCGTGGAATCGCTAAGCGTTCAGCATTTTCAGGTAATAATGTTTTAGCCGGAGAAATAGCAGGGCACTTATTCGTATGAATAAGTTTAACTGGAATTGGCAATTCGTCAGGGGCTAGATCGTCTCTGCGGGTATACAAACGGGTTTTAATTTCAGCAGGGCTTAAATCAATTAAAGGCTGTGGATCTTGTGCTAAGTCAACAGCAATTACCGCATTCTTATTGGTTGGATGATACGAAATAGGGGCAAACCAACTTGTACAACCATGTTGTGATGAAATACGACTCGAAGTGTGAACAACGGGGGTCATGTTATAAACATCAAGTAATTCAGCAACTTGTTTTTTATTGCGTAAGTTAAATAGGTAATGATAAAGCTTAGGCTGCTTTTCTTTAATTAACTTCGCCATTGCAATAGTTGCATAGACATCACTCATGGCATCATGTGCTGCTTCATGATTAATGCCATTGGCTTTTGTCAGTAACTCTAGGCGAAAACTAACGACTTCTTCACCATCGCGTTCAATTGTGGGCCAATTAATACCCTCAGGGCGCAGAGCATAACAAGCTCTGACCATATCAATGATATCCCAACGACTATTACCATTTTGCCATTCTCGAGCATAAGGATCATAAAAATTACGATAAAACAAATAGCGTGAAACTTCATCATCAAAACGAATGCTGTTATATCCGGCAACACAAGTATTGGGAACGGTAAATAATTTTTGAATACGTGCAGCAAACTCAGCTTCTGTTAATCCTTCCTTTAATGCTTTTTGCGGTGTAATGCCAGTGATTAACGCTGCTTCGGGATTTGGCAGGTAATCTTGTGGAGGTTGGCAATAAAACATTTGTGGTTCGCCAATAATATTTAGATCATGATCCGTTCTTATACCTGCAAATTGAGAAGGCTTGTCATATTTTGGTGAAACACCCCATGTTTCATAATCGTGCCAAAGTATAGTTGGTTGTTTATTAACGTCCATTAGTATGCGATGCTCCACCCTAAGTCCATATTTTATCTTTTATATTAGTATGTTTTACTGAGTTTATTGCCAATAATGTCTACTGCTATTTTTGTTCAAATTGTATAGTATTCATCATTTAACGGTTGGCTTCGCTTAGAGATAAATCGTTTTATATTTAGGTAATAATCGTCATAAGCTACAGTTACCACAGAAAATGTATAAGCTATTACATTAGCATAAATGAAACCGACTAAGACGGGTTAGTCGTATAAATTATAGATAATGCAACAATTAGACTCGATTATCGCTTTAGATAGTGAGCTAATCAACAATGAATTAAAATAAGTCATTACCCAGATGTATGAGTCTCAATTCAATTTGAGGAAGTGGATTTACTTAACGACAATGTGCCTTGTGAAACTTTGGAGTTTAAATTACTAACACGCCTCATTTTCTTATAAATAATAAGTATTTCCAATCTATTTTTTAAATGAAAATTAACAATTTTTCATTTTTTAATTCGTATAGCATTAGCTATAGCTCGGCCTAAAATTCTTCCTTGGCTATCAGTTATCACACCTTGAGTGGAAAACATACGTTTTCCTGCATGATCTACGGTTGCCTCTATTGTTAACATTTCATCTAAAGTTGATGCTGCACGGATAAATTTTATAGATAGATCCGTCATTGTAATCCATTCATTTGGGGGGAGTGTACTTAAGGCGGCCGCCGCCATTGCTGAATCGACTAAAGATGCTGCAATACCTCCATGTAGGGAGCCAATATGATTAATATGGCGGGGTAAAAGTTTATAATGGTAGACTACTCTTCCTACTTCAATAGAGGCAATTGTACACGCTAAATTTTCAGCCATTCCATGTTGAGGTTTCTGCGATTCTAACTGTTTTAGCCTTTCTATCCCGTTGAGGTGCATTAACGTATCAGGATTTTCTTTTTTACTCATAATATCCTTTAATATTTTCTATATCGTTAGGAAAATTTGGTTGGAGTATATTGGATAGCGTTTATTTTTTCAGCAAAAAATATAATAAGCTGTTTAAAATTGATACTTTATTTAAAATTGTACCATTTTTCAACGTGAATCTTTTCTTATAACCCAATTATAAAACTTGCACATGTTGTGGCACTACCACCTACATTAAATGTAGCCATGTTAGTAATATTGTTAATTTGACATGAGCCAGCTTGGCCAGTAACTTGTTTAAAACAATCTAGCATCATGCGAATTCCTGTTGCTCCAACAGGATGGCCTAAACCAATTAGTCCCCCACTTGGGTTAATTGGAAAGTCACCACCTTTTGTTATTCTACCTTCTTCAATAGCTTGCCAACTTTTGCCAGGGGGAGTTAACCCCCAGTGATCTATCGCCATATATTCAGTAACTGTAAAACAATCGTGAGTTTCTAAGCCATCTATTTCTGATATGCTTTTCATATTAGCTCTATTCAATGCATCGTTTACCATTTGGTTAGCATGAGGGAATATAAGAGGTTGCTCTTTACTTATACGTAATTTCTCAGTAAATAATAAAGGAGCAGAACGGTGGCCCCAACCTTTAATGTATGGAATGTCATTAATAGATATCCCTTTCTTTTTTGCATATGCTGTTGCTATTTTTTTGTTAGCAAGAAAAATGCAAGCAGCACCATCTGTAATTTGGCCGCAATCCATTTTTCTTATTTTTCCTTCAATTACAGGGTTATATTCATTATTGTTTGTGTAATTTTTTTCATTAAATTTCCAGTTTTTTGATTGAGCAAATGGATTAACACTGGCATTGTCGTAATTTATTTTAGCAATGGTTTTTAAGCTATCGTAATTCATACCGTAGCGACGATCATATTCTATTGCTAATTGGTCAAACATATGAGGCCAAGGATATGTACATTCTTGTGCTTCGCGGCCATACCAAGTCGCGGCTCCAAGATATTCTGCACCTGTCTGACCAGGGACATTACGCATTAATTCTAAACCAATTACACACGCTAAGCCGTAGTTACCTGCATTAATATCAGTCATAGCTGCCAAAGCTGCCATGGAACCTGATGCACACGCAGCCTCATGTCGAGAAGTTGGTATATTATTAAGTTCAGGATAAACATGTCCGAAAAATCCACCAATCAAGCCCTGATTAGCAAAAAGTTCGCCAACAAAATTTCCCACATGTCCAACTTCTATTTGTTCTGGTTCAATGCCTACAGTGTTGACTGCTTCTGTTAATACTTCTTGAAACATATCATATAAACCCAGGTTTTCTCTTGCCCAATTACGTGAAAAATCGGTTTGTGCCCCACCTAGTATATAAACTCTATCTTGCTGTTGCATGTGGTATCCTATTATTAAATATTATTTGAGAATTATTCTTTTTCTTAACTTTGATCAAATCGATATATGTTTAATTAAATTGTTAATACGATCTGCTCCCCAAAATAACTCATTTTTATAGACAAAGGTTGGTGCACCGAATAGTTGTAAATCAGTTGCAACCTTGGTTTGTTCTTTTAGCATGTTTTTAGCTTCTTCATATGCTGGTGAATTAACTATTGATGAATAGTCAAGACCAGCTTCGTTAACAATTTTAGCTAATGATTTTGATTCACTCACATCAATATTCTGAGTGTAAGCAGCTTTAAAAACTTTTTTAGCGAATTGTTGTGCATCATGGTTATCTTTATTATTTATAAAATAAAATATACGCATAGCTTCAATAGCATTAAATGGAAATACTGTTGGTGTTTCATATTTAATACCTAACTCTTTTGCACACCTTTTAATATCGTGAAAAAGATATTTCATTTTAGCTGAATTACTATCGGGCATAACATGTTCGTGTTGCTTAAAAATTAAGCCTAAAAGTATAGGCCTCCATACAATGTTCTTACCGGTTTTCTTCTCTATAGTATTTATTTGTGATTGTGCTAAATACGAATAACTAGATGAAAAATCGAAATAAAAATAAATGTTTTTATCATCAATCATATTAACTACTCACTTTATCTCGTAATTGATAACGTAATACTTTGCCCATTGCATTTCGGGGCAGAGCATCAAATATTTCTAGTTTTTCCGGTAATTTGAATTTTGCTATTCCAGCTTTATTTAGATGTTCAATAACGTTCTCTAATGATGGTGGAGGGGTGTCGTTGTTTGGTACTAGACAAACACATATTTTTTCACCTAACCTTTCATCTGGATATGCACAAACTGCGACTTCTTTAATGTTATTCATAGACTCTAAAAGTAGATCTATTTCCACAGGGGATATCTTCATTCCACCGCGATTAATTACGTCTTTACAACGACCAATTATCTTGTAAAAAAACGCTTGTTCGCCACATATTTCTACGATATCACCAGTGCGAAAGTATCCGTCTTCTGTGAATGATTCTGGCTCGACAGGTGGCTGACCAATGCCTGAAAAATAATGATCAAAGATGGTAGGGCCAGCAATTAGTAATTCACCATGCTCTCCTGAATTATTGACTTCTTTTCCTGTTTCCAGGTCAATTACTTTAGTCTTAGTTGAGTCAAAAGCTCCACCACTCCATGGTGTTTTATCGCAACCTAAACGAGGGAACATTGATGCACGTTGATTTGCTTCAGGTGAAGTTTCTGCTGTTGCTAATAAACAAATTCCTTCATTTGAACCATAAAAATTAATAATTTCCACACCATATTTTTTTGAAAATACATCAACCATCCATGGAGCTAATGGAGCAGAGCCTGAGCCAATTCGACGAAGTGCACTAAAATCAAATTGATTCCACATATCTTCCGACTTAGCTAATTGATTTAATAGAGGCGGTGGGGCAATGGTAAAAGTGATTTTCTCTTCCTGTAATTGTTGTAGATAAACTTTTGGATCCAGAGGATGATGTAAAAATAATGAACTCGCTGTTAATATAGAAGGAAATAAAAATCCCCCGATTGCAGCCATATTTACTAAAGGGAATGGGTTCAATAAATTATCACCTCGTTGATAATCGCAGGCTTCGATTTCAACATGGGTTGTAGCTAGCCACATATTATGGGAGCGAGGAACCCCTTTGGGTTTTCCTGTGGTACCTGAAGTCCAACATATCGTAATAATATTATTGGCATCATTAATTTGGCTATCGTTTAGTTTTTGATATTTTCTTAAATTTGAACAATCTACATTGTCGCTAATTGACAGCTGCTTAGCTCCCTCTGGCACATTATGGCCAAAACTAAAAACATTTACATCAAGTGTTAAGGCTTCGGCAGCTAACTGATATTCTCTAAACGTACTTGTAGTTATAAATAGATTTGAATCAAGAATCTCACCTATAGCGGCAAGTTCATGGTGAGCAAATTGTATTGGAACAGGTGAAATTATAACGCCAATCTTACTCGCGGCATAATAGGTAACCACAAGTTCTGCTATATTAGGTAATTGAACTATAACAATATCATTTATTTTTACACCTTCATTGAGCAATTGTTGAGCAACAATATCTGATGCTTTATCTAAACCAACGTAATCAAGACGAATAGGTTCTACACCCATTAACTCTTGTCTATTGGGTTGATCAGCGACCGCAATTACATTTGGAGAAGTATCAACTGCTTTAGCTAATAAACCGTGTAAAGTATCTGACCCCCACCAGCCTTTAGATGTTAGATTTTCTATCCGTTCTTGACTTGATGTTTTCATAATATAATCTTCTTTTTATGTAATAAAGTTAATGTAAATAAGTGATTATGTTTCTAGGCATAATACTTTTTAGTTGTCATTTTTAGAAAAATGATTCTTATTTTTAATGATTTTTTAAAGTGAGCTCACCATATGCCCGCCATCTACGGGTAATGCAACACCATTGATGAATGAGCCTGCATCACTACAGAGAAGCATCAATGGGCCTGTTAATTCATCTAATTGGCCAATACGTTTTGCTGGTGTTTGTTCGATGTATGATTTTCCTTTTTCGCTTTTGAAATAGTCTTCATTCATTTCTGTTTTAAAATAACCAGGACATAACGCATTTACCCTAATTTGCTTACTTGCAAACTCTAAGGCCATTGCTTTAGTCATTTGAACAACACCAGCTTTCGATATCGCATAACAGCTATCACCAAATCCCACTCTTAAACCAAGAATTGAAGCAATATTAACGACGTTTCCTTTGATGTTGTATTCAAGCATTTGAGAGGTTACAGCTTTAGCCACCCGCCATGCCCCTGTTAGATTTGTATTTAATATATACTGCCAGTCATCTTCTGTTAGATTCACAAAACGTTTCGATTCTGCAACGCCCGCATTGTTAATCAAGCAATCAATAGGACCATAAATACGTAAAGCTGATGTCATCGCATGACTCACACTGTTTGGCTGTGTAACATCAAGTTCAATGGCAGTAGCTTGACCGCCATCATTATTTATAGCGTCAACTATGTTTTGTAATTTTTCAATTCTACGTGCACCAACAATGACTTTTGCCCCAGATTTAGCTAAAACTGTGGCGAAATGAGCCCCCAAACCACTGGATGCACCTGTAACTAAAACGACTTTATTTAACATCGAATCGCTATTAATACCTGAAGTATTTATTTTTGTTGAATCATTTTTATGCGTCATTAAGTTTGCTCCTAGATGCTCTATTCTATTAATTTTATTGCTAATTTAACGAGAGGCTTGATTTGTTCTGCCATTTGTTGAGCATTTTTATTTGATGAATTTCCAATCAAAGATCTCTTTTTTACGCCTTGTAAGATAGAGGCAAGACGGAAAAAACTGAATGCCAAGTAGAAATTCCAATGAGGGATATTGTCGATACCCATACGTTGACAATATTTTGCTACGTACTCTTCTTCTGTAGGTATACCAAGTTCAATTCTATTTATTCCTCCTAAACCAGATAATAGGCCCCCATGTTGCATTCTTAGTTGCATACACTGATAAGCTAAATCTGCAAAAGGGTGACCTAAGGTTGAAAGTTCCCAATCTACCAATGCAAGTACCTTTTCAGAGTCTTTTGCAAATAGCATATTATCAAGACGAAAGTCACCATGGCTAATGGTGACTCTACCATCATCTACAGGTAAGTTTTTAGGTAACCATGAGATTAATGCATCCATTTCAGGTATGGTCTCTGTTTCTGAGTCTCTATATTGTTTACTCCAACGGCTTACTTGTCGTTGAAAATAGTTACCTGGACGACCGTAATCACTTAAACCAACAGAATCAATATCGACACTATGTAATGCTGTTAAGACACGATTCATCTCATCATAAACAGCGTTTCTTTGTAAGTTGTTTAATTTGGGCAGTGTTGGATCCCAAAATATTCGAGCATCAACAAATTCCATAATATAAAACATACTGCCTATTACAGATTCATCTTCACATAAGTGGTAGGCTTTAGCGACAGGCACATTTGTTTTGTATAGCGCAGAAATTACTTTAAATTCTCGATCGACGGCATGAGCCGATTTTAATAAGTCTCCAGGTGGTTTTCGACGTAATACATATTTACCACTTGCTGCAGTTATCAGATAAGTAGGGTTTGACTGACCATCAGAAAACTTATTAGAAGTTAAAGGACCTTTAAACCCTAAAATTTGTTTTTCTAAATAATTAGCTAATGAAACGTCATCTAGCTTTAGATTTTGTTGTAATGTCATACAATTAACCTTGTTGAATTGATGAATATTTATCAATTATTTTTTTCCCAAGTGACATTTGATGTACTTGATCGGGCCCATCAGCTATACGGCAATAACGTGCGTAGTTAAATGCTTCCGCAAGGCAATAATCTTCAGTTAAACCGCCTGCACCATGAATCTGTATACATTTATCTATAACATTTTGAACTAAAGCTGGGATAGTTGTTTTTGTTGCGGTAATGTGGTTGATAGATTCCTTTATTCCATAGTTATCAATGCTATAACAAGTTTTTAATACTAATAAACGAGCCATTTCTATCTCTGAAAAGCTTTTGGAAATATCTTCCCTAACGGATTGGTGCTTACTTAATGGGCGGCCAAATGTAGCCCGCGTTGAAGCTCTTTGGCACGTTATTTCTAATGATCTTTGAGCTGCACCAACTAATCTCATACAATGGTGCATTCTCCCCGGGGCTAATCTACCTTGAGCTATTTCAAACCCTCTACCTTCACCCAATAAAACATTTTCTAGTGGTACTCTTACATTCTCAAATAATACTTCTGCATGACCTAATGGAGCATCGTCATATCCGAGTGTAGTTAATGAGCGCATTATTTTTAATCCAGGGGTATCTTTTGGAACAAGTATTTGTGTTTGTTGCTTATGACGATTCGGATTATTTGCATCTGATTTTCCCATCACAATAAATATTTTACAGTCTTCGTGTTGAGCGCCAGTTATAAACCATTTATGGCCATTAAGGACCCATTCATCAGCATCTTTTTCTATACTTAACTCAATATTGGTTGCATCACTTGAAGCAACGTTAGGTTCTGTCATTGCGTATGATGAATGGATCTCACCATTTAACAGAGGATTTAACCATTTTTCTTGTTGCTTTTTAGTGGCAAAATTCATGAATACTTCCATATTGCCAGTATCTGGAGCATTACAATTAAATACTTCTGAACACCATATTACTCGACCCATAATTTCAGCTAGTGGAGCATAATCTGTAAACGTCAATCCGCCATGTGGAGAATATGCCGAGTGTTCTTCAGGTATAAATAAATTCCAAAGGCCAGTATTTTTAGCTTTTTGCTTTAGTTCCTTGATTAAAGGCGTAGTGGCAAAAGGGTTTTTAGCTGCATTTAATTGAGCCTTGTAAATAGTCTCATTTGGATAAATATATTCATCCATAAACTGAAGTAATTTATTTTGTAATTTTTGAGACTTTTCACTGAATTCGAACATATTTTTGCCTTAATAATTAAGATAATAAGACTATAACTAGAAAATTAAATCATTCAAATTTATTTTGTTTATAGTACTATATTGATTAAATCAATATTTATGAAAGGTAAAAATATATGAGATTAAACCGTGTAGATCTGAATTTATTTATTATTTTTGAAGCTATATACCGTGAAAAAAACATTTCTAAAGTAGCCGCTTTATTGAACTTAACTCAACCGGCAGTTAGCAATGCTCTAAGTCGTTTACGCCAAACATTTAATGACAAACTTTTTATTCGATCACCTAAAGGAATGATACCAACGCCTATTGCAGATAATATTATCGCTGATGTAAGAAAAGCTTTAACTTTACTAGGAGACAGTGTTGGCTCAAGCACGGAATTTGAGGCTATATCATCGAATAAAACGTTTAAATTAGGTATGAATGATTTAACTGAATCATTAACACTACCTAGTTTGATGAAAATTATTCAATGCGAAGCTCCTAATACTTTTTTAACTTGTTATTACCTTGATCGAAAAAAAGCGACTCAAGACTTAAAGTCAGGAGCGCTTGATTTGTTAATTGATGCTGCAAGTTATAATGTTGAAGAATTGCACCAATTGTCACTAGGTAAGCTCACATATGTTTTAGCTATGCGATCAAATCATCCATTAGTATCTAAGCAAATAACTTTTGAAGATTACTTAAGGGCTGAACATCTTCATGTATCGAGCCGTCGAGGTGGAAAAGGTCAAATGGACATTGCCTTACAAGCACTTGGATATTTACGTAATATAAAAATGAGAGTTCAAAACTATCAAGTCGCAGCACAAATCATTCATGGAACCGATTTAGTTTGGACGGTCCCTAAAATTTTTGCGGAAGCTAAAGGTCTAACATTTTTCGAATTGCCATTTAAGGTAGAGCCCATGCCTTGGAATTTATATTGGCATCGAAGTGCTACTGAAGATCCTGCTAATATTTGGATGAGAGAGAAAATCAAAAATGTTATAAATGATATCTTTATTTCAAATTATTAGCATTTAATTATATAAAATTTAAATAACTTAAACTGTTTCTTATATTTGTATCTCTACTACTAAGTTATATTCTAGTATTCAACTCAGTAGCTTGCCTAATAATACCTATGCTTTTCTATGCTTTTCTATGATTTTTGTTGTAAGTTTAATTATTTAAAAAGCTAAAGCAAATAAGCTTGCATAACCATACCTATATGTGTAATCATATTTTCTAGCCTAATTAGGTAATAGTAATTCCTAAAACTTTGGGGGAACAGGAGAATAATATGTCATATATCTATGATGCGGTGCGAACACCGCGTGGGAAAGGAAAGGAAGGTGGTGCTTTAGCTACTATGAAGCCAGATGAATTGATTTCGAGTCTTGTTGAAGCTTTAAAGAAACGTAATAACATTAATTTAAACCCAGAGGCGTTGATTTTAGGTGTTGTGGGGCAAGTAGGGGCACAAGGCGGCAATATTGCTTTAGTTTCTAAATTTCGCTCAGAACTACCCGATTCAACAGCTGCTTTTACTATTAATAACCTTTGCGTATCTGGTTTAACTGCTATTTCTCAAGCGGCAGGCATGATTGCTTCAGGTCAAGCAAAATCAGTATTAGCTGGTGGTGTTGAAATGATGTCAAGAGTCCCATTTATGGAAGATAAAGCTGATTTTTACACAGATACAACATTTCCTTTACGTAGTCGATATTTACTTGTAGCGCTTGCTGCAGATCGTTTAGCCGAAAATAAAGGTATTTCCCGAGAAGAATTAGATCAGTTAGCCCTCAAATCGCAACAACTTACTCAAGCCGCTGAAGGCACAAAATTATTAGCATCTCGTATTTCAGTAAATGGTCTTGACCATGAAGAATGTCTTCGTGTGGGCACTGAGGAGTCACTAGCTGCGCTTGAACCAGCTTTTGCTGGAGCTGCTAAATATTATAGTGAAATTCTCGGCCGAGATATTGATCATCGTCATACTATTGCACACGCTCCAGGTATGTCTGATGGGGCTGGGTTGGCACTAATTGGTACTAAAGATGCCTTTAATTATGAACCTAGAGCTCGAATTATTGCTTCTGTAGAAGTAGGAGGTGATCCTACAGAATCACTAACTGCAAGTTTTGCCGCAATGGAGCGTGTTTTTGAGCTGTCAGGATTATCACTAGATGATATGGATCGTATTGAATTTATGGAAGCATTTGCAGTAAGCATTGCTTTATTTATGAAAAATTACGATGTATCCCCTGAGAAAGTTAATGTTGCAGGGGGACATTTGGCAAAGGGACACCCGTTAGGGGCTTCAGGAGCCATTTTATTATCTACATTGTTAGATACTTTGGATGTAGCAAAGGGCCGATATGGTTTAGTAGTTTCCGCTGGAGCTTCGGGAACTGGTAGTGCAATGATCGTTGAACGAATAGGATAAAATATGATTATAGATAATAAACATACAGCTCTTATTGTTAAACACAAGTCTACACTTGAGGAAGCAATTGATGCAGTAAAAACACGTAAAAATTGGAGCCCATATAAAGATTCCCCATCAACAAAAATCCATGGGCCGGAAAAACCTGTTGCGGGTAAATCAGCATTTGAAGCTCATTTAAACAAACCATTTAATATGGATTTGCCAGGTATCATTGAATGGGTAGGTGAAGAGATTTCTCCCTTTACTCAAAAACCTATAGGTATTACTTATCCATTATGTGACCCTGAAAGTATTGTTTTTTCGGCTAAAAAAAATATG
Source organism: Thalassotalea profundi (assembly GCF_014653195.1). Classification (GTDB taxonomy): domain Bacteria; phylum Pseudomonadota; class Gammaproteobacteria; order Enterobacterales; family Alteromonadaceae; genus Thalassotalea_B; species Thalassotalea_B profundi. The sequence goes on from NZ_BNAH01000007.1 coordinate 99,399, forward strand.
AAAGAGTGGGCTAAAGCTTCACCTGAATTAAGGACCTCACTTTGTTTAGAAATAGCTGATCGTATGTATGAAAGAAATTTTGAAATGGCGCATTCAGTGATGCATGTCACTGGACAAAGTTATACACAGGCATTTAGCGGATCAGGGCCTAATGCACTTGATAGGGGTATCGAAGCTCTCGCTTATGCCGCTATTGCAATGGATAATGTTACCCCAGAAGCTCAATATCAAAGAAGTTTTGGTCGAGAGCAAGTTAATTTAGAAAAGACATATACACTGGTGCCTCGTGGCGTTGCTTTAGTTATTTGTTGTGCATCTTTTCCTACCTGGAATGCTTATCCAGCTATTTTTGCAAGTTTATCTACGGGTAACTCTGTTGTAATTAAGCCCCATCCGATTGCAATTTTACCAATGGCTATTGTAGTTGATACTTGTAGAACAATATTAACTGAGTACGGCTTCGATCCAAATCTTGTCACATTATCTGTTGATACTTTAGCTGAACCTATTGCTGGGAAATACATTGAACACCCTGACGTACAGATTATTGATTTTACAGGTAGTCCACGATATGGGAGTTATCTAGAAAGCACTATTACGAAAAAATTACTATATACAGAAACTGCTGGTGTTAATAGTGTAGTTGTTGAGTCTGTGGATAATTTAACTGATTCCATGCGTGCTATAGCACGGGCCACATGTCTGTTTTCTGCTCAAATGTGTACAAGTCCTCAAGTGGTTTATGTACCCAAAGAGGGAATTAATACTGCGGAGGGGCACGTAAGTTTTGATGAGGTTGCCGAAACTATTGTAAGTGAAATAGACGCTATTGCTGAAGATCCTAAAATAGCTTCAGGAGTTATGGGGGCAATTCAAGGTAAAGTAAGTTTAGATGTTGTTGCAGCTGCGACTGATATGGCAATATGTGAAGGTTTATCTATTTTAAGAAAATCATCTCCTTACAAGCATCCTGACTTTCCTAATGCACGAACACTTACACCTTTAGTTATCGCTGTAAACCATGAGCATAAAGAAATGTATTCAGAGGAACGATTTGGCCCTGTGTTGTTTATTGTTGCTGCTGAAAGTGGTGATTCCGCAGCTGAGGATGCGACAGAGTTGGCAAAAACCAAGGGTACCATTTCATGTTATATGTACTCAACGAATGAATATTTTATTGAACGATGGGTCGATGTTTATGCTCAAGTTGGCGCTAATTTAACCATTAATCTCACAGGTGCTATGTGGATAAATTTCGCAGCAGCTTATAGTGATTATCATGTTACAGGATTAAATCCAGCAGGTAATGCGTGCTTAGCTGATTTATCTTTTGTCGCATCGCGGTTTCGTATTGCACAACGACGTCGACCGATTAAGGAGTCCTAACTATGAGCAACAATGTATATATAGTGGGCGCATCAATGACACCTTTTGGTAAGAGATTGAACGATACTGTCAAAACTCTTACTACACAATCTGTTAACTCTGCATTGAAAGATGCAAGAATAGAAAAAGAAGCGGTGCAAGCTGCATGGTTTTCTAATACTAGACAACAGATGTTAGAAGGACAAAATACAATACGAGGTCAAATTGCATTAAAAGCTGCCGGCATTGAAGGTATTCCTATAATAAATGTTGAAAATGCTTGTGCATCGGGTTCTACCGCAGTACATCAAGCTATGACCGCAATAAAAGCAGGAATGGTCGATATTGCTTTAGTTGTTGGTTCAGAAAAAATGGTCTACAAAGACCGACCTGAAAAAGTTGCAGCAGCTTTTGCTGGTGGTACTGACATTCATGATCAAGAAAGTGTACTTGATTATATTGTGTCTATTGGTGGTGAAAAACCTGGCCCTAATCGAAGTTTATTCATGGATTTATATGCGGCACAAGCACGAGTTCATATGGACCGTTTTGGTACCACCCAAGAAGATTTTGCTCGAATTGCAGCCAATACCCATACTCATGGGCAACATAATCCTAACGCTCAATATAGAACCCCATTTAATGTAGAAGAAGTGCTTGCTGATAAATTGATCGTTTCTCCCTTTACTCGTGCAATGTGTGCTCCTGTAAGTGACGGTTCTGCCTCTTTAATACTTTGTAGTGAAAATGCGCTTAAACGTATTGGAAAATCCAGAGCAGTTCGAATTTGTTCGATAGCATTGTTGAGCACGATTACCCGAGATAAGTTTGATTTTCAAAACCATATTAGTCGAAGAGCTGCATCAGTAGCTTACGAAGAATCTGGTATTAATTCGACAGATATTGATGTAGTAGAAGTTCATGATGCCACTGCATTTTCCACAATAGTACAAATTGAAAACTTAGGGTTATGTAAACAAGGCGAAGTAGGCGAAAGTCTACGAAATGGAGATTTTAGAATTGGTGGTCGCTCGCCTGTTAACCCTTCAGGTGGACTACTTTCTAAAGGACATCCAGTAGGAGCAACTGGTATTGCACAGATGTATGAGTTAACAACGCAGCTAAGAGGCGAAGCTGGAACAAGGCAAGTTGATGGTGCTCGTATTGGAATAGCAGAAAACGGCGGTGGATTTTTAGGAGTAGAAGAAGGGGTGACTACGGTTGCAATATTAGAAAAAGTTTAATCATAAAAATAAAATTATAAAAATGAGATAGGGGATTTTAGATGATTATCGATCATAAGATATTATTTGTTAGCGTTATATTTTCGCTGATAATAGGGACATATAGCGCAACTGCAATTTCAGAGGGATATTCAAAAAACAATGTAAATGTAGGAGATCATTGTAATCACATTTCAGCGCCTAACAATGTTACATTTGAGGAGACTCCGTCCTGGCAGGATACAAAAGAATTACCTCGTTATTGCAAAGTAAAAGGCTTAATTGATAAACGTATCCGATTTGAAATGCGTTTACCAAAGGATTGGAATGGTCGTTTTATGATGGCTGGATGTGGAGGCTTTTGTGGGGGCCTTTTACCTGATAAACCTGGTTATTCAAACACCATCAATGAAGCTCTAAAGCGTGGCTATGCTGCTATTAGTCATGACTCTGGCCACCAAGCTAAAAGTTGGGAAACGGAATGGGCATATCAAGATCCAGAAGCTTTTGAACTTTGGGCACATAAGGTGTTACCAGTAGTAAGTAAAGTCGGTAATACACTCGTTAAATCTATGTATAAAAAACAAGCCAATTATAAATATTTTTCTGGTTGTTCTAATGGTGGAAGACTAGGTTTAATTGCAGCTCAGCGATATCCTGATTTATTTGATGGTATTGCTGCTGGCGGTGCTATTTTAGACCTTCGCAGTACCGCCGGCTTATGGGGAAACTGGATGATAAGTCAAACAGGAGCAGAGGAAACTCCAATTCTCCCAAAAAATAAAGTGGTCTTGATAAAAAAAGAAGTTATGGCCAAGTGTGATGCTATTGATGGTTTGAAAGACGGTATAATAGATGATCCTCGACAATGTAATGTGAATTTCAGTCAATTTCAATGTGGTCCTGATGAGAATCCAGAAACTTGCTTAACAAAAGTGCAATCTGAAATGTTAAATTCATTGTATGACGGTGTACGTGATGATTCTGGTGAAATAGTTTCCCCATCACTTAGTTTAGGGTCTGAACACTACTCTGATATTTGGCTTTTTGGTACTAGTAAAATGCCAGGTTGGGGGGTACGTGCATCTCAAGGTTATCGACAGTTATTATCAAATGACCTTTTCGGTAAAGAAACTCCATACTCAATTAGTACTAATACAATGCTTGATTGGATAAAACGTTCATCAATCCCTGCGTTGAGTGATGCTTTAGATACCAACTTATCAGGATTAAAAAATTCCAATGCAAAATTAATGATATATCAAGGTTGGTCTGATCCATTAGTTATCCCAACCCCAGTAATTAACTACTATGATAAGGCTGTTGAACACGCTGGAGGCTTGGAAAAGTTAAAAGAAAATGCACGTTTATTTATGTTACCTGGTTGGGGGCATTGTTGGGAACGCCCATCTGAGGCACCTGATCAATTTGACCCTTTAAAAATTTTGGAACGTTGGGTTGAAAAAAACGAATCACCTGAGTCTTTTGTTGCTGAACAACATGATGACGAAGGTAATGTAATCCGTTCAAGACCTATATGTGCTTATCCTCAAGTTGCTGAATATAAAAGTGGAGAAGATCCCGATAAAGCTGAAAGTTACATGTGTAAGTGAAATAACCAAATATTCAATTATTAAGCATAAATTCAGTGAATTAGAGTTTTATTTATCGTAATCGGCTTAACGCTAAATTCTTTACGAGATATTTTTAAAGATAAATAGAAATTAACAAAAGGCATATAATTATGAAAGAAATTAATCCATTAAAACTAAGATTACCCGTATTTTGCGCACCAATGTTTTTAGTATCCGGCCCTGAGCTTGTCATTGCTGCATGCAAATCTGGAATTTCTGGATCTTTTCCTGCGACTAATGCTCGAACAATTGAAGAACTTGAGCAATGGATGCAACAAATATCATCATCATTAGCACCAGATGATGCGCCATGGATTATGAATTTAATCACTCATTCTACGTATACAAGGTTAGAGGAGGATTTAAAACTTGTCGCTAAATATAAACCAGCTGTTGTTATAACAGCACTAGGATCGCCTAAACCGGTTATGGAAACAGTTAAAGCGTATGGTGGGTTAGTATTTGCTGATGTTGTTGATCTTAAACTTGCTAAAAAAGCAGCTGAAGCAGGTGTTGACGGCCTAGCGTGTATTAGTTCAGGTGCAGGAGGTCATACAGGTCAACTTTCGCCATTTGCATTTATTTCTGCGGTACGCGAATTCTTTGATGGCTATATTGCTGTTGGTGGTGGTATTTCAGATGGAGCGGCTGTTGCGGGGGCTATAGCCGCAGGTGCTGATTATATCTACATGGGCACACGTTTTTTACCTGCAAAAGAAAGTATGGCTGAACAAGAATATAAAGAAATGGTTGTAGCATCTAATTCTGAAGACTTGCTTATCTCAGATGCAATAACCGGTACAAAAGCTTCATGGTTGAAGCCGAGTTTAATAAAGGCTGGATTAGATCCTGAGAATTTAAATAAATCAGGCGACAGAAATTATTCAAGCACTTCTAGTAATAAACGATGGAAGGATATTTGGGCTGCGGGACAAGGTTTAGGACGAAGTAAAAAAATTGAATCCGTAGCCAATATCGTCGATGAGTTAGAACAGGAATACTTTACAGCGATAGATCGCTTTAAAAAGGTGACGACTAAATGATTTACGTTTCTTAAAAAAACTAGGTGATGATGTATGAATAAAATTCTAGAGGGTATTCGTGTTTTAGATTTTGGGCGATACATTGCGGGCCCTTTTTGCGCAACGCTTCTTGCTGATTTAGGAGCAGATGTTATTCGTATAGAAAAGCCTACAGGAGGCGAAGATCGTTATACCGTCCCCATTAATGATGAAGGCGAAGGTGCTTATTATATGCAATTGGGGCGTAACAAGAGAGGTATAACACTCAACCCTGCTAGTGATGAAGGCAAAAAAGTTGTTAGGCGCCTTGTAGAAACTGCTGACGTTGTCATTGCAAACCTACCATTTCCTGCACTTAAAAAACTAGGATTGGATTATGAAACGTTAGTGAGTATTAAACCTGACATTATTCTTACTACTGGATCAGCATTTGGCTCAACAGGTCCTTATTCTACTAAAGGAGGCTTTGATACAGTTGCCCAAGCCATGTCAGGTGCTATGTATTTAAGTGGAACGCCAGGTGAACCAGCAAAATCTTTTGTTCCATATAGTGATTTTGGTACAGCTTCACTTAGTGCATTCGGCACTCTAGCTGCAATCTTACATCGAAACAAAACGGGCGAAGGTCAGATTGTGGAAGGATCGTTATTAGGAACAGCTATGACATTTAATAATGCTGCACTTATTGAAGAATCAGTATTAAGTTTAGGACGTGAAGGTACTGCAACAATGGGTCAATACAATGCCCCTACAGATACATATAAAACAAAAAATGGGTTTGTAACTGTTCAAGTCGTTGGTGGAGGAATATTTAAGCGTTGGGCTAAATTGTTAGGAGAGCCTGAATGGTTAAATGACGAACGATTTAGTTCGGATCAATTGAGGGGTGATAATGGTCAAATTATTGGAAAAAGAATGTCTCAATGGTGTGAAGAAAAAACTAACGAAGAAGTACTAATTGAGTTAGCTCAAGCAGGCATTCCTTGTGGGGAAATGTTGAGTCCAAAAGAGCTGTTAAATAATGAACATGTAATAAAAGCTGGAGTGTTTAAATTTGTAGAATATCCGGGGCTTGAGAAATCTACCCCCATAGTTGAACATCCTGTTCGATATTCTAAGACTTGTGTTTCAGATTTTAAACGTGCGCCTACATTAGGCGAACATACTGAGGAAGTATTGAAAGAATTAGGATTTGAGGACGAAAAAATTTTAGATCTTAGAAACCAAGGCGTGATTTAACAAGTTGGTAAATTTTAATTTACCATTATCGGTTATTCGACTATTAATGCGATTTAAGGCTAATAGAAAATAATGAATATATTTAAATAATACAACAAATAATAAAAGGGGGTATCAGTATTAAAATTTAAAATATAGAAATAATTTAAAGTTCAAAATTTAGGTTTTATATATAGTACGTCAATAAAAATCAATAAAATAAAGGTATTGTTATGAAATCTATGTTGTTTTCACATATCAAGAGTATATAGGAAATATTGTGATTTTTTCAAATGAAAAACAAATAGAAAAATTTACTACATTAGGTCATTGGGGGGGCGATACAATTCACCAAATTTTGGCAACTAATTCGTGTAATAAGCCTACAAGTTTAGCGCTTAAAGATCAGCCTAACAGGTTTGAACTTACTGGAGATAATCCGATTTCTCTGAATTGGATAGAATTGGAACAAGCGAGTGAAAATTTAGCTATACAATTACAAAAGGAAGGTGTAAGTGTTGGTGATAAAGTCATTATTCAACTTCCCAATATTGTTGAATTAGTAATAAGTTATTTTGCTTTAAGTAAAATAGGAGCGATTGCCTCACCTATACCTGTTCAATATGGAAAGCAAGAATTGCAATATATCTCTAAGACTCTTGGAGGAAAAGTTATATTAACTATTGCTCATTTTAAAAATATAGAATTAGCAGACCAGATTAAGAATGCATTACCTACTATTAAAGTTTTGGTTTTTGGTGATGATTTATGCCTCGATTCTACAAGTCATCAAAAGTTAGAGTTTACGCCAGAAAGTAATGCGAACAGAGTCTTAACAATTTGTTGGACTTCAGGAACTACCGGCACTCCTAAGGGAGTACCGAGAACCCATAATATGTGGTTGGCAACGGCTAAAGCTTCAGCTGAATCTTCTAAATTACATGTAGACGATAACGTACTTTGTCCATTTCCTATCGTAAACATGGCAGCCTTAGGTGGGATCCTCATTCCTGCATTATTACATGGTTGTAGCTTAACTCTCCATCATCCATTAGATGCAAAGTTATTATTAAAGCAAATACAAGATGACGGTATTACATTTACGGTTGCACCGCCTGCTTTGCTTAATCAACTCGCTAAATCAAAGGATATGTGGAATCTATATGATTTAAGTAGTCTTCGCCGTATAGGTTCTGGTTCTGCACCTTTATCTCCTTGGATGATTGAAATATTTGATACCGACTTTAGTATTGATGTCGTAAACATGTATGGTTCTAATGAAGGAATCGTTTTATATTCAACACCAGAAAATACCCCAAGCTCTACGGTTAGAGCTACTGATTTCCCACGACCCAATAACGGTATATTTTTTGAAACGAAAGTTGCTGATCCATTAACGGGAAAAGAGTTTACTTCATCAGGGGAAAAAGGGGAGTTATTGGTTAAAGGAGCAACTATTTTCGAAGGATATTTTGAAAATAGTGAAGAAGTATTCACCAAAGATGGTTTTTTTAAAACAGGTGATTTAGTTGAAATATGTGGTGATGATGGAAACTATTATCGAATTGTAGGTCGATGTAAAGATATTATTAACCGAGGAGGGATTAAAATTTCGCCTGTGGAAATTGATATTTTTCTTGAAGGCTTTGATGGGGCTATTGAAGCAGCTGTTTGTGCTTATCCTGATGAAATATTATCAGAAAAAATATGTGCTTGCCTTGTTTTATCTGAGGGGAACGAACCTCCAAGTCTCTCTAAATTGCAAAGTTGGTTGTTAACTAAAGGACTTTCAAAATTTAAGTTACCAGAAAGAATTGAAATATTTAATCAATTACCACGTAATCCTATTGGAAAGGTTCAACGTTTCAAATTAGCTGAAGATGTATTATCTAGAGCTTCGTTAACATCAAAGTAAACATATTTTATTTAATTAGCAGATAATGTTTTTAATCAACAGAGTGGCAAATTATTTAATTCAGTTTGTTACTCTCATTTTACTATTACTTCCAATCTAAATATTAACTTACCTATCAGTAAATCATAGCTAATTAATCTTTTGTTATTTAGTGCGTACGAGTTGTTGACATAATATATTTATATAAGGTATGGTTAAGCAAGTTAGTTTTATTTATTTGATGGATGAAATTAATTCATCCGTTTTATTTATATAACAATTGAAAATAAGAAAAATAAGAAAAATACAATAAATCGAGGGGAAACTATGAAATATACAAGTATTTATAAAAGTGTGATGTGCGGTTTGTTTTTAGCATCTTATTCTCAGCTAGCTTTAGCTGAAGAAAAAGTTAAAGAGTCTATAGAGGTAAAAGGGACATCACTTGAAGTGATTATGGTTACTTCTGAGCGTCGTTCAGAGTCTATCCAAGAGACTCCTATGTCGGTTACTGCTTTTAGTGGAGATATGATTGAGGAAGGGGGTATAACCTCTATTGAAGATGTCGGTCTGAAAACTCCTAACTTGACCATAAATACATTTAATATTTCTGAACCTCAATTTTTTATGCGTGGGATAGGTAACACTAATGACTCAGCTGCTTCTGATCCCGCAGTTGCTGTATTTATCGATGATGTCTATATTGGCCGCCCAAGTGGTTCATCCATGGACCTATATGATTTAGAACGTATTGAAGTTCTTAGAGGACCACAAGGTACTTTGTATGGCCGAAATTCTGCTGGTGGTGCTTTAAATTTTTATACTAAAAAACCACAAGAACACTTCGAAGCTAAAATGGGAATGACCCTTGGTAATGAAGGGCTATGGAATGTTCGTGGTTATGTTAATGGGGCACTCTCTGACAATGTTTATGGGAAATTAACCGCTAATGTACGTAAAAGAGATGGATTTGCAAAAAATATTACTACGGGACAAGAATTAGAAGACGATGATACTAAAAGTCTTAGAGGTCAGTTGTTAATTAATCCAAGTAGCGATATTAAAATATTACTTGGTTTTGACTATTCCAAAACATCAGGTAATGGAAGTAACCGATTTTTAACACGTTTCGATGTAGAACCTATTTTCCCTATTCAAGCATTTATTGATGCTCAGCTTGCATCAAATGCTACTTTTAATAATGATCCTCGTAAAAATAATAGCAGCTTAGTTCAGTCAACTCATAAAGAAATATTTGGTTTACAAGCCAGAGTAGATGTAGATCTTGATTGGGCTACTTTTACCTCGATTTCAGCTTACAGAGAAAGCGAATCTTCGTGGCTGCAACCGTTAGTTCCGACACTACTTAATTTAGAGGGTGGTACAGGTTTATATGAAATTAATAATGGTGCAGATCAACAAGCAGATCAAGTTTCTCAAGAATTTAGATTATCTTCAGAAAGTGATAATTTCAAATGGGTTACTGGTATTTTTTATTTTAATGAAAATGTAGATAGAAATGAGCGATTTGAAACTTATTTTACTGCCGGTATTTTACCGCCTGCTATTTCATCTGGCGATGTTAGTTTTATACAAGACGCAAATACTGAAAGTCTCGCTGCATTTGGTCAATTAACTTGGGATATGACAGACGTTCTAGCGTTAACATTAGGTGGTCGATATACCCATGATAAGAAAACAATAAACAGTGTCGCTATTAATAATTTAGATACTGCCATCGGTGGTATCCCTTTAACGGGGCCTGGTTATGATGTAGATGCAAGTGAGTCATGGGGAGACAGTACATTTAGAGCGACAGTCGATTGGAATGTTACTAGCGACCATTTGTTATATGTTACTTATTCAGAAGGTTTTAAAAGTGGTTCTTTTACAGGCCAGCAAAGTAGTCCTATCATTGCTGCGACACCGATAAAACCCGAAACATCAACAAATTATGAAATAGGTGCAAAAACAGAGTGGTTTGATAATCGCTTACGCTTCAACATCACTTATTTTGAACTTGACTACCAAGATCTTCAAACGTTTACACTTGTTAATGGCACAAATTTAATCGCGGATAATGCTAATGCAGAAGTATCAGGTATAGAAACGGACTTTTCTATTCTATTTACTGAATACTTTATCCTGAATGGTACTTATTCTTCACTAGATGGCGAATTTGTGGATGGTTTGAATGCAGGCAATGTTACCCCGCGTAGCCCCGAAAATAGTTGGTCATTATCTCCTAGTTTATCAATACCTTTAAGTAACGATGCTTGGATCGATATGGCAGTTAGTATTAATTATACTGATGAGTATCATATGGAGATTTCTAATGATCTTCGAGGATTTCAAGGGGATGTTACTTTACTTGATGCCTCCATTAAATATACATCAGCATCAGAGCTTTGGGATGTAACTTTGTGGGGGAAAAACCTTCAAGATAAATTGTATGCTGTTCATAGCATTAACGGAAACTTGGGTGGAGCGACTGAAGTTTATGCTCCTCCAAGAACTTTTGGCTTAACCTTTAATTACTATTGGGAATAATTCATACATTTTAAGTGATATACCTAAATCAGGGGGGGCTCTCCCTGATGTGTTTTAACATGATTAACTTAAAGAAACATTTCCAAAGGAGAAATAAATGAGTACTAATTTAAAAGAGGACAATGCACCGTTTGGACATAATCATGGCCCCCATATAACAGGGGAGTATGCGCCAATATCTGATGAACTAGTATTATCTAATTTGCCTATAGAAGGCAAAATCCCTACTGATCTTAATGGCGTTTATCTTCGAAATGGTCCAAACCCTATGTTTGAGCCAAAAACATCATACCATTTGTTTGATGGTGATGGCATGATTCACGGAGGCATGTTTCGAAATGGAAAATTTACCTATAGAAATAAATATATTCGAACTGATGATTGGCAAAAGAAAAAAGAAGCAGGCGAGGAGATTTATTGGAGTGTAACAAACTCCGTAAAGGATAGTAAAGACAAGCCAATGGCTGACGCCGCCAATACCGATGTAATCGGTCATGGTGGTAATGCCGTAGCGACATGGTATCTTGCAGGAATTCCACATATCATAGATCCTATCACCCTTGAAACTATTAAAGCAGCCCCAGAATATGTGAGTGGTCTAGGTAATGCTATGTCTGCTCATTGTAAAGTTGATGAATTCACAGGTGATTTATTATATTTTGATTATTACACCGAAAAACCTCACATGAGCTATGGGGTTGTTAATTCTGAAGGAAAACTTGTTCATCATGTGCCTATTGAGTTACCAGGTGATCGTTTAATGCATGATATGGCTATCACAGAGAACTACTCAATTTTACATGATGTCCCACTTTATCACAGCGAAGAAGCATTAGAGGCAGGTCGACATAAGATAGTGTTTAACGCGTCACTACCTATTAGATTTGGTGTAATACCTAGATTTGGCGATTCAAATAGTATTAAGTGGTTTAATTTTTCCCCATGCTTTATGTATCACGTTGTAAATGCTTGGGAAGAAGGTGACGTAGTTGTCATGATTGCATGCCGTTATATGCCAGCAAAAAATGAAGACGGCAGTATTGATGAAGAAAGAACTGCTAAAATGATTGGTTCACTTGAGATGGACTCTCGATTGTGGAGCTATCGTATGAATTTGAAAACCGGCGAAACCAAAGAAGAATGTTTGAATGAAACTTATAATGTTGAATTTCCTGGATATAATAGTTTATTCACAGGAAGAAAATCTAAATGGGCATATTTAGTTGATCATCATCCAAAAGTCTTACGTTGGACTGGTATTCGTAAAATGAATACAGATACGGGTGAAAGTATGGGAGAATGGTCAGATGACTATGATCATTGCTGGTATAGTGAACCATGGTTTGCTCCACGTGAAAACTCTACTATTGAAGATGATGGTTACGTGGTTGTTTTTTGCTGGAATGATAAAACTGAAGTGCAAGAAGTTCAAGTCTTTGATGCGCAAAATATTAGTACTGGTCCAGTATCTCGTATTAAATTGCCCCGTCGTATCCCACCAGGATTCCATGGTTGCTGGATGAAACCTAACCAAATTAAAAATTGGTAGGCATAAATTTTAAATGAACTTGTAACAATAATACTCTACAAGATAGTATTAGATTTTTAGAGTATTATTTAAGTCTTTTTAAATTTAATATTTACTTTCGACTATGACTTATCACTATGCTATAGCTTGTTTCATCTGGGGTAACCTCTTTTTCACATTCTGAACAGATCATTTGGAGTTGTAGTGGATTTCCGCATAGTTTATGTGTAAGTAAAAGAGGGGCCCCTTTTGGCGAGGGCAACCATTTATCTCCCCAATGAAGTAATGAAAGGATAATCGGGTATATACTCATGCCTTTTTTAGTTAATTTGTATTCAATGCGTCTTGAATCATTTGGTACTTCTTTGGTAACAAGAATTCCTTCATCAATTAATTCAGAAAGTCTATTTGACAATATATTACTAGCAATAGCCGTAACTTTTAAAATTTCTTGAAATTGATTTATACCTGTAAAAATGGAACGAAGTATTAACATTGCCCAACGATCACCAATAATCTGAATTATTTCATCGTGTAAATTTGTTTGACTGTCAGTTTTGTTATTTTGTCTTCGACGAGGGCTATACTTTGCTTCCATTACACCAACACCGGGTCCCGTTTTCCAACTAACATCAAGAGGTGTGATTGTTTCTTTACAGGATTTGCATGCAGGAAAAGGTTCTGTCTGTTGTCCACATGATTTATGAGTAAGAATAATTTGTAGCTTTCCTGGCTTTTGGCTCCATTGACGCTCCCAATATAGCATGGCTAATGCCATAGGGAAAAAATCAATAAATTTTTCAGTACCTCTGTACTCAAACCGTTTCGGTTTTTCTTGGTATACGACTTTCTCGAAACATCCATTGTCAATTAACTTTTTTAATCGGTCACTAACAACAGGTTTTAATAATTTAGTTTGACGACAAAATTCATCAAAGCGACGCACGCCTAACCAATAGCTTTCAAGTATCAATAGAGTGGGGATATCCCCGACTATATCTAGGGCTCTCCATATTGAGCAAGTTTGTATAAGTTTGATGTTATTTGTAGCAATATTCAAGCGAGATGTTTCCAATTTTGTCTATTTTAACTTAACTTTCCTAAAAGTAATATAATAAATATAGGCATTAGAAATGTTTTATTATTATCTGGAAAATAGCTAAAAAAAGCAAGAAAATAGGGGGTTATTATGAGTTTAAATTCAATCTATGGGAGTCTGTTAAAGTCCTTAAAACTTAAAGGGAGTATTAATAATAATGATACTTTAATTTTAGCGTCTCATTTATTAATTATTAACTAATAAAAATTGAAAATATTTTTGGTTGACTTTTTCAAATAAAGTGTAGATTTTTGATGAAAAGCTTAATAATTTTTTGATTCTTTTATTTTGTGTACATTGTTACGTACAAATTTTAATGCATGAGTCTAAATACATATCTTTTTTTTGGGGGGGACCAATACATGTTCCTCACAGTATTGTCATTAGGCATGGTTCATTTTAACTCTTTTAAATTGATTTTGACTATGCTGCCTTCTAATACGGCATATTAACAATGTCAAAAATTTAAATCATTGAAAACATAAACTGATTTAGCCTAGACACTCTATTTTTTGTTATACAAATTTTAGCTACATAAATTATTACATGGAGGATGAAATTTCGGGTGTCAATAACCTAAACTTAGCGAGCACTAAACCGAAAGATAAACTTTAACAAATAAACAAAAAGAACAATTTATGTCGGTAACTATGGCACTAGCTATGGAGCTTTTTGTAACACGCTAACCTTGTAGCCACATTAGAGTGCGTTTTAGAAGAGAAAATCAGGGCTATAGCGAAGTGAATTTTATGTCTATAAAACTGATGCCGATGAAACTGGCTCGTAGAAGTACAGAAAGGCAAGATTTGGCTACAATTTTACCTAATTTTAAAAAGGCAGCGAACAGCAAACGGCTTAAAATAACGGTAGTATTGAAGAGGTACAAAATAAATAGACCCTTAAATATAAAAGTTAAGAGTCAACCTTAATCTTTTAGTGGTAAAAGAAAAATCGGTAATTAAATAACGGGGAGATATTGTTACCTTTTGTTATTAATGATTAATATGGCTTATATCTACTGTAGGTTTGTTTTTTCAATGTAGTTTATATTCAAGTACCCTAAAAAAATGGTCAACCATTTGTTATTACCGAATAGGTGTATTGGTATTAATATTTTGTTGTGCGATTTGCTTTTTATCCATATAATCAACTTCACTCTTCCCATAAAAGTTGGTCGTTGGCATGTTTAATATAAAAATTATACACCTTAAGAAATTGTCACTTACTTTATTAATAACAATTTCATTATTAGCGTTAAATGCTTGCGGTGGTGGCAGTGGCAGCCAATCTACAGTTGAGGGAATTCAACCCGATCCGCCACCTGTGGTTGAACAGCCTGAAGAATGTGTAAATGAAATTTACCACATTATTTCAGCAAGCGATGATGGTACTTTTGAGACTAGCTATGCTCCAACAAATGCAATTGATAATGACACATCACTAGCATCTAGGTGGTCCAGTGATGGTATTGATAAAGCGCTTACCATTGACTTAGGCAGTAGTAAGCCTGTTAATGCCTTAACCATTAAGTGGTACAAAGGCGCTGAACGAGTAGCTAACTTTTCCATTGAGACATCTATTGACAATTATACTTGGGCAACGGTCCTTACTAATGCTGAATCTAGTGGAAAACATAGTGGTTTTGAATTGGTTAATGTTGATGAGTCTGATGCTCGCTACATAAAAATTATCGGCCTTGGTAATAATGACAATACTAACAACAGCATTATTGAAGTACAGGCTCATAGCTGTGAAGGTGCCACAGGTGAATACGCGAATATATTACCTAATGAAGTTGGCATAGAGTTGATTGACTGGTATTTGAGTATTCCTAGTGATGATGATAACAGTGGCACGTCGGATTCTATATCTGAAACTGAGCTTGCCAATGGTTATACTAATTCTGAATACTTTTACGCATCAAACGATAATGGCATTGTGATGCGTTCGCCGAGTTACGGTTTCAAAACCTCAAGCAATACGAGCTATGTACGCGTTGAATTAAGAGAAATGCTACGCCGAGGTAATCGTGCTATTAGTACTCAAGGCGTGAATAAAAACAATTGGGTATTTGGCAGTGCATCAGCACAAGGGCAGGCAAATGCGGGAGGGGTGGATGGAGATTTACGTGTTACTTTGGCTGTGAACAAGGTGACAACCACAGGTGATAACTATCAAATTGGTCGTGTTGTTATTGGTCAAATACATGCTAACAATGATGAACCTATTCGTTTGTATTATCGTAAGCTGCCGGGTAATAGTCACGGTTCTATTTACTTTGCTCATGAAAGCCGAGTTGATAATGTTGATGAAGCGTATGTTGAGATGATTGGCTCAAGAAGTAATTCAGCGGCTAATCCCACTGATGGCATTGCCTTAGATGAAAAGTTTAGCTATCACATTAATGTTGATGTTAATTTACTTACAGTTACCATTAGTCGTGAGGGCAAAGCTGATGTGGTGGCCAATTATGATATGAGTGAAAGCTTATATGATCAGGATGGTCAATATCATTATTTTAAGGTTGGTGTATATCACTTAAATAACTCAAGTGATCCAGATGAATTTGCACAAGCAACATTTTATTCAATTAAAAATAGTCATAGCGGATATAGTGCTAGCGAATAACAACTTTCCTAAAATAAATGCTGAAATGCCACATTAATACGTGGCATTTTTTACATCATGAAGACTTTGTTTAGTCTCTCTTATTAAACACATTTCAATATAGTTAATACCCATCTCTCTTGTCAAAGATGTCATTGTCTTTGAGCTGAAAAGCTCTTTGATTATCACTATGTGCTTTATTTAATATTTGGGTATTAATTAATAGTAGGGCGCTTAAAATGCTTGGGGGGTAGCTATAGTTTAAATGAACTAGGCTTTATAACCTGGGAAGTCCACTTTTCACTTATCTAGCCTATTGAATAAGCTATTTATGTAGAATGAGATATTACCTATCAAACAAACTATTAACCTTATTTGAAAGTTTAAGAAGCAATATGCTATAAAATCAAATCTTATTGAATTGTAGATATTAAAAAGGCGGTAGAACCGCCTTTTTCTAAGTTAAAGTAATTATGCTATATGCAATTCACTCACTGCCAATCGCTTCGATAACCACTAAGTGATTGGCAGTATCTAAAGAAGTTATTCCACTGCTACAATCGCTTCAGAAGTTGATGAATTATACGGTGATACAGGATTATCTGTATCGAGTGAATCACCTTCGGCATAAGACTCAAAGTCATCAGAGAATATTAGTGTTGAACCGTTTGTATCAGAATAGATAGCTACATTATCTACAGATACAACACCAGTATCTTCTCTAACACCACCATTATCACCAAATCTAACTGCAACATGAGTAAGACCTCCTATTGAATTATTGTCTGGTGTAAAACCATCTGTAGTCAGTCTAACACCGTCAATTTCAACAGTAACAAGTGGATTAACGTCTAAATTACCGTTTGGATATTCCCAAGTGATCACAACATTCATGAACTGGTCAAGCAATACAGTAGCCGCTGATGCGTCAACATCACTAGGGCTACGAACGCCGAAGCTATCATCTTTTATACGAAGGTCTAGAATTGCACCATCATTATTTGTTGCAGAGTTAAACAACGTAATAAATGCGTCACCATTACCAAGATCATCATCAAGACGTTTTATCGCTACTTCAAATCTACCTTGAGCTAAAGGACCATTGTCATCTAGGGCATAACGAAGTTCACCGGTATCACCTGAATCAGTATCACGAATTTCTGCAATTTTGTTTCCTTCAACGCCTGGACCACTTACTTCACCGGTAGACTCAACTGTAACTTCAGAGGTATTAGAATGATAAGGAGAAACTGGATTGTCAGTGTCTAGTGAATCACCATCTGCATAAGATTCAAAGTCATCAGAGAACACTTCAGTTGTACCTGCAGCATCAGAATAAATAACTAGGTCATCAATAGTAAATTTACCTGTGGCTTCTCTTACACCGCCATTATCACCAAATCTAAAGGAAACGTGAGTAACACCGCCAATTGAGTTGTTATCAGGAGTAAACCCTTCGGCAACAAAACTAACACCGTCAACTTCAACAGTTACAAGTGGGTTAACCTCTAAGTTACCATTTGGGTATTCCCAAGTGATCACTACATTCATAAATTGATCTAAGAATACAGTAGCAGCTGAAGTGTCTACGTCGCTAGGACTTCTAAGACCGAAGCTATCATCTTTAATACGCAGGTCTAAAATTGCACCATCATTGTTGGTAGCTGAGTTAAATAGCGTAATAAAGGCATCGCCATCACCAAGGTCATCGTCTAAACGCTTAACTTTAACTTCAACTCTTCCTGCTGCTAGCGGACCATTGTCACCAAGCGCATAACGTAATTCGCCTGTGTCACTTGGATCTGTGTCAATAATAACAGCTACATTGTTAGCGCCATTTGAAACACCACCTACACCGGTAATTGTGATCACTAGTTCGGCCGTTGTACCATCGAAAGATTCTACTGTAATAGTATCAGTCTCACGCTCACCACTCACTAGGGCGGCGATAACTTGATTGTTTGTATCAAGTGTATAGGTCCATGAGCCGTCTTCCATTATAGAAAATTGACCAAAAGTACTGGTGAACGACGATGGAATAATGAAGGCTTCGCCTACATCAGGGTCAAGAACGCTAACTGTACCAGTCAATGCTTCAGTCGTATCACTCGAAACCGCTGCAGTCAGGCCAAAGAAAGCTGCAGGTGTTGGCTCTGAAGTACCATCGCCACCATCAAATACAACAACTTCTGAATAGATAGCTGTACTATAACGGCTGTTATCACCATCTAAAGTATTGCTTTCTTCATAGCTTTCAAAATCATCTTCAAATACGCTTACTGTGCCTGCAACATCTGAATAAACAATAATGTTATCTACAAAGAATGAACCAAAAGGAATTGTTCTGTCATTGTCGCCAAATCTGAATTGAATCGATCTCACACCATCAGCAAACCATTGATCTAAGTCACTGAAATCAGGGTCTACAACAGCTGCTGTTGAGAATGAACCACCACCAATAACTTCACCATTAATGGTAACAGTTAATTGCTCAGTTGCATCTAAATCCCATGCAATTTGTACATCATAGAATTGATCTTCAACAAAAGGCGATGTAACCATGATTCCAGGGTATAAGTCGCTATCAGTATTTCGAACGAAGAAACGAGGCATAATTGTATTGCCATCGCTGTCTGTTTGAGTACCTTGAATACGTAAATCAATAAGTGATTCACTTGAGCTACCTGATGTACCGTAAAGTGTAATATAAGCATCTTTTACGTTGCCATCACTGCCTAGAGCTACTTCTTTGGAGATTGAAGCGCTAAGTTTACCTTGGCGTAGGTTATCGAGGTTAAATCTGATCTCCCCAGTGTCGTTACCTGTATCAGAAATTTTAACAACTTGAGTAAGTGCTGCAACGCGAATTGCAATAGTAGCCGTTGTTCCGTCGATTGATTCAATAGTAATGCTGTCATTTACAGAATTACCAACTTCAAGATTAGCAACCGTTTCATTAGTTAAATCAACAGTATATGACCAACTTCCTTGGGCATCAATACTAAAGGTACCATAATCAAGAACTACGTCGTTTTGCTCTACAATTGCATCTTCTGAAAAGTTTGGATCAATTACAGTTACTGTACCCGTTAAAGGGTCTGAAGCATTATTTTTTACCGTACCGCTTAATGTACCTTCAATGATTGCAGGAACTGGCGTATTGTTGTAACCAATGGCAGAACCCATAACATCAAGTAAAGCTTCATCTACATCACCAGCAACGGCCGAAGTCGTTTGTAAGTTGATTTGAGCTGTTTCAAATGCAGATAGATTAACTTCTGAAAATGAACCATCTTCTAAATCAGAAGCCACATTTGTTATGAGTGTAGCCATGTCTATATCAGCGTTATCAGCATCTAATTGTGATAAAAGTGCTAAAGCAGAACCGTATCTATCGGCATTTTCAGCGCCTTGTGTGCCAAGAGCAACTATACCAACTGCTGTTGGTAAAACGGTTGTAGTATCAAAGCGAATACCGAAACGAGAATTGATTTTTGCAGCTTCTTCGCTAAAAGTATTTAAATCACTACCAGAAGCTTGTACAGCCATTTCTGTTAACGGAGATACCACATAAGAGGGCGCAGGTGTATCTTCATCACCTTCAACTACGTCAACTACTGCTCTTAGCATTGGAGCATCAAGTGTAACACCGGTAGATTCATCTAAGTAGCTACCGCCAGTACATGAAACTAATCCTGCACCTTCAAAATGAACGTCTGCAAATGTTACGCTTCCTGACTCACCAGAAATTGCTGTAGCTTGTGCTGATGTTTCTGCTACGCCACTGTCATTTACTGCAAATATTTCACAGTTTGCTCCGTTTACCGGACCTTTTACTACATTAGCTGTGACGTCTAGCGTTGGAAGTATTACAGTAGTTGATGCACCAACACCTTCTGTAAAACCCGCTTCATCAGTATATCTAGCAGAAACTGATATTGTTGAACCTTCATCGGCTTCAGTAATTGTATAGGTTGTACCAGTAGCCCCTGTTGACCATGCGTAGACTAATGTTTCGTTCTTAATGCCGTCTGCATCAGTAACCAATGCAGAGAGTGTACCACCAGCGTATAAATTGCTACCAGTGATTTCTACACTCCCTCTATTATTGCTGTCTATTACAGCATCTTCACCACCGCAACCGACTATAGTGGTTGCGACGATGATGGATATGAGTGACTTTTTAAACATGCTTTTTACTCCTGAAATTTTCAGTTTTAAAATGTTATCTATTACCGAATTTATGCGGTAATTTTGAACATAAAGTTAACCTAATTGGTATGACGTTAAAGCTGTCTTTCTACAATTTTTATATTACCAATTTGATTTATTTAAATTATTTACTTGCCTTATTTAGTGTAAAAACCTTATAGGCAATAAAGATGAAAGGGCAAATAACTCAAATTTTTTCATCTTTACGGCTTAATAATGGCCATTACTGATCAATCATTTTAATTCGATTAATACTTAACACTTACAGATGCAAATAAACGAGGGCCGTAGTCATTTACTTCACCAAAATTTCCTTCTACGAAGAAATCTTGTGACTTAGGCTCACTAAACAAATTAATGGCTTCTACTTTAAATCTAACATTTTTGTTGTATTTATAAGAGGCGCGGGCTTCCCAAACACCAGCAGCATCAACATAACGTAAGCGTGTTCCGTTTGTTGTATATGGCTGGAAATATTTACTACGATATTTGTAGATAAGTGCCGTATCAAAATCACCAACTTGATAATACATTTGTGCACTAAATACATTTTTAGAAAAACCTGGCAAAGAACCTGGTGCAACAATACCTTCAGTTAGTTGAGTTGTATTACCATCTAAATCAATAACAAAAGTGTCACCGTAAAGGCTGTCTTCAAATTCATAGTTAGTATCAGCATAGTTATAGCCTAACTTAGCACCAATACCATTATCCCAACGATAAGCAAGCGATGCTTCTAACCCGTATAGGTTACTTTTCTTATCTGTGGTTACCGAATTGGTAATAGGTAAAGTGACTGTTTGTCCACCCACTACAAAATCTTCTAATACAGTTTGTTGTTGAAATCCACCTTGAAATTGCTTGTAGTACAAACTGACTGCTACCAGAGAGTCATCATTTGGATACCATTCTGCTGCCACATCAAAATTCCATGACATTAATGGTTTAGTATCAGGATTGCCCGAGCCATTAACTCCAACAAATAGATCTGAAAGTGATGTAGGTGTTTCATCATTATCTGTTTGGAACGTTCGGCTGTAGCCCATATCTGCTGGGTTAGCTCTCGACATACCTCGGTAAATACCACCACGAAGTAATATATCGTCACTATAATCAACTACTAAATTAAAACTAGGTAATACTTCGGTATAGCTACCGCCACCTGAAATACTTTCTAATGCATCACCGCTAACTAAGCTTAATACACCTAACTCATCGGTAACAACATCAAAACTATTTCTAAATCCTAGAGAAGTTACTTTAGTATTAACTACTCGGACACCAAAGTTACCACGAATAGTTCGGTCGAACATTTCAGCGTCATAGTTAGCCATTAAGTAAATTGAATTAGTTTTTTCTGTTACATCTTTGGTGCCGGCATTTTCATATTCAACTTCAGGATATTCGAAACTTCCTCCTTGTGCGGCGGCAACTGCTTGAGAGAAGCAAACGTTATCATAGGTTGCCCATGATGACCCTGTACCGCTTTCAATTACACTGCCATTACTATCAACATTAGTAATAATATTGCCATCAGAAACGCTGGATAAGAAGTCGGATTCAGGGAAGTCGATTTGACAATCTTCTAAAATACCAATTGCTTCAGGGCTTGATTCATCCATGGCGTATTCGGTTCTAGAACCATTACCTTGGCTACCACCATATTGGATAAAAGTTAACTCTGACGTTCTTATTCCGCCCTGTATGCTAGAAAATACTTCACCACCTAACTTATAATCAAAATCTAAACGTGCTGACTTTATTTCGTTAATTCGTGAATTTTCTCGATCAAGACGGGTTCGTAGACTGTCAGTAAAGTTTGAAATATCGGTTACATCAAAATCTGTTACAGTAATATGTGGAATATATTCTCCCATATCCCATGTAAATGGCTGATAGGTAGAGGTTCTACCGCGATTCGATATTTGAAGTTCTTCTCGCTCTGTTTTTGAATAAGAAGCATCGAAATTAATCGTAAGAAAATCGGTAGCGTAATGCTCTATATTTATCCCATAACCTACATAATCTTCGACGCGAGAATAATGTTCGCCAGCAGATTCAAATCTGTCAGCGCCTTCCCAGCGAAGAATACTACCAACATCATTAGTAATGAGGTTTTGACCTGTTACGCCTGGAGTAACGCGTTTCTGTAGCCAGTTCAGATCATGTCGAGATTCGGCCTGTGTTCGATTAGAGACTTGAGCGTCGATATTGATATCCCAAGAATCTGATGGGCGATATTGTAATGCTAAGAAATATGCATCTCGCTCGTCTGAGGTTTCATTTTGGCGATAACTACGGCTACTACCAGTCCAAGCGTAAGGTGTACCATCATCTTGTGCTTTTCCTGTTGTAGGGTCTATGCCCGTTTGATAACCTTGGTTACTACTACCACTAACTTGATCTTCACAATCACCAGCACTACCGCGGAAGAAACCTTCATTAGTATTGTATGGGTCGTTCAAACAAGCCCATAATGAAGAGCCACTTGGACTAGAACTTCTAGCTTCAGCTTCAGGTTGGCTAATATCTTGACGTTGTAAACCTATAGAAAGCCCTAAAGCTTGGCCATTGTCGAATTCAAATTGGTCAACATAACTAAAGGTTCCTCGATATCCCAAATCACTTTGCAATGTATTGTTCACATTACTTTCATTAGGATTATAGTTTACTTTAAATTCACCTTGTACTCGTTGCTTTCCAAAATCGAGAGGTTTCATTGTTTCCAGCGTGATAACACCTGCAACACCACCTTCGATCATCGAAGCATCTTGAGTTTTATAAATAGCGACTTTTTTGACTAATTCAGAGGGGAATTGAGAAAAGTTAACTGAGCGATCACCGCTACCATTGGTTGCTTCACGACCATTGAAATGAGTTGCACTTAAAAAGGGTCCCATCCCTCGTATACTAATTTCAGTCGCACCGCCATTTTCACGATGGGAAGCTGCACCTGTTATAGATTCAAGAGCTTCACCAATTGATAATGCTGGTAATTCACCTATGTCATCAGCTGATAATCCATCAACAACCGTCGTTGACTCTCGTTTAATGCTTATTTGATCTTGAACGGTTTTTCGTGTCCCAGATACTTCAATTACTTCAACATTTTTTTGACCTGTCGCTTGACTGGTATCAGATGATTCTTGCGCATTTGCTGCAAAACCAATAGAACCTGCCATACTTGCAATAACAGTTGTTCGTACCAATTTTGCAATGGGTGAAATGCTGAATTGCTTTTCTTGATTATTTAAGTTTGTATGTTTCCTTGATATCGATGACATATCGACTCCCCCTCTTTTTTTTGTTGTATTACCAATTTGGCTGTTTTTAAATTTACCAATATTTTTTATTAAATACTTTTGGTTTTACAAAATTGTTAACCATACTGTATGTAAACATAATAATTTTATATTTTCCAGTTTTTTTGAGGGAAATTTAATCGTTTAATAGGATGGTTGTCGGGGGATGAATATTTTGTTTCTGCAATAGCTATTTTGTTTACGGGTATTACCAATCTGTTTGATGGGGTGTTTGAAGGTATGATAAAAACTAAGGAAATGGCTGAAACACTGCTAAATAAAAGATCAGCCATTTATAAAGGTACTTTAATGTTGGTTATCTAAATGATAGAAGGTGGCTTGTACATAATCTTTAGGTGCTCCAGCGTTGTTTTGATTATAAACACCTGCTTTGAAATACATATATTGATCGCTTTTGTTATATCCACTTTCTTTCATATTAAAAGTTTTTGTAATATTGGGTTTATCTTGTCGTATTAGCGTAACAAACAATACGTCATCTACCACTGAAATTTTATAACTGAACTTTTCATTTAATGCGATACCATCTACTGGATCAGATAAAGTATGTGAACGCGAGCCTATGATATCAATCCATTCATCATCGCCGCCATTAATTTCATGAGCAAAATAAATAGATCCTTTTGTATTATTTGGCAGTTTACGGTAATAAAGTCTAATTGGTTCATCATCTGTTGCATGAATTTGACCAATAATAACGCGGCCTATCATCTTATCATCACCGGTAGTAGAAACACGATTAACCGCAAGCGTTGCTTCAAGGCTACCTTCTACCGCTCCCGCATTTTTACGTACTGAACCATGTGCAGAACTGAATACCCAATTGTTAGCTGTGATCCCTCGTGTTTTAATTTGTGTATTACCTCGGCGTAGCATTTCACGTAGTTCTGTTCGAGCATATTTAGTGTTTTTCGATGTTTTAGCGCCTACATTAGGGCAGGCGAATACCATACCTCCATCGGTACCTGTGTAAAATAGTGGCTTTAACTCAAAACCTTCACTTAATGGTTTTTCATTAACCATATCGGCTTTTTTATCTTTATTTAGATCAGTTGGTAGGGTTAAGCTCCAATCCAATAAATCAAAGTTTTCGCTGGGTTTTTTAGTTGGATCAAGTTTTGTTATATCTCCTAATAACACGCCTTCAGCTAACGAAGTATGTGAGTCTGGTAGAACACTACCATTAGCTAATACATTGCATTTAGCGATAGTTGATGTAAAAACTGCGAACAACATTAAGGGGCTAATCAATACTTTGTTTAAGGTTTTCATTAAGTTTCCTTTATAGGGTAAAACTAAATTTAATACGTTGTTTAGGATGTGTAGAGCCTTTTGGGCTAGGTCTGTTCCGTATCAGAATTTTAGTGGCGATGAGTATCGGAAAACATGTCATTTCAAACAAAATATCTCCTAAATACCCATACACTCACAAGATATTATTTAAATAATTAAGGGCACTATAATATAAAAATTGCACTAGACAAATTAAAACCAAGTAACGAAAAACGAATGTTTTTTATTTTAATATTATTATGTTTTATTGGTTAAAGCCCCATAAAATATATGTAATAACGTATTTTATTATATATTTTGTTTAAGTATTATAAGACAGATTTATTCTAGGCTATTCTAAATCAATTGGAGAATAATTAGCTTTTATGTATTTAACTTGTGCCACTTATTAAAGCATATTGTATGTTTATTACATATTTTTAAATCAGCTAATTACAGCGTTTTGTTAACCAAATGTTGAAAGTGGTAACTTGATTATCTGTAAACTGGTCAGCACACTAAGTGAAAGTGAATTTATTTTGCTAACCACCGTTAATTACAGACGATTCATCGTAAATTAGTCATTTGAGCTAAGCAACTTTCATTAATAAGCTGTATATTTAGGCTTTAAAGTTAAATAAATTCATCTATAGTTTAAAGGAATCCGAATGACGTTTATACGGCACTTAATTTGGCTGTTTGCATTATTAATAATTTCTCCTGTTAAAGCGCAAATTGCTGGAGATACTACTCCTACCGATGTTATTACTACCCCTATTAGTTTTGAAAAAAAGAGTAGTCGTGTTGAAGCGGTTGGTACAGCAGAGGCTATCCGTTCCGTCGTTTTATTTTCCGCCGTTGCTGATAAAGTTACAAAAGTAAACTTTATTCCAGGTCAGTTCGTAAACGAAAAAGATGTTTTATTGGAGTTAGATTCTCGTCGTCAAAAAGTTGCGTTGGAGCGTGTGACAATACAATTAGCAGATGCTGAACGTACTGTGACTCGTTTGGAAGAAAGTCGAAAAAGAGAAGCTATTGCTCAAAGTGTTCTAGATGACGCAATAACGGCTCGTGACTTACTTAAGGTTCAATTAATTGAAGTTAAAACTGAATTAGAAGATAGAATGGTAAGAGCACCATTTTCTGGTGTTGTCGGTTTAACTGATGTTGAACAAGGCGATCGTATAACTATACAAACGGCTATTACTACTATTGATAATCGTGAACAATTGTTAATTAATTTTAATGCACCTGAAACTGCATTACCTATGTTACAAGGCAAATCGACTGTTGAGTTAGAACCTTGGCAAGCACAAGACAAGCGTATTTCAGCTAATATTTTGGAAGTTGATTCCAGAATTAACCTTACAAACCGTAGTATTCGCGTTAGAGCATTGTTAGATAATCAATCAGACTTATATCGTCCAGGTATGAGTTTTAGAGTGATTATGCAAATGTCTGGCGAAGAATATGCTGTTGTTCCGGAAGCAGCTTTAATGTGGGGAGCAACTAGTGCATTTGTTTGGGTAGCTGCAGAGGGAAAGGCTAAAAAAATTGATGTGCAAATTCGCCAACGTTTAAGTGGCCGTCTTTTAGTCTCTGGGGAATTAAAAATGAATGACAAATTGATTGTCGAAGGTGTTCAGAGTCTACGTGAAGGTCAAAATGTAAATGAATTAGGATCACAGGATTAAACTTATGAGCAAACCATTACCTCAAAATGACTTGCCTTCATTATCTATTCGTCGGCCCGTCTTAATCGTTGTTCTTAACTTACTCATTATTATTGCGGGATTAGCTGCATTTAATGCTATAGAAGTGCGTGAACTCCCTGATGTTGATCGACCAATAGTTTCTGTTACTGCCCATTTTCCGGGGGGATCTCCCGAAACTGTTGATACTGAAGTTACTAGTAAATTAGAAGGTGCTGTCGCTCGGGTAAGTGGTGTTAAGTCAATCAACGCTAATAGTGAAGAAGGCAATGCTCGTGTAAGAGTAGAATTTCGCCCAGGAATCAATTTAGATGATGCTGCGAATGAAATTCGAGAATCGGTGAGTCGCGTACAGCGTGAACTACCAGATACAGTAGAACGTTTAGCTATTATTAAAGCTGATAATGATGCTCAATCGGTAGTCAGTATTGCAGTGTCCAGTACAACATTAGATTTAGAGACTTTAACGGAAAGAGTAGAAACTGATTTAGCACCGTTATTTTTAAGTATTCCTGGTGTGGCCGATGTTCGTTTAAATGGAGACCGTGAGCGCGTATTACGTGTTTTATTAGATCCGCTTCGCTTAACAAGCTTTAATTTATCAGTTACTGATGTAGCACAGGCACTTCGGCAAGCTCCTTTTGACGTGCCTGCCGGTAGTATGAAATCAACGGATCAACAACTTATTGTTCGTGCGGATGCAACTTCAATTAGTGCCGAAGAGGTTTCTGACATTATCATTAGTGATAATACACGTATTGGTGATGTTGCTACGGTGTTTTTTGGTCCTGCAGATGCAGGAAGTATGGTACGATTGGATGGTAGACCAGTTATAGGTTTAGGGGTTATTCGACAAGCTCGATCAAATACCATTGAAATTTCAGATGAAGTACTTAGTTTAGTTAAACAAGTAGAAAGCCGTTTTCCTGAGTTGCAGATGCAAGTAACTTCAGATGATGCTGAATTTATTCGAGGCTCTGTAGAAGAGGTTATTACATCATTGTTTTTAACCATAATATTGGTAGTTGCAACCTTATGGCTATTTATTGGTTCAGGTAGAGCTACCATAGTACCAGCATTATCAATTCCTGTTTCACTGATTGGCTCATTGGCTGCAATTTGGCTTATGGGCTTTTCGATTAATATTCTTACTTTATTAGCTCTTGTATTAGCTACGGGATTAATTGTTGATGATGCAATAGTTGTAACTGAAAATATTCAGCGTCGACGTAGTATGGGCTTAGGGGCTAGAGCTGCAGCAGTTATCGGTACTCGAGAAGTATTTTTTGCTGTAGTTGCAACCACCGCTGTTCTTGTTGCTGTATTTGTTCCTATTGCTTTTTTACCGTCTACAGCAGGGCGATTATTTAGAGAGTTTGGTGGGGTGCTTGCCATTTCCGTGATCATTTCATCATTTGTCGCTTTATCATTAGTTCCAGCAATAACTGCGAGATTACCTGTAAAAAGCAAGAGTACTAATTATTTAGCTAGTTTCGGAAATGTCATTCTTGGTTGGTATCAACGTTCATTACATTTTGCTCTAGATAAGGCGTGGTTTGTTTTTATTGCCAGTTTAGCTGCCGCTTTATCTGCGATTAGTTTATATAGTGTTTTGGATAATGAACTTATGCCGTCTGAAGATAGAGGTAGTATCCGTATTTTTGCTCGTGGCCCTGATGGTGTTGGCTTGAATTTTATGGATAGACAAGCTGATAAGATGGAAGAAATACTTTTACCTTATGTACAAGGAGGTAATATTGATTCAATTTATACTGTAGTTGGTCAATGGGATCCTAATATAACGTTGATTAAAGTACCGTTAAAGCATTGGGATGAGCGTTCTCGTACACAACAAGAAATAATTGATGAAATTAAAGGGCCTTTATCTGAAATTCCTGGTGCACCAGCTAGAGCATCAGGATCTAATAGCCTTAATTTACGTGGTCAAGGTGGAGGATTAGAATTGGCGTTAACAGGGCAAAGCTATGATGAAATTTTTACTGCCGCCCAACGCTTTTCAGAAATGATTCAGCAAGAAATACCTGAACTTGGAATGCCTCGAATTTCCTATCAACCTAGTCAACCGCAGCTTAGAGTAAATATCGACCGACGTCGAGCAAAAGAACTTGGTGTCGATTTGTCAGATATTTCTACCACTTTACGTGTGGCTATTAATGGCGATGATATAGCTGATTTGAATGTGGGCGACCAAGCAATTCCTATTATTTTACAAGCGCAAAGCCAGCAAATAAAAGATCCAACAGATTTAGCTAATTTATATGTTGGTTCAAGTAACGGCGGATTAGTACCATTATCAAGTCTTGCTCATATATCTGAAGAAGGTGTAGCTGCCGAGTTAGAAAGACAAGCTCAGCGACGGGCAATTGAAATGGAAATGGAAATGCCCTCAGATATTCCCATGCAGGAGGTCGTGGAAAAGTTACGTGAATTGGGTGAACAGCATTTACCTGCTAATATTGGGTTAATATTTTTAGGTGAAGCGTTAACTTTTGAAGAAACGGCGCGTGACGTTACATTAACTTATGTTTTGGCTTTTGTTATCGTATTATTGGTGCTAGCGGCACAATTTGAAAGTGTCAATAGTGCAGTGGTGGTTATGGCAACCGTACCTTTTGGTATAGCCGCCGCTTTATTTGCATTATTTTTAACTGGTACTTCAATTAATATTTATTCGCAAATTGGCTTGGTAATGTTAATTGGTTTGCTAGCTAAAAATGCTATTTTATTAGTGGAGTTTGCCGATCAACTAAGAGATCAGGGATATAGCGTACGAAAAGCAGTTGAAGAAGCCGCTAGTATTCGATTACGACCAATTACCATGACCTTACTTTCTACATTATTTGGATCACTACCACTGATTTTATCAAGTGGTGCAGGCGCAGAAGCTCGTAATGCTATTGGTTGGGTGGTTTTTGGTGGACTAGGTATAGCGGTAATTTTTACACTTTATTTAACACCAGTACTTTATTTAGCATTGGCACGTTTTACTAAGCCAAGAGCAGATGAAACTAAACGCCTAGAAACTGAATTAGACCAAGCAGAACAGCTTGTAGCTAAATAGAAAAAGAACACTTAATTCATTTTATTATTGGCACCTTTATGGTGCCAATTTTTTTATATAGCTACCCTAGAGAGTTTTATTTTTAACACACTAAAAACTATGGCGAAAATGGCTTAGTTCAAATTTATCTCCTACACTGAAAATAGTAACTTCACGGCAATAAACTTTTGTATCTATAAATCATAAGTGTTAAGGAAAATAAATATGCTATTTGGCAAGGGTAAATATTTAGCAAAAATTGAAGTGTTAGAAAGTGAGTTGGCAATATTTCATGATATTCAAAAAGATCTAAGAGCTGAATTAGCTTACTTTTCGACAGACTTTAATGGAAAGATAATTGAAGTAAACGCATTATTTTTAGACGCTTGTAAATATAGTGAACATGAAATAAAAGGTAGATGTCTTGAAGAGTTAATTCATCCAAAATCTCTTAAAAGTGATGTTTGCCAAAAAATGCTTAATGCCATTAAAGAGGGCGTACATTGGCACGGTTCTATGCAGTTGAAAGATAAAAATGATAATGATGTATGGTTTCGCACTGTAATACAGCCTAGAAATGGGCAATCATCGCTAGCTATATATGCAAGAGAAGCGACTAAAAATATTACCCAATCTAGGGAGCATAAGGACATGTTAGCTGCATTAACACGTTCATCTGCGGTAATTGAATTTTCTTTAGAAGGCAATATATTGAAAGCTAACGAAAATTTTCTTAAGGGGATGCACTACACTGCGGAACAAATTGTTGGTAAACATCATAGCATTTTTTGTGATCCAGCGGATGTTAATTCTAAAGAGTATCAAGACTTTTGGGCACGATTACGGGCAGGGGAGTTTGTATCCGATCGATTCAAGAGAATTGATAGCTATGGGAATGTAGTTTGGCTCGAAGCATCTTATAACCCTATTCACGATGATAGTGGGGAATTATATAAAGTTGTTAAATTTGCGACAGTTATCACTGATCAAATTAATAGAGAGCTTGCGATGTCCGAAACATCAGCAATAGCTTATGAAGTGTCACAAAAGACCGATAAAAGTACATTAAATGCTATTCATGTTATTGATTCAACAATTGAAACAATGGGACATCTTTCAAATCAAATGGAAGGGGCAAGTAAGGGAATTTTCGAATTAGACACTCAGTCACAGAAAGTTGCTCAGTTAGTTGATAGTATTAGAGGTATTGCCGATCAAACTAATTTATTAGCACTTAATGCGGCTATTGAAGCGGCAAGAGCAGGTGAGCAAGGAAGAGGCTTTGCTGTAGTTGCTGACGAAGTTAGGCAACTTGCTTCAAGAACGAGTACGGCTACTGAAGAGATAATTGGTGTAGTAAGTGAAAATAAGAAGTTAACAGAAAGTGCTGTTTCACTTATTGAAGAAAGTATGAAAGAAGCTGATAAAGCGTTACAACTTTCTAATGAAGCAGGTGAAGTGATGAACGAAATACAAGAAGGCGCTAAACAAGTTGTTGATGCTATCGCTCAATTTAATCAGAATTTATAATTGAAGGCTCATCATTATGTGAGTAAATAAGGTAAGAATTGTTATGCAAAATACAAATAGATTAAGTAGTTCTATTTTAGGTCTGTTCATATTTCTTGGCTTGACTACGCTTGGGTTTTTATTGGCTAATGCCGTCATTGAATATAAACAATATGAGCGTACCATTACTGTAAAAGGGCTTTCTGAGAAAGAGTTTAAAGCTGATATCGTATTATGGCCTATACAATTTATAGCTGCGAGTAATGAGTTAGATGCTCTATATAATGCTATTGAAACTAGTACAACAAAAATTAATGCTTTTTTAACTGATAAAGGTATAGATGTAAATGAAATTAGCTTTTCAGCTCCAGCAATAACAGATAAATCGGCACAACAATATGGAAGTTCAAATCAATATCAATACCGTTATACCGCAATGCAAACGGTTACGGTTTATTCTACAAAAATAGGTATTGTAAGAGAGTTAATGGGGGCATTATCTGAATTAGGTAAGCAGGGTATTGTATTTACGGGCGATAATTATCAATCACAAACAGAATATATATTTACACGCCTTAATGATGTAAAGCCCGATATGGTTGAAGAAGCCACTCGAAAAGCTAGAGAGGTAGCTGAGAAATTTGCTTCTGATTCAGACAGTAAATTGGGGAAAATAAAAAAGGCAGTACAAGGACAATTTAGTATTCGAGCAAGAGATAAAAATAATCCACATATAAAAATGGTACGAGTAGTTTCTACGATTGAATATTATTTGTCGGATTAACTTGTTAATTACCAAAAGGCAGATATGAGATATTCTTTAAAACAAAAGATAATTGATGTATGTAATCAAAAAATAAAGCAAAAAGGTGAAAATGTAGGCTTATCATTTTATGCTTTTTTCGCTAATAAAAATGATGATCCAGAATTATTGTTTGAAGTAGCACAATGGTGGATACTAACACACAAGTTAGATCATTTCGAAAAAGCAGTAAAAATTAAGGAAATGGTTAACGAGTTAAGCTAAGTAACCTGAGTTAGTTAATTCAGTTTCAGAATATATAATTAAATGTTAAATGGAGTTTTTATGGTTAAAGTTACATCCTTAATGTGTGTTTTTGTATTTGTCCTTTCAGGTTGTGTCTCTAGCTCGGATCTAGAAAAAAGGGCCGCTATTCAAGCTAAAGCAGGTGACTACTATGCGTCAATTGGTCAACCTCAAGCTGCAGCTCAATCACATCAGGCAGCTAAAGATAATCGAAAAGACGCTATTAAAGGCGGTCCTCTTCTCGTTGAACTATTTGAATTGTTTTTTGGTGATGATAAGTAAAGTAAGCTTATTGAATTAATATACATAAAGTGGCGTTACATAATTTTTTGAGATCATTTGCGGATATTTCAATTTCTAAACCACGTTTACCACCACTAATAAAAATAGTGTCAAAG
Source organism: Thalassotalea profundi (assembly GCF_014653195.1). Lineage (GTDB taxonomy): Bacteria > Pseudomonadota > Gammaproteobacteria > Enterobacterales > Alteromonadaceae > Thalassotalea_B > Thalassotalea_B profundi. The sequence continues at coordinate 132,074 of NZ_BNAH01000007.1, forward strand.
GTTGTCGCGCTTTTATCAATTAATGTGGGTAAGCGCTTTTTTTGTCCTAAGGGACTCACTCCACCTAAAACATAGCCGGTTGTTGTTTCAACTTTTTGTGCTGGTGCCATGTGTGCTTTTTTCATTTTTAACGTTTTAGCCGCAAGCTTTAATGATAATTGTTCAATTACAGGTATGATACAAACGGCCAATTTATCATCACTTTCAATCACTAAGGTTTTAAACACACGTCCAGGATTAACAGACATTTTTTCAGCAGCTTCAAGACCATAAGACTTTGCATTAACTTCATGTTGATAATGGTGGAGTGTATGTTTGATTTTTTGTTTCTCAAGTAGTTTTATTGCGGGGGTCATAAAACAAACGTTCCCTAGATGTCAGATAAATAATAACTTTTGTCGTAGATATTGAGCGTTATTACGCGTTAAACTCTCATCAATAATAAATGACTTTTTGATAATAAATAACAATATATGACTTTTCGTGTACTGCATACCTCAGATTGGCATTTAGGCCAATATTTTTATGGCAAAAGCCGCGCTAAAGAGCATCAAGCGTTTATTAACTGGTTAATTGAAAAAGTAAGCGAGTTAAAAATAAATGCAGTAATAGTGGCTGGTGATATTTTTGATACGGGTACACCACCGAGTTATGCTAGAGAATTATATTTTGATTTTATTGTTAAATTACAACAACTCAATTGCCAATTAGTACTACTTGCAGGGAATCATGACTCTGTTGCTATGTTAAATGAAGCAAAGCATTTATTATCACAAATGTCATGTACGGTAATTGCTAGCGCTAGCAGTATTACATCTGATCAAATAGTTGAATTAAAAGACAATAAAGGTCATTTGGGCGCTATTGTTTGCGCAGTACCTTTTATTAGACCAAGAGACATTATTACTAGTCAATCTGGTCAATCAGCAAGTGAAAAACAAGAGTCGCTTCAACAAGCTATTGCTGCGCATTATAAAAAGCTATTTAAAGAAGCCAAATTAAAAGCTGATGGTAATGTGCCTATTATTGCTACAGGACATCTAACTACTGTTGGCGTGTCAACGAGTGACTCTGTTCGAGATATATACATTGGAACGTTAGAAGCTTTCAATGCGAATGCTTTTCCTCCGGCAGACTACATTGCCTTGGGGCACATTCATAAGAGTCAGAAAGTAGCAAAATCAAAGCATATTCGTTATTGCGGCTCGCCCATTCCATTAAGTTTTGACGAAGCAAAGCAAGAAAAATGTGTTTTGATTGCTGAATTTGAACAAGCCGTATTAACACAAGTAACAGAATTAACTATTCCTCGTTTTCAACCTTTACTTATGGTGAAAACGAGTATTGATGATCTTGCTGAGCAAATTGGAAGCGTGGTAAGTAATACACCGTTGGAGAATAAAGAGCAGTGTATTTGGTTAGATATTGAAATTAATAGCGCTGAATATTTGCAAGACTTAACGGTTAGAATTGAGGACATTATTAAATCCTTACCTGTTGAAGTCTTGTTAGTTAGACGAGCCAAGGCTTCACGTGAAAAAATGGTGAGTCATGAGAAAAAAATCACCCTGAATGAGTTAAGTTTAACCGATGTATTTGAAACACGTTTGGCAGAAGAGCACTGGCAAACACAAGAGGAAGTTGCAAGAAAAGAGCGTTTACAAACGCTCTTTGCTCAAGTTGTAGAGCAGGTTCAACGGCCTATTGAGCTTGATGAGTTGAGTGATGGAGACAAAGTGTGAAAATACTAAGCTTACGTTTTGAAAACATTAACTCACTTAAAGGTGAATGGAAAATAGATTTCACACAAAGCCCATTTGATAGCAGCGGGCTATTTGCGATAACAGGGCCAACGGGGGCTGGAAAAACCACTATATTAGATGCAATTTGCTTAGCCCTTTATCATCAAACACCTCGGTTGACTGTTTCAGATAAGCAAAACCAGTTAATGACTCGACATACTGCTAGTTGTTTAGCCGAAGTTGAGTTTTACGTTAAAGGACAAGGCTACAGAGCATTTTGGAGTCAACGTAGAGCAAAAGGGAGTTTACAAGGAAACTTACAAAAACCTGTAGCCGAACTTGCAACTATTGAAGGTAAAGTGCTCGCCACTAAAGTATCTCAAGTACGTAGTGAGGTAGCTAAAATAACGGGTTTAGATTTTAGTCGTTTTACTAAGTCGATGATGTTATCTCAAGGGCAGTTTGCTGCGTTTTTAAATGCACCTGCTAATGAGCGTGCAGAACTATTAGAAGAGCTAACAGGTACTGAAATATACGGCACTATTTCACAACAAGTATTTCAAAATTATAAAAGCGCCAATGAAGCACTTAATTTATTACGAGCACAAAGCCAGGGAGTAAAATTACTCGAAGAAACAGAGCGAGTTGAATTAACCAATGAACTTTCGTCTATTAGCGATGAAGAAAAAGACTTGTTAAAAAAGCAACAATTATGGCAACAGGCGTTAACATGGAAAATTAATTCTAATGAAAACCAGCAACAACTCGATAGTGCTAACCATCGATTACACTTAATTGAGCAAAAAGAAACAGAGTCAAAGTTAGATTTTGACTTACTTGAACGCTCAAAGCCAGCTGAAAAAATTCGCCGTAGCTATGAAATTTATCAGGAAAAACGTCTGCAACGTCAGAAACGTTTAAGTGAGCAAGAACTGCTTATAAATGCTTGTAACCAAGATAAAAAAACAGCAGATGAGCTAACTCATACGTTGGCGGTTTTTGATCAAAATATAAAACAACAAGAGCAGATAAATACTGATATTGAAAATATCATAATAGAGCAGGTTATTCCTTTAGACGGCAAAATTAACGATCTTCATAAACAACTAGCATTATTAAAAGATAAACAGACTAAACAGATAGAAGTTAAAGAAGTTCTAGATAACTGCATCAAAAATAAGTCTGACACCCACAAACGATTGGAAGATAAACTTGCATACCAAAAAACCTATCTCCAACAGAATTCATTTGTGAGTTTGTTGCCGGAAAAGTTACCTCTTTGGCAAAATCAGTATCAGTATTTGTTTAAGCAACATAATGAGATTCAACAGCTTGAACAAAATACTATACAGTTTAAACAAAAAGAAACGACGTTAATTAATGATTTAGCACACAAACAACATACACACGCAAAATTAATAGCAGAATATGAGAAAAATACGGAACAAGTTTCCGACTTAACTGATAGTAAAGCAAGATTACTGCGTGAATATAACTTGGAAAATGAACAAGCACTGAGTAATCAGTTAAATGAAATGCAAGGACAATATTCAGTACAAGTTCAATTACTTGAAATATCACGTCGATATTCTCAAATACACGGTGAGGTTATTCAACTTACTGAAAAAATAACGAAACAAGAGCAACAAATAGCAATAGTTGATATCGATGTTGCGAAACTAAGAACTCAGTATCGAGAGGCTCAGCAACAACGTGATGATGTCGCTTTAATTATTGAACAACAAAAATTAATTTTATCTTTAGTTGAACACAGAAAAGAGCTGAAACCTGAGCATGCATGCCCACTATGCGGTTCATTAGAACATCCTGCTATTACTGAATATGAACAATTAGGTGAACAAGATCAAAGTGAGCATCAACAACGCTTAAGTCAACTCAATAACAGTTTGTCTGATTTAGAGCTTCAAGGAAAATCAGCAAGTACACTATTAACAAAACTAACAACTGAGTTGGCTCAATGGCAACAGCAAAGCAAAGATAAACAGCAAGAATTAGAGCAGTTGGTAGGCAAATGGCAAGTTCAACAGGCAAATTTAACTATTGATGTCGATATTTTACAATTGACGGAAATTGAAACTAACTTTGCTCAAAATCAGTGTATTTTCGATAAATTACAAACCCTTTATCAAGATCTACAGAAAATTAATGCCGAAATATTGCAAGTACAAAATATTCTTAATGAAAATGATAAAAACGTATCTGGTAGTCAAAATAGTATTAAGGAAATAGAAACGCTATTACAGGTTAATAAACAAAATTGTGATTCAATTGCTGAGCAACAAGAAACCTTACACGCAAACATAAAAGAGCAATTACGATTATTGTCATCAGAAGTAGGGCTGGTATTAACAACAGAAAGTAATATTTTTCAAGATGAAAGTACGTTAGTAAGCCAGGAGGTATTTGAGCAATGGCATCAAGAAAATAAACAGCGAGTTTCAGCCTATCAAGAAATACTAAGGGAACAGGAGCAGCATAAAACTGAACTGACGGCAATTGAACAACAATTAGCTGTTGATCAATCTCAACAGAATCAATATCAGTTGGAACTTACTGAAATATTAACACAATTAGATTTATTAGCGCTTGAATTAAAAAGCGCAGAACAGCAAAGATATAATATTTTTGGACATCAAGATGTATCTCAAGTACGAAAAAATATTATTAATGAAGAAAAAACAGCAATTGCTGAACGAGAAATTTTAGAAAAAAACTATCAACAAGCAATACAAAAAGTACAACATCACCAAGGGCAATTGACGAGTATTGACCAGCAATTAGCACTTTTAATTCCAGAACTTGAAGATACTGAAAATACGTGGAATGAAGCATTAACCAATAGTGGCTTTTTGACAGAAAGTGACTTTTTAAAGGCACTTTTACCTGTAGAGCAACAAGAGAGTATCAAATTCAGAGTTGAGGAATTAGCAAGAGATAAAGACAGAACTCTTTCATTAATAGAGCAATATACTCAACAATCAAATAAATTAGAGCTACAACAAAAACAACTTAAAAATAGCGGGGTTGTTGATTTTGATATTGATAAATTGAAGCTGGCATTGAATGACATTACAGAAAAGCTAAAGCAATGCCAAATTAAACAAGGGCGATTATCTCAAACGTTAAGTTACGATGAAAAACAAAAAGAACAACAAAAATCCTTAATTTCTAAAATTAGCGAACAGCAAGTTATTGTTGATGATCTGGCACATTTATCTGGATTAATAGGTTCAGCAGATGGGGCTAAGTTTAGAAAGTTTGCTCAGGGACTGACTTTGTCGCACTTAGTTTACCTAGCTAATAAACATTTAGAACGATTATATGGCCGTTATCAGTTACAAAGTCAGTTGTCAGATGCGTTAACTCTTGAGGTGTTAGATACTTGGCAAGCTGATGTAGTCCGAGAGACTAAAACTTTATCGGGCGGTGAAAGCTTTTTAGTTAGCTTAGCGTTAGCGTTAGCACTTTCTGATTTGGTTAGTGCTAAAACAAGTATTGATTCATTATTTTTAGATGAAGGTTTTGGCACGTTAGATAATGACACGCTAGAAGTGGCGCTAGATGCTCTTGATAATTTAAATGCTACAGGAAAAATGATAGGTGTTATTAGTCATGTTGATACATTAAAAGATCGAATTGCGGTACAAATTAAAGTGAAAAAATGTAGCGGGCTTGGCGTTAGCGAATTGGAAGCTTGTTACAAGGTATAAACTTTATTTTGGTTTATTGTCATCAATTAGCTTTCTGTAATAAGCATATATTTAATTAATACTGGAATTACTTTGGGTTTTAGATTAAAAACTCTAAAATGATTATCGAACGATATAACAATAACTTAATCCATAAGAAGTGAAAATGTTGAGTAATTCAAATATAAGAAAGCCGCTATCATTTTTTGTTGGAATGTTAGTTAGTTTAATTGTTATTTATGTTTTATATTCCAGCTTTTTAATAAATAAACTGACTTTAGTGGGAGAGCGCTTATTTCTCGATCTAGAAAACACCATATCGCAAAGCTATAACGTAGTAGATAGGTTGAATAACCTGGGCTTTAGCCAATGTTCAAAGGCTAACTTATTTAATATGAGGAAGGAACAATTTAATTCCAATGATATTAAAGATATTGGCTTTTTTAAAGATGGATTTTTAGTATGTACAACTGGGGCCGGTATATTAGAAAAACCAATCAAAGAGTCTGAACCTAACCTTATTATTAATGGTTATAGTATTTGGGTTAATAAAGCATTAAAAACTTTTGAGAGTAAAATTTCTGGCGTACTTATTCAAAAAGGAAATTACAATGTTGTACTTTCTTTTGAAGGAATACTAAAAGAACATGATAAAAATATTCAATATCAGATAGTTGCTAGAAAAAATGGCCAAATCTCCCACTTATATGGGGTTAATAATTTATTTCAAAATAATGCAAACAGTACTGAAGTTGTAACAAGCTCAGGATTCTTATCTCATTCAATCGAATTATGCGGCAATCAAGGTAATGTTTGTCTTGCTGTTTCACAGCGTAACTATATTGAGTTTAATGATGTTCCAAGCTTATTTATATTTCTTGTTATCATCATCATGTTTTTCTCAGGTGTTTCAAGTATTCATTTGTTTGAGCTTTATTATCAATACCTTCGTAGTACAAAAAGGCGTGTGAGAAGGGGCATTAAAAACAACCGCTTTATTCCATACTATCAAGCTATTATTGAATTGAAGAGTGGTAAAGTGATTGGTTGTGAATTACTGGCCCGTTTTGAAGATAATATGGGCGCATTATATCCTGATGAGTTTATTCCTGTCGTAAGTGATTTAAATAAGTCTTGGGAGATGACAGAATGTCTAATTAACAAGAGTTTGGAGGATTTCAAATTACTTACTAGTAAAGACGGGCCATTTTATCTTTCGATAAATATTTTTCCTAAAGATGTCAATAATGGCAATATTTTAAAAAGTTCAAATTTGTTAGGCGATATCAATAAAAATTTACAAATTTGTTTTGAAATTACTGAAGATGAAGAGCTTAATTTTAGTGGCTTAGATAAAGTGTTAAATTTATTGGGAGAAAATAATATTAAAGTATCGATAGATGACTTTGGTACCGGTTATTCTAATTTATCACAGCTAAAATTGTTAAAAATTGATACGTTAAAGATAGATAAGTCATTTATTGATGAAGTTGAAACAGGTTCGATACGATCTACATTAATTCCAAATATTGTTGCAATAGCAAATAAACTTAATGCCAATATAATTGCAGAAGGTGTTGAAAACCAACTGCAAGTTGATGAATTAATGAAAATGAATATAGAGTTTTGCCAAGGTTGGCATTACGTGAAAGCACTACCAATCAAAGACTTTAAAACCTATTTATTGGTTAATAGCAAGTTTGACTTTTTTAAAAGGTAATAACCCCCTTAGGATTTGATTTTTCTTTCTATTTCGCTTCTATCGCCTAATTAGCGGCTAACTGAACACGTTATACAATCATTAATGTTTATGAGAAAGCATCATAAAAATGGTTTTTGGTTCGTTTTTTGCATTTGAAAATCTTAACAAGAAATAATGTCAATTTAATGGTGCTTTCATTATGAATACAAGTTCTTCAAAACATTTTACTACAGGTAAAACTTGTACCATGTGGCAAAAATTTGCCGCAATTTCTCTCTTCCTGATTGCAAATTTAACTACTGTATTTACTGCAAATGCCACTGATTTTTCTTTTAATCTACATCAAGGTGATCAATCGGAAATTAAGGGTTTTTCATTTTATGTTGCAGATAATTTCACTAGAAAGAGTAATTTTTATTGGCAACTTGGCTACTCAAGTTATAAAGATCTTTCTGTAGCATGGAATAACGATGAGCTATTTTTTGATATTAATAATGTTGAGGGGATAGTCAGTTATCGTCATAAGATAAAAAGCTATAATAAATTTATAAATAGTTTAACGGTTGAATATCAAGTGGGTGCTGCGGTTGTTATGACAGAAAATAAATTTACATGGCCGGAACTACAAGAAGCAAAATTTTTCTCTGAGAAAGGCGATGTAAATCCTTTAATAGGAATGGCTTTGCATTATAGTTTTTCTCGTAATACCTCTCTTGTCTTTGGTGTTAGGTACCAACCAGAAGTGTCTGAATTTGGTGATATGAGTTCAATTTATATTGGTGTTGACCATAAATTTAACCAAGTAGGTTATTAACTTTAATTAGCACTATACTTATTACAACACTGAATCATCGAGCTTTAGACATCCTCTAATAAGCTTTTATTAAGCCGTTAAGCAGTGGAGATAAAATGGCAACTAAAAAATTCATAGCAATTTCTATAACAATGGCTATCTACTTGAGTTCTTCTTCTGCCTATGCAGCTGCGGTAGCAGCATGTCCTGCGCCAGCAATAACGACTGTAGATACTGACGGCGATGGATATGATGACACCATAGATCTTTTTCCTAACGATCCAACTGAATGGTATGACATTGATTTAGATGGCATAGGCAACAATGCTGATACCGATGACGACGGTGATGGTATTCCAGATGTTGCCGACAATAATAATGATGGCGATCCTGTTATTGATTACTATGACCCGTTCCCTGAAATAGCTAGTGAATGGTTAGACACCGATGGCGATTGTATTGGTAATTCGGTGGATACTGATGATGATAATGATGGCTTTCTCGACCAAGCCGATGCTTTTCCTTTAAACCCTAACGAATGGGCCGATACTGATAGTGATCTAATTGGAGACAATTCTGATACTGATGACGATGGTGATTTAGTTATCGACCTTTATGATGCATTTCCTAAAGATCCTAATGAAAGCAAAGATAATGATGGCGATGGTATTGGTAATAATGCTGATCCTGATGATGATAATGATTTAGTACTCGATAATGATGATGCTTTTCCTTTTGATCCAAATGAATTTAACGATTTAGATGGTGATGGCATTGGAGATAACTCAGACAGTGATGATGATGGTGATGGCTTTTTAGATAATATTGATGCCTTTCCTACTGATGCGAATGAATGGTATGACACCGATTTAGACGGTATAGGCAATAATGCTGACGATGATGACGATGGTGATGGTGTATTAGATGCTGTAGATGCATTTCCATTAAATCCAGCTGAAACAACGGACACCGATGGCGATGGCATTGGCAATAATTCTGATGCGGATGACGATGGCGATGGCATTATTGATATTAATGATGCTTTTCCGCTAGATGCTAATGACTTTCTTGATACCGATGGCGATGGATTAGGTAATAACGTTGATACCGATGATGATGGTGATGGGATTGAAGATGGCATAGATGCATTTCCGCTTGATAGTACGGAAACATTAGATACAGATGGTGATGGTATTGGAAATAATACGGATACTGATGACGATGGGGATGGCATTCCTGATGTGTCTGATCCTGATCCATTAGATATGAATGAAACTACTGATACCGATGGTGATGGCATTGCTAATTTAGCTGACACAGATGATGATAATGATGGCGTACCAGATAGTTTAGATGCATTTCCTCTTAATGCGTTAGAAAGCACAGATACCGATGGCGATGGTATTGGAAATAATTCAGACGCGGATGATGATAATGATGGTTTTGTTGATGCTGAAGATGTATTCCCGCTAGATAGTTTTGAATGGCGAGACTTTGACAATGATGGCATTGGTAATAATACCGATCCTGATGATGATAATGACGGCGTATTAGATGCTGAAGATGCTTTTCCATTAAATGCGAACGAAAGTGTTGATACCGATGGTGATTTAATTGGCAATAACACTGACAGCGATGATGATAATGACGGATTTATTGATGGCAATGATGCCTTCCCACTAGACAGTGCTGAATGGTTAGATACTGACTTTGATGGTATTGGCAATAATACTGATACAGACGATGATAACGATGGTGTAATCGATAGCCAAGACGCCTTTCCGTTAAATAGTAGTGAAGCTTACGATTTTGATGGAGATGGCATTGGTGATAATGCTGATAGTGATGACGACAATGATGGTCATATAGATATTTTAGACGCTTTCCCTAATGATCTTTCTGAGTGGCAAGATACCGATGGCGATGGTATTGGTAATGTACTTGATACTGATGATGATAATGATGGCGTTTTAGATCACCTTGATTTGTTTCCATTAAACCCTAATGAACAACGTGACGATGATAACGATGGCATAGGTAACAATGCAGACAGTGATGATGATAATGATGGCGTACTAGACGTTGATGATGCATTTCCACTTGACCCAATAGAAAGCGTTGACACTGACGGTGACGGTATTGGTAACGTATACGATACCGATGATGATGGTGATGGTGTTTTAGATTATTTAGATATTTTACCGTTAGACCCTAATGAGTCTATCGATTCAGATAATGATGGCGTTGGTGATAATGCTGATTTAGATGATGATAATGACGGTATGAGCGATGCTTTTGAAATTGAGTATGGTTTTGATCCGTTCAATGCAGACGATGCTAATTTAGATACTGATGAAGATGGTGTTAGTAATGCCACTGAAGAATTAAATCAAACTAATCCTTTAGCTGATGATTATGCACCTGTTATTTCAACTCCAGAAGTAATGCAAATTAACGCAGTGCATTTATTTACCCAAGTTACCTTAGATCAATTAAGAGATTTCAGTCAGTTAGTGGCTAATGATGCTAAAGATGGCGATGCATGCTGTGAAATAACACCTGTAGGCTTACAAAATGATGTGATGAATTTACCGTCAGGTAAAAACACAATTACCTGGCGCGCACAAGACGCTGCAGGTAATGTTGCAACAGTAGAACAGGTTATTAATATTTATCCACTAGTGAATGTAGAATTACAACAATTTACAGCTGAGGGGAATTATATACGTGTGCCTGTATATCTTTCAGGTACTTCTCCTAATTATCCTGTAGTTATACCTTTTGATATTACTGGAACAGTTGATACGTTAGATTATTCAATTAATAGTAGCGCTGTTACTATTGAGTCGGGTACAGAAGGGTATATTGATATTTTTATCAAACAAGATTATCAAACAGAAAATGATGAACAGTTAATTTTGACACTAGATAATAATGTTAATTTAGGTGCTCAACGAGCACATACAGTGACAATTAGTGACCAAAATTTAGCACCTAATGTTGATTTAACTGTTGTTCAACAGCAACAAGTGACTACGATTGCCAAAGATAATGGTGAGGTAGTCATCACATTAATCATCAAGGATGCCAATATTGAAGATGAGCATTTAATTAGCTGGAATATTCCTGAATATGCAAATGCACAAGTGAGTGCAAATCAGCTAAAAGTGTATTTGCAAGCTGAAAATATTAACTTGCCAGAAGCTAACGGAGGGTTATTATCTCTGTCAGTAACCGTAACTGATAATGGTAACGGTGAACTTTCACAGGAGAGCCATTTAAGCATTCCTGTAGTTGATACTTATCCAAGATTATCTGCTACTGATACAGATAGTGATGGTGTTATAGATAGTGTTGAAGGTTTTACTGATTCTGATAAAGACGGTATCCCTGACTTTATGGATAAATCTACTTTAGGTTATATTCAGCAATTACATGTTAATTCATCACTGACCAAGTTAATGGAAACTGAACCAGGTTTAACGATCACATTAGGTAAGTATGCCAAATTACAATTGTCTGATGGTGTGCAATTAACCACACAAGAAATAACTAATACACAACTAGTTGAAAGTGATGAATTAACCCATCAAAGTGAATACTTTGATTTTGAAATTCATGATATTAAGCCGTTTGGTCGTTCTGTTTCCTTTATCATTCCATTGGTAGATGAAATTCCACAATTTGCGACTTATCGTAAGTACAGTGAGGCTAATGGTTGGCAAAATTTTATTGAAGATGCACAAAATACTATCTCTTCTGCCATTCAAGTTGAAGGGGTATGTCCACCACTAACGAGTAATTTATATCAAGCTGGTATTAATCAAGGCGATCAGTGTTTACTGATAAAAATTGAAGATGGCGGTGTAAATGATGCTGATGGTATTGCAAATGGCACAGTGGTTGATCCTGGGGTTGTAGCAATTATACCCAATAAAGAAATTGCTGAACAAACAACACCTGAAACTGAAAGTAGTGGGGGTAGTTTGAACTTATTGGCGTTGTTGTTTTTATGTTTACTTTCAATGACTAAACAAGTATATCTGCGTAAGTAAGTCTCTGCGATTTTAAAAAGTTCAGGTAGTATATTTAAACTACCTGAACTTTTTGTCGTATAACTGTACGTTAAATTTGACTTAGTTAATGAAATTAAAGACAGTTGCAGTGTAAAATAGGTGATTACTTTATTTCTATTAATTTATATTGAATATGTTCGAATTAAAATATCAAACTCCTCCTCAATGGGCTGATGCTGTATTAGCTGATTTCGATTCCTTTTTACAAGATCATGCTGCCGCCGAGAAAAAAGCCTCAGGTATGGCGGTTTCTATGTTGTCTCACTACCCAGATCGAAAAACGCTTGTCAGAGCAATGACAGATCTTGCTATTGAAGAGTTAATTCATTTCAAACAAGTAATAAAGCTTATGCAGGCCAGAGATATTGAAATGTCTAATGACGAAAAAGACATCTACATTAAGGAAATTCGTAAACTTTTTAGACATGGGAAAGACGTATTTTTTCTTGATCGTTTATTAGTCGCTGGCGTAATAGAAGCTCGTGGTCATGAGCGTTTTGCTTTAGTTGCAGAGGCATTACCAGCAAGTAAAGAAAAAGACTTTTATCACACTATTGCCAAATCAGAAGAAAAGCATAAAAACTTATTTGTAGAGTTAGCGTTAGAATATTTTAATAAAGATGAAGTGTTTCAGCGTTTAGAAGAGATTTTAGAAGCTGAAGCTGAAATATGTGCCAAACTGCCTTTTAGAGCGGCTTTACATTAAGTGCAGTTTAAAACTTTTTCGACTAAACATGCTTAGATGAAAAATATTCATAAATACCTAAGCCATTATGCTGATCCCTGCATTAAGGCTTTAGATGGATTTCCAAACGATATTTTCTTTGTAAATAGTGTTGTCATTCCCGCTTATAAAGAATCATCTACCTTTGTAAGTGGTTATTTAAACTCGTCTCTTGCACAGCAAAACACCCTGATGGTTTTGGTGATTAATCAGCCTGATACTGATACTAACAAATACCCACAACAAACCTTACATCAGGATGTTTGTGCTATGGGAAAAATTATTTGGGCTAATGAGTCTTTTACCTTAGTGAAAAGCGATAAGGGAAATTCATCTGTTCTTTTACTGGATAGTTTTACGCAGCCAATTCCTGAGAAACAAGGTGTAGGAACTGCGCGTAAACAGGGCGTTGATACTGTTTTAGCATTAATTGCTGATAATAAAATAAAATCCGATTGGATTTGCTCAACTGATGCAGATGCAAGTTTACCAGAAAGCTATTTTGATAGCTTAGCTGAAATGCGCAGTGATATTTACCCTAAAATTGTAGGTGCCTGCTTTAATTTTTATCATGAAAGTCCAGATTTAAAAGTACATCAAGCTAATGCGCTTTATGAACAAGCGTTACGGTACTATGTCGCGGGTCTAACTTATGCAAAGTCCTCGTATAATTTTTTTACTATTGGCAGTATCCTATCTTTTAAAGCAAAAGCCTATGCTGAAGTAAGGGGATTTCCACAACGTAGTGCGGGCGAAGATTTTTATCTATTAAATAAATTAGCAAAGCTTGGTGATATTATATTTTTAAAAGACCATATAATAAAACTCACTGCTAGATGTTCTGATAGGGTGCCTTTTGGTACAGGGCCTGCAGTTAATCAAATTATTTCATTGCAAGCGCAAGAAAAAGAGTATTGTTACTATCATCCTCAAGTATTTATTTTACTTAAAGAGGTGTTGTGTGCCTTTACTACATTATTTGACTATTGTTCAACTATAGAAGATTGGTTAGTTTTGTTATCTAAAGAAGCAAGAGAAGGGTTATTATCGTTAGGTTTTGAAAGCTACATTAAGAAACAAAATGCTCAACAACAAAAATTAAGCAATAAAAAACAATTCTATAAACAACTATATATTTGGTTTGATGCCTTTAAAACATTAAAATTTATCCACTTTGCCAAAAATAATTATTGGCCAGATATACCATTAGAACGTGCAATTAATTCCGCGCCATTTGAACTGTTAACTGAGGTAACAAAACATAGTGATTCACTTAATAATGACTCTTAACTAAATAAAATAAGCAGTCATCCGTAGCAACTTCCTTATTTGATGTTGCCATAAATATTCTTATATTCGTTGCACAAACCAATTGATTATCGCGCAATGTAAAATATTCATTTAAAACATCTTCATAGGCATCATTTAATAATTGAAAGTTATCTAAGCCTCGATCATCTACCCATCCAATCATTTGATCTTTTCTAGCATGTCCAAAGTTAAACTGCTCAATTGATGATTTTAATGTAACACCCTCATAACCTTCATCATGTTCGCTATAAGAAAGGTTTACATTGGGTTTTAACTGAAATCGAAAAGGTTTGGAAATAATATCAACGTCAGTTTTTTGATTGTAATGATAAATACTAGAACAATTTCCTAGCTGATTTATACCTTGATATGCTGTTTCGTGAGACTGCTCATCGTGAGCACTACCACATTCAATTGTTAATATTGGGCAATTAAAGTTTTGCTCCATTAACCCGCCAATCTTAAGTGAAGAAAGTATGATGGTATCGCAAAAAAGCGACGTTAATGATAACACTTCAGGTGTAATTATCGTGCAAACTGCAAAAGCAGGACCTGAGCCAGGTGTATTATGAAGATCGATCACACATTCAGGGTTAACCTCTAAAATGGCTTGTTTAATGATTTGTGCTCTTTGAAAGTAGCCTGTCGTTTCGTTGGTATTAAAACACCTATTAATATCGAGACCATTAGGGTAGTACCTATGACTTAATAAAGGTGATTTACAAGCTGCTTCTACAGAGCAAATAATGATACGAATATTTGTTTCAGGAACCGGTAATGCACTGTGTTCAGTTAACCATCGGTGAATTGCAATGAGTCCAGATGGTTCATTACCGTGTAATAATGTTGTGATCACACGACATGACTCATTGTTTATGCCGCTTATGTCAATTATAGTTGGTCCACTAAGTGATAGTAAAAATTGTTGATAATCAGCTTTTAATGTTAAAGCACAAGGGTTTTTTAAATAGGTTACTTCACTAAAATCAATATCCATAAACTTTCCAACGAGTACCATAAAATTTTATATTTAGTTGAACCAACAGTCAGTAAAATTAATATGCGTTAGCTAGTTTAGGTAAAATCGCTAATGATAATTAAATTGATCAAAATACACAGAATGACTGACTTTTTTGTTAACTTAGCATTAGCATGTCATAATTAAATGAACTTTTGTGTTGATTAAGGTCAACAAAAAGAGTTTTATATCATAAACGTTTAAATGCTAAATCACGGCTGTTTTAATCTGAAAGATAATTGATAAAATTTTATAAAAAGGTCAGTAGTATGAATGAGTTAGTAAGTTCTGTGATCCACCAAATTGAACAAGTAGTTATTGGGAAAAAAACACAAGTTAAACTTGCTATTGCATGTATTTTTGCTAAAGGGCATTTGTTGATTGAAGACTTACCGGGGATGGGGAAAACCACCTTGGCTCATACCTTAGCTTCTACATTAAATTTAAGTTATCAACGAGTTCAGTTTACTAGTGATTTACTGCCAAGCGATGTTATTGGTGTATCAATTTTTGATACGCAAACACAAAGCTTTAAACTGCATAAGGGGCCTATTTTTAATCAGTTAGTATTAGCTGATGAAATAAATCGAGCAAGCCCAAAAACTCAGAGTGCTTTACTTGAAGCTATGGAAGAAAGTCGCGTTAGTATTGATGGTTCAACATATCAATTACCCGAACCATTTTTTGTTATTGCCACTCAAAACCCATTATTTCACTCGGGAACGTATTCTTTACCAGAGTCACAACTTGACCGTTTTATGATGCGACTTTCTTTAGGTTTTCCATCAATAGAGGCTGAAAAGAAGATTTTAACTAATGCTTTTGGCGCGATAGACTTTAGAACATTAAAGGCTTTTATTACCCCTGAGCAGTTAATCGAAATACAGAAACAAGTTCAACATATTTATATTTCAGATGCTGTGCTCGACTACGTTGTTGCTCTTTTACAGCAAAGTAGAGGAGGAGAGTATGACGTAAACCCATTATCTCCTAGAGCAGGAAAGGCATTAATATCGGCCGCAAAAGCGTGGGCATTTATCGAAGGTAGAGATCATCTTTTGCCTGATGATATACAAGCGGTATTTGTAGCAGTTTGCCAGCATAGACTTAACCCAGTATTTGATATGTCGTTAAGTAATATTAACGATGCTTCGCAACGAATAATAAATGCTGTAGATGCAATATCCCCTTCATTAACTTAATGCCTTGAGTGTAAATTAATGGGCTTTTTTACAGGATTAAAACAAACGTTAAAAGCTAAGTTTGAATATTGGTTAATTAAACGCATACCTAAAAATTCGACGCAAACCTTATCGGGCCGTAATATCTTTATTTTCCCAAGTAAGTTTGGTTTTGCTTATCTATTTTTTGTTTTATTGTTATTTATTCTAGGAACCAATTATCAAAATAATTTAATTATTTTGCTCAGCTATTTATTAGCTAGCGTATTTATGACTGCGATGTTGCAAAGTTATAGGAACTTATCGAACTTAACTCTTTCTGCCAAAACAAATACCTTACGGGGTTTTGCTGAAACATCATTGGATATACCTATTAGTTTAGAAACAAATAAAGAACGAATGGCGTATCAGTTGTTTTTTCAATCAAAGGTAGTACCTTCAGAGAATATCATTAAACAAAATGACTTTTTATCTAAGGAAACATGTTTAATACCTATTAAACTTGAGAAAAGAGGGCTATTTTCGTTACCTCGCTTAATTCTACAAAGCTACTATGGTCTGGGGCTTTTTAGGTGCTGGACTAGTGTTGATTTGAATATCTCTGTATTAATTTACCCTAAACCAGAACGACCACCTCAAATTAATATTGATCAATTGTTATCAAACAATAGAGATGTAAATTCTGATGACTTATCCAACGAAACACTCACTATTAAAAGTGGTGCGGATGAATTCAATGAGTTGATACCTTATAAACAAGGAGAATCATTAGCTAAAGTTGCTTGGAAACAGGTAGCAAGAGGTCAAGGTTGGTATACGAAAAACTATGACAGTGTAGAAAATAACACGCCTAATTGGCTGACATTAGATGCTTTACCTAAAGCACCTATTGAACAGCAATTACGCTGGCTCAGTTATTTAATCGTTGAATTACAAAAGCGAGAACAAGTGTTTGGTTTACTATTACACACAAAGACAATAGCACCAGATAAAGGAATTTCGCATAGCCATTTATGTTTAAAAGAGATTGCATTATATGGATGATACGATTGAAATAGCGGCTAAAAAACAGCAAGTTCAATGGAGTTTAGCAAAAAACACCCAGTTTTTATTAATGATAACGTTGGCATTGAATTGTTTATTGCTAATATTAGAACTTTCAAGCTGGCTAATTGCGTTTATCGTGATCAGTGTATTGTGGCAAAGCTGTATCTACTTCAAAGTTATCAGTCAGCCAAATAAATTGATAAAAATGTTAGTGTCTATCTCAGGTCTAATTTTATTAGCACTTTCAGCAAAAGGACTGGGCTTACTCAATAGTATGGTACATTTATTAGTGTTCTCATATTTGTTAAAACCCCTAGAAATTCATGCGCAAAAAGACTTTTATATTCAGGTGTTATTAGGAATATTTGTTCTTGTTACCTCTTTAGTTTTTATTCAATCTTTGTATTTTATGTTGTTGATTTTGCTAGTGCTAGTGACAAATTTTATGTTATTGATGAGTGCTTTTAAACAAACGGAAAGCTATAAAACCTTAGCTAAACAGGTGTCAAAAACGTTAGTAAAAAGCTTACCTCTTGCACTTATATTGTTTATTGGATTTCCTAAAATAGCACCATTTTGGCAAATGCCATCAGCTAAAAATGCTGAAGTAGGTTTGTCAGATGAAGTTAAAGTGGGAGATATCGCAAATTTAGCGCTTTCAAATAAACTAGCATTTAGAGTTGAATTTGAACAAGCACCACCTAACTACCAGCAAATGTACTGGCGAACTCTAGTCTTGGAAGACTTTGATGGTTCAAAATGGTATCAACAGAAAAAAAATCATAGATCTTGGCAGCGACAACCTAAGCGTGAAGAAGCTGAACTCTCATTGATTTCAGGGCTTTCAACATTACCTACTGTTAGTTATCAAATTATTGCTGAACCAAGTTACCAGAAATGGTTATTTGCTTTAAATGTTATGACTGATGCATCAAGCGAACAACAAAAACTCAATAAAAACGTAAATTTAACTTTATCAGCTGAAAAGATATTGAACTCTGTGACTAGTTATCAAGTTACGTCTGCGTTAACCAACCAAGTGAATACTCCATTATCTAGTGAAGTACGTTCACGAAATTTAGCTGTTTCAGTTACTAATAATCAGCAATTGGTTGCTGAAGGTAAACGCCTAAGAGAATTATATTCAGATGATTTAAACCTAGTAAATGCTGTACTTAGTCGATTTAATCAACAAAATTACCACTACACTTTAAACCCTCCTTTATTAAGTAATAATAACTTAGCTGAGTTTTATTTTGATACTAAAGCGGGATTTTGTGAGCATTATGCCAGCAGTTTTACTTATTTAATGAGAAGTGCAGGCATTCCCGCTAGAATGGTTTTAGGGTATATGGGGGGAGAATATAACGAGAGAGGGAACTACTTTAGTATTTATCAAAGAGATGCTCATGCATGGAGTGAAGTGTGGATTAAAGGTTTAGGATGGCAGCGAATAGATCCTACAGCCGCCGTAAGCCCTGAACGAGTTGAAAGAGGATTTTCTCAATCTTTACAACAAGAGCAAAGTTTACTTTCGAGTGATTTTTTATCATCGTTTAATACTAGCTTATGGTTTAGTCAGCTCCGCTATATGCTTGAGGCGATTGATTATCAGTGGACAAAATGGGTGGTAGGCTATTCAATTAATGATCAAATCAATGTGATTAAGCATATTTACTTGTTTTTTGCAGAGTATAAAAGCTTTTTAGCCACCTTAAGTTTATTACTGATATTTTTAGTGGTTATATTTATCGTGTTACGTATAAAGCATAAAAAATCTCAGCATTCACAAACTGCTTTGTTGTTGTATCAGTTAATGAGCCTTGCCACTAAAGTTGGAGTAGTTAAAAACCGTTCAATGACAATTGATCAATTTGCTTTGAAATTTATTGAGAAGAAACCTACTTTTAAATTAGCAATAGTTAGGTTTGTTGATGGTTATAAAAAACTTCAATACCAAGCATTATCTTCAGAAGAAAAGAAAAAAGAACTGACAAACTTAAAGCACTTATATCAACAATTAAGACAGCAAATAAAACACGAAATATAAATTGGGCACTTACATTTTATAAACCTTAATTTTAAGAAGAAACCTCATAGTCAGTACATCATAAAACCGTAATATTTTGATGTTTTAATACTTGTTATTAGAATAATTTGTTAGTAATTATTGAATAGTAAAAGGAATAAATAACATTACTTTTAGATTAAAAATGTCTTAGTCTAAATTGTTAGATAAAGTAATAGCTTACCTATTTATTTCTTAAAACTTGGTAATTTTAGCTTTTTCACATTTGTATAGTGACTCATTATTCGCTAGTTTTAAGTTATAGCTTTTATCAATGAGGTTACCGTTATGACGCATTATCATTCAGATAGTCAAACACAGTATGATATGGCAAAATTTATTTCTACAATCAGTTATTTAACTCTGGTTGGGTGGTTGGTTGCAATTGTTTTATATGGTAAAAATCACTCAACGTTGGCAAGTTTTCATTTACGCCAATCACTTGGCTTAATTGTTACGGCTGCCGTTTTATCCTTTATTCCTCTGTTTGGGTGGTTACTTAATCTTGTTGTGGCATTTTTTTGGTTTGTTGCCATTTATCACACTGTTTTAGGTCATAAGTTTTTAGTGCCAGTGTTAGGGCAGTTTTATCAAGAAAACCTTGACTTTATACGTTAAAAACAAATAGTACTTTCTTTGTTCTATCAATAAATTTATAACAGATTATTGTGGGCTTAATTGTTTATTTATCTAGAGTTATATGCGCTGGTGTGGTTAAATTTACTCATGGTTTTATGAAACGATTAAGCTAATTTGATACATTTATATCCTGCTAATAAAATGGAAAATTTATTAGCATTGCTTGATAAAGTTCATCAAGTTTCTCCTCTTCCGGTTTTCGCTAAAGAAGTGATTATTGTTCAAAATGCAGGCATGCAACATTGGTTGAATATGTCTTTAGCACAATCAAGGCAAATTAGCTTAGCGAATGAGTTTTTATTACCTGCTCAATTTCTTTGGCAACTTATGCGCTCATTAGCGAGTGCAGAAAAAGTCCCTGAGCAATCTCCATATTCACGAGAAGCCTTATGCTGGCGTATATATCAAGAGCTTGCTCATGAAGATATTATAGATAATGTAATCTACCAGCAGGTAACGCGTTACTGGTTACGGTGTGATGATAGTCGTTACAGTGATCAAGAATTAAAGCGCTATCAGTTGGCTTGTCAATTAGCTGATTTATATGAACAATATTTAATATTTCGCCCTCAATGGATTAATAATTGGTATCAAGGAAAAGGGCTAGATAATGAAAGCGATAGCCTACAGGAAAGTCTTGATAACAACTTTGAACAATTGTCTACTTGGCAAGCAGACTTATGGCTGAGGCTAACTAAGGAAACCCCATATAATCCTCTTGAATTAATGCAAAGCGCGATTGACAATATTGCAGATAATTTACATTTGTTACCTCAACGTATTTCATTTTTTGGTATTAATGCCATGGCACCTATGTGGCTAGAATTTATAAATGCCATTAGTGAACATACGCAAGTCCACTTTTTCCATTTAAATCCGTGTTTTAACTATTGGGGCGATATAAAAACTCAAAAACAAGCACTTCAGCATATGACACAATGGACTGAGGGCTATGATGATATTGCTAAACTTATTGGTAATCCCATTCTTGCAAACTTAGGTCAGCAAGGTCGTGAATTTCTGGCATTATTGCAACAATACTCAACGGTTGATATTGATGTTTATCAAAGCTTCCTTAATCAAAAAAAACATGTCTTTGATGACATTAATATTGAGCAAAGCCATAGTGTTTTATCGCAAATACAAGAAGATATATTAACGCTTTCCGATAGCTCTCAATTAACAAATCAGAAAGTTCATCAAGTAGATGACTCTATCGTATTTACTAGTGCCCATAGTGCACTACGTGAAGTGCAAGGATTACATGATTGGTTATTACATCAATTTAATACAGATAATTCACTGACTCCGAAAGATATACTCGTAATGTGTCCGCAGGTAGAGGAGTATGCTCCTTATATTCAAGCAGTTTTTGCTAATGGTTGGCAAGATCTGTCAGGTGATATACCTCCATTACCTTGCTCTATTTCAGACCGAGTTAGTAAAGAAAGTAACCCATTAGTTATCGCTTTTAGTGAGATTGTCTCTTTACCTGATAGTCGATTTTCTGTCTCACAAATATTATCTTGGTTACGTATTCCTGCTATTCAATCAAAATTTGGTTTTAGTTTAGAAGATCTTGAAAAATGTAGTCAATGGTTAAATGAGGCATGTGTTCATTGGGGACTTAACCAATCTCATAAGCAACAGCTATTAAACAGTGAAACGATATCAGGGCAGTTTACTTGGCAGTTTGGTTTTACAAAGTTATTACAAGGTTTTGCTTATGCTGATGAAGAATGTTTATACCATGATCATGTATTACTCGCTAATGTTGAAGGTAATGATGCATTAGTTCTAGGTAATTTAATGTTGTTTATTGAACAGTTGCAATTGTTTTCAGCATCATTATCTCAAGCAAAAACTCCCCAACAGTGGCATCAATATCTTACTAGTCTATTAGAACAATTGTTTGATGTGACTAATGAGTCGGCTGACGAATCTGGATTTGTTGCCATACATAATGCTATCGAATCTTTGGTCGAGTATTGTGAACATGCTCAATTTAGCGAAGCACTTGGATTGAATATCATTAAAGAGTTTCTGAATAATCACTTTAGCCAACCTGACGCAGGTCGGCAATTTATGGTAGGGCAAGTGACATTCTGCTCTATGCTGCCTATGAGAAGCATTCCTTTTAAAATAATTGCTGTGCTGGGTTTGAATGACGGTGAATTTCCTCGTCAACGCCAACCGTTAGGCTTTGATCTAATGTCTATGCAACGCAGTGAAATTGGTGACCGTTCACGTAGAGGCGATGATAAATATTTGTTTTTAGAAGCCATTATCTCTGCTAGAAAAGCACTTTATCTTAGTTTTCAAGGCCGTAATATAAAGAAAAACACGCCTAAAGAGCCCTCAGTAGTATTAAAAGAATTAATGAATTATTTAACTGCTGCTTTTGGTTGGGATTTTGATAATTCAGACGAGCGTCATGGCTTAAATCAAATTAGGCAGCTGCCTATGCAAGCCTTTAGTTTACGTAATTTTGTTGGTGAATATGCTAGTTTTGACCCTCACTGGTTATCATTAGGGCAAGTATTAGTTAAATCAGCAGAAGAAGCACGTTTTAATGAGTCAAATAATGATAGAAATGCCTCTTTTAATAGTGAAGACTCTAGGTATAACAAGCTTCCGGTAATTGCTTTTAATGATACTGAATTAAGTTTATCTGTTGCTGACCTTATTGCCTTTTATCACCATCCAGCAAAGTACTTTGCTAAGAGGCGCTTGAACTTATATTTAGCTCATGACAGTGTTGAACTTAGCGATGTGGAGCCATTCACTGCTAGCCGGTTGGAGAGTTATCTATTTAACCAAGAACTACTGACCCATCATTTGTATGATGAACCTGATGCTCTAGATGCTAATTTAGAACAAAGTATGTTGTTTGCCAAGGTAAGTGGGAAATTTCCAGAATTACCAACAATGGAAATAGAATATAAAAAATGGCTAGAAAATAGTCGAACATTAGCGGATGCTATTCATCAAAGTAGTGCTAACCAATCAACTGAATCACTCGACTATGTTGCTGGAGAGTTAAAACTGCCGATAGTCTTGCCAAACCGGCCAATGATTAACGTAACTTTGCACTACCAACTACCAGTAAAGGCGGATAATTGCCTATTTTATCGTTCATCTTCCGCCAAAATTAAAGATAAACTTTCTCTTTATATTCACCAGTTAGTTTTACAGATGGTGAAAACTTCAACATCAGAGCACCAGTTATCGCATGTAATTGCGACCAAAGGTTTCTATTTCAACACTAAGTCACAAAAGGTTGAACAATTTAAATGTCAGGACATAAAAGAGCCTGGTCGAAGTTTAGATGTTTTATTACGAACTTTTATTGAAGGGCTTGAGCGACCATTATTATTAAATGGCGAACTTGCTGAATTTATAACGAAAACAAAGAATTTAGAACAAACAGTGTTAGAAAGTTTTTGGAATAGCTCAAATAACAACTTTTGTTTAGGTAATGACCCCTATATGAATTATTTTTGGCCTGAATACCCTGAGTTGACTAATATTACCGAGCCGCTAATGAGTGTTTATGAACCTATTTTTACTCAGCTAACACAGGTGAGAAAATAATGAACAATACATTAATAGCTGAGCATTTACCGTTAGAGGGCCAACATTTAATTGAGGCCAGTGCAGGCACAGGTAAAACCTATAATATTACCCGTATTTATTTACGTTTATTATTGGAAAAAAAATTAACGGTTCAGCAAATACTTGTAATGACATTTACTAAAGATGCTACAGAAGAGCTTCGCGGTAGAATTGAAAACTTCATTCGTCAAGCGTTAACTCAATGGCAAACATTTGAAAAAGAAGATGCGTACTTTCAGGTGATTGCAGAGCGAGTATCTGAACCTGAACGTTTGCTTTTATTAAATAGAGCCCTCGTAAATATTGATGAAGCTGCTATTTTTACCATACATAGTTTTTGTAAGCGGGTATTAAATCAACACGCGTTTTTAAGTGGTGTTTCATTTTCTGCGCAGATGGAAGTGGATAGTAAAGAGTATGTTATTGAAATTTGTCGTGACTGGTATCGACAATTAGCGAATCAGTCTCCAGAAAAATATATGGCTATAGCAGGATACTGGCCAACACCCGAAAGTTTAATTCGGCAGTTTAATAAAGCGATTAATCATTACTGCTTACTTGATATTATTGATGAAGAGAAGATTAAACTAAGCTTTTTTGCTCAAGTTAAAGAAGTGCTTAAGACAATAGATAATAATATTGCTTTATTAACAACTTATTTAATTGACAGTAAAAAAGGCGCAGAGAAAACTAAAAGGCAAACAGAGTTAACTCATTTAATACAGTGGTTAAGTACTGCTTCAACAGACTTTTCTGTGATAGAAACTAAGTTTCCTGGAGATTTTTTAGATGGTCGACGTTTACCTCGCTCTGAAATAAAAGTTGAACTATCGGCAGCGCTATTACCGGCAAATAATTTAAAAAAGGCTATAAATACAATTATTAAAGCGGTATCAAAAGCAAAAGCTTTAGTCATAGTGCAAGCGGGTATATACAGCATGCGTGAGCAGCTGAATCAGTTAAAACAAGAAAAAAATATTTTAACCTTTGATGATCTTATCTCTACTTTAGCGACACAACTTAACCTTGCTAATGGAATTGATGATGGTACAACGGGCAATGCTACACTGGCTTCGACACTATTAAAGCAGTTTCCGGCTGCACTTGTTGATGAATTCCAAGATACTGATCCACTACAGTTTGATATTTTATCCGCTATTTACCATAAGCAATCCGACTCATCTTTATTTATGATTGGCGATCCGAAACAAGCTATTTATGGGTTTAGAGGGGGGGATGTCTTTGCTTATTTGAATGCGCGAGCAAAGTGCGATCAACAATGGGTGATGGATACCAATTGGCGTTCAAGTAAAAACATGATAACGGGTTATAACCGATTATTTTATGGTAATAACTTAAGAGAAAATCCCCGTGATGTTTTTGGTTACAATATAGCGTACCACCCAGTTAAAGCATCACCTAAAGCTGATGATAAACAGTTAGTTGACTTATCGTTTAATGCGTTACAATTTGTACATTTTGAATCAGAAGATAAAACAGTCCCGGCTAGTTATCGCCAAAAATTAGCGCGCTGGTGTGCGAATGAAATCACGCGTCTACTTTATACTAAAAATGAAAGTCAGCCACAAATCAAGGCCAAAGATATTGCTATCTTAGTGCGAGATGGTACCGAAGCAGCAGATATTAGAGCTGCACTTAATGAGGCTAATTTAGCCTGTGTTTACCTCAGTAATCGAGCAAACCTGTGGCAAAGTGAACAAAGTAAACAACTTTTATTAGTATTAAAAGGTATCTGTCATGCTGAAGATAATCACCAATTTTTGGCATCGTTAACCAGTCCTTTGTTAGGTATTGCTCCTCACTCTTATGTTGAACTTTTAAATGATGACATTCAATGGCAGTCATTAGCTGAACACTTTATTAAATTAAGATCATTATGGCGTAGCTATGGGTTTATCACTATGGCTTTGAAATTACTGCACGAATTGTTTAAGTTTAAACCTCAGCAAGAACGAGAACTGACGAATGTTTTACACTTATTTGAATTATTACAAACAGTGAGTCAACGTCTTCAACAACCTGAAGAACTCGTCCACTGGTTTGAACAACAAATTAGTCAAGACTTTACAGAAATTGAAGCAGAATTAAGGTTAGAAAGTGAAGAAGACCTTGTTAAGATTATTACTCAACATGGTTCGAAGGGCTTAGAATATCCTATTGTATTTGTACCTTATGCTACACGCCACAAAGATCCGCTAAAAGTTGCAAACACAAACGTTGAGTTAATAGAATATCATCAAAAAGATGGTGGTTTAACCTTAAGCCTAGACGGTTCGAAAGAAGCTAAACAGGCAATGAGTAACGAACAATATGCTGAATCAATACGTTTACTCTATGTCGCTGTAACTCGTGCTGAACAACGTTGTTATATCTTAACCACGAATTTTGATAAAAGTGAACTTTCACCATTAGGGCAAACTCTTGCTTGGCAAGCTGAGCAGAATATTCCAGAAAGTTTGGCTCAATTAGTGACTGATAACCCTGAAAGTATCGGCCTGATATCTATCAAAGATGAAGCTCTACCTTTAACAGTTGCACCAGATAATGTTGATCTATTCAACGTTAAGACTGCTCAGTTTACCGGCAAAATAGAAAGAAATTGGTGGTTAAGTTCTTTTACTGCACTAAGTCGCAACTTACGAGATATTGGAGTGTCCTCTCCTGATAGAGACTTATTTGAGTCAAATTCGTTATCAGATGAAATATATAATGCAGCAGAACTGCGTTTCGACTTAGTAAAAGGGGCAAAAACAGGTAATCTTTTACATGATATATTAGAGTTTGTTAACTTCTCGCACCCTAATTGGGAAGTTGCCATATCTTCACCCTTGATGCGTTTTGGTCATTTGGGTAACGGCTACCATGAAACCGAGTTAATTTCATGGCTTGATCAAGTTATCAAAACGCCATTAAATATGAATCATCAAGCATCAGACCTTATTGATACTGTACCCAATGATAGTTTTTGTTTGGCCAAGCTAAACCATAGCCAAACATTAAGAGAAGCGGAATTTTATTTCCCATTAGAAACAGCAAGTACCAAGGAATTAACGTCACTTTTATCTCAACATAGGTTAAGGGTTAACAATCATTTTAAGAGTGGTCAATCAATAGGATTACCCCCTCAGGTTTTATTACCTAATATTGCAACTTTACAGGGAATGATGCATGGCTTTATTGACTTGATTTTTGAACATAACGGTAAATATTATTTATGTGATTATAAAAGCAATCACTTGGGGGATAACTTTAGTGATTATAGTCCTGAAAAGCTAAGTCAAAGTATTCAAACCCACCATTATGATTTGCAATATCTGATATACAGTGTTGCCTTACATCGGTTTTTACAGCAAAAACTCTCTGATTATAGTATCGAAAAGCATTTTGGAGGTATCTACTATTTATATTTAAGGGGAATGTCCCCTAACAGTACTAATACAGGTGTATATTATTGTCAGCTTAGCCATGATGAACTCACACAAGTAGATAATGTGTTTTCAAATGAGGAATCACATCATATATTGACAAAACAAAGCGCTCAATTAAATAAGGAAATAAAATAATGAGTTTAATTGTTAACTCAATAGATATAAAGGAATTATCTCCTTATCCAAGCTTTAATTTAGCCCAACAACAGTTACATGACTTAGCTCCTATCGATTATTTTTTAGCAAAAGAGTTAGTTCTATCAACAAACTTCACTGTTAAAAGTAAAACATCGGGTGACGTTAATGTCATAAATAAGGATGAACTTACATTACTGTTTCATTTGATCATAGCGGTAAGTCATTCAATAAGAATAGGAAATAGTTGTCTTCCCTTAGTTCAGGTAGCAAACTCTCGAATAGGTTTTTATGCGGATGATAATGGCATTATTAGCCATCATGGCTATGCTTTTCCGTCTTTGGAGGAGATAAAACTATTATTAACATCTTTATCAACAAACCCTAAAGAAAATAAATTGATAATACTTTCAGAAAACGCACTATATTTACCACGCTATTATAAGTTTGAACAGGAGTTAAATAACTTTATAGCAAGCACTAAAAATAATGAAGTTTCATCGTCTAGGTACCCAGTAAATGAAATTCAACAATGCTTAAGTGAACTTTTTATATATGATACTAAAGAGAATGTTGATGCAGACATTGATTGGCAAAAAGTAGCGGTAGCAAATGCGTTAAATAAACGTTTTTCTATCATTGCAGGTGGCCCAGGAACTGGGAAGACTTACACCGTAACTAAGCTGTTGGCAGCTATAGTGTCATTAAATATGCAACAACCTTTAAATATTTCCCTGGTTGCGCCTACAGGAAAAGCAGCACAACGCTTAACCGAGTCGTTAATCAATGCAATTAATGGTTTTGAAGGAATCATTTCAACTCATATACTTGAGAAAATTCCTAGGCAAGCACAAACATTGCATCGTTTACTTGGTGTACTTCCTAATAAAGTTAATTTTCGCCACAATCAAAATAACCAATTAAATATTGATGTGTTAGTTGTTGATGAAGTGTCAATGGTCGATTTACCTATGATGGTTAGATTAATAAGAGCCTTGCCTTCTCATTGCCAGTTGATATTGTTAGGAGATGCTGACCAATTACCTTCGGTTGCCGTCGGGAATGTATTAGCTGATTTAGCGCCTCGACCACATAAGGGATATAGTAAAGCAAATAAAGACTATTTAACCCAGGTGACACAAAGTAAAGCCTTTAAATCATATAAAAATAATGCTTATGATCACGTTACTTTTTTAACTAAAAGTCGACGTTTTGATAAAGAAGGAATAGTAGGGCGCTTAGCTGAGTTTGTGATTAAAGGTGATGCAAGTAATAGTTGGCAATTGTTAGAGCGTAGTGAAAGTTCGCTATTACTTTCGTTAGATATAAATCAATGGTTACCTAAAATGGTAACGAAATATTATCAAGGTCTTGCAAAATGTCAGGATATTTCACAAGCTTTTGAAATGTTAGCGCAGTTTAGAATATTGTGCGCAACTCGCGTAGGTACAGAAGGTGTAGCAAATATAAATCAACAAATAGAACAAATTCTTTATACCAAAGGAAATCATCAAGCTAACAAACCATTTTACCATGGCAAACCGATTATGATCACCCAAAATGACTATGGTCTCGGTTTATTTAATGGTGATGTAGGATTAATTTGGACCGATGAAAAAGGCTTGTTAGTCGCTATTTTTGAGCAACCAGATGGTCATTACTTACGTGTACTTCCCGCAAGGTTGCCCTCATATGAAAGTGTTTATGCTATGACAATACATAAAACTCAAGGGAGTGAATTTCAACAATTAGTGATGATATTGCCGCAAAATAAAGAAAGTAAGATACTTTCAAGAGAATTACTATATACAGGCATTACCAGAGCTAAAAAGACATTACAAATAGCATCGGCAAAAACCACATGGTTTCAAGGTGTTGACACACAAGTTCAGCGTTACTCTGGTATACAATTAAAAATGGAAACTAATGAAAATTCAAAATATTAATAAAACAACTTATCGCAAACACCTTAACCAAATTATTATTGGCTTTATTGTTGTTCTTCTTTGCTTATCGTTATTTTTTGGTAGTGTTTTTGTCTATTTCTGGGGCGTGTCGCCGGAGCAAATAGTGAATGGTGAAAGTAATTTTCGTTTTAATTTATTAGGTGTGATATTGGCATTAATTAGTTGCTCAGCAATTCTTTATAACATTCGTACAAGTGAATTTTTTAAAGAGGTTTATTATGTTTGGCAGATGAAGCAGGTACAAAACTTAATTTATAGAAAGCTAAGAAAAATTACTTCAGCAGCTAAATATGATGATGTTAATGCTTTAATCATATTGCACTATTATTATGAAAGTTTAATACACATATATCAGTTAGATGATAATACG
Source organism: Thalassotalea profundi (assembly GCF_014653195.1). Lineage (GTDB taxonomy): Bacteria > Pseudomonadota > Gammaproteobacteria > Enterobacterales > Alteromonadaceae > Thalassotalea_B > Thalassotalea_B profundi. The sequence goes on from NZ_BNAH01000007.1 coordinate 161,621, forward strand.
ATTACACTCAATGAGTTAATTAAAAAACAACAAGCTGTAGAGCAACAAATTGAAGATAAAAAGTTAAATATTTCATCTTCTCAATTTGATAAGTCATTACTAACAAAATTTTAAAGCTCAATAATTAGGGAATAAAAGAATGATTGGTTACGTTACATTAGGCACAAATAACTTAGAAAAAGCATGTCAATTTTATGATCAACTTTTTGCCACTATCGGCGCTGGACGTTTTTTAGAAACCGAACAATTTGTTGCATGGGCAAATGCGCCGGATCAAGCAGGTGTTTCAATAACTAAACCTTTCGATGGTAAACCAGCTACAGTTGGAAATGGGGTGATGGTAGCACTTGTGATGGACTCAACGGAAAAGGTTGATGCTTTTTATCAAAAAGCCATTGAACTAGGGGCTACTTGTGAAGGAAAACCTGGACCAAGAGATGAAATTGATGGTTTCTATGCGGCATACTTTAGAGATTTAGATGGTAATAAATTAAATGCTTTTCATATGAATATGGGATCGTAATTTAATCAAGCAATACTAGCAGAATATGATTGTTGGCATTTGTTTATATGTGCTAAATAAAATTAGCCGTAACATTATTAAAGGTAAAAATTTTCTATATGAAAAAATTAAAAAATGAATCAGCGTTGTTGAAAAAGGCAATTACTATAGGTGAAAAATATGCGCTTAATAGAGGCTATAAAGGTTTTTCTGAAACTGACGCCGCTAAAGAAAAAGTAGAAGTGCTTTACCGACTACTTGTTCAAGATAAATTAATACATCCATTAGCAGAGAGTGAAGAAAATTTATTGAACATGAAACATAAGCTTGCCTTGTGGATCGCTAAACAATTACCTACTGATCATCCTTTACTCCAATAAATAAAACCTTGGCAATAGCATTATTTATTAGCTTATAAATTTAAATAAAAACGCAGGTAGAAATAAAGATGAAAAAATTAATTATAACAACATTATTTACTTTACCCATTATGAGCTTAAGTAGTTTAAGTTCATTGAGCTTTGCTCAAGAACAACCTTTTGCTATCGCCATCCACGGAGGTGCCGGCACTATTGATAAAAGTAAAATGACGCCAGAAAAGCGTGTGGCTTATGAAAAAACACTTTCATTAGCATTAGATGCGGGTTATCAGTTATTGTCCGAAGGAAAATCTAGCCAACAAGCCATTATTGCTGCGATTCAAATCATGGAAGAATCGCCATTATTTAATGCAGGAAAAGGGGCAGTTTATACCTACGAAGGTACACATGAATTAGATGCATCAATTATGGATGGAAGAACCTTAAATGCCGGCGCTGTGTCAGGGGTTAAAACAGTAAAGAGTCCAATAGCACTTGCACAACGCGTTATGGACGAATCTGTTCACGTTATGTTAAGTGGTAAAGGCGCTGAAACTTTTGCACAAGAGCAAGGGTTAGCATTAGTTGAAAATAGCTACTTTAATACCGATAGTCGCTATCAATCACTATTAAAAGCTAAAGAAAAACTTAAAAAGTCACTTGAAGCAACTAAAAACTATCAGGCCGCACATCAATCACTCCCTAATGAATATAAAATGGGTACAGTAGGCGCCGTTGCTCTTGATAAAGCCGGTAATATTGCTGCAGGAACGTCAACCGGTGGCATGACAGCTAAACGTTATGGAAGAGTTGGTGATGCGCCTATTATTGGTGCTGGCACATATGCTAACAACGAAAGTTGTGCGGTATCAGCCACAGGACATGGTGAATATTTTATTCGTTATCATGTAGCAGCAGATATTTGTGCTCGTATGCAATATCAACAAAAATCATTGAATGAAGCCGCAGATACTGTAATTAATAAAGTTCTTGTGAAAGCTGGTGGTACGGGGGGCGTTATTGCTATTGATGCAAAAGGTAATATTGCAATGCCATTTAACACATCAGGCATGTATCGAGGTAGTAAAACATCATCAGGTAAGACATTTGTGGGGATTTTTCAAGATGAAAAATAGTCATTTCTTTATATTATTATCGACACTATTTTTTGTAAATGCTTGTTCTGATGATGTAGGGAAAGTGAGTTTAGGCTTATTTACCACTAAAGATGTCATTATTGTAGCTCAGCAAGATCCAATCGTTAAAGGTGTTACCTGTCATATTTCGCATATAGAAGCAAATCTAGATTTTTCAGATCCCTCAGATATGTCAATAGCGTGCAGGCAAACAGGACCAATAACTACAGAGCAAGTAGCTGAAATAGATAAATCTAAAAATGGGGAAATTGTTTTTAAAAAATCTAAAAGTATTCTGTTTAAGAGTTTAAAAGTTCGCCGTATTTATGATGCAGAGCATAAAAGCTTAATCTATCTTTCTTATTCTACTAAAGAGTCAAGTGGTAGCCACCATCATTCTTTATCAACAGTACCATTATATAATACAGAAGCTTGGCAATGGGCGAATGCTAATCAAGTTCAGTAACTATTTGTTATTTATTGGACAATAATTTGATAAATATAGGAATTATTTTGTAAATGGGTCTATGGTTAAAGTGAGTTTAATTAACACGTTATTATGTGGAATATTGGTATAACAAAGTTAAGCAAAGGAACATCTATGGAATCATTACAAGTAAAAGAATATATGAACCATTATCCCGTCACTTTTACGCCAGAAATGGCGGTTGAAGAGGCATCGTTAAGATTTTTGAAAACTAAGCAAATCGGTGGTCCGGTTATCGATAAAGATCATCATTTAATTGGCTTTTTATCAGAAAGTGAAGTGTTAGCTAAATTAATTGAATCAACGTATCACAATGTTCACTCAGCTAATGTGGAAGACTTGATGCGTAAAGACGTATTAAGTGTAAAACCATACGATAATGTCATCGAGCTTGGACAAAACATGCTTAAAAATAAACCTAAAGTTTACCCAGTCGTTGATGATAATGGTAATTTATTAGGCACAATTTGTCGTAACGATGTACTTTCTGCTATTGACCGTCATTTACGTTCAGGCTTTAAGGTGGGAGCATAAAGTCTATATTTTTGTAAATATACAACAATAAAAGGTTAGGCTAGCACGTCGCATTTGCTCAGAGGGAAATTAAAGTGTTTGTTGATACTATCACCATACTCTCTGGGCATTTATCACTGCAATTTATCCTATAAACTGATAAACTTCATTTTTTGATTGTTTACTTAGAGTTTGTCTTTTGTCTGCCTCTGAATTTTCTGATGATAACCTGTCTATTGATGGCCTATATCAACAATTAACACATGTTAAATTGGCTGATATTGCTCGCTTAAAAAGCCGTTTGAATGGCGTAAAAAAATTAACCAATGCTGATAAACAGCAAAAAGTATTACGAACTATTGAAACACAAATCCAACAATCAATTGCTAGTAAAGCTTTTAAACTCAGTAATAAGCCGGTAGTACAGTACCCTGAAACTTTACCTGTTAGTCAAAATGTTGATGTTATCGCCCAAGCAATTTTAAATAACCAAGTTGTTATTATTGCCGGTGAAACAGGTTCAGGTAAAACGACTCAAATTCCCAAAATATGTTTAGCTCTTGGTCGTGGCGTAGAAGGTAAAATCGGTCATACACAACCACGACGAATTGCAGCGCGAACAGTTGCCACCCGTATCGCCGACGAATTAAACACACCATTAGGTAAAACAGTTGGTTATAAAGTTAGATTCAACGATATGGTTGATGAGAACAGCTTTATTAAACTTATGACTGATGGTGTTTTGTTGGCAGAAATGCAAACCGATAGGTTATTACGACAATACGATACCATTATTATTGATGAAGCCCACGAGCGTAGTTTAAATATTGATTTTATATTAGGTTACTTACGTTCAATTTTACCTAAACGTCCTGACTTAAAAGTAATTATTACTTCAGCAACCATTGACCCTGAGCGTTTCGCCGAACATTTTAAGTCGGCTGAAGGTAAGCCAGCACCCATCATTGAGGTTTCTGGGCGTACATTCCCAGTAGAAATGCGTTATCGTCCTCTGATAGAACAGGGGGATGATGTCGATATGATCTCAGGGATCGTTAATGCTATCGAAGAGTTATCATCCTTAGATAAAGGGGATATTTTAATCTTCCTCAATGGCGAGCGTGAAATACGAGATACAGCTTACGCGTTAGAGAAAGAGAAGTTTCCTCATACACAAATATTGCCATTGTATTCACGCTTAACGGTACAAGAGCAAAATAAAATATTTTTACCCCACACCGGTCGTAATATCGTGTTAGCGACAAACGTTGCTGAAACCAGTTTAACCGTGCCTGGAATAAAGTATGTTATCGATCCCGGTACAGCAAGAATATCACGTTATAGTTATCGTACTAAAGTACAAAGGTTACCTATAGAGCCTATTTCGCAAGCCAGCGCTAATCAAAGGGCAGGGCGTTGTGGACGTGTTTCATCAGGCGTCTGTATTAGGCTATATTCTGAAGAAGATTACTTATCACGCAGTGAGTTTACTGATCCTGAAATATTACGTACTAATTTAGCTACTGTTATTTTACAAATGCTAGCGCTGGATTTGGGCAGTATCGGAGATTTTCCTTTTTTACAGCCACCGGATAATCGAAACATTACTGATGGTATTCGTTTGCTTGATGAATTAGCTGCCATTGAACACATTGGCGCAAAAACACGCTTAACGAAAACAGGGCGCACATTAGCTAAATTCCCGGTTGATCCACGATTAGCAAAAATGGTGTTAACAGCCATAGAAATGGGATGTGTTAAGCAAATATTTGTGATTGTTGCTGCACTAAGTATTCAAGATCCAAGAGAAAGGCCCCACGAAAAACAACAAGCGGCTGATGAAAAACATAATCGATTTAAAGATAAGCAATCTGATTTTATAACATTCTTAAACTTATGGACTTATGTTAATGACCAGCAACGTGAGTTATCGAACAGCCAGTTTAGAAAGTTATGTCAAAAAGAGTTTTTATCTTATATCCGTATCCGAGAATGGCAAGATATCGTTAGCCAATTAAAGTTAACCTTAAAAGATCAAAATATTGCGCTTACTTCATTAAATATGGAGTCTGAAAGTGCTAATGACACGCTACATCAAGCAATATTATCTGGTTTATTAAGTCATTTAGGGCAACAAGACGAGAATAAAGAGTTTAAAGGGGCTCGCGGCAGTAAATTCTTTATATTTCCGGGCTCTGCACTTGCTAAAAAACCACCTAAATGGATTATGGCGGCTGAACTGGTTGAAACCAGTAGACTTTTTGCGCGAATGGCTGGAAAAATAGAGGTTCAATGGATAGAGCCTTTAGCCAAGCATTTATTAAAATATAGTTATAGCGAACCGCACTGGGAAAAGAAACAAGGTGCAGTAATGGCTTTTGAACAAGCTACCTTGTATGGCTTGATCATTATCGCTAAACGTAAAGTTAATTTTAATAAAATTGAACCGAAAACATGTCGAGAAATATTCATTCGAGAAGCCTTAGTTAATGGCGATTCTACGATTAATGAAAAATTTGCTCAAAAAAATAAGCAACTCATTGCAGATATTGAAAAATTAGAGCAAAAGGCACGTAGAAAAGACTTTTTAGTAGACGAACAGCAGTTATATGAGTTTTTCGATGAAAAATTACCAGAGAGTGTTATTTGTCAACGTAGCTTTTTATCGTGGTGGAAGAAAACTAAGCAACAACAACCGAATTTATTATTATTTACTAAAGCCTTTTTATTAAATGAAAGTGATGAAGCTGTTAACAAAGAGAAATTTCCGGATTTCTGGCAGCAAGGCGCATTATCTTTACCTTTAAGTTATCATTTTTCACCAGGTGATATTGATGATGGTATCAGTGTTTCTATTCCCATTAGTTTATTAAATCAAGTGCAAAATCAAGGTTTTGATTGGTTAATACCTGCTATGCGTTATGAGTTAATTATTGCGTATATTAAAGGTTTACCAAAAACACTACGTCGTAATTTTGTGCCTGCCCCTAATTACGCTGAAGCTTGTTTAGCAGCTATTTCCCCTAACGGGCAAGCGTTTAGTGATGCTTTAGGCAAACACTTATTAAGAATGACAGGTGTACGTATCGATGATGAACACTGGCAGCAGATTGAGTTACCTCAGCATTTAATTTTAAATTTTAAAGTTATTAATGATAAAAATAAATTGGTGGCACAGGGACGTAATTTAGATGAATTAAAAAATCAGTTACAAGGGAAAGTTAAAGCGTCAATTAAGTCAGTTGCTGATAAGGGCATAGAGCGTGAGAATATTGTGCAATGGGATTTTGATGCTATCCCGGAAAATTACCAAAAGAAAGTCGCTAATCTTACCATTAAAGCTTTTCCCGCTTTAGTTGATAAAAATAAAACGGTGGCAATTGAATTATTTGAGCAAGCAGCAGTAGCAGAACAAGCTATGTTAGAAGGGCTAAGTCGATTAGTTTTATTAAATATACCTTCACCATTAAAATATTTACAAGAAAAGTTACCGAATAAAGCTAAATTGGGTATGTATTTTAATCCGTTTGGTTCGATTAAAGATCTGCTTGATGATTGTATTGTGGCTGCTTGTCAGTATTTAATTCAACAACATGGGGAGCTGGCTAGAAACGAAGAAGCATTTACCATCACCAAAGATTATGTAAGAGCTGAGATATCTGATTGCGTTTTACAGGCTGCAATTACCGTTGAACAAATTTTATCTTTAACTCACGATATTAATAAAAAGCTAAAAGGCAAAGTTTCTTTAAATGTTATTCAATCACAAGGAGATATCAAACAGCAGTTACAAGCATTAGTACATAAAGGCTTTGTGACACAATCTGGTTTAAATAAATTGCCTGATATTTTACGTTATTTACAAGCGATCATTCGACGTTTAGAGAAGTTATCAATTGATCCAAACCAAGATCGGTTAAAACTCATTGAAGTAGAAAAGGTGAGTGAAAGTTATCAGTTATTGCTAGCGAATCAGCGCAAAGACATACCTATTAATAAAGCAATAGCAGAAACTCGCTGGATGATAGAAGAGCTCAGGGTGTCATTATTTGCACAGAATTTGAAAACACCGTATCCGATCTCTGTTAAACGTATCGTTAATCATTTAAATCAGTTTTAATATATGCTCTGTTGACAGCGAGAATGTCAATGCGTATAAAAGAAGTAGGTTTATAGATAAGTGATGGAGTATTCATGTTAAGTTATGACGATAAGCGAGATTTCTATCGCATGATGGTTAATAGTGATGTAACTGTAACCATTATTGATGATGAAGCGAATAGTACCTTATTAGCCACTTGTAGAGACCTAAGCGCTACAGGTTTGGCGATTGAAATGTCACATCCATTAGCGCTTAATACATTAGTTAAAGTTAACATTGATTCGGCAAATAATGGTGTACAATCTCTTAATGTAAAAGGTAAAGTTGTTAGGGTAACAGAAGAGACCTCGGACAGTTATCTTATTGGGATTAATATCTCAGAAATTGATTAGCCAGTAGAAATAACCGAACTTAAAAAACCACGTATCAATGCGTGGTTATCATTAAGCCAAATATTCCCAAACTAAATCCTAATAACGCACCTAACGGTGGCGCCCAATGATTTTCCAATTTTACTTGTGGCGCTATATCTTGAAATATTGAATAGATAATTCCGCCTGATGCAAATAACATAATTGCTGCGATCGTTTCAGGATGTTGCGATAACCAAACAAAGCCTGACACACCAAACATAGGGCCAAGAAATGCCATCAAGACAAAAACAGTAATAATTTTTATTGGTTTGTAAGAACTTGTGGAATTGAGTTCACGATAAGCACTAAATCCTTCTGGTAGGTTCTGTAGAGCCATTAACCCAGCTAATAAATAGGCACTACTGCTTCCAGTGGCAAATGCTGCGCCTAATGCGATGGATTCTGGAATAAAATCCGAAAGCATAGCCGCTAATTGACTAGCTGGCGTGTTAATTTTCTTTAAGAAAATATCAAGTAACATGAAAGCAAAACCGCCGAGGACAAACCATGCGCATGCAGCATAAGGGGTATACTCTGAAATCCCTTCAGGCACTAATACTAGTGCAACTGCTGACAATAAAGCCCCAGCGCCAAATGCCATAATGCCGTGTCTAAGCTCTTCCTCTAACCACTTTTTCTTTATATTTTCGAGATGCGCAATAGCTGCGCCTAGTGGCATTGCAAGTCCAGCAAGTAAGGATATAATTATAACCGTCAGTAGCATTTCGACATTCTTATTAGTTAGACATGTTGATCAATTAAAATAGGATTTCCATCGGGATCAATAATGACAAAATTAGCTGGCCCGGTCGTGTTTTCATCAACTTCGTTTGTTATTTTAACACCTTTCTCTTTAAGTTGTTTTTGCAGGTGGCGTATGTCATCAAAATCATTCAGTGCTTTTGAATCTTGGTCCCAACCAGGGTTAAAAGTCATCATATTTTTGTCAAACATACCTTCAAATAGGCCAATAATATGATTGCCATTTTTCATGATCAACCAATTCTGTGACTCATCACCGCCAATGATGGTAAAACCTAAATTTTGATAAAATTGTTTTGATAAGTGAATGTCTTTTACAGCTAAACTGATTGAAAAGGCGCCTAAATTCATAGCATTATCCTTGATCATAAGTGTAAATTATCTAACGATAGTAAATACTTATAAGTTTATTTAGTACAGTGTAATTACCTTTAATATATAGATTTGTTTTAAACAAATGTAAACAGAGTAGCTCATTTAATCGACCTGACACACTAAACCTTTTAAATAATAACCTTCAGGATAATTACTTGATACGGGGTGATCAGGGGCTTGATGTAAGCGATCAACGATATAGGCATTTCGTTTAGCATCAAGTGCCGCATCAGCTACTATTTTCTGAAATAAGCTTGATTCCATTAAACCAGAGCAGGAAAACGTTAATAACGTGCCTTGAGGTTTGAGTAACTGCATTGCAAGCATATTGATATCTTTATAGCCACGACAAGCGCCAGTTAATTGCGCTTTAGATTCAACAAATTTTGGGGGATCTAAAATGATCATATCAAAGGTACGTTTTTCAGCTCTAAAGCGACGTAATAATTTAAACACATCTTCTTTCAGATACGAGACTTTATTTTCATCGATATTGTTAAGTTCTACATTTCTTTTAGCTGTGTCTAATGCTTCTTGTGATACGTCTACATTAATAACTTCTTTTGCACCTTGCTTAGCGCAATGTAATGAAAATGTGCCGGTATAAGAAAAACAATTAAGGACAGTTTTATCTTTAGAGTAAAATCCTGCAGCTCGTCGTGATTCCCTTTGATCAAGGTAAAACCCAGTTTTATGGCCTTTTTTTATATCAACTAGTATTTTAACGCCGTGCTCTTCAATAATACATTCTGTTGTTGGTTGCTCTTTAGTCAGCCAACCGGTAACAGGCTCTAAGCCTTCCTTTTTACGTACATCTACATCTGAACGTTCATAAATATGACAATCCGGATAAAGCTCTTTTAAACACTCAACTAAGGTATAGCGATGGAAATCTGCGCCAGCACTTAATAGCTGACAAACAATAAAATTGTCGTATTTATCAATAGTTATACCGGGTAGACCGTCAGACTCCCCAGCAATTAATCGGTAGCCGGTGAGCTTACCTTGTTCAATAAACCAATCTCTGCGTTGTTGTGCTTGAAATAATTTTTTACGAAAAAATTCATAGTCAATTTGTTCATTTTCTTGCCAAGTCCAAACACGAACTCGGATCTGAGATTCAGGGGAATAAGCACCACGAGCGAGCCATTTTCCTTGATGATCACACACATCAACAGTATCGCCAAGCATTGGGTTTCCTTTAATTTTGTTGATTGCTTTTGAGAAAATCCAAGGGTGTTTGCGTAATAATGATTTTTCTCGTGAAACTTTTAAATAAACTCTTGCTGACATATGCCTATACTTATAATGACTAAAGGATGATCTGGGCGCAGTTTAGTCTTTGAAGGACATAGGTGCAAATTTATGCTTGATTTAATATAAATCTAATAAAGAGTATTTAATATGAATGTAAGTTATTTAGTGCATGTTAGTGGTAAAGTTCAAGGGGTATACTTTAGAGCTTCAAGTCAACAACAAGCCATTGAACATGGTATTAGCGGTTATGCACGTAACTTATCTGACGGTGATGTTGAACTGTTGATATGCGGTGATAACAATAATGTAAACATAATGCTTGAGTGGCTCAAGAAAGGACCTTCTATGGCTAGAGTAGATAAAGTTGATATAAAACAAGTAGAATGGCAGTATCACGACTTTTTTTCAATTGGGTAATTTGGGGCGTTTTTTTGCAATATATAACAGTTACAGAATCTAAAACATTAGTTTTTGATAAAACTTCACTCCCTGAGTGTGATCAAGATGAATGTTTGATAGAAGTAAAAGCAATAGGTATTAATCGTGCTGATATTTTACAAAAACAAGGAAAGTACCCACCACCTCCTGGAGAGTCTAGCATTTTAGGCTTAGAAGTCAGTGGTATTATCGCTAAAATTTCTTCAGAAGCAGCTTTAACTAGTGGGTTTGCAGTAGGGGATAGAGTATGTGCTTTGGTCGCTGGTGGCGGCTATGCACAGTTTGCTAAAGTGAATGTGGCACATTTAATTAAGTTGCCGATCCATTTTAGTTTTGAACAGGGAGCAAGTATTGCAGAAGTGTTTCTTACAGCTTATCAAAGCCTATTTAGCATCGGTATGCTTAAATCAAATGAAAGCGTACTTATTCACGCTGGAGCAAGTGGTGTAGGAACTGCTGCGATACAATTAGCTAAGGCGATAAATTGTCATGTAGTTACGACGACAAGTAATGAAATAAAACAAAAAACTTGCATTGCATTAGGTGCCGATCAAGTAATAAATTATCATGAAAAAGACTTTGTTTTATGGGCGAAAGAACATCAACCTAAAGGTTTTAATGTGATTCTTGATGTTGTTGGTGGTGAGTATCTGAATAAAAATATAAACTGCTTAGCACTCGACGGAAGGATAATTATTCTATCTATGTTAGGTGGGCGTTATAGTGAAGGAGTTGATATTGCAAAGTTATTGATGAAAAGAGCTACTATTCATGCTTCCACATTACGAAATAGAACCTTGGAGTATAAAAGCGAATTAATCGCTAATTTCAAACAAGATTTTTATCCACTATTACAATCAAAACAATTAGAACCTGTAATCGATCATGTCTACAGTTGGAGCGATGTAGCTCAAGCACACGCTAAAATGGAGCAAAATGATAATATTGGTAAGTTAGTATTAACGGTAGAGTAATTTATCTCATTATCCTGTATATTTGCTTAACTAATCTGCTACCTTGGCAAAGCGTTGTTGTGTTTTGCCATTACGCGTGATTTTTTCAATAAACATAGTCAGTGGTCTAATCCAAATGCCTCTATCGCCATATTCTGGTTGGTATACTACAAAGAATTCTTCGGTTTCACTATCTTTGGCTAAATGAAGCACTTGATAGTAATTACCTTTGAAATGTTGATATCTACCTAATTTAAAATTTTCCATAAACTTATATTACTATTAAATTTTATATATTGTATTAACTTCTTATTGTGTGGACTAGTGATTAATTTATTCTTTCTCTCTAAAGGGAATAGTGAGTCCACTCCAAAGTGAAGCATTCTGTTTTGCGTTAGGGTATTCTATCAGTCCTATATCTAGACGTTTATCGGGTTTACTGGCTTCATTTTTATAACTACCAAAAATCTTATCCCACCAAATAACACTAAACCCGTAATTGGAATTTGTTTCACATACTTTTTGGCTATGATGTATACGGTGCAATATTTGCGTTATTAATATTAAGCGTAGTGGTTTTTCAATTACAGAGGGTAGGCGAATATTAGCATGGTTAAATAAAGCTAGGGCATTTAACGTAATTTCAAATATAAGTACTGCAATAGCAGGGACACCGAGTAAACTAATAGCAATTAACTTGATTAATATACTGATAACAATCTCGATAGGGTGGAATCTAAGGCCTGTACTAGCATCAACGTGTGCGTCGGCATGATGTACCCGATGTAAACGCCATAATATTGGAATATTATGAAATAGTCTATGTTGCCAATATATTATGAAATCGAGTAACAACAAGCTCAATACAATAGTCCCAGTCAAAGGTATTGTTATTAGGTTAAACAGACCTATGCCATGCTGCTGATTGTAAAGTGCTACTGCAGTTAAACCAATAGGTATTGTTAAGCGTGCAAAAACAGATGATACAATTATGAGACCAAAGTTAGTAAACCAGCGTGCGCTATTTGGGACAGGTGATTGTCGGGCTGGTTTTTGCCACTCAAGTAGCATCATAATAATTAAAATAGAAAAAAAACAGCCGAGACGCCACCATACTTCGTTAGTCATTTTCTGCCTTAGGGTGGGTTACCTCATCAACTTCATATTGCTTAAGGGTATGAAAACCACTATGTATTCGTGTAAAAATGGTAATTATACAAGCAAATGCAAATATGCTTGCTAATAATGGGAAATGTTGTGGCCAAAGACAAAAAGCAATAAAAAGTGCTATGGTTTCTGTACCTTCGGTTAAGCCATTTAGATAGTAAAAACTTTTATATTTAAATTGCGGCTTATCGAGTTTAAATTTTTCAGCAGCTATGGCAAAAGCTAAAAAACTAGAGCCAGTACCAATAAAAGTAGCTAATAAAATAGAGCCTACAATAGCGTTTTGCTCAGGGTTAGCAATGATAAAACCTAGTGGAATAGTTGCGTAAAATAAAAAATCTAGAGTTATATCTAAAAAGCCTCCTGCACTTGAACTTTGCTTTGCATAACGGGCGAGTGCGCCATCAAGACCATCTAATAGCCTGTTTAAAATAATTGCGGTAAGTGCGCCATACCATAATTGAAAAGCTAGTAAAGGCAAGGCTAACAATCCGATCAGAAAACCGATAACTGTAAGTTGGTTAGCCGTAATATTCCCTTTATGAATTAACGCAACAACAGGGATTAATATAGGTTTAATAATAGGCGTAATGTATTTATCTAACATGCTAATGGCCTTGTGGGGTTAACGTAATAATTTTGCCGTTTGTAGCCTCGGCATCACTATGATCATGAGTAACCATAATCGCAGGTAATTTATAGTGTTGAATTTGATCAAACACTAATTGACGAGTTTCAAGACGTAATTGCGTATCAAGTTTACTAAAGGGTTCGTCGAGTAAAATGGCTTTAGGTTTGCTTAAAAGCATGCGAAGCAAAGCGACACGTGCTTGTTGCCCGCCAGAAAGGCTGTCAGGGTGACGAGTTGCCATGCCAGTTAAGCCTACTTGTTCAAGCGCATGATCTATTTTTTCCAATCGCTGCTTTTTATTGCCATTAGGCATAGCAAAAGCAATATTGCCACCTACCGTTAAATGGGAAAATAATAACGCGTCTTGGTATAACACCCCAATATGGCGCAAATGGGTGGGTAAGTCGCTGATATTTGAACCATTTAACCATACTTCACCGTTGGCTCTGAAACTACTAGCGAGCGTACCCGTTAGCCAATTTAATAAACTTGATTTACCACTACCGGACGGCCCCATAATTGTGAGTATTTGGCCGCCATTAACTTGCTCGTTTAAGCTCAGTAATAATTGCCTTTGGCGAAATAATTGTAAATTCTTGATCTGTAAATATGACTGCATATATAACCTTTAGCGATGTGCGCTTTTATAAAATAGTTTAGGTAAAAGCCAAGCTAAGATGAAACCAATTAATGGCAAAGCCATTTGTATAATGGCATAAACAGCACTGGTGCGCCTACTTGCGCCATTAGCTAAGGTAACCGCTTCAGTTGTGATAGTTGCTATACGCCCACCACCAACAAGTAAGGTTGGTAAATATTGGCCAAAACTGATGGCTAAGCCCAAGGCAGTTGCAATTAAAATGGGCGCAAATAGCTGTGGTAGTTTTATTTGTAAAAACACTTTGAATGGTTTGGCGCCAAGACTTGCTGCAACATGTGAAAAACGCCTATCTAAACGTCGATAACTCGCCGCTAATGATAAAAATACATAAGGTAACACAAAGAGAACATGGCTAAAAACCACACTGATATAAGCAGATGAATTATTGGCTAATTGTTGTAACCACACTAGTCCGAATAAAAAAGCAATACTAGGTACTAATAATGGTAGGTAAATAATGAGACTCGTAAAATTAGAAATAGGCTTGCTATTTAATTGCTCTGACTCTAAGCATAGTAATGTGAGTAATATCGAAAAAATTGTGCTGATTATTCCAATAGTTAGCGTGTTAAACAATGGATTTACCATTTGTACTGATGCACTTTGAAAATGAGAAAGTACGAATTGTTCAGGGATAACCGATGGAAATCGCCAAAACCCAGCAACTGACCACATTATAAGGCCTATCAATGCTAATAAGATAAAGCTAATGACTAATATGGTTAATATATAGGTGGTTTTTTGCCAAAAAGCGCTATTGTATGCTCTTTTACCATTAGTGAGTTTATCGCGAAAACTGTATTTTATTGCTGTTTCACCAGCTAACCATAGCACAAGTATGCAGCCAGTTAAGATGAGTTGTAATAATGCACCAGCTGATGCTTTTATTCTAAGGGTTAGATCAACATCATTGAACCAATGCATAATAGCAACAGCGAGCGTAGGCGGTGTATTTGGGCCGAGTATAAGGGGCATCTCTACACTAGCACTAGCGTATGCGAGCACGGCTAATATAGGAAGCCGTAATAAGGGATACAGGTTAGGTAATATGACTTTAAAAAAAGCAGTCATTGGGTAGTAACCTAAATTAAGCGCTACTTTATGTTGTTCTCGTAGTTTTTTCCCAAATTCTGGCTGTGCCAGTATGCCAAGTGCCATGAGTAGTAAAAAGGGCAATTCTTTTAAGGTTAAACCTAATATGATACTGATTCCCCATGGATCATGTGGAAATATCCCTGCGGGTGACAATTCCCAACCGCTAAGCCAAGGGGAAATTAATCGAGATAACATTCCAGAAGGTGCGATAATAAAACCAATAGCAATCGCGGCGGCGGCATGTGGAATCACCAAAATAGGACTAAGTATGCGTTGAATATAATCAAGCCAAGCTGTATTAAAAAATGCGGCAAGGATCAGTAAGGTCATAACAAAGGCGAGTAATGTGCTAACTAAACCTGTTGCCACACTTAACAGCATCATTGTACTTAAACCTGGTGTTTGCCAAAGAGCACGAAAACCTTCTAACCCAATAGTGTATTGGTTAAGTGCAGGAGCCCAGCCAAATGCAGGCAGTATTACCGCAATTAGGCCACCTAATACGGGAATGATTAAAAGAGCAAGTAAAAAACGAGGGCTAAGTTTTACTATATGGGTAAACCAATCTGCTTTGTGGTGCAGTATGTCCATCTGTTTAGCAATAAAATTCATAGGCTTATTCCATAACGTGTTTGCCAGCCTTCAATAATTGCTTTTACCCAATCAGGGTGTGGTTCACTTAAGGTACGCTTAATACTATTAAACGGTAATGCACTAGGATGAGGTAATTGAACTTTAAATAATTCTTGTTGTTGATCATCGAGCGTTGACTGAATAAGAACTGAGCTATCTCCCCACACATTCTGTTTTTGCTTGTGTGCTTGAGCTATAGGACTAAGCAAAAAATTAGCGACAATTTGTGCGCTAGCTTGATGTGTTGCGTTATAAGGTATTGCGACAAAATGGGTGTTACTTAAGCTGCCATCAGACATAGCATAGCTACGAATGCTTTGGGGTAAGTCAAAACGCTTTACTGCTGCTGGTACTGTCGGTGCTGAAAAAGTAAAAGCTAAACTAAGCTCGGTATCATCAACTAAACGGCGCATTTGCTCGCCACTTTGAGGAAAGTGTTTGCCATTTCGCCAAAGTACGGGGTGTAGTTTATTTAAAAAACTCCATAAAGGGTTAAGTATCAATGCTTTATTTTGCTTTGTTACTGGAGTGTACAATTGTGATTTCAATTCAGTAGCACTTTTTTGATGCAGTATCACTAAAACGTATTTTAAAAAACTCAATCCGAGAAAATCCGGTGGCTTTGGATAACTAAATCGGCCGGTATTCTTTGCACTCCAACTTAAAAGTTCAGATAAAGTACTTGGTGGGTTTTGGGTGGATAAATTGTCGTAATAAAAAGTGAGGGCGGCTTGCCCCCAAGGTGCTTCCATTCCTTGTGTAGGTATACCAAAATCAAAATTAACGGCAGGGTTATTTTCAGGATCGGTATATTGAAAGTTAGGTAGCTTGTTGGCCCATTGTTTTAGTAACAAAGCATGTTCACTCATGGTGGCAAAATTTGCCCCGTTAATCCACACTAAATCAACACTTCCTTGGCTGTGATTGTTTGCTGATTTTTCTGCTAATACTCGGCTGACAGCTTCGCTAGTATCAGTTAGTTTTACATGATGTAAATTAATATTGTAAAGCGTTTTAACTTGTTGCCCAGCCCATTGAATATAGGCATTAATTTGAGGATCACCGCCCCATGCATAAAAGTAAACGTCTTGATTTTTACCTAAACTTTCAATATGTTGCCATCGATTTGTTAATTCAGTGCTAGCAATGCTATTGAAACTGATCGTTAAACTTAATGTTAAAGGGAAGCAAAATGCGACACAAAAGAAGCTGTTTCGCATTAGCTGTTGCCAGTCGGTACTAGAGAGCATTTAACGCCCAATTATAATCTAAAAACTTTACTTTCATTTTGTTTGCTTTTAGTAAGTTTTCCTGAGTCTGTGTTAATTTGAGCGCTTCAGAATAATGTAAAAAAAACTGTTGCACAGTCTTTGTTCCTTTAAAGTCTTTTTCAAAATCGCCACTGTACCATTTAAATATTGAAGATACACTGAGGGTATTTCCTTGTATTTTATTACGGCGAGTATCTAATAAAAAACGAATTGTTTGCGCATGTAACTGAACGTCCAATTTATCTTCAGTATAAGCTTCTTCACGCAGAGCAGGGCAACCAATACTTGCACAATTAACGGCAAAGTGAATTCGCGGATCATTATATCGTTCACTACCACGAATTAACTTATGTTCAATATCGTCAAGACTACGTGTTTTACCTAATAAAGGTATAAATTTTTTGCTCCATGGTGAACTAAAAAAACTGCCTAATTCTTTGATTGATTTAAGAGAAATTCCTTTATCATTTATTAGATTAGAAACAATTAACTCAACTGTCCATGCATTATATGCATTGATGAGAAAAGCCAATTGCTTTGCTTTACCCCAGCCATCAAATTCAGCTTGTGTTATCGCAGTTAATAAGTCCAAATAGGCTTTAAGTTCAGTCTCTTTACTTTTTATTCCAGTGTAGTCAACTGCTGTGCTGTGATTATCGTTACTAACGACTACATGCATACTAAGTAAAGTGTTCCAGCCTTTGTGTATGTTTTGTGCGTGGCTGGTAAACGACACTATTATCAATACTAGGCTCAGTAAAATTACAGGCTTTATAAATAATTTAAGCAAATCAACCTCTACGCCATGCGTGATACTTTTGCAGCAGATTTAATAGGGTTTCTGGTGCATGATTACGCTTCCATTCACCCGCGGCATATTTATTCCCTTCAGCCCATGTAGGATAGCTGTGAATGGTACCTAGTATCTTGTTAAGTCCTAAACCATGCTTCATAGCAAGTACAAATTCAGCAATTAAATCGCCTGCATGCTCTGATATAACCGTTACCCCTAGAATTTTATCTTTGCCTTTAGGGGTGATGACTTTAATAAAGCCTTTAGTTGCACTATCGGTAATTGCTCTATCGAGCTCTTCAAACTCAAAACGAGTTACTTCAAAGTCAATACCTTTGTCTAAGGCTTCCTGTTCATTAATACCAACACGAGCTACCTCTGGATCGATAAAGGTCGTCCATGGGATCACGCGGTAATCAACTTTAAATTTTTTAAGGTGGCCAAATAAAGCATTTACAGCTGCGTACCAACCTTGATGAGCGGCAACATGAGTAAATTGAAAAGGTCCAACAATGTCACCCGCGGCAAAAATGTTAGGGTATAAGGTTTCCAAATATTCGTTAGTTACAATAGTGCGATCAGTTTCAATTCCTAACTCTTCTAACCCATAGCCTTCAAGACGAGCACTTCGTCCAACGGCACATAAAAGTTCATCGTATTCGATAGATAATTCTTCATTATTTCCTTCGTTAAGACGTTTAACAATTATATATTTTTTTCCTTCACGCGTTTCGCAACGTAATGCTTGATGTGAGGTTAAAATATTAACGCCACTTTCAGTTAATGCTTCATGAGCAAAGGTAGAGACTTCAACATCTTCTTTGATCATGATGCGTTCAGCCATTTCAATTTGTGTCACATAAGAGCCTAAACGCGAAAAGCTTTGTGCTAATTCACTACCAATAGGGCCACCGCCTAGTACAACAAGCTTTTTAGGGGCTTGGTCGAATGTAGCAAACTTAGTCCATAATGTATCGCTGGTGACATAACCTGTTTCTTCAATACCTGGTAAAGGAGGAACGAAAGGTCTTGCACCTGTGGCGATAACAATGGTACGCGCAGTTAATGTTTGTGTGCCACCATCGTTGCATTTAATTTCTACGGTCCATGGGTCAATTAATTTACCGTAACCTTTTACCACATCTACCCCTAAATTGGTGTAGCGTTCTACACTATCGTGTGGAGCAATATCAGCAATTACTTTATGAACGCGTGCCATTACCTTTTTGAAGGAAAAGTGTGGCGTAGAGTTTTCTAGGCCATAGTGTTCACCGTTTCTAATTTGTTCAGCGATTTTAGCACTTTTTATAATTGCTTTGCTGGGTACACATCCATAATTTAAACAATCACCACCCATTTCTCCAGCTTCAATAAGTGTCACTTTTGCTTTGACTGCAGCGGCAATATAACTGGTAACAAGGCCACCTGCACCAGCGCCTATAACAATCATGTTTCGGTCGAATTTTTTAGGCTTAGTGTAGTTTTTATAAACACGTTGCTTTTTAAATAGGTTTAAAATAGCTTTTGCTATTAATGGAAAAAAGCCTAATAACGCAAAAGATACAATAAGGTTAAATGATAGTATTCCAGATAAACTTTCAATTTGTGCAAGCTGAGTACCAGCATTAACAAAAACAAAGGTGCCAGCTAACATACCAATTTGACTGACCCAATAAAAAGTCCATGACTTTATTGCTGTGACGCCCATTAATAAATTAATTAAAAAGAATGGAAATACCGGTACTAAACGTAAGGTAAATAAATAAAATGCACCTTCCTTTTCAACACCTGTATCAATTGCCCCAAGGCGATCGGGAAAACGTTGTTTGATTAGATTACGTAGCAAGTAACGCGATACTAAAAATGCGAGTGTTGCACCTATACTTGACGCAAAAGAAACGATAATTAAACCTTCTAGCAAGCCAAATAATGCACCGGCTGCTAGCGTTAAAATAGCGGCACCAGGTAAAGAAAGGGCTGTTACTACTACGTAAAGTAAAAAGAAAGACCCAATGACTAATATCGGTGACTGCTCACGCCACAAACTAAACTGATCCATAGAGCCTTTTAGCCCGTCAAGTGTAAGTAACTGATGTAGCTCAAAATAAAAAAATAGGCTTATCGTAATGGCTGCAACGGATAATAATAATAATTTTTTAATCATGTTGGGATTTAAACCTATCTTTAGAAGTTATGAGTAAGTGTTAGTTTGGCGTTAATTGGTAACTCAGGAAAAACGAGAGTTGCACCAAAGTAACCACCTTCAAATACCGGACGCCAATTTTTTTGATTGGTAATGTTATTGATATCTAGCCGTAAGCTGGTTGTATCTGTAAAAGTATAGCGAGTATTTACATTAAGCGTGTATTGATCACGTATATTGACTGTTGCTAAAAAGTCTAACGGGTAACTGTTAGTAAATAGTCCTGAAAAGCCAGCTTGCCATTTTGAGTTAATTGAATAACTACCATTGATACTTATTGATTGCTCAGGTATACCTTGTACTTGTCTGTTTGAAGGCGAAAATACGGTATAATTTGGTGCGCCAATATTATTTCCAACAATAATGTCAGGGCGAGAGTTATCAAAGGCATCAGCAACTTGAGCAGAATCTTGGCTACTGCTTGAATTATCGTATTTTGCGTTAATATAACTGTAACCAGCACTAAACCAATAAGGATAAGCGTCGTAAAATACTTGAGATTCAAAGCCTTCTGTGCGAATACCTGTATTACTACCATCTCTATTACGTAAGCTACGGCGTTGGCTAAATAAAGCGCCGTCAGCATACCAATCGCTGTCTGTAGGTATATATTTTAAGCCAAATTCCACTAGCGTATTTTCAGTCGCAAAGTTTTGGGCACTGATGGTATTATCGCTACTTAGAGTATTACCACCTGCCATACTATTAGATGTTGCTTCGTTGTAACTGGCTGCGCCATAAAGGGTCAAGTCATTATCAATACTATAATTAAAACTCAGTTGGGCAGAATGCAGTGTCTCATTAATCGTATCGCTTGCTGCTATTTGATTGACTGGAGCAATAGGATCTCGTGCTTTGACGTCATAAAAATCAATACGATAACCAATGTTTGTTCTTAGGTCGTCGCTCCACTGAGAGTCTTGCTGAATGGCAACTCCTGTTTGCCATGATCTTGAGTCTGTTGTGTCTGATAAATTAAAATCACCGCTACCATCATTATTAATATCATATTGCCCACCAGGTGATACAAATACGCCAGGGCGTAACTCAACTAAACGTGCTTGCTGATCTAGCGTTAATGGTATTCGACGATTAGTAATAGGCCCTGTTAAGTCAATCGGTAGATCAGCTTCAGTGGTAAATTGGCTATAACCTAATACCTAATACCTTGTTATAGCGTAGATCAAAGGCAAAAATGCTTTGTTGTTTGTTATCCCATTGATAAGTCAATTCTGTACGATTTTGAGCCGTATCAGCACCATCAATAATTTCAACAAAGCTATTTTGTGCTATTTCTTCTCGTTGTAGATGTTGAAAGTAACTGATGTTTTTAATGGAACTATTATCGGACAGTTCGCGCTTGTATATACTATGAATTAAATAAGTTGTTGCTTTGTTTATATTATCGGGATCGGTGAGTACATTACTTCGATCAATTTGTACTTGCCCCGTAGGCGAGATGATAGCCCCTGCTTTGGGTACTGTACTGCCATTTTGCTGGACACCTTGGCCGGTAATATATAAACCATTATCAATTAATGCTTGAGTAGGGCGGTTAATACCGGCGTTGTCAGTAAATTTAACGTGGTATAATTCAACGTTAATGTCCCAGCTGTTTTTATTATCAGGTAATATTTGTAGTGCCGCAAATAGGCTATCACTTTGTGTACCCGAAAAGTCGTAAAAACTGCCATTATCTATATGCTCAGCACTTACTCTAAACGCTATTTCGTCTTTAACAATGGGGGTATTAAAATCTATAGCAGTACGGTATTTATCCCAACGACCTGCTGATAAGCTTAACTTCCCATGACTGCTCTCAGTTGATGCTTTTTTAGAGTGTAAATTGACAAATCCGCCATTACGCTGACTTGAACCAAACAATACTGGAGGGGCACCTTTTACAATATCTATTTGCTCTACAGCATTAAATGATAGTGGAACACCAAAACCATTGTTACCTGCTTGACGACGAGTACCATCTTGAAATAGTTCACCTAATTGACCACGAATTGTAGGTAAACTTGGTGCGCCAAAGCCACTTGCGGAGTATGTATTTGGGCTTACTGCAAGTACGTCTTGTAATGTCGTAATATTAAGTTGCTCAATTAATTGATTTGAAATAGGAGTAACAGAACGAGCAATATCTTTTAACGCTAAATGATCACCAAAGGGACCATCAACACTAGAATCTTTAATTGATAAACCTTGAGATTTTATAATCTGACCAGCGATTTCTATTCTTTCAATATCATCATTCGTAATTTTAGTTTTATGTTCTTGGGCAGCATAAGCCACATGGGGTATTTCTATGATGGCTGCTAAAGATAAAGTTATGTATGCAAGTTTCAAAAGAATAGTTGTTCCAGTTATTTAATTCATACCTAAAAGACCGCAGGTCTCGAAATAACTTTCAACAAAGATAGTTTTTTGTTTATCTTTGAAAGAAACTTGTGCTTAAGCGGTCTTTGTTAATTCAAATTTATTTATTTTATTTTTTATTACTTTTTTATAGGACGTTTTATGACTAATCAAATTAGTTCAGATGTACAAAACCGCTTGCAATGGTCACTTTTATCGCTTCGTTTAGGCGTATTTATCGTTATGTTAATGTGGACACTCGATAAATTTATTAACCCAGGTCATAGTGCGAGAATTTTTGAACATTTTTATGGGATTAGTGGTTCAACAGATATTGTTGCCTATATATTAGGCGCTATTCAATTATTATTGGTTATAGCTTTTGTGATGGGAATTAAAAAGCGCATTAGCTATGGTCTATTTTTATAATGCATGGTTTATCTACATTATCTTCTTATAATCAATATCTTGATGGTTTTAATAATTTATTATTTTTTGCTGCATGGCCAATGTGGGCGGCATGTTTTGCTCTTTACATGCTTCGAGATCAAGACACAAAATATACTATTTAATATCGTAGCGTTAATGGGAAGTATCCTCATTATTAATAACGATCTCGCTTATGTTGCTATGACGAGATCGTTTTATGCATCATCTGGATAGACAACGCCAGTTTGCCTTCTTATTTCCGTTAGCACTTTTGCCACGAGTAAGGAACGTGTTTTTGCTTTTTCATCTATTTTATTTTGACTCACTTGCTTAGCAAAAGCGATTGCTTCATAGTACATTCTATTGTCTTCTTGGGGCACACTTAAATTAGTCACTTTTTCTTTTCGTTCTACTTTTCTTACATTATTACATACTGAAATCATGTCTATTTGAAGACAAGCTTTTTCTCCTTGTATTTCACTGGGGATAAAAGAATCCGAGGTTTTAGAATGTAAAACAACCACATCAAAACCATCATAGGTTAAAATAACGCTACCGTGACCATCGACACCTGAGTCTAGTAGGTGGGCTGTGGCGTTTATCGATGTGGGCTTACCAAATAACTCTAGCGTTGCACCTAAGCAATAATAGCCAATATCCATAGCAGAGCCGTTAGCAAATTTTGGATTAAACGTATTAGGGTTTTCTCCATTTAAATATTTAGGGTATCGAGAAGAATATTGGCAATAACTGATAAAGGCTTTTCGAATAGTGCCGATGTTTTTGAGGTTGTCTTTCAAAATAGCAAAATTGGGCAAATAGGGCGTCATAAATGCTTCAAATAGAACAACATTATTCTCTTGAGCGGTTTTATACATTTCTTGAGCTATGGTGTAATTTGACGCTAAAGGTTTTTCACAAATGACATGTTTGCCAGCTTTTAGGATTTGAATAGTTTGTGGGCCATGAAAAGAGTTCGGGCTTGCAATATAAACAGCATCAACATTCGTTGAGTTGGCAAGAAGTCTTAGGCTGTCAAAGCAAAGTGTTCCGCTTGCTCCATGTTACGAGAATATACAGCAGCAAATTCAAACAAACCCGTTGATAGTGCGGCATCAATAAATTGATCTGTGATAGTATTCGTTCCGATAACGGCCAGTTTAATCATGGAGAGTTAGTCTTTTTATTGATAATACCCTTGAAGCAATGAATATTATTTAGGTTAATTAAGTAATTGTATTTTAACTTATTTTATTGTAATTCATAAGAGCTATTTATTAAGTATTTTTTAAAATAGGCCATTGGGCGATAACGTTTTGTTTCCTAAGTGCTAATAAGTTGCCAAATTGTAGAAAAACAAATTCACTTTGCGTTGGTCTAAAAAAGATAAAGTCATCCACTTGTAAATTAACTTTTTTCGATGCATTGACAATTTCTTGGTTAGTGCTTGAGCCAAATAGCCCGTTACTTTGAAGACCTTTAGGTGACTCATATTTTGCAGACCATTTACCACCATAGATAAAAAAGGTTTGCTGCATATTTGGATCCCATAGAGGAAGTAAATCTTTAGCAAATTCAATAGCGGGTATGTTTGTCCCTAGCATCTTTTTTAATACTGGAGTTGCAATATAAGAAGCAGGGATGAAATTTGCTAATGTTTCGAGGTCAAAATCCGTAGGTTTTACAAGACAAGAACCTGCTGATAGTTCATTAGCAACAGTATGATTTTTATGCATCGCAATCGTTGGACTTCCAGCGCCATTGAAGCATAATGTTTGCTGTGTATAGTGTTCATCAAATTGATATAGCCGATCGATAAAACTTTGATAAATTTCCTGTGATTCTAAATAGGCATCTTCAGCTGACTTTATAATGCTGGGTAGTTTAACAACATGAGGATCGTACCCCATAAAACCTGAAAATTTTAAATGGTTAGGATTATTAGCGATTAAAGTTAATAATGGATCTAATTCTTCTATTGTTTGTAATCCGCCACGATGTAACCCTACATCAATTTCAATATTTACCTGTAATAAAGTATTCAGTTTTCTAGCAAGCTTGAGGTATTGCTCAAGTCTCACTTGGCTATCGATAAGCCATTGTAATTGGCTTGTACTATCAAAATCACTTGTATCATCAAGTAATTCATAAAAATTAGCGGCAGATTGAACAGGTATGGGTTTCCCCATTAATATATCTGAATTAGGATAGTCATTAGTTATTTGATTAAGAAAGGGTTGGTGAAACACCATTAACTTATTAGTACCTGATTTTTCCATTATATAACCAAGTAAATCTGGGCTAGGTAGTGATTTTGCGACTATTCGAAGGTCGACGTTTTTATTTAGTGAGTTTGATAAGGCTGTTATATTAAGGTCGAGTTTATCTAAATCAACAAGCATACTGGGTAAATAATGCTTTGATGATTTTAGGTTGTTATTTAAATGAGTAAAATATTCATTGTAAGGGCTACCTAAATCATTAGGTTTTAAAAATGCTGCGCTAACGGCTAAAGCTGCCCCTGTTATAAAAAATTGTCTTCTATTCATTTTTTTCTACTCTTACCCTAAATGTGGGGTGTAATTTTAACTCAGTGCTAATACTTGATTGATATGGGCATTAGTAAATATCTTTTTAGGATCCATTGCTTCTCTCACCCGTAAAAACTCATCATACATTGGGTATTTTGCTCGTAATTGCTTGGCAGATAACGTATGAATTTTCCCCCAGTGAGGGCGACCATCATACTTTAAGAAAATAGGCTCTATGGCAGCAAAGTATTTTTTATAGTCTTTATCAGCAAAGTTATGACAACTAATCGCACAACTATCGCGTTGATAAAAAGGACTTAACCAAACATTATCAGCTTTAACGTAGCGAAATTCCATTGGGAATAATATATCAATATTTTGTTTTTTAATGGTTGTTAATATTTCTCTCAAACAAGCAACACCGTGTTCGGCAGGTACTGAGTATTCCATTTCATTAAAACGAATATCACGAAGATTACCAAAAACCTCAAAGTTTTTACCCGTTCTCGTTTCTTCTTTAACAGTACTGGCTCCTATGTTTATTAAAAAACGTCTTAAAAATGGCACTGTATCAACGACTTTAGACAACGTTCTAAATGTTTCGTAAGCATCACCATTATTGGTTTTTGGTTCTTGCATTTCTGCTTCTGGAATTTTATCAATGGTAATGGCCAGTATGTAATCAGCATGTGGCAAGGCATAAAATTCAAAATGACGATGACTGTCTCTTAAGCTTTCAGCCTGCTCTAAACCTTCTTGCAAATCCATCATCCAACTAGTTTCTTTTAAATGAAATTTGTCTTCTGCCTGAATACGTAGCTTAGTTACCGCACCTAATGTGCCAATGTTATTACGGGCAGCATTGAAAATATCTGAATTATTTTCTGCACTGCAAGTGATTTCTTCACCTAACCCATTAACTAATTGAATTGATTTAACCGTTGTGGACATGGAACCATAGTTAATCCCTGTACCATGTGTTGAGGTAGCAATAGCACCACCAAACGTTTGGGTGTTAATGTCGGGCATATTTTCTAAACTGAGTCCATTTTTCCATAACTCTTCGCCAACACCGGCTAAAAAAGTATTAGCTGCAACATCAAATTGCTTCGAACTTTTGTCAATATGAGTGATCCCATAAAAGTAAGCTAATGACATTTGAGTTTCGTTAATAGGCACTAAAGGTGAAAAGCTATGACCGGCACCAACTAATCGAATTCTTTGATTAGTTTGCTTGATCATAGAAACGAGTTCTTGGGTGTTTTTAGGAACAAGTCTCTCATTGGGTGTTGAACTTTGATTACCAGACCAATTTGTCCAAGGAGCTACTTCTTTTCCATCTTTTCCGATAGCACCTTTTAATAAGGGAGGGGCCATAGTATTATTGTCACTACAAGCTGTTAATCCTAAAGTGCTTGTAGCACCTAAGGCAGCTGCACTTTTAAGCATTGTTCTTCTATTTATGTTTAATTTATCAATTTTCATGCGCTACCTCTTAACTACAAGTGTTACTCGCCTACAAACACACGATGTTAATTATTTATAAAATTTCATTAGGCTGAACAAAGTCCATATCACCGTAATCTAAATTTTCCCCTGCCATACCCCAAATAAAAGCATAGCTTGATGTGCCTGCGCCACTATGAATTGACCATGAAGGAGATACAATTGCTTGTTCATTATGAATCCATATATGGCGAGTTTCCTGTGGCTCCCCCATAAAATGACAAACAGCTTGTGAATCAGGGACTTCAAAATAAAAATAAGCTTCGTTACGACGAGAGTGTGTATGAGCGGGCATAGTATTCCAAACGCTTCCCGCTTTAAATTCAGTTAGTCCCATTTGTAACTGACAAGTATCAACTACACCATTAACAATTAACTTATTGATGCGACGTTCATTACAAGTTTCATTAGAGCCCATTTCAACACTGTCGGCATCTGCCATAGTCACTAATTTTGTCGGAAAGGCTTTATGCGCCGTAGCAGAATTAAGATAAAAACGTGCGGGCTTACTTTTATCATTACTTGAAAATGTGACTTCTTTACTGCCAGCTCCAATATAAAGAGCATCTTTGTAATCTAGGAAATATGTTACACCATCAACAGTAATTGTCCCTGTGCCACCGACATTTATTACACCTAATTCGCGGCGTTCTAAGAAATACTCAGATTTAAAAGCGTCTAACGACTCGAGTGTTAATGTGTTACTTGATGGTACTGCGCCACCTATTACGAATCGATCGATGTAAGAATAAAGGAAATTTATTTCATCGTTTTTCATTAAACCATCTGCAAGGAAACGCTCCCGAATGGTTTGTGTATCATAAGATTTAAAATCTTGTGGATGTACGTTATGTTGAACTGTGTATTTTGTTGTCATCTTTTCATACCTTATTAAAACGAGTTTGATGGTTTTATCTTGCTAACCAACCACCATCAACAGCCAAAATATGGCCATTAATATAATTACTTGCGGGTGAAGCTAAAAATATAGTCGCACCGGCTAAATCTTCTGGTTCACCCCAGCGCCCAGAAGGAATACGCTTGCTGATTTCTGCATTTCGTTGAGGATCATCTTGTAATGCTTGTGTGTTATCTGTTTTAAAATAACCTGGGGCGATAGCGTTAACTTGAATGTTAAATTGTGCCCATTCATTCGCTAACGCTTTGGTGAGCCCTGCAATAGCATGCTTACTTGCTGTATAAGCAGGTACTGTAATGCCTCCACTGTAAGACAATAAAGAAGCGGTATTGATAATTTTCCCTGCGCCTTTTTCGATCATGGCTTTACCTATTATTTGTGAAAGCACAAAAACAGCGTCGGTATTAACGCTCATTACGTTTTGCCAATCTTCTAATGGAAAGTCTATGGCTGGAGAGCGCGCTATAGTGCCTGCATTGTTAACCAGTATATCAATGGTACCAGCGATATCTAACGCCTCTATTGCTAGTGCTTTGACTGCGGCCAAATCTGAAAAATCAGCAAATAATGCTTGCGCTTCGCCACCAGAATTATGAATTATCTCAAGGGTTTTATCACAACCGCCGTGGCGTGAGCTTACACAAATTATTTTTGCACCTGCATTGGCCAAACCTATGGCCATTGCTTGGCCTAAGCCTCTACTTGCACCTGTAACAAGTGCCCATTTTCCTGTTAAATCAAATAGTTTCATGATAATTTCTCTTAAAATAAGTGTTGATAGCCCATGTCTTTTAAATAAGTGCTACTTAATTCGATGCTTTCAAAAGGTTTTTTGCTTGCATGTTCTATTGCCATATACTTCACCTCGCTGTGCTTACACGCTTCAATAATATTTTGAATATTAAGATTGCCTTTACCTAACTCACAATCGTAGGGTTTCATTGTGAGTAATCTAGGCTTTAAGTTGTAATCTCTCAAGTGTATAGCTTGAACTCTGCCTTTCATCTGCTTAATTAACTCAGATGGAGAGCAGCCACCTTTTTGTGCCCAATAGGTATCTATTACTAAGCCCACGTTGTCTGAATCAGTTTGATTCATTAGCAAATTTAAGCCACTTTCACTTGTCCCGTCTTCGGCAACGAAATGGGCAAATTCAAAATCGTGATGGTGGAAAAGTAAATTGATGCCTTTTTCTTGATAACGGGCACCTAGTTCATTTAATGATTTAGCGAAGTCTAACCAATTCTGCTTATTGCCTAGTATGACACTAAGCGGTAATACAGATACTGAAGTTATGTTGCAATTAAGTTGCTGATGAAAGTCGATTACCCAATCAAAGTCTTTTTGTAAAATATCAAATTTTATTTGACTTGTTGCTACTTTCATTTCAAGTTGCTCACATGATTTTTTCACCGCATTTATATAGGGTTGAGTCAGTTTCATATAGGCGAGTTCTACCGCATTTATCCCCATATTCTTCAAACGCGCATATGAAGCTTCAACTTTTTGTGGCGTTTTCATATGATGACGAATCGTAAATGTTTGCAATGAAATTTGTGGTGATTTTAGTGTCATAATGCAACTTGTTATTTGAATAACGTATTTAATATTAATAATGTGCTATTGAAACTATGCGTATTTTTATGATGACTTTTAATTTTATTATTAAAATTTACTGTTTCTTTAGCGCTATCAATAAGAATACTTCCTGATAGTTAAGTTGCTTTCAAGTAATTAATCCTAATCCATTACTTTTTTCATAAATCACTCATATTTATTTTTTTATTTAAATAATAACTCAGACTTAAGAAGGTGAATTTTAATTATTCAAAAGTATTTTTAGCAAAGTTAGCCATAATAGAACTATGTGATCAAACTACTACACAACTAAAATAATAAATGAGAAGTATGATGCTCAAAGAAAGTTTTTTTTCAAAAGTCGTAGAGCTTGCGGATGATTCAATAAAGCGATATTCGGCAACGAAGCTAAAGTGGCAATGGGGAGAGGCCTTGTTTACTTATGCTTTATTACGTCTGGATCAAGAGATGGGCACCAACCGCTATCTACCATACTGTAAAGACTATTTAGATGCACATATTGAGAAAGGTTATCGGGTAGATCAGTCAGACACAGCTGCACCCGCATTAACGGCTTTTGCTGTTTACCAGTTAACAGGTGAGCCTCAATATAAAACCATTGTTGATCGCGTTGTAAAGTACATGAAAACAACCGAAAGGGTACTTGAATATATGCCTAATCACTTGGGTAATTCACCTGAAGGGTGGTTATATCCCAAAAGCGTTTGGGTAGATTCAGTGATGATGTATGGCGTATTTACAAGTTGGTATGGCAAAGCAGCAAAAGATGATGAAATGTATGATTTCGCTCGTCGCCAACCCGTACTTTTTTCACAATATTTACAAGATCCTAAAGATAAGCTTTTCTATCATAGTTATTGGACAAAACTTAAGTGTACCTACCCACGTAATAAACTTTATTGGGGACGTGGTAATGGTTGGGTTATTGCTGGTTTCCCTTTAGTACTAGAGAACTTATCTGAAAATAGTGAAGAAAGACAACAAGCTATTTCCATATTTCAACAAACGTCAGAAGCGTTACTACCTTACCAACGTGAAGATGGCTTTTACGAAACAGTGTTTAACAAAGTAGGGAAAACGTATAAAGAAAGTAGTGCTACCGCTTTAATTGCCAGTGGTTGGTTACAAGGTGTTGCCGAAGGGTATTTAGATGAGAAGTTTAAACAACCAGCGATAAAAGCATTTGAGGCTGTAGTGAATTCTTTAGAAAATAAAGATAACTTATTAAGTATGCCGATGATCAGTGCGCCTACTATTCCTACACCGTTTATTCCTTATCTAGCATACAAATATACACCTAAGCACAATGATTGGCATTATGGTTTAGCCTCATTGATGTTTGCAGCAATCAACTATCACAAACTTATGACAAAAGAAAATAGTCAAAATAGTGTGAGTGAGGTTGTTAATGCAGCCCATAATTAATAACCCTGTTACCACCAAGAAACTTGATCTTAAAGAGAAAATAATTTTCGGATCGGGTGATTTATTTATTGGTGGTACGCAGGTGATTATGGCTTTTTATTATTTGCGTTTTTTAACTGATGTTATTCAAATTACACCTGCATTGGCTGGCACCATTGTTTTAATTTCAAAAATTTGGGATGCCATAAGTGATCCAGTAATGGGGGTTATAACAGACAATACTCGTACGCGCTGGGGACGACGTAAACCTTATTTTTTCATTGCATTTTTCGGCATTATCTCTTCATTTGTTTTACTTTGGTATCCGGTTGAGTTCGACTCTACACCGATGAAGTTTATTTATGTGTTAATGACATATTTATATTTTTCTACGGTATCCACTGTTGTATTAGTGCCTTATTCATCGATGAGTAGCGAAATAACCACTGATTATAAAGAACGAAATAATGTTAATGGAATACGATTGTTTTTTTCACAGTTATCTTCGCTAATTGGCGCAATTTTGCCTTTGACTGTAGTGAATATCTTTGACGATGAAAGCTTAGGTTGGCTGGTAATGGCTGTTGTATTCTCTTTAGTTTATGCCATTCCGTATATGTTGATGTTTTTCTATACCCATGAACGTGTGCCTGTATGTGGTGACAAAAGTAAATTTGAACTGAATGCTTTTTTGCGTCCTTTCAAAATAAAGTCATTCCGTAAACTTGTGATGATGTATTTTCTTGCGTATTTAACGATGGATGTTGTAGCCGCAGTCTTTCAATACTACATGCTCTATTTTTTAGATAGAAAAGACGAGGCTGACTATGTGATTGGGACATTACTTGTTGTTCAAATTTTCTTGATCCCTGTCGTCGTTACTCTCGCCAATAAATATTCTAAGTCAATAGTTTATAAATACAGTATCCTGATTTGGTTAGCTGGCGCCATGATGTTGGCTGCTTATCAGCCTGATTGGCCACCTTATGCTATTTACCTCATTTCAGCATTAATGGGGTGTGGTGTCACCGGGTGTGTTGTTATGCCATGGGCGATATTTCCGGATGTTACTGATGTTGGTGAACTACATTATGGCCATAGAATTTCAGGTTCCTTTAGTGGTGTCATGACATTTACTCGAAAATTCTCAGGGGCTTTTGGTATATTTATTGTCGGTATTGTCTTAGAGGTTTCAGGCTATTTAGCCCCAGTAAAAGAAGTGTTAGATGGTCGATTGATAGTAACAATACAAGCACAGCCTGATGCTGTTATCAGTGCTTTGCAATTAATTGTCTTAGTATTTCCTGTTATTTTATTAGTACCGGCATATTTTGCTGCCCGCTCTTATCCACTTGATCAATATACTCATGAAAAATTGAGATTATATTTAGAATTTAAACGAGGTGAGCGCAAAGATAACAATTTAACTGTTCAAGAATTGGCTGAAATTAAAGAACGCTTAATTTAATGATGAATTTGTTGTAGGTGGAAAGTTACATGTTAAAAAAAATAATTTTAACCTTGGTTGTCTTTACGTTAGCGATAGCAATCTGGATAGCCACTGATGTTTATAAAAATGCACAAATTAATTATTTGCCCGCTAAACCTGAAGTTAAATTAAAAACGCGTGATAATGATGCTTTGTATGCTCTGCACCGCCAATTACCGTTTGATTTCTCCCAGTTGAAAGATACCTACACTAAGCTAAATAATCGTTTTGACACAGCAGACTTTAGTACGCCTTCATTAATTCGACTCATTTATGATTATAAATCACAAATACCTACGACTGATTTTGCGTTATTGAAAGAAACCTTACTGAATTTTAAATATTGGATGGATCAACCTGGGCAAGACAGTATGTGCTATTGGTCTGAAAATCATCAAATTTTATTTGCTTCTGCGGAATACTTAATAGGTTCATATTGGCCATCTGAAACATTTACCAATACCGGGAAGATTGGTGAACAACACAAAGTCATGGGACGAGAACGAGTTTTAATTTGGTTAGAGCAACGCTGGTTATATGGGTTTGCTGAATGGTATTCAAATACTTACTACGCTGAAGATGTCGCGCCATTAATTAACTTAATAGACTATGGCGATGAAGAAGTTAGTGTCAAAGCTAAAATTATATTAGATCTGCTTATGCATGATATTGCTACGCAGTCATACAAAGGGATATTTGTTGCTTCTAGTGGTCGTATGTATGAAGGGGGAAAACGTGAGGGTGATGGCCGTTCTATGAAAAGGTTGATCGGGAGTGTTTGGGGGGATCGCTATGGCTTTGGTGAAGAAAAAGGCATGATGCAAAACTTTAATTATTCCAAAAAGTACCAAGTGCCTGAAGTTATTAAAAGCATTGGTTTTGATGATACAACACAAGTGATTAAAGCTACCAATGGATTAAATTTAACTGAACTTTCTGATGAAGATTTAATTGGGCAACAAGATCGTCAGATCATGATGCAATGGGCGATGGAATCTTTTACTAACCCTGAGATTGTAGCCAATACTGTAGATTACATTCAAGAAAACAATATGTTTACTAATGAGTTTTTGCATGACTTAAAAGCATTAAATATTGGCTTTTTAAATGCTATTGGCGCATTACCCACAATTACCCGCCAATTAAAGTTGGTGAGTGATGGTATTGCGATTCAACGCGCTAATACCTATACCTATAAAACGCCTGACTTTATGATCACAACAGCTCAAGCGTATCAGCCTGGAACGTATGGCGATCAACAACACCTTTGGAATGCCATTTTAGACAAAGGGGTTAGCATTTTTACTACTCATCCTGCTGTTCCTCTTTCTGCAAAAGGTGCTTTGAGTCTTTCTCCTGGTTATTGGGTTGGCAATGGTACTTTACCTCACGTTGCGCAACATAAAAATGTGGTGTTAAACATATACAAGATACCAAAAGAAGCAGGCTTTATGGGCAGAAAACCTGCACATTATACTCATGCTCACTTTCCTAAAGATGAATTCGATGAAGTTATTATTGATGGTCGTTATGCTTTTGGTCGTTTAGGTCATAAATTTGTAGCATTTACTGCTAAAAATAAACTTTTTTACTCTAAGAATATTAAATCTAGAAAAATAGGTGAAAAAGAAAGTAGCTATGATCTTATCCAAGAAGGTAGAGATACTTACTGGATTTTTGAAGCAAGTACACAAGCAAAAGAACATAGCTTTAAACAATTTATAGAACGTATAAAATCGAACAAAGTAATTTATGAAAATAGTAAATTACGTTATGGGACACTGTCTGACGTCATAGAGTTACAATATAAAAACAATTTTATTGTTAATCATCAGGTGATTGATACTCAATACAAACGTTTTGATTCTGCTTATGCATCTGTTGAACGAAAAGCTAATACTATGCTTATCCAACATGAAGGAAAGTCACTTTTTTTAGACTTTTATAATCAAATAAGAGAGGAACAATAGCAGATGCACTACCTTTTTAACCTTTCACTATTTTTTATGTTATTTAGCTCAATAAACGTTTATTCACAAACGATAGTAGGTCAATGGTACACTGAAAATGATACAGCCATCGTGAAAATATACTCATGTGCAGAAAAATTATGTGGTGATTTAATTTGGCTTAAACAACCCTTTTGGACGGAAAAGGAAGTTAACACCTTCTCGGGTATTAAAGTTGGCGAGGTTAAAACTGATATCCATAACCCTGATAAGTCACTTAGAAAAAGATCTATAGTCGGTATACAACTTCTCAACAATTTAAGTAAGCAGAAAAATAAATGGGCGGATGGAACTATTTATGACGCTGAATCTGGCAACACTTATAGCTGTACAGTTGAACTGGTAGAAAATGGCGACAAA
This sequence comes from Thalassotalea profundi, assembly GCF_014653195.1. GTDB lineage: Bacteria > Pseudomonadota > Gammaproteobacteria > Enterobacterales > Alteromonadaceae > Thalassotalea_B > Thalassotalea_B profundi. The sequence goes on from NZ_BNAH01000007.1 coordinate 195,979, forward strand.
CTTAAATTAACGGGTTATATTGGAATCTCTTGGTTTGGAAAAACTACCTATTGGTCTAAAACGCAAAATAATATGGAGTAGTTCATATTTTACAGAGACTTTTCAATTTTGAATTTGAGCTAATTGAACAGTTGATTAGGTCAGCAAAGATACGAAACCGGACGTTAGCCTTCGCTTATCTAGCGACATTTTAACCGATACAAATCAGCCCTGCGTTTGATAAGAGAATTGTACTAAATTCAATCAAAAACCTGTAAAATCAAGAATTATAATTTGATAAAAAAAGCCCAAAGCGGTCATTATATTAATATGATTTTAG
>NZ_BNAH01000008.1 GCF_014653195.1 Thalassotalea profundi
TGGTTGCAGCCAAAGCTTGGGCCTCACTTTACCTAAACTGGTTTTAAAAAAGAACATGGATGTGGGTGTTATTATCCATACAAAGTGTTCAACTGGACCCAGCTACGCTGGGCCAGTTAACACGGCGTTAGGCAACTATGTTAAGTAAAGAAGCATATTTAGAGCAGACAGAAGACGCAGTAAGGAAAATGTTTCAAGTAGTTCAAGAATACCGAGAACTATTTAGAAGCTCTTTATCCCCAGTTGCAGTACTTCGGTATTCGAATGAAGAAGACTTTGATGAAGAGTATGAGAAATGGCGTTCTTCTCCAGAAATAGAAAAAAAGTTTGCTGCGGCTCAATTGGCTAAAGAAGAGTTGGATGGAAAGTTGTTTTCTTTGCATGTCGTCGCGGGATCAATACTGCAAATCGCATATCAAGCTATTGCGATGTACCAAGACGAACAGGAACTCGAAGAGCGTTATCAAAATTTACTTGATGGAATGCGAAAAGTTGGGAATGGCGCCAAAAAGTTTTTCGCCGGTAGAGATGTAAGGAATGTCCCGCTAGGCTTGGTCGTTTTCGCTGGGCGAAATCAATATAACCATTTAGATGCAGGCTCTGATCTAATGGTTCTCAACCGAAATATATTTAGAGCTTTATCCCATTATGAAAAAGAAGAATATAATTATGTAAACCCAGCATTTGATTTACAAAATGACAATCTTCTTAGTTATTCGTCAAATATATTAAGTGCCTTAGAATGGGATTCCTTTGAACAGTATCAAAGTGATATCAAGAATTTGCTAAACGTTGCCTAACAAGTTACTTAAAAGGACGCTGAACGCTTGGCTTGCGCTCCTTCGTCGCTATTTTAGCCAACCATTTTTTGCCTGTTAAATAGGCGTTGGTACCTCAAGGAGTGAGCTATGAGTTTTGAGTTAATTTTCTTCTCTATTTTTATTCCATTTTGTTTATTCATATTTTATTCATTTGCTAAAAGTAGTGGTTGGTCAAAACGTAGTGAGAAATATAAAAACAAGTAAGAATTTAAAGGTGTAATAATCAAAAATATTACTGCAAACTTTAAAAGCAACAATTACAGCAATGTAATCTTAAATATTGGCTTTAATGATCAATTCATGCACTTATCAATTAATTCTTTTTTTAAGCTTATTACGCCAAACTTACTTATTCCCATTCATGATGTTTTTTTCTAAAGCAAAAGGTAATTTGATATTCAAATTTAAAATAGAGTTTAAAGAATATCCTGACATATTCATTTGTATAACAAAAAGAAATGCCAAAAAATTAGGAATTGAGGTATAACAAGAGACTATGGCTCACTTGTGAAAATTTTATAGTTTCTATCTCACTTTGGGGGTGATTGCGCCTTAGACTTAATACTCTAAATCCGTTTGAAATTTAAATGATTCTTATGTCCGCTTTGGGGATTTAAGATCTAACACCATGCAAAGGTTTTAATCATAATTTTAGTTGTAAATGGATGTGAATTTTAATTGAAATATGAAGCTTTAGGACCTCTGAACTGCCGTTAATATTTAAAAGCTAATGTCAGCAATTGGCTAATTGCTGTTATTAAAAGCTTAACGGTCAGTGACTGCTTCTCGCTCCTAACTGTCTGTCATGTTAAGCCTAACTTTACTAAGTAAAACGGTCAGATCAAATATGAGCTACTACACAAAATTTAATCTGATTAGTGTGGTTGGTAGTCGATGCCAACGAATGGTTAACGGATTATTCTTCCCGAAATGCTTCAGCATTCAAATGATGCTTATTAAGTAACTTATAAAATTCTGTTCGGTTTCTTTGTGCTATTTTAGCGGCTTGCGATACATTACCTGTGGTGGTTTTTAACAAGGTAGCTAAGTAGTCTCGTTCAAATTGATCACGGGCTTCTTGGAAAGAAGGCTGTTGAGTAGGGGCTTCACGCAGTGCGTTTCTCACTAATGATTCACTAATTATTGACTCTGTTGATAACGCAACGCTTTGCTCAACGACATTTTGTAATTGTCTGATGTTTCCTGGCCAAGGGGCGCTAATAAGTATTTCCATAGCGCTTTGGCTAAAGCCATTTACTTGGTTGGTTGTGCGCCCTGATGTTTGACTTAAAAAATGCTGGGCGAGTAGAGGAATATCTTCGCGTCTGTCTGACAGTGGCGGCAGGATTAATTCAACTACGTTTAAGCGATAGTATAAATCCTCTCTAAAGTTTTGTTCTTTAATGGCTTTTTGCAGGTTTTTGTGGGTGGCTGCTATTATACGCACATCAACTTTTATTGAGCTGGTACTGCCAACTGGACGTACTTCTCGTTCTTGTAGAGCTCGTAATAATTTAACTTGGAAATTCATAGGCATGTCACCAATTTCATCGAGAAATAAGGTGCCGCCATCACTGGCTTCAAATAAGCCTATATGGTGTTGATCTGCGCCAGTAAATGCGCCTTTTTTATGGCCGAAAAGTTCAGACTCTAATAATTGTTCAGGAATTGCTGCACAGTTAATAGCGGTAAAAGGTTTGGTTCTACGTTCGCTAGCCTGATGAATAGCTTGTGCGAGTAACTCTTTACCCGTGCCACTTTGGCTATGAATTAATAAACTAAAGTCACTTTTCGCGACTTGATACGTTTGTTGTAATAAGGTTTCCATTACAGCGCTACGTGAAATAATTTTTTCCCGCCATGCATGTTCTGCTTGGTCATTGTTTCCATTATCTGAACGAGGTTGTAAGCGTATGGCTTGTTTTACAGTATCGAGTAACTCTTGGCTTTCAAACGGTTTAGTTAAAAAACTAAATACGCCTTGCTTGGTAGCACTGATAGCATCAGGAATAGTGCCGTGGGCGGTCATAATAATAACGGGTAAACTGGGATGTTGTTGGCGTATTTTTTCAAATAATGCCATACCGTCCATGCCTTCCATGCGTAAATCACTGATCACTAACTGCGGTTGAAAACTTTTTAAAATACCTAGGGCTTGTTTAGCGCTTTGCGCGGATTCAACTTCATAGTTTGCAGCATTTAGGCGTATGCCTAATAAACGTAATAAATTAGGATCGTCATCCACAATTAATATTTTTTCTTTTATATCGGTAGCTTCTATTATGTTCATAACGTTGTACCATGATCACTAATGGAACTTTCTATTTTTTTCAATTGTTCAATCTGTTGCTGTAGCTTTTGTGAGCGTTGTTCAAGCGCTTCAATTGACTGTTGTTGTACGGCCAATTGTTTTTTGTTTTCTGTATTGGTTTTCTCTTTGTTTATTAATTTATTTAACATCAACAATTGTTGATTTAGCTGATCTCTGAGCATAACAATAAAAGCGAGATCGCCTACATTGAATTGGGTTTGTGCTTCTTGAATTAATGCTTGTTGATTAAGTTTGGCCTTTGCAATATAAGGATTATGTATTGGCGAATTAGGTAAGCTATGTAAAAGCAATAAATGATACTCAGCCGTTTGATCGCCTTCGGATTCCTTAACTTGCTGCGCGTTAATTTCTTTCACTAACTCTTCATCATTAAGGCTTTTAATCCATAAATAATAACTTCCATAATATGAATACTCCGTATTTGTATCATTTTCTGCTGTACTGAGTATTTGGCAACCAGAAACTAGCATAATAAATGCTGATAATAGAGTGGCTCTTATAATTGTTACAGGGATAATAAGTGTGCTCATGATTAAGTTTTTTCCGAAGTAGGTATGCTGTTTAGCGACATTACTTTTGCTCTAGGTAATTTTATTGTAAAGGTGGTAAAACTAGGTGAAGTTGTATTACTTTCAATGCTAATACTGCCGTTTAAACGCATCAGTAACTCTTTGACAATAGTTAGTCCTAAACCACTACTTTTTATTTGACTGTTGTGCTTTGCGGGACCTTGGTAAAATGCATCAAATATTTTGCTATGAAGTGATGAAGCAATACCTGTACCTTGATCTGTTATTGTTAAATATAACGCGTGTTGTTCAACCCAAGCTTTTATTGTAATAGCACCTTTGTCTGGTGAAAACTTAATAGCATTTGATAATAAATTATCTAATATTACACTTAATTGCTTACTATTACATTGCAAAGAAATTTTACCAACATCCATATTAACTATTAGCTGTTTTCTTTTTATATCTAACACTCGTAAAGTTAAAGCTCGTTCTATTTCTGTTGTTAAATTAATAACCTCAGCGTCTTGTAAACTGGTGGAGTCGAGTACTATATTGAAATCTAGTAAGTCTTCAATTAAACGTTGTAATCGATTAACACTTGTACGAATTATATGGGTAATTTCTTGTTGATCGTTATTTAATGGACCAACACTTTTATCATAAATTAATTCTGTACCTTCTCTAATTGCAGCTAAAGGTGTTTTTAGTTCATGAGAAATATGACGAATAAAACTCGATTTTTGTAGCTCTAATGCATGTAATCTACTACGCATTGTTTCTAATGCATCAGCTATTTCTTCTATTTCTATAGAACCATCAACAGTAATTGATTGTTGAAAGTTACCTTGCTCTAGTAATTTTATTTTACCGAGTAATACCTTTAGAGGGAGGGTAATTAATACTATAAACACACCTGCAATTAATAAAGTTATTGGGATGATCAGCAAACTAAATAACATGGTTCTTTTAACATGGTTAGCCGATGCTTCCATAGCGTTAGCACGTTGATTTATAACTTCATTCGTATGTAATGATAGTTGCTGGTTAACTTGAGCTAGTTGCTTGAAGAGGCTTTGCACTGTGTCTAAGCTTAATGAATCAGCCGCTGTTGATTGTATTAAAGAATCTATTTCATTGACTTTATTTGTGAACTGTTCAATCAGTAAAGGAAATTGTTCATCACTATAACGGCTAAACTCTTGAGATAATAGATTTATTAGTTCTTGCTTTTCCTCTACGTATTGTGTGAGTAGTTCTTGCTCTTTTAATACTACAAACTGACTTGCAAATCGTTCTAATCGTGTAAGTGTTTGGCTTAGCTTACGGTTATTTTCAACTAATTCCGCTACATTAAAAATGGCCGTTGTTCCTTGCTGAGAAAGGCTATTTACTTGATTTGCGCTATATAAAAATGCAAAAACTAAAGGAAAGGCGACTAAACCAAACCCCATCAGTGTAAGGGTTTTAATTGACACATGATAAAACGATAATTTTTTAATTAGTTGTTGCATTTATAAATATGCTTCTTAGTTGAAATCTCATTTCCATGTATAGATTTAACCCTGTTTAGCTTGGATAAACAACATTGTCTCAAATTAGCGACAGTGTTTACCAATAAAAATATTGCTTGTTACTTATTGTTTTATATAGCTAATTTAAAAATTGATCTTAGCTAGGGGTAATGAACTTAAATTGAAAAATATTTACTGTTGCTTATTGGCGACACTTTAAACCACTGTTTAAATGTAAACTCTTTATTAATCAGTAAGTTACAAAGTTGGCACATTGACTGCTATACCTATGATGACAGTACAAAAACTTACTACGTTTATCCTAAGGTACTTAATCCTAAGGTAATTACGTTAACTACAAATGAAGGAAGATAAATATGTTTAGTTTAAAGAAAGTTACCCTAGTTGTTGTTAGTTCATTAGTTGCTACTTTACATGTAGGTGCAACGGAGCCTGTGAAAGTTACAGAAGAGATGCCAACAATTGCGAAAGTCGACTTAACATCATTATTAAGCCAATTTGACAATGATAATAATGGTTTGCTTAGCAAAGCTGAAGTAGCTGTAAGTAAAAACAAAATTTTATTAGATAATTTTGATGAAATTGACGCAAACAATGATGGCGGTTTAAGTGAAAATGAACTTGCTTCATTTGATACTGAAAGCTAAGTAAAGATTAATTAAAAAGTACGTTATTTGTTAATGAAAATATGAAGGAATGTAAATATGTTTAATTTAAAAAAAGTTACCCTAGTTGTTATTAGTTCATTAGTTGCTACTTTTTCTGTTAACGCCAATGAGCCTGTAAAAGTTGCAAAGGAAGTTGACGCCGTAGCGATCGACACTGTAGCAAAAGTAAATCTTACCTCATTTTTAAGTCAATTTGATAATGACAATAATGGTTTATTAAGCAAAGAAGAAGTTGCGATTAGTAAAAACAAAGTATTAATAGACAACTTTGATGACATTGACGTAAATAATGATGGCGGTTTAAGTGAAAAAGAACTTGCCTCATTTGATCTTAAAAGCTAGAGGCATTTAATTCATACGCTATTTAGCGTTGATTAGACACAGTCTGTTCACTACTTTGCCAGTTACTGCCCCCCCAACTAAGTAACTGGCTTTTTTATAAGGTATTAATAAATGATAAAGTCAGCTTTTTCTCAGCAATCAATAAGCAGATATATCCAATTAGATGATTGGATATTTGAAGTTAAAGCAGTTAGAGCTTTACGAGTAAAAGACTATGGACAGCCTTATTCAGCAATTGCCAATATAAATATTAATGGCAATAATGCTTATATCGATGGACTGATGAGCCGTGAACAAGAACAATTTACTCGGCAAGACTTCAATACTGTAATAGATTTTTGCCGTAACTTATCGTTAGATACTGCGTGTTTTGATCGTTTTAAAAACGGAGACCTAGTATCAGAAGTGGTGAATTTAAAAAAACAAAGTACGGCAATGTTGTTTCAATTAGCAAATTAAAAAACTGTCGTTATTTTTTTAGTTACTCAGCTATTATATTTGTGCGTATATCTTTCCAAAGAGACGAACGTGCTGATAAATAAGTCAGCCGCTCTTCCTTTATCTACGATTACTATTATTCTATAGTAGTCCACGCTATTCTGAATAGATCATCTAAAGGCTCTGCAGTTAACAATCTATTAAGTTCAACACGTAATAGCCCAAAATTATCCTAATCAATTTTATAAAATCATAGGAAGTCCTTGTGAAATCATCCATTTTGATGATTCTTGCCTCAACACTTTTATTGAGTGCATGTAATCAAGCCAGTAATAACGCTAATAATATCGAAGCTAAAACCCAATCATCTACTTCTACTTTTGTTGCTCGTGCAAACGATGCTTATTTAAGTGAAGAGCAAGCAATGAAACGCTCTAGCCGAGTGTCTGATGTTGATTATAAATTAACATTTGAACTTACAGGCGAAGAAAGCTTTAGTGCTACTTCAGTAATAAACTTTGCCCTGAATGATGCATCAACACCTTTAACTCTTGACTTAAATGAAGCTAACATTAGTAAGCTTATTGTTAATGGTAATGAAGTTAATGCTGATTATAATAACTGGTTTATCACTTTAGCCGCAGAAAACTTACAAAAAGGTAAAAACTCAGTCGAAGTCAATTTTACCCGTAAACACAGCACTGATGGTGAAGGATTACACCGTTTTACCGATCCTGTTGACGGCAAAGTGTATTTATATTCTCATTTTGAACCTGCAGCCGCACAGCAAATGTTTGCTTTATTTGATCAACCAGATCTTAAAGCTAATTATCAGATGACAGTAACATCTCCAACGGATTGGCACGTATTTTCAGCGATGAAGGAGACACGCGTAGAAATTAAAGGTGATAAAAAGGTTTGGTATTTTGATCGTACCTTAAAATTAAGTCCTTATAACTTCTCGTTACATGCGGGACCTTATCATAAGTGGGAAGATACTAGTGGTAAATATCCGTTAAGATTATTTGTAAGACAATCAGTTGAAAAGCAAGTAGTTCCAAGTGATTGGTTTAATTATACCCATAAAGGCTTAGCTTTTTTTGAAGATTATTACGGTATTGATTACCCCTTTAGAAAGTACGATCAAGTTTTAGTGCCTGATTTTATTTATGGGGCAATGGAGAATGCCGCCGCAATTACTTTTGGTGAAGGCGGGTTTTTAACAAATGGTGAAATGAGCCAAAGTCAAAAACAACGTTTAGCTAGTGTCATTATGCATGAAATGGCACATCAATGGTTTGGTAATTTAGTGACCATGAAGTGGTGGAATGGCTTATGGTTAAATGAAAGTTTTGCTGCCTTCATGGCAACGTTAGCAACTGCCGAAGCCACAGAGTTTGATAATGCATGGCGTTCTTTTTATGCATACGGCAAACAATCTGCTTATCGCCAAGATCAACAAATAACCACACATCCTATTGAAGTACCTATTCCTTCATCAGCAAATGCTTTTGATAATATTGATGCGATTACTTATTCAAAAGGGGCATCAACATTAAATCAACTGCGCCATCTATTAGGTGAAACTGATTTTAGACGTGGTATTCACAATTACCTAGCCAAAAATGCTTATCAAAATGCTGAATTAGACGACTTTATTGAAAGTTTAGCTGATGCTTCAGGTAAAAACCTTGATAACTGGAAACAAGAGTGGCTCTATAAAGCAGGTGTAAACACCATTCAAAGTAATTTTAGTTGTGAAAATGGTAAAATTACCCAGTTTAATTTATTACAATCTGCAGATGAAAATTTCCCGACATTACGTGAGCAACATGTTCAAGTTGCATTATTCTCATCGGATACGAATGGTGTGAATTTAATAAAAAATGTTGCAGTTACATACAGTGGTAACTCAACATCTGTTGATGTTTTAATCGGTAGTGATTGCCCTGATATGGTGTATCCAAATTATCAAGATTGGGGTTTTGTAAAAGTAAATTTAGATAGTACTTCTTTTGAAACGGCTAAAAATAACTTAAACAAAGTATCAGACCCGTTACTACGTTCAATGTTATGGCAAGCATTATGGGATAGTGTGCGCGATGGTCAATTACCATTAAACGACTTTATTGATACTGCCATTGTGAATGCACCTTTAGAAACAGATTATACATTGTTAGGCCAGGCTTTGTCTCAACTTGGACAAAGTGCGTCTTACATAAAAGGCATTTATGGATTAGATCATGCTTATGTTAAAACTACAATGCAACGCCTTGAAAAAATGGCTTGGGACAATACGTTAGCCAATACGAAAGATACCAATAAGCTACGCCGTTGGTTTGGTTATTATCAAGCGTTTGCAACTTCTGAAAAAGGCTTGAATACCTTAGTTGCATTATTAAATGGTGAACAAAGCATTGATAATTTAACGATAAACCAAGATTTACGTTGGAGTATTATTCGCCATTTAAATCGTTATCAGCACCCTCAAGCTATAGCATTACTTGAGCAAGAGCAACAAGCTGATAGCTCAGATACTGGAGTTAAATCAGCTATCGCAGCTCAAGTCATTCGACCTGATGCTAAAGTAAAAGCGCAGTGGTTAGCCAATATTCATGCGACAGAAAATGCTATGCCATATGCAAAACTGCGTTCGGCAATGGGGTCTATGTATCCGTCTGAACAAACAGCCTTAAATGAAGTTACAGCGGATAGTCGCATCGCATCATTGGCAGAAGTAGACAAATTACATGATCATGTATTTATGCGTACGTATGCCGGTACTATGATCCCAACAAGTTGTACTACTAAAAGTGTAGAGCGTTTGGCAAAGGCAATTGCTGACAATAAAGAACTGTCAACGGGTACGCGAAGAGCATTATTGGTGGCTCATCAAAACAATAAACGTTGTTTGGTGATCAAAGATAAGATTTCCATTCAATAAGACGTAGCTTTCCCTAGAAAATTAAGAAAGTATAGCTAAAAGCCGTAATGTATATTACGGCTTTTTGATTTTTTCAGTTGAGGAATAACTAGGTATAGGTAAGTTGTTCAGTAAAAGTAAAAGTAAAAAATAAATCCAAAGGGCGGCGTTAATATAGACACCACTAGAAAAGCAATTTCAATAAAATCAATGAAAATCTAATAATAAAATGGCAAGCATAGCTAAAAAATGAACGTCCATTTCTCACCGATATGCTTAAAAAGAAGTCTTCAACAATCTATTCATTTTCAGAATAATTAAAACCATCGAAAAAGCAGTTGCACTAATAAGTGCAGCAAAAGCCATTGAAGTAACTGTTACTGTTTCTAATAATATTAGGTGCATATTTAAATTTGAAGATTAATTTTAATTGTTGACATCTCTACAGTTGTAGATATTATTATCTACAACTGTAGAGATGTGTTGCTAAGGTGTTGTATGTCGTTATCAGATTTTGAATTAGAGGTTATGCAATTATTTTGGGAAATTTGTGAAGCTAGCGCACCTCAAATACATAAAATAATTATGCAAAAGCGAGATGTGAAATATTCAACGGTTAAAACAATTATTGATAGGCTAGAAAAAAAAGATGCGATAAAACGCAGCAGATCTGAAGGACGAACAATTTATTATTTACCCGTGATGGAGAAACAGAATGTGCGCACTCCTTTAATTAAGGATTTCATTAATAGGGTGTTTTTAGGGAAGAGCCGACCGTTGGCTGCACACATTTTAGCGCAGGAAGATTTAGATTTAGAAGATATTGAATACCTAGAAGCCGTTTTAAAAGAAAGAAAAAAGGATATTAAGTAAATGGAAAGTTACTTCTATGCAAATATTGCTATTTCTACCCTTGTATTAGTCCTCATTAAATATGGTAAAGGGTCTAATAATGCTAATTATTATCTAACGTTGGCAGCTATTATTGCGTGGTTTATACCTTACTCGCTAATTGCACAATTAATACCTGATCAAGTATTAGCAGAGCCTACCATTATTTCATTATCAAAAGTGAATTCAATAATTGTAAATGATGATGTTTCAAAATCGATCATAAATATTGGAGTGTTTGTTAAATGGTTACTATGGAGCCTTTTAAGTGTTGGTATTCTAATTTTTGCAAAGCAAATGATACAAATTATTTCTTGTCAGAGACGCATTATGGCAGAGCCTTCGCTTGCTTACAGCAGCGAACTAAGTGATAAACACAAAGTTAATATATTTTCATTAAATCAAGATAATAGTGGTTTTATTCTAGGAATATTTAACCCTGTGGTTATTATTTCTGACAAACTTTTAGAAAGTCAATTTCTTGATCTCATTATAGCCCACGAAAAGCAGCATATTAAAAGTTATGACAATCTAAGACTTTTCTTACTTGAGTTTTGTGGATGTGTATTTTGGTGGAATCCGTGGGTTCTAAAGCTTATTTCGGTCAATCGATTTTTAATTGAAGCAAGGTGTGACGAAAAGGCAAGTAAAACCTTCGGCGTTCATCAATATATTAAGGATCTTAGCTCGCTATTGTTGTTGAATCATTATCGGCATCATCAACGAGATATCAATAATGTTATGTGTTCTGTCATTTCGAGTGAAAAACATAATATCACAAGAATAAAATTACTTAAGGAGAGTAGGAAAATGACCATTAGAACAAAAATACTTTATAGCGTAATCACATTGTCGACATTAACTATGATGTCATGGAATACCATTGCTACGGCAATTAATAATGACAAACATGAAGCTCAACAAACTGAAATGAAAAGACTTGGTGCCTTGATGAATTTTGATATAACCGTTATTGATAGAACAGCTATTAATGGAATGGTAAGGGAAACCAGCTCGAATATAGTACTGTGGGTAGACTTTGATAAAAAGGCAGAATTTATGATCCATGACAAGTTTAAATTTAACCTTAATGTTAAAGATTTAGAAGAATTGGCATTTGTTGAAATTGAGTTAATCGAGATTAATAAATCGGCTGAAAACACCGTTGCTACGCCAAGGTTGGCCGTTAATTACAGTAAAGAAGCTATGATTGAAATTGATAATCCTGATATCAGTATTAATGCTTATGCTATCAAGTTCACTCCTTTAAAAACAACAAATCCAGAGGCTTAAGTATAAATTTAGTAAGTTAGATGAAGCCGTAATGTATATTACGGCTTTTTGTTTTATTACTCCTATATTTGTCTTGAGTTTTAGGCATGAAACCCAAAATGTTATAAAAATATAGGTAGAGTGTGTTGAAAAAATGGAATGGATAGCATTAGTTGAACATTACCCACCTATTTTATTTCATGTGATGAGTCTGTGTTTTTTATCTTGCTCATTTGGTTAATGTACAAGATAGTACTATGGGGTAAAGGTATGTCTAGAGGGGTATTCCTGTTCTTAGCTATCTTTCCTTTAATTGCTATTTTTCCTATCCCACCACCCGTATTTAAAAATGCAGAAAAGGCTAAACAAGAACAACGTAAGCGTAAAGAAGTTGGTGGCGAGCCTGATGAGGATACTATGTGAAGGGGCTACTTCAAAAATATTTCCGAGCACTTAGTTTTGTTTACCTAAGTACTCGGCAATATTGTTAGCACGCGTTGCTAATCATAAATAGTTATAAAAATGTTACGATAACTTAAAGAAGGCAACTTGTTTAAGTACTGACTCACTTTGCTCAGACATACTACTACTGGTAACTGCTGTTTGTTCAGATATGTTTGCTGTTGTATCCGTTAAGGTATGAATAGTATGCATATTTTTACTAATATCTTCAGCTACTGCTGATTGTTCTTCGGCGGCTGTTGCTATTTGTTGCGTTTGATCATTAACGGCATTTATCATTTCCATAATTTCTTTTAGCAAGCTGTTACTTTCTTCCATCTTGTCTTCAGCTTGTGCAGCTACATTTGTACTATCGGCCATCATACTTACTGCATTTTGCGCCGCTGAACGTAGCTGACCTAGCATGGTTTCAATTTCGTTGACCGAGCTATTTGAACGTTGTGCTAAAGTACGAACTTCATCGGCAACAACGGCAAAACCTCGGCCTTGTTCCCCTGCTCGGGCGGCTTCAATAGCTGCATTTAATGCTAATAAATTTGTTTGCTCTGAAATATTTCTGATCACATCTAAAATTGTTTCAATACGGCTAGATTCGCTTTGTAGTTGATCAACGACTTCTGAAGTTTTGTTTAACGTAGTTAATAGTTGAGTCACAGCGTCTTTAGTTTGCTCTGAGGCATCTAATCCACTATGTGCTAAGGTCATCATTCCGTCCGAAGCGGTTGCAGATTCAGCTGTATTCACAGCAATATTCTTACTGGTTACTGACAATTCTTCAATAGCAGTAACTGCTTGAGTTGTATGATCTGATACTTCATTTGTAGCAGCCTGAATGTGGGTATTAGCATCAAGTAATTCATTACTATGACGGTTAACATCATCAACAGATGTATGGATACTTGATAAGGTGCTATTAAGATGTGATATTGTGGCATCAAGTGTTCGGCTTAAGTCTGCTACTTCATCAGAGCCTTCAATTGATGAAAAATGAATAAGTTCCCCGCGTTGTAATGCATGGGCACTACGGTTTAAAATATTTAAGCCTTGCACAACTTTCTGTGAAAGGAAGTGGCTAAAAACAACGGCCAATGCAATAGTAATAATTATAGAAGAATAAAAAACGGTATCTGCAAACGCTATTGATTCTTGAGCTGATTTTTGTGCTGCATCTACTTCAGCAACATTGATCCGATCAAACTCTTTATAGAATGCGGTTAATGCATTATGGGAGTCAACAAATTCGCGATAAATTTCATATTCTGCTCTGTTATCAGGAGCAGTTTCCATTGCCTCTTTAAAGTGTACAGCTGCTTTTTCATAACGTTGAGAATTATTTTTTAAAGTGGTGAGTAAAGCGGGGTCTCCGCCGTAAGCATTAGTAATTTTTTGTATTAGCGGCATGGTTAATGACGCATTATGATCTATGCTTTGGATTAACTCCGGTGCCTGCTCTTTTAGGTTTAACAGGTAGATCACTTGTAAGCCTCTTACCCCCGATAAAATACCGTCTTGCGCTTGCTTAAGTTCACCACTAAGCTTTGTTACCATGAAATTTTGTTGGTAAAAGCGGTTGAAACTATCCGATATTTGGTTATTTGCTATTTTTATAAATGCCATGGCGGCAATAAATATTATGCATATAAAAGCCGATAAAAGTATAAATTTACTACGCATGGTAAGTTTGTTTAGCATCATTCAGATCCCGTTTACTCTAGTCTGGTTTTTATGAGCATAGCTTAAAATAAAAAATAAGCTATTGTCTTTTATCGAGAAAATGAAAAAAATATGAAGATGGATGCTTTAATACATTTATGTTATAAAATTTTGATTGTTAGAGGGGCAGGGAAAGTCAAAAAGTGGTCGGAATTATATATTATAAACCTAAGCTTTGTAATACCTCATCAATTTCTATGGTTGAGAATGCGGCACGATTTAATATGTGCTTTTTCTCGGTAGATAAATAACTTATATTTATTTTCCTTTCTTTAAAGGAAGAACCTAACGTGTCATCTAAAATTAAAGCGTGGGTGGCTATGTCTTTTAAATTTTCAATAAAGCGATTGACTTCATAAGGTGTGCTTAAGGTTATTTGATCTTCCTTAATATAGTAATCGACCGTTCTTACATTCCCATAGGTGGGCGATTGGTACTCGAAGACTTCGTGTTTAGTGCCAAAACCGGAAAAATTATGTAAGGTTAAAATAATCGATACATCTTGTTGCGTATTTACGGTTATTTGTAACTTATTTAAGCCATCTATGGTTTGTGCCGTCGTTAATTTATTGTTTTTAATGATATGCCATTGGCCGATAAATTTATCGGCCAATGCAGTACGGGGGCTGATTAAAAGCCAAACGATAACTAAAGTAAAAGCGGTTTTTACAGTTAAGGACATTTGCATCACTATTGAGTTGTACAAAAAATATAAACTAAATATAAAATAAATTTTCGAGCATGAATACGCGAATTTTGTAAGCGGGTTATTCAAGCCGTTAAAGCTTAGTTAACGGCTTTATATGTGGAAATTTTTATAAACCGATAAACACTAATCCACAAAGGATATAACTGATCATAGTTAAACCTCCAGCAAATAGTGCATAGGGCAACTGTGTTCGCACATGTTCAAGTAAGTCACAACCTGAGGCTACTGCACTAACTGCTGTAGTATCAGAAATAGGTGAACAATGATCGCCAAAGACGCCACCCCCTAATATGGCTGCTAATAGCAAAGGCGCGGGTAAATCTAAATTAATGACTAAAGGCATGCCTATTGGTATTAGTAAAGCAAATGTCCCCCATGATGTACCTGTAGTAAAAGACATTAAACCGCCTGCGAGAAATAACACCATAGGTACTAAAAATAAGGGAAGATTTTCAGCTACTAAGCCTGAAATAAAGGTACCTGTTCCTAATGTTTTTAAACTTGCGCCTAGCGCTAATGATAATAAAACAATCATCACTAATGGCAGTAATTCTGATATACCTTGAAAACCGATTTCTGTCATTTTTTTATGAGTAAAACGTTTGCTGCCTACCATCATGGCATAAGCAACAACACAAGCTAACGTTGTTGCATAGAGCACTGACTTTGAGCCAGAGCCTTGAATAAAGTCACCATTTCCAGTGATAAACATAAAAGCAACCATGGAAAAAGATAAGGTAATTAAAGGCAGTAACATATAACGCGGTTTACTTGCTGGCACATCTAATTCTAATTTTGTGGTACTTTTTTGCTGGTTTAATTCTGCTTCTTTTAACGGGCCATGAATTTTGTCTGTCCAACAAGTGTAAACAACAATGGTTAAAGTGATTAATGCATAAAAATTTAGCGGGATAGTTTGTATTAAAATTGATACTGCTGATTGGTTTAATTCATAACTACCTAATAGTCCTAAAACATAAGCTCCCCAACCATTAAGGAGTAATAAAATACAGATAGGTGCGCTGGTACTGTCAATAATATAGGCAAGACGTGCTCTACTCATACCAAACTTATCAAATAACCCCCGAGAAATAATCCCCGACATTAAGACACTTAAATTTGATTCAATAAAGATAACAACGCCCGTAAAAAAAGCTAAAAATCTTGAGCGTCTCGCACTACCACTTAGCCCTTTTTCTATTAAAATATTAACCGTTGCTGTAACCCCGCCAGATTGACGCATAAAAGCTAATAAAGCCCCTACTAGTAGTGAGAATACTAATATGCGGGTATTTCCATCAGATTGAAAAACGCTAATAATACGTTCAATCGTGGTGATGCCGAATTCGGCGAAAGGACTCGTTGAACTTGATGATGTTAGCAGAATTAAAAGTTCAGAACTCGCCATGGCGAGTAATAGTGCCAAGATAACTTCTTTTTTCCACAGAACAATGATAATCGCTAAAATAGGGGGGATAATGGAAATCCAATCAGACACAATAACTCCTAATCATTATTTTTATTATTTTGAGGCCTAATACCAATCGAGATAAGAAAGTGGTCACTTGTTTATACACAATGGTCTAGAATATTTGTTGATGATATATGGCTGAAATAGACACTACAACTTAAAGTTAAGTAAATAAACATTGGAGAGTACTTTGAGTAATGAAATAAATTGGTATTGTGTTGACTTAGGTGATGCAATTACCGCTACAACGCGTTTATTTAGCTTACAAGATCAGCTGACTACTATTTATCAACAATCAGATAATCGTGAGCAAATGCTGGCCCTATATCGCCATGAATCAGGAGAAATCCATTGTAAGGTAACGCTTTATATTAGCTCTGCATTCCAGCAAGCTTTATGCTTACCTGATGCAATCGCTTGTAAAGCGCCCCAACATAACGATTTAACCATACTCGTGGGTAAACTATAGTGCGACTATTTTTATTTTAATAAACTAAAAATGTCGCCTGCGCCATTGGTATTTGATTGTTCTAATTGCATTTCCATATTATCAACAAAATGGGCGTCATGTTGGCGTCTTCGGGCATAACTTTGGAATAATTGTATTAACCATTCTTGTGTTAATTCTCCCTGTTTTTCAGCTATTCCTGCAAGGTAAGTACGTTGCATGAATAGATCAACGCTCATAATCTTAAAAAACTGAAAGGGTGTTTTATCCAGATTAAACATAAATTGATTATGGAATAAGTAATATAGAATGTAATTAATTAAAATATGTTCTTTAGTGGCTAAAAATAAATCTACTTTTTTTTGTCCAGATTTAAAAATTTCAAAAAATAGATCTACGTCTTTTGCTTCAGGTTGCTTCAATTTACGCTGTTCGATAAGTTCAAATATGGGTGTTCTCACCTGATCAAAGCGCGTTTGTTTTTCTGAATGACTAGGGGTATTGCCCGCCTTTTTATATTGCAGAGATTCTTGGTCTAGTTTGTAATGTTGATTGGCAAACATTACATATTTGAATGATTCATTAAGTGATAAATCTTCATACATTTTACTAAAAGAACCATCGGCAGTCATTTCTTCTGCCGTAGCGAGAAATTCCTGTAACCTTAAAGGGTTATCAAGATGCTTTTCTCCTTGTTTCAACGACATTCCCATCGCAAATAAACGATGCTCAAGAGGTATCTGTTCAAATAAAACCACAGAAAAACAAAAATCTCTTAATATTGGCATCCAGGCTGGCAATGTTTTTTTGGTGTAACCACCGATAGTAATATGATTTAATCTTTGTAGCATTTTTTCACTTTGTTTAAAGGTGAATGCCGATGGGTTAAGTAAAACTGCTTCAGCTGCTGTAGGGCATGATATACTCATGCTAGCTTCTATTTGATCGCCAAACATTAATATACTTTTAGGGTAATTTTGGCACGTTTTGGGTAATGCTTCATGACCAATTTGTTTGTGAATCTCACACAACTTAGTGGTATCTAAAAAAGGACAATGATTATTGTCTTTTAATTTGATATTCCCCCAACTACTTTCAGACTGCCGAGTAAGTGACAAGTGTTCATTAGCTAGTTGGCGAACGATAATATTTTCATTTTTCTTTAGGTTTTTAAAGGCTTTTTTATCTACATTTATTTGCCAGCCCTGGCAACATGTATCAGCACATTCCGCGCCTATACAATTAAACTCGCTATAGAAGTTTGGAGTCATCATATTATATAAATCTTGTGTCGCCATAGTGTCAAAAACCTGTTTATAGTCGAAATATAGTAATAAGAAGCAATAATTACACCATAGCAAACCTCATCTACTATTGCCTATTTAATTAATGAGTAAATAGGTGATGATTTACTGTTATGTTGTGATCGTTATGTTAAACTATTCGCGTTTTTATGGTGCTTAAATTTTTATTCATTCAATTGATATAAAAAGAGCTTAAAAGGGAATGTGGTGCATATTTTTATAATCCCACAACTGTTCCCGCAACTGTAATTAGGGCTGAATTTACAAACCACTGACAATTAAGTTGGGAAGGGTAAATTTGGGGTATCTCTATAAGTCAGGAAACCTGCCATAACTTATTTGTAATAAAACGAAACCGTGCGGGTAACACGGGGATGTATTTAAAAGATTAATCATCATTTTTAAGCGAATAAAGTTCAGCATGTTATGTTTGCTTATCAATGAAATAACTTTCCAATATTTCCTTTCTTTGCCGCACCTTACTTTTATTGTTGAGATGCAATATGGCTATGGTACTAGAAGCTAACAATTTAACTTGGCAAGTTGATAATAAAAAGATTGTTGACCAGATAAGTTTTTCATTAAAAAAAGGAGAAACTTTAGGCATTGTTGGCCCTAATGGTGCGGGTAAAACCTCTTTACTTAAATGCCTGTATCGTGGTTATCCATTGAGTGACGGTGATATAAAGATTACCGGTAAAAACCTCGGTGATGTAGACCGTAAATATATTGCCCAAAAAGTTGCAGTGGTTGCACAGCACCACGACTCAGTGTTTGATTTAACCGTTTTTGATGTGGTTCATATGGGGTTGCTTCCTCATAAAGGCTTATTTGATCGTGATAACAGTGAAGATTTACAACTGATAGAATTGGCGCTAAAAAAAGTCGATTTATTTGAGAAAAGTACGCAAATATTTAAAACCTTATCTGGAGGCGAGCAACAACGCTGTTTAATTGCTCGTGCCATCGTGCAACGCCCAAGTATCTTAATAATGGATGAACCGACCAATCATCTAGATGTTTTTTATCAACATCAAATTTTAGAGTTAGTGAATAAACTAGAATTATCTTTAGTGATCACCATTCATGATTTAAATTTAGCTGCGCAATATTGCGATAGACTGTTGTTGATGGCTGAAGGCAAAGTAATTGCCATTGACACCCCAGAAAAATTATTAACCCGCGAACGTTTACAACAAGTATTTAAGCTTGATTGTATTGTCGATAAAAACCCTTTTACTGAGTCACCACGAATTACCTTTTCGGGCACTAACTTTGCGGATTTAACTGTAGAACCAGACAAGAGGGAATGTGTAAAGACGGTTGGAATAAAGAATGAAAACTAAACTATCTACGTTATCAGCCAGCCTTTGGTTAATTTCTATTGTGATGCTTTCAATGTTTTTAGCTATGGGCTTTGGTACGGCTGAACTTGGTTTCAAAGAACTCACTGAATGTTTAATACTTGAATGTGAACGTCCTATTTATTCTACTATTTTAATTGATATACGTTTTCCGAGAGTATTAATGGGCTTTTTAGCCGGTTTTGCATTAGCTGCTGCAGGGGCATTAATGCAAAATGTTACCCGTAATCCGCTAGCCGATCCTTATTTATTTGGCATAGTTGCCGGCGCGGGCTTGGGGGCAACCTTATCTGGATTTTTGCCTGAAGAATATCAAATGTTTACTTTGCCTGTAGCCGCTTTTTTAGGTGCTATGCTTTCGGTCAGTATTGTGATGCTGGTATTAATGCACAACAATTGGCGCAGAATTGAACATTTACTTTTAGCCGGTGTAGCGGTGTCTTTTCTACTCAGTGCCATTACCAGTTTTATCTTATATTTTGGTGAAGCCTTTGCCAGTAATCGTGTTATTTTTTGGCTAATGGGAAGTTTATCTCGTGCTGATTACAGTGCATTGCAGTGGTCTTTCCCAGTTATTGCTGTTTGTTTAATTGTCGCTTTACTGTTTTCTCGTCAACTTGATGCATTATTACTCAGTGATGAAAGTGCGAAAACGCTTGGGGTGAATGTTGATCGTTTACGTTTGTTAAGCCTTGTACTTTGCGCGGCCATGACGGCCGTAATTGTTTCTTATTGTGGTGGTATTGGCTTTGTTGGCTTAATGATCCCCCATATTGTGCGTCCTTTCATTGGATTAACTACTGCAAAGTTATTAATCGGAGCAGGCATTGTTGGTGGTTGTTTTCTTATTTGGATTGACGTCTTTGCTCGCACGATTATTTCAGGTCAAGAAATACCGATAGGTGTTATAACTTCAGTGATCGGCAGCCTATTTTTCCTTATGTTAATGAGAAAAATGTAATGATAAATTTTACGATTAAACCTTTAGATACAAAATATTTGTCTGCATTAGAAACTGTAATTAATAATAAAACCAAGCCGCCGGGGGCTTTAGGGCAGTTAGAAAATTTGGCAATACAATTAGGCTTAATTCAAAGCCAGCCACTTGAAGAAGCTGTTGTTGCAATATCTTTGAATAAGCCTACTATGCTCGTTTTTGCTGCGGATCATGGTATTGCCAAACATGGTGTAAGTATTGCACCAAGTGCAGTTACGCGACAAATGGTCCTTAATTTTCTTACCGGCGGTGCGGCTATTAATTGTTTCTGTCGTACTAACGATATCGTATTGAAAGTTGTTGATGCGGGGATTATTGAGCCGATTAAAGCCGTAGAAATCCCCGATAATAATAGCTTTTATCAACAACGAATCGCCTCAGGCACACAAGATTTTGCTACTTTGCCCGCAATGAGCGGCACTGAAGTTGAGCAAAGCTTAGCTTATGGCGCATCAATAGCAATGCAAGAAATATTGCAAGGCTGTGATATTTTAATGTTAGGGGAAATGGGTATAGGAAATACTAGCTCGGCTTCCGCAATTATGGCTTTGTTATTAGATTTACCTGTTAACACCTGTGTAGGTCAAGGAACAGGCATTAACCAAGAGCAGTTATTATTAAAACAACAATTAATAACTCAAGCTGTTAGTCGTATCAATACTCGAAGTGCTGAAGTACCGTTATCACCTAAGGAAATAATGGCAGAAGTAGGTGGGTTTGAAATAGTGCAAATGGTAGGTGCTATTTTAGCAAGTGCGCAAGCTAAAACCCCAGTACTTGTTGATGGGTTTATTGTCAGTATCGCTGCGTTATTAGCGGTTAAAATGCACCCGAATAGCAAAGATTATTTACTATTCGCCCATCAGTCAGACGAACAAGCTCATCAAGCAATCTTAACTCATTTAGCTGCTGAACCTATACTTAATTTGGGATTACGATTAGGGGAAGGGACGGGGGCCGCACTTGCTTTCCCATTATTAAAAGCCGCGGTTAGCTTTTACAATGATATGGCAAGTTTTGAAAGTGCTGGAGTAACTGTGTGAGTCAAAACGTAAGTAACAGCTTCGCAAGAAGAATTACACAACTTTTGATAAAACAATGGTGGCTATTATGCTTGTCGCTTATGTTTTTTACTCGAATTCCTGTGCCTAAGTCGACGCCTTATTCAGAGCATTTGATGAACCACGCTAACCGTTATTTTCCGTTAGTAGGTTTTTTAATCGCACTATTTCTATCGGCTATTTACCTTACTTTTTGCGTTATTCTTCCTCTTAATGTCAGCGTTATATTACTTGTTATTGCTTCATTATTGTTAACAGGGGCATTTCATGAAGATGGTTTGGCTGACATGGCGGATGGTATCGGTGGTGGAACAACGATAGAACAACGTTTAGTTATTATGAAAGACAGCCGTATTGGCACTTATGGTACTGTAACATTAGTCCTTTCATTATTATTAAAATATACGCTCTTGCTAACACTTGCTAATCAACAATTACTCATTCCAAGCTTAATCTTAGCTTATACCTTATCAAGAGCGTTAGCCGCTAGCCTAATCTTCAATACTACTTACGTTGTTGATTCAGCAGTAAGTAAAAGTAAACCATTAGCTAACCGTCAAAGTCTTAGTGAGTTAATTATTGTTGTCGTGAGTGGTGGGCTTGCTTTATTAGTATTAGTTAACGAGCCTTGGTTTTTAACCTTAGCAACCGCTATTGTTTTGGTATTAGTTGTTTTTCGCACGCTTTTTCGGCGTTGGTTAATTAAACGCTTAGGCGGTTTTACTGGTGATTGTCTGGGAGCTGCACAACAGATGAGTGAATTACTTATTTATTTAACTATTGTAGCGGTTAGTCAGCATTACGTTAATAACACGCTATTAAGTATAAATGGTGGCATTTTATGATTCATTTAATCATAGGTGGGGCGCGTTCTGGTAAATCATCTTTCGCTGAACAATGCGTAATAGCGAAAGCCGAAGTATCTAATGATGATATCGCATATATTGCCACCGCAACGGCGTTTGATGATGAAATGAAGCAACGCATAGCATTACATCAAGAGCAACGAGCGGATAACCCGTGGGAGTTAATTGAATGTCCGTATGAATTAACCGAATGTATTTCACAGCTTACGGGGAATAAAGTTTATCTTATAGAATGTCTCACATTATGGCTGAGTAACCTGTTACTAAAAGCCTCTAATTTATATCGAGAAGACACTATTGCAATTGACCGCTACCTCCACCAACAAGTTCAGGCTTTAGTTAGTGGGTTAGTAAAGTCGGAAGCGGAACTAGTGATTGTGAGTAATGAAGTGGGTCAGGGCATAGTGCCATTAGGTGAGCTTAATCGTTTATTTGTTGATCATATGGGGTGGTTAAATCAAGGGGTCGCGAAAGTAGCAGATCGTGTTGATTTTATTTGTGCGGGTATTGCGCAATCACTTAAATCTCCAGAATCACTTGTTTTAAAGAAAAGTCAGCGTTAATGAAACAGCATATTTATTTACTCCGTCATGGAATAGTTTCAGGTAATGCTGCGCTATATGGCGATACTGATGTTCCTGTTTTAGCAGAAGTGAATGATGCAATATGTACAGCCTTAAAAGACACTCAGATCACGTTTGATAATATATACAGCTCTCCGTTACAGCGCTGTCAAAAACTCGCTGATTTAATTTCTAGAGATGAGAGCAGGCCACAATTGAATAACGTATTTATCGTTAATGATCTAAAAGAGATGAATTTTGGTGTATTTGACGGTATTCCTTTCGATGATATATACAAAGATACAACTAAGTGGCAACTACTCGAACACTTTTGGCAATCTCCTAGTAAAAATACGTTGCCACAAGCTGAGTCATTAACGAAATTTTATCAACGCATTGCAACTCAATGGCGACGTATTTTCGAAGCGATTAAACAACAAAAGCATTCTAATAGCCTAGATACTGAAACACATACTTTGATTGTCTGTCATGGTGGCGTTATTCGAATGATTCTTGCCTGTCTTTTAAAAGATAATATTAATGAAAGTGGTTGGTATCAAAGTTACAAAGTACCCTATGGTAGTTTAACGCATTTGACGATAAGCAATGTTAACGTTGAGGTAAATAAATTGGCGCGACCTATTAAAGAATTTATTAGTGTGCCAGTTAAAGAACAGGTGCTTAACGGTGATGAAGATGAATAAAACCCTGATGATACAGGGCACAACAAGTGATGCTGGCAAAAGCACGTTTGTGGCAGCCTTATGTCGTATTTATGCGAGACAAGGGCTTAATGTTGCGCCGTTTAAGCCACAGAACATGGCGTTGAATAGCGCGGTAACTCCTTGTGGCGGGGAAATTGGTCGTGCGCAGGCGGTTCAAGCACAAGCGGCTAGAGTACCTTTATCAGTGCACTTTAATCCTGTATTGCTCAAGCCGCAATCAGATACTAGCGCCCAAGTGATTATTCAAGGTAAAGCGTTGTCGGCAATGGATGCGCAAGATTATCATGCGTACAAAAAAAAGGTGGCTGAGGCGGTTATTGATTCACATCAAATATTAGCCGAACAGTTTGAACGTATTATTGTAGAAGGCGCAGGGAGCCCTGCTGAAATTAATTTACGACAAGGCGATATTGCTAATATGGGCTTTGCCGAGAAGGTTGATTGCCCCGTAATTATTATTGCCGATATTGACAAAGGCGGGGTTTTTGCACACCTTGTTGGCACGTTAGCGTTATTATCACCTTCAGAGCAAAATAGAGTTGTTGGTTTTGTCATTAATCGTTTTCGAGGTGATATCAAACTTTTAGAATCGGGATTAGAGTGGCTTGAAAACTATACTAAAAAGCCCGTTCTTGGCGTGTTACCCTATATCCATGGTTTACATATTGCTGCTGAAGATGCGGTAGAACAACAGCAGGTTGATACTACGGCTAAGCTAAAAGTTATAGTGCCTGTTACACCAAGAATGAGTAACCATAATGATTTTGATGCTTTAAGAGTAAACCCCGAAATTGATCTGCAGTTTGTTTATGCTAATGAGTTTAGTGATACACCTTTACCTACTGCTGATTTGATCATTCTGGCAGGTAGTAAAAATGTTCAGCCTGATTTAAATTTTATAAAGCAGCAAGGTTGGGACAAAGATATTGAGCGCCACCTTCGTTATGGCGGTAAAGTGTTTGGTATATGTGGTGGTTATCAAATGCTAGGCCGAGAGATATTGGATCCTGAACAGATTGAAAGTCAGCTAAAAGTGGGTAAAGGGTTAGGCTACTTACCTACCTCAACGACCATTTTTCCTAATAAAACCTTAACTAATGTAACAACTACAATGACACTAGGCGGCATGTCTGTTGACGTATCGGGTTATGAAATACATCAAGGGCAATCAGCTATTGACGGCTCTTATCAAGCGTTGTTAAAGAATTCAGAAAGTACAGATGGTTTAATTAGCGATGATAACCAAATAGCGGGGTGCTATTTACATGGTGTTTTTGATAGTGCCCAAGCACAAATAGCATTGGCTAATTGGTGTGGTGTAAAGGTTAGCGAGCAGAAAAACTTAGCGGTCATTCAAGAATTAGCAATAGAAAAATTAGCCGATGTTTGCCAAGAGCATCTTGACTTGGTCAACATCGAAAAGTTATTAACAGGGTGGAAGAAATAATGACAGAACTAGATAAAGCGCAGAAACATCAACAAAGACAACAAAAATTAAAAGAAAAAGTTGATGAACGTATCGCTAATGCCACTGATGACAAAGGTTTGCTTTTAGTGATCACAGGTAATGGAAAAGGTAAATCTACCTCAGGCTTTGGTATGGTGACACGTTCTGTGGGGCATGGTTTGAAAGCCGCCGTATGTCAATTTATTAAAGGCACGTGGGAATGTGGTGAGCGTAATTTATTAGAAGGACATGGTGTCCCTTTTTATGTTATGAAAACAGGCTTTACCTGGGAAACACAAAATAAAGAAACTGACATAGCGGCCGCTGAATTAGTATGGCAAGAAGCGAAAAAGTTATTAACTGATGAAACAATCAATACAGTAATGCTAGACGAATTGACTTACATGCTAACGTATCGTTATTTAGATATAGATGAGGTATTAGAAACGTTAGCTAATAGACCTTCAGGGCAGCATGTTATCGTTACTGGACGTGCTTGTCATCGCCGCTTAATTGAAATGGCAGATACCGTTTCAGAGATACAATCAATCAAACATGCCTTTGATAACGGCATTAAAGTGCAAAAAGGAATCGATTGGTAATCTTATGTATCATTATTTTTTTACCTATACAAAAACGTTGTTATTAGCTGTTGTATTTTTTTTATCATTGAGTAAGCAGGCAGGTGCTGAGCAGTTAAATAGTCAACAGCATTTACCACGTATTATTGCTTTAGCGCCACACATTGTTGAAATGTTATATGAAGTAGGGGCAGGAGATTTAATTATTGGTACGACTGATCATGCTGATTTTCCCGAACAAGCGAAGGAAATTCCACGTGTGGGAAATTATGCGAAATTAAGTATTGAGCAGATTTTATCACTTGATCCTGATGTGATTATTGCATGGCGCACAGGGAATCCGAGTGACGATTTAGCGCGACTAGAAAAAATGGGGATTAAAATTGTTTACTCTGAACCTGAGTACCTTGAAGATGTTGCGAGAGAGATTCAAATATTTGCCAAAATCGCAGGTGCAGAGCGGCAAGGGAAAGTGGTTGCTGATTCATACTTAAAAAAATTAGCGAAAATTAGAGCGCAATATCAGTATAAATCACCAATTAAAGTGTTTTTTGAAATGTGGTCTCGCCCATTAACAACGGTGGCTAATAATGCTTGGCCACAACAACAACTTGCTATTTGTGCTGGAGAGAACCCTTTCATTCAAAGCGCAACGGATTATCCACAAATTAATGTTGAGTTAGTGGTCTTAAAATCACCTGAAATTATTATTCAACCAACGAGTGAAGGTCACAATAATAGTGACACAGTAAATTGGCGACAGTGGCCAACTATACCTGCGGTGAAAACTAATGCATTTATAACGCCTAACGCCGATAAAATGTATAGAATGACATCGCGTGTATTAGATGAACTCACTTTACTATGTCAGAGCATAGATCAATATCGAAAGGGAAAAGTTGAGTGATTCTTCATATTTATGTATAGAATTTGTACATTAATACGACTATAGTGTGTTAACAATAAAAACTATAACGAAGCGATTGAGTCGATGTAATTATGGATCATCAACTTATTTCAGGGATCACCTATTTATTTGTTGCACTAATCATTGGTGTAATAGCCACGTTATTTTTCTTACTCAATCCTTTAAAGTCTGATGAAAATCAGCAAATATCTATTCGTTATTTTACGTTATTATTTTTATCAAATTCTTGTTTTTATGTCGCACTATTAGTAACACCATTTGTTTCACATTTATTGTCGATAATATTAGCGAATACCTTTTTCACGCTTGCATTACATAGCTTACGATTTGGCTTGCGTTGGCGTGCTAATGTTACTAATAATCATTTATATCAGGATGCATATTTTTGGGTAAATTTAATTCTCATTCTTTTCTTAAATGTGTGGCTTTTTTATATCTTTGAAAATAGTTTTGAAATACGCCAAGTGGTTAGCTCAATAAACTTATTGTTAATCTATATTATCGCGATAAAGTATATTTTTATTGATAAATCTCATCCCTCATCGGGAGAGAAAAAATTTCAACGCATATTGTATGTATTAATCCCCTTACCATTTTTTGTCATTGTGCCCAATTTTTTATTTACCGATGACTTTTTGAATCAATCACTTAATTTTGTTTGGATGATCATACAAACGATCATCTTATTTGGTAGCTTAATGTTACTGTTATTTTCTGATGTTATTGATATGCATTATAGAAATTCGATAACTGATTCGCTAAGTGGATTATTTAATCGTCGACATTTTATGGAGCAGGCAAGTGTCATGATTAGTTCAGCAAACCGTCATCGATTTCCAATGTCTATAATTCTTTGTGATATAGATCAATTTAAACAAGTCAATGATAGTTATGGGCATAATGCTGGAGACAAAGTGATTGTTGCATTTGCACAAGCACTGCAATCTCAAGCGAGGGAAGAAGATGTTGTGGCTCGTTTTGGCGGTGAAGAATTTATTGTGTTATTACCTCAAACAGATGCCGAAGGCGCCGTGATTTCAGCAGAAAGAATGCGTACTACCGCTGAAAATATTGTCGTATCAACAGGAAAAGCAATACTTAACTTTACGGTAAGTTTCGGCGTTGCAACGTTTGATAATTCAATTAATATTGAAGCGAATATAAAGCATGCAGATGAAGCTTTGTATTTAGCTAAAAAGGCAGGACGTAATCAAGTAAAAATGTATAGTGAAAATTCACAGGATTCAAATATATAAGTTATACTCATACTTTACTTGTTTAGATGTTAAGGTACTTTATGCGCTTGCTGTTTTGGTTAACTTTCGTTGTTTTAACCGCTAGTTGTGCCCAGCTTACCAACCAAGAGAATTTAAGCGAATGGGACTTTGATCATCAAGTACGGTTTCAACAAAATCAACTGACGGAAAATAGCTACGCTATTACAGTACTGCGTCACAATGATACTCATTTTGCACAGCTTGCCACTTTTTTATTGAGGCATGCTTATAATTTGTGTCAAGGGTATGATTATTCTTTAAAGATAATTGATGGTGTAGAAACGTTTGATGACAAAAAAGCCCGTCCAAATTGGATCCCTCCGTCTCTTTCTGCAAAAGTTGAGTGTGCGGTAGAATAAGCTATCTTTATACTAATCAGTAAAATATGTGGCTGCTAGTTAAAGTGGCTGGTTAACCAGATTTCGTTAGTTAATAGTATGAATTTTAAATGGTATTCATATTAATTATAATGGCTATAGATTTGGTGATTATACGATTGATTTAAATGCTTTTACGCATCACGTATAATTAGGCAAAATTTTCTAATCAAAGTTGATGTTAAGTTGCTGACTTAATATCGCTATCAATCACAGGGGTGAACGCCGTGCTTCAAGAATATCGTAATCACGTTGCAGAACGTGCAGCTGAAGGTATCGTACCTAAAGCTTTAGATGCTGAACAAACTGCAGCTTTAGTTGAGTTAGTTAAGAACCCACCCGCGGGTGAAGAAGAATTTTTACTAGACTTGTTAACCAATCGTGTTCCTGCAGGTGTTGATGATGCGGCTTATGTTAAAGCTGGATTTTTAGCTGCTATTACAAAAGGAGAAGCTAAGTCTCCTATTTTAAATGCAGAAAAAGCCACAGAATTATTAGGCACTATGCTTGGTGGTTATAACATTCAGCCGATGATTGACCTTTTAGATGATAGCGCATTATCTTCAATTGCTGCTAAAGGTTTGTCTCACACATTATTAATGTTTGATGCTTTTCATGATGTTCAAGAGAAAGCTGAAGCTGGTAATGCGGCTGCAAAACAAGTAATGCAGTCTTGGGCCGATGCAGAATGGTTTACATCAAAAGAAAAAGTTGCTGAAAAAATTACCGTCAAAGTATTTAAAGTAACAGGTGAAACCAATACGGATGATTTATCTCCAGCACCTGATGCTTGGTCTCGTCCTGATATTCCATTACACGCTAAAGCAATGCTTAAAATTGAACGCGAGGGTATTATCCCTGATGAAGATAGCGTTGTCGGTCCTATTAAACAAATAGAAGAATTACAAAAAGACGGTATCCCACTAGCTTATGTAGGTGATGTTGTTGGTACTGGCTCTTCACGTAAGTCAGCGACTAACTCAGTATTATGGTATATGGGACATGATATTCCTTGTATCCCTAATAAGCGTAGTGGTGGGGTTTGTTTAGGCGGTAAAATTGCTCCTATTTTTTATAACACTATGGAAGACTCAGGTGCCTTACCGATTGAATTAGATGTTCAAAAAATGAATATGGGTGATGTGATTGACATTTATCCATACGAAGGTGTTGTTAAAAATGCTTCAGGTGAAGTGATTTCAACATTTAAATTAAGCCCAGTATTACTAGATGAAGTTCGCGCAGGCGGACGTATTCCGTTAATTATTGGTCGTGGTTTAACAGGTAGAGCGCGTGAAGCGTTAGGTTTGCCTGCTACAGATTTATTTGCTACCCCTGTTAACCCTACATCATCAACTAAAGGCTATACATTAGCACAGAAAATGGTGGGTAAAGCGTGTGGTGTTGAAGGAGTGCGTCCTGGGCAGTATTGTGAACCTAAAATGACAACGGTTGGCTCACAAGATACAACAGGACCAATGACACGTGATGAACTTAAAGATCTTGCATGTTTAGGTTTTTCTGCCGATTTAACTATGCAGTCTTTCTGTCATACTTCTGCTTACCCTAAGCCAGTTGATGTGATTACTCATCACACTTTACCTGATTTTATTATGAATCGTGGCGGTGTTTCGTTACGTCCAGGTGATGGTATTATTCACTCTTGGTTAAACCGCATGTTATTGCCTGATACAGTTGGTACAGGTGGTGACTCTCATACACGTTTTCCATTAGGTATTTCGTTCCCTGCAGGCTCAGGCTTAGTCGCATTTGCTGCTGCAACAGGGGTGATGCCACTTGATATGCCAGAATCTGTTTTAGTTCGCTTTAAAGGTGAAATGCAGCCAGGTATTACATTACGTGATTTAGTTCATGCTATCCCTTACTATGGTATTAAAAATGGTTTATTAACCGTTGAAAAAGCAGGGAAAATCAATGAGTTTTCAGGTCGTGTACTCGAAATTGAAGGTCTTAAAGGCTTAACAATCGAGCAAATGTTTGAGTTGTCTGATGCTTCAGCTGAACGTTCAGCTGCAGGTTGTGCAATTAAAGTTGAAGAAGAAGCGGTAGCTGAATATCTGCAATCTAACGTAGTTATGCTTAAGTGGATGATCAGTGAAGGTTATGGCGATGTACGTACTATTGAGCGTCGCATTAAAGCAATGGAAGAATGGTTAGCAAATCCATCGTTAATGGAAGCTGATGCCGACGCAGAATATGCACACGTCATTGAAATTGACTTAGCTGATATTAAAGAACCAATTGTTTGTTGTCCTAACGACCCTGATGATGCAAAATTATTATCAGATGTTGCTGGTACCGCTATTGATGAAGTGTTTATTGGTTCTTGTATGACTAACATTGGACATTTCCGTGCAGCAGGTAAATTGATTGAGAAATTTAATGGTACATTACCTACACGTTTATGGGTTGCTCCACCGACTAAGATGGATAGAGATCAATTAACGGATGAAGGGTATTACAGTATTTATGGTAAAGCTGGTGCACGTATGGAAACTCCTGGTTGTTCACTATGTATGGGTAACCAAGCTCGTGTAGCTGCTAAGTCAACTGTATTGTCTACGTCTACACGTAACTTCCCTAATCGCTTAGGTGCAGGAGCAAATGTTTATTTAACTTCAGCAGAATTAGCAGGCGTTGGTGCTATTTTAGGTAAGTTACCGACAGTTGAAGAGTATATGAACTATGCTAAGCAAATTGATGCAACAGCAGCTGATACTTATCGTTACTTAAACTTCCATAAAATGGATGCTTATAAGAAGAAAGCAGATAGTGTAATTATGCAACAACCAGCATAATACTTTATTTGATATAACAAAAAGCATTGCTAAGGCAATGCTTTTTTTATGTCTGTTGGAGTATAACGTTTAATTGCTCAATACTTTATATTTTTGGAATAACTGCTTAATTATATAAGGAAAAGAGCTTCGATCTAAGTCATCTAAAAAATTTTTAATCTCTAAGCCTAATTCGGTATCACCAGTGATTAGTAATTTTCGTTGAAAGAAGAGTGTGTCAGGGTCAACAGTTTGCCCCATTAATTGTAATAAGCTGACACTATGCGCCTCAAAAGCAACGTCTTCGGCTTGAGCCTGATGTAAAGTCACTTTGCATTGTTGAATATTCATTGCTTCATTAACTGTTATAAAGCAATGATAATTTACATCAGTGATCGTTATCTTTAACCATTTGTTGAGCAGAAAATTTAATTCTTCATCTGCTAGCTCAACCTTAAAAAAATGATTAATTGTCCAAGTTAACGCTTTCTCTTGTGCGGCCTTAGGTAATAGTGAAAATGGTAGTAATGCTTGTTTAGGTGCATATTCTAGTCCTCGCTTAAGAGTTTTATCTGCTTTTTCTTTGAGACAGTGGACTAATGGCAGAGATATATCGGACAAGCTTATGGCCATATTGTTAATTCATTTTTTATTATTGATAGCCAATATTGTCTATCGAATATTAACTACTGGCTTTGCGCAAGATCAATAAAGTGGTCTAACAATTTAACTACCATAGCCTGCACTATATTGAATGGTTAAGGAATGGTTGTGGAATTACTGTGTCCAGCGGGAAATTTATCTTCATTAAAAACAGCATTAGTGCACGGTGCAGACGCTGTTTATATTGGATTGAAAAACGCAACGAACGCTCGGCATTTTGCAGGGCTTAATTTTACTGATAAAAAACTAACACAAGCAGTAGAGTTAGTGAAAGCCAGTGGTAAAAAACTTCATTTAGCTATTAATACCTTTGCTGACGCTGACAATTGGCAGTGCTGGCAAAAAACGGTTGATTTAGCCGCATCTCTAAATATTGATGCACTCATTATTTCTGATCTTTCAGTGCTTGCCTACGCATCAGATAATTATCCAGAGCTTGAATTACATTTATCAGTGCAAGCATCAGCTACAAATAGCGAAGCTATTAATTATTATCAGCAAAATTTTAATGTCAAAAGAGTGGTATTGCCGCGAGTATTATCTATTCATCAGGTTAAGCAATTGGTACGTACTACTTCAGTTGAACTAGAAGTTTTCGCTTTTGGTAGTTTGTGCATTATGGCGGAAGGGCGTTGTCATTTGTCATCATATTTAACGGGAGAATCTCCTAACATGAATGGCGTTTGCTCTCCGGCTAAACACGTGCGTTGGCAAGAGACGACTTCAGGGCTAGAGTCGCGTTTAAATGATATCTTAATTGATGTATATCAGCCTGATGAGTCAGCGGGATATCCGACCTTGTGTAAAGGACGCTTTGAAGTTGGAGATGATAAATATCATGTATTAGAAGAGCCAACGAGTTTAAATTCTATGGAGTTGTTACCTGAATTAATAACAATGGGGATTGCTGCGATCAAAATAGAAGGTCGTCAGCGTAGTAACGCTTATGTTAAATCGGTTACTCATACTTGGCGTCAGGCGATAGATCGATGTAAAAGCAGTAATGAATTTTCAATAGAGCCTCAATGGGCCAATGAGCTTGACAAGTTATCGGAAGGCTCTCAAACCACCTTAGGCGCTTATCATAAAAAATGGCAGTAAATACCTTTTAATTAAATTATTGCTTACTTGTGCTGGATAACATAGACCATGGCGGCGTTGCGTTCAAATTCAATAGTTTGTTATTGATTAATTGAGTATCTCGTTTACGTGGCTGCAAATACTTTAGGTTATATATGGAACTCATAACCTGGGTCCTGTTGTGCTTTTCCTGCGCACAATAAGATCACAATGTTAATGCAACAAGGATAACGAGAGGAAATTTGATGAAATACGCATTAGGGCCAGTATTATATTTTTGGCCTAAACAAACCATGATGAACTTCTATCAACAAGCAGCTAAAAGTGATGCAGATCTCATTTATTTAGGGGAAACTGTTTGTTCAAAGCGCCGAGAATTACGTTCAAAAGATTACTTATCTATTGCCAAAGAGTTGTCTAGCATGGGTAAACAAGTGGTATTGTCGACTATGGTATTACTTGAAGCACCATCAGAAATTAATGAACTTAAGCGTTATTGTGAAAATGGTGACTTTTTAGTTGAGGCTAACGATATGGCTGCCGTACAGTTATTATCACAAGCGAAAGTTCCTTTCGTTGCTGGCAGCGCATTAAATATTTATAACCATCAAACGCTTAAATTATTAAGTAAACAGGGAATGATTCGTTGGTGCATTCCTGTCGAATTATCAAAAGATAAATTGCATGCAATTGTTGAGCAGTGCAAAAAGATAGGTATTCGACATAATTTTGAAATTGAAGTTGTTGGTTATGGGCATTTACCTTTAGCATATTCAGCCCGTTGTTTTACAGCACGCTCAGAAAATAGAACGAAAGACGAATGCGGCTATTGCTGTATTAATTATCCTCAAGGGCGTTTAACTAAAAGCCAAGAAGGGGAAGACCTATTTGTACTCAATGGTATTCAAACTATGTCAGGAGATTGCTACAACCTGAGTTCGGAGCAAGCACAAATGCACGATTTGATTGATATTTTTAGGGTCAGTCCTGAAAGTGACGAAGCATTTGATGTTATTGCTAAATTAAAGCAAAAACAAACCATCACTAAAATGAGCAATCATACAAACGGTTATTGGCATCAAATTGCGGGTATTAAAACAGTTAACGTTTAAAATTTTCATTCACTTATAAAAGGTATTTCACCACAAACGGAACATTGTGGTGATTTTAGGATACTAAAAGTATTTATGCTCATATCACTGGCATCGAGTAGCATTAATTTACCAATAAGGGGCTGACCTATTCCTGCTAACACTTTAATTGCTTCACATGCCTGCATATTACCAACGATACCTACTACCGGAGATAATACACCCGCTTCCACACAAGTGAGTATTTGCTCACCAAAGTGCTGACTTAAACATTGATAACAAGGTGTTGTTGCTTGCATGTCATAAACGGAAACTTGGCCTTCCATACGAATTGCAGCACCTGAAACTAGTGTTTTCTTCAGTTGATAACATTGTAAGTTAAGCTCATTTCTTGTTATTAAGTTATCAGAGCAATCAATCACTATATCATGCTTGGTTATAACATCAGCTAAGTGCTTGCCGGCAAGGCGTTGCTCTATGGTGTTAAGTCTTATTTCACTATTAATTGCACGCAAAGAAGCTTTTGCAGATAGACATTTACTTAATCCAATACTGGCTTCATGGTGTAAAACTTGTCGTTGTAAGTTAGTAATATCGACAGTGTCATCGTCAACTAATGTAAGCTCCCCTATACCAGAAGCTGTTAAATATTGCGCAACTGCGCAACCTAAACCGCCAAGTCCAATAATTAATACTTTGCTGTTCCATAGTTTTTCTTGCCCATCAATATCCATGTCTTTAAGCATAATATGACGGCTATAACGCATTAATTGTGAGTTAGATAATTCTTTCATAATGTTCAATGACGCTTTTTTAAATGGACTATTGAGTAAATAAGGCATTATACAATAAATGGGCGCTGAACGATTAAAATAAGCAATAATGTTTGAAATATGGCTAGTAAAATTTGATCTAAATTAGGGTATTTTGAGTTATCAGCAGACATTTTCAATTAGTTGATATAGGTCAAAACGAAAGTACTTTTTGAGGAATAAGGTGCGTATAAATTATAACAGCCACAATTAAAGTTGGCTGCAATGCACATCTCTAAGGAGAGTTCTCATGAAAACTATTGTTAATCGTCATCCAACTCTAGCATTAACCTTAATAGCTACTGCAATAAGTTTTGCTTTTATTGGTTCTACACAAGCTAACACTATTGATAATATAGCTAAAGCAGTAACTGATTCTAATGTTAATATAAATCTGCGTTATCGTGTAGAAACCGTTGATCAAGAAGGCATTGAAAAAGATGCGACAGCATCTACTTTAAAAAGCCGCTTAACATGGGCTACAGCACCAATAAATAAAATAACATTTAATGTTGAAGTGGATAATGTTACTGCTGTAATTATTGATGACTACAATTCAACAACCAATGGAAAAACACAATATCCTATTATTGCAGATCCTGAAGGAACAGATTTAAACCAAGCTAATATTAAATATGCAGGGGAAGCATTAACTTTTATTGGTGGGCGACAGCGTATTACTCACAATAATCAACGCTTTATTGGTGGTGTAGCTTGGCGTCAAAATGAACAAACCTATGATGCTGCACGCTTCATATATAAAACATCTGATGCAGTATCAATTGATTATAGTTATGTCTTTAATGTTAATCGTATATTTGGACCAAACGACGGTGTACAAGTAGCTGATTGGTATGGGAATTTTCAGTTAATTAATGCCACCTTTCAGCAAAATGAAAACCATCAGTTTAATGCATTTGTGTATTCTCTAGATAATGAGGAATCGCACGTTAATTCTACAAATACCTACGGTTTTGACTATATAGGAAGTTTTGGCAATGTGAAGGCTAGTTTGAGTTACGCTAAGCAATCTGATGCATATGACAACTTACTAGATTTTTCAGCAGATTATTACAAAGCAGAGCTTTCAGGGAAAATAGGGCAAGTAATATTAACTGCGGGCTATGAAGTGCTAGGAAGTGATAATGGCGTAGGCTTTTCCACCCCGCTTGCAACATTACATAAATTTCAAGGCTTTGCTGACAAATTTTTAGGTACACCAAGCACAGGTATTGAAGATCTGTACATAAGTGCGACAACAGTCGTTAGCGATATTAAGTTAGTGGCAACCTATCATGATTTTACTGCAGAAACCGGTAGTGCTGATTATGGCAGTGAAATCGACTTAGCCGCTTCATATGCTTTCAATAAACATGTATCAGGCCTATTAAAGTTTGCAGCGTATGACGCTAATGCTTTAGGCACGGATACTAATAAGTTGTGGGCAATGGCGACATTCTTATTTTAGCTATGTTAATCAGTTAGTTAAAAATAAAGGTGAAATATCTATATAAGGATTGATCGTATGAGAAAAAGGCGACCAAAAATTTATGGTGTTATTTTAGCAGGAGGACCTTCTTCACTGATGGGCGAAGATAAAGCTCATTTGAGTATTGCGGATGAAACTTTACTTGATCGTAACAAGTGTTTACTTGAATCTTTAAGCGTGAAAGAAGTTTTTATCTGTCGTAATGAAGAAGGTTATTTGAAAGATATTTATGAAAATGCTGGGCCTATGGCTGGCATTCATAGTGCGCTAGCAAAAACTAAATCAGCTAAAGTCGCCAATACATTGTTAGTTATACCTATTGATATGCCATATCTTGATCAAAAAATTATGCAGGACTTGCTAAGTTTTGGTGATGCTATGCGCTGCGCTGTAAATTTTAGCGGGTATCAACTACCTTTATATTTACCTAATAACGCTGAAAATAGGGAATTTGCTAAGGTGGTTGCATCGTCAACCGAAGATCGCTCAATCAAGCGCTATTTAAATATTATTAACAGTGCACAAGTTAATTCGACAGAAGTGGAAAAGTTATTGAGTGTAAATAATCAATCAGACTGGTTAAATGCAATTACTCTTTTGAAAAATTAGCTCACATAAAATAGACCAGTCATCGCACTGGTCTATTATTTTAATTAAATTGATTATAGCATTGCGAATTTATCCAATAATGTGATCAAACAACTCTATTTCAACATACTCACCGGCATTACACCCCTGATGTTGCTGTGGTAATATTATATAGCAGTTTGCACGGCTCATTGATGATAAAACCCCTGAACCTTGGTGTGATAATGGTGTTACGTTTAACGTGTTATTTTCAGCAGTAAAAGCTGTGCCACGCTGAAAATCCATTCTTCCTGGGTGTTTTTTTATTATATCTGTTGTTTTAGCAATCAATTTGATGGGCTTTTTGAGTGATTGACCAGACATTTTTTGAATTGCGGGAATAGCTAATTGATGAAAAGTCACGCTAGCTGAAACAGGATTGCCTGGCAAACCAAAAAATATACTATTGGCAAGCTTACCAAAAGCAAAGGGTTTACCTGGTTTCATTGCTATTTTCCAAAATGAAATACTTCCTAGCTCGTTGAGTACTTCTTTGGTGTAATCAGCATCGCCTACTGATACTCCACCGGAGCTAACTACTGCATCGGCTTTTGTATTTGCTATAGTGAAGGCTTCACGTATTTTTGTTTTATCATCAGCAATTATGCCTAAATCAAGAACCTCAACATGCAAGCGTTTGAGCATCGCTATTAGTACATGACGATTACTTTCATAGATATCACCTAAAGATAGAGTATCAGATGCTGACTTAAGTTCATCGCCAGTCGAAAACACTGCGATAACAGGTTTACGAAATACTTTTACAGAGCTCACACCTAATGAAGCTAGTAAACCTATGTCAATGCTGGTGAATTTATGTCCTTGGCTAAAAACTTTTTCGCCTACAGCAATATCTTCTCCTGCTAACCGTATATGATTGACTTTAGAAATAGACTGATTAGTGATAATACTTTCGCCTTGCACAATAACGTTTTCTTGCATTTCAACAGTAGTGGCTGACTTAGGTACAACAGCACCTGTCATAATACGGATACATTGGCCTGTTGTTAATTCACCCATAAAAGGCTGGCCAGCCATTGCAGTACCAACAAGCTTGAATTGACTGCCTTTAGGGATTTCGTTATCTTGATTAAAGTCTGCACAAAGTGCGTAACCATCCATAGCTGAATTATTGTGTGCGGGAACATTAACCGGCGATACCATATTTTCGGCGCAGATGCGAAAATCACAATCATTAAGCGAAACTTCTTCAATGTCATTAATGGGAGTAATGTCAGCTAATAATGTTTCTTTAGCTTGATTCATTGGCATTAAACCAGGAGTGCTACAACAATCTGTCATTTTATTTTTACTTAATTTTCTTTGAATAAGTATTGTCGCTAGTTTATGCTTGAGGTGTTTACTTTTCAAGGCGTTATCAGATGTTTGTAATAAACTAGCGGAGTTAAATTAACTATCTTTTCCCCAACTTTTTACGTACTTTTTCCATATGCTCGCGAAAGCTTTTATCAAATTTGGTTTCACCACAAGCAAACGTACTTACCGCTTTTACTCCATCTACGCCAATAGCTGACAAGTCTTCAATAATGGTACAGGTGCCATTGTCTCCTTTAATAACGCTTTTATGAGTACTGATAGTTGAGGTTGCTTGCTTTCTTTTTTCGTCAACTGTGGGGCGTATAGTCGAATGAGGCACCAAATTAGGTGTACCATGCATAACTGAACCTGTATTAGGTTGAGAAAGTTCTTGTTGAAACTGTGTTTGGTTTTGTCTCTGAATTTTTTCACGTAATTGTTGTAAGCTTTTATAACTAAAGCCCTGATGTGGTATTTTTTTTATTTCAGATGGTTTAGACAGAATGATTGATTTCTCATCTGTTTTAGAGATTGAAATATGTTCAGGTTTAACTTCTGGTACTGGTTTTGGTACTTTTTTGGATTGAGCTTCTTTCAGTTCACTGAGGTGTTCCGGTTGATTAAACACTTCTTCTTGCGATAATAACTTTTCTGTTTCAGTACTCTTGGTTTTATTTTTCTCCTGTGGCAGTAACTCCTCTCTTATCTCCTTAGGTTTTTTATAAATATAACTTTTAATTGATACTGGGGTTAATTTGGTTTTTGGTATGATCATTGTTTGGCTATTATTGAGAAATACTATTACTACTACATGCAGTAGCACGGACAAAAGTATGGTAAAATGCGCCTTCTTAAACACTTATAGCCTTGATAATCAATTAAATAGAAACATTAGCTTGTTATAGACGGGAATTGTATCAAATAGTTCATTCATCCTTTTATATTTAATACTGCAAAAGATAATTTCAATGATTTTAGTCGATTATACTAAGTTTAATTATTATACCTAATACTATTGAGGTTTATATGGAATACGAATTTCGACGCGATATAATCACCGGCAATGCTAGTGCCCAGTTTTCATATGAGCATCAGGCTGTTGGGCCTTGGCTTGAAGTTGAAATAGGGCAAGATGAAAAGAAGTTGGCTCAAATTTCACAAGCAGTTGAACGAGTTATTTCAAGAAAAGAGCAAGAAATTGTTTTTACAGGTCAAGAGTACTCAGTAACTATTTCACACAGTGATGTTATTATTAATGCTAATGCTTCTATGAGCTCAATTGATGAAGTTCCTGAGCATTTAGTTTCTGATGAATTAAATATTGATGAAAATAGTCGCGCAAGTTGCGGTCTTGATGATTTTTATACACTGTTATTATCGTGGGCTGATTTCATAAAGAAATAGCTCTATAAAAGTGCTTAATTAAATTATATTAAGTGTACTATTTTTTTAAGCGCTTTATATTTGTATTTCTGCCGAATCTTCAAGCAAGTCTTGGTATTTATCGTCATCTAATTCTAGCAATATAAATATTGAATCTTTTAAATAAGGCCAGTCTGCACTTTCTCTAAAATGCTTGTGAGTATGAACAAGGTTCTCGGATAATTTTAATATTGCAAAATAAAGCTGTTCAATACTCCCATTTATTACCTTGAGATAATCCCGCTCGTGATGGGCTAATATTAATTGACAAATATTTTTAGGTAAGTTCCACGAAGAGGCAACAAAGTAGCCTATTGTTGCATGATTCACTTGATAAACACTGTCCTCAATTGACGTTAATGTTTCACTTGGTGTGTTATAGGCGTGTTCGTAGGTTTCTGAATAGTCACTATACCTCATCGCCATAACGGGAATGCCACAATCGTGAAATAATCCTAGTGAATAAATAACATCAGCTGAAACTGCTTGTTTAATAGTTTTTCCAATAGCAACACAAGTATTTGCTATATTTGTAGCGTTTTGCCAAAACTCCTCAAGCGCAATACTACAATTATTTTGATCAAAGCTTTTTTTAAGTAAAGCATTTCTAACAAGTAGCATAATACCGTTAAGACCAATATAGCGCGAAGCTTTATGAATATCTGAAATACTTCGTGCTAAACCGTAGATGGGGGAATTGACAGTTTTGAGTATTGTAGCTGCAACCGCTACATCTTTAGTAATGATATCTGCAATAACATTTAAGTTTGGTTCAGGCTGCGCCATTAGTTTTTGGAGTTCTAATAATAGCGCTGGTTGAGCTGGGACGGAAAAACCTTTACTAATATCTGCGATAATTTTATCGTTAACTTCTAACATGATTAAACATCTTATGTCGTCATAGTAGAGGCAGAAAGCCTGCTACATTATATCATCGCAAGGATGTTATATTTAGGGTTGCAATTTAAACAGGTATTACCACTATCGCTTAAATAATTTGGCTTTTCAATAATAAAACCATAAAAGTCAGTGACAAATATCATAATTTCAATTTTGTTGACGCTCTTGTACTTCATATTTAAATAGACAATAGTAGATCAAAATTATTATACGAAGGGTTATCGGTGAGACAAATTTCTATTAAAAAAAAGACTAAAACTTTATTACTTCGTTGTTTATATGGTGTTGCGTTAAGTAGCTTTAACGTGAGTGGCTACGCTATGACTACGGTTGACCTTCCTCAGTGGCATAAAATTCAAATTAATAAAAATTTATCTTTTCGTGGTAGCGCCATTAAAGGCGACTCTTTATGGGTAACAGGCTCTAATAATAGTGTTTTCGTTAGCCAAGATGGTGGTAAAACGTGGCATGACAAATCGATAAAAGCGTCACTAATTACGGATTTTCGTGATATTGAGCTATTTGATACTAAAACCGCTATTGTAATGGGGGTGGGTAATGGCGTTCAGTCAGTGCTTTATAAAACCACTGATGGCGGTAATAGTTGGAATTTACTCTACCAAAATGCCGATGCACAAGGCTTTTTCGATTCAATTGCTTTTTGGGATAACAACCATGGCGTTTTGCTAGGTGATCCTGTTGATGGTTATTATACCATCAAATTAACGAAAGATGGCGGGACCTCGTGGCAGCGTATTGATAAAAAAAATATCCCCGAAATATTAGAAAAAGAAGCCGCTTTTGCAGCCAGCGGAAATACATTAATTGTCGGTAAACAAGGTAAAGCATGGATTACCACAGGAGGCTTTTCAGCATCAGTTTATGAAAGTGATGACTACGGACAAACCTGGCAACGACAAACTGTTCCTTTATACAATGAAACCCAAACGGCTGGCGGGTATGGATTAGCATTGAATCATCAGCAGCAACTTTTTGTTTTAGGTGGTGATTATCAGCAGCGTCCAGCAAAGTATAGCAATATGGCGACTTACCTTAATGGACAATGGCAAGCGGTTAATGCGGGTGAAAACGGTTTAAGAACGGCTATGCGCTGTGAAGGCAATATTTGTATAGCAACGGGTAAAACAAGCAGTGATATTTCTTATAATGCCGGCAAAAGATGGCAAGCTTTTGATGATAAAAACCTGTCTAATTTAAAAAGTACTAAAGGTGACCGAGGCTTTTATACGTTAGCAAGTGATAATATGGTTTTTCTCGCGGCGGGCGCGCACGGAAAAATAGGTGTGTTGTCGTTTAAAAGGAATGATAAAGGCGTTAAAGATGTAAAGTCTCGTCTAAAGAAATAAGTTAACGGATTTAGCTTAAACTGACTCATGATATTGTCGATAAAAT
This sequence comes from Thalassotalea profundi, assembly GCF_014653195.1. Lineage (GTDB taxonomy): Bacteria > Pseudomonadota > Gammaproteobacteria > Enterobacterales > Alteromonadaceae > Thalassotalea_B > Thalassotalea_B profundi. The sequence goes on from NZ_BNAH01000008.1 coordinate 41,637, forward strand.
AAAAGGGGTTATTTCAGTGTTGAAATAACCCCTTTTGATTAATTTTATTGTATTGCTGAGCTATTTAGTATTTAACGAACGGCGACGTGAAGTCGCTAAGCCGGCTAGTGCTAAACCAAAAATAGCAACAGTGGTAGGCTCAGGAACTGATGCCGTATTTATATCCCAACCAATAGCGTCAAAAGCAAATAAATCCATCGCAGTTGGACGAAGCATTTCACCAGGAGCTGCTGTAGGATCCATAATGCCAATACCTTGGTGATCTTCCCAATGACTGGCTTGTTGACCATCACCGCCATGTCGCCCTGTTGAAAAGTTAGCAAGGTTGGTCGCGCCACCATCAACTGAGAAATAGCTTTCAGCACCAGGTCTAAAGTCTTTTACGCCCCAACCAATGGCATAGCTTTCTTCTGAGTAACGGAATAAATCTAAAATATCAGCAACAGCGTAACTATCAACGTTAACTTGAGGATCTAAATAGTTGTATACATAATCATAAGTATCAACACCGCTAGTAAAACCTAACGCATGACCTATTTCATGAATAGCAACTCCGACAAAATCCCACTTATCGGTGTCAATACCATCTGATGCGTCAAAATCAAAAGCAAAATCACTACTAAAAGTAACATTACCATCTGAGGCTATGCCTAAGTGAGAGAGGTCTAGTCCCATTGCTTTTGCAACAGCAGTATTCGCATTGATCCAGTAATTATCTATTGAACCATCATTATCAAGCTCGTCTTCATCGCCGTTAGATTCTTCTTGATCTAAAAAAATAAGAGCACAAGGTGCGTCGCCAGCTGGCTGTGTTTGGTCACATGACAAATTATTGATTGCAACATTATCTAAGGCAGAAGTTGCATCACCAATTAAGGTGCTTGCGAAACCTTGATAAGTCCATTGTATTGCAGTAGAACCAGTACTTCCTAAAATGCCTGCGCCTAATGAATCAAATGCAATAGATAAATTAACGGTAATATTATCGGTAAACATACTTTCCCAAAAAGAGGCTGCTTCTTGGAAACCCGCTAACGCTTGTTGGCCTTTAGCATCAGCAAATTGTGCTGGATCATAATCTAAAGCAATAGTGGTTGCATTGGCTTGCGAGCACAACATTGAAGCGGCTAAAATCGCGCCTGAAATTGCTGATAATTTAGTTTTAGTCATCTGAATGTCTCTTATGTATTATTTTAGTTTTGTTATACAGTTAACAATTTCTCGGTAAATTGTTAATGCACTGTAAATGCAAAAATCAAGCCTTTACTTAAAAGTCATTTTAAATCATGTGTTTGTTGTTTTTTTGAAAGTTGGTTTAATGTTAACTGTAAAAGAATCTGACGCTTAAAAATCAACCAAAAGCGTGAAAAGTTAAGAAAGTGTACTTAACATTTATTCATCAAAGTTTTGTTCGCTCTCCATGGTTTCAATATTCACTATTTTTGATCGGTTAATAGTAATTTTATAACGCTGATAAAATTCTTCTTTTTTCATGTTTTTTTGAACAAGCACTAAGTTCATTTGATAACGACGTTCTACGCCTTGATTTGATACTTTATTTCCCTCGAAAGAAAATAAACGTCCTTCGCCCTTTTTTAAGAAGCGAACAAAGGGAGTCATGTTAAAAAATAACTGATTTTGAACTTCTTCAAAGCCAGGTTTAAAATTTTTAGCTGTGATCTTAGTTTCACATCTAAAATGTAGTAGTTGCGCTGATTGTTTATTTTGTTGGCGTCGTTTCTGTAACAAGCCATCTACTTTTTCAGGTAAATCTTTTTCATTAATATATTCGAGCCAAATAGTTTGTTGCGCCATTTTTACTTTACTTAAGCTATCATGAAAAATATGGAGCCATTTGGGGCGTCCTTTTTCTATCCAGCGCCAAATAATGCGCATAAGATCGTCACGAAACACTTCTCGTAAACCGTACAGTAAGCCAAGAAATAAAATTAATAACAAAGTTACTTCAGTATAAATCGTACGAGAATTAAGAACTATTGCCATCATAAAGCCCATAATTACCGCGGTTACTGTGCCTCTCACTAAGCGTTTCAAATGGTTATTGAGGTTGGATGTTTCTTTCTTAAAGACAACTCCAAATTCACTGAGTCTTTGTAATAAACGCATTTTATTGGTGATGCGGTTAGGGTCATCTAACGTTATTTGTGAATTATAATTATTGTCTTCTCGATATTTACTTTCGCTTCGGCATAAATCAAAAATTTTATCGCGAATACTTGTTTGCTCACTGCTCTTGGGGCTGTTAGCTAATAAATTTAAAAATGATTGTTCGGTATACCAACTTAAGTAATTGTCAACATTCTCGAAGTACGAGCTAAGTTTTTGATCTGGTGGTGTATAACGTCTTAATTTTTTAAGTAGATTTTGTGTTTGTTCAAGTAACTCGGAAGCCCCTTGGTAAAAAGCGTCAATATCTTGTTCTTGTAGAGATTGTTTTAAATCATTATCTAAAGCTAAACGAAATTGGTATGAGAATAAGTTTAAATTGCTGCGATAATCACTTTCTTCACCTTTGGTTTGACTGATAAAACGACTTCTTACTAGAGGTAAATGTACCTCTTGAGAGAAATAGGCTAAGTGACTTTTAAGGCTACTGTAAAAATAAGTGTCTTCGGGCAAGGTAATTGCGTTTATGCCCATGTCATCAGGAATTGAAAAATATAAATCTAGCTGTTGCGTTGCTTTTAATGGCAATTGCTGACTCACTTTAAAAGATAAATTTTCATCTTGTATTAAAGAGACTATTTTCACGTGTGAATGGTTACCTCTGTTAAGTGGTTGATAAGCTAAGTATCTGTCATTTTTGATATTTTTACAAATAGATAATTCAATATGTTTTTTGGTTAAGGTGGTGATAATTTTTATTATTATTTGCAAAAGCGTGACAATATGTCGCGGATATTAAAGAGGGCAGTATTATATACTTTAGCCCACTTATCACAGTGGTACATAACGAAATGGTTAATAATAAAAGCTCTCAAAGTAAATATTTAATTTCTCCCGTTGCGCTGTTAATTAGCGCCGTTTTATCTCCAGTTTCTTTTGCTGAGGACGACTCATTAGAAGTTATTGAAGTTCAAGGGCACTCACAAAATAAGCATTTAGCGCTGGGATCGTCTGATTCATTACTGAGCAATTCAGGCGTTGACTTTTCAGCGGCTGGCGGTGTTTCAAATTTACCTATTTTAAATGGCATGATGGGAGACCGAGTTAAAGTATTAATTGATGGCGCTGATGTAACAGCGGCTTGTGCAAATCAAATGAATCCGCCACTTTCTTATATCTCTGCCAACCAAATTTCGTCCTATAGTGTTGTAGCGGGGATTTCACCCGTTAGTGCTGGTGGAGACAATATTGCTGGCGTTATTAATGTTAATTCTATTTCACCTTTGTATAGTAACAGTGGTGAACTAGCTTGGCATTCAGGTTACCTTTCTGGCCGCTATAGTTCTGTTGATAATGGTCGTGCCATCGGTGTTGGTGCTCGATTAGCTAGTGATACTACAAGCTTTAATTATCAAGGTTCATTTACTGATGCTGATAGTTATGATGATGGTAATGGTGATCTTGTACTTGATACATTATACCGTGCTCAAAATCATAGTATTACTGCAGCTGTTCGTGATGAAGTACAACAACTGGTGGTGAAACTCACGCATCAAAAAATACCTTATCAAGGCTTTGCTAATCAATATATGGATATGGTCGACAATACCAGTTTTGGGGTTATTGCTCAGTACAAACGTTCATTAGACGATGGTGAATTTGAAGGGCAATTGAACTGGCATAACGTAAAACATGAAATGGGTTTTTTCACCCCTGAAAAAATGGGGATGATGCCAATGGAAACCGATGCAGAGGATGTAAGTTATCAATTTAAATGGTTATTAAATTTAGACCATAATAGTCGATTGTTATTAGGGCATGAATATTTTGACTATCAAATTGATGATTGGTGGCCAGGAATTGAAGGCTCAATGATGATGGGGCCTGATGATTATGTCAATATTAATCAAGGTAAGCGACAGCGTATTGCTGTTTTTGCTGAATATGAAAACCAACTCGATAGTAAATGGTGGTTAAACGCAGGAATACGTGTTGAGAATGTACGTACCGATACTGGCGAGGTACAACCATACAATGATGGTATGAGTATGGGAGGAATGGCCAGCATGAGTGGGATGATGGCTATGGAACCAAGTAATGCGATGGCTGCCAAAGCATTCAATATGCTTGATAGGGAGAAAACTGACACGCTTACTGATGCTAATTTATTAGTTAGCTATCAAATTAGCAATTATGACGAGTTACAAATTGGCTTAGCCCGTAAAAATAGAGCGCCTAATTTATATGAACGTTATAGTTGGGGCGTTAGTAGTATGGCTACTCGAATGATAGGTTGGTATGGTGATGGCAACGGCTATATTGGTACTCCTGATCTAGATGCAGAAACCGCGCATACTGTCAGCGTAACTTATAGCAAATTAGAGGCAAATGATAATTGGCGCATAAATGCTAACGTTTGGTATACAGACGTTGCTGATTATATCGATGCTGATCCTGTGAGAAACTTAAATACTACTGGTGACGTGACCCAAGATCGAAATGCATTACAATTTACTAATGTAGATGCGACATTGTATGGCGTAAAAATTGACTTATTAGCTAATATTTATGAGTCAACAGAGCTTGGTAATTTACAATTACAGGCAAGTATTTCTAATACACGAGGGACACGTGATGATACTAACCAAGCTTTATATCAAATTAAGCCCCTTCAAACTAAGTTTAGCCTGAGCCAGCAAATAGGTAACTTTGAAAACACATTAACTTGGGAATGGGTAGACAGTAAAACAAGAGTTGATAATAATCGTTTTGAGAATCAAACGGATAGTTATCACTTGGTTAATTTTACCTCGAAAGCCACTTGGGATGCAGTAACTTTTACGTTTGAAGTAACCAATTTATTGGACGAGTATTATCAGCAACCGTTAGGTGGTGTTAGTGTTGCTGAGTATAAAATGGATAATACTAATGGCTTTATGCAGTTAGCAGGGCAAGGGCGTTCAGTTAACTTAGGCGTAAGTTACTCGTTTTAATTATATCGGTCTATCAACTATACATTTTAACCCTGAAAATAAATGCCATGATCAAATGATCATGGCATTTATTTATTATTTAAATTAAAAACTTCATTTAAATAATAATATATCAAACTAGTTGATATCCTTTTCATTACGTAGTTTTTCATATTCTTCAATATGCTCAGGGTAGTGCTGCTTTACGTAGTTAAATAAATTGTTATTACCGCCAAGTTTTTTATCCGCTTTGGCTAACTTAGTTAAAACTGTTGTCGCATTACTCTGGCCTTCACCCATTCCAAAACTTAATTGCTCATATCTCGCTCGAGCGAGATATTCAATCGCATTCTGTTCTCTTACACTTGCATAAGATGTAATGATTGACCTTAATACCTCATTTACCTGTTCAGGGCGCTCACCATTAGGCCACTTACTTGTAACAGGGAATGGCTCACCTTGTTGGTAATTAGGAAAGTAAAATCTAACTACTGTCTCAAGTTCTGCAATGGTTTCAATTAAGTTAATAGCACTTAATGCTGGTAAGTTTAATGAAGGTTCGTCGGTAAAAATAGGATATGAACTAGCGCCATTAAATAGAGTTAACCCTAAATCCTTCCTATCATATTGTGATAAATAGTTAATCTCTCTAACCGATGGAAATCCTTGCTTGAGCCAGATCTCGTAAGTATTGTTATCGGTAAAATCTAATGCTCCAAATAATTGTTTATTGAGTGTTAAATATTTTTCTTGCTCATGTGGGGTTAGCTTTTCTAATAATTGAGTAAAAGAATTCACTGTTTGCTGCGTTGATATTTCATCTGAAATGCTTGAATCAGTAGTTTTTTCTGGTAGTTGTTGAGATAAACTACTTTCTGGTAGCAAACGCTTAGTTTCAATAGTTTCTTCGATCATGTTATTAGATACTGGTTGGTCATTGTTTTTAAAATATGTCAGCCCAACAAGAATGCATGCCAATATGGCTAAAAAGGTAATTAATATTTTCATTATTTACTCCAAATACCAGTGATGTAAGTGCCACTTATGCCGCTTACATCACTGCAATTTTCTTTCATGTCATTTTTAAACTATCTACATTCTTGAGTCTTACCAGCGTTTTCGTAGGGGTCTTCACCAAATATTTTGACAGCACTGCCATATGCATCTGCAAATTTTTCACAGTCGTAATTTGCACCGCATATTCCAGTTAGTGTATCATGAAAAGCCACCAGTTCCTTGGGTGTATTTTGCTAACGCCCATTCTAAAGCACTTCCAGTCCCACAACCGTTTGTTGCTGAGGGGATATTCCATAATGCGCTTGAATCTCCATAGAATGGCCAATGCATATTACCACCAAACATTGACTGACAATGATCAGGTCTTTCGTCACTCAATTCTGTACAAAATAACCCTTGTACCTCTTCTTGTTCAACATACTATTCTGCGGCATTTTGTAACATGTTATCAATCGTACTTTGTACGTTGTCTGCAGCACTTTTACAGCCTGAACCTTCGCAAGTTACCGTCCAAGACCCTGTATGAGTTCCCATTGTGATGCAGTTATTTGAATGATTTCAGTCGTATCTGCGTATGTTTTCTAACTTAAAGTAAATTGTAATATTAGTAAGAAAAGCGTTGAAAAGGTGAAGATTTTACACAGAATATGTGTGTTTGTGTGTTTGTGCATTATTTATCCTTAAATAATTTTATTTTGTAGATATAAGTTAGAACAGAGTTCTTCTAATAAAGATGACATTACGCGAGTTAAATATAATGACAATTTTTAAATTGTCACAGAAAAGTCAATAAGGACATATGTTGCCGATAAAAAGTTTGCGTAAATAAATGGATGACAGTGAAGAAATTATTCAATTAGCTGGAGTTTATCACAACTTATTAAGACAATGGACGCAAACTTAACTTATATAAGAAGCATGATAAAGATTCATGCTCTAAATCAGATAGTTAATTTTATTCAGATGAAAGTTATAGATTTATTTATTGGACACCTAAGAGTGGTAACTGTATGCTTTTATCAGAGCACATATTAGATAAAGGTAGCTATGTTAATGTTCCAATTTAGAGCGTTCATCATTTATTTCTTTGTTTCCGTTATCATTTTTACTTTAGCGCCTTTCACTGTTGCTAATGCTATAGGTGCAAGTAGGATAAAAATTGTTGATCAACATCAAAAGCCTTTAGCCAATGCGATTGTCGAGTTATATTTTAATAACAGTCGTGAACCTGATACAAACCATACAAAAACTGAATCTGTTTATATTATGGATCAAATCAATAAATCTTTTGTTCCTAGTGTATTGATAGTACCTAAAGGCAGTTTAGTCAGTTTTCCCAATAGTGATGATTTACGCCATCATGTCTATTCATTTTCTGCAGCTAAAACCTTTGAATTAAAGCTGTATGCAGGCAAACCTAAGAGTCCACTACAGTTTTCTGATGAAGGTATTGTGGTATTAGGTTGCAATATTCATGATGCTATGGTCGGATATATCTATGTATCTGAAAACAAAAATAATTATAAAACTGATAACAATGGAATTATTACTATTGATCAAACACTAAATAGCATTGAACGTTTGCAAGTGTGGCACCCAAACGCTACTGAAGGTGCTTATCATAGACAGAGTTATACATACGCACAATTAAAGCCACTCGATAATGTTGTGACTATCAGCATCAATGTTAACGAGCCTGAAGCAAGAGACAGTTTTGAAGATCAGTTCTCACATGCTCACTAGGTTTAGTTTAAAGTCACAAATAACTTGGTTATCGACGAGTTTAATCTTTCTAACTGTTTTATTCCTAACGGCAAGTTACTGGTTTAGGGTAGCGGACTATGCCGAAAAGCAAATTGAACGGCAAATGCATTTTGCTCAAAATGTGTTAAATCAAAATCTATCATCACAAGAACAAGTGTTAATTACCGCAGCAAGCGTTTTAGCGGCAGATTTCGGCTTTAAACAAGCTGTTGCGACGAGAGATAATAATACCATCAATAGTGTATTGGTTAATCATGGAAAGCGCATAAAAGCAGACCTTATGATGTTATTAGATTTAGAAGGTACATTAATTACTACTAGCGCTTTGCACCAGTTTGAAAGAAACGTAGTGGAAACTAGTATCAAAAAAATACCACTTAGAGGTGTTTATGCTCAAGTATTAAGTATCGATAACAAAGTATTTCAAGTTATTGTAGTGCCAGTAAAAGCACCAAGGACCATTGCTTACGTTGTTATAGGATTTGAATTTGATGAAAATGTTCTTCAAGAACTTAAAGAGTTGGTTGCATTAGAATTAACACTCTTGAAAAACGACGCTATCATTGAGTCTAGCTTTGATGACAAAACTATTGTTAATCAACTTTTATTAGATGTTAATCAAAAAACAGATAACCTATTGTTAACTTCGTCAGATTACTTCCATGAAATGATAGATTTTGGCGGGTCGAATGAAGTCTCAGTCGTGTTATCAGCTTCCCTTATTGAGATTCATCAGGACTTTAATCGGTTAATTACTTCTATTTTAATTATTGCTGCTATTGTTATCGTTATTGCTATTGGTTTTTCTCGAATATTATCCCGAGGCATTTCAACGCCTTTGAATATTTTGATGAATTTAACGAAAAAAATAGGAAGCGGTAGTTTAGATGTTCCTAAATTAACCGGTCGTTTACCCCCAGAGTTTAAAGAGCTTTATCAAGGTTTCTCAGTAATGGGTAGTGCTATTGAGCACCGTGAGGAGGAAATAAAATACCAAGCAGAGCGTGATTTACTTACGGGGTTATATAATCGTCATACTATGCTTACTAAGATAGATGGTTATTTTGTTGATAACATTAATGTTGTGCTCGTTGCGTTTAATATTAAAGCCTTCAAGGTATTAAATGATACGGTAGGCATTAGTAATGGTGATGCCATATTGAAAGAAATAGCCGCACGATTGCTTGTTTATGTAGATAAACTTGATATGAATATTTCCCAACAAGTTGCTGTCGCTCGATTAAATGCCGACGAGTTTTTGTTATCAATTCCGATCAGCTCTCCTGATGAAATTGAAGGTTTTATTCAATTATTGCAACTTGAACTTGAACGTCCTTACTGGCTAGACGGCATTAAAATTAATCTATCGCTGCATTTTGGTATTGCTAACTCTATTATGGATGGCACCAATGCAGAACGATTAATGAGGCGTTCAACTATGGCTGTTGCGGCGGCGGATAAAGAGCAGCTTTTTGTTAGATATTATCAACAAGGTGAAGATGAAGCTTATCTATATAAAATTAGATTAATCGACGAGTTTAAATCAGCACTTGAAAGTGAAAACAGTCCTTTGTTTATGAATTATCAGCCGAAATTAAATATAAACACAGGAAAAATAGATAAACTCGAAGCACTTATCCGCTGGATTAATAGTGAAGGACAGTTTGTAAACCCAGAAATGTTCGTTGGTTTAGCAGAAAAAGCGGGATTAATTGTAACGTTAACTCGCTGGGTGATTCTGCATGTTATTCAACAAATTGCACAATGGAATCAAGCTGGTTACCGCTTTCAAGTGTCAATTAATTTATCAGCACAAGATATTCAACATGAACAATTTGTTGATTATTTACTGACAACAGTAGAAAAATATGAGGTTGAAGCAACACAAATAACATTAGAGTTAACGGAAAGAGACTTAGCTGAAAATGAAGGTTTAGTTGCTACTAGGCTAAATCACTTAAAAACATTAGGTTTTGAAATTTCAGTGGATGATTATGGTATAGGTCAGTCATCATTAGCTAAATTGAAGAGCCTGCCAGTAGATGAACTAAAAATAGATAAATGTTTTATTTTGACCTTAGATCAATGTGCAAAAGATCAAGATATTGTTTCTTCCACTATTTTATTAGGTCATAAACTTGGCTTACGTGTTGTTGCGGAAGGTGTTGAAAATAAAGAAAGTTTAGCCTTGTTAAAAGAGTTTAACTGTGATTATGCGCAAGGTTACTACTTATCTAAACCGGTAACTGCCGATAAACTTATTCAATGGTATGACGATTATGAACCAATTATTTAATGTTATCACAACAATTGGTGTGGCCCTTTTAATAGTGCCGACTGTTTGCTTAGCTAATGGAAAAATTCTTGCTACACCTGGTGTGTCTCAAGTTGAAGGCTCTGGTGGAGGCGGATTAGTGCCTTGGGCTCAGTTAGCTGGGTATGCTACAGAAGATGAAATAGCTATTTCTGCATTTTGTACTAGAGCAACCGTACAAGACTTTCAACTTGATACTTGCGGCGCACAGGTAAATTTTTATGATCGATTAGAATTGTCGTATGCAGAGCAAAACTTTGATGTTGAGCCATTATCAACGACACTTTCTCAAGAGATATTTGGCGCGAAAGTGCGCCTTTATGGTGACTTAGTTTATAGCGCTTGGCCACAACTATCATTAGGTATTCAGTATAAAGCACTCGATTCAGACGATATTGCTTTTGCTTTAGGCGCACACGATAACAAAGGTGTTGATATATACTTAGCCGCCAGCAAATTACATTTAGGTGCGTTGGCGGGGTATAACCTGTTATGGAACGCAACTCTTAGATATACAGAAGCTAATGAAATGGGATTACTCGGTTTTGGCGGACCTAATGGCAATGGCGGCATACAAGGTGAAGTATCTGCTGCAGTGCTTTTAAATAAACATTTAGCTGTTGGTGTGGAATATCGCCAAAAGCCTGATAATTTAGGTTTAAATGAAAGTCGCTGGCGTGATGTATTTGTTGCATGGTTTCCTAATAAGCATGTTAGCGTAACCATGGCGTATGTTGATTTAGATACAATTGCCGCATTGCCTAACCAAGATGGTTGGTATGTGTCATTAACGGGGTATTATTAATGAGTCGTTTTACTATTAGCTCGATCAGTAATTTTGTAACCAACATCGTCATTATATTGTTAACTTTTTCAGTATTTTCTTGTAGCAGTATTAAAGAAAGCGCTGAACAACAAACGTTATACCAAGCTCTTGGTCAGCAACAAGGCATTGAGCGCCTAGTAAATATATTTATAAAAAAACTTGGGCAAGATAAACAAATATTTCCTTATTTTGCTAAAGCGAGTGTAAGCCATTTTAGACAAGGCTTTATTAGTCATATTTGTGAAGCATCAGATGGTCCTTGCCAATACGAAGGGGATAACATGGTAGATATTCATACGGGAATGAATATTAATGAAGCTGATTTTAATAGGGTAGTGGAGTTGTTGGTGCTAGCCATGGAAGAAGCTGGAATTGACTACCCAATACAAAACAAAGTGTTAGCGAAGTTCGCACCATTAAGGGGAGAAATAATTAAAATATAAACATTTTCTCGTCTGCTGTCAGTTCAAAAGAGGGCCTTAAGGTTAATGAAGAAAGCCATTGTAGCTTAAGTTCTAGTGGTATCTGCCAGCGTTCACTTAATTTTATATGACACGACAACGGTCAATTAAACAGTGCCTTCTAACGTTGGACTGTAAATACCCCAAACAGCAAATAACACTAATATTAATGACAATAAAAATAGGTAAAGTAGTAATTTCATTGACTTACTGCTAGAGCTTTTACTGACTCTACATAAAATTATTGTAGAAATTACCCCTAATACTCCCCAGTAACGGTAAGTGCCAATTAGTAGTGATGTTTGGCGAGGTAATTCTGCATTAAATGAAACAAATATACTTTCAAACTGTTGAATTATTAGAAAAGCCCCGCAGGCAAATAGGGCAAAGTAAAGCGTTGCTACGACAGTTATTACTACTTGGAAGTTAATTTTTGTGTGATTCATAAACTGCATATCCTTTGCATATTTTGTTGGAATAGTGAGTTAGAAAGATAAACGTCACACTTTTAAAGTGACATTACTTTATTTATTTCTAATATAAGATTACTCGATGAATAAATGAAATGCAAAATGTTAATGAATTGTTGATTTGGTAATAGAGAGAATAATTAGACGGATGTATTGGAAAATAAAAAAGCCTATTAAGAAATAGGCTTTTTAGGTTTACTTATTTGGTTTGATAAATTTAATTAAAACTTACCACGAATACCTACTGAATAACGACGATCTGCTTCAGTATACTTCCAAGCACCACCAAGTTCAGATAAATAAATTGAAGGTTCACCTGTTAAGTTACTCGCGTTAGCTACGACAGTGAAGTGCTCGTTAATATTCCAACTTGCTGAAAAGTCTAACTGGCCTCTATCTTCACGGTAGTTGTTACCGTAAACCGTACCGTCATCAGTTTTAATCGTACCAAGATAGTTAATATTTTCTACACGTTTTTCGTTTTCAGTATCTAAGAAACTGTCACGATAGTTATATGCTAAACGTGCCGCTAAGTCTTCATATTCCCAGAACGCTTGTAGGTTATATGTGTTTTTAGAAATTTGTAATAATGGGCTACCATTTGGTTGCTCACTATCAGCATAAGTATAGTTTGCACTAACACCTAAACCAGAAAATGCACCCGGTAAGAAAGTAAAGAATTGTTGATAACCAACTTCAAAACCTTGAACTTTACCATTTTCACCATTTTTGTCTTGCGTGGTTGCAATACCTGTTCGTCCAGCATCACGTAATGCAGCAACATGCGCCATACCTTCAGCATCACCAAATTGCGTGCTATCAGAAAATACCATTTCATCTTGGCTTACACCTGCGGTATTAAGCTGACAAACGTTGTTCCATTGGGTTACGTTTTGACCTGTAGTGGTAATTGGGTCAGCAACACAACTTACTTCGTTACTTAAGAACGATTCAACATCTTTGTAAAATACAGCAAAAGATAACATGTTACCTTCGTCAAAGTAGTGCTCTACAGATAAATCAAATTGAGTTGCACGGTAAGGGTCTAAACCAATAGCACCTTGGGTAGCAGCTGTTCTGTCATTATTAATTACAAATGCTGGGCTTAACTCACTGAAGTTTGCACGACGCATTACTTTAGCTGCAGCAAAGCGGAAAAGTGTTTCGTCTGAATAGTTATAAGTTACGTTTAAGCTAGGTAAAAAATCACTATAGTTGTTTTCCCCAGTAACTTTTGCGCCATCAAGGTAAACCGTTGATTCCAAATCTGTCTTAATATAACGACCACCAACAATAGCGGTAATATTGTCAAAGTTTAAATGGGCTGATACATAAGCTGCAGTAGTATCTTCAGCCACATTTTGATAAGCACTTTCTTGGAACTCTTGATTGTCTGCTAAGCTACCGGTTGTTGCATAGTTAGTACCTGCGAGTAATTTTTGTAGTTGACTATAAGTCCCTTCAAGGTCAGATAAGTTATTATAAATTAAATAAGTTAATAGATCGTTTTGACCTGTATGCCCTATTTGATCAAAAGAGTTATCGTAACTAATAGTGCTAAAGCTACCAGGAAATGCGCCATTGTAGTCATCAACCCAAACAGTTGCTAATGAACCGTCACTGTTATTAAATGCTTTCCTATAGATATCATTTAATTCTTCTTTGTATTGCTCGTATTCATAATCACGCTCAGTTACTCGAACACCCGCTTTTAATGTTGATACCCACTCTAAGCCTAATGGTTCGCTAATTTCAATATCGAAACGTGCTGCGGTTTCATCGTTATAGGTTCTTCTATCTTCAACTTTAAACGTACGTAGCGCTAAGTTTTGTTCGCTTGTGAATGCGTCTGATTGCGAGTGAATGATGCTTGGTAATTGATTACCGTTTTGAGAAAATACCCCATCATACACATAATTTACTAAATCGCCTGTTGCTTCAAAAACTGATTTTTGAACAGGGCGTAATGTAAATTCAGCGTCAGGTCTAACACTTTCTGAAGATGCTACAGCAACTTCACCTGAGATCATTACATTTTCAGCAATATTCCATTCACCACCAAAGGCATGTGAATAAGAGTCTGTTTGGCGGAAATCACTATAAGTTTTAGGAATACCAAATTCATTAACAAGCGTATAGTTATTTACACCGTTAGCATCTTGAGTTGTTCCAGAGTTAGTTTCTAATGCACCAACTACACCCAAAATTGAGCTACCTTCTTGTGAACCTTGGCGCTCTGTGACATTTAAATCAAGATAAAACATGCCATCATTAGATTGAGGAGCCCATTGAAGCGATAAGTTTAATGCTGTGCGCTCACGGCTTTCTAAGTATTGCTCAACACTGTGCTCATCTCTTAAAATAATATTGCCGCTAGGTGTATTACCTTCAGCACCATTAATATCTGTATCTACAGGTCGGGCTTTACTTGAAAACTGATCTTGACGAATTTCACGGTCTTGATAAGAGAGCATTGCCATTGCGCCGAAATAACCTGCATCACCTAAATCCCAGTTATTACCGATAGAACCGGTAAAAATAGGAGCAATATTCTCAGTTTTATCTGCATACTCAGCATCTAATGAAAATGCGCCTGTTAACTTATCTAAATCTAATGGGCGTACCGTTTTTAAGCTGACGGTTCCGCCTAAAGCACCTTCAATCATGTCTGCTGTAGGAGATTTAACTACTTCAACGGCCTTTAAGAAGCTTGATGGAAAATCTTGAAGACTAATACCATTACGCGAATCACCAATGGTAGAACGACCATTTAATTCCACACGGTTTTGAGGTAAACCACGAATTGAAACACTATCACCAACACCGAAATCACTATTAATAGAAACACCCGTTACACGTTGAAGCGCTTCAGCGATGTTGTTGTCAGGTAACTTACCAATATCTTCAGCAACAATCGCATCTACTATACGTCCGTCAGTGCGTTTAAGCAGCGCAGCAGCTTTCATACTTCCTAGCATGCCTGTTACTTCAATAACTTCGATGTCATCTTTTGGAGCAGGTGTTTCGTTTTCAGCGGCATAGCTTGGCATAGCGAACATTGCTGTTAATGCCGCACCAAAAATAGCTAGATTAGTGTGGTTTTTATTAGTCGTATTAAATACAGAACTTATTTTGTTCAGCTTCATAGTTTCTCCCCTCGATATTTTTATATTAATAATTGGTTAACCAATTTTATTTGTTTAGTTTTTCTAATATCATTGTATAGACTTTAATCATGTCTGAGATATTTATAAATCACTTCTTTTGTTATTACAAGATATTATTACCAATTAAAATTTTCGGTATGACATTTTGGTAAGGTATTAGAGTTTTTGCTTTAATTTTTTGTTGTTTATTTTTAATGGTTTATATTTTATTGATTATACCTTTCTGGCTTATAATAAAAGGAAAAGCTATATAAAGAATATTTATTACGAATGGTTTACTATTTTATGAAAGTAGACTCAAGAATGTATCTATTGGTAAGTTTGTTTTGTTTTATTGGTAAGATGATTGCTTTTTGTTTAGATAAAAGATGATAGTAAACTCTTTCTATCATACTAAGTATGTATTTTATTGTTTTCTGGTATGACAAATTTTGGTTTTTTGGTCTGTAGGTTTTGTTTTAATAATTTGTAACAAAGCGCGAACGGTAATAACTTAAGAAAAGTTAGTTATTTTCATTATTCGTTTTTAGCCATTTTTTTACTGGTGTAACCCATTCAGGTCGTGGTGTGTAAAAAGCACCATGCTCTTTACCTGTGCTGATCGATTGTTCAGTAAAACGAGTTACATTTTTACTTCGATCTATTAAGAACTGACATGAACCAACTAAGTCATCAGAAGTCTCAAGTATTGAATATATCTTACCATGTACAACTATCTTAATGCTTTCCTTAATATAACTACTGCATCCAGCTAAAATAATGAAATTAAGTTGATTATTAGCTAATAAGTTAGATGTCATAATGGTAATAGTGCCACCACGAGAGAATCCAACGAGTGAAATATTATTTGCAGGTACGCCTTTTTTAATTAGTAATCTAACATCATCAGCTAACCTTTTTGCAAATTCATTTGGGTTAGTGTTTTTAGCTCGATGATAGGCAATTAAATTGTAATTTTTATCTGAAAGCGCTTGTTTTATCATTGGAAATTCATATGTTCCCCAACGGGGGTTAACCGGTCGAGGGTTGGTGCCTTCAACTATATATCCATGAGAATAAAAAACATATTTCTCGTTTGCTTTAACTGTCAAAGGGAATGTGTCAAAAATTTCTCCTGCTAAAGCTTTAGTTGAAATTAATGCTAACAGTATTATTTTACGCATAATTATTTAGTACCCTTGTTTGAATTTTCAACTATATCTAACTTAGAAGCACAATTTTCTGTTGCTCGTGTATATTTTTTCATGATTGTTACCGACCTCTAGCTCTTTAAGTGGAAGGTTATTAATAAATAGTCAAAGAAGAGGAATGTTCTACTGATGTATAACTGCATAATTAATTCTTGGATTGTTTTACTATAAGCAAGAGCACTCAGTTGTACAAAGCAATAATATACTTAAAATCGTAATTCCATGTCATATCAAGTTCAAAAAACTGTCACTTAATTGTAAGAATAACGCACTAATTTAACTTATAAATATTATCAAGTAACCCATTCCTACAAGGGCGAGTTATGTCGAAAATACATCATAAAACCGTATGGTTGTCTGACATTCACTTAGGTTATAAAGACTGTAAAGCAGAGTACCTTCTTGACTTTCTAAAGCATAACAAAATTGATGTATTGTATTTAGTCGGTGACATTGTCGATATGTGGTCAATGAGTAAACGCTTTCATTGGCCGAAAGCGCATAATGATTTATTTCATACATTATTGTCTTTGCCAAACCAAGGTACCAAGGTGATTTATTTACCGGGTAATCATGACGCACCAATACAAAAATATGATGGCATGAATTTTGGCGATATTGAGATATACCGCACTTATACTCACACAACAGCACAAGGTAAAAAATTATTGGTATTACACGGCGACCAATTCGATCAGCAAGTGTGTTTTGGTGCGTTGCATTCATGGATGGGAGATGTACTTTACGATTTTCTATTATTTCTTAATCGTTGGTACAACTGGTGTCGAATTAAAACAGGTCGACCTTACTGGTCATTAGCCAGTCATATCAAAAGTAAAATTAAAGGCGCTAATCAAGCTATTAGTCGTTACCGAAATGCGTGTTGTGAAAGTGCTAAAAGTCAAGGCTTTGATGGTGTGGTTTGTGGTCATATTCATCACCCCGAAATAGTAGAACAAGAGGGCGTATTATACCTCAACGATGGCGATTGGATTGAAAACTGTTCAGCATTAGTTGAGTCATCTTCAGGTGAATTATCACTTGTTTATTGGGCTGAAATCAGTCAATCCAATAATCTTGTTGATATACGTAGCAAAAAGTCTAAAGAGCAAAAAGTCGCATAGACGTATAAAATACATAAAGTTGAGAAAATATGTTTAGTGTAAATGATGTTGTAAATAAGCATTATCCAAATGTTGCAGATAAACCTTGGCTGTCTAAATCGCTTATTTTTTTCTTACGACATTTATTGCATGAAAAAGAAATATCAGAGTTTGGTGCTGACTATCCACATTTATTAGGTGTCGACTTTGTTGAGCAGGTTCTTGAGTATTTCAATGTTAGCTATTCTATTCGAGATAACGAAAAAGAGCGTATTCCCAGCCAAGGACGAGTGGTTATAATTGCTAATCATCCGATTGGTTCAATTGACGGCTTAGCGTTAATAAAGTTAATCAGCGAAGTGCGCTCAGATATTAAAGTTGTTGCTAATGAAATGTTAATGGCAATTAAGCCGTTACACGATATTTTATTACCTGTAAATAATATGCAAGGCGGCACAGCTAAAGAATGTTTAAGTGCAATTAATGCGCATTTACA
Source organism: Thalassotalea profundi (assembly GCF_014653195.1). Lineage (GTDB taxonomy): Bacteria > Pseudomonadota > Gammaproteobacteria > Enterobacterales > Alteromonadaceae > Thalassotalea_B > Thalassotalea_B profundi. The sequence goes on from NZ_BNAH01000008.1 coordinate 59,544, forward strand.
GCACGAAGGTGTGTTACTTATTTTTCCTGCGGGAGAGGTTTCTCGCTTACGTATTGAAGGGGTACGAGACATTAGCTGGCGAAGTGGCTTTTTGCGCATAGCTAAAAAAGCTAAAGCCCCTGTATTGCCTATTTTTATTGACGCGAAAAATTCACCATTATTTTATGGTGTGTCAATGATATACAAGCCGTTATCAACCATGTTGCTTGTTAAAGAAATGTTCAAACAACGGCTTAAACATCTGCCTATGCGAATAGGTGAGATGATCCCTTATGAATCGTATAGTGCCGGTAAAATTGCCACTCAGCAGCAAGTTAAATTATTTAGAAAGCATTTATATCGTATTGGTACTAACAAAAAGTTAATTTTTGAGACGCAAAAGGCGATAGCTTTACCTGAAGAACGTAAGTCTTTAAGTAAAGCGATAAAAAGCAAGTGTTCCATGCTGGGTGAAACTTCTGATGGTAAGCTTATTTACTTATACACTCACGAGGGCAGTTCTACAATAATGCGTGAGATAGGGCGACTGAGAGAAATTGCCTTTAGAGCTGTTGGCGAAGGAAGTAACAAAAGACGCGATATTGACCAATTCGATAGCCATTATTTTCATATTATTCTTTGGGATAAAGATGATTTAGAGATTATCGGTGCCTATCGATTGGGTGATGCTAAAAAACTTATGCAAAGTAATGATAGTACAGGGACAAACTCAGGTTTATATACTGCGACATTATTTGACTTTAATGAGTCTATGCAGCCTTATCTCGAACAAGGCTTAGAATTAGGAAGAAGCTTTGTTCAGCCTCAATATTGGGGGAAACGTAGTTTAGATTATTTATGGTATGGCATTGGGGCTTTTTTGAAGCAAAATCCTCAATATAAATACTTATTTGGTCCTGTTAGTTTAAGTAATAGTTACCCTCAGACGGCTAAAGACTTGATGGTGCAGTTTTATCATTCTCATTTTGGTCAAAAAGAGCAACTGGCAAACGCTAAGTACCCCTGTACATTATTACCAGAGCTACAAGATTTATTTCCTGGAACAAATTACAAAGAAGAGTTTACGTTATTAAAACATCTGTTAGCGAATATAGGTGTAACTGTTCCCACTTTATATAAACAATATTCAGAATTATGCGAGCCAGGCGGGGTTAAGTTTTTAAGTTTTAATATCGATCCCGATTTTAATGATTGTATAGACGGTTTAGTGATGACAGATGTCACTATGATCAAAGAAAAAAAACGTCAACGATATATTGGTAATTAATGTTGTTAACATTTATCTAAACTTGCCATTTGTTATTATGCGTTAAGCTATTTTTTAATGAAATGATCGCTTTGTTTAACGAGGTAGAGTGTTTACTAGCGCGATAAGAAATATAAATAGGGTAAGAAAATTCTGGAGACTCTTTGACTTGTTCTAATGCTCCATTTGCTAAATAATCAGCCACAACGCGTGTTCTAAAATAACCGTTGCCTCCATTTTTTAACATGAATTTAAGTGCTAAAGGTCCAAGATTAAACGTTAATGCCGCTTGCCTTTTTTGTGGCAAGGTTGCGTCAAAGTTTCGTTTAAATTCCGAGCCCCAATCAATGAATAAATCTGGTGATGAATTATTTGGAACACAGACATGAATAAGCTTTTCTTCGACAACTTGTTCAACAGTAAAGCCAGAAAAATAGCACGGAGTATGAATTAATATTATGTCTAGTATGTCCTTCTCAAGCAAAGAAACTAGCTTTTCTGTGTCTGTTACTTCATTATTTATATGTAGTTCAGGGGCGTTTAATGTAAAAGCGCTCATCCAATCAACCATTAATGGATTCCATAAACTAATATCTGCTCCAATAGATATCGTATCTATTTTTCCTTTGGGTAAGTTTAAATGAGATTTCGCCTGCTCCCATGTTTGTACCAGCTTTAGTGCATGATTTACGAATACTTCGCCTTCCCTAGTGAGTTTTGCCCCCGATCTATTTCTAATAAATAATTGACAATTTAAATGGCTCTCGAGTGTTTTTATACGCGCAGTAATCGTGGTTTGTGTTACGTTAAGTCGCTTAGCCGCCTCGATAAAAGTACCAGAGCTCATAATCGAAAGAAATGTTTTAGCGAGTTCTATGTCCATGTTAATTACCTATTAATATCTAATGAGTTCAAAAATATTGCATTTAAATATTGTTTATATTCATTATACACTAATTTAAAATATCATTACTCTGTGCTCGATATTAATCACTAGGGGGCGACTTTTGAATTTATATCGAGTCGGATTGTGCGCTATGATCACTTCATTTTTGTTAGTGATTACCGCCGTATATTTATTATTTATTTCAGATATTATGATGTCTTTTCCTTGGACCATGTTTTGGCATTTTACCATTTTACTTACAGGACTAACCTTTAAGTTGTCGTATGTCATGATTTTGGTTTCTAAATCTAAAGAAGAAAAATAGAGATAGTTAGCAATAGTATTAACTCAATACTAGCCGTTGAAAGTATAAATAAATATGAAACTATTCGATAAGCCCCAAGTACTCTATTTTTTGTCTGAATGTAAAAAGTATTTAGGGATTGAAGCGAATAGTACCTCTAAAACAGAGAAAATAATTTCTGGCATCGGCGCTTTGATCGGTATATTACTCTGTCAAATTGTGACACTACAATATTTTAATACAGGCGAATCCTTGCTACTTATTGCTTCTATGGGAGCTACTGCCACCCTTATTTATGCGTTACCTCATGGCGCATTGTCACAACCCTGGAGTGTTTTGGGCGGGCATTTTGTCTCGGCTATTATCGGTATTTTAAGTTACCAATATATTTCAGAAACTCTGTTGGCGAGTTCAGTGGCTGTTGGTGGGGCTGTGCTTGTCATGTATTTTTTAAGGTGTTTACATCCTCCAGGTGGTGCAACTGCATTATTTTGTACTCAAGGTGGTGAAACAGTACATGAATTAGGTTTTAACTTTCTAATCGAACCGCTGTTACAAAATGTTGTTATATTGATTGGTGTTGCTATTTTATTTAATGGCCTATTTTCTTGGCGTCGTTATCCTGCTCATTTAAATTTTCGGCATATTAAAAACCAATCATTAAGTTATTTGAGCCATGAAGATTTTAGTGCTGCGTTATTGCAATTAGATTCATTTGTTGATGTAAGTACCGAGGAGTTAGCGGTTATTTTTGACCGGGCGATGGCGCATGCAGATTCTAATAAACCACAAAGAAAACTACTGTTAAAAACAGGAAGTTTCTACAGTAATGGTTCGTTAGGTGAAGGTTGGAATATTAAACAAATTACAAATATAGAAAACTCAAAAATAACTTATAAAGTTATGCTTGGTAATAATAACGGTTTAATTGAAGAATGTGGTCAACGAGCTTTTCGTCAATGGGCAAAGTTTGAAGTTGAATATGTACAAGGGAGCTGGATAAAAAGAACTGAGAACTAAATAACCTGTTTAGCTTGTGTAAGTTTAAAATTTTAATAAAATACGTTATGTACCTCCCTTTTCTTACTGTTTCGTAGCATATAAATGAATAATATTTTTTGGAACCAACTATTGTCATTATCAGACAATTTAAAAGCATCGACTAACGCTAAAGCAGACAATATTCAGTCTTTAATTTCGCAGCTAGAGTCTATTTGTATTTCTCATGAAGGGGAGTTTGAACCTGCAGATGAATTTGAAGAGTATGTCACTTTAACATTATGTCGCTCTATTGCTCAAAATTTAAAAAATCAATAACGTTGTATTTTAGTTGGTCTTAAAGCGTTTATTTGTTACACATATACTAGTGTGATAATGGATAAGTTGAAAAATAAATGTTTGACTACATTGTTGTGGGCGCAGGCTCTGCAGGTTGTGTACTAGCTGCACGCTTAAGTGAAGATCCAACGGTTTCCGTTTGTTTATTAGAGGCTGGCGGTTCAGATGCTAGTGTTCTGGTGCAAGCTCCTATGGGAGTTGCTGCCATGATGCCAACAAAAATTAACAACTGGGCTTTTGAAACTATTCCTCAAGTAGGCTTAAATGGCCGCAAAGGTTATCAACCCAGAGGAAAAACTCTCGGTGGAAGCTCTTCTACTAATGCAATGTTATATGTACGCTGTAATCCATGGGATTATGATCATTGGGCTGAACTAGGTAATACAGGGTGGAGCTATTACGAGGTTTTACCTTATTTTATTAAGTCCGAAGGTAATGAGTTTTTTAATGATGAATATCATGGCACAGATGGTCCTCTTGGTGTTTCGAATCCGACGGATTCTAGTGCGGTAAATGACTTGTTTTTGGCGTCTTGCCAACAGCAAGCTATAAAGCGTAATGATGATTATAATGGCGCTGAACAAGCAGGATGTTTTATGTATCAACGCACTATTAAAAATGGTGAACGTTGTAGTGCCGCTAAAGCATTCTTAACTCCTAATTTATCACGTAAAAATCTTACTGTTATTACTCATGCACATAGTGAGAAGATCTTATTTGAAGAAACTGAACAAGGCAAAAAAGCGGTTGGCATTCGCTACAGTAAGAATAAACAAACACTTGAAGTAAAGTGTACCCGAGAAGTTATAGTGAGTAGCGGTGCTTTTGGATCTCCCCAATTATTAATGCTTTCTGGTATTGGTCCTGCCGAGCATTTAACAGAAATGGGTATTGATGTAGAGAAGGATCTCGCTGGCGTTGGTCAAAACTTACAAGATCATATTGATTATATTCAAACTTACAAAGTATCAAGTCAGCATGATACGTTTGGAATCTCTTTCTCTGGAGCCTGTACCATTGTAAAGTCGATATTTGAGTGGAAAAGAAAGCGTACAGGAAAAATGACCAGTTCAGCCGCCGAATCAGGTGCTTTCCTATATTCGGATACAGGGCTCCCCGCTCCAGATTTACAGTTAATCTTTGTTCCTGGTATTGTTGATAATCATGCGCGAACTATTAATTTAGGCCATGGCTATAGCTGCCATCTTACGTTGTTAAGGCCTCAGTCTGTAGGGGAAGTAAAATTAGTAAGTAAAGATCCAAGCGTTCCTTTAGCCATAGATCCTAATTTTTTCAATCATCCAAACGATATGAAGGTGTTAATTAAAGGCGCAAAAATAATGCAAAATATTTTAGAGTGCCCACCATTATCTGATATTAACCAAAAAATGTTATATCCAGTTGAAAATGGTAATGTTCAGCAATTAGAGCAGATGATTCGTCAACATGCTGATACGCAATATCATCCAGTAGGTACTTGTAAAATGGGAGTTGAAGATGATCCGTTTGCGGTCGTTGATCATCAATTGAAAGTTTACGGCGTTAACGGTTTAAGAGTTGTTGATGCCTCTATTATGCCTAAAATTGTTAGTGGTAACACCAATGCACCGACAATAATGATCGCAGAAAAAGCGGCTGATATGATTAAAAGAGCAAATTAGTGGTTGAATAAAAATCAAGCAGCTTTAAAACTAATTGAAAGTTATTTACATTCGAACGGTATGCGTGGTTAATTCACTACCTATTCAATTATTTATTATGCGTGTTTCACCTTTTTTACAAAGCGCTTAAAATTTATACTATATTGATTTGTATAAATTTTCTCATCTGGTACAATCAGTTTTTTTGAACTATTATCAAAAAATTAACACAAATATAACTATTTTATATTCTTATTAACCCCCCTCTCTTGTTAGGAAACGTAATGAAAATAACGGCTTTTTTCTTATCTTTTGCATTGTTAATGACTTCAGCACCAAGCAATGCGACTTTAATTAATTTTATTTATACCGGCTCTGGCTCAGGTAGTATTGATGGTGTAGATTTTGATAATGCAACCTTTGTAATTACTGAACATTCAAATACTGATGATATAACAGCTTGTAGTTCAACATGTAAAACCTTAAAGGCTCTTACTACAACTATCTCTATTGAAGGTGTTGGTTTTTTTGATTTTATTACAGAAACTAGAACTTTTTCGGTAAATGGAATTATTGGTTTCTCTCGTGTACTTAATGGGGGGTTAGATTTATTTAATTTAAAAAGCTCTGCTTTTAATTTTGACCTTGCTAGTTCACTTGCTCCTATTACAACAACTGCAGAGTTAAAGCAATGGAGTCGATCTCCTGTTGAGACTAGTGGGGGTATTCTAGAATTTAAAGATGCTGATATTTTTGGTACTTTTGAAGCTAGATTAGGTGGAATATCTATACCAACTACTGTCCCTGGTCCATCAACCTTATTTATTTTTGCTTTAGGCTTGGCATTACTTAGTATTCGCCGTTACTCTGCCAAAAACTAAAAATTAGTCATTCTACATTTAGGTTTTTCAAGGAGGATTAACCGACTACGATCATTATAACGATTTAATAAACGTTAACTTTAACATTTTAGGTTAACTGTGAACTCATCAATAGAGAGTCATTCTAGTCAGAAAATTTGCTCATACTATATTTTCAGAACTTAACTCTTAGTATTTCTGTACATTATCATCAAATAAGTAGTTTAAAACCGAATTAGAAATAATACTTTTCTGGTGATAAATTACCGCTTAAAGTCTACGCAAGAGGAATACAAAGAGTGCCACATAAGCGAAATGCTTGACACTCTTTGAGCATGCTCATGCTAAGTATCAGATGACGTGCATATCATAGTGCAAGTTTTCTATGTCTTATATGGAAAGCAACTAAGATAAACAATCCAATTACAGCGGTTGCTGCTCCAATGGGTTGCCCCAAATCACTGGATAAATTAAAGCCTATTCCTGCTGTCATAATATATGACAAGGTTACCGAGGTTGCGATTACTGCAGGAATACTAACAACCCAATGAAATGTACCAAGGTTAAATAAATATTTAGTGGCTAGCCATAGAACACTAGTAGATAACAGCATATTTGAGAATGCAAAATAGCGCCAAATGATAGAAAAATCTAACTTTGTCATAAAGTAGGCAATGGTTAATATGGGCAAGGCTAGTAGTAATCGATTACGTAAACTTTGCGGTATATTAAACGCATCTACAACCGTTAACCGGAGTGAGCGAAACGCAGTATCACCCGAAGTAATAGGGAAAACAGCAACGGCAACAATCGCCATAATGCCACCGAAAACACCTAAATAACTATTAGCGACATGGTTAACAACTAACCCAGGACCACCTTGGTCGAGCAATGCTTTTAACTGTGCATAACCTTCAGGAAAGGCTGCTATCCCGGCTAATGCCCAAACACAACCAACAACTCCCTCGCAAGCCATTGCTCCGTAATATACCGGGCGTACATACTTTTCATTAGTTAAACAACGAGCGATAATTGGTGCTTGAGTGGAATGAAAGCCGCTAATAGCGCCACAGGTAATTGTGATAAATAATAGTGGCCATGTCGTTAACCCATCAGGATTTGGTGCTAGAAAGTCGTGCGCATGATCTGCTTCAAAATAAGAAAAAAAATCACTTGTGATAGGTAAGTGAGGCGCATTTAATAACAATGAAATAGCAATAGACACCGTCATTACTATCATTAACAAGCCAAATATTGGATAAAATTTAGTAATAATTTTATCAATAGGTAATAAGGTGGCTAAGAAATAATAAGCTAAAATAGCAAGTACCCAAAATGTATTATTAGCAAAGAAAGTTCCTTCGAACACATCTAAGTGGCTTAACAAGCCTGCAGGACTCATTATAAATACAACACCAACAAAAAAGAGTAGCATGGCGGTGAAAATCAACATAAAACCTTTAAATACAATGTTGTAATAATGCCCTGCAATTTCAGGTAAGCTTTTACCGTCTTCTTTTATACTCATGACACCGGAGAAAAAGTCATGTACCGCACCGCCTAAAACATTTCCTAATACAATCCAAACGAGTGCAACTGGTCCATATAAGGCGCCTAAAATTGGACCAAAAATAGGGCCTACACCTGCTATATTTAAAAATTGAATTAAAAAGGCTCTGACGGGGTGAATAGCAACATAATCAACCCCTTCATTAAAGCGTTTTTGAGGTGTTGCAATGCTAGAGTCTATACCGGCTTGTTTTTCAACAAACGGGCTATAAAACTTGTAACCTACTATTAAAATAGTAAGGCAGATAAAAAAGATGATCATAACGTTGGTTTCTCTTGTCGTCTTTGTAGAGGTGAAATATGCGTCAGCGGTGTATTTATTATAGTGTATTTTCTGAGTGAAAATAATCGACGAACACTATCAAAAGATTTTAGCCATCACAATAAGACTTTTTGCTAATACCAACTCTTTTAACGTTTGAAACGTATCCAATCTGAATAATTAATAAACTAATTTGAGTTGTTGCCCAATTTATCTGTTTTCTAGTTTGATTAAGGTGCGATGAGTTAACTCTTATTGATAATAGTTATAGAATGGATTTTTATGCTGTGATGATTATTTGTGCAAAAATTGAAAATCTTTCTTCCTAAAAGTTAAATTCTTGTATATTATCGCGCTCCAAAAAATTTGCACTGAGGTTATTACGCTAAAAGCGTTAATTAGGTGCAGTGTTTAACTTATTTTTAATTGTCATAGTAACTCAACTTGGCAGGAGATAGGCAATGTCAAAGGTATTAATTATTGGCGCTGGTGGCGTCGGAGGCGTGGTAACGCATAAATGTGCGCAGTTACCCGAAATATTCTCGGAAATTGTGCTTGCTAGCCGTACAGAATCTAAATGTAAGGCGATTGCAGCACAACTTAACCGCACAATTAAAACGGCACAAATTGATGCGGATAATGTACCTGAGTTAGTGGCACTAATTAATGATGAAAAACCTTCATTAGTGATAAATGTTGCGCTACCTTATCAAGACTTAACCATTATGGATGCGTGTTTAGCAGCAGGTGTTCATTATATGGATACCGCAAACTATGAGCCATTAGATACGGCTAAATTTGAATACAAATGGCAATGGGCATATCACGATAAGTTTGAAAAAGCAGGTTTAACAGCATTACTAGGAAGCGGTTTTGATCCTGGTGCAACGAATGTTTTCACCGCTTATCTGGCTAAGCATTATTTTGATGAAATTCATGAATTAGACATTATTGATGTTAATGGTGGAGATCATGGTTACCCATTTGCCACTAACTTTAACCCTGAAATTAATATTCGTGAAGTTACTGCTGAATGTCGCCATTGGGAAAATGGAGAGTTTGTCACGACTCCTGCAATGTCGAAAAAAGCTCAATTTACTTGTCCTGAAGAAGTGGGTACTTTCAATATTTATCGTATGTACCACGAAGAGTTAGAATCGTTATCTAAACACTACCCTACGTTAAAGCGTGCTCAATTTTGGATGAGTTTTTCAGACAATTACCTTAATCACCTTGAAGTGTTAGGTAATGTCGGTATGACAGGTATTGAAGAAGTCGAATATCAAGGCCAAAAAATTGTACCTATCCAATTTTTAGCTAAACTGTTGCCAGATCCTTCAAGTTTAGGGCCTCGCACGAAAGGCAGAACCTGTATTGGATGTGTGGTACGTGGATTAAAAGACGGTAAAGAGCGCATTGTTTATATTTATAATATTTGTGATCATCAAGCCTGTTATGAAGAAGTACAGTCGCAAGCTATTTCATATACGACAGGCGTTCCCGCAATGATAGGGGCGATGAATATTTTAAAGGGTGACTGGGTTAAGCCAGGTGTTTGGAATATTGAGCAATTCGATCCTGATCCGTTCATGGAGGCCATGAATAAATATGGTCTACCATGGAAAGTCGTTGAATTAACTGATTTTAATTTAGATCAATAAGTTAACCTATAACCGAGTTAATCAAGATGCAGTTTACTGACTTTACTAAGTTAGACTTGTCACGAGTTCCATCGCCATGTTTTGTGGTGGACGAAGTAGCTATTGAGCGTAACTTAGCCATTTTACATCAGGTTGCAAATATAAGTGGCGCTAAGATATTAGCGGCACTTAAAGCATTTTCAATGTGGCATTTAGGCGAAAAAACGTCGCAGTACTTAAATGGAACTTGTGCGAGTGGTTTGCATGAAGCACGTTTAGGGCAAGAGTTTTATCCTGGTGAAGTACACGTGTTTTCAGCTGCTTATAGTCAAAATGATCTAGAAGAGCTTTTAACTTTTGCTGATCATATTGTCTTTAATAGTTGTAGTCAGTGGCAGCGCTTTCAACCGCAGATCCTAAAGGCAAAAAAGTTAAGACCCGAAATGCAGTTCGGCTTGCGTATTAACCCTGAACATTCTGAAGGAACTGTGGCGATTTATGATCCTTGTGCACCCGGCTCTCGATTAGGAATTACTTTAGATCAGTTAGATGAAACTATGCTTGAAGGCATTAGTGGTTTACATTTTCATACCTTATGTGAACAAGCCTTCGAGCCTTTATCTCGCACACTCGATGCTGTTGAATCAAAGTTTGGTCATTTACTCGAGCGCATGCAATGGATTAACTTTGGGGGCGGGCATCATATTACCGCGCCAGGTTATAATATTGACGGACTGATCAAACGTATTCGTGAATTCAGTGAAAAGTATCAAGTACAGGTTTATTTAGAACCAGGTGAAGCTATCGCCATTGGTAGCGGGGTATTGGTTTGCGAGGTACTTGATTTAACGTTTAATCAGTTAAACCAAGCTATTTTAGATACCTCAGCGACTTGTCATATGCCTGATACGTTAGAAATGCCATATCGCCCAGATATTATTGGCGCAGCTCAACCTCAAGAGTTTGTACATACCTATCGTTTAGGTGGTTTAACTTGTTTAGCTGGTGACGTGATTAATGATTATAGTTTTCAAAAACCTTTAGCTATTGGACAACGATTAATGTTCAGTGATATGGCACATTATACTATGGTCAAAACCTCCACCTTTAATGGGACTAAACTACCAGCGTTGGCAGTCTGGAATTCAGAAACGGATAGTTTAAAAGTTATTAAAACATTTGGTTATGCAGATTTTCGAAGCCGTTTATCATAATTCGTTATTTTTAGCTCTATAACTTATTCGTATTAATTAAATGTATCGATTAAATTCAACTTCCCTGCTTATAGACTTTATCTGCCGACCACTTTATTCTATAAAATAGACTAGTTTTTTGCTGATTATATGCAGCATACAAAATATTAAGGTTATTCATGACATATGCCAATATTAGTGGTTGGGGGAAATGTTTACCTCCTGCGGTTTTAACAAATGATGATCTGGCAACATTTCTTGATACGAGTGACGAATGGATCACCTCTCGAACTGGTATGAAAGAGCGCAGAATCTCTCATGTCAATGTAAGTGAGTTAGCTGCTGTGGCATGTCAGCGTGCTTTAGCTGCGGCTGGGAAAACAGTGGCTGATGTTGATCTTATTGTCTTTGGCAGTACAACATTTGATGAAATATGTCCCAATGCCGCATCAAATGTACAACGTATTTTAGGTGCTAACAACGCTGCTTGTATGGACGTAAGCACGGCTTGTACTGGGGGCATGTACAGTTTAACTGTTGCCAATTCAATGATCCGAAGTGGTGTTGTTTCTTCTGCGCTTGTTATTGGCGCTGAATGTATATCACCTATTATGGACTGGACTAACCGCGATGTTGCTGTGCTATTTGGTGACGGAGCAGCAGCGCTATATCTTGAAAGTGCTGATGAACAAACGGGTGTATTGGCTGAGTCTTTAGGTTGTTATGGTGAAGCCCGTGATATTTTGTCGGTGCAAGGATGGGGAATGAAATATGCCAATCAACAAAAATATTTTGGTGAATCAAACTGGGCATTTTTAGGACAAGAAATTTTTAAAAAAGCTGTATCAGGCATGGCCCAAGCATGTGATAAAGTACTAGAAAAGTCAGAAATTTCCGCTGATGAAATTGACTTAGTGGTGCCACACCAAGCGAATTTACGTATTATTGATACCTTAGTTAAAAAACTAAAAATGGATAAAGACAGTGTTTTTGTCAATATTGAAAAATATGGCAATATGTCAGCCGCCACTATATTGGTTGCCTTAGTTGAGGCTGTTGAAGAGGGGAAGGTTAAGTCGGGTGATATGATCTTAATGCCTGCATTTGGTGGCGGTTTAACATGGAGCGCTCATTTAATAAAATGGGGGATAAGAACCGATGCTATTAGCCAAAGTGATGCTGAATTACCTGAATGTGAGCATTCTGGCCTAACTTTAGTAAAAAGCATTATTAATAATAAGTGTTAAGTATTTTCACTTTTATTTAATTTGATTAGCTAAAAAGATCCATAAAACTATTTATACATTACACTTATATTAATTGGTTTGAGATAACGGGTTTTATTGAGTGTTTAAAGCTTTGATTAATAGGTTATTCCCTTCTTTTGTAAAAAAGAAGGGAGATATTAACTACCATTATTTTGAAACAAGTCGTGCTGAAGAGGCTAATAGTTCAAAGAACTCAATCGATCACATTCAGCAACATCTTAACCGTAATAAAAATAACGAAATAATAAAGGTTTCATCAGTCATTAAGAGAACTGAGTTATCTTCGTCTCATTCTGAGCAGTTTTTTGTCTATTTATTTGGTGAGATTAACACACAGACTTTACTTGATCCCTTAAGCGATTATGTGAGTAGAACGATAGAAGGCCTATTGATATATCCACAAGATTCACCTCAGTTAATCTTTAATTCCTTACCCGTATTACCTCGTTCAGTTACTACGTTAATGTCTGAAATAAATACCCCTGATTTTGACGTAAATATATTAATAGAAGTGATTAAGCAAGAACCGAGTATAGCCGCTGAGGTGATAAAATTGGCTAATAGTGCGGGTTTTCAACGAAGTGATAAACCTGTGACAGATTTAAAATCTGCATTTATGGCGATGGGAAGTCAGGGGCTTTTAGAAGGAGTGCTCTATAGTTTTTTAAAAAATTTCACTCCTAAAGGTAATGTTTACTATAAGCAATTTGGCGAGAAAATTTGGCAACATTGTTTAAAATGCGGCGCAATAAGTAAATTAATCGTCCTAAATAGTGAAATGAAAGAGCACGCTAATACCGCTTATTTTATTGGTCTAATTTGTAATTTAGGTGAAATGATCATATTTCAGATAATGATTGACGCTTTTAGTCATGTAAGTCCTGACGTACAACCTAATTCGTTAGCTTTTAAACTCATGGTTGAAAAATATGCTAAGCGTTTATCGTTTGAAATAGCGAAATATTGGAAACTGCCAGATCCCATTATTCGAGCATTAGGGTTACAACTTAAAATAAATGCTGAAACACCTAGAAATAAAGTGCTTGAACATAATAAGTTAGGGTGTTTTATCTATGAAGCGAATAAAATGAGTGAACTATATGTGATGTGGCAGAATAAGCTTATAGATCAGGATGAATTAGAACTACGTACCGATTATTTCTTAAAAATGAGCGAATCAAAACAACTCTATACTACTTTTATGGCGTCTCATCAGGGGAGATAGCCATACTTTACTTACCGAGACTTCTCGATTGAATTGCAAGTTTTTCAAACATTGTTTTTATTTGTTGCTGCTCTTTAGTTGTCAGCACTGAAAGCAGCTCTTGCTCTCTCTTTAAAGCAAGCGGTACTAGTTGCTGATAAATAGTCTCAGCTTTCTTGGTTAAACTGAGTAATGAAGAACGTTTATCGCCATCGTGTGCACTTCTAAGCAGTAACTTTTGCTCCAGCATACCTATTATTGCTCTACTTGTTGGCATTTTTTCTAAATTTGCTTGAATACTTATTTCTTTCGCAGAAAGTGGGGAATTATTACCAAGGACCGCTAATACGCGCCATTGTTGAGGAGTTAACTCAAACTGTCCTGTATAAATTTGAGCAATGTTATTTGTTACTAATGCTTGAAGATGCGTTAGTTGATAAGGAAAAAAGTCTTCTAGAACTAAAGTTGCCATAATATGTTGTTTTATAAGTGATGGTATTAATAGTTAATTTACCAAAAATTAGCGAAAGTGTGTTAGAAAATACAGGTAGATTAACTTTGGTGATATTATTTAGTCTATTTTAAATATTTTTATAGTCACTCTACCTTTCTTAATATAAAAGGAATTCCTATGCCGCATTTTGTGATTGATTGTTCTGTAAGTATTTTATCACAGCATGATGAAAGTACGATAAACGAGCAAATTCATTTTACTGCCCATTTAACAGGGTTATTTGACGAAAATGATATAAAAGTGAGAGTAAATCCATTTAAAACATTTCTTGTGGGGAATAAACAGGAAGATTTTATTCATGTATTTGCTCATATTATGGAAGGGCGAACAATCGAGCAAAAAGCAAAGCTTTCTAATGTTATTGTTAAAAAGTTAGCGGAAATGTTTCCACATGTCCCTAATATTGCTATGAATGTCTGTGACTTTGAAAAAGCAAGTTATGTTAATAAAGCAATGCTTTAATATTTACTTAATAAAACATACCTAAATATATTTATTGCTCTCGTTCTTTATTTAAATAACAAAGCTGCAGCCTCACTTATAAACGATACATAAAAATAGTCTTAATGAAATTGATTCGTATTTATATATGTGTTCTAATCTCGCCAATTTTAAAGGTTAGACTAAATATTGTAGGTACTCTCATCATGAAGACAAAAAAGAAGTCGCTTTCGTTGGCAATTGGATTTGCCTTAGTATCACTAAATACGGTTGCTGAGCAGGAAAAAAACAAAGAATCTATTATGCCAGCCATGGAAGTTATTCAGGTGGTGGGTAATGCTAATTCAGTAATATTAGATCATACAGGCTCCGTTGTTGTAATAAACCGCCAACAAATTGAAAAAATTCAACCTTTATCTACTGAAGATATACTTCGTCGTATTCCTGGTATAAATACGAAAAGTGAAGAAGAAACCGCTATTGTTGCAAATTTTGGTATTCGTGGCTTATCAGCTAGTGAATCTAAATCTCTTATGTTAGAAGATGGTGTGCCAGTTGCTCCTGGTCTATTTATTGGTAATGATCGTTACTTTAATCCACGTATTCAACGTATAGAAAAAGTTGAAGTACTAAAAGGCTCATCGTCTCTTCGCTATGGCCCATCAACTATTGGTGGTGTAGTTAACTATCAGACCAAAACTCCTGATGATGGAGTAATGCTCACAGCAAGAGCTGGTTCATTTAATATGCACGAACTTAGCTTAGAAGCTGGTGGCAAAAGTGCATCAGAAGACGCCTTTGCTGGTATTGTGGCTACACACGCTAGCAGTGATGGATTTATGGATAAAAGCTACGAAATGACTGATGTGATGGCAAAAGCAGGGGTTGTTTTTAGTAATGGTCAAAAGCTTGGTATTAAAATTTCACGTTATGAAAATGATGCGGATATATCTTACCGCGGTTTATTGATGGACGATTATTTAGCAGGAGCCGATTATAATCCTGGGGCAGATGATAAATATTTAACTGATCGTACTGCTTTTGATATTAATCATGAGTGGGAAGTTTCTGATAACGCAACATTAAAAACGTTGGCATATTGGAGCGAAGTGAGTCGTGATTACTGGCGATATGATGTTGATACAGCAGCATCGAACATCGCAGGTAAATGGGTTTATAAAGACACATTATCGGGCAATAACCGCTCGTTTGATCGTGTGGGAATAGAAACCCGTTTGAATTTAGAACATCAGTTATTTGATATGACCGCTAGTAGTGAATTTGGTTTGCGCTTTATGCAAGAAGAATCAAATGATACGCGTATTCGTGCGGTACGTAGTGCGGATCGGACAGGCGTTAATGATCGCCATAGAATTGATTCTGCAAACAGTTTTGCAGCACATGGACAAACGCGTATTGAATTATCAGATGCGTTTGCTGTAACTCCAGGTATTCGCGTTGAGTCATACGAACAAAAACGTGTGATATTAACAGATGATAACAGCACAGCAAAAACAAGTAATACTGAGTTTTTACCGGGTGTTGGAGTTACTTACAATGTTAATGATTCAGCTCAGATATATGGTGGTGTGTATCGTGCATTTTCACCTGCTACGAATGGTGTTGCTCTTGATGGTTTAATGGATCAAAATTTGGATGGTGAGCGTTCGACTAACTATGAGTTAGGCTTACGTGGTAATCAAGGTGAAATTAGTTATGAAGTTGCTGCGTTTTTGATGAATTTCAGCAATCAAGTTGTTACTGGTAATAGTGATCCAAATTTATCGCAGTCTAATGGCGGTAAAACAGAGCACTTAGGCATGGAGTTTATGCTAGGTTATGTGCTTGGTGGCGGGTTTAGCATCGATAGTAACGCGACTTGGGTGCCTACATCAGAATTTAAAAGTGGTGAATATCAAGGTAATCGACTTCCTTACGCGCCAAAAATTGTGGCTAATTTAGCGCTAAATTATGAATATGAGCATTTTAATGCTGCTATTACAGTGCACCACAGAGGCGAACAATTTGGTGATGCGAGCAATATTGAAGATATTCCAACAGATGCAGCTGGTGGTATTTGGGGGGGATTAATGCCATCGTATACGTTATTAGATTTAACAGCACAATATAATGTTGCTGATAATATACGAGTGTTTGGTGCAGTTAAAAACTTAACTGATAAACGCTATATCACAGGCCTACGTCAAGGTATATATGCAGGGCCAGAACGTTCAGTTGAAATGGGCATAAGCTATAGTTTTTAAAAGAAAATTTAATTATTAACCCTCTATTTTCCGGGGGGAAGTGATACTTGTTCCGCCCTAAAATATCTGAGTTTTTTTTAGGGCAGAACATCATGTGATACTATAAATTATTATTTATTAAAATGGCTTTGTTTGAGCAAGGTTTCTGCTTTAGCCCCTAAATAAACATAAATACCTAAACCAATTAATAATCCTACAGAAGCTGCCATCATAGCTACAGCATTACCAAGGTACTCAGGTGCCCCTAATACTGATTTAAACATAAGCAATAATGCCTCTATTGATACTGCAATTAATATGGTAGCAATAAAGCGGGTAATTGTTCTTCGTGTTGAGCTATGTCGAAAGATATCTTTTTTCATTAAGACTTCTTCTTCCATGGTTGTTTTACCTAAGTCAAAGATCGCTAGTGCTAAAGTGAGAAATATAATGATCCCAAAGGGTTTTAGGTGAATATTTTCAGGGGTAGGAGCAATTAATAATTGAAAAATTTCACTACCTGCTGAGTATAAAAGTATACCGACAACAAAAAATAGGCCGATGACAATAAAGGAATAAATACAGATGAAAAAAGGATGAAATTTTTTACGTTTTCTATCACCCATTAAAAATTCAATGGCATGTTCTAAGTCAATATCGATAACAAGAAAGCCAACCACTTCATTTAGTTTATTCGTATACTTTACGGCTGTTGAAATACAGAGCTTATGGCTAGATGTGGATAAATAAGGATCCGTTACAACTATATCATTACTTTCATTAGCGATAAGAAAATAAGGACGGTAAGAACGGTCTACCCCCTTTCCTTTGCTTTTGTGATTAGAATATTGTTTTTTATTAGTAATGTTGTTGCTAACTTGCACGCCATCTTTATCTAACGTAAACATGAGTTCAACAAAAGGGTAGTTTTGCCCTAACCATTTCATTGAGGTTTTTAGTAAGTTTTCATCATCAAAAAAAGCTTCATCAAAAGCGCCTGCTACAATTGAAGCCATTAGCTCATGAATTGGCGCTTTATATTCATGGTATCTTTCTATTACGCTAATATAATTCATAAACTTAACCAATACATTTTTCTCTATTGTCATCGTATATCGCTACATAATTACAGGCAAACGACAAAAATACATGCGTGACTTGAGAAAAATTAAGCTATGAAGTCCATTAATTAAACTAACGAAGAAGTTGAGAAGAATAAATAAGACAGGTAACTATTAAGTGGAGAGTTGCAGAAGCGAACGGCCTCCTTCTGCAACATTATTCGATTATTAGGTTGGCATTTTAAAGTGTGACATAAATGATTCTAACTCTTCACTTAATTCTATCAATGCTTGCGTGGATTTTTTACCTGAATGAACTAATTCCACGGCATTGTGTGAGCTTTGCGAAATCATGTTTACGCGTTGTGATATATCTTCACCCACCTTATTTTGTTCGTCGGCAGCAATCGCTATTTGATTGTTCATATCTGTAATTGTGCTGAGTGCTAATGCGACTTGGTTGAGTGCATTGGCGGCTTCTTGGGTTTGCTCTACAGTGCCTTCACTGGACGCTTTACTGAGTGACATTGTTTCAACGCCTCTATTAGAACCAGCTTGTAAGCGTTGTATCATATTTTGAATTTCTTCAGTGCTTTGTTGAGTGCGTTGCGCTAAGTTTCTGACTTCTTCTGCCACAACGGCAAAACCTCTTCCTTGTTCTCCTGCTCTGGCCGCTTCAATTGCTGCATTAAGCGCAAGCAGATTGGTTTGATCTGCAATACTGCGAATAACATCGAGCACTGAAACGATATTAGAAACATCATTACCTAGTTCAGTAATAACATTGCTGGCATCGTCGATTTGTGAGGCAAGTGTTTCAATTGAAATCACCGCTGCATCAACAATTTTATGTGCTCTATCTCCTTGTTGATCTGCTTCCTTGGTTGATGCCGCTGCGCCGCTGGCATTATCGGCAACGGTTTGAGATGTTGCGGCCATTTCAGTAATTGCTGTCGCTACCATGTCTATTTCAGCCATTTGTGATTCAAATGCCATATCTATTTGACCGGTTCGATTGTTAGCATCTTCTGCTTCTTGGCGTAGTTTGGCTGTAGACTTTTCTACATTACTTAATACTTTTGCTAATGCTTCGCTAAGATAAATCATAGAACCATAGATAGAGTCGGGTTTTGCATTATTTTTGACGTTAACGGTTAGGTCGCCTTTTGCTACTTTTTGAACGATGGCGAGTACATCGTCTAGCTCACCGCCTAGATCAGATAATAATTTTCGAGTTGACCAAATCAATATAAAGCCAATTGCTGCGGTTAAAATTAAGCAGATTGTTACTTGCCATTTAGCACTATCCCAAAAGCGAGCTTCAACTTCTGAAAAGCCGATCCCGGTACCAACATACCAGCCCCATTTAGGGGTTTGTTGTGCTATTGAGAGTTTATTTTCGATACTGCCATCAGCTTGTTTTTGAGTCCATTCGTATTCAGCAATTCCATTGGGTCTTTGTCTTACTGCATTTTCTAATATTTTACCGACACTATTACCTTTTCCGTCTTTAAATTCATTAAAACTTGTGCCATGTAATTGAGGATCTAAGGGGGTGGCAATAAAATTAAGATTTTCATCGGCGACATAAACATATTCAGACTGGTGATATTTATTATTTCTGAGTAAGTAGGTAGCTAGGGTTTTAGCTTCTTCTTCGGTGATTTTGCCGCTTTCTACATAGTCTTCCATTTCAGTAACTATGTTGTAGGTTGATTTAAATAGTTGCTCTACACGCGCTTTATTATCGTCAGTGCTTGCAATTCGTAATGTTGTCAAACCTACAAACATTAACAGTAAAAATGAGGCTAATATTACAATAATCAACCCACCTACTTTTACATTTAACTTCATTTTATTACCTCTGATATAGCGCGTGAACTGCGCAATGGTAGATGTTTTCTCTATGGTGTTCTAATTAACTATAACAGAAAAAGGTAATATTGAAATTAGTATGTTATCTAGACAGTTGATAGATCATGTCGTGAATTTTAGGTTGGATATTCTTGAGTAATGAATAGAGTTTTATTTGGTTTTTCGCGCGATCTAAGTTATGCATCTCATACTTTGTGTGGAAGTAATTATCGCCATCAATAAAGTCGGTAAGAAAGCGAATACCAATCATAAATGGCAGTAATTGAGCCCCTATAACTAAACTTTGCTTTTCAAGTTCGTTAATGTGGTTATCTAATTCACTTAAATATCCTTTTGCTAAGGCTGAAAGGATATCTTCACGGACATACATTTCTTCTATGTTTTTACCGTCTTCAGGTAAGTTTGAGCAGCAGGTTCTAACCATATCGCCAAAGTCGTGCATTATAAAACCAGGCATACAGGTATCTAAATCAATAACAGCAGTAGGGTTATTATTACTTGCACAAAAAAGTAGATTATTTATCTTGGTGTCATTATGAGTAACTCGCAAAGGTAAACTTGCTTCTAATTCCGCTACGCTTTTAATGAATTCATGCTCAGATAAACAAAATTCAAGTAGTTCGCTGCAATGTTGTAGGCGATCATTTGTGTTGCTTTTAGCCGCTGTTTTTAATTGTGATAGTCTATGCCCAAGATGGTGAAAGCTAGGGATGATAACGGCTAACTCTTGTGCTGGAAAGTCAGCCAGTGCATGAGTGAATTTAGCAAATGCTGCTGCAACTTGTTGTGCTTGCTCAGGGGTGTCGACAGCTTCAATGGTATAACAATTAGGAATATATTCTATGGCACGCCAGTAATTACGATCAACTAATGAGAATACCTTATTGTCGTTGTTTTCTATTTGACGCATAGGTGTTAATTGATATTGACCTTGCGTTTGTTTATTTAATAAATGATTATTAATTAATTCGGCATTATTAACAACGTCACCAGGTTTAGGAAAAACATGTTGATTAATTTTCTGTAATACAAAGTTAGTATTAATTGAGCGCACTAAGAATGTGCTATTAATTAAGCCATTTCCTAAAGGAGCCACAGTACTATTATTTAAAGAACAGTGATAATGGGGAAGTACTCTTTGTAAAGTGGTGCGCTCTACTGCTTTGCTCATACGCATTTTGAACTTCATTATTAACTAATGAAATAGTCCTTTTTCGGTTAATAGTGCTAATTTATTGTGGACAATATCTGAATCAGCCGCATATGTTACGCCAAACCATTCGTCATGTGAAGTAAGTACTTCTATACAGGCTTTTTCATCGTTAATTGCTTTCATTGCGGCATCGGGTAAATAACATTCTTGTTGGTTATTAAGTGAAGATAAGGAATGACTAATGAGCTCAGCTAATGTGTCAAAAATTTGGGGATGAAACGACCAACAGTTCATTGATACTAAGTCGTTATCATTTAAGTCACTTGCCCGATTGTTTTTAGTATCGCTAATTATTCCTTTAGGTGATTGTCTTATGTTTGTTACTTCAGAAATTTCAAGTAGTGTATTATTTTTTGAGATACTGCAAATACCTCTATTAACGCCGCCATGTGCCGAAAGGGTGTTTTTTAGTGGGTAGCCGACAAGGTAGTGCTGACTTTTATTGTGTAAATTAGCATTATATAACAAGGTGAATGCGTGAGCTCCATAATAATCGTCACCATTAATTACAGTAAAATTATCGTCGATTAAATTATGGCAACACCATAAGGCATGGGCTGTACCTAATGGTTTTGAATGTCCAATTTTTTTTGATAGTGAGTCTGGTAAGCTTTGATTTTTTTGAATCACTGTGTGGTATTCACTATCGGAAAAATGCTGATATAAAGGCAGTGTTTGTATTAATTGCTCATGCTTTTGCTGGCAAACGATAATAAATTTTCGATAACCTGCTTGATGTGCGTGATCAATATTGTACGACATTAGGGGGCGGTTTAAGGGGCCAAAACATGTTAATTGTTTTGGACCACCAAAACGGCTACCATTTCCTGCAGCTAAAATAATGAGTGTTTTCAATAGTTTTCTTATTTTTAGTTAAGTTACGATCGTCAGGGGTGTATTGGTTTTCCAGTGACCGCGAGTAAAATCAGGAATGTCTTTACTATTACTTCTATCGCTCACTGAATCAGCACTTAAGGGGGTAATAACTGACCAAGAAGCTGCGTCATAAACGTCTTGATCTAACGCTTCACCATTTCGTAAACAATACACCATTCGCCAAAGCATTAAAAAGTCCATACCTCCGTGCCCTCCATTACGTTGTGCTTCTTGGCCCATTTGTATCCATAAAGGGTGATCAAAATTTTGTTGCCAATGTGCCATGTTGTAATCCCAATGATGAAAGTTGTGTAGAGACGGCTCCCTGCCTTTTTTACCCTTTGTCACCCATTTTTGATGTGCGACAGAAAATTGTTGTTGATAAACATTACTGATTGCTTCGGGTATTTTCTCAAGGGCTATTCTATTAGGAAAACCCGAAAAAGCGCCATTGGTTCCTTGGATATAATTATGACGAGAATAGGGGCGTGGCGTTGTTGTATCGTGTTGCACCATGATACTTCTGCCATTGACGGTTTTTATCATGGTGGTATTCATGTCACCTGCAATAAAATTTAATTGGTTGCGCTCGTGATCTACGGGAAATTCTCGCTGTGCGTAGGCTTTTCGGCCTAATGCTGGTGAACTCGTTGAAGTGAGGTAGTCGAAACGATCGCCTCGGTTAATATTCATATATTGAGAAACAGGACCTAAACCATGGGTTGGGTATAAATTTCCGTTAACCTTGGTGTGCCAGTGAGTGCGCCATGAGCCTGTTTTTTCGTGTATTTCTTTCATTTGCCAACGCAATTCATGAATATAGGCTGCCTCACCATGTAGTAACTGACCAAATAACCCTTGGCGTACCATGTTTAACACCATTAATTCATCACGGCCGTAACAAACATTCTCCATCATCATACAATTTTTTTGTGTACGTTCAGCAGTGTTTACTAACTGCCAGCATTCATCAACTGTTGTTGCTGCTGGCACTTCAACAAAGGCATGTTTTCCACTTTCCATGGTATCTACTGCCATGGGCGTATGCCAACGCCAAGGTGTTGAAATGATAATAATATCGATGTCTTGACGTTCTAACATGTCTTTGTAAGCTAGCTCTCCTTTGCTATAGCGTGCAGGAGTAGGCAAGCCTTGTTTTTGTACATACGCCAAAGAGCGATCAATAACTTTTTCATTGGTATCGCATATGGCAGTAATAGAGACACCTTCAAGATGGCAAAAGTGTTTCACATGACCATAACCTCTTTCGCCAACTCCGATAAAGCCAACTCGAATAATATCCATTTTGGGTACAGTAAGACCTGCAACACTTTTTCCTTGGCTAGGTGAATACTTTATGTTGGAGGTGTTCGTACAACCTGATGCCATCCCTGCGGCAGTTAATGCAGCCATTGACTTTAAAAAATTTCGTCTATTGTCAGTACTCATTATTGTCCCTTATTTTTATTATTGGCTTTTGTGCTAATTAGTTTAACTTGAATATAATTATAAGACTACATTAGCTTTAACTCGTAAAAGTGTTTAAGCTAAATACGATTTGAACAAGAACCATACTATTTATGTTATCGATTAATCGCTATTTATTATTGGCATTCATATTCTTTGCTTTGCTCTTTACCTGTTCAACTTTGTTCCCTCCATACCCTTTAAGTTGGTTAGTAAAATTAATACCAATGTTTATTTTATTATTTATTGCAATTAAGCACTTAGATAATACATGGGGTAAATTATTTTTAGCGGGCATTGTTTTTTCTGGTATTGGGGATTTCTTTCTCGATTACGACAGAGTTAATTGGTTTATCTTCGGACTTGCGAGTTTTTTTATCGCTCATGTTTGCTATATCGCAAGTCTTAAGCCTGAGTTATCCAAATTAAAGTTTAAGAAAAATATGGTATTAGCAAGCGGGTACCTTATTGGTGGTGTGTTCACTTTTTGTTTATTTGCAAGCGAATTGCAAGAGCTATTCGTGCCTGTATTTGTTTATATGCTGGTTTTATTATTAATGGCAATCTCAACTGTTTTATCTCTAAGGAGTAATTATTGGTTAATGCTTGGTGGTTTAAGCTTTGTTGTCTCAGATACCATGATAGGTTTAGATAAATTTTATTCACCATTAAATTTTCATCATAGCGTTATTATGGTGACGTATTATTTTGCTCAACTTGCATTATTGTTAGGGGTTATTCAATCAGTTGATGTTGTTGAGCAATAATTGTGAGTGAATTTACTATCGGAGATTCTTGCTCATACGCTAGCACAATTTCACGTGTTAATTTAAGGCCGTCAATGGCTTTAAATACTATATCATTATGCTCTAGAACTTCAGGATGAACAGGTACTAAAGCACAACCTAATCCTGCTTTCACTAGACCTAAGGCATAATCAATGGTTTGTATTTTTGCCCTAATATCTAATTCAATACCTGAGAGTGCTAGCGTTTCATTTAATGCTTGCCAAGCTAAACAAGGGGAGCGATGTATTGCGGCAACTTGATGAAGATCTGAGATTGATATCTTGTCCAGTAGAGATAAAGGGTGGTTACTTGGTAAAGCTAATACATAATCTTCTTGCCATAAACTCAAATGCTTTTCGTCAGGTCTAAGCTCTTCTTTGAGTACAATTCTCGCATCGGCATCGTCTTGATGGGGAACAAGTGTTAACTCCATGGTCGGTTGAGAAGAGGTGAAATCTTTCAAGAGGGCACTCATGCGTTTTACCCCTAAGCCACGAGTAACGCCTAGTAAAAAGGTAATTTTATCTTGTTTTTGAATAAAGCTTTGCTTAATGGCATCGGCTTGCCCAAGTAATTGCGAAGCAAGTGGGTACAGTCTCTTACCGTGTTCGGTCACTTTTACGCCACGGGTATGGCGGATAAATAAAGTTTGTTTTAACTCTTGCTCGAGTTGAATAATTGCCGCAGAAATAGAAGGTTGAGCAATAAAGCAGGCTTTAGCTGCACCACTAAAACTTTGCTGCTCTACTACAGCGACAAAATACTTTAATGCACGCAGATCCATCATTTTTTATAAATAATATAAGTGATATCTCATTATAGGTTAAAACTATAACAGGTAAAGAAAAATAATATTTTAACTTGGTCTGTGCTTTGTTTATTCTAATATCTATACAATAACTGTTTAATTTATTCGGTTTATTTAACTTACATTAGGAAATGACTATGTCTGGTACTTCAACTACTCGTCCAAGCTTTAATTGGCAAGATCCTTTATTACTCGATTCTTTATTGTCAGAAGATGAGCGCATGATCCGTGATAGTGCTCATCAATATTGTCAAGATAAGCTAATGCCGCGTGTATTAGAGGCGAATAGAAATGAAGTATTTGACGTAGAAATAATGAAAGAGCTAGGCGCACTTGGCTTACTAGGATGTACTATAGAAGAAAAATACGGCTGTGCGGGTGTTAACTATGTCACCTATGGCTTAGTTGCACGTGAGATAGAACGTGTAGATAGTGGTTACCGCAGCGCCATGAGTGTGCAGTCATCTTTAGTTATGCATCCAATCTACGCTTACGGTAATGAAGAGCAAAAAATGAAGTACTTACCTAAGCTTGCCAGTGCTGAATATATCGGTTGTTTTGGCTTAACTGAGCCTAACTCAGGCTCAGATCCAGCGAGTTTATCAACTAAAGCGACCAAGGTTGATGGCGGTTATCGTATCACAGGCAATAAAATGTGGATCACAAACTCTCCTATTGCCGATATTTTTATTATTTGGGCTAAATTAGACGGCGTTATCAAAGGCTTTATTTTAGAGAAAGGCATGGAAGGTTTATCAGCGCCCAAAATTGAGGGTAAATTCTCCTTACGTGCTTCAATAACTGGTGAAGTGGTCATGGATAATGTGTTTGTTCCTGATGAAAATATGCTTCCGAATGTTAAAGGTTTATCAGGACCATTTGGTTGTTTAAATAAAGCACGTTACGGTATTGCATGGGGCGCACTTGGCGCAGCTGAATTTTGCTGGCATGGGGCGCGTCAATACACCTTAGATAGAGAACAGTTTGGTAAACCATTAGCGGCGACTCAACTTATTCAAAAGAAACTTGCTGATATGCAAACTGATATAACTACGGGGTTATTTGCCTGCTTACAAGTTGGTCGTTTAATGGATGCGGGAACTTTAGCCCCTGAAGCGATTTCGTTAGTTAAACGTAATTCATGTGGTAAAGCCTTGGAGATTGCTCGAACTGCTCGTGATATGCATGGCGGTAATGGTATTAGTGATGAGTTTCATATTATTCGCCATATGATGAACTTAGAAGCCGTTAATACTTATGAAGGTACACATGATGTTCATGCGCTTATCTTAGGACGAGCACAAACGGGCATTCAGGCTTTCTTTTAATTCTTACTTAAGTATCAACCTCAATTTAACCATTAACCTGAGAGCAAGTTAATGGTTAATTATAAGCTCAGTAATTGGAGTGGTAATGTCAGATCGTAATCAATTATTAAAAGATGCTTTTGTAAGTAAAGTGTTATCGGGTAACTTACCGTCGTTGAGCCAACACCAAGCACCAGAAAATGCCGGTTTAAGTCATGCTGATGTTGTCGACTTATTTGAAACACAAGTGTTGAGCCGACACTTAGATTTGCATTCCAGAGTAATGCAAAAAAAAGGACAGAGCTTTTATACTATAGGTAGCTCAGGGCATGAAGGTAACGCTGCTTGTGCGAAAGCGTTTCGTTTAGATGATATGGCATTTTTGCATTATCGAAGTGGTGCGTTTGTTATTCAGCGGAGTAAAAAGGTGCCGGGACAAACACCTATTTACGATATGTTGTTATCATTCGCAGCTTCTAAAGACGATCCAATATCAGGTGGTCGACATAAGGTACTCGGCAGTAAAACTTTATTTATCCCACCGCAAACGAGCACTATTGCCTCACATTTGCCAAAAGCGATGGGAACTGCCTTTAGTATTGATTTAGCAAAGCGCTTGGCCTTTGAAAGTGAATTACCAAAAGACGGCATTGTCGTATGTAGTTTTGGTGATGCCTCTCAAAATCATTCAACAGCCCAAGGGGCAATAAATAGTGCAGCTTGGGCTAGTTTTCAGTCACTGCCAATGCCTATCGTATTTATATGTGAAGATAATGGTATTGGTATTTCAACATCTACTCCAACTGGTTGGGTGGAAGCCAATTATAAAAATAGGGCTGGGCTTGTTTACCTAACCTGCGATGGTTTAAACCTTATAGATACTTACCAAACTTCACTTAAAGCCGCAAAAATAGCAAGAGAAAAGCGATGTCCTGTGTTTTTACATATTAAACTAGTGCGCTTGTTAGGTCATGCGGGGTCAGATGCTGAATTTGTATATCGTAAACCATCAGAAATAGAAGCTATAGAGCATCAAGACCCATTATTACATAGTGCTGCACTCTTATTAGAAAATCATATTCTAGATAAGGAGCAAATTGTTAAAATTTACCAACAAGCAGCGACTCGTATTGAAAATATTGCTGAGCGTGTCATTACTAAACCAAGGTTGACTAGTGCTGAGGATGTAATGGCAAGTCTATTACCAGCAAGTGTTGAAAGTGGTATAACTAAACATACCAATAACTTGAGTACTGAAGAGCGCTCTCGTTTTTTTGCGCATGAAAAGCATAATTTAAGTAAGAAACAACACCTAGCTAAACTTATTAATTGGACATTAATGGATTTAATGGCGAAGCATAATGATATTGTGATGCTAGGTGAAGATATAGCTCGAAAAGGTGGTGTATATAATGTTACAGCAAAGCTTCATGAGCGCTTTGGACAAAATCGCGTACTTAATACACTACTTGATGAACAATCTATTTTAGGTGGAGCAATTGGTTTAGCGCATAATGGCTTTTTACCGATTCCGGAAATTCAATTTCTTGCATATGTGCACAATGCAGAAGATCAAATTCGTGGTGAGGCGGCTACGTTGTCATTTTTCTCTAATCGACAATATACCAATCCGATGGTCATCAGAATTGCTGGTCTAGCCTACCAAAAAGGTTTTGGAGGTCATTTTCATAATGACAACTCTTTTGCTGTATTTAGAGATATTCCTGGTGTTGTACTTGCGTGTCCATCAAACGGTAAAGATGCCGTTGAAATGTTGCGCTCATCAGTGAGGTTAGCCAAAGAAGAGCAAAAAGTTGTGGTGTTTTTAGAACCTATTGCATTGTATATGACGAAAGACCTACATCAAGAGGGCGATGGTCTATGGACATATATTTACCCCGAACCTAAACCAGAAATAGAGCAAGCGGTAAATTTACAAATAACTACGTATGGTACAGGCAAGGATGTATGTATTTTAACTTATGGTAATGGCTATTTTTTATCACGACAAGCCGAAAAAATATTGGCTGACAACAGCATTCGTTGTCGAGTGGTTGATTTACGCTGGTTGGCCCCATTAGATGAAAAAGGTATTTTAGCGCAAGTCGCTCTATGTGATCAGGTACTTATTGTTGATGAATGTCGACAAACAGGGTCAATTAGTGAGGCGTTAATGGCGTTATTAGTTGAAGCGCAATTAGCTAGTAAACCGATTGAACGTATTTGTGCGCAAGACAGCTTTATTCCCTTAGGCAGTGCGGCTTATGAAGTATTGCCCTCATGCCAAGAAATAGTCGATAAAGTGACAACTATGGTGAAAAACACAGCTAAAAGTAGTGAACGCAATAAGGATCGCAAATGAATAAAAAACTAACGGCTGTTGTTATTTGCCCCGGCCGCGGCACTTATAACAAAGATGAGTTAGGCTATTTATCGCGATTTCATCGTGATAAAACTGAAATTATTTCGATAATAGATGATTATCGGAAATTACAAAACCAACCGCCAATTAGCGAATTAGATTCAGAGCTTAATTATCAAATGCGTAAACATACCACAGGCGAGAATGCATCTGCGGTAATTTATGGCTGTGCTTTAGCTGATTTTTATTCAATAGATCGCGATAAATATGACATTGTTGCCGTTACTGGTAACTCAATGGGATGGTATATCGCCCTTGCAGTTGCGGGGGCCTTAAATCCTGAAAACTCAATCGAGTTAATTAACACTATGGGATCGATGATGAGTAACGGCGTTATTGGTGGTCAATTAATTTATCCTATAGTCGATGAAAACTGGGTTATTAATAAAAAAATACAGCAAGAAGTATTGGCGCACGTCGAGCAAGTAAATCAAGAAAGTGGTAATGAGGTCTATTTATCAATAACTTTAGGTGGTTATTTAGTGTTTGGTGGAAATAAACCGGGATTAAAAGCGTTAGAGCAAAGTTTGCCATTAGTACAAGATCGTTATCCAATGAACTTATTTAATCATGCGGCTTTCCATACACCTTTAATGAATGAGATCTCAATAAAAGCTAAAAAATTACTAAGTAATGATAAATTTGTAGCTCCTAAACTGCCATTAATCGATGGTTTGGGTAATATTTGGCAGCCTTATTCAACTGATGTTGAACAACTCTATCACTATACTTTAGGGACTCAAGTTACAGAGCCTTATAATTTTAGTAAAGCAATAGAGGTAGCGATTAAAGAATTTGCGCCAGATAAACTTATTATACTAGGACCAGGATCAACATTAGGTGGTTCGGTCGCACAAAACTTAATTAAACATCACTGGTTAGGTATGCAGAATAAATCAGATTTCATCAGCCAACAAAAAGAAGACCCATTTATATTATCAATGGGGCTAGAGGAACAAAGAAAAATAGTGGTTTAGTGGAGAGTCAATAGAGAGTTTTTTTAGATACCATCATGTTAGACTAAAAATAACGATATTTAGTCACTTTATTATCTATAATTCTGTTTAGTTATTATAAAAACGTTATACTCCATGTAACTTCTTGTGACACATAGATAAACACATGAATACCAAAATATATAAACAAGTACTTGCTTTAACGGACGAATTATTAGCAGCGGCTCAAGAAGAAAACCAAACAGCGTTTGATTCTTATTATTCAGAATTAACTCAATTATGTGAAGATAATGAAAATACCGATAAAGACCATCCGGTACAGTGGGAAACGCTAGCTGATTTTACTGATGATTTAGCATTAGCAGTTACCATTTATCAAAAAGCCTTAGCAAAAGCTGAAGCGATCAATGATAAAGATTTTCGTTCTTCTATTGGGTTTTCAATTGCGGCGTTAAAAGTTGATTTAGGGGATAAAGCAGGGGCGATTGAGTATTTAGAACATGCTAAAATTAGCAGTAATAAAATTATAGATAAAGAGCTCAAAGCTGAAATTCATGATTTGTTGGAAAAATTAAAAGCGGTTTAGAGTTAACTTTTTACTTTTATAATCCCCATTTATCTATAATTTTTTGGTAAGTGCCATCGTCTTTAATCTTATGTAATGCATCAGATAACTCTGAAACGACTTTATCTGATGTCGTCAATCCCGTTGCTATAAACAAATCTCCGGGAAAGTCATATAATTCTACGATTGGTTTAATTTCTTCTTTATCAAATCCAATACTTTTCATTTCTCTATCTATGGCAACAAAATTAGTTAAAATAAAGTCAATATGACGTCCGAATAACATCCCCCACATATGTTTATAATTAACAGATAAGTGCAAGTTTTGCGGGGTAGAAAAACCAGCGTTTTTTAAATACTCCTCAGAGTGATACCCTCGTATCGTACCCACAACAAATGATTTTGCTTCTTCTAAACTATGAATATTGATATCTGTTCGGCTACGTAACCCAATTAAAAAAGCTTTGCTTTTATAAATATGGCCAATCCATTGAAAATATTTACTACGCTTAGTTGTTTTCATTAAAGAAAATATAAGAGTATTTTTTTGATTTAATGCTGCATCATAACTATGTGCGAAAGGCATTAAGTTTATAAAGCCGGTGTATCTTGTTTTAAGCAACATAGCTTCAATGACTTCAACCAAAGCTCCTGTAGGCTTATTGTTAGCATCTAAAAAATGAAATGGTGGTAAGTCTTCTGCCACAAAAATGAGCTGATTGGCATTACTAGGGAATGTACTACTAAGTAATAGGAGTAAAATAAAAGGGTACTTCAATACTTTTTGCATATTAACGCTATTGCCAATTTTTGATTTTGAAAGGCTATAATTTTATGTTTTTTTGTCTATTACAAGAGTATAGCTGTTTTATTGGATTGTTGAAATTATAATCATTTAAGGCTATTCGACACTACGGGAATTCGATGTGAAACATAACCAATAAGCTGGCATCCAGTATTTAATGGTAGAATGCCAGAAACTTAAAATAAGACGATTATACGGATCTATTAGCGGCAATATGCGCTAACGAAATTAACGCTTGTTTGTAGTCAGATGCAGGTAAAATTGAAATAGCATCTATCGCTTTATCGGCTTCTTGCTCTGCAATTTTCTGTGCATAGCGTAAGGATCCCGTTTCTTCCATTGCTGTGAGAATAGCGTCAAGGTTATCCATACCGTTACATTTTTCAATTGCTTCTTTGATTAACTTTGCTTGTTCAGCACTACCATGTTGCATCGCATAAATTAAGGGGAGTGTAGGTTTACCCTCAGATAAATCATCGCCGACATTTTTACCCATAGCTTGCGCATCAGCTGTGTAGTCCATAATATCATCAACAAGTTGAAAAGCTGTACCGAGATATTTGCCGTAATCTATCATTGCTTCTTCAGTTTTAGAGTCGTGCTCACCAATAACTGCGGCTAATTGAGTTGCTGCCTCAAATAATTTAGCGGTTTTACAATAAATAACCTGCATGTAACTTTCTTCAGTAGTACTGGCATCGTTACAATTCATTAATTGCAACACTTCACCTTCGGCGACAATATTTGTAACGTCGGATAAAATATCCATTACCCGCATATTTTGCAATTTAGTCATCATTTGAAAAGAGCGGGTATAAAGAAAGTCTCCTACGAGTACACTAGCACTATTGCCAAATAAGGCATTTGCGGTTTCACGTCCTCTGCGCATATCGGATTCATCAACCACATCATCATGCAATAGCGTTGCTGTATGAATAAATTCAATAATAGCTGCAAGGTCTATATGTTGAGTGCCTTTATAATTCAACGCTCTGGCGGCTAAGGTGGTTAACATTGGACGCATACGTTTCCCACCGGCGTTCACAATGTAAATGCCTAGTTGATTGATTAAGGCTACATCTGATTGTAGTTGGGAGTAAATAAGGTCATTAACTAATGCCATGTCTTGCTGAGCAAGTGATTGAATGTCTTTAATATCCATAAAGCCTAACGATGAAATATACACATATAATTGGAGGGTAAAATTTGTAACAAAGTTTACACGATTTTTTTTGATAAAGAAGGTTTCTATTAAATGTTTCAAATATTAAATAATAAATGTTATTTGTGCTTGCCTTAAGTTTATCCTTCGAGTAGAATTCGCGCCCTATATTTTTAAATTTATGCGTTTAATAAATGAACGCAGTACGGAGTAGCTATGTACGCGGTATTCCAGAGCGGTGGTAAACAGCATCGTGTAACTGAAGGCCAAACAGTTCGTCTAGAGAAAATTGAACTTGAAGTTGGTGCGTCAGTAGAATTCGATAACGTATTAATGATCGCCGATGGCGAGAACATCAATGTAGGTGCGCCTTACATTGCTGGTGGTAAAGTTGTGGCTGAGGTGTTAACTCAAGGTCGCGCTGATAAAGTTAAAATTGTTAAATTTAAACGTCGTAAGCATTCACGCAAACAAGCGGGCCATCGCCAATGGTTCACTGAAGTGAAAATTACTGGTATTAACGGCTAATTTAGGAGCGATTTAAAATGGCACATAAGAAGGCAGCAGGTAGTACCAAAAATGGTCGTGATTCAGAAAGCAAACGTTTAGGTGTTAAGCGTTTTGGTGGTGAATCAGTATTAGCAGGTAACATTATTGTTCGTCAACGTGGTACTAAATTCCACGCGGGTAGCAACATGGGTATCGGTAAAGACCACACTTTATTCGCATTAACTGACGGTAAAGTTCAGTTTGACGTTAAAGGTGCTAAAAACCGTAAATTTGTAAGTATTGTTTCTGAATAATAATACTACTGATTTGAAAAACCCTGCATTTCAGCAGGGTTTTTTTTTGGCTTATTTAAGCTATAAATAAAAAATTAATTATGGATAGTTATTGTTAGTGGTAAAAATCGCTTATAATACCAGCATAGTAATGATATTGGAGTTTGTTAAAACACCATGAAATTTGTTGATGAAGTTGAAATTAGGGTTGAGGCTGGTGACGGCGGCAACGGCTGTGTAAGTTTTCGTAAAGAAAAGTACATAGAGTTTGGTGGCCCTAATGGCGGTGATGGTGGCGATGGCGGTGATGTTTATCTCATTGCTGATGAAAACCTAAATACCTTAATTGATTATCAATTTGAACGTTTTCATCGCGCTAAGCGTGGAGAAAATGGCAGAAGTCGTGATTGCACGGGAAAAAGCTCAGAGGCGCTTTATTTAAAGGTACCTATAGGTACGCGTGCTGTAGATATTGATACCGATGAGCAGCTGGGTGATTTAACCAAGCATGAACAAAAGCTTTTAGTTGCTAAAGGTGGGTGGCATGGTTTAGGTAATACACGCTTTAAAAGTAGTACTAATCGGGCCCCTCGTCAAAAAACTGATGGCACACCAGGGGAAATTCGTAATATTAAATTAGAGTTGTTACTACTTGCTGATGTTGGTTTACTTGGACTACCTAATGCGGGTAAATCTACATTAATACGCAGTGTGTCTGCAGCAAAACCCAAAGTAGCTGATTACCCTTTTACAACCTTAGTCCCTAATTTAGGGGTCGTAAGATTAAGTGCCGAACGTAGCTTTGTTATTGCAGATATTCCAGGGCTTATAGAAGGTGCTGCTGATGGTGCAGGTTTGGGAACGCAATTTTTAAAGCATTTAGAGCGTTGTCGAATTCTTCTGCATGTTGTTGATATTATGCCTGTCGATGGTTCTGATCCAATCGAAAACGCTAAGACTATTATTAATGAATTATCTCAGCATTCAGAAAAGTTAGCGTCTAAACCTCGATGGTTAATTTTCAATAAAATTGATTTAATGTTTGAAGATGAAGCAAAGGAAATTACTGATAAAATTATTGAAGCACTTGATTGGCAAGGCCCTGTTCATAGTATTTCGGCATTTAATAAATTAGGTACTGATACTTTGTGTACTCAAGTGATGGATTTTATTGACTCATTACCAGCAGTAGAAGATGAAATTAGTCCTGAAGATAAGTCGGTTGAATTTAAATGGGATACCTATCATCAAGACACAGTTAATGATCTTAATGATGATCTCGATGATGATGATGACTGGGATGAAGATGACTACGATGTAGAAGTTGAATACCGTAGGTAATTTTTTATTTGCTTTTAAAGGCGCAGTAACAATACTGCGCCTTTTTTGTTTAAGCGTACAGTGTTATCCCTTACACTATTGTTATTCGTTAACTTATTTGGAGCAGTGAGTTGTAATGACTATTCTCTCAATGATTGTTGCACATGCAGATAATCGTATTATTGGCAAAGACAATACCATGCCATGGCATTTACCAGCAGACCTTGCTTACTTTAAAAAAATAACCTTAGGTAAGCCCGTTATTATGGGACGTAAAACCTTTGAGTCTATTGGTCGTCCATTACCAGGTAGGCAGAATATTGTTATTTCGCGAGATGAAAGTTATCACGCAGATGGTGTTAAAACTGTGACTTCCGTTGAGCAAGCGCTCGAAGCGGCAGGTAAAGTGGAAGAGGTGATGGTTATCGGTGGCGGGGCTATTTATGCACATTGTTTGCCTTCGGCAGATCGTTTATATATTACTCATATTAAAGGCTCTATCGATGGTGATACCCAGTTTCCAGAGTATGATACGGGTAATCATTGGAAAAAAGTAAGTTGTGATCATTATCAAGCAGATGACAAAAATAGTTATGATCTAGGTTTTTGTGTTTATCACCGAGTTTAAGTGAGTATTTAATAGGCATATCTTATGTATCCGTTAAGTTATATTGAACCTGTTTTTAGACCACCGAGTGAGTGGAAAAGTTTAATTTTACAAGTCACTAATGGCTGTTCATGGAATAAGTGTACTTTTTGTGAAATGTATACTAGCGAGCCTAAAAATTTTCGTCCGAAAAAGTTAGAATTAATCGAACAGGAAATTGTTGAAGTTGCTTCGTCAAACTTACCTGTTGGGCGTGTTTTCTTAGCCGATGGTGATGCCATGATGTTACCGTTTGAGCGCTTAAAAGCGATCCTACTTTTAATTAAGCAATACTTTCCCCAAGTAACACGAGTGTCGAGTTATTGTTTACCTCGTAATTTAAAAAATAAAACCGTTGAGCAATTGTCGGAGCTACAGCGACTAGGTTTAAAATTACTTTATGTAGGTTGTGAGAGTGGTGATAACGAGGTTCTTGGTTTTATAAATAAGGGTGAAACGTTTGATAGTTCTGTCGTGGCATTAAAAAAAGTTAAAGCTGCTGGAATTAAAAGCTCTGTAATGATCCTTAATGGCTTAGGCGGTTCAAAGTATTCTCAGCAACATGCTATTAACTCTGCCAAATTAATGAACCTATGTCAGCCTGAATACTTATCTACATTAGTTGTGTCTTTTCCCTTAGGTCAAGAGCGGTTTGAACAAGGGTTTAATGATGATTTTATCCCGTTAAATCAACATGAATTATTTCAAGAAATGAAAATACTACTTGAGCATCTATCACTAGAAAAAACAATATTTCGTTCTGATCATGCCTCTAATTATTTGGTATTGAAAGGAGTGTTAGGACAAGATAAAGCAAACCTGCTTGCACAGGTTAATACAGCTTTATCATCTCCTGAGCGAATGCCTTTAAGGCAAGAATGGCAACGTGGTTTATAATTACATGTGCTGGAACAGATACTTTCTATAACTAACGAGAACCTTATTATGAGCCAAACAAATACCACTCTTTCTGCTTTTTTAGCCGAATGTCAGACATCACAAACGTTATGGGCATTACAAGATAAAGCGAGTGAAGATTGGGTTGTACTCGACTCTATAAATTTTGAAGACAGTGAAGTTATGCCTTTATGGTCTAGTAAATCATTAGCGCAAGCTCACTGTATCGATGAGTGGGCAAACTATATTCCATGTGAAATCAGCTTGGCAGATTGGTTTGAGTTTTGGGTTGAAGATTTAAACGAAGATAATGTCATCGTTGGAGTTGACTGGCAAAATGACGATGAATTTTTAGAAATGGAGCTAGCTGACTTTACTCAAGCTCTGGCTGAAATTGAATCGTTTAAATAATTGCTATATTGATGATTATTAAGTTTTTTGACTATAAAATAAAAAAACGCCTTTCGGCGTTTTTTTTTGGTTTTATACTTATTTAAAGTTTAAATTCTCTTACAGAAGATTGTAACTCTTCGGCTAAGCGAGCAACTTCACTGCTTGATTCAGCTGTTTGCTGTGAACCAGCTGTTGTTTGTTCCGCAATCGCCACAATGGATTCTAAGTTTTCACTAATTTCATGTGCAACCACACTTTGCTCTTCAGCTGCTGTTGCTATTTGAGAACTACGGTCAAATGCTTCATGCACTGCATGAGTGATTGTTTCTAATGCCGCTGTAGCTTCATCACTTTGGGCAACACAGTCTGCAGCTTGTCGTTTACCTGTTTCCATTACTGCAACAGCTTTATTAGCACCAGTTTGTAGTACTTCAATCATATCTCGAATTTCTTGGGTAGATTGTTGAGTTCTGCTGGCAAGTGTTCTCACCTCATCTGCAACAACAGCAAAACCACGACCATGTTCACCAGCACGTGCAGCCTCTATTGCAGCATTTAAAGCAAGCAGGTTAGTTTGGTCGGCAATGCTGCGAATTACATCCAAAATACCACCAATAGATGCACTATCTTGTTCAAGCTTATTAATAACAATAGATGCTTCATCAACTTCTCGTGCTAATAATTCAATAGTTGATTTGTTGCGTTCAGAAATAACTTTAACGCGCTCTGCTTCATCGTCTGCTTGCTTAATTTCACCTAACGCATCATTAGCGCCAGATAGAACACTTTGTGCCGTACTGCTCATTTCAGTAGTTGCAGAAGCTGCTTGTTCAACTTGCGTACGTTGCTCTTCAATAGCGGTTGTGCTTTGTGCTGTCACTGCTGATGTTTGTTCTGCGGCAGTTGCAAGTTGACTTGAACGGCTAACAATACCATGAATTAATGAGCGTAAGCTGTCTATTAAGGTATTACAATTACGTGACAGTGTTGCAAACTCATCTTTACCACTGTCATCTAATTTTCTTGATAAGTCACCAGAAGCAACAACATTAAGCATTTCATTTACTCGGCTTAATGGACGGGTAATACTAATTAATGTCGCCCAAGCAATTACAACGGCTAAAGCTATTGAAATAAGTAATATAATAATGGTTTGCGTTGTACCACTAGCGACTCTGCTTTGTACTAATTCACTGGTTTCATTAGTCGTGATATTTGCCATATCAACTTGCTTAGAAAGGAGTTCTTTTGCATGGTTAATATCAGCTTCAGAAGCCGCTAAACTCACTTTTGCGTTTTCTAATGCAGTTAATTGTGATTTTTTATAACGATAAATTCCATTTTCACTTGTTATAGATTCTTCGATTTGAGCCATAATAACATTGAATTCATTTGCAATGTCATCAGCGCCATTATTAATTAATTCATTAATAATTTCTTTAGATGCTCTGGTTACTTCCTCGTGAACTCGGCCTATTTCGCTTTCAATAAGTTCAACAGATGAAGGGTTTATGTTATCTCTATATTCAAAACCTGAAGAAACTAAACTATTAAATGATGTTTCAATAGATTCGCCTAACGATAAAGCGCGTTGAAGTTTCGTATCCGCTAAATCGTGGTCAGCTAAGTCAAGCATGAGTGTAGCAGCATCATCTGCTTTTTCTTCTAGTATATCAATAGCTGAAATCAGGTTGAGTTTACTGTTGATACTGTTTGTTCTATTTTCAAAAACTTGTTCGATATCTTTTTCAATTGATGCGTAAACCTCATCAACTTTTTTTAGGTTGTTCAACAGGTTTTTTTCTGCTTGTACAACAACGGTTAAATCTTTTAAACCAGAGGTGAAACTTGTTTGAAACTCTTTATACGACTCTTTATTTTTATTAAGTTCAACTAATTCAGTTTGATAAAAAGCTCTAAGAGTTAGCCCACCGATAGCAAATAAATCGCTAGCAAGTAAGTTACTTCCTTTTAATGTGGGGATCGCTAGTTCATTCTGAGTTGATGTGGCTTTTTCTATCGTATTTAAATTGACATACGACATTACACTTGATAACACAAGTAAAATTGAAATAATGGCGAAGCCGCCAATAATTTTCATTGCTACCGTTAGGTTCATTAAGCTCACCTTATTATGTACGTTAGTGAATATACAATTTTCGTATATTTATAATTTTTATTAATTAACTTTAAATCATAATGAGTAATATTTCACCCCTATTATGTATAAATCATATAAATTATTTTTTGATCTAATTAATTGTTTTTTATATTAATCGCATTCTGAGCATATAACTGGCGAGTTTCCCAATGGAGTAATGTTAAATGTTGCCCCCAAACACAGCCAGTATCGAGCGCAAAAGCATTTTTATGGGTAAAGTCACCTTGTAACGCTGCCCAATGACCAAAAATCCAGTAACATTGCTCAAGAGATTTAGATAAATGGAACCAAGGGATAATATTTTTGGGAGCTTTATTGGGTGGAACTTTGTAATTAAATTCCAATGAACCATCTGAAAAACAGTATCTCATACGAGTAAAAGCATTAATGGTATAGCGAAATTTTTGTTCATCTGTAATTGCGTCAACCCAAGAATTAGGTTGCTCCCCATACATTTTTTTTAACCATAAATTTCGTTCTGATGAACGCAATTTTTTTTGTGCGAGACGTGCTTGTTTTTCAGCTGTGACAATTGACCATTGTGGGCTTATGCCAGCATGTGACATATAAACATTTTCATTAGGTAACTTTCTTAATAAAGGTGTTTTGATAAGCCAATCAGCGATTTTATCAATATTAGGACTTGCGAGTAATTCGGTTAACTTATCTTGTTTCTTGACTTTTTTGTGACCAGCAATAATTGCTAGTAAATGTAAGTCGTGATTACCTAAAACAGCTTTAACGCATTCACCTAACGACATTAAATATTCAATAGTTGCAAGTGAATCAGGCCCTCTAGCCACCATATCACCTGCAACCCATAATTGGTCATGTTTTTTATTAAAATTGACTTGGCTTAGCAAGGCAATAAGCTCTTGATAACAACCTTGGATATCACCGACAAAATAAGTCGCCATCTTTTAATTAACGCAGTATGGTTGAGCTAATTGAAATATAGGAATGCTAACGCGAAATGAGTCATTCTTCTGAGTATGCATATTATAGTGGCCTTGCATGGTGCCAAAAGGAGTGTTTAAGTGACAACCACTGCTATATTGGTAGTGCCCCTTTGGTGGGATCACGGGTTGTTTACCTATAACCCCATCACCAGCGACTTCCATTTCTTTTCCTTCACCGTCGGTAATTAGCCAATACCTAGAAATGAGTTTTACAGCTTGGTCGCTTTTATTTTCAATGTTTACTGTATAACTAAAAACAAAAAGAGGGGTTCCTTGCTCAGTGAGTTTAGTGACAAACTCGCTATTTACAGAGACTTGAATTTTATTGGTTAGAGATTCTAGCTCAGCAGTCATTAGTCTGATTCTACAGGTGGGTTATCAGTAATAAAGTTAGCAAGTTTGATGAAATCTTCTAACGTTAAATTTTCAGGGCGAATGCTAGGGTCGATCTTTAACGACTCTAATTGCTCAGCACTTATTAGTTTTTTAAAACTATTTCTAATAGTTTTTCGACGCTGATTGAACGCAGCTAAACAAACGCGATTGAGAGATGATAGTTCCTTCACTGGATTTTTAATGGTTTTGTGAGGAATTAATCTTACGATAGCCGAATCCACTTTAGGTGGCGGGGTAAATGCTTCAGGACCAATTTCCATGACTGGTATTACTTGACACTGATATTGCGTCATAATAGATAAACGCCCATAAGATTTACGATCAGGTCCTGATGCCATACGCTCAACAACTTCTTTCTGCAACATAAAGTGCATGTCTTTTACTTGCGCTTTAAATGTAAGTAAATGAAAAATTAAAGGCGTTGAAATATTATAAGGCAAGTTACCAAAAATACGTAAGGGACGCTCTGGTGTAGCTAACTTTGCAAAGTCAAACTTTAATGCGTCTTGTTCATATATAGTAAGCTTTGGCGCTAAAAACGGGTGATGCTTTAATCGATGAGCTAAGTCTCTGTCTAATTCTACCACAGACAGTTGGCCCGCACGTTCAATAACAGGTTCGGTTAGTGCGCCAAGGCCTGGACCAATTTCAATCAAGTTTTCATTTGGTTCAGGATTGATTGCATCGACTATTTTACTAATGATAGCATCATTATTAAGAAAGTTTTGACCAAATCTTTTTTTTGCTTGATGGCCTAAATGGACATTTTTTTTCATTTTTAATGACTTAATTTTGGTTGTTAGCTAAGGCAATAGCGGTGTTGATTGCTTCATAAAAACTACCAGGATCGGCACCTTTTTTGCCTGCGAGCTCTAATGCTGTGCCGTGATCAACAGAGGTTCTAATAAAAGGCAGACCAAGAGTTATGTTTACTGACTTTCCAAAACCTTTATATTTTAATACGGGTAAACCTTGATCGTGAAACATACTTAAAATGGCATCTGCCTGATTTAGGTATTTTTCTTGAAAAATAGTGTCAGCAGGTAGAGGACCAATTAATTTCATACCTTCTGCTCTTAACTCATCTAAAGCAGGGATCACAACTTCAATTTCTTCACGCCCTAAATGACCATCTTCTCCAGCATGGGGGTTTATGCCACAAACATATATTTTAGGTTCTGGAATGCCAAACTTTTCAATTAGATCTTTATTTAATATTCTGGTAACTTTTTGTAGGCGCTCGCGCGTTATCGCTTTGGAAACATAAGCAAGTGGAATGTGAGTAGTGACTAAAGCAACGCGTAAACCTTCAGTAGCTAGCATCATAACCACATCTGAACAGTTGGCTTGGTGAGCAAAATATTCAGTATGACCACTAAATGGAATTCCGGCTTTATTGATTAAACCTTTATGAACAGGGCCTGTAACAACAGCGTCAAACTCACCTGTTATATTTTTTTCGCAGGCTAAACGTAAACTTTCAACAACATAGTGTCCATTTTCAGGGTTAAGTTCACCAGGTATACAAGGTGCATTTAATTCTAATGGTATGATAGTGAGAGTACCTGCCGCTTGAGGTGTAGCAGCTTCACTTTCATTGTAATTAGCTAATGCCAACGGTAAACCTAATTGCTGGGCACGTTCCTTTAATAAGGAGGGAGAGGCAACAACAACAATTTGTACAGGCCATGCTTTTTGAGCGATTGCAATTACAAGATCTGGACCAATACCCGCTGGTTCACCAGGGGTAATTACAATGCGTTTAGTCATAATTAGTTACTCGGTTCAAAAACTTCGATATAAGCTTCGTCGCGTAATTCTTTAATCCAACGAGTGCTTTCCATACCAAACTTACGTTGGTATAGCATTTGGTAAGCTTTATTCTCATTCATTTGTTTTGTAGCATCTAGAGTTCGACGGCCAGTAAGTTGAGCTAAGTGCCAACCAAACGAAGATCTAAAAGGTTTTTGTATTTCATCAACTTTTAAACTAGCGAGGGCATCTTTAAAAGCAGGATCATAAATACTAGGATCTGCCCAGCCTAAATCACCGCCTTTTACTGAAGTCGGTCCTTCTGAGTGCTCTTTAGCAAGTTCAGCAAAGTCAGCTTCACCAGCGATAATTTGCTCTCTAAAATCTTGAAGCATTGCTTCAGCTTTAGCTTCGCTTAAAATAATCGAAGGCTTAATAAGAATATGGCGAGCTCTTACTTCTTCTACCTCAACCACTTGACGACCACGAATATCTTTAACTTTTACGATACTAAAACCTAGTCCTGTTCGGATAGGGCCGATAATAGCGCCTTTTTCTTTACCTTCTATAATTTCAGAAAATAGTGTTGGCATTTCATTAATATTTTTCCAGCCCCAATCACCACCTTCTAATGCTTTATCTCCACCAGATGATGCGATAGCTATTTTTGCAAAATCACTGCCATTGTTAAGTAATTCTATTACTTTTTGCGCTCTATCCCTAGCGGCTGTCATATCTTCTTGTGTTGGCTCAGGTGGAAACTCAATTAATATATGACCTA
This sequence comes from Thalassotalea profundi, assembly GCF_014653195.1. Lineage (GTDB taxonomy): Bacteria > Pseudomonadota > Gammaproteobacteria > Enterobacterales > Alteromonadaceae > Thalassotalea_B > Thalassotalea_B profundi. The sequence goes on from NZ_BNAH01000008.1 coordinate 101,544, forward strand.
AATGATATTCAACATCATTATTAGTTTGCTCTTTCATCGCGCTAAGTAAGTTAGATACTTCTTGAGGCGAAATGTAAATGCGGCGACGAAGGCTACCTCGTTTGACCTCACCTGTGATTAACTCGGTACGAATTGACTCACGAAACTTGTCATATTGAACACCATCGGCTTCAATGGTAGTTCGAAACTGTTCTAATGATAAGTTATTTTCCTGCGCCATACTTGTTAAAGTTGAGTCAAGTTGTGCATCGCTGATTTGAATCCCCATACGTTCGCCAATTTGTACCATTAATGCGTCATTAATAAGTTTATCCATAACTTGTACACGTAGAGCTGCATCTGAGGGTAAGTCTTGATTACTTTTAGCTGATTGATTTTTAACTGTTTGTATTAAGTCCCTTACTTCTGATTCTAATACAACACCTGAGTTGACTATAGCAGCAACTTTATCAATAACGACTTCTTGTGCAGAGGTTATTGCGCTAGTACAAAGTAAAAAAGCGCAGCTAATTAATTTTAATTTATTTTTCATGTAGGTAAATTTTCTTTAATCTAATTATTGAGAAAGTAAGGACGCTTGTAGCCAAAGATACTTGCGTTAAACATGTCTTCTGTATTCACTCTTGCTTTGCCTCCACTTAATCCTTTGATAACGAACTCTAACATAAAACCACTATCAAATTCATCGCGGTTTTCATTAATAAAGCCTTGCTCGTCAATTTTTGAATTAATATGGCGATGGTAAGCTATGCGAATAGCCCAACAACAACTTTCATACTGTAATCCTAAGTAGCTTTCTAAGCTACGTTTGTTTTGTAAATCTTGTGTCACTCGGCCGACAAATTGCCAATCTGGGTTCAATTGATAGCTTGTCAACACTGAAACTTGTTCAAGACTAGTACCTGAGACATTACTTGAGTAGCGATGGTTCAATTGAATTGTCTGATTATTTGAATATTGATAATCTAAGCTACTCTGACTCTTGTTTGTTGTATTAGTTTTTGTGTTGTATTGAATATCACTGCTAAACTGCCATTTACGACTAAACTGCCAAAAAACCTCTGAGGCTAATGCTGATTCATCTTCTGCAACATTTTTACCTGCGGTAATATTATCTTCATTTAAATAAACAATACGACCTAAACTGAGTCTAAATAGTTCATCGTTGCTTTGGGATAATATTCGGCTAGTAACCCCCCAAGAGTACTGATTAGCTTGTGCTATACGGTCAAGGCCGCTGAAGCGTTTATCGCGAAATAAACCGCTATAATCGTCTTGTAATACGGTTGTATCATACACGCCGATATTACTTTGATCTTTATTAGGAACATATAAATACTGTAATTGAGGCTCGAGTGTTTGTAAGAAATTTCCATCAAAAAGAGAGATGTCACGTTCTAAGTTGATACCGCCATGTAAACGTACTTTAGGAAGAGTACGGTTAACACTATCTTCAAGAAGACTGTTTACTGGAATGCGCTTTTGTTCATAGTGTGTTTGTAACAATTTAAATTCAGATGTTAAAAACCAAGCGGGGGTAGATAAGGGGAATATCGCGCCTGCTTCAATATGATAGCGTTCAGCTTCGGGGATATCTCTATCGCTAGATTTAAAACTAGTGAGCTCAGAATAAACATCAAACTGGCCATTTAAGAAAGGTAAAGCTGTCGTGCTTTTTATTTCTATATGAGGCAGTGTTTTATAACTGGCTTTATGATCACCTAGGACCTCAAAATCTTGAAATTGCATTTTTGCTTGCCAAGTTTCACCAAAATAGGCTAATTCACCTACTTGATACAAATAAGCGTCATTGGCATTATATTGCTCAGTATCTAAATCGACGAGGTAATTGTCATCACTTATAGTTGTGTAATCTACATAGGCTCTAAAGCGTTCAGAAAAAGTACCCACATGTTCGAAACGTGCGAGATAGCGAGGATCTTGATTAATTTTTAAATTATTGTCTTTATCTAAATATTCTAGGTTAATTTCACCTGATTGTTGTCCCGATAAATAACGGAATTCGGTTAACAGCTGTAATCCTCGTTTAGAAATCAGCCGAGGGGTAACAGTAGCATCCATATTTTCAGCGATGTTGAAATAATAAGGTACTTCAACAATTAGACCTGATTGGTTTGATGATTTCACTACAGGATAAAGGAAACCTGACTTACGTTCGTTGGTTACTGGAAAAGAGATATAGGGGATATAAAGTACAGGTATATCAAATAACTTGATGCGAGCATGGTAAGCTTCCCCCAAATTATCCTTAGCAGAAATATTAATTTCGCTAGCTTCTATTTGCCAATCAGGAACTTCACCGTAACAAGTGGTAAAGCTTGAATCCATAAGCTTTAAAGTACCATCTAAATTTACATAAATACTGCCAGCACTTCCGTGTCCAGGGTTTCCATTGAGTTGATATGCACTATCAAGTAATTGCGTTTCTTGTGTTTGTTCACTTGCCATTAACTTTGAAGCAAATACATTAATTCCTTGATTCTGAAAATGTATATCGCCTAAAGCCGAAATAGATTCGGTCTGACGATTAATTGTTAATTCGTTGGCATTAATAGCGTGATTATTATTCATCAATGTAACGCCCCCAGAAAAAGAGGCTTGCTGATTCTTAATAATATTTGAATTTTGTGAGAAAATAGTGACTGCGTTGTCTTTTGCATCTGAAGCACGGTTATCAATAGGCGCGTAAACAGGGATTGGGCAAGAGCGAATGTCAGGCACAGAAGAATTTTCTTGGGCAGAGCTTTGGCTTAGGTAAAGCAAAGCGAAAAGCGAAAAAGTTCTGCGAAAAAAAAGCATTTAATATCCGATAAATAGGTTTCTGAAAAAAAGTACCAAGCAAGATTGCATATTTTACCGTTAAATTCTGAAATAATATAGCAATTTTCTTTATCAGCTTAATTGGTTATATTGTACAAAATTATTATGGAGTGTTGATTTGATAGAAGATGTTCGTCAATCGCAATTAATTACTTGGCTTAGCGAAGTATTTTCGGCTAAAAAAATAGTGCTATTAGCGATGAATGGTGATGCTGGCTTTAGAAGGTATTTCCGTTTTAAATATAAAAATCAAATATTTATAGCTGTAGACTCCCCAGCACAATGGTGTAATAACGTTGCCTTTAATAAAATTCAACATCTGTTACAGGAAGCGAATATACAAGTTCCCCAAATAATTGCTGAAAATAAAAGTGAAGGTTTTTTTTGTTTATCTGATTTAGGTGATACTTTATTGAGTGATATTGTCTCTCTAGAGACAATGGCGTTTTATTATCAGCAAGCGATAGCTATTTTACCTAAAATATCGAAATTACCGTGTGAAAGCTTTCCTGTTTTTGATGAGAGCTTTATTCAAACAGAATTAAATATTTTTGTTGAATGGTTACTTAATGAGCATTTAGCGATAGTGTTAACTGACCAAGAAAACTTCCAACTTGAACAATGTTTTGCTGTGTTAATAGACAATGCATTGTCACAGCCTCAAGTGACAATGCATAGGGATTATCATAGTCGAAATATCATGCAAACAGCGGATAAACAGCTAGCAATTATTGATTTTCAAGATGCTGTTCGCGGTCCTATTACCTACGATATCGTGTCATTATTAAGAGATTGTTATCTTAAGTGGCCTAATGAAAATGTATCAGAACTTTTAGACCATTTTATTGCGTTACAAACGGTCGAGCACAACTTAACCGGTATATCGAAGGAACAATGGCAAATTTGGTTTGATTTAATGGGATTACAGCGCCATATAAAAGCCAGTGGTATTTTTGCAAGGCTATATCATAGAGACAATAAAACGAGTTATTTAAAAGATATTCCATTAACACTCTCTTACATTGTTGATATTAGTAGCCAGTATGATTCGTTAACCTTTTTAGCTAAATTAGTGTCAGAAAAAGTATTACCTAAATTAGCGAAGTTAACTTCAAAACCTCTTAATGTTGTTAGGGAATACCAATAGTGAAAGCCATGATCTTAGCTGCAGGAAGGGGAGAGCGCTTAAAACCACTAACAGATCATACACCAAAACCTTTATTAGAAGTTAATGGTATGCCGTTAATTGAGCACCATATTATTAAATTGGCTTCAGTGGGGATTACCGATATTGTGATCAATTTGGCATGGTTAGGTGACAAGATAGAACAATATTTACAAGATGGTAGTCGTTGGAATGTTAAATTACATTATAGTAGGGAAAAGCCGTATGCGCTCGAAACTGCGGGTGGGATTATAAAAGCTTTGCCTTTGTTGGTTAACCATCAAGATGAATGCGCTAAAGAAGAGACTTTCTTGGTTGTCAATGGTGATATTTATGTGGATTATGATTTTAGTGAATTACCGATATTATCTAACACAGATTTAGCACATTTATGGTTAGTGCCAAATCCTGCGCATAACTTAACAGGCGATTTTTATCTAATCGATAACAAAATCTCGCTACTGCCAGCGACTCATGATGAGTTAGAAACTCAAGCTCAAGATAGTCAAATACCTAACTATACCTTCAGTGGCATTGGCTTATATAAAGCTAAATTTTTCTATCAATTATTAGCAGATACAAACAATGAAAAAGATAATGTGATGAAATTAGGTCCAAGTTTAAAGAATTATGCAAATCAAGGTTTGATTAAAGGCGAACTACTCACGTGTTATTGGACTGATGTAGGAACACCTGAGAGATTAAAGCAAGTAAACACTTATTTGGGAGCACATGAGTAATATGCGTATTTGGGGAAAAGTTTTCGGCTTTTTATTTGGGTTAATGCTTAGCAAGAATATATTTGGTGCTTTATTGGGGGCATGGATTGGCCATAAGTTTGATAAAGGTTTATCGTTTGATTTTGATGCTTTAAATCAAAAAAATGAAGGACAGCGCCAACAAGTATTTTTCTACACAAGTTTTGCAGTTATGGGTTATATCGCTAAAGCTGATGGTCGTGTATCGGCACATGAAATCGCCTTTGCTAATGCCTATATGGACAAACTTGGTTTAGATACTCATTTAAGACAGCAAGCCCAAGATGCCTTTAATGAAGGTAAAATGGCAGGATTTCCTTTAGATGAAGAATTAAACAAGTTAAAAAAATATTGTTATAACCGCCAAGATCTCATGTTGATGTTTTTGGAAATTCAAATACAAGTAGCTTTTGCTGATGGTGAATTAGGCAACGAAGAGCGCACGGCACTTCATCGTATTGCTAAGCAATTAGGCTTTTCAGTTAGTCAACTAGATCAGCTTTTAGAGATGATTATTGCCGGAGCTCAATTTAATCAAAATCGCGGCAGTGCCAGTCAAAGTACAAGTAAACAACAATTAGAGAATGCATATAAATTATTAGGTGTTAATGCGAGTGATAGCGCACAAGTGATTAAAAAGGCCTACCGGAAACAAATGTCTCAGCACCATCCTGATAAACTGGTTGCGAAAGGCTTACCACCTGAAATGATGGAAATAGCCAAACAAAAAGCGCAAGATATTCAAGCTGCCTATGAGCTAATAGGAAAACAAAAATAAATGACCTGAACTTATTATTTACAATTTAATAGGTTCAGGTACTGTTTATATTGTTAGTTTTTCTTCAACGTTTTTATCGCTAGGTAGGGCTAAAGAGATTAATGCTGCTAATACAATAAATGCGCTTGAGATCCACAAACAGGCAGCTAATCCATACTCTTGATATACCCAACCAGAAAGTATTGTGCCTATTAATCTACCCATTGCATTAGCCATGTAGTAAAAACCAACATCTAATGATACGCCGTCTCTTCCTGCATAACTAACAATAAGGTAGCTATGTAGCGAAGAATTAATAGCGAATACAGCACCAAAAATCAATAAGCCAATGACAATTGAGATCTGAATATAAAAATTAAACTGCAACGCAAGGGCAATTAATACGGGTATTACTGTTAAGTAACTTGCCCATAAAAATGCCGATCGGCCTGAAGGTGCTTGTTTATTTTTAGTCTTTGTATCGCTAGTTTTGTTACCAGTGATTAGAGGAGCAATTGATTGAACAATGCCATAACCGATTACCCAACTTGCCATAAAACTACCCACCCACCAGTGATCCCAGGTAAACGTTACTGCTAAAAATACCGGTAATGCCACGACAAACCAAACATCTCTAGCACCAAATAAAAACATTCGTGCGGCAGATAAACTATTTATTGCACGACTCTTAGAGAAAATATCGTTAAATTTCGGTTTATTATCTGCTTTGCCTAAATCTTCTTTTAATGAAATTAAGCTAAAGAACCACACGGCAGTTAACATGATAGCCATTAGGATCACAGCACCTTTAAACTCAAATAATGTGAGTAATAAGCCACCGAGAAAAAAGCCAACCCCTTTTAACGCGTTTTTAGAGCCAGTTAAAATGGCGACCCATTGATAAAGCTTTCCTTCTGCATTGGCTGGTACAAGAAGTTTTATCGAGCTTTTTGCACTCATTTTATTGAGATCTTTTGCAATGCCAGATAAAGCTTGTGCTGCCATAACATAAACGACTGTTAGCATTTCTGCGGGAACAGCTAGCATAGCTAATGCGATAATTTGGAGTGCTAAGCCAATATTCATGGTTTTATTTAAACCAAGTCTAGCCCCGAGCCAGCCGCCAATAAGATTGGTGATCACGCCAAATATTTCATAAAACAAAAATAGCATAGCAATACTTAATGGGCTGTAACCTAATTGATGGAAATACAGCACCACTAACATGCGAAGCGCGCCATCGGTTAAGGTAAATGCCCAATAATTACCGGTTATTATTAAGTACTGCTTTATCTGGGGTGATAATGTTTTTAACGATAAAAGTCCCATGTAAGCTGGCTTCCTCTTTCGACTCAATTAAACTAGATTGCCTTAAACAAGATCAGCCAATCCAACCTTACGGGCAAGCTCTGCGGTTCTATTGGCATAGCCCCATTCATTGTCGTACCATACGTACAGTTTTACTTGTGTATCGTTAACTACCATGGTGGATAATGCATCAATAATGCCTGAGCGGGGGTCAGTTTTATAATCGATGGACACTAGAGGGCGTTCTTCAAAGCCCAAAATACCGTTAAGCTCGTTATCTGCAGCATTTTGTAATAATTGGTTCACCTCTTTTACAGTGGTGTTTCTATTGACTTCAAAGACACAGTCAGTAATAGAGGCGTTAGTTAACGGTACTCGTATCGCATGACCATTGAGCTTGCCTTTAAGCTCAGGAAATATATGCGTAATAGCGGTAGCTGATCCTGTAGTCGTTGGAATTAAACTTGTACCGCATGAACGTGCGCGACGTAAGTCTTTATGAGGCGCATCAATTATTGTTTGCGTGTTAGTAATGTCATGTATTGTAGTTATTGAACCATGTTTTATCCCTATTTTCTCATGAATAACCTTTACAACAGGCGCTAAACAATTGGTGGTACAAGAGGCTGCAGTCACAATGGGCTGGCTATTTTTATCGTATAAGTTGTCGTTGACCCCCATAACAATATTGAGTACGCCTTCTTCTTTTACAGGGGCTGTAACTACAACGCGTTTAACTCCCTGATCTAAATATGCTTGTAACAGAGCTTTGGTTTTTATTTTTCCTGATGCTTCAATAACAACATCACATTTCGACCAATCGGTATCTTGTGTTGCTTTATTTTGTGTGCAAAGGATCGGTTGACCATTAATGACCATGTAGTTGCCACTTTTTGTTGATTCACTTGTTGCTTCGTGATGCCAACGGCCATGAACCGAATCAAAATTCATCAAATGTGCAAGTGTTTCTGCGTTACCAGCAGGATCGTTTATATGCACTATTTCAACATCATTCCAATCAAATGCTGCACGCATTGACAAGCGACCCATACGACCAAAACCGTTAATACCTATTTTAATTGCCATCATTTACACCTTAAAAATTGCTAAATATTAATCGACATATCCACTATAGATATGAATTAAAATACTCACGTTGAACCTTGTTTTTTAATGCATTAGGTCGTATTTTTTGTACTTCCTTGACGACCTTCTCACTCGGCCAACCAAAAGCTAAAAGTATCAACCCAATCACTAAACCTGTGCGGCCTGAACCACCTTTACAATGAACTGCAATAACGCCGTTATTGTTTAATAAATCAATTATGTTTTGTTTATGAGCTTGCCATACGTCTTCAAACACTTGATTAGGTGCAGCATCATCTGAAATTGGTAATTGAAGCCACTCTATATCCTGATTTGCGCATTCATTAGGTATCGATAACGCAGAGTTTTTTTCAATTTCTTCATCAAACATCAATGTAATAAGCATATTGGTGCCTGCGGCTTTGAGCGTTGTTATCGCACTGTTTACAGTTGTCTCTTTAGTACCAGGGCAAGGTGTAAAAATAAGCCTAGCACCATTTGCTAACACTAGCGTGTCATAGGGATGTTTCAACATTATTAACTCCAAAGATAAGATAAGTGATGGGCATACATAGTGCTCTATTTAAACCAGTGTTGAGTGCGATTAATAATATAAACTAATGACAGCATAACGGGCACTTCAACCAATACGCCAACAACTGTTGCTAATGCAGCGCCAGAATGTAAGCCAAATAAAGAAATAGCCACAGCAACAGCGAGTTCAAAAAAGTTTGATGTACCAATTAGACATGCAGGCCCTGCGATATTGTGTGGAAGCTTCATCCATTTTGCCGCTAAATAAGCAATAAGAAATATCCCGTAAGTTTGAATCATTAATGGAATAGCAATTAAACCTATAGTTTCAGGCTCATTGATAATTGTATTGGCTTGAAAACCAAATAATAAAACAACGGTAGCGAGCAAGCCGATCACAGACCAGGGCTTTAATGCTGATAAAAACTGAGAAAGAGATTTTTCACCTTCCCCACGGTTTAATAGTTTTCGAGTGATAATTCCTGCAACCAAGGGGAGTAACACATAGAGTACGACAGAAATCAGTAAGGTTTCCCATGGCACTTGAATATCACTAACGCCTAATAAAAGCGCTGAAATAGGGGCAAAGGCAAATATCATAATCACGTCGTTTACTGACACTTGCACTAAGGTGTAGTTAGGATCACCTTTAGTCAGTTGTGACCATACAAATACCATGGCTGTACAAGGTGCTACGCCAAGTAAAATCATACCGGCGATATATTCTTGTGCTGATGCAGGATCGACTAAGTCGGCAAATAAAAAGTTAAAAAATAACCAACCTAAAGCTGCCATAGTAAAAGGTTTTATCAGCCAATTTATGATAATAGTTAATATCAAGCCTCTTGGATTTTTACCGACATCTTTAATTGCAGAAAAATCTATTTGTATCATCATCGGGTATATCATCACCCAAATAAATACGGCTACAGCGATATTGACATGCGCAATTTCAAAATTTGCAATTGCTTGGAACACTTCAGGTTGCCATAGGCCTAAAGTAACGCCAATTATTATGCTTAAACCTACCCAAACAGATAAGTATCGTTCAAAAATTCCCATAGGTACTCCTTAAGCTTTATTTACAAACACTTGTTTTGTTAGGTCTGCTTTTCATATTGTTTAAACGCTGAAGCTCTAAATTTATTAGGGCCACATTATTTTCTGTAGTTTGGGCAATGATATTTTTTGTCCAAAGAGGTAATTCTGGATTAATACGATAAAATACCCATTTTCCATGTTTTCGATCGGTAATTATTTTTGATTTTTTTAGCACTGCTAAGTTACGAGAAACCTTAGGTTGGCTTTTTTCGTCTAGGGCTTGCATTAATTCACAAACACAAAGCTCTCCGTGATAGTGCGTTAGCATTAAGGTTTTTAAACGGATTTCATCGGTCAAACTTTTATAAAATTTTAATGGATCAAAACCTTCAGAGGCACTATCACTATCTTCATTTAAAGTGATTTCTGACGGAGTTTCCTGATTGTTATTATTAAGAGCTTTGTCTTCTACCAATAAAAACATAGATAGGCGATTGTTTAATTCGTTTAATGTGGTGGAGAACGGATTAGTATCTGTACGTGTTTTAGGATCAGGAAAATCCCAAGCAAGTTGTTTACCTGCGTTTGGGTAACTTCTACATTCACTATTAGCTTTATCGCAAAGCGTGATTACATAATCAAAAATTTGTCCTTTGAATTCATCAACATTTTTAGAAATTAGCTCGCTTGTATCTAAACCAAATTTATTTAGTGCCTCGAGTGTTCTAACGTCGATATCATCAGGGGCTGTACCGGCACTATAAACGTCGTATTTATCTCCTGCTTTATGGCGTAATAATGCTTCTGCCATTTGAGAGCGAGCAGAATTTCCAGTGCAAAGGAATAGAACTTTTTTCATTGATGTTGCCTTAACGATTCACAAGTAATTAAAAGTATCTTTAGATGAATATTTTTATATATATGAAATATTATATATATGAAATATTATATATATGAAAATTCACATGTAAAGTTTTTATTGAGTTTCATCTAGAAGTGATTATAAAAAGATAAGCATAGGTAGGGCTGATTTTTAAAGTGTAGTATTAACTAGCACAAATCTATAAATATAGACGTGAGTAGTTACTTTATTGTTTATGTGTACAAATAAGTGTCGAAAAATTTTACAGGTCTAATGAGTTTAAAATACCCTTATTAAAAAAGAGGGCAATAAGTTTCAAAAAAAAGAAATTAAAAAACAATATCTTAATTTTTTTTTATGTTTTTAATTTCAGTCTGGCCTGATATTTGTATTGTTTTTGGTAGTTGCAATGTCGCAGTGATATTGATGATTATATAAATATTTAAAAGTAGGTCGTATGAAAAATTTAATGAGTAAATTTGTCGCAGTAACCACCCTTAGCTTAGTTGCTACATTCTCTCAAGCAACGTTAATTGAAACAACTGTAGATATCGTGCATAACTATGGTGACACATATACACCTACAAGTATTGCCAACGGCAATAACCCTTGTGATAGTTTAACAAGTAATGCTGTTCATATTAACGATGACTCAGCTGGTACAAATTGTGGTCGCTTTTATGATTACTTTGATTTTTCTGCGTTTGATTTTGAAAGTGTTGACTATTTTTCACTAAGCTTAACCTTTTCTGACGTTAATGATGATGCTAGATACTGGCTCTTCTTTAACGATAGAGAAGATTGGAATGTAAGAGTGGGTGCTTCCGCTTCTAGTTCAAACAATGGTTATGGTTATTCTTATGATAAGAATATTGAGAATGGTACTTTTATCTACAATGAAAACACAATGGATAGTGCTGTTTTTCAACGAATGGTAACGGATCAAAACTTCACATTAATGTTTTCTGAAGAGTCAAACAGCTTTGGTCTTGCAGATGATTTTTATTTATCTTCAGCAACCTTATCGATTACTGGTCAAACAACACAAGTACCTGAGCCAGCACCATTAGCTTTATTTAGCGTTAGTTTAATTGCTTTAGGTTTGATGAGAAAACGTCAAAAATAAGTGATATAAATTACAAAAAAAGCGGTAAGTTACCAAGTAACTTACCGCTTTTTTATGGGATAATTACAAGTATTTACCAGCCAATAGACGCTAACCAACCATTAATTTCTTTCAATAATAATTTATTAGGATAATAACTCGGCATAACATTATGTAGCTGTTTCTGTCGATAAAAAGCTTTCATTTCTTGTTTGACTGCATCGGAACGTAATTGTGCCGCGGTTTTAACATGGTTATTATCACGAAAAAGGGTAAGATCTAATATGGGGATAGGGAGTTGAGTGATACTTGCCGCGACTGTTTTATTATCTTCTATTGTTGGTAAAAAACTACTGAGTAAAATAAGTGCTGCGGGTGATGGTGCAATTTGTTTTTGATAAATATTTGTTAAAAGGGCAGCATTGCTACCTTCTGATATAACAACTATTACGCCAGGATACTCTTTAGCTTTTTCATTAATTTGTTCAAGTAAAAGCCCCAAGTCTTCTCCGTATTCAATGAGTGTTTTTTGGTTATTTTCAATACGCTTTTCTCTGTTTAGCGCTGTCGACGGATAATCAGCGGGTTTTGCTGGTGGTTGAATTGTTATCGTTGTCCAACCTCGTTTAGGTAATTGTTGGCGTAAAAAGTTAAGTGCACTTGATCCTGTGGCATTTTGTTGCCAATCAGGGAGTAGTATCATAACGCCTTTCGCTAAACCTGTTTTATTAACTTCCAGTAACGTTATTTCCTCTTTCATACCTACTAGCATAGGTTTAACAATGTCTGGTTCAAGGTAGTGTTTAATATCTTCCTGCTGTTGTTGAAGAAAGTTAATGGGAGCTTGAATATTTTTTGGGTTATTGATTGCTGGAATTACTTGCTCTTGTGGTGCAGTTGATTCTGTTGCTTGTGTTATTTCATCTTGTTGCCCTTTAGGTACTTCTTCAGTTGATGTCTGTTCCTGAGGGATAGGTGAAGTCTCATTTTCTTGTTTCGCTGAGAGGCTGAAGCAAAGGAAAAATAGTGCTAAAAATGAAAGCAAGTACTTAAATGAAGATAGTTGTAACATTCATAACCTTTTTAATGGGGAAGTATTTAAAATGTATAATATGTTATCGACCAAAAACACAATTAGCTTAACTTGGGAGTTGATTAAACGACAGGCAAAACCTGTCGTTCTTATAATTTAATCCTTAAGTGCGCTACTCGGTATACTGGTTGGGCTGATGTGCTCAATTGGATAACAGCCAAGTATTTTAATAAAGTTTGTTTGTGGCGTTATTTCGGCAATGGCTTCTTGCAATGCTCCGCTTTTTACATTTGCTTCTACATCAATATAAAACATTTCTTCCCAAGGTCTACCTTGTATTGGTCGAGATTCTAGTTTGCACATATTAATGCCTTTATCTTTTAGCACTACTAAGCACTCAACTAAAGCCCCAGGCTTTTGGCCTGTAGCTAATATTATGGCAGTTTTTGCTGGAATTTGTTCGGCTACATCAACAGCTTTACGAGCAACTAAAATAAAACGACTATGATTTTCACTCTGGTTTGCGATTGATTTTTCTAGTGCGTGTAATTGATATAATTTTCCACCTTCTTCACTACCAATTACCGCTACTTCATCGCTTTGTAACTCATAAGCTTGTGCCATAGCATCTGCAGTGCTTTCACAGTACTCAATGCGTATATTGCTTTGTTTATCTAAAAAATTGCTACATTGGGTAAAGGGTTGGCCATGAGCATATATGGTTTTAATTTTATCCAATCGTGTATTTACTGCGGTCAATAAACAATGTTCAATGGGCTGGGTTATTTCGCCAACAATCGATAAGTTAGTATGTTGTAGAAGGTCATAAACTTCATTAATACTACCGGAACTGGTATTTTCGATGGGTAACATACCGTAATCAACATGTCCTGATTCAACTTGTGTCATTATCTCAGCAAAGCTTTGGCAACCAAATTCAATTATTTTCTCTGCACGTCGTGAAAAGTATCGATGACTCGCTAAGTAGCTGTATGAGCCTTTATCACCTAAAAAGGCAACACTTACTGTGGGCATTTCAATGCTAGGATTTGCTAGAGTTTGTAAGTAGGCTTGTTGGTTAAGCACTGAATCTTCAATAATGGTTTGAAAGATGCTGGTAACATAATGCGCATCTAAACCTAATGACTTTCCTTGTTTGATCAAACGGATAAGTAATTCTTGTTCTCGTTGTTGATCACGTACGGGACGTATTTGATGTGCTTTGCTTTTTGCAACATTTAGCGTGAGAGAGCGGCGTTGAGCAAATAAAGTTAATAAGTCTTGATCAAGTTGAGTTATTTTTTCTCTGATTTTAGTTAAATCTAATTCTTCGTTCACGTTTGATCCCTACTTTGTCATATATACTTGTTAAATAGCCCTTGCTATACCACATAAAAAAACCTCCATTTGGAGGTTTCGTCTTTAAAAATTTAATTCGACAGAAAACGCTCCCTTAGTAAACTAAGGAAAAATAAAGAGAATAAATAAAAAAGATACTACTAATTGAGTATAAGTTCTGTCGTTCATGGCTTTACTTTATATAGGCTCATGGTTTAGTTCAAGTGTTTCTTTATACTCAATATAAAATAGCTATAGCTAGATAGTATTTATCTAGTCCTTATACCGGCAAACATTGAATAACAATAGCTAATGTTGTACCTAAACCAATGAACCACACTATAGAGCGAAGTGTACTCCAATTGAGTAGGTATAATATGTGGTAGCACAGTCGTGAAATTATATGCACAACCGCTAACTGTTCAATTATTTTGCCCGTATTATTAGTTGCTATAGCAAGCAAAATTGCAGGCGCAAACATTATTAAGGCTTCAAATGCATTTTGATGAGCAGCTAATGCTCTTGCCCCAAAGCCTGTTAAGGTTGCTTGCTGAGAGCGAGGGTTTTTATTGTCGTAGCGGCCTAATTTATTTTGCGCATATCCTACGGGCCCTTTGCTTAACATGGGTAGGAGTATGCTAATAAATAAACACCAAATTAATGTAGCCATAATAATCCTTATAAATCAGTTGCATTAACTTAATAGTTAGTTAATGTTAATTGGTATTTAGTTTCACCAGGTAAGAAAGACGAAGGAAGTCCTTCTTGCCAATTTTTATGGCCTTTTTGATAGTAAGGACTCCAAGGGTGGCCAGACTGACTGGTGGGAACTTGCATAATACCCGTTTTTTCATGCCCAGGGGATACAATCATTCGTTGTGAGGCTCCAAAAGATCGGCCCTGTACCCTAGGCATATAACTATCACCTGACAAGGGGACTTTGGGCATATCTAACCAGTTTCCAATTAAAGGTACCCCAGCGCTGAGTGGGTGGCGAATATTACTGGTATTTTGTTGTCCCCAAGTAGCGGCGCTTAAAGGTTGATTTTGTGTCATCTTGGTAACGACTTGTCTCAGTGTGTTAGTAAACAACTGTTGCCAATTTTGATTGGGAATAATGAAATTATCTGGTTGAACATTAATTAATTGCCATAGTGGTGTTTCAAGCTGATGGCTAATGGTTGATAAATCAAAACTTTTATCGGTACTGGTTAAGTGTTTTTCTAAATGAGAAAATACGTTATCTCTGAGTTGTAAGCGAAAATTTCTAACGATACGGTAAGCAACTGAGTCTATCGAGGCTGTTAGTGTGTCGTCAGCTAGTAATATCTTGCTGACCTCAAGTAGTTGTGAGTTTTCTTCTAGGTTTTCTTTATTCAGTATTGAGTTGATTATAAAGTCACGCCAAGGCTTTAAAAATAAAGCCTCGTCGTCTAAAGCTATAGCTAATAAATCCTTTTCACTAAAACGTTCTTTGGCAAATAAGCGTTGTTTTATTTGTTTGCTGCGAGCTCCTAATGCATAACCACCATTACCTAAGTATTTGTACATTTCACCGCCAACCACACGTGAATTAGCGGTCCATATACGCTGTTGTTCAGGGTTGAGAACTTTTGGATAATTTTCTGCTGCTAAATAACCTTTCCATGTGTAATTACCATTTGCCCAAGACTGTGGTAGCTCCCCAAATGAGGACGATTTTTGTGGGATAGGTCCCATTATTGTCCAGCCAATATTACCTGAACTGTCACCAACGACAAAGTTCTGCTGAGGAATACCTGACTTTGCCGCAATAGTAAGTGCTTGCTTTGCCGTTTTAGTATACTCAAGTGCTTGAGCATAAAGATTAACGGCTTGGCGATCATGAGCAACCCAGCGATAAGCGAGCAAAGTGCCGTCTGCTTTTTCGTTAATAACAGGCCCCCAAATCGTTTCTTTAACAATGTATTCTTTTGATTTTTCACCTTTTACCGCAATCATGTGACGCTGCATCGTAAAAGGTTTATATCCTTGTGGAGTTAAATACTGAGTTTTATCTTCATTAGTTTCTAAAATAATTACATCACTCCAGTCACCATAGCTGTTCGTAAAGCCCCAAGCGATATTACCATTACTACCTGTAACCATTAATGGTGTGCCAGGTAGCGTTAATCCTGTGATATCAATTTGTTGAGTATTTAATGGGTAACTAAAAGAGGTGCGATACCAAGTATTAGGGACACTGAGTCTTAAATGCATATCATTGGCGATAATTGCACTACCTGTTGAGCTTATACTTCCTGATATTACCCAATTATTAGAGCCAGGTATTTCTTCAGGGTGATATTTTTTTGTCGTTTTAATGTTTGAGGTTGGACGGCTACTTTTAGCAATAGTACTAAGGTTTGGCCAAGTTGATATGGGTAAAGATGGAGGGGAAAACTCTTCGTTATGTTCAGTATTATCAATAGGTGCATCCCATTGACTACCGCTAGGGTTTAAAAAGGCAAAGACATCTTTTTCTAGCATTTTGTATAAAGCTGCAAGGCTTTGCTCACGCTCGCCCTGACCATACTGTAAATCAAGATACATACTCATTATGACCAATATTGAGTCTTCTTCGCGCCATTGTGCTGGTGCTTGTTGTAATAATAAATATTCAAAAGGTGGTGACTTTAGTGCACGTAAACCGGCGTTTACTCCTTTGGTATATGCTGTTAATAATGAACGTTCTTGATCGGGTAAGTGCTTAACTATGTCAATTGCACGTTGTCTAAAATTATGTAGTCGGTGTGACTTATCGTAATCAAGTGCTACGCTACCAAATAAACTTGCAAGTTCTCCTGCGGAGTTTTTTCTGAATAAATCCATTTGAAAAAAACGTTCTTGGGCATGCACAAAACCAGTAGCAACAGCAATATCCTCTCTATTATTAGCTGTTATCGTAGAAATTCCTTGTTCATCACGGGCAATGTTTGCCTCACTTGTTAATCCATAAACATTAATTTTTCCCTCTAAAAGTGGCAGAGAGCCTTCTAACTGACTGTAGATCCACGTCGTTATAATGGCAAAAATAAAGAAAGTAATGATAGAAATTATAAGGGCTATGCGTTTTATAGACATCATCTAATTGTTTTTGTTAAAAATATTATCAAAGATTAGCTTAAAATTAAGCGCTAAACAAATGCTAACGTAATGGTAAGGGGCTATAAACCACAGGAAAAATTATTTAAAAGATTAATATTTAATTAATTGTTGCTAATTTCAGTTGTTTATTCATGGTTTAATCACTTTATCCATGTAATAATTAAGCTGTTATTAGATATTAGCGACTATTCACAAATGTAAATAGTTAGTTAAGGATAATGACAACAATTAAAGTAGATTATTTGTTTTCTTGGTTATTTTCTTTGAAATAATCTTTCTTTTTTGTTCATTGCATTCAGTGAATAGTTTGTATAACTATTGTTAAATATGAGTGTCAAGTTTTACTGTTTAGAATGACACATACGGATTATAAAATAATTATGAAAGATAATACTCCTCGTTACGTTAAGATTGACGACTGGATCTTTGAGCTAAAAATGGTTAGGGCTTTAAAAGTTGATGAATATGGTAAACCTTATACTGCGATAGCCAATTGCAACATTAATGGCGATAACATGTATGTTGATGGGCTACTTACCAAAGAAGAAGATGAGTTTACTAAAGAAGATTTTATGACCTTTTTGAAGTTTTCTAAAAAATTAGGCTTGAAAGGTTTTTCTTATCATCGTTATCACAATGGCAAATCATCAACTAAAGATGCTAATGTGAAAATGTTAGATGCATTTGAAGCTGCTACTGAAGAGCCAAAGCCGCAACCTATTCGTTTAGTAAAATAATTTGCGCGTACAGTTTATTGATTGTATTGGCATAGCTTGCTAGTTTATTAATATATTTGTTGTTATTGTGCTTTTCTATGTCAATTGTTAGCCCTTGGAAGCAAGATTTTCCTGTTTTTAACGCTGATGCTTACCCTAATTTATGCTATTTAGATAGTGCTGCAACATGCTTAACACCTAAGCGTGTTGCTGATGCTATGTATAATTATCAATGTTATTCACATGCAAACAGCCATAAAGGCTTATACTATTTAAGTGCCAATGTGACTGAAAAAGTTGAGTATGCACGTACTCGTATTGCAGAATTTCTAGGCGCATCAAGCTTAAACGAAATTGTGTTTACCTCAGGTACAACTGAAAGTTTAAACTTAGTTGCTTATAGTTATATTGAAACGAAAATAACGTCCAAAAGTAATATCATTATTAGTGCGGCAGAGCATCACGCAAATTTATTACCATGGCAACGGTTATGTCAGCAATATGGTGCGTCATTGAGGGTTGCTCCTTTGAATGACCATGGAATTATTGATTTTTCTCAGTTAGTGACATTAATAGATAGTGATACATTATTAATTGCAATAAGCCAAAGCGCTAATGTCATTGGAAAATTTAACCCTATTAAGCAAATTTGCCAATATGCTCGTCAAAATAACATAATTACAGTGATTGACGGCGCTCAAGCGGTTAGCCATGGTAATATTAATGTTGATGATTTAGAGTGTGATTTTTACGCTTTTTCTGGACATAAACTTTATGGTCCCACTGGTTGTGGTGTTTTATATTGCCGTATGGGGCTGATTGAACAAATGCGCCCTTATCAAGTAGGTGGCGGAATAATAGATAATGTTTCTTACCAATCAAGTCATTATTTAACTGGACCATTAAAATTTGAATCGGGCTCTCATAACGTAGTCAGCATCATAGGATTACTAGCCGCACTGGATTATTTAAATGATATTTCTTGGCAAGCGATTAATGCCTACCTAGAAAGATTAAGTGGTTATATGCAAAAAAGGTTAGCTGAACTTAACTTTATTCACCCTATCGTGCGCTCTGGTGATTCAGCACCTTATTTATATAGTTTCCAGATGAATAAAGTGCACTGTCATGATGTTGCAAGTATGCTAGATATTGAGGGTATTGCTGTACGGGCAGGTCATCATTGTGCCCAACCGTTGCATAAGACTTTAGGTATTAATGCCAGTGTTCGGGTATCTTTAGGTTTGTATAATGATCACACCGATATTGATCGGTTGATCACGGGGTTAACAAATACTTATCAATTATTAAAGATCGAATAAAATGACAACGCAACCCTCTAAAATTTCAAATGATGCTTTACAACTTTATCAAGAAGTATTGCTTAAACATCATAAAACGCCCACTGGTTTTGAAGTTGAAATTAATAACACTCATAGTGCCGATGGGGTTAATGCTGCTTGTGGCGATGAAATTGTTGTTTATGCTCAAGTGGAAGCTGGAACTATTACTGCACTTGGATTTTCTGGTGATAGTTGTGCTATTTGTCGCGCCTCTGCTTCGATTATGTGCAGCTACTTAACTAATGTAGAAGTTGATCAGGTTGAAGCTATTATTGAACATACCATTAGTATTATTAACTCTACTCATACCGATGAATTAATCTGTGCTGAAGTTTTACAACCTTTACTTGCTGTGGGGAAGTTTCCCGTGAGAAGGCAATGTGCTATTTTACCTTGGCGAACTTTTGTAAAAGCCGTATTAGAAAGCTAAGAGCACGCCTTAAGTAATCTAACCGTACCTATTTAACTTATATTTAATTTGTTTTTAATTATCGAGTAAAACAATGCAAGAAAACTGGTTACAGCTCATTCAGCATTTTAACGTTAATGAACGTTTCATACTTGCTACTATTTGTGCCACAAAAGGTTCTACTTATCGGAAAACAGGTACTATGATGCTGATTTCAGCTGATGGAAAGTGTACCGGGTTACTCAGTGGTGGCTGTTTAGAGGCTGATATTTGTTTACACGCACAACAAGTGCTTACTGAGAACAAATCTTTAATTGTGAATTACGACTTAAAAGCGGATAGTGAACTTTTATGGGGCTTGGGGTTAGGCTGTGACGGCGCTATTGATATTTTATTGCAACCGTTAACCCCCGAAAATAATCATTTAGCTTTTGAACAAGTGATCTCGGCGATAAAACAAAGAAAATCAGGTCTATATTGTCAAAAAATAAATACTCAAGAAATACCATCCTCGACTTACCTTGAGGGTGAATATTGTGCAAATTCATTAACTAGTCATTTTTCAGAGCATGAAAATTCAGAACTACTGGTGACTCCCATAACACCACCCATTTCAATTGTGATATGCGGTGCTGGACCTGATGTAGAACCTGTCGTCCAACTGCTATTGCAAATGGGCTGGCAGGTTGAAATTTGGGATCACCGTCAACAATACCTTGACCAAGCATGCTTCGCTCTTTGTACTAAAAGAAAGATCCGAGCAGAGCATATAAATAAGGATGATTTTACATTGTTTGATGGCGCAGTGATCATGACGCACAACTTAGCATCTGACACAGTTATTGTTGAAAAAGCCTGGCAATCTTCATTATCTTATATTGGTGTATTAGGCCCAAAAGGACGTCGTAATAAAATAATGGCACCATTGATGTTGAATGAAAAGCAAATACAAGGGCGTTTGTATGGGCCTATTGGTTTAGACATAGGTGGAAGAGGGCCACAAGCGATAGCCTTGTCAATTGCTGCACAAATACAACAGCACTTTAGTCATGAAAATACGCGCTTTAATGTGGTAATGCCTTACATTTTGAAAAATAATTCATTATGAAAAAGCCTATCGCTATTGTCATTCTAGCAGCAGGTTGTTCTCGTCGTTTAGGGCAAAATAAACAATTAATCAGTGTTGAAGGCCAAGCGTTAATTACACGTCAATGCTGCGAGTTACTTCGTCTTGAATTACCTATTTATTGTGTTGTTGGCTATCAGATAGATGAGATGAAGCTAGTTTTAAAAAAAGTGCCTAAAATAAACCTTATTGACAATAATCAATGGTCTGAAGGATTAGGGGGGTCTATTGCTTTAGCAACAGACTTATTAAAGGATCAATTTGAGCAATTGTTATTTGTGTTAGGTGATCAATGGCAATTAAGTGCGTGTAAGTTAAATGCTTTTATCCAGTCACACAATTTAACCCAAGACAGAATTACCATAGCGACAAATAATCAGAACTTAACAAACCTGTCCCTTTCTGAATTATCGCCCCCCGTTATTTTTCCTGTAAATTATTATAATGAACTCTGCTTATTACAAGGTGAGTCGGGTGCAAAAGTTGTATTGAAAACACATAAGCAAAAAATCACACCATTTTACTTACCAGAAGCGTTTGTTGATTTAGATACGCAAGAACAATTAACTAAATTAAGATCAATTTACCCAGAATGATGACTAAGTATTTCAAATTTTCATTTAGTTGTTAAAATAGCGCACATAAAAATGTTTGATAATGACTAAACAGGATCATCATGGCATCACTTCAAGATCAATTGTTAAAAGCGGGTTTAACAACTAAGCAAAAGACTCGACAAGCCAATTCCGATATGCGAAAAAAAAATAAGCAAAAGCGCAGTGGTGTAAAGGTAGAGGTCAGTTTACAAGAACAGGTAAAACAAGATCTTGAAAAGGCGCGCTTAGCAAAACAAGAAAAAGATAACGCGCTTAATGAAGAGAAAAAAAAGCAACTTGCGCAGAAAGAATTACAACAGCGTATTTTACAAATTTTAAATAGCCATCAATTTAAAGCACCGCAGGGAGAAGCGGTATATAATTACAATTTTAATGGCGTTGTTAAAAAACTTTATGTCGACGAAGTTACTCATAAAGCTCTAGTTAATGGCCGATTAGCACTGTGTGGTTTTGATAATATGACTTATGTGGTTACTCGTGAAACCGCCGAGAAAATAGCAACACTCGATAGTCACATTATCTTAGTGAAAAATGATAAAACTGAAACTGAGCAAGTTGATGAAGATGACCCATATGCTGATTACCAGATCCCCGATGATTTAATGTGGTAAATATTTGTCGCGTTAAACCATATTATTTTTCTTGTCTTTCACTTGGTTGAAAGCCTATTTTGCTACGTAAATGTAGCGTGATTTTATTTTGGATTTTTATTTATGTTTATTATTCGCTGGATTATTGGTCGAATTATTTTAGTATTAAATTTTATATTTTCTCCCTCATCACCTAAGTTAACTAAAGCGCAACAAAGTGCACTTGACGAGCAACTTAATCATTTAAGTTTATATCAACTACCTGCGTGCCCATTTTGTGTAAAAGTGCGTAGAGCTATGAAACGTAATGGATTTAATATCGAATTAAAAAATATTAATCAGCAGAGTAACTATCAGGATGAATTAATCAAATATGGTGGTAAACGTAAAGTACCTTGCTTACGCATTGCTAATGCAGATGGTACTGATACTTGGATGTATGAATCTTCTGATATAGTGGCTTATTTAGAGCAGTTTTCTGTAAAAGCGGCATAATTAACCCTATCGTTGAATACTTTCTATTGTTTATCAGGTCTATTAATTATCTCTTATAAATTAATAGGCTGATATTATGCTGATCAAACTTCCTCCGAACTGGAAAATTCCTTCTAATGAGGTTACTGATGAATCTGTTTACCGCCAACGCCGGACATTACTTAAAAGTATGGGGTTTTTAGGCGCAGGAACTTTATTGTCACCTTCTGCTCATTCGTTAGATTGGTTTACAAAAGAGCCTAAAGTTACATTTGAAACACAAGCATTACAATATGAAAAGCAAGCACTAGGGCAACAAGTGTTAACGCCTGAAAGCAAAGTTATTAGCCATAATAATTTTTATGAATTTGGTACAGCAAAAAGTGATCCTTTCAATAATTCTCAGGGCTTTAAAGTAGAACCATGGCAACTAAAAGTATCAGGTGAAGTCGAAAACCCCATAACCTTAAATTATGATGATTTAACCTCAATGTTTACATTGGAAGAGCGTATATACCGATTACGCTGTGTGGAAGCATGGTCGATGGTTATTCCATGGGTAGGTTTTCAATTGTCTTCTCTCATTGCTAAAGCTAAGCCATTATCAACGGCGCAATATGTGGCTTTTGAAACACTTGAAGATCCAAAGCAAATGCCAGGACAAGCCAATCGAAGACTTGGTGGTGGCATCAGTTATCCTTATGTTGAAGGATTACGAATTGATGAAGCTTCAAATCCATTAACATTAATGGCTGTTGGATTATATGGTAAGACTTTACCGCCTCAAAATGGCGCGCCCATTCGATTAGTGGTGCCCTGGAAGTATGGTTTTAAAAGTATCAAATCAATCGTGGGTATTAAATTATTAAAAACTCAACCACCAACGACATGGAATCGTTTGGCTGCAAATGAATATGGTTTTTATGCCAATGTTAATCCTGAAGTCGATCATCCTAGATGGAGTCAGGCAAGTGAGCGTCGAATTACTACGGGTGGTTTACTTGCTCGAAACCGTATCGAAACACAAATGTTTAACGGTTATGGTGACGAGGTTGCTCATCTATATAAAGGTTTGGATTTACGGAAAAATTATTAATGCCTATTAGTCTTAATCAACACACTATGATGATTAAAATAGCTATTCATTTCTTGTGTTTAGTTTTGTTAGTAAACCAATACTGGCTGGCACTTAATGATGATTTAGGAGCAGATCCTGTTGAAGCTATCTTGCACTTTACTGGTATTGGGGCATTTAATTTACTTATTCTCAGTTTGAGTATTTCGCCATTAGTTCGTATTTTTAAATTTACATCATTCATTCATTACCGACGACTTTTAGGCTTATATTGTTTCTTATATGTGCTTGCTCATTTACTCAGCTTTCTTGCTTTTGAAGTACAATTTGATTGGCAATTATTTCTCAATGAAATTATTGAAAGGCCCTATATGACTTTTGGCATGATAGCATTTGTTATTTTATTATTATTGACAATAACTTCTATTGATAAAATTAAACGTCAAATGAGAAAGTCTTGGCAAAAGCTACATCATTGGGTTTATTTAGTAATTGTTTTAGCAAGTATTCACTTTTATATGTCGGTAAAGTCAGATATTACTGAGCCGTTAGTGTATGCCTTAATTTCATTGATATTACTTAGTTTTCGCTGGAAGAAACTCTTTAAATATTTTCGTTAATTATTTTCTATTTAGTACTTACTATACTGGTAATATTACCGAGTGATGATTTTAGTTGCTGTTGGTCTTATATATTTGACGGCCTGTCGCAGAACACTCGTTGACACTTCCCTCAAGCTTGCTCAATCTTCTAATTCATAATATCTTTTATAAATAATAATATTATGGCTTATAAGAGACCCTACCTATGAATAAATATCTACCGTCAATCTTGGTGACGGCGATATCAGTTGCATTAACAGGCTGTTTGCAAACTGATGCGCAAGATGAAAAAGTTCTTATCAATAAAAATCCTTATCCCAGTGCATACAAAGTATTACCTTCGCAAATGACCTTGATAAAAAATGCTATCGTTCTTACTGGTACCGGCGAGCGTCTTGATAACGCTGATTTGCTTATGGAAAATGGCAAAATAGTCAAAGTAGGTGAAAACTTATCATCAAGCGATGCTATTGAGGTGGATGCGAATGGTAAATGGGTAACCCCAGGTATTATTGATGTACATTCACATTTAGGCGTTTATCCTAGTCCTTCAGTTGAATCTCACTCTGATGGTAACGAAGCAACTCAACCTAATACGTCTGAGGTTTGGGCTGAACATAGTGTTTGGCCACAAGATCCAGGCTTTCAAGCTGCTCGAGCTGGTGGCATTACAACGTTACAAATATTACCGGGATCTGCAAATCTATTTGGTGGCCGTGGCGTTACGTTACGAAATGTACCAAGTCATACCATGCAAGGAATGAAATTTCCTGATGCTCCTTATGGCTTAAAAATGGCGTGTGGTGAAAACCCTAAACGTGTTTATGGTGGCAAAAAGGTATCACCTGCTACACGAATGGGTAATATGGCAGGCTATCGTATGGCGTGGGCTGAAGCGACTGAATATAAAAGAGCGTGGGACAAATATGAAGCAGACTATGCTAATGGCTTAAATGCTGAAGCACCTACACGTGATATTGAGTTAGACACCTTAAAAGGTGTCCTAGATGGCGAAATTAAAGTTCACAATCACTGTTATAAAGCCGAAGAAATGGCGATGATGATTGATTTAGGAAAAGAGTTTAATTACCACTCTGGCACATTTCATCATGCTGTAGAAGGTTACAAAATAGCTGATTTGTTAGCTGAAAATGGTAATTGTGCCGCTATGTGGCCAGATTGGTGGGGCTTTAAAATGGAAGCTTACGATATGGTGCCAGAAAATGTAGCAATTGTTGATGCAGTTAAAAATTCATGTGCAATTGTACATTCTGATTCAGATACGACTATTCAACGTTTGAATCAAGAAGCAGGAAAAGTGATGTATCGTGCAAATGATAATGGTTTTGATATAAAACCTGAACATGCGATTAAATGGATCACGAGTAATGCAGCTAAATCTTTAGGCCTTGAAAATACTACGGGTAGCTTAGAAGTTGGTAAGCGTGCTGATGTTGTTATCTGGAATCAAAATCCATTTAGTGTTTATGCTCAAGCAGAACAAGTTTTTGTTGATGGGGCTAAGGTATATGATAGACACGATGAAAAGTATCAAGCGAAAAGCGATTTTATGCTAGGCCAGAAATAAGAGGAATACCTATGAAAAATTTAACACTGTTTAAGTCTTCTCTTGTTGCATTAGCATTAGCGGCTTCGACATCTTTATTTGCACAAAGTGTTGCTATCACTAATGCAACAGTACACACAGTTACTGACGAAGGCATATTAACTAACGCAACTATTGTGATGGATAATGGCGTAATAACTGCAATTAACCCTGAAAACGTTAATGCAGATACCGTGATTGATGCTAAAGGACAAATTTTAACGCCGGGCTTTATTAGCGCGATGAATCAATTAGGATTAGTTGAAGTCTCTGCCGTATCAAGAAGTCGTGATGCAGGCGATAAAAAAGCAGATATAACTTTTGATCCAAGTATCGCATTTAATCCTAATTCAACAGTGATCCCGTTCAGTCGATCAGGTGGGATCACAAGTAGCATCGTAGTGCCGAATGGTGGCGATGATATGTTTAAAGGCCAAGCATTTATTGCAGACTTGTCTGGTAAACCTGACAGTATAGTAAAAAAAGGTAGTGCTGTACTGATTGATTTAGGCTCTCAAAGTAAGGGATCACGCGTATTAAATTTACAAAAATTGCGTGTTGAACTAGAAGATGCTAAATCAATGAGTAAAAAAGATAGTAAAGATAAAGAGCCTAAACGTGATGCAAAAATTATTAATGCATTACTTGCGGGAGAGTTACCTTTGATTGCCCATGCAGATCGTGCTACCGATTTACTTGAATTGATTAACATTAAAAAGGATTTTGGTATTAATGTTGTATTAGCTGGTGCAGCGGATGCTGTGCGTATTGCACCACAATTGGCAGATGCTAATATTCCAGTTATTGTCAATGCAATTAGTAATTTACCCAGCAGTTTTGATTCTTTAAATGTTTCTTTGGATAATGCTGGGTTGCTTCAAAAAGCAGGGGTTAAAGTATTACTTACGATTAGCGGTGGAACACATAATATGTATCAACTACGTTTTGATACTGGAGTCGCTGTTGCTAATGGTTTACCTAAAAATGAAGCTTTAGCTGCAATTACTGCGAATATTGCTGATGTTTTTTCTCTTGATGCAGGTCGCATAGCTATAGGGAAAAAAGCTGACGTAGTGTTATGGAGTGCTGATCCTTTCGAGTTAAGTTCACGTGTTGAACACATGTGGATTAATGGTGAAGAGGTCAATATGCGAACTCGACAAGATGCACTACGTGACCGATATACGGCGCAAAGTGATATGCCGCGAGCTTATACTAAATAATTTATTTTTAATTAAATAGTTTCGCTATAAATCCAAAGCCAAGGTATCCCTTGGCTTTTTTATTTTTGCCTTGAGGAACTCGCGGTTGAAAGTGCTAATGGATGTTTTTACGCTTCCTTCCGTTGGGATACTCTATTAGACTACTGATAATGTTAACTTTACAGTGGTAGTTTTATGAGTCATATGCCTTTAGTTTCTAATAAATACGGTGAAATCACTCAATATCAGAAAGCTGACAGTGTCGATATTCTTAACATTCAGCACAGTCTTTGCTCTGCTTCTGTAAGTTTATATGGTGGACAAGTACTGAATTGGCAACCTAAAGGTCAACCTCCTGTATTATGGTTAAGTGATACGAGTCAGTATCAACAAGGAAAAGCTATTCGAGGTGGTATACCATTATGTTGGCCATGGTTTGGGGCTTATAAAGATGCAGGTAACCATGGCTTTGCACGGCAAATGCGTTGGGAGTTGTTAGAGGCTGATATAACAGAACATAAAGTAGAGTTAACGCTCGTAGCAGCAGGGGAAAATTTATCACATTTATGGCCTACACCATTCAAACTAGTTCAAAAAATATCCTTTTCAGCTCAATTTCAGCAACAATTAACAATCAGCAATTTATCTGATCAACCAGTTGAATTTACTAGTGCTTTCCATAGTTATTTTCAAGTGAGTTCACCTGAATATACGTCGGTTTCTGGATTAAATGGGGTAAAGTTTGATGATAAAAATACATTATTAACTGCTCAGCAAGATATACTCGATAACTGTGTTGGACCAATTGATAGAATTTATCATGATCATAATACTCAACAATTAAAAGATTCCGGTTGGCAACGAGTCATTGAGGTTGAATCAACGCATTGCCAACAGTGGGTTTTATGGAATCCGGGAAAAGAAGTAGCAAGTTCGATGAATGATCTTCATTCTGGTGGCGAATCGGAATATGTTTGTTTAGAAGCGGCTAATACAGAGTGGCAAAATATTCCCGCCCAAAAAAGTGTAACTCTCAAGCAAAAAATATCTGTTATTCCTTTTTAATAAGTAGTTAGAGTAATAGATATTAACTAGATTATTCAACTCTAAGGTGCTGATGGATTAGACGCTGAGTAAAAACTGTTTTTAAATAAAAACCTCGAGGTAAGGTTAAAAATGGCTCTCCTTTATGATTAAAGGCTTTCGTCTTTACACTAGAATTCGCGGCTTTAGGTCTTAATTGCAAAATATCGCCATGCTTCCCTGTAATTTGTTCAACTTTCCCTAAAACAATCATGTCGGTTAGCTCTTGCCAGTCCTGTGCAAGTTGCTGTTCTTCTTCAATATTGGGCGACCAAATAAATGGAGTTGCTACTATACGTTCCGCGATAGGTATTTCTCGCTCTGAGATGACAGGCACCCAAAGAACACGTGCTAATTTATTTTTTAGATGACTATTTTCCCATATTACGCCAGTGAGTCCGACTAAAGGAGCCACACAAACAAATGTTGTTTCAAGGGGCTTGCCTGAATAATTAATGGGTAATGATTTTAGCTCTATCCCTAAGCTAGGAAAGTCGGGCTCAGGTTTTGAACCTGCACTTGCTCCTAGCACATGCTCTAATAATAAGCCGATCCAGCCTTTTTCTTTGTTCAAGTTCTTAGGTACTTGAATTCCGGCTTTTCGAGCAATCTCTCCTAACGTTAGCCCTGATAGTGCTTGCGCTCTAGTTAATAGTTCTTGCTCATCATTTGGGGGAAGGGTTAAAGCCATAGGTATGTTTGATCATTGAATTTATTATTCATCTAAAGCGTATTATCCTAATGCAAGGGTATTGATGCAAGTTTGTTTATGATTAAATACCTGCAACTGATAGCCTGAACTATCTTTGTGATTGCTTGTTCATCTATTATCGCAATCAATTGAAAATTAAACCTTCTTTTTAAGTCATTTATTATTTGCTCAAATGGCGCGTTTATGGAAGAATCAAAGTATAACTAAAATGCACTAGGGGTTCCTGTGATAGATGCCGAAGGCTATCGAGCCAATGTCGGCATAGTAATAATCAATGACAGGGGACAAGTATTTTGGGCCAGACGTAATGGTCAGCATTCATGGCAATACCCACAAGGTGGCGTAGATGAAGGTGAATCAGCAGAACAGACTATGTATAGGGAATTACATGAGGAAGTTGGACTGAAACCTGAACATGTTAAAATTGTTGCAACGACTAAACATTGGCTAAGATACAAATTACCAAAACGATTAATAAGACACGACAGTAAGCCTGTTTGTATTGGGCAAAAGCAAAAATGGTTTTTGCTTAAATTAACAGCAAATGAATCAGCGTTTGATTTAATTCATACTGATCATCCTGAATTTGATGATTGGCGCTGGGTAAGTTACTGGTATCCAGTACGTCAGGTTGTTTCTTTTAAGCGAGATGTATATCGCAAAGTAATGAAAGAGTTTGCTCCTCATACTATGCCATATCAACGCCCAGATCGTCGTAAACGTAGAAATTGATTATTATTATGTAGTCGTAATATTAAATTGCTCACTTACATTAGTGAGCAATTTGCAAATTACTTTTTAAACGGAGTTAGTTCTTACAATTTACCATCTCGTTTCAAAAAAATACTTTCAGAGAAATATCGTATTATTCTCATTTCGTGACATTTAATGGTCTTATATCGAGCGTTACAATGCGTTGCTGATTTCAGCTAATAACTATCGAGGAATTTCATGCTAACTACATTGCGTCGAATAATTTTGGAGTTTAGCCAAGATAGTGAGCTAGAAAGCGCACTGCGTCGCATGGTTTCGCAAGTAAAGTTAGCAATGAATACAGATTGCTGTTCTATCTACCTTGCTGATTATCAGTATCAGCATTTTGTGTTAATGGCTTCAGATGGCTTGTCTAAAGAATCTATCGGACAAACAACAATCGACTTTTCTGAAGGTTTAGTTGGCTTAGTTGGACGGCGAGAAGAGCCATTAAATATAGCTAATGCGCAAAATCATCCCAAATTTATTTATACGCCTGAGGTAATGGAAGATGAGCTTCATGCCTTTTTAGGCACACCTATTATTCATCAACGTAAAGTCTTAGGTGTGTTAACTATCCAGCAAAAAGAAACGAGAAGCTTTACTGAAACTGAAGAAGCTTTTTTAGTGACATTAGCTGCTCAATTAGCAACCATATTATCGAATGCTGAAGCTTCAGGTTTGGTGTCTAAATATACTCAAAACGGCCAATGGTTAAAACCATTAACAGGGGCGGCAGGTGCATCTGGTGTTGCTATGGCTCCAATTATGGTTGTGCAATTGGTTGCTGATTTAAATACGGTTGCTATTGAAAAGTGTCAAGATATAGCTGTGGAGCTACAACGACTTCAACAAGCTATTGAAAAAACCTTTTCCGATTTTGAAACTATGTCATCACAGCTAGGCACTATTATTAGTGATAACAGCCTAGATATTTTTGAAATGTATAAGCAGTTACTTGATTCTGCAAATTTAGGCGGAGAAATTGCAAAAAAAATACACCTAAACTGGAATGCTGAAAGCGCGTTAAAGCTTGTTGTTGATAGTTATATATTGCAATTTGAGAGCTTGGAAGATGAATACTTACGTGAACGTGCATCAGATATAAGGGATTTAGGTAACCGATTATTACTCAATCTTCAGTCGCTTAATGCCGTTCAGCAATCCTCACCAGAAGAATTTATATTGCTTGCTAATGACGTAACAGCATCTATGGTCGCCGATTTTCAACACCAAGGATTAAAAGGCATTGTTTCTTTCACGGGTTCAAGTAACTCTCATGCAGCTATTTTAGCTAGGGCACTCGCTATACCTGCAATTATGGGCGTTGAAAGAGTCCCTTATAGTAAATTAGATAAACAACTTGCTATAGTCGATGGTTATAACGGTGAATTATTTATAGCACCAAACGAATCGCTTATTCGCGAATATCAGCATTTAATTGTTGAAGAAGGCGCATTATTCGATAAAGTTTTTGAAATAAAAGACTTGCCCAGTATTACCCCTGACGGCAAAGCCATTGAGTTACAACTTAATGCAGGCTTATCTCATGGCTTTGAGCATTCAAAAAATACTGGTGCGGTGGGTATTGGCTTATATCGAACTGAAATTCCTTTTATGGACAGAAGTTGTTTTCCTTCGGAATATGAACAAACTTTACTTTATCAGAAAGTGCTAGCTGCTTTCCCTAAACAATCAGTGACGATGCGTACCCTTGATGTGGGGGGCGATAAGTCTTTACCTTATTTCCCTATCACTGAAGATAATCCCTTCCTTGGTTGGCGTGGCATTCGTATTACCTTAGATCACCCTGAGATATTTTTAGTACAAGTTCGTGCAATGATTCGTGCTAATGCAGGTCATGGCAATTTAGAAATAATGCTTCCTATGATTTCAAGCGTGACAGAAGTTGAAGAAGCCATAAGGTTAATTAACCAAGCCTATTATGAACTTAGCCTTGAATTGGATACCGCCCATGCTAAATTATTAGTAAAACCCAAAGTCGGTATAATGATTGAGGTCCCTAGTAGTATTTTTCAATTAAAAGAATTGGCTGAAAAGGTAGATTTTTTCTCTGTGGGGAGTAATGACTTAACCCAATATTTATTAGCGGTTGACCGAAATAATGCGCGAGTGTCGAGTTTATATAGCTCATATCACCCATCAGTATTAAGAGCGCTGAATTATATTGCCGAGCAAGCTAATCAACACTTAGTACCTTTAAGTTTATGTGGCGAATTAGCCAGTGAGCCTGCAGGAGCTTTGCTATTAATGGCGATGGGGTACGATAAATTAAGTATGAATCCTCATAATATATTGCGGATCAAATGGGTTATACGGCACGTTGAATTTAAACGAGCTAAAATTATTTTGTCTCATGCACTGACTTTTTCTAATGCTAAACAAGTGCATAATTACATAAATGAACAGCTCGAATTATTAGGCTTGGGTGGTTTTGTTCGTGCAGGTATGTAGTAATGATCGTTAGTACGTTTCTTTTATGTATGTTACTTGGTTGTGTTACCGGTTTCCTTGCAGGTTTGTTAGGAATCGGCGGCGGCTTAGTTATTGTGCCAGCGCTTGTGTATTTATTACCGAGTGTCGGTGTTGAACCTGATCTTGTTATGCCTATTGCCTTAGCTACTTCATTAGCTTCAATTATGTTTACCTCTTCTTCAGCGGCTTGGGCTCATCATAAAAATAAAAATATACCATGGAAAACTACTCGAAAATTAGTCGCAACTATTGCATTAGGAGCTTTAATTGGAGCCTATATTGCCGATGTTTTATCGAGCCAAACACTGAAAGTTGTATTTGCGATTTCAGTGATTTTACTCGCATCATATATGTTGTTATCTATCCGAATGACAAAAGTAAAACCTATGCCAGGCGATAAAGCTGTTGAGTTGATTGGCTTAATAACTGGCACGATCTCAAGTTTAATGGGAATTGCAGGGGGGGCGATTTTAGTCCCTGTATTAACGTATTTTTCAATGTCAATTCGTCATGCTATAGGTACTGCAACAG
The DNA here is from genome assembly GCF_014653195.1 of Thalassotalea profundi. Classification (GTDB taxonomy): domain Bacteria; phylum Pseudomonadota; class Gammaproteobacteria; order Enterobacterales; family Alteromonadaceae; genus Thalassotalea_B; species Thalassotalea_B profundi. Next base: position 133,833 of record NZ_BNAH01000008.1, read on the forward strand.
TATGTGGTTTTGTTGTAGCTACGTTTGGTGCTATAGGTTTTATTGTTACAGGAATTGACCAAGAAGGTTTGCCAAATTGGAGCCTAGGTTATATTTATTTACCTGCATTATTAGGTTTTATTAGTACATCATCATTATTTGCTCCTTTGGGTGTTAAGTGGGCAACAAAAGTGCCAGTGAAAACATTAAAGAAAATGTTTGCGGCCTTTCTAATACTAGTAGCAATTAAAATGATTTTTAAATAGCGAAAATATATTAACTAAATATTGCTGACCTTTAGCATCGTGCTTGATATTATAGATATTCAACCATTTCCTCAGATTTAATTACCATAGAGATACCATCATGAAACAGTATTTAGCATTATGTCAGCGTTTAATTGATGAAGGTACGTGGATAGAGAATAAGCGTACCGGTAAACGCTGTTTAACCGTGATTAATGCTGAATTAAATTATGATGTTGCGGCAAATGAATTTCCAATGATCACTACACGAAAAAGTTACTGGAAAGCAGCTATAGCTGAGTTACTTGGTTATATTCGTGGCTATGATAATGCGGCAGATTTTCGCTCTATTGGCTGTAATACATGGAATGCTAATGCAAATGAAAATGCTGAATGGCTAAATAACTCACACCGTAAAGGCGAAGACGATATGGGGCGGGTTTATGGTGTTCAAGGACGTAAATGGTCAAAACCTGATGGTGGATTTGTTGATCAGCTGAAAAAGCTTGTTGATGACTTATCTAATGGCATAGATGATCGCGGTGAAATATTATCTTTTTATAACCCGGGTGAATTCCATATGGGGTGTTTACGCCCATGCATGCACACTCATACGTTTTCTTTATTAGGTGATACGCTTTACTTAACCAGTTACCAACGCTCATGCGATGTGCCGCTTTTATTGCCCTATAATAGAATTGCACAGTATGAGAAAGAAGCAGTTAGTGATTTCTTTTTTTTGTATCAGAATAAAGATAATTCGATATATTAATCAAGTGCACAATATGAAAATATAATATCTATATAAGGGCAAAGTGAAAGAAATGAGATTTAAATTAGTAGAAGGAGAATCAATAAACATAAGAGATAGTGAAGCTTTTAAACATAAAGCTAATACGACGTTAGACTTTCAAACAGAGCCTAATGTGACTGGGGTTGTTGTTTTCAATTCGAAGCAACAAGTATTGCCACATATATCAAATTGGCTTACTGAAAAGCTAATGAGTGGATTAACACCTCCGGGAACAGTTAAAACATATGCAAAGAACTTTTCTTACTTACTTGATTATCTAGAGCAGCATAGGACATTAAAGCATCAGAAGTTAGATGATGCATTGCTATATATTCAACAACACACATTCAAAGAATACTTCCAACATTTAAGAAGTGAAAAAGGTTTAGCCTCTACAACGGTAAGTAATAGAGATGCGACTTATCAAGCATTTTTTGAAGAGTTCCTTTGTGTTGCGCGTCATAACGGGAAGGCGTTGAGAGATGACAATCCTTATGAGGGGGGGCTGATTTTTGGTTCCCCAAAATCTAAATTAGTAGAAATGTGTAGTTTAGATGAATTAACGGCGTTATTAATGTGTACACCACATGAAAGTGAGAAGGTATTGGTTCAGTTCATCTACGATAGCGGTCTTAGGCGCACAGAAGTAACTAAAGTCAAAAAAGAGCATATAGATAATGCTTTAAACTCAGAACGACATAAAATTATAGTGGATGAGGACACCGTATCGATACCATCTGAATACAAAGCTGTTTATGTCGAAGGCTCAAAAGGTAGGCGTAGAGAAATTAAAGAAAGAATGACACTTACCAGTATCCATACATTAGGAAGGCTTAAACGATATTTTGCAAACCCTAGATATCGTGTTACTGCTAAAAAGCACTCTTTAGATGCTCCTGCTTTTTTTAATACTCACGGAAATCCATATACCCCCGGTTCAGTTGGAAAGTTGTTAGAACGGTTATCCCAGAGAGCAAAAAAGAAGGGACTTATAAAAAGACATATCCATCCTCACATGTTAAGACATGGCTTTGCTGGTTCTGTCTTAAGGTCTCCTGACTTGGGAAACCATTCAGTAGATAAACTCGTGATAGTTCAACATTGTCTTGGACACAGTAGTTTAAAAACAACGCAGATTTATACACGGCTACCTTACGATATATATGGCTTAGTAGCTGATTCTAATGGAGAAATTCTCACGCGATCACAGTTGATGGAGCAATTAAACACGAAAACTAAAACAAAAAAAGTGAGAGCGTAGGGAGTGAAAATGGTAACTAAACAAATTAAAAAACTAAAAGCCTACATTGATGAGATTAAAGCTAGCCCAGTTAAAGTATGGGAAATACCATTAGGCAACAAGGTTAAAAAAGATAAGTATTACGCAATGGCTTCTCATGTTTACCTTAGTGATAAGTTAGGCATTTCGAAGGCTGCGCTCCAAGGAGCAACGAGCGCAGCACACAGCTATGTTCCGCTCATGAATGAGCTTAATGAAATTCTCATTAGCGAAGGTATTTTAATTGAAGGAACAATTTCATCTGCCCTTGAGCTTCGCAGAACAGTAATGATTTGGTGGAAAAGCTTGTCAGATGAAGAAAAATTCGACCTCGAAACACATGGCAACTCTATTAGCTTTAATAAATATATTAAAAACTGGCGAGGTGGTAAAGACTACGAAATCATTAATGAGTTGGCGGAACAATTAAACAATGAGCTAATTGTATTAGGTGCGCTTCGTGGTGATTATATTCCAGTTAAAGAACGAGAACAGTTACGCGATAAGGAATTCATACCCAAGCAAAAAGCGACAGCACAGCGTTGGCGTGATCTTGAATTAATATCTTTAGAGTCAGTCGAAGACTTGCTCGCTCCCGATAGTTCTGATGAGCCATTTGTTCAAATTAAACAGTTAGCTGCTCATATTCGTGCAAGTTATTCTGCTAAGTCATCTAAAAATAACTTTCGAGATGCATATAATCATTTGTGCAAGTTTCTATTGAAGAACAACATAGCAACTACTTCGTTTTTAAAGGATATATTGAATGAGTACCTGTTAGTTAGATTCAATCAGGATTACATTATCCCTTTGATGGATAATGAAGAAATGTCTCCTGCTACAGCCCCTAGCATTATAAGTGCTGTTAGAATTATTTTAAAAAGAGCTAAATCTTTAAAAGGGCTTGGTTTTCACGGATTTATAGATGTTGAAATGGCAGTTAAAGGTAGAGTGACTGAAAGTTATAAACCATATATCAAGCAGGAACGCGATGACATCAACAACGCTATACATGAAAGTATTGAAGAAACAATCGAGCTACTATCTCCATACACTAAAGTTGGAAGTGGTATATATCCTTTAGATAATCGGGGACACTTATTATTAGGGCTTGCTACAATAGAAAATGCTAGGTTTTTGTTCGAAAATAACCTGAATTGCTCACCTGTTTACTATCATACGGCTAAAACTAACGAAGAAAAAGGGTTCTTAAAAATAGTTGGGAAACTCGATGTTGGGCTTCATGAAATATATAAAAGTTGGGGAGTTTTATCCGTTGTAGATGCCAATGTTATAGCACCATTTGTTTTTCGACTCGCACAAATAACAGGTATGAATGCCGAACCCATTTTTGATCTTAACGTGGATGACCTAGTCCTTTCGCATGAAATTACTGGTAAGCCGTGTTTAAGATATTGGAAAGAGAGGAGTACGGGGGAAAAGGAATTACATCTGGATTTATTTGAAGCGAAGCTTCAGTGGTTATCTAAAAAACAAAGCGTAGAAGTTCAAAAAATATTTGAAGGAGTAGTTAACCTTACTGCAAATATCAGGAAAGATGCTCATAACTCTATCAAAGGTAGACTTTTTATATTCAAAAGTTCAGGGCAAAAAACCTATGGAGAAATAAAATCATTTTCTGAACTGAAGAATACTACAAGTATCTATTCGAATTTTGTTAGTAGACATTCATTGCAGAACGCTGCTGGAAAGCCTTTGAAATTCAGTATTAGCCGCTTTAGACCTACTTTTGTAAGCGAAATGTTGGAAGCTGGAGTTAGCATTCGAGAAATTCAATTGATGTTAGGTCATTCCAACATTGAAACTACGATGAATTATCTGGATAAATTGGATTTTAATCGTATTGCTAGAGCAAAACTCAATGAAGCGTTAACTAGAATTCATAAGCGCACGATAGTACCCGCTAATGACAATAGCCAATCAAGTGATTTTTTAGAAAACCCAGATAGAATAATATTTAGCACGCCGTTAGGGGGCTGTGCGAATATATTTTCACCACCAGATTTTATCAGGAGTATGTCAAGTTACAACCAAGGCCAAGCATGCTCACAGTACAACAAGTGCCTGTCATGTGAAAACGTCATGATCACCGTAGATAAATTACCGATGTTATTTGCTATGCAGCGAGATTATGAATTACTCATGCAGAGAAATAGAATTATGGATACACCATACGGCTATGTAATTGAAGAAAACCTAGCATTGCTTGATGAAATGCTAAATCCCAAGAAGTCTGATTTTTCTATTGGCGATTTAGAGCATGCAAAGCGCCTGTCAGTTTTTGAAGAGACGGCAATAGTAGATGGAGTTACAGCATAATGAATGAGACAAATTTAGAGAACAACATTTCACTAATTCAAAAAGTTGGTGAAAACAAAAAACTACTCATACCACTTTTTGCTAAAACTCAAGAACAGATAGATAGTAAAGAGCTGGAGTTACCTGAATTTTTCTGGTTGCCGCAACTTTTAAGTCTTTCTGTAACCTCTGTAAATCAATTCAAAGAAAACGAATGGGATTACAATAAAGACACTCTCAATCCATCTAGGTCAGTACAAGGGGCTAAGCTCAAAATTAATTTTTCTAAATACTCGAATATTCCCGCTTATGTAATGACTGAGTTAAAGTGCTTATGTCATTTAGTAATGCTGGTCCCAATGCAATTTAGGAAAAATGGTAAAGGTCAACGTTCTAAAAAATCAATAAAGCCCAATACCGTGATTGCTCATTTTGAAGCTGGTTTAAGATACATCGACAGTGTATTTCATGACTTAAATGGGTTGGGTCTAGAGTTTGTCCACAATAAATTTCAAAGTTTGACCGATATACTTGATAGTGACTATAGAAAAACGGCCAAAAAATTTAATTTCACAGTTGGTCCAGAATTAATGGTGTTTTTGGGTTATTTGAACCACCCATACTCCTCAAATGTATTGGGTACAGAAATTAAGGTTGATTTCTCAACCTTAGACTGGCCGGAACAGAATATAAAGAAAAGAAAAGCGAAGCTAATTTTTGAGAATAGTGATTTTGAAAAACTGATAAATCATTCGACATTTACTGTGGTTGATTTCTTACTCAGAATTTCGAAAAACGTCGAAGATAAAACAGCATTGTCTTATTACAACGTTTTGAACAAAGAACACCGTTTAAATTTTGAATTTAATGAGCACTTATTAAATGACTATACTCTAGTTCGTCTTTTGTCTAAGGGATATTCTAAAGAGTTTATCGAGACAACTTGCTCTATATCTAAAGAGTACCTAAAACCTGATGGCAGCTTGATGTACCACGAGGGGATTAGGCCTCTGATAAAGGAAAAATATCAGATAAAGCACTTTGATGAAGTCAGAAGGTATATCAATGAAGTTTACTATTCATCCGCTTATTTAATTTCACAATTGGCAGGGATGCGTCCAGAAGAAATGTGCGAGTTAATATTAAGTAAATGCTTAAATGTGCATGATGGATTTGATGTCTTGGTTTCAAATGTAAAGAAGAATAAGTTTGAAAACTTAAAATTATTTGATGATAAGTGGGTTGCAATTCCAATTATGAAAGATGCTGTTCAAGCGGCATCCTTAATTTCGTCTTTAAAGAATAATGATTATCTTTTCAGTAATGTAGATACAGTATCTCCCGATGATATACCTACCAATATGAACCCGACGGGTATCAGGCACTTTTTTGGAAATTTCTTAAATATAGTCCTAGGTAAAGACAGGACTGAGCAAATAATATTCACCCCATACATGATTCGGCATACGTTAGCGTATCAATTACATCGTATTGAATTAGGGCTTCCATTTATATCATTTCAACTAAAGCATATTGTAGATAAAGTTGGTAGTTACACATCAATGGGAGCGGCGAGTAATACAACATTAGGGTATGGAGAGATCGCAGACAACATAGTGCTTGATAAAGCGAAAAGCAAAAAAATTCGTCGTTATGCAGAAGTGGAGCGAGTAAAGAACATTATGGACCCTAATGGTACATATGTTGGCCCAAAAGCTACTGAGCACAAAGAAAGAGTTCAAAAGGTGTTCCAAGGATATATGGAGGCTGGCTATAGCAAAGATGAGATATTTGATGCTATGGCTGAGCAAGGACTTGCAGTGATTAATGTTGGTGCAGGCTTCTGTTTTGGAGGGGTAGAGGATTATGATGAAAGTCTTCCTTGTATCGGCTCTTTAAGGTGTAACCCTAATAGGTGTTCAAATGCAATTGTTAGCAAGGCAAATGCTCCTAAATGGCGAGAGGTATTTGTCTCAAATAGCGAGTTAGTTGGCAAAGAAGGATATGAAGATAGGCAGGACCAAATCATTGCGGCGGTAGAGGAAGCTAGAGGGGTTTTAATTTATCTTGGAGAGGCTGTCGATCAATGAGTGAACAAGCATATGATGAAAAAAATACTAAAGATTATGATGATAATACAATAAAACTAAACGATGCTCTGGAGAAAATCAGCAAAAATTCTGACCTGCCAGCTACTCAAAAAGAAGTCGCAAGGATATCAGGCATTCACAGGAATACAGTATCAGAACGAGAGTTTCCAGCAATTCGTTTAAAAGAAATTAAAAAGCAAAGGAAAGAACAAGAGCAACAAGAACAGCAGGATATAAAAAGTAAAGCAGAAGAACTCACCGAAGAACGTGATAATATTGCTAAAGAAGTGGTTTATTGGTTCTCTGAGTTCACCAAAGCAAATAAAGATAGAGATGATTTAGAACTTCAGTTAAGAAGACAAATCGAAAATACAGACTTTTATAAAACAGAGTTCGAGAAACAGAAAGAAAAAATAAAAACTCTTCAAGATAAAAATGAACAACTTAAAGAATTACTAAGAGATGTAAAATAATGAAAGCATATATAGAACTATTAAAAGACGTGCTAGAAAATGGCACACAAAAAGGTGATCGAACTGGAACTGGCACTACGTCAGTGTTTGGTCGCCAAATAAGACATGATTTATCTAAAGGTTTTCCATTGCTGACAACCAAAAAACTTCATTTTAAAAGCATAGCCAATGAACTTATCTGGTTTCTTAATGGTGACACCAATAATAATTGGCTAAACGAGAATGGCGTTAAAATTTGGGACGAGTGGGCGCTGGAAGATGGCTCTCTTGGACCTATATACGGTGCTCAGTGGACTGCTTGGCCGACAAAAGACGGTGACACAATAAATCAGATCGATTACGTTGTTGATACGTTGAAGAACAATCCAAATAGTCGCCGAATTATATTTCATGGATGGAATGTTGAGTACCTCCCAGACGAAACTGTAAGTCCTCAAGAGAATGTTATTAGTGGTAAGATGGCATTACCCCCATGCCATCTACTATATCAGTTCTATGTAGCCAACGGAAAGCTCTCAGGACAATTATATATTAGAAGTTCCGATATTTTCTTGGGGCTTCCATATAACATTGCTAGTTTATCATTACTTGTTCATATGCTATGCCAACAATGTGATTTAGAGCCGGGTGAAGTAGTTGTAAGTTTTGGTGATTTACATGCTTATTCAAATCACATGGAACAAATTAAAGAGCAGATGTCACGTGAACCAAGGCCTTTGCCTGAATTGAAAATTAATCGAAAGCCAGACTCTATTTACGGTTACAATTTTGAAGACTTAGAAATTGTCGGCTATGATGCACATCCAAATATCAAAGCTCCTGTTGCTATTTAATTGAAACAATAGTTATCATTCCACGCAGCGCTTTTCTGCGTGGGGAAGGTTATTCAACTTATTAAGCTAAATAACCGCTTTAATCGAAAAGGCAAATAATGAGCAAAGTAGATACTCATCAATCAGAACAAAATATACAGTTATGTAATGATCAATTATCACTTAATCAGCGCATCATGATCAAAAATGTCCGAGAGGCTATTGCTAACAATCGTATTGACGGCCTATCGATAAATCCTATTCTGATAGAGAGAGTAATTGCAGCATGTAAAGATAATCAGAAACTAGATGTTGAGCAATTGATCAGAGAGTTTGTAACTCAAAATTAGTCAACTAGCGTTATTGTTAAAAATAGAACTCACAACTTAAACTGTTCCTTTCAGATCATTCAAAGCTACTTTTTTAAATACGGCTGAGGCTGGTTTTAAAGATGTTTTACAAATAGCACCGTATTTACTGCCCGTCAGCCCAGAATTTATTTGTCTTTTTCTATATTTTTTAAGTTGACGCGCGTTCAAATTTTGAAGCTGATTAATTCTTTGATGATAATACCTTTGGCCCATTGTTTTTACTTTAGCGATAGATTCAAAAGTAACAATTGTGCTATTAGCGCGAGTAATATTATGCTGATTTTTGAAAAATGCAGTTAAGTGTTTTTTACGCAGACGCATCAATTTTCTTTTCATATTTTTCAGTATGCGTGTGATATTTATGCTCAATTGCTATCAACATTAAATGAAATTTATAGATCTTCCAAGTTTGTCATTTACTATACTTAAACTTCAGCAATTCAAGAGTCAGAGATATGCCTTATTGCCATACTGTCTTTCAACAAATAGCTCCTGATGAAGTCGAGTCATTATTATCGACCTTTACTATCGAGAACTTCGTCGGCGGACGAGCAGCGTATCACTTAGGCAATGGCAGTTACTCGATAGATGCGGGCGAGAATGATATTCGTGCCATCTATGAAGGTGAGGTCGTTCGATTCTTTTTGCCGTCACGAAAAAGAGATGCTTCGGTATGAGAAAAAGCTAAAAGTATTTGCAACCAAGCATGGTATTAGGCTTAGCACTAGCAGTTAAAGGCCCCAAAAACGCTTAGACAGCGAATACGAGGTGATGAAGTTGGACTCAAAGCGGGTCAGATCGAACATTCGTTTAGCAACAAAAGAATGTCTAGTAAAATCTAGGAGTTCCAGTTCCAGTAGTGGTCTTTCCGAATTTCTGCGTCACGCTACGAATTCACAACTCAAAACGGTCTAAATTAGTTGTTAGGTTGAACGCCATAGATATTGAGTTATCAATGGGGTGGACTAAGTCTAAAATTACGCCTAGCTCAACGAGCTACCACATTCATTTTTTAAAATATGCAATTGATTTAATGCTACACAAAGAAGTTCTGCCCATTCCATACAATCATTTAGACTAATATTTATTTGATTATCTTCTGGCACTTCATAAGGTTGGACTGCCTGTTGGCATGTGTCTAATGTTTGAATCCAAGTGTTGGTGACATTGCTATCATATTCTTTTGCTATATTTATCAATTTTTGTGCCGCGTTGATATGCTCTGTTAGCGGTTCAATTAAATTACTACAATAATTTTCTAGTATTTCTATTCCTGTATCATTTGCATTTTGCGGGAGAGTAACGAAACAATGCATATGGTTTATTATTGCAAGGGTTGCGCTTAGTTCTTTTTCGAGTTCTTTCACCACTTTATAAGAAGCTGCCCCATTTTCCTTAAGTTTAAAATGATTTAGTGCATTTAAGTTAATTGGTCTAGGTAAGTAAAGAAAAGCCTTTTCTTCACTTAATACAGGCTCATCGCCAACAAAACTGTTGGTAAATAGCACCCAAGAAATATTTGAAATTGTTTGCGTTTTGTTAGTTGGCACAATCACAAAACTATCCCACAAATTTGTTAAAACAAAATACTTAAGATCAGTAAAGCTTACTGGTCTTATTGCTCTAGTTAATGCATCAACCGTATCGATAAATACATTATCCATAGCCGTCGTTTCAGATGTACTGACTTCAATCCAAAGAGACTTCTTGCCTTCATATTCATAACCCTCACTTAGAATTGATGCTTTCATACTAGGATTTGACAATTCGCTTAACGAATTAGTAATTGAGCTAATCAGTTTATTTTTTAGGCTGGTCAAAATAGCAGACGCTCTAATATCGGGTGAATCTTTCCAATATTTGTCAGGGTGATGAGCAAATTGATACCAAAGTGCCCATGCTTTGTTAATTTTCTCTTTTTCTTTTTTATCTATTTGATTGAGCTTTTGTTCTGGAATAATTTCATGAAAAATAGCTCTAAACTCATGCTGGAAGCTTTCCAAATTCTTTTGAGCATTATTAAGATTAACGCATGACAGATGAATATTGTGCTCGTTATAGGGGTGTCCTAATTCTTCAGCTTTTTTGTAGTATTCAACATGCTGCTCTTTTGGTAATCGACCAATTAGACCATTAAAAATCAGGATGAAGTGTGATTGACTAAAAAAATTACTCATTGAGTGAATATAATCGTTGAGTGATTCTCTGAATTTTTTTGAGTCATTCTGCATCGATAAGCAATCAAAGGTTTTTTTACGTTTACCTTCGACTTCATTTTTACTTAGGTCTCTTAATGTTCCCTCACTAGTAATGCCCCAAGGGTCAACTGCTAATTTTGGTAATTTAGTTAGTTGCCAATTTATTTTGGCAAGATTTTCCCAATACTCAGGCTCGATTTTTCCGATACCTATAAGCGCTTGAGACTTTTTTTTCTTAAAATAAGTTATTAGCGTTTTATTTAAATTGGTTAGTCCAAATGCGATTTGTTCTCTAATAGATAAAATATTGCTTGCGTACTCAGGCCAATCATTCGGCCTGAATGTGTAATCTATATAATTAGCCCATGTCGAGTTAATACTTACAAAGTGTGGTAAGGGAATTGCCGAATGAATGATGTTCTTCTGGCTTTCGTCTAGCGGTAAATCCATAAGAATATTTTGATGACCATAACCTTGAGTTCCATATTTTTCTTGGTCGGGAAATAGCTTTTTTAAAATTATAGCTTTATTGCAAGACATTTTATTCAGGTCTGAACCTGTATAGTTAGCCGAGTCTATGTAATCGTTAGGGATGATATAGTGCGCAATCGGATTATTAGGTTGATGATCGAACCAAACAGTTTGAGTGGATTTCTGAAAAAGTGTAACTATTGCAAGTTTATTTCTATTTATAAATGAATGGTATAAATCTGGAGAAAAATAAAATAGCCCTATAGTTAAGTTAGCTAGAGGGGCAATATCTTCAAATGCAGTTTCTATATCTAAATTTAGTAACCAAGATACATTTAACTGATTAGTAACGCCTAATCGCCCCATCCATAATAAAACTTCTCCCATTCCTGACCAATTACTGTAGTTGTGTGGAATCGCCAATTCCTGAGGTAAATGAATAAGCCACTCACTTATGTATTTATACACCGACTGTGATGAACTTATCTGCTGCCTTAGTTCCAAAGCATTTCTGGTTGCTAATGGATTATCTTTGCCAAGTATATTTATCAAATCTTCTGCTAGGTTGATTTCCATAGCCCCGCCAATATCGGTTTGTAGCAGAAGAGATGCTCCATCGTTACCAGCTATAGACCGCGCAGAACTTATAACCTCTTTATTTTCTAAAACATGGTTGCGAATACCAAACCATAGTAATGCTCTACCTATGCCAGCAGCAGCTTCCCAAGTTTCAATATTGAGCTTCTTTAGGCTGTCGAATAGCTCTTGAAACTCATTAGGTTTCTCGACAAATGAATAAAGCAGAAAAGTTTCAAGGTCAGCTTCTGGTATGCTTGGCATCACACAAAGAGCTGCGTCAATCCAAGGGGAAAAGGCAGGTTCAACCAATAACTCAGCAAGAAGTTTTGAGCGAATAGGGTGTAGTGCTACTAGATGAATCTTGTCATCTGAGCGACGAATTAAATATTCGTCTTCAAACAAACTAAAAGTACCTTGTGGATCTCTTAATTGAATAGCTTTTATCAATAATGGAATATTAACTCTGGCTTCAAATGAGGTTGCAACGACAGTGGCCAATAGCAATTTAATTGCAGATGCTTCTAATTTGCCTTCTATAACTTCCGTTCTTAAACGCTTAACCTGAAATCTAAGCCTTTCCTTAAGCGATTCTGTTTGGGTTAAAAAGAATATATACTCCAACAACGATCCACTACCACCGAAGCCTAACCAAAGTTGGTCAAATGATGGATAGGGGGTCGCAATCCCTTTAGCTAGCAGGTTATGGTATATGTGCTTGGCTTCACCTTGCGAAAACTTAAGTTGAACCAGTTTAGGAAACCCTAGTTGATCATTTGAAATATTTTGGCGAGCTAAATCTTCTTCTCTGATTGTTATTAGAATTTTTATATTTGGCTTTTCAAGCAAGGCTTTGATAATGGCTGTCCAGTCTGAATCTCTGGGAGTTACATCAATATACAAATAGAGAGTTGCACTGAAGACGGCTAAATGATCTGCTATTGCCAATGCAATACTTTTTGCATGAGTTCTGTTTTCAATAAAATTAATTTGTAAACGCCAAGTTTCTGGAACGTACTGATAGAGATAACGATAGGCCAAAGACGTTTTTCCTTGACCAGATGCACCATGAACGATAACTGTTTGAAATGTTTTAAAATGATTTTCAATTTCTGTTAGATGTTCCTGTCTGAGTATATCCAAATTAGCTTGAATATGACTAAATCTGGCAGATATACCTTGGTAGAATTCCTTTTCTAATTTTTGTTTTTCAACAACACTATTTTCCTCTAAAGGCGAGATGGATTTAAACCATTCTTGATGATGAGCTTCACGTTCCGCGAAATAACGACCAATTGAATTAATTTTTTCTAACAGTACCGCATGAGTTATTTTAGATTTTTGTTCTGACGCTTCGTATAACCAAGAGGTTAGTAATGACAATGCATGCTCAATTGAACCAGATGTCATTGATTGACTTAAGCATTGAGAAATACTTTGATGTAACTCATCTTCAATAGCATATAGCCACACTAATTTTTTGAACAAAATATCTACTGAAGGATTGGATATTTTTAAATTCCCTAACTTCTGTCTTATCTTGCTTTGATTGGCTTCCTTATTTATATCTGACGTAGACCAAGCACTTTTAATTTCATTACCAATTATACCAAAGCTGATTACCTCTACTTTTGGTGACTCATCAGTATTTAATAGTTTGCAGGCACGATGAATAAAAGTATCTTTTTTATCCGCCTCGATAAAATTCGATAGAACTAGAGGGTCACTATATGCCTTGATTTGAACGGCTCTTACTAATTTTTTGCCTTGATATACTGCTAGATCTTCATTCCCTTCTGGCTGGAAGATTAACTCGGAACTATTAGACAATAGAATTTCGTGTAAGATATATAAAGTCTGAAGTCTATAACCTTTTAATGCAGCTTTTGCTCCTGAATTGCCCACTTTATTCCTTCAATTTTATTATTCGTAAACTTTGCGTTAAAAAGTAATGTAAATAAAACTCTATTTAATAAATATCAAATTTTTATCAATAGCGTTGTTCATTTATTGCGTTAAAACAAACAAGTTTTTTAAGTTCGTTTTGGGTTGATAGTCGATCCATACTAAGGTTATCAGACAAATATAAGTGTGTCTTTTTTTCGCTCATAGGAGTTATGATCAACCTCATCGACTTTAGAGTTATGATTAATCACCTGTACAATTTAGTTGAGTTTTGATATTAATTAATAGAAATCCTCATTAGAGCTTATATAATAGTGTAGTTAGCGGCGGCGAGCTGCTTGTGATCATCTGAACAAAGTGGATTCACTCGTCATAATATTCTCCTTATTTGTGTAAAGTAGAACAGCGTGGTGAGCTGTCATACTGCTAGTGGTATCAGTATGTCTTTCGAAAATGAACACCATCAATCTTTGGATAATATTAAGCGACAAGCGAAACGGCTTGCCAAAACTCTAGATATACCTTTAACTCAAGCTCAGTTTTTGCTTGCAAAACACATCTATCTTGAAAACTCTTTTAGCGATATTAAAACTAAAATTAAGCGTAATGAGTCAACCGGGAGAATGTTTTTAGCGCTTGTTTCTCGAAATAACAGTAAAGAAATACAAACTCAATTTTTGAGTGAGTTTGGCGATATACTAACCTCTATTCATAACAGTCATATAGCTACTGTATATTCAGGTTCTGCAAGGGAGTTATTAATGAATATATTTGTTTTTCCCTCCGAATAAAATAAAACTTAATACTTCCATTTTTGTAAATTCGTCATTATGATAAAGATTGGTTGACTGGACAGCCTGCATCTGCCAAATGCGTTAATTGCATTATAGGGCAAAGTGGATTCATTCAGAAAATTTGTATTTACGTTAGTAGAATGAGCCTCGGCAGATGTTCGTTTTATGCACTTTTAAATAAAGAGAGTAACGTGAGTATGTCTGATAATAATTTACTTAAAAATATCTTCCTGCAAGCAAAACGCGCGTCGAAAATACTTGATATACCATTAACCCAATCTAAAAATTTGATAGCTCAGTCTATCTACCAATGTCACGATTTTAGTGATCTTTGTAGCAAGCTAGACAACTATAGTTTGAAGGCAACTGTTTATCCATTTTGTAAGCTAAATTTACAGTCGGATGAAAACTCTAAAAGCCATATTTTAAAAAATATAGATACTTTGGCAGAACAATTTTCTAGATATCTAGCAGGTCCGTTGAGTCAGTATTCATTGTTGGATCTGATTTGGAAAATATTTGGATTTAAAAATCACGCCCAGCTAGAGGATGCTTTTCCACATTTTTCATTGGAAAATTGGCAACCTTATACATTAGTGTATAAAGATTCTGTTAGTGTTCTTTATCATGATTTTAAAATAAATAGTGTGCCGTTTAGACTACTACTCACAAGAGTTGTAAACGCCGAAATGTTTACTAACAATACTCAAAATGAACTGTTGATTCTTGAAAATGAGCTATCTAAGTTTAAATATACTCCAATACTTTGGCATGATTGGAGTAGTTGGCAAAATACAGTATTTTCTTATTTCAACACTCGTGATCTTTCACAAGCTAGACATGGCAAGTTATTTGATAAGCTAGTTGAGCCTAAAACCAAATCTCAGAAAGAATTCGAACAAAAAGTTTATGAATCTATGCAAATTTTAGCAGATGAATTTGTAGGAACGAGCATTCGTAACTGTGATTTTGACCGAGAGTTTTTATACATCGTAGGTTTTCCTGTTTCTGAACGAGCAGAATTGAAAAACTATACTGAGTTTTATCTAACTGAAAGCCATATTAATAATGGTAAGTGTTTATTGGGAATTGGCGACAATATACTTGCTTTAGAACTATTTGAAGTCGATAGTGAAGGAAAATATACTGGGGATGCTGAAAGTTATTATACAGAGTTATCTGATGTGTTACAGAAATTTGAAGGCGCTACGCGACAGCATGTTCTGATTAATAGTAGACGGTACGAGGCTTATCTGCGACTTACGACTAATGCCGAGTATGTCTTAAATAAAAACTCAGCAATTACATTAGTTGATAACTTTGGTGTTGAGCATTGCGAGTGATTATATTCATAAAAATTATATAATATCTCAATGCTACCGCATTGCCATTTAACCACATTAGTATCATGTTAGGTCATGGCTTTTCATAAATAAATCCTGTTTCTCGAAACTCAGAGTGGGAATCATTCAACTAGTCTACTTATGTGCTTTAAAATAACGTGTAGCTAACTTTAATTGACCATTACATACAGTTGTTAGCTTTTTTGGCAGGAGAAATCAGTGAAAGTTTACGCAGAAAAATTGGTTGAAACAATTGTAGATAAAATTTGTGATGTTTGTGAACAGAGCGTTATGATTGAAGTAAATGAACACAAATATGAAGAATCCGGTGAGTTAAAAGCTAGCTTTGGCTATGGCTCAAATGAAGATGGCAATGTTTACCATCTCGATTTGTGTGAGAAATGTTTTAAAACAGCAATTTATGCACTTAGAGATGAGCGCCGAAGTATATTCATGTTTGATGATAATAAAAATTTAAGGGATGAAAAGTTCGGACTAGATCTAAAACGTTCAGTTAGATAGACAGTCTCCTGTGAGCCTATAATTAGGCGGTCGAGTGTTAAACCTGACTGTGAAGTTTGTGCCATTTACAGACCTTTAGACACTTAACGATTAAGACAACAATGATACGATTGCGGACATAAGCCTTGTTATATCTAGCAACATTTAAATCGATACAAGTCTCCCAGCCTTAGATAATAGAATTGTTTTAAATTTCATCAGAAATCTATAAAGTCTAAAACTCTAATTTGATTAAAAAATACCAAAGCGGACATTAGATTAACATGATTTTAAGTATTAAATTTTTGTAATTCTATGATGCTTTCGGGCACATTACACCGTAGGGTTTATGTGCACTTATTACAAAGTATGGGTACTCTAGAACATAAAGTTCAGTACAGACATTCAGCCTGAATGTGAACAAAGCGAGATCTAAAGTGATGCTTTAGCTTAAGCAATAACTTATCTATTAACTGTATAGGCTTGTAATCAATCACAGTATTTAAAGTGCTGTGATTGATTAATGTAGGACTTAGTAACTAGAACTTACTAAAATGAATAGGTTGTATTTTTAGTCATACAAAGAAGAGTACCACCCGTTTTTATACGCTAAACTGCCCCAGATAACATGAGCTAAAGCAACATCAGATAAATAAACGTTTTCTGCCTTTGGGTTTAATTGATTTTCATTAATATTATATTCAAAATTTAAAGCAGGTTTACTTGGTTGTAATATGGTTACTTCATCATCGATCATATATGCAAAATTTTCTGCGTATTGCATCATTGCTCTGCCTGAAGAGTTTGGATCGGTAAGATCTTGCCCCAGCATAGGTGAATGATTTTCTACGCCCATTAACGATAACAATGTTGGTGCTAAGTCAATTTGACTGACAATTCGCTCATCTGACTTTGGGCCTTTTCCTGAATTTAAAATGACACCGGGTATATGAAAGTTATTGATCGGCACTAAGTCACTGCCTGTTGCTCTTGCATCGTGATCAGCGACTACAAGAAATACGGTATCTTCCCAATATGGTTGCGTTTTCGCTTTGGCTATAAATTTTCCAAGAGCATAGTCAGCATATTGAATTGCTTTATGGCGAAGTAATTCTTTAGGATCATATCGTTGTAGTTGTTCTTCGGTATATTCAATAGGTTTAATAACTCCTTCTGGGATCTCAAAAGGATCGTGATTACTAGAGGTAAATACAAAACTAAAAAAAGGTTTATTAGCTTTGTGTAATTTAGTTAACTCTATATCAGCTTGATTAAATAAATCTTCATCACTGGCTCCCCAAGATGCGACAAATTGTGGGGTTTCAATATCATCAAAATCAACGATATCAGTAAAACCATTCCCCAGAAAAAAGCTTTTCATATTATCGAAATGACTCTCGCCACCGTAAATGAATTGGGTTTCATAGCCATTACGTTTTAATAATGATGCAATGGTAAAGAAGTCTTTTTGAGACTTATCTAGTTTGACTACTGCTCTTGATGGGGTCGGAGTAAACCCAGTGATGACCGCTTCAATACCGCGAACTGAGCGTGTGCCTGTGGCATATAATCGATTAAATGCCCATCCTTGTGCATTTAGTTTGTCTATTTCAGGCGTTATTGGAATTCCGCCTAATGATGAAACATATTGTGCGCCTAAACTTTCTTCTAAAATGATCACAAGGTTTTTGGGTTTGCCTTGGTATGAAGGTGAACGTTTAGCTAGAGTTGGATACTCGCTATCATTAAAGCTACTTCGAATTTGTTTCGTTTCTTGTCTAACTAATTCGATAATTCGCTCATCACTCATTTTACCGTAAAGCTTTGAAGCATTTTTTTCATCGCCAAACTGATTAAGTGCATAAGCAACGCTGTAGGTTGAGTTTAAGGTCAGTGAGTTTATTAATGGGTCTGTTGAAAAGTAGACCAATGCAGGGTTTATTGGTCGATGACCGACTGTACCTCTTGCACACAAAAACAAAACAATAAAAAGCATAAAGAACGAAACGATAGAGATTTTTAAATTGGTATTTGTACCTGCTGGTAGGAATTTTCCTAAGTACTTCCATATAAATTTACTAGCAACAATTAAGGCGGTAAAAACTACGATTAACGTCAGTAAATGACCATTAACTAGCATTTTTGTTACTTCGTCAGGATAAGCTAGATACTCAATAAATAAACGATTAGGTCTAAAACCGTATTCAATTATGAAAGCAGGTGTTGCTAATTCAAAAAATAAGACAGCAATTGCGATAATGAAAAACAAAATTTTTAAACAATTTAACCAGATTAATCTGAATTTAGTAGCAACGAACCAAGGGTGAACTAAAGCTGGTAATGCACATAGGTAGCCGAGCAGACTTAAGTCAATACGTAAACCATTTACGAAGAGTTGAATAAGGCTAGAAGCCGTATCAAATCGTTGAACTTGCCACATAGCTAAACCAAATCTTGTTGCAGCAAGAAATATAATCAATGCAGCAGAAAAAATAATAAATGGTCTTAAAACACTATATACAGAAGCAAACATCGTTGAAAAACTCTCTTAATAAAACGATGTTTACTGTATTTTATGAAACTTAAGATTTACTGAAAGAAAACTTAATTTTTAGCTTTTGATTTGCCAATAACAGATTCTAATGCGGAATTAAAAATTTCTAAATCAAATTTACCCTTAGTAAACGCAATAAATACGGGCAGTTGATACCCTTCTATTTCAAACATGTTGAATTTGTCATTGATATTATTTTTTTCTAATAAGTATTGGCCTACCTTCATACTAGTTAAAACTAAATCTACTCTTTTTGATTTAAGCATTTCAAATAATACTTCATTTGATTGAAGTTTATGAAATTTAGCAAGCTGAAGGTTTTTAGGATGAGTAACATCTTCATGGAAGTTAATTCCTCTATGCACACCAATGACTTTCTGAGAAAAATCTATCGATTCAAACTCAATATTTTTAGGATAAAAAATAGCTATTTTTGTTACGTGTGTTGGTACGGTTGTAAAATCTAAATATTCTTCCCTGTATACCAAGTTAGCTAATGAGAAAAAACAATCGTAGTTATTTTTTTTAATTTCTAACTTGAGCCTTGCCCAAGGCAGGTTTGTAACAGAAATATCAGTGTTTAAATTCTTAGCAAAAGCATTGATGATATCCATATCATAGCCAGTGAAATTACCGCTTTTTGAATCATAGATAGTATATGGGGGATAATGAGTTGTTGCGCATTTTAAAGTTTCTTTTGAGTAAGCAAAAGGTGAAATCATGTTCACCCATAAAATACAGAAGAAAAGTATGGAAATTTTACTGGTGAACTTAATTACTGACATTATCTAACTCTAAATGAATAAATATAACTTTTTCATTTACACTATAGCAATATTGCCACCCAAGTACATACTGCGATAACTAGGCTTATAAAAACTGCCGCAGAGCCTAAATCTTTAGCTAAGCCTGATAAAGGGTGAATTTCTAATCCCACTCTATCAACAACAGATTCAATCGCAGTATTGAGTACTTCTGTAAAAAGGATGAATAAAGTTGAGATGATTAAAATGAGTTGTTCTTTAATTGTTATATCAAGTAAAAAGGTAATTGGGATAACTAAGACTAAAAGTAAAAGCTCTTGTCTAAAAGCAGCTTCGTTTTTTACTAACCAGTTAAAAGCTCTCAGTGAGTTTAAAGTTGCTAAGTAAACTCTTTTTAAACCTTTCGGTTTATTTATATTATCGAACATCAATTATTTGGCTCCAATAGAAGTAGGTTGGTATGCTGATTGAGCAGTTAAACTCGATAGCTTACATTGGTTTAATGGGTTGTTTTGTTCCTTGTAGGTGTCTGACTTCACTGACATTTCATTAAGTAAAATATCAAATATATTGTCGTGAGAAATATTAAGATCACTTACATTTTTTACGCAATCAGCTCTACCTTTCAAGTGTAGTGAATCGGACCAATAGATAAAAGGTACGTGGGTTTGTTCTCTTGGAGCAAAAGCATAAGGCAAGCCATGTAGAAAAACGCCACTTTCACCCAATGACTCCCCATGATCAGAAATATAGAGCATAGAGGTTTCAACATCATTGAGTTCACTTAAGGAATTTAATTCATCTATTACTCTAGATAACACGTAATCGGTGTAGGCTATTGTATTGTCGTAGGTATTTACTAATTCATTTTGGGTACAATTTTGAATATCACTACGTTGGCAATCCGGGGTGAAAATACGGTTTTTTTCTGGGTATCTTCTGTAATAGGTTGGCCCGTGAGAGCCAATCATGTGAAGCACAATTAACGTGTTTTCATGTGTTAACGAAGTCAGCTTCTTTCTTAGTGGGGGAAGTAGTGCTTCGTCAAAACAATACTCTCCATCACATAATGGACTTGTCTTTTTAGTTGCAATCTTTATTGTTTTTACTCGGTTGCATACACCTTTACAGCTACCGTTATTGTTACTAACCCATAATACGTCTGCACCTGCTAAATGAATAATATCAATAGCATTTTGCTGCGAACTTGCTATTCGTTTGTCATAGCTTTCTTTATTTAATCTTGAAAACATACAAGGAACTGAAACGGCTGTTGCTGTTCCACAAGAACTAACGTTTGCAAATGAAACAACATTTAACTTGTCGGTATATTGATTGGTAGGTTTATCATAACCATTAAGTGAAAAGTTTTGAGCGCGAGCTGTCTCGCCTAATACCATGACAGTTACGTGTTTGTTTTGTGTAGGCTTAACAATTTCAGGTTTGGTGTCTAATAAGCTAAATTTTAATGGAGGATATAAGTAGTTCTTCCTAATATATTTGGCTGTTGAATCAATTAATGCATAAGGTGTTAAATAGCCAACAAGATCGCGGTTATTTCTACCGACAGATGCATAGCTAGAATAGAAAACCATCGCTATTAATAATAATACACCAATACTGCCACTGATTAGTTTCAAACGAGCGAATAATTCCCCTATAAATGAGTTATAAGTTAATTGCACTTTTGCGATGAGTATGGAAGGCACAACCCCAAAAAATAAAAAGAAGAAAATAGCAGACAAATTGAAATATGAGAACGCTTCAGCAGTATCGGTTTCAACAGTGTTTTGAATCATGCCGTAATCAAAAACAATACCGTAGTTTATAGTGGCGTAGAATAGTATCGATGATAACAATACGACTAAGATTAAAAACGGCTTAGTTATCCATCTAAAAGCAAAAAAACTTTGTACGATGATTGATAACGACAGTAAGAAAAAAGGCACAGAAATTAAAAACAATCCGTTATATTGATCTAAGGCGGTAATGACAGTTACCGTTTTGGTTAAAAACGGGATATTCACAATAAACGTAATATATAGGCAGGTATAGATTACTAGTTGGTTTGTTGTGAGTTTGAGGTTTTTGATAAAGGGAATAGTGCGGATCACTTTTATGGCCTTAAAATGAATGTTTAGTTGTTATGCGAAACTCAACGCCATTGACATTGGCATCGGAGCTTATTGGTTTAATAATGTCTACATGGATGACTCGTGCTTCACTCGTTTGGGTTGAATAAAATCGGGCACCAAGTCCGATTGATTTCATCCATGAGTTTTTTTCAGAGGTTGCTTCGTGCTGGTTAAAAACTTTTCCTACGTCAATAAACGCAGCACCAGCTACTTCAACCAGTTTGTAAATATTGATATGCGGGTAATAACGCGCTTCAAGGGAGAAAAGCGTACTGTGGTCGCCATGTTGATATTGAAGAGGGTAGCCTCGCAACCCAGTTTCACCGCCTAATACGATTGGAGAGTCTTTAAATTGGTTCTGACTAATTTGGCTTACATTCTTAAAATAGCCGCCCCAATTGTTATTGAATTTGTGAAAATACTCGTTGCTAATATTCAGAAGTATTCTGGATTCTTTGTCTGACGAGTTGTACGTTTCACCTTCAAATGATGCCGTGAAAAACCAGAAGGCATTTTCAAAAATATCTATACCTTTGGAGATATTTGACTGCCAGATAAGCACGGGGGAATTAACTGAACCACTGATGTCTGAGCCTAAACTACCTGTTACATGCCAGCCTAAGTTAAAATCTTCAATACGATTAATTAGATTAACGTTAGTGAGCTTTCTATAATCTTTTTGCAGAAATTCTACGTTCAGAAATGGGTAGTTAAATTCTCTGTTTTCAGGTAGGTATACTGGCGCGTTTAAATTCGTAATATCATGGTTTGAAAATTGATGTGCTTCACTGGTATAGCCAATACCAAACCTTAGTGTATTGGCAGTAGTATCTTTGTGCAGCCATTGCCAGCTTGCCGTAGAAAGTTTTTGTTTATGGTTGTATCGATTAAATTCCTTACCATTTTTGTATTGAGTATCAATCTGATTAAAATTATTGAAACCAATATTAAAGGCATTGTTCGTGTCGAAACTTACAAAGTCTTTGTCTATTGATATGGCTTCTGATGTGCCATCATCATTGCTTGTAAAACGAATACTTGCATTGATGTTGTTGTTTAAAAACAGTGGGAAATGTGACGAAAACTTATATCCACTGCGTTGATCATTGGTAAACGATTCAATTTCCGCATCAATGCCTAAGCCAAGAAAATTTCTATCTTTGATGCCAATGGCATACTTATTTTTTCCGCCCCTTCTGCCAAAATCGACAGTAGGCATTAATGACCAATTATCCCAAGTTTCAATATTTATCTTGGGTGAACTTTCGCTAGCGGTAACTCGTGCATCTTTAATATACTTTTTGCTTCTTAAGTGTCGCTCTAACTCTTGTAAGTCTTGTTCATCAATGTCACATTTTTTTATGAAAAAGGCGGCTTCATTTAGTAAGGTGTTACTTTTGGTTTTTATGTGTAGAAAATTTCCCCAACGATGCAGAAAAATAGTGTCAGGATCTTCTAAATCAAAGATATCGTTAGTGGTCAGTTCAATATTTTCTGTTTGGTTACAGACTTGCTTTTGATCTTCTGCTTTAGAAGTAAAGCTAATATTTAGTAATATGCTGACTATTACAGTGGGAGTAATAATTCTATACATAAAGTCACCTCGTTCAACGTGACTATATGTTAAAGAGCTAAACTTAAGATTGGCTTAGTCCAAACTGATATTTAACCTAAGTTACACTGATTATTTGCTCTGGCTAGGTGAAAAATTTGTGCTTAATACATCAAGGTCTTTTCTATAGATGGGTGATTGAAAATCAAAAGCGCCTAACACAGTATGAAATACATTGAAGTGTGTATGACTTGCGCCTTGTTGTGATAACTCTAGGTCTATTTGCTTATGCGATTGCATCGAATCTGAAGCCCATAACAAAAACGGGATGTTTTTTTGGTAGTCAGGGGCGAAAGAATAAGGTGTTCCGTGCAAATAAAGTCCTTGTTCTCCTAATGACTCACCGTGATCTGAAACGTACATCATGGCTGACGGAATGTTCTGCAAACTCTCAAGTTTGGCGATCAAAGCTGCTAAGAAATGATCGGTATATAAAATCGTATTATCATAGGCATTAATTAATTCTTGAGAAGTACATTTACTAATTTCCTCTTCTCGACAAACTGGCTTAAATTGGTTGAAACTGGCTGTATATCTAGAGTAGTAACTAGGGCCGTGGCTCCCTTTAGTATGCAAAACAATCAATATTTTTTGTTTTGTTGATGATTCAATAGTTTCAATTAAGTTTGTTAATAGAACCTCATCCAATTTACAGCCTTCACCCTTACAACTTGAACGTAAGTCACTAGCTTTAACATAACTGCTTACGTCAATTGCTGGCTCTCCCCAGTTGTTTGTTCTCCATATCACATCAGCGCCATGCCTAGCTAAATAAGTTGGTAATGCTTCAAAATTGGCGACGTTTTCAGTGTGCGACAACATGCAAGCTAAAGAGCCTGTCGTGTAAGTAGTGCATGACTGGGTGTTTTTCAACACTATCAAATTGGACGTTTGCTGTAATTTCGGGTTTGTTTCTCTGTGGTAACCATACAAAGAAAAGTTGTCTGAACGAGCGGTTTCTCCAACCACCAAGACAAAGACCATCTTTTTAGTATTACTAAATTGACCATCCGGTAAAGGCATTTGTCCGTCAGTTGAGTTATTCAGTGAAGCGTAATATCGATTAGTGTTAATGATGTAAGACCAAGGCAATATTTTCCCCCCAAGCAAGCTTGCGTATTTGTCTATCCATAGCCAGCTTGATGCGTTTAAATAGAGGATTACGATTGAAGTTATCAATCCAATAACTCCATTTATCGCGACCTTTCCCCTATCTACTCGATTTACTTTAAGCTTTATATAAAAATAAGAAGGAATTAAGCCGATAAATACTATAAATAATAAAAGTTTAAAGGTAATAAGTTCAGATGATTCAGAGTACTCAGTATTAAATATATTGCCCATCATGGTTTTATCTAAAACCACTTGGTAATTAGCCATATAGTAAATTGCAATGGCATTAATTATCGCGGTCACACCAAAGAATATTTTAAGTAAGATAGGAGAAATTAACGCAACAATGGAAGCGAATGTAAAAGTAAAGGTAAAAGCGATGAGGAACACAGAAAACAAAATGACAGCACCACTGGCACTTAATACATCTGTATTTTCTACAACAAAAGAAAACAAAACTAGATTGAAAAAAATTGTATTTACTATGCTAGTTATGAGCACATAATTACTGGCTTTCATCATTAAGAATAATGACTTTAATTTTAATATCATTTTAATAATAGTGCTTTCAGAGAAACGTAGGTGCCGACCGTGCCGCTAACAATTATCGCTACCCACACTATAAATAATGCAGGGGTTTCACCGCTAACTGTTAAATAAAGTAATAGCGCACAAAAATTAAGAATAAAGTACCCAAGATAAATAGGCTTAGTCACTGCCCAGCTCCACCATTTTGAGTAATAGCGACTTAAATACTCACCGCTCATCCCTGCCATACCACCCAATAAAGCGCCTAAGAGTAAATCAGCAGGCCAATGAGCACCAACGGCAACTCTTGAAATAGCCGTGATGGTTGCGATAAACAGTAGCATGGCTGTTACAGAGTTTCTTAAATTCGAATGATGTTTATCCTGCTTCAAATACACAAAAATAAGTGCTGACATAGCAGTAAAAATTGTAATGGTATGCCCGGAAGGAAAGCTTGTGTGTGCAGCTAAAGTGCGGCCAATAATAGTAAACTGGTCATGCCCCAATACTGCTGCTGGTCGGGGAATTGCAAAAAATGCTTTTCCTACATGACTGATAATAAATGCAAATGGCACTGAGCCAAACATTGCAGCCCATGCTTTAACGCTAAATAAACAAATGAATGAAAGCAAAGGAACGAGAATTAACGCATCGCCTAAATAAGTAACGTTATGCCAAAAGTATTGAGGTAAAAACTGGAATGCTTGATTACCAAAAATGAATACTTTTAATTGGCTGGCTATATATTGATCTTTGTTCAACGCAATGCTTGAAACTAATGCCGAAAATAATAAAAAAAAAAGCGAATGGCTTCCAATAAAGTGATTTGTTGGAATGAACGTTTATTTTGTAAAGTGCAGGCTTAATTAACATAAATCACCTCTAGATTGATGAGATGATTTTATGAACTGAAACTTAAGTATCGCTTAGTGAAAACTGAAATTTGGCAATAGATGCACTTTTAATTTGACCAAACACACATGTTGCGGATACAAGTGATACAAGTCGTGACGTTAAGTATTGTTTTAGGAAGAAAATATAATGAATCTGCCAGTAAAGCGCGTGTTTTTCTCCTTGATAATGTTCACTTTATGCCTATCGGTTGTAGTAGCAAAAGAAAATATAGATCCAAACGCAATAACTGGAGGTAATCAATTAGTACAGTACACAGCGAACTATAAAATACTTCGTAAAGGGAAAGAGTATGGTAAAGCTACTCGAACCCTAATTCGCACAAATGGAGTATATAAATTAGAATTGACTTCAAAAGCATCGGCGTTTTTTTACAATATTTTTACTAAACAAACGAGTCAATTCACATTGTATGATAATGACTTTTACCAAATAAGTTTTAAAAGTTTAGACGATAGAAGTTTTAAAAAAGCGAAACGACAAACAATACTTTTTGATCATAAAAAAAATATTGTTGTTGGTGATAGCGAAGGAAATGGTTGGCAAAAAAACTTGCAAGCTAAAACGTATGACCCACTTTTAGTTTTTGAAATATTGAGGTTAAATCTGAACAGTAAAAATTTTGACACAAACTATAAAGTATATGATGACGCAAAAATTAAAGATTACCTTTTCGTAAATGAAGGAACAGAGTGATTAGCACTGATGTTGGCGAGCTAGAGTGCGTGAAGGTAACAAGAGTACGTAAAAATAGCACTAGAAAAACAACGCTTTGGTTTAGTGAAAAGTATAGTTTTATTCCCGTTAAAGTATTGCAGAAAAAAGATGGTGAGGAAGTCGCAACAATGATTATAAACTCGATAGAGTTAAATAATCTGTAGTAGTTCATATTTAATCTGACACTTTGGATTTAGGTTTCGACTTAAGCTGACAGGCAGCATTAAGTAACAAGCGACGTCGACCAGCGCTAAACGGCGGAAGAATACACATAACAGCCGTTCAATTATCACATGAGCTAATTCCGTTTTGTGCCAGAAACAGACCTTAAGATTTATTGCAGCAACTGCTTCCTTTTTGAATAGGTGGGCATTTAAGAGTCCCGTAAGAGCAATAAACGCAACAATCACCTTTTAACGGCTTGAGTAGCGCTTTGCATCCTTCACATTCGTAATACCACTGGCAAGCGTTTGTAGGCATGGTCTCGACCTTACTAAACCCGCATTCGGGACAAGTAATCTTAGATTCTAATTCTATACCTTGCATACGGGTTCCTTAACTGGCTTAACGATATCCAACACTGACATAAATATCATCCATGTGATCCCAAAGTAAAATAAGTAAGTGCTCCAATCGTATTGCCACAATGGATAAAGGGTCATCAATACTGCAATTGGGCCAATTACACTTAATATACCTCTTACCACATACTTATGTTGATACCAGTTGTACGAGTTTACCAATAAAGCGAGTGCAGCAAACAATGGTAATAAAGTATTAACTGCTATTCCTTCAAAATGAGATAGGAAACCAAGCCCTAAAGCTGATGCTAGTGAACCCAGTGCTGGAAAACATGCTGTGCAGCTAAGTGCGGCTAGCCAAACGCCTCCAGAGCCTACTTTATCAAGAATTTTATTAATCATAACTACCTCTAGTTTTGAGGTAGTTTAAACTCCGTACATAGGTACGGAGTCAACAGCTAGCTGAGCGAATTTATGATTGGGCATGAGTTGGGGTCTTGATTGGCTTTACAAGAATTTGTCATATCTTGAATCACTTGCTCTAACCGCTGTAAATCAGCAATCTTCTTCCTAATTAACCTGAGTTTCTGTAATCCCATAGACTCGACATCAGCACAGCTTCCACTTAGCGACATAAGCGAAGCGATTTCATCAAGTGTAAAACCCAAAGCTTTAGCTTTTAATATGAATTTAAGTTGATTGACATGTGTGTTGTCATAGATGCGATAACCACTATCAGGCTTTAGTGGCTGTACAATAAGTCCTTTACGTTCATAGAATCGGACTGTTTCTATGTTAATGCCTAGTTCTTTAGCCAGCTTTCCAATGGTTTTCATAAGCAGATTCTCTTAAACAACTAGCATCATTTTATCACTATTAGGCAAAAGCTGAACTTCCGTTAATCTCTCTTATCAGCAGTTGGTAAGAAGAGCTTTGAACTCACAGCACAGAAGAGACAGTCAGAATTAATTTAGCTCTCCTATATTAATTTGTCAGATTAAATGGTGACTAATCCAAATAATCACTCAATTAGTAAAGTCGAGGGTGATTCAAGTGATTTAAAAATGTAGCCTCAACTTCGCGAAGATATTATGCGCTTCTTTTGATTCAATCGCTTTTTTGTAGAGATTTCTTTTACCAAACTTAGCAATGTCATCTTCAAATTCTCCGCCAAAACCATAGCTTAAATAAAAGGCGGTGAGCTTACTAAACGAATACTTGTATCGCAGTTGAAACGCATTTTCTGCAAAAGAAAAGTCACCTGATTCATCGGTTTGTATAGCCTTGCCATTAGAATCTACTTGATAATTTGCAAGGTGCTTTGCTTTACCGATCACTGATTCTAATTTTATTCTTATTTCATGATTATCCGTTATTTGGTAATTCGCGCTGACCTCAAACCCTTGCTCAGTAAAATCAAACTCATCAATAATGTTTCCTTCATCCCACTCTAGCCAACTGTCACTATTGTATTGCGACATAGTAAATGAAACATAGAGATTGTCATTGAACTGTTGTTCAATGCTGCTTTGTATATTATAAAAGCGGCCAGAAAACCCTTCTGTGCCTAATTCAAATTGGAAATCAAATTTTCCCCAAAGGTATTCTGGTGAGCTAACTTCTAATTCGGTTATGTAAAATGATGGCAACCATAAAGAATTATAACCGCGAGTCAGGAAGTCATCATAACCTGATGAGCCATGTTCAATAGAAAATTGATACTCGAATTCATCTTCTGTGACAAATTCAATACCAACCCCGTATATAAGTGGTAACTTTTCATCTTGAAAGTTGGTCTTTATTTCTGACTCTACGGAAAAAGCAATGTCTCTAATTGACCATAGGCTTAAGTTTGGAATTTGATATTGATACTCATATTCAAACTGTTTTCTATTTACTCGTTTGACGTAACCTATATCATTAAGTTGTAGGTGCTCTCCGTAACTAAATAAGCTAAACTCATGGCTATGATTTATTGAAAACTCAGAGCTGCCTGTAATCCACCAACCAATGTCATTTATTGGTAAAGTTTGCTGCTCAACTCTCGAATTTATAATACCGATATTAAACTCTGTACTGTCTGAAAACGTATATATAAAGTCGGTTGATAATATCTGTGCTTGTCGTTCAACGCTGGGAGTTGAAACGTTATTTAAAGAAATACCTAATTTATTCTCGCCTAAATAATATTGCCCTCGCATTAGCCAAAAATCTCGCCCGGTAGAGTTGTTATCCAACGAACTTTCAAAAGCTGACATTAGCCCTAAAGCAAAGTTATCGTTGGCATAGGTGTATTTAAGTGCTGCATCAAGGTCGCTGGAATAATCGTCATCATAATATGCATCCCCGCCAATTCTTGGCGTATGCACTATTCTGAGTGTTTCAGGCCCTGATACATCAAAGATGCTCTGATTTTCATTAAAAAAAGGTCTTTTCTCGGTGAAAAAACTTTCGATAGCGGAAAAGTTAACAACGAGTTCATCGGTTTCTACTTGTCCAAAGTCTGGGTTAAGCGTGACGCTTATTTGTTGGTTTTTTGTGGGTTTCCAAAATATTTCAGCGCCAATATCCGCAGATTCATCGTTGTTAATAATATCTCGATTAAGTGAAATGTGAGGGTAAATATCAAAGCCTGAATGACTTTTAACAACAACATTGTGTTTGGAAAAAAGTTGTAAAAAACTATTCATAGTCGAATTGGCGGGAATAGATGCATAAGTCGAATTACTGGCTTCATCTAAGCGGCTAATTGCTAAGCCAAATTGGTTTTGCTTTTGAATGCTAAAAGACATTGATGACCAAGGAATAAATATTTCTGCTGTCCAAAAATCATCAGAAACATTAACGGCATATTGCCATTGAGCACTCCAGTCCAGATCTAATTCTTTGTCTTGTTTATAAATACCGTCAAAATAGTTGCCCTGATGGTTAATTGAAAATACATAGCTAGTCTGGCCTGAATTATCCATGTCGAGCATTACTTGGAAGTGGTCATTGGTAAAAATCTTGTCATTTTCCTGAGTTCTTAACCTCAGTTTGTTCTTTTTTATTGCCGTTAAAGCTATATATATTCCTTTCTCAGAAGTAATAAATTTATAAGAAAAGTTGTTATCTGATTTTCTAAAAGTTTGAGGCGAGACTTGGTAAGTTTCGACAAGATTAGTCGTTTTTTGCCAAAACTCTTCGTCAAGTAAACCATCGACTGTAATATCGCGATCAGCCCCTTTACTAATGAAGCTCACCAATAGCATTAATAAAACAAATAGATAGATAAGCGCTTTCATTAAATAACGAGGGTGAAAGTTATTTGTTTGTCTGGACCAAGTGACACGGAGATAGAAGCGCCTAACCTTTCACAATAAGACTTAACTATTGCCAACCCTAGGCCATATCTTTGTGTAGAAGTTCTTGATGAATCTTGCTGCCAAAGTGGTTCAAAAAATCGGTTGAGATCTTCCTCGTTGCAACCATTGGCGCAGATATTAGAAACTTGAACTACCGTACTGTCTTTGTCTTCTGAAATTTCAACGATTACAGGTGAGTTGTCTGGACTATAGTAAAAAGCATTATTAATTAGGTTCGATAATATAGTATCAAGGGCAACTTTATTTGTTCTTACTGTATAGCCATTTGGGTTTTTTATGAAAGATATTTCTCTATTATTTAGGTTTTCTCTTTTTAATGTATCTTCAATTAGCTGCACTAGATTGATATCTGATTTATCTAGATCTGTTGTCGTACTGCTTTTTTGAAGTAGTAAAATTCCATTAACTATATTTTTAAGCCTAGTGGATATTTGTTGAACATCAGAGGCTAACTGGCTGGTGATTTGCTCTTCATGTGGAAACTTAATGGCAACTTCACTTAAGCTGAGTAACTCCGCAATAGGGGTTTTGAGTTCATGTGCGATATCTGATGTTACCCGTTTTTCTCGTTTATAAAGTTCGTGAGTTTCCATAATAAATTGATTTACCGCGCTAGCTGTAGGTAGTAATTCTTCTGGAAGTTGGTCGGTAGGAACTTTTATTTGCTCGGAGTTAAGATTAATTTCTCCTAATTGACTATTAAAATTATCGATTGGCTTTAAGCTTTTATCGACAACTACAGAGACTATTTTTTTTGTTGTGAATACCGCTAGTAGAGAAACAAGAATAAAAATAATATCCACGTACCAAAGAATATAGTTTAACTCTTCTGTACTAAGGGCATAGGCAAATTCCATAGGTTGTTGTGTTTTTGCAAATTCATCTCTAGAGATACCGAGTTTCTCTCTTACATCAGAATCAATTTGTGGTAGGAATTTGGTGAAAATCATCCTACCACTGCGTCCATCTGGCAGAGTAATATTTTTAAACTTAGACTCCCCAAGGTTAACCGTTAGTCTGGGTAGTTCATTGACTTCAAAAAGCGCTAAAGTGTCAGATTTTTCAAATACCTTATTTTTGTGCCAAAGCTGATAATATTCAGGATTTTCTTTACCTTCAAACTCAGGCATAAACTCACCCGCAAAATCAAAATCAACCTCTTGCTCGTCTTCTTCGACCAACGTTTCGAGCAAACTAGCTTTGTTAGTCATTGCACGATCAAATTCACTACTGATCCACGTGTCAACGCTTATATCTGTTGCTAGCAGAATAGAAACCAAGAGTATTGATATCGAAATTGATAAATAGCGGCTGAGCTTCTTTTTAATAGAATTCACAAATCACTCTCTACGAAATAACCAAACCCGCGTTTAGTTTTAATGGGCAAATCGAACCCCAGTGCTTTCACTTTTTTTCTCGCTGACGATAAATGTGCTTCGATAGAATTTTTAGCTACAGCATCATATTGCCCCGCTAAATATTCGCTAAGCTTTTCTGGTGAGATAACTTTACCTTGATTAGAAAAAAGGCACTCAACAACTTTATATTCATTCGGTGTTAAATTAGCGTCAGTCCCTCCGCACTTTAGCTGTTTTAAATGAAGGTCTAATGAAATAGCACCAATATTTATACTACTATCATTAACGTTTAAACTGCCGCGTCGCATTAGGCACAGCAAACGAACATGAAGTTCATCAAAAGAAAAAGGTTTAGTTAAATAATCATCAGCGCCATTAAGTAAGCCGTCCACTTTATCTTCGGTTAGATCTTTAGCAGATAATATTAATACCCTAATATCTTTATTTGCTTGACGAATTGCCTTTAAGATAGCAGTACCGCTAAGGGTAGGAAGCATAAGGTCGAGTATCAGCAATGAATAATTACCTGCTAACGCCATACTTAGCCCCTCAGAACCATCACCAGTGTCGTCAACGGTGAAACCAAGGTTGGATAGGCCAACCCTTAAACTTCTTCTTAGCGAGGTTGAGTCTTCTATAATTAAAACTTTCAACGTTTGGATTACCTAACAAATAAATATTATTTAACTTAAACTATTAAACTTAAGATTAGCTGAATTTATACTTAATTTTATTAATTTTATTAATTTTATTAATTTTGAGGATTGATTTAGCTCATAAGCTCGGCAAGAGTGAAGATTAGTTCTATCTCGGTAGGGGGCGATTGTGCCTTCGACTTAATCTTATATTTATTCAAAATTAAATGATTCTAATGTCTGCTTTGGGGGGCGATATCTAACGCAATGCAAAAGTTGTAGTCATAATTTTAGTTGTGAATGAGCTAGTTTCAGGTGAAAACGGAAGCTTTAGAATCTCTGCTCTGCTGCTATAAACAAGCTAATTACTGTCATTAAAAGCTTAACGGTCACTGTCTGTTTCTCGCTCTAGAAGTTTCCCTTAAAGTATTTGCATTTACTCGTTAAGGGGCAGGAGCGAGTCAGAAGTTAACTCGCCAATGGACAATTGTGAGTTAGAACAAATGTGTGCTTTGTGCCATTAAGAGACCTTCAAGGTACTTTTAATCTGCGTGTAGAACGTTTCTATATGACCTTTTGAATAGCCCCGCGCAAAGGATGAATGGGGCTATATCGAGTTGCTAAGACCTAATCTCTTTTAATTTTCCTTTAGAAAATAACTGATATAGGCTTGGTACAACAAATAACGTGAGTAATGTTGCTGTAATTAACCCACCAACAATAACGCTTGCTAGGGGGCGTTGAATTTCCGCGCCAACCCCATTAGACATTAACATCGGAATTAGCCCTAACGCTGAGGTGATTGCGGTCATTAGCACAGGTCTTAACCGGGAAGTAGCCCCGTCAAATATTGCATTAGTAGTTTCCAAACCATCTTGAATACGCTGGTTAATACTTTCAACCATAACCACACCATTTAACACGGCAACACCAAATAGTGTAATGAAGCCAACGGAGCTTGGCACGGACAAGTATTGCCCAGACAAATATAAGGAGAAAACACCGCCGATAACAGCTAATGGGACATTAACTAAAATCAACATTGCTTGACCAACTGAGCCAAATGCGAAGTAAAGCAAAAGAGCAATTAGGGTTAAAGATAGAGGAACCACTATAGCTAACCGTTGTTGTGCTCGTTGTTGACTTTCAAATTGACCACCGATGGCAACAGAGTAGCCAGCAGGTAAATCGACTTTCTCGGCGATTACTTGTCTGATATCGGCAACAACACTGCCCATATCTCGATTCTGTACGTTGGCTTGGATAACAACACGTCGTTGCACATCATCTCTTCTCACTTGCGGAGGGCCTGACTCAAAAGAGATTGTTGCAACATCACCAAGACGAACCCAAGCCCCTGTTGGAGACTGAATGCGAATATCAGAAATAGCTTCTTTATTACTACGATATTCTTTTTCTAAACGCACATATATATCATAACGCTCATTCCCGTTGATGATTTGTCCTGCTTCAACTCCACCTATACCATCTCGTATCACTTCCATTATATCACCGACCGATAGGCCAAAACGTGAAAGCTCTTGTCTGTTTGGCTTTACAACTAATTGAGCTTCACCAGCTATTTGTTCAAGCGCAACATCTCTAGCGCCTTCAACTTCTTTAATTGCCGATTCTATTTCTTGCCCTTTAACTGCCAATTGATTGAGGTCTGGCCCAAACAGCTTTATCGCTAGTTGTGCTTTTACACCAGATAGTAACTCATCTACACGGGTGGCAATTGGTTGAGAAAAGTTCAGTAAAAGTCCCGGAAACTCTTCAAGCGATTGTTCCATTTTGTTTTGCAGTTCATAACGGTTTGAAGCACTGGTCCACTCGGATACAGGTTTAAGTCCGATATAAATCTCGATGTTATTAACTGGTTCAGGATCGCCGCCAATATCAGGTCGCCCGATACGGCTTAGCGCATAAGTAACTTCAGGAAATGCCATCAATTTTTCTTCTAATATAGGTGAAACCATCAATGCAGTATCCAAACTAGAAGAAGGAGCAAGAGTCGCTCTTAAGTTAATTGTCCCTTCTTCTAACTCTGGAACGAATTCAGTGCCTATGTAGGGTACGATTGAAAAAGCAGAGATAACCATAATTAGCGATGCCACAACAATCAATTTAGTGCGTTTAAGTGCAAACTTAAGTCCTTTTCTATAAAGTAAATCTAAAGGTTTAAGGACAAAACTTTCTCTTTCTTTTACGCCTTTTTTGAACATGTAGGTAGCGAGCGCTGGTACGATGAACAAGGCAACAACAATAGCTGAAATGATGGCTAGAATAATACTAATTGCCATTGGCTGGAATAATTTTGCTTCGACACCTTCAAAGCTAAACAAAGGCAAGAATACAACTAAAATGACAGAGGCAGCAAAAAATACTGGGCGAGCCACTTCTTTGCCTGCTTCTTTTAGTCGTAACTCGATACCATGATCATCTTTTTCTATTGCAAAGGGATCAGTATCATCACTAGGAACACGTGCTTCTACACTTTGTTGGTGTGTTGAATCAGGGTGATTTAAATGTTTAAACATATTTTCAACCATGACCACTGAGCCGTCCACAAGCATACCAATTGCTACCGCAATGCCACCTAGTGACATAAGGTTGGCAGAAATTCCCCACCAAGCCATGATCATTAGTGCAATACCTACCGATATTGGAATAGAAATAAGAACAAGAAACGTTGCTCTTAAATTCATTAAGAACAGTGCAAGCACGATACAAATAAAGATAAAGGCAAGTGCTAGTGCATTGACTACAGTACTGACAGCTTGTTCGATTAAATCAGCTTGATCATAGAAGGGTTCGAATCGAACACCTTTAGGTAATGCCTGATTGATTAGTGGAATTCGTGCATTAATACCATCAATGGTTGCTTTTGTATTGGACCCCATACGCTTGAGTACAATACCTGATACAACTTCACCTAGGTTTTCAACTTTTCCTTCAGACGTTCTACGGGTCATAGTGACCGCACCTTGCCGAATTTCACTACCTAGTTCAACTTTGGCGACGTCAGAAACCGTCACAACAGTACCATCTAAGGTTTTTACAGGTACTTGCTTAATATTATTAATGCCTGCTTCACCACTTTCGAACCAGCCAGTTCCTCGAATAACAAGTTGCTCTTGTCCTCGGTTCATATACCAACCGCCAACGTTGGCATTGTTACTATCAAGTGCTTTTACGATATCTTCTTGCGACAATCCATATGCAAGGAGCTTAGAGGGAGCTACGTTCACTTGATATTGCTTAACATTACCTCCGAAAGATAAGACATCGGTGACACCATCCACAGGCATAATCAGCAATTTAATTATCCAATCATTGAGGCTTCTGAGCGCCATTGAGTCATATTCTGAGTCTTTATCTGACACGAGCAAGTATTGAAATACTTGTCCTAACCCAGAAGTATTTGGTCCCATTTCAGGCGTACCTACACCGTCAGGTATCAACTCTTTTGCCGCTTGCAGCCTTTCAAATATGAGCTGCCGTGCAAAGTAGATATCAGTCCCTTCTTTAAAGACCACAGTAACGCCAGACAGCCCTGTTTTGGAAATTGAACGAACTTGTTCCACATCAGGCAAGGCATACATGACCGCCTCAATCGGATAAGTAATGAGTTGTTCCACTTCTTCTGCTGCAAGCCCCGGCGCTTCTGTGTTAACCGCGACTTGAACATTGGTTACATCAGGGAAAGCATCTAAGTTTAGTTTTGGGATCACCATTATTGCGCCAACAATAGTGGCAAATAAGGCAATCAATATAAGGAGTCGGTTGTTTACAGACCAATCTATAATTTTATTAAACATAGCGGCTCTCCTTAATGGTTATGCGGATCAAATCCGCCTTTAGCTATTTCAGAAGCAACAAAAAACGCTCCTTGAGTGACCACACGAGTACCACTTTCTAAACCAAATATTTCTCTGAAATTACCTAGAGAACGACCTAACTCAACCTCTGTCGCTTTGAATTCACCGGGATGATCCTCAACAAATACGGTCCAATCTCCGTCCGCACTTCTAATTAGCGCTTCTTCTGGAACGGCCATAACTTTTTGTTCAGTGGCAAATTGAAAATATACTTTAACAAACATGCCTGAATGGAGATTGTCATCTGCATTATTAACACTTAGGCGAATGATTCGAGTTCTAGTGATGGGATCAATCGTGTGGGCTTCCTGAATAACTTTTGCCTTATAATCCTCTCCTTCTAATTTAACTATTGCCGGAGAGTTGATTGATAGATTGAGCTTTTTGTTGGGTGATACTTTAGCTTCCACCCACAGCTTATTTTCATCTGCCAAAAGCATGATAGTATCACCCGCATCGACTCGTTGGCCTTGGGTGAAGTCATCTTGTAAAACTACTCCTTCTCGCTGAGCTACTAGCGAATATTGGCCAAACGAAGTTATGTCTTTATTTGATATGTCTTTTATCGCTTTTTCAGTTAACCCTAGTGCGATAAGTTTTCCGTATGTGGCGTTAAATGTGGTTTGAGCCTGAAGTAAACGACTTTCACTTACTGTTTTGTTGCCTAATTTCTTTACTCGCTGCCATTCAGTTGACGCAATCAAGTAGTCAGCTTGAGCTTGAGCCATTGCTTCACTAAATAGGGTGACCAGCTTTTGTCCTTTTTCTACGTGTTCACCGAGTGCAGTATGTCTGCTTATTATCACTGACTCGGTACGGGGAGAAACGACATAGCTGCTATAACCATCTACTTTGACCTCTCCGGGCGCATAGATTGTACTGAATTGATAATCAGGTCTTATGCTTTGAACTTTAATATTGGCTAGTGACATTTTTTGAGGGCTTAGAGTAATACCTTCTTCATGTTCCTCTTCAGTTTCTTTATTTTTGCTCTCTTGGTCGTGACCATGTTCGTCATGTTCTGTGTCTTTTTCAGAATGGTTGCCTTCATTTTCCTGATGGCCTTCTTCTACATGATTTTCTTCACTTTCCGAGTGTTTATGTTCTTTGGGTTTTGCTGTTACAGGGTCAATTGTATTTACTTGTAGAGCATACACTTCACCGCTTAATGTCCCACCTAAAAAAAGTCCACTAATTAGTATTGCTAATATTTTTTTGCTAAATAATGTATTCATTTTTTTACCTATATTCTTTTAAAGTTTAAGATTTCTAATTGCCGTTTTAACTGATTAAATCTTGAACTTAGATAATTGACCCATGCTCCAAATGAAGGCTATTTCAGAGAGTCTAAATTGTTTTTCTAGTTGAATGCCTGAGTGCAATCCATCAGCTCTTTGGCTCAACGCTATTAGATAGTCTGAAGTATTGATGTCTCCAGCCTCCCAACGAGCGTTTAGCAACCTCGCGCTATTATCAATTCGGTTTTGTATAAGGTTTTGCCATCGCTGATAGTATTTTTTACTGATCATGAGGGATTCATAGTTGGCCTGAGCTTCAAAAGAGCGTTTTCGATAAATGGATTGGAAATAAGCTTCCGCAGCAACGGCTTCTGAATATGCCGCTTTAGTAGTATCGGAATAGTTATTTCTGATATTCAAAGGCATAGAGAATGTTAAGCCAACGATATTATCGTCACTATTTTTTCCTGCGCTAATCCCTATGGTGGGATTAGCTTTATTCTCTATGGTTGTTAGTTGTGCTTTAGCTTGTTGCTCTTTCCATTTTGCTTTAGCCAATTGTACTTGGGGGTGTTGTTCAATCCATTCAGCTTTGTATGAATAGTTTTCAACATCGAAATCAATAGAGGTTTTACTGGCTAACTCTGGTGTCCAATCAGGCAGCAGCTCTTTAACTTTAACCTCAGCATTTTTTAGCTCTATTTGATATTCAGCTATTTCACTAAAAACTTGAGACAAGTTTAAGTAAACCAGCTCAGCATCTAGAGGCTCAAGTATTCCCGCCTTTTGTTTGTCTTCCACAATACTAAGTAAGGTTTGCAGTTGACTTTCTCTCTCAGTAGAGAGCTGTGCAGCATCTTTCGCTGATTGCCAATTTGTCAAAGCAATTAACGCATCGGCCTTTTTTGAATCGATTAAATTCAATAAGTGCTGCTGGCTGGCATAAAGAGTTATCTCGCCAATTGACGTATTGGCAGAGCGTTTATCCCAAAAATCAATGGTCTGACTCAAACCGATTGAATAGTTATTAAAATCACCTTCTTTCTCAAAACTTGCGTCAAACTCAGGGTTATATATTGCCTGAGTTAAGCTTTTTGCATGATGATTGCTTGCGATTAACAACTCTCTTGCTTCAATTATTTCGGGATCTTTATTTATTTGTGTGTCTAACCACGACTCACTTTTTTGCTTGCTGTAAGCGGCATATGAAATACTTACAAGTAGGCAGAATGACAGGCAAGTGCCTGTATTTTTTATATATTTATACATAAGACTTCTTAAATTTTAAGTATTAATCATCTCTCATTTACCGATTTTTTAATCGATAAATGGACGGTCATAAATTTAGAAATTTAAGAAATAGGGGGGCGTAATATAGCGTCTAAAAATTCTTTTGTTTGATCGAATTGATAAGGTATTAGGTTGTTGTTATATAACTTTGTTGCACTATTTGAATTGCTAATTAATATCCAAGATAAGTGGCTGCCGCTACAGTGACCACAGTGATGACAATCCTTGATATCATGAGGTTCATCATCAGCGTTTTCATTTAAAATATCGCGATCATTTTTATGGTCATGTTGAGTTTGCAGGTGCTCTACATCGATTTGATGATTCTCAGAAGTTGCAGACGCAATAGAGCTTATCGATTGTAGAACAATCGAAAGAACTAATATTATCCTTAAAGCAACAGTGAAATTCAAAATAGACACCCATAAAATTGTGAGATAAAACTATAACAAGAAGCGACAGTTGAGACTAGCTCTATGTTTCTTTTTCATGCTCATCTCTGCAAGTTTCTTTGGGAAACTCAAACTCAATGGTTGTATGAGACAAATGATATTCTGAAAGTTCAATTGCGATAGTTTGTTTTAATGCCACGAGTTCATTCACACTTGAGTTTTTAGATAACTCCAAATGAGCTGTTAGTACATGACTTTCTCCGTCTAACGACCAAAAGTGCATGTGATGAACCCCATTAACTTCAGGTAATTTAATTAAAGTTTGTTTGATATTCTGTTGAGTTTCTTCATCTGGAGCGGCTTGAAGAAACAAAACAAGTGTAGATTTTAGATTTCTGAAAACATTAAATAAAATAAATAATGTAAAACCAATTGATAGCAGTGGGTCTAGTATTGGCAGTTCTACAAATAACAACACAATTGAAACAATTAGAACGGCGACCCAACCCAGAACATCTTCCAGTAAGTGCCAAGTTAGTACTTTTTCATTTAAAGTTTCCCCAGCATTTAATTTGAATACGGCATACCCATTTACGGCAACACCGAGTATCGCAAGCCCTAACATTCCTTCAACTACAGGCATTTCAGGGTTGGTTAGCCTTGGAATTGCTTCAAACAACACCCAAATTGAGCCAATTACTAATACAACGCCATTTACCAATGCCCCGAACAGTGTAAGTCGGCGGTAACCATAGCTGTATTTATCTGGCGCTGCTTTGTTTGAAAAACGACTTAATATCCATGCAAAGCCAATCGATAAACTATCTCCTAAGTCATGCACCGCATCAGCCATAATAGCGGTACTGTTGGTGAGCCAACCACCAATAAATTCGATGATCGTAAAGGTAACATTCAGAAAAAATGCCCAACCAATCCTGTCGTCTGTTCCATGTTGATGACTATGACTATGCATTTTGTACCTCCAGCGCTTTATTTTTTCTTAGATTAGTGACATTGAAATTTATTAGGTGGCGGATCACTTTTTGATACATCCAGCGTTTGACTCCAGACAAATTAGTGCCTTTTTCAAGATAAAACTCATCAGGGGAATTATAAAGTCCAAAGTCGTCGTGAATCCCTTCTTTTTGAATATATGTGTCGGTTCCGCGC
Organism: Thalassotalea profundi; assembly: GCF_014653195.1. Taxonomy (GTDB): domain Bacteria; phylum Pseudomonadota; class Gammaproteobacteria; order Enterobacterales; family Alteromonadaceae; genus Thalassotalea_B; species Thalassotalea_B profundi. The sequence continues at coordinate 174,167 of NZ_BNAH01000008.1, forward strand.
CAACCTGTATCTGGTGATGAAAAACATTTTGTTGCAACACCATAACCACAGAAATTGTCTTTTATTTGATTAAACTTTTGCTGTATTGAAGTGAGATATTGATTGTCTAAAATAAAGCCCTCTAAGTTGATCCAACGTCCTTCAAAGTAAACTTCAACCCAACTGTGAATAATGTATTTGGGCGCTAACCAAAAGACATAGGTAGGAATAGCTCCTTTTTGTAATTGCTGATCTATTGTAAACCCGTGAAATCGGCACTGAATTCTTAATCCACGTAATAAGGCCATTAAAAGGTTGCCCTTAGTGTTACATTGCCCGTATCCGTCAGATAAAACTTCACTTGCGGAAATATCGTCGCTTTTGTTATAGCCAAATAGTATTTCGTCTTTTACAAACTGATAAGCAGTGCCAATCTTGTTGTAGTCATCAAGTTCATGCCATTTTCGCTCTGTTATTAATGATTGGATAGTGGGGTGTTCAAAATTAACTATCTCAGTTTTTTTAAGATATTCTTGATTCATAAGAGCTTCCTTACTTTGAATTGCAGCAGGTTGATTGTTTATTTTTATCTGATACTTCAGATGTATATTGAGCCGATACTAATTCTTGTTTGGCATCCGTTAATATCATGTAAGCACCTCGAAGAATTAACATTGAAATGATGCTACCAATAACAATATCAGGCCAGCGTTGTTCTAGCACCATGACAAGTATGCCAGCAAATACGACACCAAGGTTTGCGATCACATCATTAGCTGAAAATATCCAGCTAGCCCTCATATGCACTTCATCATTGTTGTGTTTTCGTATAAGCATCAAACAAATGACATTAGCGATTAAAGCCACAGAACCAACTCCAATCATAAACCAAGAATGAGGCTCACTTTCTCCAACTAGTCGCCTAGCTATATCGAGAAGAATTAGAACCCCTAACCCCAATTGGAAATAACCACTTACTAATGCTGCATTAGCTTTATGTTGGATTGACTTCCCCACGGCATATAAGGCAATGGCATAGACGATAGCATCAGCTAGCATATCTAACGAATCAGCAATTAATGCGGTTGATTCAGATAACCAACCTAAACCAATTTCAAATACAAACATCGTGGCATTTATAGCTAAAAGCCAATAAAGCACTGTTTTTTGTTGGTCATCTTTTAATTCTACTTCACAGCCACAACCGCTCATTTTTTAACTCCGCCTTACTTGTATAATTCAAGTGTAAAACCTATAGTAACTATAGGGTCAAGTTTAAAAAGAAAATATTATGAAAATAGGTGAATTATCGAAAACATCCGGTTGTTCTATACAAACTATTAGATACTATGAAAAAGAAGGATTACTTTCTGATCCAGAGCGTACAGAAGGTAACTTCAGATTGTATGACGTTACCGCTTTGAAGCAATTAGAATTCGTAAAACATTGTCGCAGTCTCGATATCTCTCTGATTGATATCAAACGTCTTATCGACCTAAAAAATAAACCAGAAGAAAGTTGTTCAAGTGTAAATGAACTGATTAAACAGCAATTAGATTTAGTTAATAAACGCATGAAAGAATTAAAAGCCTTAAAAATCGAATTACAACAAATGTCTAGTACGTGTAATTCTGATAATACTATTGAAAGGTGTGGGATAATTAAGTCATTAGATAGCTAAAGTGATGTACAAAAGGCTATTTTTTTAATTCACCTTGATTATTGATACAGACTAATTAATAGTTATTTTCTTACCCACACGAACAGACTTTAGTTCCCCTGTAAACTCCTTTTCAACTAGCAATAGCGATTTATCGCTTGTATCGTGAGTACCTAATGCAACCATTTTGAGTTTACGGGACATTAAATTAATGTCATTAAGGACGTATTGTTTATCAATAAGCGAGCATACTCCTTTGCTGTATATCAAATGAAATTATGAATGCTACATGTACCCCTTTGAAAAAATTGATGTTAATCAAATATTCACAAATGCTCACATGACATCAATTTACTTCTTCAAAAATTTGTATTAGCATAGAGAGTGTATATTTTTGTGAGAATTTTATGTCTAGAGCATTTTCAAAAGTCTTAGTAATGACGCTTATGCTGGTTGCCTTTGTTGGGCAAGCATTTGCGTATTCTGCTATGTCTTGCGAAATGTCCTCAGGTTCTCACGAATCGCACATGAACATGGATCATTCCAAAATGAGTCATCATGAAGGAATGAATCATGGGGATATGAATAAAAGCAGTAATGGTCAATCAGAAGATTGTTGTGATGTTGAATGTGTTTGTCCTGCAAATGCTTGTTCATCTACTACAGTCCTAAATTCCAGTGTTAACTCGACAGATATTCATTTTTTGAGCGAATCTGTAGCTGTTCTACAATTTAATCAACCTCACTCAATTTCGACTTCCCTTTATCGTCCACCAATTTTTGCCTAATACAGGATTAGTGCGTCCAAATTTCGCACACATGTAATCAATTTTTCTGTTAGTCAATATAGCGTCATAGCGCTATAGATATTTTCCAGCAATGTCTGGGGGCAAAAATGATCAATAAGTATTTAAAAATAGCAGTTGTAATGCTGCTTTCACCTGCGTTTGCAAACGCAGGTGAACATAAACATGCAGACAATCACGACGTAACACCTTTGGAGTTAATCGTTTATAAAACCCCTACTTGTGGGTGTTGTAAAAAATGGATAACTCATATTGAAGACAAAGGGATCGTTGCACATTCCAAAGATTTCCGAAACATCAGCAATATCAAAACTAAGTATGGGATCAAACCTAATTACCGTTCATGTCATACAGCGGTTAGTCGAAATGGCTTTGCCTTTGAAGGACATGTCCCCGCTAAATTTATTCAGCAGTTCTTGACAGAAGAACATCCAAATGCCATTGGGCTTTCAGTTCCAGCAATGCCAGTTGGCTCTCCCGGTATGGAAGTCGGTGACCGCTTTATGCCATACAACGTGTTAATTCTATTTAAAGATGGAACGAGTAAAGTCTATGCAAAAGTTAAGACATACGAGGAGCAATTCTAATGAAATTGAACGCTTCAAACCTTACTTCACTTTCAACTGCACTAATACTCGGCTTATCTGTATTCTCAGCTCAAGCTGAGAAAGTAGTGTCGCTTGAACAAGCTATCACCTTAGCTCAGCAAAATGATCCTTGGCTTCATGGTAGCCGATTGAAACAAAGTGCAGTTGAAAATAGAAGTATTGCTTCAGGTACTTTGCCTGATCCGAAAGTATCGCTAGGGATAATGAATTTACCAACAGATACTTGGGATTTAGATCAGGAAGGAATGACTCAGCTAAAGGTTGGCGTCTCTCAAATGTTTCCGAGAGGCGACAGTCTAAAGATCAAGCAAGACCAGTTACAAATTGAGTCCACGAAATTTCCACTGCTACGAGAGGATCGTAAAGCTAAGTTGAAAAGCCAAGTGTCACAACTTTGGTTAGATGCTTACTTAGCCCAGAAAACTATTAAATTGATTGAAGATAATTGGTCTCTCTTTGAGCAGATGGCGGAAGTGGCTAAAGCTAGCTATTCAAACGTTGTTGGTAAAACTAGACAGCAAGATGTTATTCGTGCTCAATTGGAAATAGTGCAGTTAGATGACAGATTAACTTCGCAAAAGCAGAAACTAGAAACGACAATCGCTCGCCTTAATGAGTGGCTTCATATTTACGATGCTGACCGATTGAATGAATCATTCAACTTTGACGCGCAACCACTAGAGTTTAGCGTCTCAAAAGAATTGCCTTCGATTCAATTGAATAATCCAACAGTCCTAAAAGCATCTAATTACTCAAGAAATCTATTGGCTCAGGCTCTTGCTAATCATCCAGCCATACTTGCAATTGATGTAAAACGCAAATCTTCAGAAAAAGGTGTTGAATTAGCTAAACAGCAATATGAGCCGCAATGGGGTGTTAATGCGAGCTATGCCTATCGTGACAATATGCCTTCTGGTGATAGCCGAGCTGATTTATTTTCTGTTGGGGTAACGTTTGATTTACCGTTGTTTACCGAGAACAGACAAGATAAGCAAGTTGCAGCTTCTATTGCAGATTCAGAGGCTGTTAAAACCGAGAAACTATTGCTGACAAAGCAAATGATCAGTGCGGTGGAAAAGGAGCTTAGACAGCTTAAGCGTTTATCTGATAGACAATCTATCTATCAAGAACAACTCCTTAAACAAACTCATGACCAAGCGGAAGCGTCTTTGACGGCTTACACCAATGATGATGGCGATTTTGCCGAAGTTGTTCGAGCAAGAATTGCCGAATTAAATACCAGAATATCAGCTTTAAGAATTGATGTTGATGCACTTAAAACAGTTACTCGCATCAACTATTTCTTTGCGCATTCTCAATCTAAATCAAATGCTGAACATAAGCCATTGCACACTTCGCACAAAACTAATCAGCACTTATCCAATAAGCAATTTGGAGAAAAATAATGTCAACGAATACGAAAACAATTATTGCCGTCATTATTGGGGCAGCACTAGGTGCAGGAGCATTGAGCTTATATCAAGGTGCAGGCTCAAACAGTGATACTGATGAAGCTACATCAGCAGAGAAACAACCGCTGTATTGGGTTGCACCGATGGATTCTAATTACCGCCGGGACAAGCCCGGTAAGTCGCCTATGGGGATGGATTTAATTCCTGTGTATGAGGAAGGATCATCTGGTGATGACTTTGGCCCCGGAGCAGTAAAAATTGCGCCTCATGTAGTGAATAACCTTGGGGTTCGCACTGCACCTGTTGAACTGAAAAATATGCATACTGAAATCTCAACGGTAGGTTACGTTCAATATGATGAAGATAAGCTAATTCATATCCACCCACGGGTTGATGGCTGGATTGATAAACTTTACATCAAAGCAGCAGGTAACCCTGTAGAGAAAGGGCAGCCTCTTTATACACTATATTCTCCTCAGTTAGTTAATGCTCAGGAAGAGCTGTTAATAGCGTTAAAGCGCAACAATAGTTCTTTAATTTCAGCAGCCAAAGATCGCCTAAAAGCGTTACAGCTTTCAGCAGACTTTATTAAAGAATTAGAGCAAACACGAAAGGTTCAGCAAACAATTACCTTTTATTCACCACAAGCAGGTGTTGTCGATGGTTTGAAGGTTAGAGAAGGTTTTTATGTAAAGCCGGGAAACACCTTATTAAGCATTGGCCAGCTAGATCAAGTTTGGGTTGAAGCAGAAGTGTTTGAACGTGACGCAGCCTTAATTAAAAAAGGACTTCCTGTATCAATGACACTGGATTATTTACCCGGTGAGGACTGGGCTGGTGTCGTTGATTATGTTTATCCAACATTGAACAGTAAAACACGCACACTCCGAGTGAGATTGAAATTTGATAACACAGACTATCAATTAAAACCAAATATGTTTGCACAAGTCTCTATTCACGCTAATCAAGCTGATAGCACCATCCTCGTGCCTAAAGAAGCCGTTATTAGAACAGGTAAACAGGACAGAGTAGTACTTGCGTTAGGTGATGGGCAATTTAAATCTATTGAAGTGACTATTGGCCGGGTTGATATCGACAGCATCGAAATATTAGACGGCTTAAATGAAGATGACGTTGTGGTGACATCTGCCCAATTCTTGATTGATTCTGAATCAAGTAAAAGCTCTGACTTTAAACGAATGACTCATGATGAAGTGCCTAACTCTGTTTGGATGCAAGGGGATGTTAATAGTGTTATGGCAGGGCACCGCATGGTTAATATTTCACATGGCCCTGCTGAAGCTTGGGATTGGCCTGAAATGGTTATGGATTTTACTGTGGCTGAAAAAGTCGATATTGACTCATTAAAGTCAGGTCAATCTTTGCACTTTGAAGTGAGCAAAACCGAAGACGGTGGATATGAAATTACTGGAATTCATATCATGAGTGAGCCTGAAGTATCATCAGCAACAGTATCTGGTTTGATCAATGCGATTGATATTGATACACGGATTCTAAATATTAGCAGAGGCCCAATAGAGAAATGGGATAGACCTGCTGCGACGATGGATTTTATCATCGCGGACAATATAGAAATGGTTGATTTCAATGTCGGTGATAATGTCACTTTCACTTTTGAGGTTAGAGATGACTTAGTTATCACTGACATTTCTCTTGAATCAGATGAACAACACGGCAAGGAAAATAAAGCTGCTGTTGATCATTCTAATCATTAAGTGGGAGAAAAATAATGATTGAATCAATTATTAGATGGTCTATCGGCAATCGTTTCTTTGTTTTGTTGATTACCTTAATTATCGCGTTTGGTGGTTTGTATTCATTACAAAAAACGCCAGTAGATGCACTCCCCGATCTTTCTGATGTGCAGGTGATAATTAAGACGAGCTATCCGGGACAGGCACCACAAGTAGTGCAAGATCAAGTGACGTTTCCCCTTACTACAGCCATGTTGTCAGTACCGGGAGCGCAAACTGTTCGTGGTTACTCATTTTTTGGTGATTCCTACGTCTATATCATTTTTGATGATGATACTGATTTGTATTGGGCTAGAAGCAGAGTACTTGAATACTTAAGCCAAGTAGCATCAAGCCTGCCTGATTCGGCAAAACCACAATTAGGACCTGATGCGACAGGTGTGGGTTGGGTATACATCTACGCTTTAACAGATAAGTCAGGAAACCATGATCTAAGCCAATTAAGAAGTATTCAAGACTGGTTTTTAAAGTATGAATTGCAAACTGTTCCGGGCGTGTCTGAGGTTTCCGCCGTTGGCGGTATGGTTAAGCAATATCAGGTACAAGTCGATCCCGACAAGCTCAGAGCTTATAACGTGCCGTTAAGTCATATCCAAATGGCACTTAAACGAGGCAATAAAGAAACGGGCGCATCTGTTGTGGAAATGGCGGAAGCTGAGTATATGGTTACTGCTACGGGGTATATTCAATCAGTTGGAGACATTGAGAAAATTCCACTTGGTATTAACGAACAAGGCACGCCATTGCGTATTGGTGATGTTGCTACCGTTAATTTAGGGCCTCAAATGCGCCGTGGTATCGCAGAGCTAAATGGTGAAGGAGAAGTTGTTGGTGGTGTTGTCGTTATGCGCTTTGGTGAAAACGCTCAACAAACCATAAACGGGGTAAAAGAAAAACTTGAATCGCTTAAATCTTCTCTACCAGAGGGGGTGGAGATTGTCCCTGTTTATGACAGATCGAAGTTAATAGATCGTGCTGTTGATAATCTTTGGAGCAAGTTGCTAGAGGAGCTTGCAGTCGTTGCTATTGTCTGTGTGGCTTTCCTATTTCATCTTCGCTCATCTATTGTGGCAGTTGTTACTCTGCCATTAGGTATCTTGGTGTCGTTCATTATCATGTATATGCAAGGCATCAATGCCAACATTATGTCTTTAGGCGGTATCGCTATTGCGATTGGTGCGATGACTGATGGTGCAATAGTGATGATTGAAAATATGCACAAGCATATGGAGAAAACACCACTAACAGATGAAAATCGCTGGCAAATTGTTGCTAAGGCTTCGAGTGAAGTAGGCCCTGCACTATTTTTTAGCTTACTGATCATTACAGTCTCATTCTTACCTGTATTTATCTTGGAAGCGCAAGAAGGAAGAATGTTCTCTCCGCTCGCCTATACAAAAACCTATGCAATGGCGGCATCAGCAGGTTTGGCGATCACATTGGTGCCTGTTTTGATGGGCTACTTTATTCGAGGCAAAGTTGTTTCTGAAAAGAAAAACCCGTTAAACCGATTATTGATTGCTATCTACATGCCTGTTTTAAAGCAAGTCATGAAGTTTCCAAAATCGACAATAGTAGCAGCAATATTAGTGACTATCGTTGGCTTTTGGCCTGTAGATAAAATTGGTAGTGAATTCATTCCGCCATTGGATGAAGGCGATCTCATGTATATGCCTACTACCTACCCCGGTATTTCAATTGGTAAAGCAAGGGAGATATTGCAGCAAACAGACAAGCTTATTCGCACTGTGCCAGAAGTTGAAACAGTGTTTGGTAAAGTAGGAAGAGCTGAAACTGCAACCGATCCTGCACCTTTAACCATGATTGAAACCTTTATTCAGTTGAAGCCTCAAGAAGAGTGGCGTGAGGGAGTTACAACAGAATCGTTAAAAGCTGAGTTTGATAAATTGGTTAAGTTTCCGGGCTTAACGAATGCTTGGGTTATGCCAATCAAGACCCGAATCGACATGTTAGCAACAGGCATAAAAACGCCTGTGGGTATTAAAGTCGCCGGACCAGAGCTTGATGTGATTCAGGAAATCGGCCAACAAATAGAGCAAATTTTACCCGAAGTTACAGGCACAGCATCAGTTTACTCAGAGCGAGTTGCAGGTGGACGATATATCAAGGTTGATATTTCACGCGATAAGGCAAGTCGCTTTGGGTTAAACATCGAAGATGTTCAACAAGTGGTTTCTACAGCTATTGGTGGTATGAACGTTACCCAAACGGTAGAAGGTCAAGAGCGTTACCCTGTTAACTTACGCTATCCGCAAGACTATCGAGACTCTCCTGAGCAGCTATCACGATTACCTGTTGTAACACCAAGTGGTCAACGCATTGCACTAGGTGATGTCGCAGATATTCGAGTTGAGAACGGTCCGCCGGGAATTAAGAGTGAAAATGCTCGTTTAAATGGCTGGACGTTTATCGATATAGACGGTGTTGACGTAGGTACTTATGTTGAAAGTGCAAAAATACACTTGGCTAATAATCTAAAACTACCAGCAGGTTATTCAATTACTTGGGCTGGGCAATACGAATATATGGAAAGAGCGAAAGAAAAGCTCACCTATGTATTGCCTTTAACACTCGCCATTATTGTTATTCTACTTTACTTAAACTTCAGAGCGTTTAGTGAGGTGGCTATCATTATCGTTACCTTGCCGATGGCGATGATTGGTGGCTTATGGTTGATGTATCTGGAAGGGTTTAACTTCTCTGTGGCTGTTGGCGTGGGCTTTATTGCTCTAGCTGGGGTAGCGGTTGAGATTGGTGTGATAATGTTGGTCTATCTCAATCAGGCACTTGCTGAGCTTAAGGAAAAAGCTGAAGAGCGAGCTGAACCTATCTCTGATGATGCATATCAAGATGCATTATTGCACGGTGCAGGCTTACGAGTTCGTCCAGTAATGATGACAGTTGCAACAATCATTATCGGCTTGATGCCCATTTTATATGGTACAGGAACAGGTTCGGAGATTATGAGTCGTATTGCTGCACCTATGGTAGGCGGAATGACAAGTGCTGTGCTACTCACTCTTATTGTGCTCCCAGTAATTTACTCAATCGTTAAAAAGCCAGAATTAAACGCCTTTAACAAGGAGCTTTCTAAGGCGGAGCTAAAAAGTAATGCTTAGCGAAGTTAAGAAACCATAAATAGCAATTTCAATAAACTAAAATAGAGGTAAATATGAAAAAACTAATTAAATTTTTAACCGTAATCAGTGTCGTTTTTAGTAGTGCGGTATTTGCGCATGTGCATCTTGAAAAAAGTGTGCCTGCTGATAATGCAATGCTAATGAATCCTCCAGAAGAATTAACTTTGATGTTCACCAAAGAGGTTCGTGTAGTCAAAATTACATTGAAAAATAAGCAAGGTAAAAAGGTTAATTTTGGCTTTAAACCTACTAAAGAAGCCAGTGCTGAATTTACATGGAAACTACCTGAATTAGCTCCCGCAAACTATATCGTTGATGTGACCTTCCTAGGTAAAGACGGGCATAAAATGAAAGATAGCTTCGGCTTTATGGTTCACTAAGCACAAAGAGTAACAGCGATGGAAATGTATATCTGGAATACAGTCATTGTACTGTCAAAAATTGTATTTTACGTTGGTTTTGCCTGCATTGCCGGATATACATTTTTCAGGCAAGTTTTTGAGCAAAGTGAGTCTCATAAAAATTTGGCAATTGCGAACCTAAAATGGATAAGAGGTTCAATAGTCACCGCTTTGATTGCAAATGCCATTTGGTTCTTCGCTAATACTGGTGCTATGGCAGAAGAAGGCATTCAAGGAGCTTTCGACCCTGATATCTTAGACATAATGTGGCACTCTTCTATCGGTGATGGAACTTTACTTAAAGGTCTTGGATTAGTTCTAGCGATATTCGCGATGACGTCACACATTAAATTCAAATCTGTTTCGCTGAGCAACAGCATAAAACAAAGCATTTTAGGACTTAGCCTTATAGTACTTTCCTACACCTTTAGCTTGTTCGGTCATGTATCTGAACTAGGAGTGTTCGAAAAAGTATTGCTGATGCTCCATGTGCTTGTTATGGCTTGGTGGTTCGGATCGTTGTTTCCGCTTAAACAAGCTTGCCATGAACAGGACTATGAGCAGCTCTACTCAGTGATGGACAAGTTTGGAAGGCAAGCAAGTATCGCGGTAAGCCTATTGTTGGTTGCTGGCCTTTGGTTAGCTTTTCAATTAGTCGGAACCTTAGCTGCACTGTTTAGTTCAAGTTACGGACAAACATTGTTGCTTAAATTAGCTCTTGTCGTTTCAATATTGGGCATCGCAGCTAAGCATAAATTAAAACTCGTTCCACAACTTAAAAATAATGATGGTAGAGAAGCACTATCTAAATCTATTTCGATAGAAATGGTAGTAGCTTTTGCTATTTTATCTGTAACGGCTGGGCTTACTAGTGTTGTTGGCCCTGCAAATTAAAACTTAAAAGAGAAAATGAAAATGAAAACAATAAATATATTACTCGTTTTATTAATGACGTTTAGTTTCGAAGCAAACGCTCATGGTGATAAGAACAAAGACAAAGGTTTGTTAAAAGGTATAGATACCCCTGCCGCAAAAGTTGTTTTGGCATTTCATCAAGCACTAGAAACTGGTAATAAAGAGCTAGCAAGAGCAAAGTTGGCTGATGATGTGACCATCTACGAGGGAGGTCGTGTTGAAAGAAGTGCGGATGAATATGCCCATCACCATATGCTGTCGGACATGAAATATCTCGCTTCTATGAAGAGCGAAACACTTGAACATCAAGTAACGATTCTTGGAAATACCGCTATCTCTGCTTCGCGCAGTCATACTAAAGGTACTTACAAAGGTAAAGAGCGCGATTATCAAGGCATGGAAACGATGGTGCTGGAAAAACAAAACGGTGAATGGAAGATCAAGCACATTCATTGGTCACACTAGCTCAAAAATTATTATATCAGGCTTGACCTGTGTCTTACACACAGGTCTAAACTTAACTCAGTTAACCCATTTATTAAGTCAGGATAGTTTATGAAAGTTACTGAATTAGCCAAAGAGTTTGGTACAACACCCGATACTGTCAGGTACTACACTCGATTAAAATTACTCAATCCAACTAGGTCTGAAAACGGATATAAGTACTATCCCCCAATAGAAATCTCTAAACTGAAGTTTATTTTAAGTGCAAGACAACTGGGATTTTCAGTGTCAGATATACAACACATTGTTGATGAGGCGAGTCTCGGAAAAGCTGCATGCCCTCTAGTTAGGTCTTTAATTAAGGAAAGGCTAGCTGAGACTGAAAAACAATTTCAGGCAATGTTAGCTTTGCGTAAAAACATGAAAGATGCGCTAGCACAGTGGGAAGTTAAGGAAGATAAAGCTCCAACATCCACTATGGTATGTCACCTCATAGACAGTTTTGAACCTACAGAAGAGAATGGCGGCTCCCATGAATAATATTAAACCTGATCATCACCTCATGATTGAAGGTGCTGGCTGCGCAAGTTGTGTAGGTAAAATTGAAGGTGCGCTGAAAGCAACCAATGGTGTAGTTAATGCTGAAATGAATTTTGCTGATAGGACTGTTCAAGTCACAGGAGCCGTGAAAACGGAAGAACTGATTAAAGCTGTTGAGTCAATCGGCTATAACGCTAAGCCAATCGATGATAGTTCAGCAATTGATACGTTTGACGAGAAAGAGGCTGCTGATTGGGTATATTACAAAAATCTAATGCGCGATACTTTTATTGCCCTTTCACTCGGCGTTCCTTTAATGATCTACAGCATTGTAGTTGGAGAAATGACGGTTGAAACCAGCCTTGAGCGCATGTCTTGGCTGGTTGTAGGTATTTTAACTTTTGGTGTTATGTATTTTTCAGGTAAGCATTTCTATGTAGGCGCATGGAAGAGCTTTAAAAATCACTCCGCTAATATGGACACCCTAATAGCTTTGGGAACAGGTACAGCTTGGGTGTATTCAATGGTTGTTGTGTTTGCCCCAGATGCGGTGCCATTGATGGCTCGTCATGTTTATTTTGAAGCTACCGCCATGATCATTAGCTTAATTAATTTAGGTCTAGCATTAGAAATAAAAGCCAGAGGAAAAACCTCTGAAGCCATCAAACGTCTAATCGGCTTGCAGGCTAAAACTGCAACTGTGATTCGTGACAACAAAGAGGTTCAGATTGGTATTGAGCAGGTTTTACTGAATGATGTTGTGAAGGTAAAACCGGGCGAAAAAATTACCGTAGATGGTGTGGTATTGGAAGGCCACACCTCTATTGATGAGTCCATGCTTACGGGCGAACCTATGCCTGTTGAAAAAACTGAAGAAGATGAGGTTGTCGCTGGTACTTTGAACAAATCAGGCATGATTTTATTTAGAGCCACACGCGTAGGCAAAGACACGGCGCTTGCGCAAATCATCAATATGGTGAAACGAGCGCAAAATTCAAAACCACCGATTGGCCGCTTGGCCGATGTTATTTCAGCGTATTTCGTTCCTGTTGTCATGATCATCTCTATATTAAGTGCGCTAGCATGGCTTAACTTTGGTCCTGATCCTGCCATTGCTTTTGCCATCGTATCAGCAACTACCGTACTCATCATTGCCTGCCCGTGTGCTTTGGGCTTGGCAACGCCCATGTCTGTCATGGTAGGAGTAGGAAAAGCAGCAGAAGCCGGAGTGCTTATTCGAAACGGTGAAGCACTGCAAACCGCTTCTAAAATCACGGCCATGATTTTAGATAAAACGGGCACTATTACTGAAGGGGCACCTAAGGTAACAGATATTGTTTTAGCAAAAGCCACTGACGAGAAAGAAGTGTTACAGCTTGCTGCAAGTTTAGAAAGCGGCTCAGAGCACCCTTTAGCACAAGCGATTGTTGAAAGTGCGTTAGAACAGGATATTGAGTTACTAAAAATAGAATCGTTTAACGCCATTACGGGTTTTGGTGTAGAAGCAAACTGCAACAATAAAGCCCTGCTTTTCGGAAACGATAAACTAATGAAGTTAAAAGGTATTGACCTTACTGGCTTTGTTGAACAAGCGCAGTCTTTAGCAAAAGAAGCCAAAACACCTATGTACTTTGCTGTTAATGGCGAGCTGGCAGCAATTATTGCTGTTGCAGATCCCATTAAGTCAGACTCAATTTCCGCGATTAAACGGCTTCAGACCAATGGGATTCGCGTCATTATGTTAACGGGCGATAACAAGGAAACAGCCGCCGCTGTTGCCAAAAAAGCGGGTATTAGTGAGTTTTTTGCTGAAGTGCTGCCAGAAGACAAAGCCAACAAGGTTAAAGAGCTACAAGACAGCGGCGAAACTGTTGGTATGACAGGTGATGGCATTAACGATGCCCCTGCACTTGCCTTAGCCGATGTTGGTTTCGCCATAGGCACAGGGACTGATGTAGCAATCGAAAGTGCTGATATTACCCTGATGCGTGGCTCACTTCATGGCCTTGCTGATGCCATAGCGGTAAGCAAGGCCACTTTACGAAATATCAAACAAAACTTATTTGGCGCGTTTGTCTATAACGTAGCTGGGGTTCCTTTTGCTGCGGGGATTCTATACCCCTTCTTTGGCATTTTGCTTAGTCCTGTAATAGCTGGAGCTGCAATGGCATTTTCGTCATTGACCGTAGTGTCAAATGCAAATCGACTTCGCTTGTTTAAAGCGAAAGAGCATTAAGGAGAAGAACGATGATGTTAATTAACTTATTAGGCTTAGTGTTGATCGCGCTGATTGTTTGGTGGTTTTGGCTGTACAAACCTAACAAAACAATTGTGCAAAACAGTGAAGTGCTAATTGAAGTGAAAGATGGCGTGTATTCCCCATCTTCAATTCAGGTGTCTGCTAGCCAACCTGTCACCTTGAAGTTTATGCGCAAAGATCAATCCCCTTGCGCTGAAACAATCCTTATCCCTTCATTGGATATAAGCAAACAGCTTAAATTGAATGAAGTTACTCAAATTACCTTATTGAACTTGTCACCGGGAGAGCATGAGTTTCATTGTCAGATGCAAATGTATCGCGGCGTCTTAAAAGTAATTTAGTTTTAAATAGATCTTTTTACACATCTTGGTGAACGAAAGCCATAAGTTTATTTCGTACATGAACTAAACCTTAATTATAGACTTTCGTTCATTTAATTGATAAGGTGTACGAAAGTTATAACTTTGGTGCATGAAGATGACGAATGAAGCAGAAATAAGAAAATTATCTTTTGAACAAATAAAAGAGTTACTTACAGATCCTTTCAGGGTTCTGGTAGAAGAGGGTCGTGTTATTCATATATGTGCATACGGCCAAGATTCCAGTGAGGTGCTTGAAGAAGTATCGATTAGTACTGCGGCACATGATTTGATTAGACAACTAAGTAGATCAAATATCATTCACAAAGCAAAGTGGGGGCAAAATATTATTTCTGATATTCCTGACTTCGCTTCTTTTTATGATATTCATCGTGGGGATATTTACGGTATTCAAACAGAAGACGAATATCAGCTTGCTAAGTCATTAGAGCTAGCAGAATCTAGATAAAATGAAAGTAGGTTTTGCTAGAGTCTCTACAAATGAGCAAGATTTAGAAGTGCAACTTTCTAAATTATCAGATTTTGGCTGTGAGAAAGTTTTCAAAGGTAAGCAATCAGGTACATCAATAAAAAATGATGAAAAGCTTAAAGAGCTTATCGATTTCATTAGAGAAGGTGATGAAGTAATTGTTACTCGACTAGATCGGCTTGGACGTTCATTAAAAACAATATTGGACTCAATAGACAATATTCATAGAAAAGGCGCTTGCTTGAATATCATCGATGGATCATTAAATACGAGTAACGACAATCCTTTTTCAAACGCAATGATTAATCTATGTGGCGTATTCGCTCAACTAGAGCGTGACCTAATAAAAGCGAGAACAGCCGAAGGCAGAGCTGAAGCAAAAGCAAAAGGAAAACACTTGGGGAGAATGCCCGCACTTAAAGATCAGCAAGCTAGAGAGTTATTTAATGCAAAATTAAATGGGGAGTCAATTTCTTCTTTAGCTAGAAAGTTCAAAGTTAGCCGCCCAACAGTGCACAGAACCATTAAAAAAATGGAACAAAATAATAAGAAAAAATAGGAGTATCTATGTGGTAAGGTGAGCAGCCAAAACAAGACTTTTTAAATTTCAATGAAATTTCTTAAGAAGGAGCATATAGTCGAATATTACTATAAGTAAGATGTTGGGCTTGGAAAACTATTTTGTATAGGTTATGGAGCTTAGTTTAATGCCAATTGTGCAAAATTTCGAAATGCACAACTATTAATTTTTCTATGAATAATAAAAATAAACGTATTGTGCATAAATTAGGGGTTGTAAATTTGTTAGGACTTAATTTCAACCAAGTGCAAGTATTTGTATTACTAGCGTTAATCGCACAAATTACTGGATGTAGTGGTATAACGAATTTGGCCACTTAATTAGAGGCTGATATGATCGCCTCATAGATAATTTAGGTGACAAAATGACAAGA